>CAWDXE010000005.1:0-291736 GCA_963806185.1 uncultured candidate division Zixibacteria bacterium
GCCTCGGCGAAATGGCTCATCGACAGCAAGTACACCAACCCGGACAAGCTGGTCATCATGGGCGGCTCCAACGGTGGCCTGCTTATGGGTGCTGCGCTGACGCAGCATCCCGAGTATTATCGCGCGGTGGTGACTCGCGTGGGCATCTACGATGGTATCCGTTCTGAAACTACTCCCAATGGCGAATTCAACACGACCGAATTCGGCACGGTGAAAAAGCAGGATGAGTTCAAGGCCCTGTTGGCCTATTCACCTTTGCACAATGTGAAGGACGGCACCCCTTATCCCGCCGTTCTGTTGACTACTGGAGAACACGATGGTCGTGTCGAGTCATGGCATTCCAAGAAGATGACCGCGCGCCTGCAGGCTGCGACATCGTCCGATCGTCCGATTCTATTGCGTACCAGTACGACCGCCGGCCACGGCATCGGCACATCGCTGAGTGAGGAAGTCGAAACCGAAACCGACGTTTACTGTTTCCTCTTCTCGCAACTCGGCCTCAGGTACAATTTGCCGAAGTAGCGACGCTTCACACGTGGCACTCATCCCATGGGCCACATCGAGCGGGGCCACCCCGTAGGTCGGGTCTTGGAGCGAGCCTTGCTCGCGTAATGACCCGACACCTATCCACCAATCTCGCCTATGCTGCACGTGTGCCGTCAGGCTCTCGCGCCTCACACCGTGCACCCCGCTCCTTGTACCACACCCCCCGCTACTCATTGCGAGGAGCGCAGCGACGAAGCAACCTCATATCCCTCGCTCCACGCCGACCTTCCCTTCTCGCAAGCGATCTTCGTCATCGTCATCGCTGGGCCAGACCCCTGCGAATGTCATCGCGAGGCCCGCTTCCTCCCCTCGTCATCCTGAATTATTCCAATGATTCAGGATCGCAGAGTCCGGCAACTCCCCGACCGCGTCATCGCAAGGCGCCTTTCGCCCAGCATTAATCTTTCAGCTGAAGTTTCCGAAACCCGGCAAACACCTGAGTGCCGGGTGAGGCGGCGGGTTCAATACCCCATCAGGGTCACCAGAAACGTGATCGCCGCGTGGCGGTTGGAGTGTCCCCCTTGATGATCCAAGCCAAACAGACCATGAACGCTGGCCGATAAGTGCGGGAAAGCATACCGCCCCGCCCCCACATGAACGCCAGGACAGTACCCGTTCCACTTCCCCGATTCGTCTGCCTTTAGCAGTACACCCAGCCCAACCATCGTAAAATATGGACGCTTATCCAAGCCGTAATGGTGTGTCCACGATGCCCCTCGCCAGACTTGTGTGGAGGCCAAAATCCTCCCGTGGCTCCGATGCATCCCGAAGGCATTGTGAACCTCAATGAGGACGCCGTCGCGCTTCGTGAAGCCGTAGCCCAATGCCAGGCGAAGCGCTATGCCGGAGCCCGAATGTCCAGTGCCGCCATGCGATTCGTAGACATAAGGTGCCACGCCCATACCAAAACCGTAGCACCAGCCCTTCGGTGAATCCTCCGCCGACTTTCCTTCCGCGGCCGCCGCCGGTCTCCCAGCAAGCACAATGCATGCGATAGCACATGCGACAAACATCCTGGCCATCAAAACCCCATTACCCCTACAAGTACCTGACCACTCGTCGCTGTTATTCCACTTCCCCAGGCATGACTTATTGCACAACCTACCCAGACATGCTTGAGCACGAATTTCCCAATACTCCCCTTTGTGGACGTACCGAACCGAATGCCGTCCTCGTGGTCGATTACCAGGATTCCCCAGCCCATCCCGCCGTTGACAAACCAGGGTTTTTGATTATTCGTGAAATAGTATTCGCCTGCCAATCCGAATGAGCAGATGCTGAACTCCCTGTACGGGCGGTCTTCGAACTCTCCACTGACTGCTGCTACATCGAAATAGACGGCTCCGCGATTACTAACTCCATGACCAACCACGACGCCAAACACTGCACCGGTATAGCTCATGTCGGTGCGAGCTCCCTCCGACTCAAACGCCGCACTCGGCGCGACGCCCCCATAGAATCCCGCGATAAATCCTTGCCGCTGCCCATCAAAGATCTTCGCCTCAATTGTAGGTGGAAATAGACCAAAAGAAATGATCAGGAATAACACGAGCGTCCGCCACCGGACCACTGAGAATACTTGATTACCCAACATCTACACCCCAATCTTGAGATGCTCGGGGAGTCCTGCTCGCTCTTCAAGATAAATACAAGTCGATCTATTGTCCAGCCGCCCCCCCACAAAAAAACCCCCGCCTTTTCGCGGGGGTTAGGACATGGATTTCTCCAAGTAATCTTCTACAGACACCCTGTTTATCCGGGCATCGTCACTACCAGTATACTACACGCCACTGTGCGGCGCAAGTGAAAAATGGTCCCCAATCACCACTTATTTCCCTCTTAGTTGGCGCACTAATTGCTCCCCCCAACATTACGTCACACCTTCGTATGGTCCGGCCACTTGCCAATGTCCGACACCTCCAACTCGTCCTTCTTTTCCCTTTCCTCCCGATCCGGCCGCGTTGCCACCGACCATACGACCACAATCAATAACAGAATCGTAATCACCTGCAGCGTAATGACCGTCACCATCCCCGCCGTCATCTTCCTCCCCCTCCCGCACCGCCATTCACCGCCCGACACAAACAGGCCGCCAACATCGGCTCCGCTATCACTATCGGCAATTGCTTCCCCTGCCTGTCGATCAGCCAGTACCGTATCGTCTGTCCGCAATCTTCCGCCACCACCGTAAACGGTAATACATACCCCAGGTCCGCCACCGCCAGTCACTCCCGCCGTCGTTTCTCCGCTCTTCACGAGCACTCCCCACATAGACTTCTGTCACATTCTCTCCTGGTGCCTCGAAATCCGCCCAGATCGCTTGGTCGAGTGTAGCTCGACGTTGCCGGGCTACGCGCACCGACTCACGTGGGAGCACACATCCACCGGACAGTACGCTCACCCGGCGCCGTCGCGTCAATATCGTAGCGTGAACTACCCACAAATTATCTGGCCATGCGTCACCTCATGACGTATCTTTAGAATATTCTTGTATTAATTCAGATGGCGACAAACTCAGAGTGACAACCAATCATGGCCGAGATTAAACAGGTCGAACGCGTCATCCGGCTCCTCCAGCGACTGGCCCTGCGCCCCGAGGTAACCGTCGATCAACTCTACGACTACTTCGATTGCGGCGTCCCCAAACGCACCCTCCAGCGCGACCTCGTCGAACTCTCCTGCGCCGGCATCCCTCTCGTCACTAAACCCGGCCACGGCCGCGAACTCGTCTGGTACCTCGATCCCGATTTCCTGAAATTCGTGCCCATGACCATCGGCAGCAAAGAACTGATGGCCTCCTACTTTCTCGAACGCCTCGCCGGTATCGCCCACGGCACCACTCTCGAGGCTGACGTCCACTCACTGCTGGACAAGGCCAAACAGCTTGTGCGACCCGATGTCTTCCACGTCCACCAACCGAGCGACTCGGCCGATGAATTCTTCGGCGCCACCTTTGTCGGCCACATCGACTACACTCCTCATTCGGCCACTATCGATACACTCATTACCGCCATTTCTGAACGCCGTCGCTGCCAACTCGTCTACAAGCCGGCCATGAGTGAAGCGTCGTCAACTTTTGACGCCGACCCTTACCTCATTCTTTATCACAAGGGAGCACTCTACTGCGTCGCCTTCGGCCTGTCGCACAACAAGTTCTTGTTTCTGCCGATCCAACGCATTCGCAGCGCGCACCCCACTGGAAAGACGTTCAAGCGAAGCCGCGCCTTCTCCCTCGAGAAAATTCGCCAGGGCCGCTTCGGCATCTTCGGCAATGAACACCTGAGACCTCAGGTGGTCGTCCTGCGCTTCTCTGAGGACATAGCCGACGTCATCGCCGAACGCATCTGGCATTCGTCCCAGAAGATCGAACGCCACGCCGACGGCTCGCTTACCCTCTCGATGAAATCGGTAATCTCCGACGAACTCCGCAGCTGGATCGCCGGCTGGATGGATTATGTGCAGGTCATCAAACCTGCTTCACTGCAACTCAGGAGTACTCCCTATGGCCGATCCCGCGTCCGGAAAACGAAGTCGTAATCTCTACGATCCGCACTCGGACAAACCGTTCAAGCTCAGCCGTTCAAAATTGGAATTGTATTTTGAATGCCCACGCTGCTTTTATATCGACCGACGGCTCGGCGTCGGCCGACCGGATATCCCCGGCTATACGCTCAATAACGCCGTCGATGAACTTCTCAAGCGCGAATTCGACCGCTACCGCGCCCAACAGCAGCCTCATCCCATTATGAAGGAGCACGGCGTCAACGCCGTCCCGCTCCTCCATCCCGAGATCGATACCTGGCGGGCCAACTTCACCGGTATCCAGTACCCGCTCCCGAATAGCAACCTGCTCATTCACGGCGCCGTCGACGATATCTGGACCACCCCCGAAGACGAATACATTGTTGTGGACTACAAAGCGACCAGCACCACCGCCGAGATCACCCTCGATTCCGCATACCGCCAATCATACAAGCGCCAGATGGAAATCTACCAGTGGCTGCTGCGTCGCAACGGCTACAACGTCCGAAATCGCGGCTACATCGTCTACGCCAACGCCAGTAAGGCCGAGGAATCGTTCGACTGCCGCCTGACGTTCACGATGACCCTGCATCCGTACGATGGTAGTGATGATTGGGTGGAAAACTTGATTCGACGCGCCCATGCCTGTCTTTGTGAAGACCGCGCGCCCAAAAGGTCCGACAACTGCAAATACTGCGCCTACGTGACCGGAGCAACCCTGCCCCCGTCCGAATGAACGCCCCCTACTCCTCTTCCGCCCCCTTCTTCCTTCGCGCCGTCACCCTGGCCGACTCGCGACTGATCATAAACTGCCGAAGCGTCTCCAATTGCTGAGGCGTCACCCGCTCTTTGAGTACCACGTCCTTCATAAGCAGTCCGGCATCGAGCGTAAAACACTGGTCCAACCCCATCCCCCGCACGATCGACGCCAACTCCCCAAACTTCTCCTGGTCATTTGACTTTGTGATAAACACTTCCTCAGCTTTGACCGACACCGCGATCGTCGCGTCCCCCGCCACGAACTTGTTCATCCCCAGATCTTTCGACGCCTGCACCAGATCGGCTTTCAACGCTTCATGCTCCGCCTTCACTTCCTTGAACCGCGCATCGATCTCGACAAACTTCGCCGCCGTCGCATTAGCAGACTCGAGCGTCGTCTTCTCCACTCCCGCCACGACTTCCGCCTCGCCCGCCAGAATCATCGCGTGACGCTTCGCCGGACAATACTTCCTGAAGTCGCAGTACAAACACTGCCCCCCCTCGCGCGTCGGGAAATCATTCAGTCGCGTGGCTCGCCGAACTTCCAGCACCTCGATCCGCAACTGCTCGACCAATTCATCGAGATCTTCCGACGACATCCGATGCCGTACCACTTCATCATGCCGCAAGTAGTACTGGCACAATTCAACGTCGGTGAATTGGGGATACCGCGCCTGCACCGACAGCTGATATATCCCCATCTGGTACCAGAACGACGGGTCCATCGCCGATGCCATCGTCTTGCCCGTCTTGTAATCGCAAATCTCCACTACCCCGTCCTTGCGCTTCCATAGCCGGTCGATTCGCGCTTTGAATCCGATCAGGGCGCCCGGGAGCTCAAACGTCAACGCCATCTCACTCCCGATCTGCACTCCCTGATCAAACGGCGCGTAGTGTTCATAATGCGTGCGCAGCATTTTCTCGCCGAGGACGATGTAGTCGCCCACTGCCATATTCTCATTGACGACCTCAATCTTCTTGGCGTCGCCCCCCCATTGCCGGTGGTATCTCTCGAGAATGTTGTTGAGTGGCAGCACGACCCCGTCGCCAACCGCATCGTACAGACGTTTCAATGCCGTGTGCACCGCCGATCCCAGGAAGGCGTCGGCCGTCGTCCGATCCGGTGTGTCTATATCGGAATCGTATTCGAATTGGAATTTCTTGGGACAGCTCCGGTACGATTCCAGAGCGCTATGACTGAATGTGGTTATCATGCCGACAATATACGTCGCCGGTTCCGCCGGGCAATTCCATTTTCGGGAGAACGACCGCACCGCGGTCAAATGTGATAGGCTAGCCGCGCCGGGTCGCCGCGAGGCAATTCACCCAGCCCGACCGCATGGCACTCCAGCTATACTTCAGCGCATCCTGCCGCCCTTGCAGCGACAGCACACTCACCAACTCAGGGTGCTCCACCAACTCGATAATCCGGTCTGCCATCGCCGACGGGTCACTCACCGGTACCGCCAGGCCATTCACCCGGTCCTTGACGATATTCAGAATCCCCCCCGCGTCAGTGGTCACCACCGGCAATCCCGCTGCCTGCGCTTCAATCAGCGACAACGGCGTATCATCAAGCAGCGATGCATTCAGGTACATGTCCGCTTCCTGATACAACGCCAACCGACCGGCGTCGTCCGCCACCCGCCTGAACGTCACCCCCGCCAGCCGCTCACGTTCGACCATCACCCGCAACTCCGGCTCTTGAGATCCCTGCCCGGTGAGGATCAACTCCGCCCGCGGATATTTTTGCTTCACTAGACGAAACGCCGCCAGCGCTCCAACGACATTGTAGATCGGTTCCAGCGGACGATCGAGCAGGATCTTCGGTTGCACCGATTTCACGTGACGCTCCTGAATCAGCTCCACGTCCACAGGAGCCGCCACTACCTTGGTTTTGAGACTGTACCGCTGAAACACGGCCGACGAATACCGCGAGTTTACCACGATCTCATCCGCCATCCGGAAAACCGGTCCGAGCAAACTCCGCCACCGTGACAGGTACTTCTCCGATTCCAGCAACCCGAAATGGACCACCACTCGCTTGCCGAAAAATCGGGCCAGCACGATTGACGGGAGTATTGCGATAATCGACGATACCTCCGCCCCGGAGGCCAGGTAGACCACGTCGACATGCGCTATGGCCTGCGCCCTGTTGCGCCAGATCGACGGCAACCCGGTCACCAGGTCAACCAGAGAGGTCGATCCCTGTCGGTTCGACGACAGCGACGCCACCGTCACCCGCCACCCTTCGCCTTCCAGACGTCGGGCCAGGGTAATTATCGAACGTCGATCGCTATCACTCTCCGGGCAAAGGCAGAGTAACGCGCTCGCCGGTGCGTCGGCGACCTCATTCGTCAATGCTGTAGAAACGTGGCTTTCGCTCATCACCCCATTATACACGGCAGTCCATTGCCCGATCATCCCGCCGCCCTGATTTCAATGACTTGCCTACGCCCCGCATTAATAAAAAAGCAGCCTGCTTGCGCAGACTGCTCTTTCACGAACTCTGCGGACCAGTCCCCGAAGTCCGCAGCTCCCCCGAAGTGTAGCCCCGATTTTTGCTCCCCCCGAAGCCCCCATCTTGCCTGCCCCTTTTCCCCCTGAGTCGAGACAGACAAGCTTTCCATATGTAAACCGTGTGCCAATTCCCCACTTCCCGCACAGCTACCCCATCAACATTCCTGCTCCCAACAGCTTGCGCCGACGATCATGTCCCTGGTTCCCCCCTTCCGTCACGCGCCATCTGCGGAATCCGTTCCAACCCGGCACAATCTGTTTCATCCCTGTATCGATTGAAACGCCAAATGAAACAACGGCATCCAATCCTGCCCCCCACTGCCAAAAAAAAGACCCACCTCACGGCGGGCCCATAATCATTTGTCTCCCGATTTCAATCCAGTTCGTACCCCAACAGCGAGTACAATGCCCCATCGCGAAATTCCCGCTGATAGAAATACAACTTCCGCAATACCCCTTCGCGCTTGAACCCCGCCTTCTCCAGCATCTTCGCCGCCGCCAAATTCATCGTCGATACCTGCATGGTCATCCGGTTGATTTCCCGGTACCGCGCCAGATATTTCGTCAGCAGCCGTAACGCTTCGAGCGCGTAGCCGTTCTTGCGTACCTCCGGATCGACGATAATTGTCAACTCCGTCGCCCGATTCAGCAGATTGGTATTCTGGTAACCGATCAACCCCACCGGCATGTTGTCGGCCTGGCGCGCTATGACAAACATCTGCCGAAGATCGCTCTTTTCCAGCTTGCGATACGCGTCCGCCGCCTCTGCTGCTGTCTGAAACATAAACGGCGTCGGCGTCAACATGTGCGGGTCCGACTGCATATACCAGTGATGCGTATTGGCGATGTCTTCCGCGCTCGCGGCGCGAAGATACACCTTCTCACCTACCAGCACCGGCAGGGTGGGGAATTGCGGACGCTTCTCGGCCATCAGACGTACCTCTTCTTGATCTCCGGAAGTTTATCCCGATACATCTTGAGCGCATCCCGAATCGTGTTGACCGCGTCGAAATGCCCGCGTAGGTGATCAATGATCACTTCCTTGTTTTCCAGCGCCTTGTAATCCTCGAAAAACCGCTGCAGCTCGCGAATAATATGTTTCGGCAGCGCCGAAATGTCCTCGTAACTGTTGTACGCCGGATCGAATTTGTGCACGGCGATAATCTTGTCGTCCTGCCCCTTTTCGTCACGCATCGACATCATCCCGATCGCCCGGCAATGCACCAGACACATCGGCGTGATCTTCTCCTGGCACAGCACCAGCACGTCCAGCGGATCCTGGTCCTCGCAATAGCTCTGCGGGACAAAACCGTAATTTGCAGGATAATGCACGGCGCTGTATAGCACCCGGTCGGCCATCAACAGCCCCGTCTTTTTGTCCAGCTCGTACTTATTCTTACTCCCCTGGGAAATCTCAATGACGGCTACGAAGCTGTCCTCGATATCTTTCCCCGGGTCAACATCATGCCACGGATGAGTCATTCTGCCTCCAATTTTCGACCCAGTATAACACCCCTCCTCAAACCGGGCAACAGAACTCGGCACACTGGCGCAGGTCGCTTCAACCGCTTGCCACCCTTGACCTTCGCCATACCACCGCCATCCCGTGAATCAGTCGCAGTTTTCTGTATGCGCACTATGGACTTTGCCACCCACGCAGTATAGTTTTGCTCTATGCGCAACGTTATCTTCCTTCTGATCGCTTTGATCGCTCTCTTCTTCGCCGCTCAGGGCGTACTTCATCTCATGTACGGTCCATCCTATCCGTGGCTCCCGAGCGAAGATGAATGGATTCCCGATAGCCACGGCGGATGGGTCAAGCATGGCGCTGTCGACGAACCACCTCCGGCTGTGCCATCGGTCGACGTTCCCGTGTTTGCGCATTATGTGCCGATCTTTCTTCCCGCTCTTCTCCTGGGCTTGTTCCTCTTTACTCCACTCCGCCGCAAACTCGACGACCGCAACGGCCCTGTCGAAGTCGAAATCGACCCCGACAACGGCAGCGATTCCGCCGATAACAACGCGAAATAACTCGGCGTCCTCCACACCGACTCATCGTCATTCAAATGGCTGGCGTACGTCTCGTGCGCCAGCCTCAGCAGACAAGCTCTCCCCCCAAAAATGTCACGCCCGCCTCCCCCAATGTCACGCCCGCCTTGAGCGGGCGCCCATCACTACACCTTTGCAACGACTCATCGTCATTACTCATTGCGAGGACCCTGAGCGGAGCCGAAGGGGACGAAGCAACCTCAAACCTGCAATCGTCCACAGTGCTCTCGACACGCTCTCCCTCTGGGAGAGGGCTGGGGTGAGGGCCCGTAAGACAGACCCGAGAATCTGGTTCTCAAATGGCTGGCGTACGTCTCGTGCGCCAGCCTCAGCAGACAAGCTCTCCCCCCAAAAATGTCACGCCCGCCTCCCCCAATGTCACGCCCGCCTTGAGCGGGCGCCCATCACTACACCTTTGCAACGACTCATCGTTATTACTCATTGCGAGGACCCTGAGCGGAGCCGAAGGGGACGAAGCAACCTCAAACCTGCAATCGTCCACAGCGCTCTCGACACGCTCTCCTCTTCTTTCCTCTCCCTTCCGGGATAGGGCTGGGGTGAGGGCCCGTTAGACAGACCCGAGAATCTGGTTCTCAAATGGCTGGCGTACGTCTCGTGCGCCAGCCTCAGCAGACAAGCTCTCCCCCCAAAAATGTCACGCCCGCCTCCCCCAATGTCACGCCCGCCTTGAGCGGGCGCCCATCACTACACCTTTGCAACGACTCATCGTCATTACTCATTGCGAGGACCCTGAGCGGAGCCGAAGGGGACGAAGCAACCTCAATCCTGCAATCGTCCACAGTGCTCTCGACACGCTCTCCTCTTCCCCCCTCTCCCTCTGGAATCGGTCCGGGTTGATGGTCGGTAAAATCCTTCCACAAAAAAACCAGCCCCGTGAAGCTCTCCTGCTCCACGGGACTGGTTCACATCCTGCGCCGTCGCTGCGCCTATCACGTGACCGGATGATGACCGGTGATCACGGTCGATAAATCGATCTTTTCGGCCGCGGCAATCTTCTCCGCACACATTTCATCCACCAACTTGCGAATCCGCTCACCGGCATTCATGATCTGCTCGACATTCGCGCGAAGATCCGGCGACAATTCCTCTTCGCTCAGGATAAATTCAGCATAGCCGAGAATCGCACAGAGTGGATTGTTGACGTCGTGATTGAGCGTCAGTGCTTTCGCCAGATACGGCTTCAGTACGCGAATCAGCTCAAGATCGCGGACATCCTCTGACGTCAGACTATCGGTCGTTGTCGCCTGGCGTGTGCTCATGCCTTTCCTCTCCCGGGACTGCATCGGTTGAGATCCCCCAATTGACACTATTAGGTATCGTCACTTCGCTCTAATTCCTTACCCACCATCATGGAGCCGCTTGAAACTTGTTCGCTGGCGCTCGGCATAGTATGTTGCTCCCTAAGCAACGTAAGGAGTTCTTCAATGAGATTGGCTGTTATTGGCGCAGGGTTGATGGGTCGGGCGGCGCTTTACGATTTCGCCCGAATTTCTGGTGTAGATCAGGTCGGCATATTTGACATCGACGAGTCTCTCGCCCGACAAATGGCAGAGAAATACGGCGACGGCAAGGCGGTCGCCGGGCGGCTCGACGCACGCGACGAATCCGCCGCCACCCGGGCTCTGACCGGTTACGACGCCGCAGTCTCCTGTGTCACATATGCTTACAACCCGGGACTCTGCCGCAGCCGCTATTGCCGCCGGCTGCCATCTCACCGACCTCGGCGGCAATAACGATGCTGTCAAATCCGAACTCGCCATGAACGCCGAGGCCGAGAAGGCCGGCGTCATGATCGTCCCCGATTGCGGCCTTGCCCCTGGCATGGTTTCGATCCTCGTTGCCGATGGTATCAGTAAGCTCGACACCACCAAATCTGTCAAAATCCGTGTCGGCGGCCTTCCCCAGTCCCCCCGCCCGCCGCTCAACTATCAAATGGTCTTCTCGGCCGAAGGTCTCATTAACGAATACTGGGAGCCGTGCGTAATTCTCAAAAACGGCAAGCAGGAGACTGTCCACCCCCTTACCGACATTGAATCGCTCGAATTCGACGGCATCGGCGCACTCGAGGCCTTCTACACCTCCGGCGGCACCTCAACACTCCCCGATACCTATGCGGGCAAAGTTGAGTTTCTCGATTACAAGACGATCCGCTACCCCGGCCATTGCGTCCTGGTCAAAGCAATGCTTGATATCGGCCTCGGCTCGCGCAAACCGGTGACCGTGGGTGGCGTCGACGTATCCCCGCGCGATGTTCTCAAGGCCGTGCTCGACAAAAATCTGTCCTTTGGCGAATTGGATCTTACCCTGGTCCGCTGCACTATTGAGGGCAAAAAAGACGGCAAACCGAAAGCGATCGTCTATGAGATCGTCGATCGCCAGGACACCAAAACCGGCCTCACTGCGATGATGCGCACGACCTCGTTCCCGGCGACCATCATCGCCTGGATGGCCGCGAGCGGCCAGATTAAGGAACGGGGCGTGAAACCGCAGGAGGTAGTGGTCAACCCCGCCATCTTCCTCCCGCAACTCAAGAAGCGCGGGATCAACGTCGTCGTGAAGGAGCTGTAGGTCGGTGGGGCCACTCCGTAGGTCTGGTTCCGAGGCGAGCCTTGCTCGCTGAGAAACCCGACACCCGTCCACCGAACACTAATGCGCCGCTCTTTGTAAGGCAGCATTCCTGCCTCTCATCGGGCGATTCCGACGCTCTTGGGTCGCGACTCTCGAAATCGTCGGGCTGAGCGGAGTCGAAGCCCGAATTGTTCCGAAGTGAAACTGACAAGATTGCACCCTATGCCACCCTCTCTCCTCATCCGCCCTGAAACCACCGCCGACATCCCGGCTATCCGTGCCGTCAACAGCCTCGCGTTCCCCTCCGAAGAGGAAGCCCGCCTCGTCGACAACCTCCGTACCGCCGGCCTTCTCACCCTCTCGCTCGTGGCTGTCGCCAACGACAAAATCATCGGCCACCTTGCCGCCAGCCCGGTTACCGTCCGCGACGAATCCTCCGCCGCCGAATCCACTCCCTTCTCCGCCATCGGTCTCGGCCCAATGGCCGTCATTCCCGGATGGCAGAATCGCGGCGTCGGCTCGCAACTCATGACAGACTGCCTCAACCGACTCCGCGCCATGAACGTCCCAGCCGTCTTTCTCCTCGGCCACAAAGAGTACTACCCCCGCTTCGGCTTTACTCTCGCCATCCAGCACGGCGTCCGCTCGATCTATCCCGACACCGACGATCTCTTCTTCGTCCTCGAACTGACCCCCGGCTGTCTCAGCGCGATCCACGGTACTCTCCGCTACTCCGCCCCCTTCGACAATCTGTAGGATCACCCCGCAGTAAGATCATTCCGTAGGTCGGGTTCCGAAGCGAGCCTTGCTCGCGAAGAAACCCGACACCGGTCCACCACATCCGCGTTGGCCCCGATAAGTCATCGCGAGGCCCGCTTCAGGCCGTGGTGATCTTTCAGTTCTCTACTGCAGATCGAATCCCCCGCGGTTTCGAATTGCGCAAAGGACGCTTCGGCATTGCGCAGCGCCTAGTCGAGCGCAGACGAGACCCGATCAGGCGGAGTCAGGTCAGGCTTCCATTTCCATCTGATCAAGAAGCCTGACAGTAGGGCAGCACCGATGCGAGTCTTCGAGCGGGTGCTGCCTTCTTTAGCTTGACCTGGCATACTCGGCAGCATCCGGCACCAAGAGGCGCCATCGATGCTGCCCTACAGAGTCAGCTCACCCTATCCCCCAAATTACCACCCCAACATCCTCTTTCCCAACCAGTTAGCAGGCCACCGAAATTAATCCGCTTTTGTGGATATCTCCCCTGACATATATTACCCGCCTATGGACACCAAGACTCTCTGGGCTCCCTGGCGCTCGACCTTCGTCCTCGCCAAAAAGGAAAAGGGGTGCATCTTCTGCAAACGCCAGAAAATGCGCGACTCCATCGATAACCTCATCGTCCATCGCGGCCGCAAAGTCTTCGTGATCATGAACAAATTCCCGTACAACTCCGGCCATCTCCTCATCGTCCCCAATCGCCACGTCGGCCTCATCGAGAAACTCACACCCGAGGAATCCGTTGAGTTTTTCGAAATGACCCGCACCGCCGTCACCGTCATCAAGCGCGCCCTCAAACCGGCCTCGCTGAATCTCGGGATGAATCTCGGACGGTCCTCCGGCGCCGGCGTCCCGGGCCATCTGCACATGCACATCGTCCCGCGCTGGATCGGCGACACCAACTTCATGCCCGTGGTCGGCCAGACCAAAGTCGTCTCCGTCCCGCTCGAACCGATCTATGAAAAACTGCGCCACGAATTTGGCAAAATATGAAACGCCGTCGCAAAGCCCCCACCAAAATCGAGCTGATGCAGCTCCAGAAGCTGTATAAGACCGATGAAAAAATCGGCGAACGACTCGGCGGCGTCCCACCCTATCTCGTCGCTTACTGGCGCCGCAAGAAAAACATCGCCAAGTACTCGCTCCCCAAATTCTCCGAACAGGAGGTTCGCAATCTGTGGGAACGGTACGGCGACGACGAAAAATCGGGCCTCGAACTCGGCATCTCCAAAGCCGCCTTCTACAACTGGCGCCGCCGCTACGGCATCAAAGACAAACCGGCGTTCCTGAAACTTGAGCAGCTCGAGATCGTCTTCCCCGGCTCGCGCGAGAACGGCCACTCCAATCAGCTTTACGGCGGCCGCACCATGACTCAGAAAGTCTTCACCCGCGCCGCCAATAGCGAGACCGCGCAGGTCGGCACACCTCTCAATCTCGAACCCGATCTCGTCGTCATCGACCGCAGTGTGCACGACATCATCAACCAATTCAAATCGCTCAACGTCGAGTATCTCTGGAATCCGTCAAAAGTCATCGTCATGCTCGATCCGAGCGGCTCCGAGCACAACGGTTCCTCCGCGGCGCACGCTGCCATTCGCGAATTCTGCAAACGCCAGGGGGTTCGCAATGTCTACGACCTGCGCGAGGGCGGCCGACAGCAGGTCGCGCTCGAACGCGGCCATGTCCTCCCCGGCCAGTTGGTTGTCATGGTCGATGACTCCAGCTTCGCCTACGGCGGCATGAGCGCGCTCACCGCCGCAGCTTCTGTCGACTCGATTGCCCGCCTGCTCGCGTCCGGACGAATCACTCTCGATGTACCCGGCACTGCCCGCATTGCCATCGGCGGTCACCGTCCGCGCGGTGTATTTGCCGGCGATATTGCGTTGTCATTGCTCAGCAAATTGGGCGACGTTTCCGACGGCCGCACCCTTGAACTGGGCGGCTCGATCGTCTCCGCCCTCACCATCAGCGAGCGCTTTGCCTTGTCCGATTGGCTCGCCGAATCCGGCGCCTTCGCGGCGGTTGGACCATATGACGCTACCACGCGCCGGTATCTCAACGGCCGCTCCGGTCTGCGCTATGCCCCTGTCGTCCCGGATAAGGATGTCGAGTACGAACATTCCATGCAGATGCACATCGACCACCTGACGCCGCAGGTCGCCCGCGTTGATAAAATCAATCATCCCAAACCGGTTGGCGAACTGGAAACCCACGCGATGCCTCTGGTCGTGGTCGGATCGAATACGAATGGTCGCTTCGACGAATTGCGTGTGGTCGCTGACGTTCTGAAGGGTAAGCATGTCCACGCCGACTGCCGTTTGCTGATTGTGCCGGCGTCGCGCGCGGTGTATCTGGAGGCGTTGAAGAAGGGCTTGATTCGCGTGTTTGTCGAGGCCGGCGCGGTGGTGATGAATCCCGGCTGGTGCCCGCAGAGCCATCATGACAGTTCGTTGATTGCCGCCGACCGGTGCCTTGCCGCGACCGGCTTGCAGTCGGCGCGCCAGTTGGCGTTGGCCGGTGCCGAGGTCTGGTTATGCTCACCGGCGACCGCCGCCGCATCGGCCCTGAATGCCCACATCACCGACCCCACCCGCTTCGTCCGCTGATTTCTTGGTTATCGCTCGGCTCGTTGAAACGTGGTGTCAGGCCCCCGTGCCCGACACAGCATGAGTTCTACTGATTGAAACGTGGCGTCAGACCCCGTGCCTGACACAGCGCCAATTCTACTCATTGCGAGGACCCTGAGCGAAGCCGAAGGGGACGAAGCAACCTCAACTCTCTCATTCCTCGGCAACCTTCAATCCGCGCGCGAATCTCTCCTGCCCGTCATTGCGAGGCGCGCTTCGCGCCGTGGCAATCTCAAAACAATCGATGGTCTGCAACCCCACCCTTACACACAACTTCACCACTCGTCGCGCAGCGTCGTCCTGAGCGCCCAACCGTCGCACTGAGCGAAGTCGAAGTGCGACGTAGCTAGCGCAAATGCGTGGCGTACGTCCCGTGCGCCGCGCCACAGTGCATATCCACCCACTGTCATCGCGAGGCGCGCTTCCGCACCTAGGCAATCTCAATGCAACGAAGTAATCAGTACAAACATATGCACTGTGAATGCCCTGATCGCGTCATTGCGAGACCATTCTTATGGTCGTGGCAATCCTGCCATTCATTTCTCCGGAATCCCAAACTCCCGCGCCACCGCGGCTGTCTGCCAGTGCATCAGAAAAACCCCGACCACCGCACCAACAACAGCCGCCAGGATCAGGCTGGTCGATTCCCGGGACACCATACCATAGGTTGCCAAAAGCAGCCAGGCCGTCACCAGGAGCATCGATCCCACCATGCGAAACGCTCCCCATCTCGCGCGCCCGGGCCCTGCCCTCTCCGCCTGACCGGTGTCAGCCTGCGACGAGCCTGCCGGTTCTACTTTCGGACGGTGACTCATGTATATGCGCACCACCATGAATCCGAGAAACAACACTGAAGCCATGAGGACGTATCCGATGCTCGCCATGATCGTAGCGACGACAGCGACTGCAAATGTCCCGCCCATCCAGCGAAGGTACCTTGATCCGTCAATCTCATGAGGAGGCGCCACCGAGAATTCGCCTCTTGCCGCACGGAGAAGTGTATTGGTCTCCGACTGAAATAGACCGACGCCAATTGCAAACATCGAGAAGCCCCCCGCGATCAGAACGACCAACACCGGCGCTTGGAAATACATGACAGCCAACACGAGGAAGCCGATGAACACCAGCGACATGATGCCGCACACGCCGTACAGAACGCTCCGGAGTTTTCGTAAAGTTATCACAAGCTGATCCCGATCGGTATCTTACCGTCCCATCGCCCATTCTGTCGCGCAACAAAGACCATAGTCAAATGTCCCCTCCAATATCCTCCCCCCCCACTCCCACAACCACAAAAAAACCGCCACCCCTTCCGGAATGACGGCGTAACATTCTTCAATGATTCCCTACATCAACTGATTCGCCTTCCGCACCACCCACTCCGCCGATAAACACCCAATAAACAATAGCAGCAGCCTGACCTGTAGGGCAGCACCGGACCGAGTCTTCGAGGTGGTGCTGCCGGAACGACTTCCCAATACAACCGAAGGACCCGCTCGAAACGAGCGCCCGTGCTGCGCTACAAGACTTACTAACGCTTCACCGGTGGCGCAAACACATCCTGTCGAAACGCCACCTTCTCATGAGCAACAAAACGCATAGCCGTTGTTCCCGACGACTTGGTGGTCTGAAGAAATCTCGGGTGATCGACCCCCACTGGCACCCACAGCGTAAGTCGCATCGTATCCGCCGCGACCACGTACGCGTCGTAAAGCGTGTCTCTGACTAGCGTGTCGCGCACAACCGCGTCGGCATGCTGCCTGAACCAGGCAATCTCAGAGCCGAGAGTGAAGTCCTTGAATTTTGACGATGAACCCAAACCGACAACCGAGATCGGCTTCAAATGGAAATTCGGCGGAAGCGGGAAGCGACGAACTTCGCCCGTTCGCGATCGCACCAACCAGACGTTGTCAGGTCCAAAAATCTGCACATCGACAGAGTCTTTTGGTCGCGGGACCGAGAACCGCAGACATTGGGCGTACCCTTCCGCGAAGAACAAATCGATAACGGAATCGGCCGCGCCGGCAGGAGCGGAGCTGTCGACTCGATCGGGTCGAAGAGCGAAATGCCACATGCTGTCGGGTGGGATAGATGTCGAGTGGTCCGCTGAATCACCGGGCTTCGCTCCCTGCATATTGAGCAACTGTGGATCGTCAGAAAAACTCAACGGTCCATACAATCCCTTCATCTCACCGACTCGGTAATCGGCGGGCGGCCAGAAAAGGGATTTTTCGTAGGCCACTTTGCCGTACGATTCGAAACTGATAGTATATGCACGCGTAGGGTTTTCGATGTGCATATAGCGCGGAGTGAGGGCGGATGGTTTCGCCAGCAGAACTAAAGTGGTAGAATCGATCACGACACGAAAAGCCCGGTAGGTCGAGTCGTTCTTAACAGTGTCAGATTCGACCGTTTCGGCACACCCTCGAAACCAGTCCAACTCGTGAAATACGAGCATCTCGCGCACGCGCTGCGGCACGTCCGGACGCACGAATTGAAAGAGTTTTGTCACTCGATCACCGGCGTTGCTCCGATCTAGCCTCGCTCGCTTGAGGCGAGTCTGGAGAAGCCACTTCCCATCGGGATTGAAGAGCATTACATCAGAGGAATCGACTTTGCGTTCATGGCCGAACTCACAACGCACAGCATATCCATCGGCAAACCAGGTTTTGGCGACGCCCTCAGTCGATGCGCCTGCGTATGGCAACTTGTCTACTTCGATGTACGTGAATGCTTGGTACCAAACGGAGTCGGGCGGAACAGGTGTTGTGGTCGTCTTATCTGGACCGTCCGGAACAGATGCAAGTCCATCCACCGCAATCATCGCGAGGGGCAACATCATGAGCCAAAGTAACATGCGATTCACAGGATCCTCCACCGGGGATATCACAATTCTCCTTTCAATATCGCCCCTTCTCTCCCCTTTCGCAACCCACAAAAAAACCGCCCGGCTCTCTCGCCGCGCGGCTGCAGACTTCTCCTCTCTTATCTTCTCCCTCACCCGCTTCAGGGAGAGGGCTGGGGTGAGGGCTCTTCGAATGAGCCCCCCTACAACAACTGATTCGCCTTCCTGATCACCCACTCCGCCGACAAACACCCGATAAACAAAAGCAGCAACCACGCCCGCCCCCACAACGCCAACTCACCCTTCACACTCTCTTCCATCGGCGCCAGATTCAACCCCGCCACCGCCTGATCAAACTGCGCAAACGGATAGTATGCCCCGCCCGTCTGCCGCGCCACCGACATCAGCGTCGCCGGATCACCCCCCTGATCAATCTCCTCCAGCGAAAACGCCTCGACCAGTATCTTCCCCTCTTTCTTCGCGAGCATCTGGCCGTTCTTCATGAACACCCCCGTGTACGCATACTCGCCGGGCGCTACGTTTAGAAAATCCGCCCCGAACTTCCCCTCCGCCTGCTCGTTCAAATCGACCTCGTAACTCTGCGTCTCCCCCGCTCCCGAGCTTTCCAGCTTCACCGATCCGGTCACTCCGGGAATCGGACGAAACCCCTGATCGTATGCCGCACCGTCGAAATGCACTTCCTCACCCCGGCTGAACACCTCTTTCACCGGCGTAATCCGTATCGGGTCAAAATCATCCTGCACCGTCAGCCAGCTCACTGTCCCTGATACGAACTTCTCGTAATTCGACGGATCCTCTCCCAGCCCAAGCGTGGCGAATCCCCACGTCCAGTACGGCGTCGCCGCCATCGCGATCACCTTCCCCGGCCCCACTCGCTTGTATCCGATCAGCGGAATTTTCTGGTTATCCATCCCGCCCCCCGTCGCATACGCCAGCACCACTGCGCGCGGGTCGGTAAAATCAGATTTTACGATTGCTTTGAACGGCGGAAGATTCGCCCAGACATCACGGATTTGCAGCCGATCATCCGCCAATCGAATCGTCGGATGAAACAAATTCGATTCCGTCGGCTCGGCGTGAAATTCCACATAATCCAAATTCCGTTTCATCGACGGATAAAACGGCAGCAATTGCCCCGCCCGCTTCACCGGCGAACCGCTCGCGAACTGCTGGCCGTACATCACCCACAGCGCCCCTCCCTTTTCTCCGAGATACGAATTGAGCAGGTCGTAACTCTCTTCCAGCATCTGCTCACGGGGATCCTGCAGGATAATCAGGTCATACCGATTCATCTCCGATTGATTCCCCGGCAGCCGCCCGCCCAGATTCCCCGCCTTCGATCCGGTCGCGATAAATGTCAAATCGTACTTGTCCGCCTGCCGCAGAAACCTGCTCAAAAATCCTGTCTCATAGTCCGGATGATCCGCCACCAGCAAGATCGCCAGCCGGCTCTTGAGCACTTTCACCGCCACCGTGCGCGTATTGTTGCCGTTGGTCTCTTCTCCCTCTTGCGGCGGCACCGTTATCGTGAGCATCTTCGGCCCCGGATCAGCCGGGATATACTTGATCGTCACATCGCCAAACCCGTCGTCCTGCGCTATCGAAAATGGCTGCTGGCCGATTGCGCGACGGGACTCATTGGCCGTCACGCTGATCGTTTTCCCCGCCCCGCCGTGCCATCCCACTTTCACCTTGATATCCGTCGGCTGCCCCACAAACAGCACCGGGTTGACATCGACATTGACCACCGCCACGTCAAACGCCCCCTGCTCGGCCGCCACATTGACCGCCGTCACCGGCGTTTTCAACGTCCGCGCAACCTCGCTGGCGTTGCGCCCGCTGTTTGATTTTCCGTCGGTCAATACCAGCCACATATCGGCCGGCGCCGACATCTCCCGCTTCTCCAGATTGGCCAGCGCGTCGCCCAAGGCTGTCCGATCCTGACGAAGATTATCCGATGAATTGGAAACGCTGTCGGCGAAATAATAGGTGGAAACGTCCGCTTCGCTCTTCACCCGCGCGAAAGCAGCGGTTGAGAGGAGGGAATCAATTCGTGCCTGACGGCTCTTTTGCAGTTCTTCCCGCTGCATCGACCCGGACCGGTCGAGAATGACCGATACTCCGTTTCTGACGTTCAAATGACCGCTGGTACCCGATCACCGGCTCGAACAGCGCCAGAACCAGCGCCAGCACGGCAATGATTCGCAGGGCCATAAGAATACCCCGCAGCCAGGCCGGAAGCGGGGGATTTGTCCGGATATACAGCCAGACCGCCAGCCCCAGCAGGACAATGAGTGCCAGGGCCACGATGACGGGGTAGCCGGTGAGCAGATCGACGGTGATATTCTTAAGGCCGAGCATGTTACCGGTTATACTACCTCATTTCCGACCGGACGAAAAGCAATTTGCGGTGGAGTATTCGTTGGCAGGACAAGTAGGTCAGGCTCCCTGCGAGCCTGACAATGGGTCCCGTCGGTCGGGTTCCTAAGCGCGCCATGACGCGCGGAAAAACCCCCACCACGCGACCATACTCATTGCGAGGACCCTGAGCGGAGCCGAAGGGGACGAAGCAACCTCAAATCTGCAGCCATCCACCGCACTCTCGAGGTCAGGCTGCTCTCTCGACCAAGAATCGTCGCATTCTGCGTTGTCGACTTTCGCCTTCAAAGTCCTGAACCGTCCGCAAAAAAAATGCCTCCAGAGGGAAGGACTCTCTGGAGGCGTGAAAGGGAGGAGGGTTGGGGGAATCTCTTAAATTAAGCTTTCTTCTTTCGCATCAGGTAGGCCGCGCCCAGCCCTGCTCCCAAGAGAAGAATAGTCGTCGGCTCCGGTGTGGGACTCGGATCCCCTGGCTCCTGCGGCGGATTGGCCGGCTCAAAACCAGTAGGCTCGGTTGACTGTGCATTCTGGCTCGACACTCGCGTAGAATCCGGCGCCGGCGTCGGCACGTTAAAACCATCGACTTCAACCCAGGTGATAGTCATCACCGCGATGAAGATGAACAGGGCGAATAGCCACTTCCCTGGGCCACTTTTCTCCGCCCGATAAACGATCGATCTGCTATTCCGATTCTTCATATGTCACCTCTTTACCTGAGCACTAATTCAGCAATCTCTATGCCCACCAGAAATACGCACCAAAGGTTATGCCTCGCCCTTGCACACACAACTTAAGTCATTGCTAAATAACAAACTATTGACCCCGCCCCATACTTTTCGACCATGCAACCGCTTGCATAACCGTACTACCAATTCGCTACAAAATGCGGAATCGGGGCCCTTTATAAAGAGCACCAACGGAGCCGACATGACCTCAAACCTTGGAAAATCGACCGCCGACTTGACTCAACCAACTACCCTTCCCGACCAAAGTCTGGTCGAACTACTCAATCAGACCATAACCCCCGACAAGCCGCTGACCGCCGATGATATCTACATCCGCTCGCTGTTCGTCACCTCGACCGCCGTCAACGCGTACGGCGGACGGTTCTCGGTTGATGATCTGCCCCACCTTTGCGATCTGTTGATTGATTCCCCCGTTCTGATCGGTCACCGCAAAGACTCTCTCCCCGTCGCCCGCGTCTTCCACGCCGAAATCGTGACGCGCGACAACGCCCCTTGGCTGCACGCCTGTTTCTACTGGCTTAAAAGTGTCGATGGCTCTGCCACCCTGCGTGACAACATCGACGGCGGCGTGTACAAGGAATGCTCGCTGAGTTTTACGTACCAGCACCCCGAATGCTCGATCTGCGGCAAGGATATCCGGCTCTGCCGCCACGAACCGTTTGTCGAGTATCCCACCGCCCGCGGCCGCGAGACATGCCACTTCCTCTACCGCCAGGTCGAGAAAGTCCTCGAAACGTCACTCGTCTATCGTGGCGCCGTTGAGAACACCAAAGTCGGATCGTTGTCCAGCGTTTCCACCGATGCTCCGCTCGACCTCACCTCCCGCCCAAGTCTTCCCGATGCCACCTTGCTGGCCGACGACTGCCGGTATCTCGTCACGCCCGCCTACGACGGTATCCCCGTGACCCTCACGCAGAGCCCTCAGCAACTGTCGATGCACTCGCTCTCCGACGACACTCTCCCCGACAACCTGGCCGCTCAATTCAGCGCCACCAACATCTCCGGACTCAACGGCCACTTTGGTGTCCTGGTCGGCTATCGCGGCAAGGAACGGTGCAGCCTCGACGACCTGCGAAAATATCTTCTCTGTTCCTCCCGCCCCGTCACCCGCCTCGTTGTGCACCTCTTTCCGCACCCGGCGATCCGTCTTCCCCTCCCGCCCCATCCTTCATCCACGCACAGCATCCGCCCCATTCCCTTCCGGATCGCCGGGGCGAAAGAACTGGTTACGCTCGCCTGGCGCATGCGAAGTACTCACGGCGTCGACCTTTGGCCGCTCGATCAACTCCCGCCGTTCCATCTCGGCTGGCGCTTCGACCCGGCCTCCGGGAAACATCACCGCAGCCCCCAGTACACGTTGACTCGTCTGCCCGAGCGCAACCTGGCTCTGCTCACGCTCGACTCCACGTCCGAACGTCGCCGTTTCCTCGTTCATCAATTCGATCCTCGCGGCCTCCTGCGCGGTTGTCGCTACATTGCCGATCCGGCCGGAGATGATCTTCTCACGCTGTTTTCATCCGATGACGCTTCGCCCGCTGCCAATGTATCGCGTCACACTGGCGATCTGTCTGCTCTGGCGCCGCGCGGAGAAGGTTTCACGTTTACTTCCGGAGGAATCTTGCGCGGCTCATTTGTCATTCGTCCTGTTCGTCTCGACGGCCGCACCCGCTTCCTCTTCTACCGCAGGCGCGAATGACACCGTTCCCGCTTGCGTCCACCCCACCCTCGTCATCCTGAAGCCGCTCCCAAATTGTCATGCTGAACCCGCTCCTCATAGTAGGTCGGGTTCCGGAGCAAGCCCTGCTTGCGGAGAAACCCGACAACATGGCTGAGGCCGCCTCTGAATCGTCATCCTGAAGCCGCTTCCGAGCGGCCTTCAGGATCTCAGTGTCCACCGCATTCACCCTCGCCTCTTCACACCGTCGCACTGAGCGAAGTCGAAGGGCAACGCCAATCGTGTCTCGACCACGCTTCAATACTCATTGCGAGGAGTGCAGCGACGAAGCAACCTCAAATCTACAAACATCCACCGCACTCTCGACGTCAAGCCGCTTCCTCAATGATGATATCACCGCCCCGAGCGCACCGCTCCGTCGAAGGGCAACGCCAATGCCACCATCACACCCAAAGCAACACCACATGCCATCCGACACCCTCGTTCACAAAAACCGCCGCTCGTCCGCCGATCCTCCCTTTCGGATCTCCGGACAATTCATCAATATCCTGTCCGTTGTACTCGGCGCCGTGGCCGCCTATTTCATGACCATCCAATCCCTCAAAGTTGAATTGGCCGCCAAAGCCGAATCGGCCGTTGTCAGCACACTTGACAAGCGCCTCGGTTCATTCGAGGTGTACTTAAAGGAAGGCGTCGTGACCCGCGAGCAATTCTACCAGTTCTCCACCAACATCGATCACCGCCTCACTCGCATCGAAAACCTGCTCGAACAAAATTCCGGAGCCACCCGTGACCACCGTTAATGATTCTCTTTCTTTCCTTGCCGAACTCCGCGCCTCGCTCACTGACGGCAATCTGCCGACCATCGATTTCGATCGCCTCACTTCCCGCCTGGCCGATCTCTCCGCTATGCTGGAGCGTTCACTGATTGTCGAACTGGAACTGCAGCACCTGCGCGACGACTACCTTGCCCGCATCATTGGCATGGCCAAAGCTATCGCCGCCGCTCGTTCCGCACCGGACGCCTACCCGCAAGTTGCCGAATTCATCGATTCCCTCTCCACCTTCACGGCCGAACAACTTACCGACACTTACCGCCGCGTCTCCGCCCGCTTTCGCGACACCTTTCCAACGTCTTATGGGCAATTCTTCGATCATCACCACCAACCTGTGGGGACCAGCCGCCCCGGCCGCGTGGGATGACCATCCCGGCCACTCTTCACTCTGGAGAACCAATGACCATTCGCGATCACAACCTCGACTCGGTCGCCCCGATTCTGGCGACCTTCAAAATCAAACAGACCACGCCCGGCACCGACGATCTCAAGGACGCCAACCTCGGCCAGGCCGTCAAACTCACCGCCAACAACGAAATCGGCCCGATCGGCGCCGGCGATCAACTTCTGGGTAAACTGATTGCCCTCACCTTGCGCGACGGTGACGATGGTTCCCGTCTCGCCACCGTACAAGTCGCGGGCATCTGCCGTTTACCCGTGTCATCGACCGTCCCATCTGTGGGCAACCGCGTCATCGGCGGCACCACCGGCACTGTGAAGCAGGCAACGGCCCTTACCGGTTACGATCCGGTTGGCGGCGCAACATCCCGCGGCACCGTCCTCGCCGTCAACGGCACCACCGACTGTATCATTCTGCTCAACTAATGTCTGCCGCCTCGGAATTTCTGCCACCCTTGAACATCTTCCACTCTTCAATATCTGCTGCCGTCGAATTGTCATCCTGAAGCCGCTTCTTAGCGCGCTTCAGGCATCTCAGTGTCTTCGGCACTCCCGATCACCTCACACTACTCATTGCGAGGACCCTGAGCGGAGCCGAAGGGGACGAAGCAACCTCAAATCTGCATTCGTCCACCACGCTCTCGACGTCAGAACCGTCGCACTGAGCGAAGTCGAAGTGTTCCGAATCGACTAATGCGTGGCGTACGTCCCGTGCGCCACGCCCTTGTTCCGTCAGACCATCTACTTGTTCCAACGGCACCTGATCTGACACCATCCATCACATAAACCAATAAGGACCCCCATGGACCTCCACCAATTCTATACCACTTTCGGCGCCCCTCATCTCTCCATCGAGAATACTCGTCACTCCTCCGGCCCCGTCGATCTCTCCACCGCCGCTACTCTCGATATCACCCGCGACCTTTATCTCGAGGCTCAGTCGCGCGGCATGACCCTTTCCGAACTGCTCGAATGCGACGAATACGATCCCTCTCCGCAGGGTGCTTCCGTTGACGCCTTCGAACGCCAGCTCGCCCTCGCCGGCATCCGCTTCGACGGTCGCACGCCGACCACCGTCGAACAGTTCTTCCAGAAAGCACCGACCCTGCTGCCCGAATTCATGTCACGCGAAATCAAACGCGGCCAGTCCATGCGACCGGAACTTTCGCGCCTCATCGCCAACTCCACGACCGTCGCCGGCAATCGCTACGTCCCCTTCTTCATCGACACCTCGTCCGACGCCAAATTCTCTCTTCGTCCGATTGGCGACGGCGCCAACGTGCCTGAACTGCTGGTCACCGAGCAAACTCACGCCGTCAAGGTCCAGGACTACGGCCTCGCTCTCAAGGCCTCCTATCGCGCCCTTCGTTACCGCACCAGCTCCCAGTTTCGCGTCCTGCTCTGGTACATCGGGTTCAAGATGCAGACCGACAAAATCGGCATGATCGTCAACACCATCATCAACGGCGACGGCAACAGCAACGCCGCATCCATCATCAACGCCGCCACCTCCGGCACGCTCGTCTACAACGACTTGATCACGCTGTGGGCCAAATTCCCGCCCTTTGAATTGAATACGATCATCTGTCACGTCAACACGATGAAAACGATTCTCGGTCTGAATGAATTCAAAGACCCGATGGCCGGGTACCGCTTCCAGAAATCGGGTGAACTCTTCTCGCCTCTGGGAGCCGCGTTGGTCCGCTCCGACGAAGTCCCTTCCGACTATGTCATCGGTCTCGACTCCCGCTTCGCCGTCGAGGAGGTCATCACGCAGCCGCTCACGGTGGAATACGACAAGGTGATCGAGCAACGCTTCGAAGAAGCCGTCATCACCGAATCCGTCACTTACGCCAAGGTGATCAAGGAAGCCGCCTTCATCCTCGACACCGTCTTCGCATAAACGCTTGTGCCGTCAGGCCCCGCGCCTGACGGCAACTATTCTGTGCGTGGCGTACGTCCCGTGCGCCACGCTTCGCTCCCCCTCGTCATCCTGAATCATTCGCCCCGCATTCGTCATCCTGAATCATTCGCCCCGCATTCGTCATCCTGAATCATTCTTATGATTCAGGACCTCAGTGTCCACTGCCACACAATGTTGCATCACACGCCGCGTCGCACTACCCCTCCCCACCGTCGCACCGACCCTCCCCTCCGTCGCACCGGCCCTCCCCTCCGTCGCACTGAGCGAAGTCGAAGTGCGACCCCAATGAACGCCACTCTTCTCTTCCCACTCTCCCTCTTGGAGAGGCCTGGGGCGAGGGCCCGTAAGACAAAAACCCGACGACGCTTCCCGTTCACTTCCCAACTCCCAACCCCTATGAACCTCTCCCTCACAGCCGCCACCGCCATCTCACCCCTCGGTGATTCCACCCACCACCGCCTTCTGCGTCTCGAATCCGGACCCTGCGCGAAGCGGTTGGTTGCCCTTCTTCACACGTCACCCAACACTCTCTCGCTCATCTTCGCGGATTACCCTTACGCGGCCAAGTCTGCACCCCTGACTGTCGCCACCGACTCCGCCGATACTCCGTTCGACTGCTGCATTGATGCTTCCGGAAACATCACTGTCATCTACGTTGAGCAATCGACTTTCAACCTCGTCTCCCGACGACTCACTTTCACTGGCAGCACCTGGTCCATTGGTGAGAAAGTTGCCGCCTGCGACCTCGGCCAGTGCTATTCTCCTTCCGTCGCCCTCGAGCCGTCGGGCAAACTCTGGGTCGCCTTCACCCGCTACTCTGCACCCAATCGCACCTGTTACGTTAAATCCTCAACCGACTCCGGCGCCACTTGGGGCACTGGGCCATCCGATGGCGGCGAGGCTGTCTCCGATGCGGCCATGTTCCTCAGCGCGCGCCTGCTCTGCGGATCAAACGATCTGTTGCTCCTCCTCGCTTACGGCGGTATTCGCCTCACCTCCCGCACTCGTGCGATAAATGGCTCTTCGTGGTCAGCCGAGACTCAACTCGCCGCCTCCAGCAACCTCTCCACTCATTTTGACGCCACCCTCTCCCCTTCCGGCGCTGTCGGTCTCGCCTTTCTCGAAGCCGCTCAACTCCGCTACCGTCAGTTCGACGGCGTTACCTGGAGTCCCGCTGTCACAGTCGCCGAAACTGCCCTCTCTGCACAGATGCTGTTTCGAGACGAAACGCCGGTGATCATCTTCCTCGCCGGCTTCGAGGCTGCGCAGACACAACTCAATTACGTCTATCGCTCCGGATCCGCCTTCACCACACCTGCACCCCTCGATTTGCGCCGCCGGACTTTCGACAGCGTCATTCTCTACGATCACGTTTCCGCTTCGCACGCCGACCTCACTGTCGCCGCCGCGAGCGCCGACACCGCCGATGTTTACCACCCGGCCACTTTCGGCCTGGTCAAGTCCGTGGGCGACTGTCTCTACCTCGGCCTCGATCGTCCCTTCCGCTATGTGCAGATGAATCTCTTCGCACCCGGCGTCGGCGGAACGGTCACCTATCGTTATTGGGACGGCTCCTCGTGGGTCTCCTTCACTCCCGCAAGCGGCGCCTCGCATCTCACGAGTGAAATCGTTCGCATCGTGCTTTGGGACGACTACGCTTCCATCCCGCTCGCCTGGCAGAAATCATCCGTCGGCTCGCATACCTGCTTCTGGCTCCGGATCGACGTTACCTCATCCTATGCTGCCGCTCCGGTCGCTTCACGAATTGCCGGCCTCTCCGAATCGTCCTCTGTATCTTGTGTGAGGAATTGATCATGCCCTACACCACTCCCGATCTCATTCGCCGTCATCTCATCTCCACCTATCCGCTGCAATCGCGCGTCACCGATCACTCT
The DNA here is from genome assembly GCA_963806185.1 of uncultured candidate division Zixibacteria bacterium. Classification (GTDB taxonomy): domain Bacteria; phylum Zixibacteria; class MSB-5A5; order GN15; family FEB-12; genus CAWDXE01. The sequence continues at coordinate 28,101 of CAWDXE010000005.1, forward strand.
CTTGTAGTCCCCGATTCCGACTGGGTCATCTTCTGGGGCGGCGCGGTCGATGCTTCCACCTGCACCGTCAAGGCACTTCGCACCGCCACCCTCACTCGCGTCGCCGTCACGCTCAACGCCACCGCCACAACCTTCGCGGCATCCCCCGTCGTTCGCGGCTCAGTCACCGTCGCGTCCGATTCATCGCTCGGCACAATCTTCACCGAATCAGTCGATTTCATCATCGATTACGAACAGGGCACCATCTCTCCAGCCTCGTCCGGCGCCCTCTTGCCCGGTCAGGCTGTCACCCTCTGGTACCTGCCGTACACTGTCCTCACCCTCGGCATCGATTTCGATCTTGATGATGCTCACGGCCGCCTCCGCCGCCACCTGGGCGGTTCTCTTGTATCCGGCGCGACGATCCATGTCGATTTCACCCCCATCTTTGCCGGCGTCGACGACGACATGGCTGCCTCTGCCGCCGGAACAGCCAACGCCCTGATTGAATGCGAGGTCGACCCCACTCGCCAGTTCGAAGCCGACCCGATTCTCGGTCTTGCCGCGACTTTCCGCGCTCTGGAACTGCTCTGCCGAACCGCCGCCGCCCGGGAGCTCTCCTCGCTTCGCGGTCAGGACAAAGTCGCCACTGTCTGGTTGAAACTCGCCGACGACTACGCCGCCCGCTCTTCCACCCTCATTGCCAACTTCCGCGCCCCGATCACCTCCCCGCACTCTCCGCGCCTCTCCTAACAGCTTTGCCCGAGGTTCCCATGTATCCCCATCCCACTCACCGCCGCGTCTGGTTCGTCTCCGATTTCTCCGTCTACGGACTCCCCGGCCTCGGCCAGACCGACTATCTCATCACTGAAACCGTCGACCCCACCACCACCGTCTTCCTCGGTTCGAGCGACCTCGCCGGCGCCCGCCAGGACGTTTTGTTCGCTAATCTCGTTGACCACCGTGGTAATCACCTTCCCGCCCACATCGATTCCCCTCGCGTCATCCCCCGCCCCAAACAGACTGTCCCCGTTTTTGTGGTCGGACGGGAATCCGATGACCGCTTCACCATCGCTCACGATTCCTCCGTCAACACCGCCGTACCTGCCGATCTGGTCATCGTTGAAATGGGTTCCTGATGGACACGCCGACGTCGCCGCCCGCACTCGAGGATCACATCGCTCTGCTCGACGATCTCATCGAACTGACCTATCTCGCCATCGTCGAAAACATCGCACAAACCGCCAAACTTGGAGATTTCCTCAAAATGATCGAACTCCGCCGCAAACTCGTCCCCGGTCAATCCGGCCACAAAGAACTGCTCGACCTGCTCAATACCATCCGCAAGGATCTCCCGACATCCACCGAAACGTCACCCGACGCCGATACCGGAGCCGCCAACTAAATGCCGCTTCATAACTCGCCTCGACTCATTCGCCTGCTCGCCGTCATCGCCGTCATGCTCGTCTCGCTCGGCCGACTCGCCTCGGCCGCCGAATTCGGCTGTCATCCCACCCCAGACCCTTCCTATTATTCTCAGCGCGCCTCAGGTGGAAAATGCGTAATGAAGTTCCGCACCGGCGCCGCGCCCGGGATCACCGATTCGATTTACGGCTACTTCCATCACAACCACAACGGCAGCGACACGATCGATTTCGTCATCTACGCCGATAGCAGCGGTTCCCCGTCTGCACTCGTCGATACCGGCACAACCTGTCGGGTCGTCAACACGACCCAGGCCTGGTACGGCGCCGCCCTCACCGGCCAGTCACTCTCTGCCAACACCGACTACTGGCTTGGCTTCCTTGTGCGCGCCGGCGGCACGAGTGTTCGTATCTACGACGATGGCACGTCGAGTGATTCCCTCAAGACGCGGTTCGATACTCCTCCGCCCGACAACCCCTTCGGCACCGGCGGTATTGCAACTGTCCTCGAGGGCAAACTGGCCATCTACGTCAAGTACACGACCACCTCTGCCCCCTTCACTTCCCGTCGCCGCCTTCAAGACTGACCTCCGCCGCGTACCGCCCGACCTCCCTTGCCTGACGTAGGGTGCAAAACTGTCACGCCCGCCTTGAGCGGGCGCCTATCTCCACCCCTTTGCATCGATTCGTCGTAACAACTCATTGCGAGGACCCTGAGCGGAGCCGAAGGGGACGAAGCAACCTCGACTCTGCATTCGTTCACCGCGCTCTCGCTACGCTCTTCTCTTCCTCCCTCTCCCTCTGAGAGAGGGCTGGGGTGAGGGCCCGGGTGAGGGCCTGGGTGAGAGCGTGAGCTCTGTATCATCCTCATTGCGAGGACCCTGAGCGCAGCCGAAGGGGACGAAGCAACCTCAAATCTACCGGTTTGTCGTAGTAACTCATTGCGAGGAGCTACGCGACGAAGCAACCTCAAATCCGACGAAGTCAACGGCGCTACTACCATCACGTCGCACTGAGCGAAGTCGAAGTGCGACGACACAAATACTAAACCAACTGTCACTTCCCCTCTATGAAACACATACTCTTCTTCTTCCTCCTCCTCACCTCTCCCCTCACCGCTGCCATCGTCAACAACATCGGCTCCAGCGGCGAGGACACCCTCACCGTCTGGGTCAACTGCACCGACTCAATCGGCAACCCCACCAATTGCGACTCGTTTTTCGTGCTGATCGCGAAATCGGGCACCAACTCTGCGATATTCACCGACTCTGGCACGATCGCCCTCGCCGGTCTCGACTCGCTTGTTGTCCGTGGACGAACCTACTACTACTTCCATCGCGCCGTGGCCGATATCGACGGCCCCGGGGATCCCGGCGTCTACGCCGGCGCAATTGTCGCCAAACGAAACTCCGGCCCGCTTTACACGCCTAATCGTTTCAGTTTTCAGATAATTGGCGCTGACCTCTCCGACATGGCCGACTCGGCCGGTCTTGCCGCCCGCAAGGCTGTCGCCGCGATTGACTCGCTCAAGAAATCTCTCGACACCGTCTACGCGATTCTCGATACCCTCCAGGCGCGCGCCGGTGGTTCCTCCGGCGGTAATGATTCCACGCAGATCGCCCGCTGGGTCTGGAACGCACCCAAAAGTAATCACAACACCTCAGGCACCTTCGGCAAGTATCTCGATACCGAAATCTCCGGCCTCTCTTCTGGCGGCGGCGCCTATGCGGTGACCGTGGTCGCGCTCGATACCACCAATGATCAGGTTGTGCCCGACGTTTCCCTTACGGTGCGTAATCAGGATCAATCAGCCCTGATCGCCACCGGCCTGACCAACACCCTCGGCCGCACCTCGTTCAATCTTGATCCCGCCACGTATGTGCTGATTGCGCGAGCTCCGGGAATCGTCTTCCCCGCTCCGAGAACCTTGATTGTCTCCGGCGCCGGCACTGATACAATTTGCGGATACGCTTTCACTCCCGGCACACCGTCCTCGCCCAACCTCTGTCGCATATACGGTTTTCTCTACTCCATCTCCGGCTCGCCTGAAGCCAATGCCTCGATCTCCGCCTGTCTGCCAAAGGGTGTCTCGCGCGCCGGCTCGCTGGTCATCTCGCCGGCGTCCGTCTCCACCCGCTCCGATGTATCCGGTTACTTTTTCCTCGATCTGATCCCCAGTGCACAACTCGCTCCCGCCGACACCCAGTACGAAATCAGTATTGCTCGTGCTGACGGTACTATTCTTCGCAAACGCTTCACTATCCCCTCAACCACGTCCTGGCAACTCACTTGGTAGCCGGGACACATTCATTGTAGGAGTTCACATGGATTTTCTATCATCTCAGTCGCTGCTCGGCTTGCTCGGCAGTGTCGGGCTGGCCATGGCCACCTATCTGGCCAACAAGTACGTGATCCCGTTCCTCTCAGTCGGCAAGCGGCACAAGTACGCCGAGTATATTGCGACGATCGCCGAGGATGTCATTGACGAATTGCGGGCAAAGTATCCCGAACGGGAATGGTTGAAACACTTGGACGAAGCCGTTGATCAACTGATTGACATTTGTGGCATCTCCGACGAAATCGCCCGCCGCGCCATCGCCGCTTCCGCCTCCCGCCGCACCTGACAAACCGTTTGCCGTCAGGCCTCGATCCTGCTGTGCCGTCAGGCCCCGTATTGCTGTGCCGTCAGGCCCTCGTGCCTGACGGTGTAGGTTGCGTCAGGTCCTGCGCCGCGTCCTCGCGGCGTGTGACCTGACGCTCATGGCTCAACCTCGTCATCCTGAACCTTTTCCCAAAGGTTCAGGACCTCGGTGTCCACTCCACTTGCGCGTGACTCATTGCGACGACCCTGAGCGGAACCGAAGGGGACGAAGCAACCTCAACTCTCTCGTTCCTCACTGACCGCCCCTACTCGCACGAATCCCTCGTCACAATCATTTGCGAGGCCCGACCCCTGCAAGTGTCATTGCGAGGCCCGCTTCGGGCCGTGGCAATCTTTCAGTTCTTTTCTGTGGGCTGAGACGCTTGTGGTTTCGACCTACCACGACAAATTGCGATATCGACACCTCGTCGCACTGAGCCCGTCGGCGTAGTTCATCCTGAGCGAAGCCGAAGGGCTCAGGATAAACTCCGTCGAAGTGCGACGATCACACACTTTTCGCCGCCTCGAGCGCAGACGAGAGGCGTTGTTCTCCCGTTGCGTCAGGTCCTGCGCCGCGCTTCGCGGCGTGTGACCTGACGCTCTCCTTCCCCCCTCTTTTTCCTATCCCATCCCCCCGCTCATGGGTATACTATCGTATGGAAATGCCCATGTCCGACCGCCACGCTCAGCAGATGAGCGCTCTCGTCGCCGATATGTTCGAGGTCGAGGCGATCTGGCGCCACGCCGATCGCTATATCCTGAGCCTTGCTTACCGGTATCAGCCGACCGCCTCCCGAAAAATGCTGGAAGACCGTCTTCGCATCGCCGGCTACCACTTCGACCTGCGCGACGCCGAGGGTCATCTTGTTCTCGACATCGATCCCAACCCGCGCCTCAAAATCCCCCCGCTCAACATTCTGCTCTTTGTGGCCACCCTCATCTCCGTCTATTTCGTGCCCGTCTTTCTTAAAAACTTCGCCCTCGTCGAACACGTCACCGAGGCCTTCCAGCGCACCCTGCTCGATCTCCGCCACGGCGCCGGTATTGAATTCACCGTCGCTATCATCTCCATCCTTCTTGTGCACGAGATGGGCCATTACGTCGCCAGCCGCCGCCGGGGTATTGTTACGTCCTGGCCCTATTTTATTCCGGCCCCAAACATCATTGGCACCTTCGGCGCCATCATCAAATCGCGCTCCCCTTTCTGGAACCGTCGCGATCTCATCGAGGTCGGAGCGGCCGGTCCGATCGCCGGCTGGATCGTCGCCATCGGCTGGCTGCTCTGGGGCCTCTCGCGCTCGTCGATTCTGCCCGCCTCCGCGTTTGGCCCCGCTGATCTGGCCTTTTCGCTTGACGGCGAATCACTGCTGGTCCGCGCACTCACGCCGCTGCTTATCGGTAACGTGACGCCGGGCTATCTCTATCAATTCACCGAGGCTGCCTTTGCCGGCTGGGTAGGACTCCTCATCACCGCCATAAACTTGCTGCCAATCGGTCAGCTCGATGGCGGTCATATCCTGTACGGCATAGGGCGCCGCGTACAGAAACCGCTCGGCTGGGTGGCCATTGCCGTCCTCGCCGTGCTTGGATTACAGTCTGCTATGTGGTGGGTATTTGCCGCGTTTGGTTTGATTTTCGGCGTGGCGCATCCGCCGACTCTCGACGATTCTCGCGAACTGGCGCCTCATGCACGGCTGATGGGAATCATCGCCGTGATCATTTTCATTCTCTCGTTTACACCCGTGCCTTTTCGGAATTGACCGCCGTCGACTCAACCAGGAAATCGAGATTCTCTTCCCGCCCGTAGATCCGCTTGAAATCGATCTTCCGCTTCATCAACAGCCCGATAAACAGATCGACCAGTTCCGGGTCAAACTGCGTCCCCCGATTCCGCAGCAACTCATCGACTGCCACCTCGATTGGCGCCCCGGTCCGATACGGTCGATCCGATATGATCGCGTCAAACGTATCGACTACCGCCAGCAGCCGCCCTTCGATCGGAATCTCCTCTCCCTTCAATCCTTTCGGATAGCCGGCGCCGTCATACCGCTCGTGGTGCGCGATAATGTACGGCACGGAGGGTCGGAACAAGTCGATATTGCCGATGATCTTCAGACCGTCAAACGGATGGCGTATCATCCGCTCCCGTTCTTCGGGCGTTAGCGGCCCCTGCTTGTTCAGAATCGAATCCGGCACGCCGATTTTGCCGATATCATGTAGCGTGCATCCCATGACCAGGTTGTACAACCGATCACCGTCCCACCCCAGTTCGCGCGCCATGAGCTCCGCGAGGATAATGACCCGGTCGGTATGACCGGCCGTATACTGATCGCGCGCTTCAATGGCGTTGGCCATAGCGCGGATAGCCTGCAAGTAAGACTTCTTCAGATCGTCGTACAATTTCTGATGGGTTATGGCCGACCCGGCCGAATTCGCCAATATGGTCAGAGCGTCAAGCTGCCCCGGCGTAATCTGGTCGAAGCGGGATACCACCACCAGCCGGATCATGCCGTGAAGCTCCGCACCGATAAAAATCGGCTGCGTGATGATCATCCGACACATCGGCTGACTGTTGATGGTCGACTGGTCCGACACGATCAGCGGCACCTCGGTCGCAACCGTGCGCAACGCCTCCAGCGGACCCTCATCCATCAATACATCCATGTGTTGCGCATCATCGGTGTTGTACAACCGCCGCATAACCAGGCCGTCCGCCGGGTCGAGTTGCATGATTGAGGCGCCCACCGCCGACAACTCTGTCCGGCACGACCGCAGCACCTGGACCAGGTAATTCTCCAGGTCCGATGCCGCACTCCCGGAATTCGCGACCCGAAGGAACTGCACCTGCCCCTTCAACGTCAGGTTCTCTCGTACCACCTTTTGGTGCGCCAGCCCGCGCTTGATCGTCGCTTTCAGCAATTCCAACTTGAACGGCTTGACCAGAAAATCGTACGCCCCCCGCTTGAGCACCGATATTGCCACCTGTACCGTCGGGTGAGCCGTCATCAATATGACGATCGCGTCGTGATGGTTCGTCAGCGTCGTATCAAGTATCTGTACACCGGAATACTCGCCCATCACCAGATCGGTCAGCACCAGATCGACCTTGTTGGATTGGATATAATTGAGCGCCTCGCCCGGCTCGCAGAATGTCGCCACCGCGTAGTCTTCATTGACCAGCGCTTCGTCGATAATCTGCCCGATATATTTCTCGTCGTCTACGATAACAATTCGTGCCGATTGACCCACGAACATGTTTTCTCCTTCACGAGGACTCTTATCGTTCATCGGAAATTTTGATCCCTTCCCCAGCCGTCGCTTTCGATCTGTCCAATTTTTGCGCGCTCTCGTTTCGTGACTATCGGCGAAGCTCAATCACTGGCTTGAAGACATTGGTGAGGTATCTGCCCGAGCGCCAGTCTCCTCTATGAACGACACTTTGCCGGGATAATATTCGATCGCAGTACGGATTAACTCCGGGCCGGCCCAAAGTTGTGCAGTAACTGACCTCTCCCCCCACCCGTCATCGCGAGACCCGTCTTCTCTCCTTGTCATCCTGAACCTTTTCTTAAAGGTTCAGGATCTCGATGTCCACCGAATCTACATACCCGTCATCGCGAGGCCCGTCTTCTCTCCTTGTCATCCTGGACCTTTTCTTAAAGGTTCAGGATCTCGATGTCCACCGAATCTACATACCCGTCATCGCGAGGCCCGTCTTCGGGCCGTGGCGATCTTTCAGTTCTCTTTTTCCCCCCCTCGTCATTCTGAATCCTGATGGTTCAAGCGCTAGCTTGAATTATCAGGGTTCAGAATCTCGTCCACCACCAACCTCCCCTCCACATTGTCATTCTGGCCCCCAATGATTCAAGCACAGCTCGAGTCATTAGGGGCCAGAATCCATGGGACCGTTCCTCTTGAGTTCCGCCTGACTAACGCTTCCGCCGTCCACGCGTCAGGGCGATTCTCCCGCTCTCTGCCTCTATCCCTGCCAAAAATCTGCACACCCCCCGGTCAAGGAACCGCCGAAAGTTTCGATAATACATAGTACTACAAACCGATAGGGTAAGGAGTTCGCTCATGTCATCGCGGGGCCGTTATTCGCTGCTGAAACTCTTGATACTTGGACTATTAGGCTGTCTCCTCCTCGCCTCCGGCGTCTCCGCCAGAGAAAAGGGTACCGCCCGACTCGAACGAATCGGCGACTATCCGACAACCGATATCCGCCTCCGACCTACCCTCGCCGCGGCTGAAACCTGCTCGGTCTCCCAAAACCAGGAGTTGGTCTATCGCATCGATAGCTGGGTCGTTGGCTATGAACTCTACAAATCCCTGATGAACCCCGCCCTGAGTTGCACCCAGCCGTATCCGTACACGATTACCGAAGTCAACATGCCGATGGCCTTCGACGCTACGTGCACTTTCACCGTCTCGGTCGATGTCGAAGCTGTCGACAACACCACCTATCCCGGCTGTCCCGTGCCCGGTGTGCTCCTGGGCATTTCCACCGACTACACCCTCACGATTCCGGCCGGCGGCGGTCTGTATAACCTCTGGATTCCTCTCGACTCACCCGTCGTCGTCAACGGTCCGTTTTTTGCCGGCTTCTACCTCGGCAGCGAAATCGACGCCGCAGTTGGCGCTGCCGTACTGGTCGACACTTTCCCCGTGCCCTGTGCCACCTACAATATCTGGGACACCACTATCGGCTACATCGACCTCACCGACAATTCGTACTACAACTTCCCCGGTCGCCTGGCTATGGAAGTCACCGGCACCTCCGGCGGTGGCGGCGGCGGCACTACGCAACCCGCTCCGCAGATTTCGCTCGTCTCACCGACTGCCGGCCAAACACTCATGGGCAGCGTCGATCTCTGGGCCGCGGAAATCTCCGGCTCCACCATCATCGACTACGTCTCGTTCTCTTACGTCAAGGGCGCCGGCTCCTATGTTGAAATCGGACGTGACTACGATGGCACCGCTCCGCTTCGCAATGGTTCCTCTTTGGCCGAGTCCGGTAACGGCTACTCACTCGCCTGGAATTTCGGCGCCCTGACTGAAGGTACATACACGATCAAGGCTACCGTCGTCGATACGCTCGGACGCTCAGCCACTGCCCAGGCCACCGTTTACCTGGAACCGACTCCGCCGCTGCCGACCATCACCAGTCCGCATAACGGCGCCGACTTTTGCACGCCGATTTCCTTCCTGATGACCTGCCCCGATGAAAACATGTCCTACATCGACGTCTACCGCAAACCGGCTCAACTCGTCTATTCCGCCGGCATGGCGATGTACTACGAACACAGTTCCGGTGACAAAAACGGCGTCCCCAGTGACGGCAATTGGGCCTCCAACGGCGAATACGGCGATTATTACTGCGGTCCCGTCGCTGCCGCTATCAGCGCCAAATACTGGTCCGACAAAGGATTCCCCAATATCATGAAACTGAACGGCGCCGCTGCCGCCATCGGTGCGGTCACCGAAAGTCTCGCCGTTGCCCTGAATACTCGTGCCAGATCCGGCACTACCGATGAAGCCATGGTCTCCGGCCTCCGCACCTATGTCGCCGCGCACGGCAACGACCTCACCGTCGACTTCCTCAGAAAACCCGACTACTTCACCCTGCGCGCCTGGGCCGAAGATGAACAACGCGCGGTTATGGTCGGCCTCGGCGGCACCCCCGGCGTCTGGGCCACCGTTGATGGTTTCGACGGATGGAAACAGGGCGATGGCTCGTACACCGTCATGGTCTCCAATCCAATCACGGGCACCATCCAGGGTATGCCCATGCGCGACCTCGTCGGTCAAAGCGAGATGTTCTACGACGGCGACTGGCACTCCGTGGACATCATCGTCTCCCTGGCGGCCAAGACCTTCACGGTCACGCGAACGCTCACCGGATACGATTCCAACGGCAACGATGGCTGGTCATTCTCGTGGACACCGACCGGCTTCACCGAGGATAACCCCTACTTCTTCCGTTTCACCGGCCGCGACGCAACGACCTATAAGGCCTCCACCACATTCCTGGGTTTGTACAATTGCTCACAGGTGTATGCCGAGGGCGACTACAACGCCGATGCTGCGGCGGATGTCCTCGATCTCATCTATCTGATCGACTTCATTTCCAAGGGCGGCCCCGCCCCGGCCGGCGGCGTGCAGCGAGCCGACGCCAACTGCGACAACACCGTCAACGTCGCTGACATTGTTTTCTACATGAATTTCCTGTTTGGAGCGGCCGGCTCCCCCTGCCACTGATCACTCTGTGAATTCGACGCTCATCTCTTCCCCCCTCTCCCTCTGGGAGAGGGCTGGGGTGAGTGCCGCTGGAACGCGAGAACAATCCATTTCATCATGTACGTTGTCGAAATCGTCGCACTGAGCGAAGTCGAAGTGCGACGTCTCACCTGACCCAAAAAAAAGAAGCGAGGGCTTGCACCCTCGCTTCTGAATCGAAGACCGAAGTCTACGACCCAAGAAACCCTACATCATCAAAACGCCCAGTCACCCTTCGGGCAGGCGCCGTGGTTGAAGTAGTAGTTCACAAGGAACGTAACGTCAGCAAGATTCGGGAGACCACCGCTGGCATCAACGTCGCCGATGTGCTTGAACGGAATCGGTCCAGGCTTACCGGGTCCAAAGTTGATGTAATCGGCCAGATAAATGATGTCGGCCAGGTTCACGCCGCCGTCATTGTTGACGTCGCCGCGACCAAAACCGGCCCACTTGTTGACCAGATCCGCCAAAGCGGCAATGTTACCCGCCGACGTCGTCGGATTCGCAATACCGCTCAGCGCGAAGTTCGCGACACCAAACGACGTGGTGTCGTTCGGGCCGAAGTCCTTCGTCGCAATGCCGTACCGAACCTGTTCGTCGTCGGAGGCTTCGAAGTTGGCTACTTGAGCGTAGAAGCCCGGGGCCAGCGACATATCGTAATACATCGAATCCCAGTCAACTAGCGGATCAAACATACTCTGCTGCGAAGACATACGCTTCACAACACGCAGAGCATCGTAGCCGCATCCGAACGGTACCTTGACCATACCAGCTACCGTGGTATTCGTCGCGCCGCGCGTGAACGCCCACCCTACTGAGTGGTTGCGATCAATCGCCGCCGAGTCAGTACCTGTGGCCGCCGGATCGTCAACCACGTTCATGTCGTGGTCGAAGTTAGCGCCAAAATACCAGCCCTTCACCGAGTCGCCATTTCTCTCTTGGAATTCCATGATCTCAAGGGTCATGTTATTCAACAGGGAAACAACAGCCGGTGCATCGGTCACACCGATGGTGCGGGTGTTAACATAGAGACCCATCGTCAGAGCAGCGTCAAACGGACGCGGCTGCGCGAGTTCCCAGTCCCATCCGCCGGCTCCGTCGTCAAAGTTCTGCACCGAGTCAATATAGCTCTTGCAGACCAGATCGCCGGAAACCGCGAAATACGTGAGACCGTCAGCCGTAGCGTCGCCCAGGGAAACACCCGTCTGCAGAGCCGGCTTACAAGAGCCGTCGCAGAAGTTCGGGTCACCCTGCATCGAAATCCACGCCTGAGGTTCAGTCGAACCGCTCTGCCACGGAACTGCGTTCATCGCGATACGGATCGAATCAACACCGTACACGTAGGTACCTGCGAACAGGATATCTGCGGAACCGTCGATCTCGATACCATATGGCGTCCAGTCGGCCATGGCAACACGACCCATGTTACAAACGATCTGCGTGTTCGCGCCGCCCGCGCCGAACGACAGGAACGTCGTATCGGTCAAGCAACCGCCAACAAGACACAACTGCATCTCAGGACGCATCGCTACGTCGTTGAGATAGTAGTCCGGATCGTTGATCGTCGTGAATTCAACAAAGAAGCACTGCGGACCACGGCTGATGGCCGGACCATCAACACGCACCGTGATACCGGAAGTGTCACCAGGAGCGGTAACAATGTTACCGTTCGCCGGAATGAATACGTCGCCCGGATACGTTCCGTTTTCGATCAGGAAGAACGGAGTCGCCAGAGCCGCACGATTCATGATCGAACGAGTAGTCGCTTCCTTAGCCGGAGCGTTTACATCGTCGGTCAGAGCCGTGGCCATGACGAACGCGTGGCTGTTCTTCGTCAGACGATCGGCAATCGAAGACGCCGAATGGGCAATCTGATCGCGTACCATCTTGAACGAATTGCCGCGCGCCGGACTCGGCGGAGTCGTGCCGTTCGACGTCGTCGACGCCGTCAGGCTGACCAGCAGGTCCGTGCAGCCGGTGTTCGTGTAAATGTCGGCAAACGTAATCGGCGTGTCGTACAGTGAACCGAACGGCACCGGGAAGTAAACCGGCGACGGTTGGAGCAGTTCCAAACGCGGACGATCAACGTTCGTCTTCTCGAGGTCATACAGACCACCCTGCGCGTCTACGAATACGACGTGCAGGTCGCCATCCACGTCCGTACCAACTGCGCCCATGCCGCCACGGTTGGCGTCAACAGCGTAATCAATACGACGATGGAAGACTTCATCGCCATTATTGGAATTAAAGAATCCCAGATAGCCCGCTTCACTGAACGCGATTGCATAATCAGGCGCGTCCGGTTCGCATGTCAGCACACCTTCGTTGAAGATACGCTGCAGGCCGCTCAGACCACCACCCGAGGCAGTCTGCGGGAAGCTGGCCGCTGCCCAAACCTGCGCACCATTGCGCTTGTCGAAACAAACCAGGTCGCCGCCCAGCGGATGAGGAATCCAGCGCGTCACCGTAGGAACGATGACCGTTATGGCATCCAGCATCATGTGCGAACGCACTGCCCGCATCGAGAGCACATCCCATATGATCGCGCCCGTGCCGGCATTCAGCTTGTACAACACGCCGCCGGCCGGTGAATTACCGTCAGACTGCGAGTTGACAAACAACGTGCCTTCGGAAGCATCATAGGTCGGGCCACAGAGGAAGTATTCAAACGTCACGCCCGTGCCCAGAGCACTCGCCTGCAGACCACCGGTCGCAGCCAGGTTCCAGACATTGGCGCCGGTCCCGCACGAGATCGCCTTGACGTCGCCATTCCCCACCAGCGTGAACTGTGAGAAATAGAGATTCGCGCCGTCCGTCGTGATCGACTTCTGCGCGCTCATACCAAGGTTCACCGGGCCGGCCCAGAACGGAGTTCCGTCCGTCGCGTCGGCCGCATAGCAGAAGTTGTTGTCGTCGGTCCAGTATACAACATCGGTACCGCCAACATTAACCACTACCACCGTTCCATAACGCGTGTTGCCCATATCGAGAGGAGCAAGACCGTTCCAGCTATTGGTCAGATCCGCGCTCCATACCATAGTCGCCGGTATCGTGGAAACATCCCACGCCGACATGCCGCCCGGAATACCGGCCGACAAGAACAAATATGGTACGCCGCCAACTTCGTATACCGAAGGCGTGCAACGTGCATCACCGCCGATTTGATCGAAATTGGTGACTGTCGAAATCGTCTGCAAAATCGCGCCGGTCGCCAGATCGGTGATCACGTACGCAGACTGAATGCCGTCACGATAGGCGCAAATCACATTGCCGTCCCAAATGATCGGGCCGTTGTCTGCGGTGACCAGTCCAGCGCCACCGTCACGGAAATGGCTCCAGTTCAACGTCAGATCGCAATAGGCATCGCCGATCGAATTGATCGAAGCACTGGTACGATTGAAATCGTGAGCCAGCGTCGGCCAATTGTCTTCGACACCGCAAGCGCGTTCTGTCGGAGGAATCGAGCACATATCAACTTCGAACATGAAGTTGTCATCATAACCCGCGGCAATGGCGAAGCTGCGCCAGTACGGCGGATTCACACCGTCATCAACCATATCCCAGACGCCGCCGTTCTGCATCGCATGCGGGTGACCCGAAGGCGGAGAGCCTGAGTCTTCCGAATACTGATACAAGAAATCGGTCACGTCTCCCGGATTCGGGAATATCGGCGTCCAACCAACATAAAAGTCACCGACGACCTGGTAGCCGCCGGGGATTACCACTTCCGTCCACCCAGGCCAGAACGTCGGAGACGGTACAGCCTGAGAATACAACAAGGCTCCCGGACCAGACGGCGTCGACGCCCAAATAGAGGCGTTGATACCCGCTGTGCCCGCGCCATTAAAGTCGATCAGGAAACGCATCTTATCGATGCGATTGACGACTATACCTTTGATTTTCTGAGCCACAGCCACACGACCATTTGTGACTGTCGGGTCTGGCCGGACTGAATAGACATAATAGTCCGGAGCATCATAGAGCACCTTCGTCGCACAAACCTTGAACTCATCAGCACAAAGCTGCGGACGAATGTCCCAGTTGCCGTCATACACGAGACCGTAGCCAGGACCGAAGTCCGGGTTGGTCGCGGTACGATCCCACTCGGCGAGCGGAGCGGTGAAATTCACCGAACCACCACCATAAGTGCCGTCGATGGCATAACGGAAATACACCGCACCATCGGCGATATTGTCGCTCGACATCTGTACCGTAATATGGTACGGACCAGGAGCAAGTACCGTACCAAACGGGAACGGCACGATGGCGGTATCACGACGGATAGGCAGAGCCGAACCATCGTTGTTCGTCACCGGATAGATATTGGCCAAACCGCCGGCCAGCGTCGCGGTATGCAACGGACCTGTCGATTTGTCAATATAACCCAGTGAATCAGCCCACACCGACACCACGAGTCCGTTGGTGCTGGTCGGACCATACAGGTAGTGCGGCGGCTTCGCCGGGCTGCCCGAACCGGTATTGTCAACCGTCATGACCTTCACGGCATTGAGGGTCTCAGGACCTTCAGCGACAAACCGCTGAGCAATACCATTCAGGATGGCCGGAGCAAAACCCGGTTCCGGAATCGGAATCGAATACATGCCGCGCGGATCGATAACATTGCTGTAGCACTCGGAATAGAAGAAGCACTGGTTCGCAGCAATGCGAGCATCATAATCAGTCCCGAAGGCAGCAAGAATCGTCGTCCAGCCGGCCATATAGTAACGGCCGCGACCAGTCGGCGAACCACCGTTGCCGGTGATGCCAATCTGCATCGTGTCGGACGCGGCGCCGGTGACGATTGCGCTAATCCAGTATGAGCCCGTGCCTTCCGGTACGTTTACCGTCGACGGAAGGGTGTACAGGATGTTCCCCACCACAGGCGTGAAGGGAAACGAGGCGATTACGGTACCCGGAACACCAGCGTTATCAGCATGAACACTGATGGTCAACGTCGGAGTACCAAATACGCCGTAGCACCGAATGCCGACTTGATACACTTCGGCTCGGTATTGGGGAGGTACATCGAAGCTCATGGCCATGCCTTCGCCCCAATCACCAGCGAACTTCACCGAGTAGTACGGACCGGCAAGAGCATAATCCGTGATTCCGCAAGAGGTGGTGTCAACTGACGCCACATGCAGGTTACCGGAATTATCCTCAACCGGAACCGGACCACTAATCGGACGATGGCTCGCCGGGAGGGTCTGGCTAAAAGGCCAAGTAGCCACTTTCGACGAGGGATTGACCGGTGCCGTTGGATGGAGCACCGACTTTTCCACTCGGTCGACTTTCGGATTCTCCGAAAATGCTGTACCGCCAAGAGCTACGACTAACCCTAAAACAAGTACGGCTATTAGTAGTCGTTTCAACATTTAATTCCTCCTTAAAATAGGGAAACGGCTGAACCCATCTTCCAAAGCAGGCGCCTTACCCGACCTGCCAATATTATTATCGGCGGCCATTGGGCAATTCACCATTTTCCCACTTTTGTGTCTAGGGAAGTGTGAGATCAAAACTCTGGTTAACAAATTCGTCATCTTCCTAATTCTGGAGTCGGAGTTATTGCAAGTACTGACTAACTCCAATTGTCATGCAAAAGACGCGCTTCTGAACTCTGATAGTCAGGCTTAAAATCGGTTCACCTCCTGATAGTCCCGCAGAAGACATGGCGGTTTGTAGGGTTCCTGATTAATAATAGAGGTGAAAAGTAATCGGACGCGAACGGACTGAATCAACTCGTCTCGTAACTCATCGTTGACCTCATAAGCCAACATTTCGTCACCAGACAAACCATGCCCTTGCATCGCAAGGACCGGCTTTCGTTATCGATTCGTCGTTCTTTGTAGAGGTAGGCTATTCGCTGACTACGATTTGGCTCTCAAGCCTGCAAACAACCATTACACGCACTCGATTGTCAATGTACGCGATAATCCTGAATTGTCAAGATTAAATCTGGAACCTTTTTCCACTTTCGCCGTAGTTTTCCACACCCCGCACCGCATGTAGGACAAATTTTCCACCGTTTTCCGTACTTTGCCGTACCCCTCACATCATGCTCCCATCAGTGCGCCGGATCCGTAGGTCGGGTTTCGGAGCGAGCGCCGGCTCGCGTAGAAACCCGACACCCTGGCCACTCATCTCCACCGGAATCGTCGGGCTGAGTGGAGATACCACCTTTCACCTCCAATCCTGGCTCTGCCCTCCACGCCAACCTCCAATCCCTTGACTTCGCCACCCCGCATGCCCGATCTTCCTCCATGCGACTCCTCAACCTCGAAATCGATAACTTCCGCGTCTTCCGCCACGTAAGCCTGATGCTCCCGGACAAGATCATCGGTATCATCGGCCCCAACGGCGCCGGCAAGTCATCACTCGTCGAGGCTGTCGCCTGGGCGCTTTATGGCAACCAGGTCGCCCGTTCCGCCAAAGAGGAAATCAAGTCGCTTCTGGCCGCCCCCAACGATCCTTGCCAGGTCGTGCTCGACTTTGAAATCCGCGGCCAGACCTACCGCGTGCTCCGCCGCCTGGTCGGCAAAACCGAACGGGCGGAAAGCGAAATCTGGCGCGACGGCGTCAGGCAATCGATCGGGAGCACTGAATCGATCACCTTCATCAGCAGCCTGCTCCGGCTCGACTGGCGCGGTTTCCTCACTTCGTTTCTGGCTCGCCAGCAGGAGCTCAACTCCCTCTCCGATCTCCAGCCGGCCAAACGACGAGAGCAACTGGCTGCCATGCTTGGAGTAGAACGGGTCGACGATGCCATCCGGCGGGTCCGCGACGATGCCCGTTTGCTGGCCCAGAAGACCGAACTCCTCGGCCGTCAGGCCGTCGATCGGGAGCAGCTCGGCGCCAAAGTTCAGGGACTTCGGGAGCATGTAATCCGCTTCCGTTCTGCCCGCGAAACGAACGCGGGAGCATATTCGGTGGCACGTTCAGCATTGGAGCAAGTCACTGTCCGACACCGGGAGCACGAAGACAAACGAACCCGTGCCACCGCCATCGACGGCCGCATGTCGACCCTCGAAGCTACATCATTAATAGTGGCCAATCAGGCCACCACGCTCACTGCCGAACTGACTGCCCTCGAACAGGCCGAAACCAGACTGGCTGACCTGACCGCCGGACTCGCCGATTACGATAATGTCCGCACCCAACTTGAGGTACTCCGCGACGCCAAGGCAAAACTCGACCGGCGCACCGATCTTGAAAGACAGCTCCACGCCGATACCGCCGAACGCGGCCAACATACCGCAAAGTCCGCTACCGTCCGAAAGACTGTGGACTCGCTCCGCTCCCAACTTGACCAAATGCCTGTGGATATCTCAAATCGACTGGCCGACGCCGATCACCAACTCGAGATATCCCGGCAAACCTATGTCGAACTCCAGGCCCAGTTGGTCTCCGCTCGACGCGAACTGACCAAGGTCGAAAAGCAAATCGCCGACATCTCTTCGTTTGGCAAAGGCACCACTTGCGACCGGTGTCATCGCCCCTTTGGCGATGAGCTCCCCGAGATCAAAGCCCACCTCGAAACCGAGGCCGCCCAGATTCGTCAGATTGTCGCAAACCTCGCGATAAAACTATCGGAAGCCGAAATTGCCGGCAAAGCCCTTCGTCAAAGCGCCGACCAAATCCGGGCCGACCAGACACGCCGCAAAGAAGTCGAATTGACCCTCAGCCTGACCAGCCGCGAGCTGGCCGAAATCGACCGTCAGACCTCGTCAGCCGCCAGCCGCCTCAAACAGACCAGCGAAGCCCTGGCCCAACTTGGCGACGTTACCTTCGACCAACCCCTGTTCGACCGGGTAGCTGTTAGATTCAAAGAACTTGAAAACCTGCGCGCTCAGCGCGACCAGTTGGCCGGCTCCCTGACCCGACTGCCCAATGTTCGTACCCAATTAGCCGCGACCCACGCCAACCTCGAATCAATCCGCCAGGAACTGTCCACAGCCCAAGCCGAACGCGTCGCCGTCGGCTTCGACCAGACCGCCTTCGCCAAGACTTCAGCCGAATTCAATACCGCCTCCCAGGCCGCCGACCTCGCCCGCGACCAGTTGAACAGAGCGACTCTCGAACTTGAATCCTCCGAACGAGAGCTAGCTGTGTATGAGAAACAACTTGCCGATCTTGCCACGGTGGCCAACGATTTGGAGACGGCCCGCACCGATCAGTTTTACGCCGAGAAGCTGAACACCCTGTTTGGTGACTTTCGGAAAGTCCTGATCGCCCGCATTCGCCCCCGCCTGGCCGAACTGGCCAGCGGCCTCATTGCCGACATGACTGCCGGCCGGTACAACCTGATTGATCTCGACGAAAATTACGACCTGCGCCTTTTGGCCGACAGCCAGTATTTCGGGATCGAGCGATTCTCCGGTGGCGAAAAGGACCTGGCCAATCTTTGCCTGCGGCTGGCGATTTCGCAGGCCCTAACCGAGTCGGCCGGTCTCGACCGTTCATTTGTGATTTTGGATGAGGTTTTTGGATCGCAAGATGAGGAGCGGAAAGAGTTGATCCTGAGCGGCATGGGGCATCTCAAACGCTCCTTCCCGCAGGTTTTGTTGATCACGCATATCGAGTCGATCAAGGATCGTGTCGAAACATTGATCGAAATCCAGCCGACCACGAGCGGCTGGTCGGAGGTTCGCGTAGTTGGGCAGACGTAAAAGGGGAAAGCTGGGCAAAGTCATTCTTGGTGTGGGGGCGGTTGCCGCCGCTGCCGGACTGGTCACTGTCCGTCTCCCCGAACAGACCGGCGACAAACCGCTCGAGGCCCAGAACCGGTATGTCGTCGCGCGTGTACTCGACGGCGACACGTTTGAGCTGGAGGGAGGTGATCGCGTCCGCCTGCTGTCGATCGACACTCCCGAGGCTGGTGAACCTCTTCACGACGAAGCCAAGCAGCTGCTTAGCAAGCTGACGCTCGGCAAACCGGTCCGCCTCGAATTTGCCACCAACCGCCGCGACAAATACGGCCGTCTGCTCGGCTACTTGTATGTCGACTCGATCTTCGTCAACAAGATCATACTCGAAAACGGCCTCGGGTATCTGTATCTGTTCAAGGATAATGATGTGCATTCCGCCGAGGTCCGCACGTTGCTTACGGCGCAGCGGTCGGCGCTGTCGCGCCACATCGGATTGTATGCGCTCGAGCACGAGAAAGAGTCGTACTACGTGTCGCCGAACCGGGGGTTTCGCTTCCATCGTCCGGGCTGCCGGGGAATAGAGTCATCGCAGGAGACGTCGTTGCGGAAGTATCCGTCCCGTGAGGAGGCCTTGCAGGATGGCCTGAGTCCCTGCCGCACCTGCAAGCCGTGAGAGGGAAAATGAAACGCCCGAACGTCTACATACTGCTTTGCTCTGACAATTCGTACTACACGGGCTCTTCGACTGATCTGGAGACCCGCATCGCGCAGCATCAGGCGGGTCAAGTGGATGGGTATACTTCAACCAGGTTACCTTGTAGACTCGTGTTCAGTCAGGAGTTCGCTTCCGTACTGGAGGCTGTTAGCGCGGAACGCCAAATCAAGGGATGGACCCGGTCAAAGAAGGAAGCACTGATCCGGGGCGATTTCGATCTTCTCCACGCTTTGTCTCAATGTCACAACTGGTCCTGTTCAAGAAATACGCAGAGACGTGACATGGAGGTGGTGAACAAGAATCGCAAATAGAAGAGTCACCCTTCGACTGCGCTCAGGGTGACGCTTTGCGGACTGGCGGGATCGGTGCGCGTATGTATAGCTTTGCACTTTGGAATGGGGACAGAGAGTTCATCGTCACAGTCTACTCCGCGGCTCCAGGCATGTCTTAGGTACGGTCAAGCGATGGACCGCCATTCTCTTGCACGCCTCTCTTTCGGAAGTGAGGAGCCAACAACTCGGCACTGCCATGTCGCTTACCCCACTAATATGAATCGGGCTGGCGGTCGGACATATCCGTTCACTCGCGGGCTAAGTTGATCCGCGGAACGTCACCCTGAGCGCAGTCGAAGGGTGATGACGCCAGCAGCACCCGCTCGGAGACTCGCATCGGTGCTGCCCTACTACCGTTCTTCGAGAGGCTTACCGTCGGGTTTCTCCGCGAGCGTGGCTCGCTCCGGAACGCGACCTACTACTCCCGGCAGAAGCGCCCCCCCGCTTCAGCCTTCCCTCCCCCCTGCCGATATATCCCTCATGTGCCATTTGGAACGGGAGACCTACAGTGAATAGCTGCGATATCCTCTTCGAAACCAATCGCTTTAATCTCTCCGACGAAAAGCCGCACTTCATCAACCCCTGCTGTTTCGGCGAGGACCTGGCCAACTGGCTCACCGGAAGACTCCGCGCGCGCGACATCGAATGCACTGCGCCCGATCAGGAAGACTGGGGATGGTATTTCGACGCCGAACTGAACGGACAGCCATATCTGGTTTGCATCGCGGGGAACTCGTCCGAACTCACCAACGATTCGGATCAGGGCGAATGGCATGTCACGGTTGAAAAACACCGCACCTTCTGGCAACGGCTGACTCGAGCCAATAAGATTGACGATGAAGATATGCTGGCACTGATTATTCAGCGGCTCTTGCGGCAGGAACCGGATTTCGCCAATGTCCACGTCGAGCGGTAGATAATCCAATCGTATTGTCATTCCGGATCGTGATCGGTAGCTTGTTGTAGGTCAGGCTTCTATGTCCATTTGATCAAGAAGCCTGACGCTCTTTCACGTATTTGACTTTTGCGTCAGGTCCTGCGGCGATTCTCATCGCCGTGTGACCTGACGCTCCCCCCACCAGCCCTCTCTCTGAAGTTAGTGGGAGCAAGTACGACTTCCGTCTAATGGCCGGCGTACGTCACGTGCGCCGGTTCCTGACCACTCCCCGCTCGTGGCGCACGGGACGTACGCAACGCACTAGACAGCAGGTCAGGCTCCCTGTGAGCCTGACAGGTCGGCATAGTGCGCGATTTGTAGGGCAGCATCGATGCTCGCTTCTGAGCGAGCGGATGCTGCCGGGAAGAAGTGCCCCTCGTCAGGGGCGCAAGGCCCCTGACCTACGGCTACTTGCCCTCCCCTGGATTCCCGCTTTCGCGGGAATGACAGAAGGGAGCGGGAATGACATGGGTGGGAGTGAGAAGAAGTAGGTCAGGCTCCCTGTGAGCCTGACAGGCCAGTGCCGTAGGGCAGCATCGGGTCATAGTCGGTGCCACACGGCAGCACCGAGTTGTTGATTTTCCCGCCGACCGGACTCCATAGTCCACTTTCTCCTGTCATCTGCAAGTCCAAAGCAGTATCTTGCAGGCAACCCTTCGGTGCAAATTCAGAGATAGGCAGACACTATGAGATTACGCATCCTGACTTTCATTGCGATCGCACTGATCGCCCTCCTCCCATCTCTACCGGCACAGGCCGAAACGAATATCTATCTGGGTCTTGGCGCGGCTCAACCGGTGGGCGACCTTGAGAGTGCTGTCGATCTGGGCTTTGACTTCATGTTCGGCATCGGCTTCATGGCTACCGAGAAACTTGAGATCATCCCGCAGTTTGGGTACACGGTCTTCTCGCAGACCTATGAGGATTCGCCGCTCGGCGTGGTGACGCCGGGAATCAACGTAGCCTATCATCCCGGGTCGGCCGAATCTCGAACGCACCCCTACCTGCTCGGATCGGTCGGCGCGGCGTTCCTGTTCGGGTACGACAATCTCATCGACCGGCAGCGTCTTCTCTTTGAATGGGATTTGGGGCCGGACGAAGTCGCCCCGTTTCTGGCGCTGGGAGGTGGTATCGTTCACCGGAAATTGTTTGTCGAAGCGCGGTGGGAACGAGTTTTCTCCGATCCGTTCGCCTTCTCCTTCATTGCCGTTCGCGGCGGCGTGCGACTGTAGGGCAGCATCGATGCTCGCTTCTGAGCGAGCGGATGCTGCCGGTAGGTACACTCGTCAACAACCCACGGTCAGGCTCACAGGGAGCCTGACCTACTGCTCGAATTAATCCATATTCTCGTACCGATACGGATAGTAGTGGGGCTGCCACATGGCGCTGCGAATGAGGTCACTCAGCTTGGCGTCATCGACACGCATCCCCAATCCTTCCTCGCGCGCCTGTTGTGCAACCGCCAGCGCGACCGCAAACGATATATCGCGCGCATTCTTCAAGGACGGCAGCAAGTATCCCTTTTCGCGAAGATCAGGCGTGACCAGCGACGAAATCGCCACACTCGCCGCGTGAAACATGCGGTGGGTGACCTTCTGCGCCTGGCAGACGATCGCCCCCAGCCCCATGCCGGGGAATACATACAAGTTGTTGCATTGCGAGATGATAATCTCGCGGCCATCAGGTCCGGTAACCGGGGCAAACGGACTGCCCGTAGCCATCAGTGCCCGACCGTTGGTCGCCCGCATGACCACCTCGGCGGTCGCCTCGGTGCACGAGGTCGGATTGGACAGCGCCAGCACGATCGGACGATCGGTGTTGACGGCCAGCGTCTGGAGAATCGACTCGGTAAACGAGCCGCCCTGTCCCGACAGGCCGATGAGGGTCGTGATCCTGGCGTGCTTGACGACTTCCGCCAGATTAGGCGCTTTGTCTTTGGTGACCGGCCAGTTGGCAATCGTGTCGCGCGGCTGGAGGAAGCGCGTCTGGTATTCATCGGTCCCGGCGCCTTCCATCAGCAGGCCGTTGATGTCGATGGCGAATATCTTGCGCCGCGCCTCAGCCTCGCTCAGGCCACCCTCCACCGTCATCAACGTCACCAAGGCATTGGCCACGCCGCTTCCGGCCTGACCGAAACCGTAAATTGCTATGCGTTCATCCGCCAGCGCACGGCCGGTCATCGAAAAAGCCGTGCACAACGCGGCAGCGGCGGTAGCACCGGTGCCCTGAATATCATCATTGAAGCTTAGAATCCGATCTTGATACCGGCCGAGCAGAGTACCGGCGTTCTGCTTGCCGAAATCCTCCCATTGCAGAAGGGCGCGCGGGAAGACCCGGCGAACACCCTGTACGAACCGCTCGATCACTTCGTAATAGGCATCGCCGCTCAGACGTTTGTGGCGGACGCCGACATACAGAGGGTCGTTGAGCAGTTTTTCGTTATTCGTCCCGACATCGATCATCACCGGAAGAGTCGAGGCCGGGTGAATACCGGCGGCGGCGACATAAAGCGAGATCTTGCCGACCGGAATCCCCATCCCGTTGGCGCCCAGATCACCCAGACCGAGAATCCGCTCGCCATCGGTGGCGACCAGCAGCGAGACGTTGGGCAGACCGGCGTTTTTGAGAATCTTCTCGACACTATCGACGTTGGTAGGTGAGATGTAGATGCCGCGCCACCGCCTGATAATATGCGACAACGTCTGGCAGGCCTGACCGACCGTGGGCGTGTAGACGATCGGCAGCATCTCCTCGAGGTGGTGCAGAAGAAGTGAGTAGAAGACCGTCTCGTTGCGATCCAGCAACGCCAAGAGCGAGACATACCTTCCCAGATCAGTCGTTTTGGTATTGTAAATGGCGTAGTTGCGGGTACGCTGTTCCTCGAGCGAGCCGACTCGTTCCGGCAGGAGGCCGAGCAGGTCAAATTCGACTCGTTCCGATCGACTGAACGCGTGACCTTTGTTAAGCAGCGGATCGGCGACCAGCGTGTGTCCCCGGTGAGGGACGGCGTAGTAGACTTCGTGGGTGAGTGGGTCGACCCGCATTTCGAAGCGTTTCATGGCAAGAACTCCTTAGTGACTGCCCCCTTTGGCAATCGGTATTGAAGATTGATGACGCTCCGGCTGATGTCAAGGGTCTGGCCGAAGGCGGGTAAATGAAGAGGGTATAGACCGTGATGGTACAGCTGAGGTCCTGTCATAATACTTGACAAGGTGGCCGGCAACATTGGTATATTCCAGACGCACACAAATCCATAGCCATATTCGCTTGTGGGGAACCTCACCCTGCTTCGCACTGATCGGAGTCGAATCATGACCGCCACAACCGGTTCACGATGGCTTATGTCGCTCTTACTCGGCCTGATGTTGATCATGGCCGTTGAAATTGGATATCTCATCTACCAGAATAAGCAGCTTCGGGCGCAGCTTGCCGAAGTCAGCCGTCAGTTTGAACCGCTGGCAGCCGGGTCGCGGGCGCCGGCGATCAGCGGTCGGGATATTGTCGGTTCCGAACTGGCGATTCGCTACGGCGAGGGCGCGCCGGCGACTATGCTCTTCTGCTTCTCGGCGTCGTGCGACGCCTGCGAAGGGAATGTGCCGTTCTGGAATTCCCTGTATTCCGAACTCGCGCCGGACCGCCTGCGGTGTGTGGGGCTGTGTGCCGGGATGGTCGACGAAGCCCGGACTTACGCCAAAACCAATGGCATAACCTACCCGGTACTGAGCATTGTTGACGAGCGGTTGTGGGCGGCGCTTCACGGTGAAGCGCTGCCGCAGACCATCCTGATCGGACCGGACGGTACGGTCCGGAATGTCTGGATGGGGACGCTGGAGGAAACTCAGCGGAATGAGATAACCCGGCTTACGGCTGACTTCCGCCGCTCCGAGCCGGGACAAAATGACAAATTGCCGGTAACTGATACGACAAACAATCAACCACGTTGAAAGGAGGTGAAAGAAGTGAAAGCAGTAAAAGCTCTGGTTATTCTTGTCGCGCTGGTAGCGGTGTTCTTTGGCGCGTTCACGATTGCCTCTCCTCAGAAGGTGGAAGCCGCGAGGTGTTGCTGGGTGATGGTCTGCACGCAGACCCCGCCGATCGTGTGCTGGGAGCAGTGCAAGCCGTGTCCGAAATTTCCGTAGACTTTAGGGTCGAATGAAATGGAAGGACCGAACTGAAAGTTCGATTATGCCGGGTTAGTCCCGGCATTTTTTATCGGCCGGCGGCGGCTGTGCGACGAAAAAAAAGTTGTTGGATTGACAGTTCAATGCAAAAAGTTTCTTGCACTAGTGGAGACCATCGTATACGTTAGGGGGGAATGAGATACGTTACAGGGAAACTCGCAGATTCGTCTGCGGTTACACTACACTCACTTAACTCAATCACCGGAGGTCGTATGACACCGTGCAGAACAATGTCGGCTGCTGCGAAAGCAAAAACGGCGAAGAAGAAACCCGCTGCGAAGAAGAAAGCGACAAAGAAGCCGGCCAAAAAGGGAAAAAAGTAACCCGACCGGTCTGACTGATACGATTATCGGTTACGTAGCCCCGAGTCTTGCGACGCGGGGCTTTCGTCTTTTTTACGGCTAGTTTGACGAGTGATCCGCCGAGCGGCCCTCACAGCGTCGAGGGTATCCGGGGAGTGGTCAGCAGGTCTATAAACCGCTTCCAGCGTTCCGAGGGTGGGCCGCTCTCGACATATGATTTCACCAGCTCCTTACCGACCGAATAGCAAATCAGATAGCTTCGATACGAGTCGTAAAAGCTCATTTTGCGCGGGGCTTCCTTAGCCGTGCAGATGGCTGAAGCGACCAGGGCCCGCTGGGCGGAGTCGGCAGTTATAACACCGTCGAGGTACACCCTGACTATATCAACCTCCAACTTGCCCAGTTCGGTGCGAATCTTCTGGACGTGAAAGTACCGGTCGGCGTCGGTCGTATCGAGACCGGCGAGCGGAAACAACACCGACCTGGTAAAGGCCTCTCCCTCGTGATTGGGAAACAGCATATCGTAGGCGTAGTTCGCGATTCCCTCAGACAGCACCGACATCGGACAGTAGAGCGGCACGACGGAGAATTCAACCCAGCCGCTGTCACGGTACAGATTCTGTTCCAGCAGAGTCAGGTTGGTGTGGTGACCGGGGTATCCCTCGTGAACTATCGTTCCCAGCACACCACTGACGCCCACTGGCTGCTCGACATTGACCTGAACCAGTGACTGGCTGTTCCCCTTGAACCAGTTGTAGGCGCCCCACGGCTCATTCTTCACAAATTCGAGGGCCAAGTTCTCACCCGCGGGGAGCATTACATGCTCGCGTGTGCGGCGACGGGCCTCGGTCAGTGCGGCGTCGTAGACGG
This sequence comes from uncultured candidate division Zixibacteria bacterium, assembly GCA_963806185.1. Taxonomy (GTDB): domain Bacteria; phylum Zixibacteria; class MSB-5A5; order GN15; family FEB-12; genus CAWDXE01. Next base: position 54,403 of record CAWDXE010000005.1, read on the forward strand.
CAGCGACCTGCTCCGTGGGGACGGTGAATCGTTTGAGGAAATTGTCCAGACGATCGGCAATTGTGCCACGATCGGCAATCGTGCCACGATCAGCGACCGGACCATTGTCAGGGAGCAGGCGATCGAGCTCATTCAGCAAGCTATCGCGATTGACCACCGTTTGAGACGGTGCCACCACACCGTATATGGCCCGCGACTCTGAGTCAAAAGTCATTTTCCGACCGTCGAGAATCTCAACGCGGGCAGCGGCGGAGCGAAGGTGAGCCTCTAGATAGGCATATCGCAGGCGGCGCAGCGGACTGAAATCGGTGCGATTCAGACTTCTCAGGGCGTCCAGCAAGGCCCCGGTTCGATCGAGTAAGGGATGGACGGGTATGGGTGACTCGTCAGCCGGTTTGGCGGTGGGCCGCCATTCGGGTGGGCCGAAATATGCGTCAACATACCCCGGATCGTACTGATCGATTTCGAGCGCCAGTTTGACGTACGCCTCGGCAATCGATTCGATGGTCATCTTCTTCATATCAATAGCGTGAGCAGCAGCCGCGACCAAAATCGAGACTACGACAACAGCCGAAATGTTTCTCATTTGTACCGCCTCGTGCTGAAATTGCCTACGCGGAATTTAGCACGGTTGGGCAGGTTTGGAAAGGAAACTCGCGACGTTGCCAAGTGGTCGATGGAAGGCTCAGGGGCAGGATGGCAGCGGGGTGAAATTGACGAACATGTAATCGATAATGGCGGTCAGGGAGGCGATATCGGGACGATTGGCGGTTGCGCCGGGAGCTGAGGCGTTCTGGCCGAAGTTTGCCTCGGCATCACAGCAAAGCGGTTTGAAGGAGATGAACAGATAGTCGATGAGGCGGGTCAGATCGACGATATCGATCTGGTCATTCGGGTCGCAGTCAATGTTGCCGACGAGACCGACGCAGCAGGAGGGGACTGCCTCAGCGTTCCAGAACCCCTGGCTGACGGTGTAGGTGGGCGACAGGCGGACACCGACGAATGTTTCTCCGAACGTGCCAACCTCGGTGAAGGTGGCGCTGTGCCCCTTGACGCCGCCGCCGGAGAGGATCTGCTTGACGACTTTCCTGGCCGACGCGGGCACCGGGTTGGTGGTCTCGGCCGCGGCCATTGTGGCGGCCAGCAGGATCGTCAGTCCGAGGACAAGGGATGTTTTGCGCATAAGTTTCATAAATAGCAATCGTCGAGAAGTCCGGAAGTACAGGTACGTTGTCACCCTTAAGTTGCCTATATGGAGCGATTTTGTCAATCTAAATCTGACAGGGGCGGGGCGGACCTCGCCGGCCATCTCCCAGGGGGAGAGTTAGGTAGAGAAAAATTACGGCCCTGGCGCACGGGACGTACGCCAGGCACATTTGTGACGATCTTCAATTCGTAGTTCCGTAGCCCACCTATCAGGTGGGTTTGTCTTTCTCTGGTTTTCCCCTTGCATAGTCCTCTGTGCCAGATTCATCGACGACGAAACTCGCGGAGTTATTGGTCCGTCAAGTATCGAAAGGGGAAAGCCAGAGAAGTTCAACCCACCCGTTGGGTGGGGTACGGGTGTACGCCGGCACAGCATCTAACATCGGGCTTCGACTTCGCTCAGCCCGACGAACACTCTCTACTTGGCCCCCACCCCGGCCCTCTCTCTGAAGGGAGAAGGGGTAAGAAGAGGACAAGCTTGACGGGGAGATTGAACGCAGCACCACCTCGAAGACTCGGTTCGGTGCTGCGCTACGTCTCCCTTCCCGGCGAACGTCGGGGCCCGATCTTTCAATCCCAACCCGAATTGAAAGTCGCGACGACAATCAACGCAGTGATCACAATGCCCCCGGCCACGACCGGAGCCATGTACGATCGGCCGGTTCCGCCTATGTATAACCCTGTTCGCCGGCCACTATAGGGGACCGTCTGGAGCTGTATGCCGTCGAAATAGTAGTTGTACCCTCGAACGGACAGTGACTCAAGGTACAGGTCGATCGAGAAATAATCGCCCAAGGTCAAAGAGGTCCCCAGATTCAGCCCCACGCCATTCACGTCTTCATTGCTAAGGAAACTGTGGATAAAGACACCGGGCATGAGATCCAGACCGATTCGGGGAGTGAACCAATAGCGGGCCCGTCCTCGGACGCCCAGTTTGGGGCCTCCGTCACTCGTGGTGAAATGGCCGGAACCGCCCAAAGCCCAGCGATCGGAGACGTTGCGCATATATCCCAGGTCGGCGGCTAGCAGGGCGGGATCAAGGCCGAAATATTTGGCCGAGCCGGCCGCACGGTAGAAGACGCCGGCTTCGAGAATGGCAAATGACGAACACTTTGCCCTTGAGCCGCCGCGAAAAGCGAAGCCGGTTGGCGGTTTGTCCTGAGCATGGGCGGACAGGCAGACCAGGAGCAATAGTGTGCTCACGACATAGAAGGTGCGATTTGGCATAGGTTGTTGCTTTCGCGCTTGAGAAAGGATGAAACATAAGATAGAGTGGCGCATGCCTGTCAGTCAAGCGCGGATGGAGTGTGTGGTCGGCACGCAAAATTACTTTCGATAGTCCCACCTGACAGGTGTAAGAATTCACCCAATCCCCAAATAATAGAGACGACGGATTCACTCTAGTCACGGGAGGGATTACCGGCTGGAGGGGTTAATACCGGCGATTCGATTGCGTCACACCACCGACTCGCGGCGAGTGACCGGACGTTTGTGCGGAAGATGTTGTTGCTGAAGTAGCCTCTCTTTCAGGGTGTACTCAGCATTGCAGACCCCCGTGGTGCCCCCGGCGCCACGGGGTTAGTTTTTGTCGCGCCCAAACGCATAGTGTCCCCTATTGGCCCTCACCCCGACCCTCTCCCGGAGGGAGAGGGGGAAAGAGAACTCTCACGGCCTGGCGCACGAGACGCACGGCGGGCATTAGGTAGTCACTTCACCGTCGTCACCCTTCGACTGCGCTCAGGGTGACGGGAAAGGTTGCTCAGAGTGACGGGGCGTGTTGCCCTTAGCGACAAATCAGAACAGAACGTCAGGATCGCCCGCTAAGAAGCGGGGATCCTGACCTACAAGACTGATGACTTGGATCATTCCCCGTGGATTCTGGACCGCTGGTCCAGAATGACAAGCGAGACTCGTCGTCGGGCTCGCAGGGAGCCTGACCTACTATCCTCAATAGTCCACATGCACCGTGTGCGCAAAGATCAGCACGAAAAGCACGCACCCGGCGAGGAAGGCCGCCCCCGCGTACGATCGACCGGTGGCGCCGAGATAGAGCCCCGTGCGCTGTGCTTTGTAATAGTACAACTCCGGCTGGACACCGTCCCTGCGAAAGGCGTGGTCCTCAATCGGGATTGATTCGAGATAAGCGTCGAACGACAACAGCTCTTCAAACGTGAGTGAGAGGCCGAGCGTAAGCCCCGGGCCGTTCATCTTCTCGTGATCATAGTTGCCGTAAACGATGACACCCGACATCAGGTCGAGTCCCACTTTGGGGGTGAACCAATAGCGGGCACGGCCGCGAAGACCGACTTTGGCGCCGTCACCATTGAGGTTGACGTGGCCGGACCCGCCCAGCGCCCAGCGGTTGGAGATGTTGCGCATGTAGCCGAGGTCGACCATCAGCATGGTCCGGTTGCTGTAGCCATAGGTCGCGGAGCCGACGGCGCGGTAGACGACGCCCGTTTCGAAGAGGGCGAAGGATTTGCAGGAATCGGCTGGTCCGCCGCGGAACACGAAATTGCTGGGGTCGGCATGGGCCTGACCGATAGCGATTCCTAACCCAAGAATAAGTATGAGTGCAAACGTGCGACTAGACATGACACCCGGCCTCCTGTCGCGAATGAGTTTGAGATTATGTAAAGATAATGACGTGGAAGGGGTGGGTAAAGTGGAAAGGGAAAGGGGGGGCGGGTTCTGGAGCCTGGCGCACGAGACGTACGCCAGGCATGGGGCTACGGTGTGCCGCGCTTAACTCAGATTTTTCGTGCAGACATCGTTTTCACTGACCGCGGTTGTCAGTGTCTCCGGTTATGAATCACTCAAAGTGGCTGGCGTACGTCCCGTGCGCCAGCTGAATGGGATAAGCCGATCCAGTGGCTGGCGTACGTCCCGTGCGCCAGCCCGGGAGCAATGCTATGCCGGTAACCCGACTTCGCGGACTCAACGGACCCGCCGTAGTCTTCGTGACCACGACGATCATCAACTGGCAGCCTCTTCTAGCCGACGCGGTTGCAGCCAAAATAGTGTCGAAGCAGTTGGGTGAAACTGTACGGTTCTTTGACACCGAGTTGTACGGGTATGTCGTCATGCCGACACACATTCACTTTCTGGTGAGATTGCCTGAGATCGCAGACCTGTCACGCGTTGTGCAGGCGTTCAAGAGACTTTCGGCGCGGACGTTACTGGCTCAAGGATTGACATTGGGAAGTGGAGGGGCAGGAGCGCGGACGGCCTCGCGCATCTGGATGCGCCGGTTTGACGATTTGATGATTGGTAACGAGAAGCGGTTCTGGACGAAGCTCGAGTACATTCACGACAACCCGGTGAAAGCAGGTCTAGTGAGTGAGGCGACGGAGTGGGTGTTTTCGAGTGCGGCCGACTGGCTGGGGACCGGACGAGGGGTGATCGCTGTATCGAAGGAGGTGCGCTGGTGATGCCGATGGTGACGACTCGCGGCCTGGCGCACGAGACGTACGCCAGGCACGGGGCTACAGTCCGCATGACGGGTTAGGGGGTGTTGTATTGATACGAGCTAAGAGGATCTGCCTAACTCTATCCAAAGTGGCTGGTGTTGCCGATGGTGACGACTCACGGCCTGGCGCACGAGACGTACGCCAGGCACGGGGGATATAGTGCGTATGACGTGTTAGGGGGTGTTGTATCAATACGAACTGAGAGGATTAGCCTAACTCTATCCAAAGTGGCTGGCGTACGTCCCGTGCGCCAGCCGGCAGGGTTGATGTCGGGGTTAGGGGTGCGAAAGCTGAAGTGGTGCGGCTTGAAGCCGACCTACACAACTGAGATAGATTCTTTCAGTTTGTTGATTTCCCGCATGACCTCAGCGGCTGGGCCCTCCGGTAACGCCAAATTGAATTCCACTCTGACTGTCTGGCGTTCGCCGGTTCGATCAGCCCTGGCCAGTGCCTCGTCAATTTCTCCGCGAACTCGCACGCTGTATTGATCAATCTCCTGAATGATCAGTTCGGCAAAATGACTAAGCGGTCCCAAGACTTTCTCATAGCTATCTGCATTTCGAACAGCATTGAACTCGCCAGCCCAACGAATCAGCCGCTCGTATTCCGATGCAATCAGGTCGGTAACATAGAACACCCTTTGAAAGAACTTATCATCCGACTCTTCCGAGATTGAGTCGCGTAAGAGTTTCGAAAATGCAACCCCAAGATTCTCGACGCTCGATTGTAAGTCGTTTATCTTCACGAGAAACCAGTCACCGCTCTCGCTCATTTTCCTGAAGTATCGGATCGGGGTACGCATTATCCCGTAATCTAAATCGAGCTTTTGTGAAGAAAAACCCATTTGCATGTCATCGAGTATCTGGCAAAACAACTTTAGCCTCCAGGCCTCAGGTTTATCGAGCACGAGCTGTAACGCAGAATTGGAGAGTCGATCAAACCTCTCACTTCGAACCGACTTCTGGAGTCGTTCTCGCGCACGCAGGCTATCATAAAAAAGCAGAGAGAGCTGATGCCGAAGTTGTCGGATGATGTCCTCAGAGTTGCCAAAACTGAACACCCATTGATTCTCTGTGCTCCGAATTCCATCCACGAACTCGAATAAGCGGGGGGAATCCACAAATGTGGAATAGTCGCCACTAGGATTCGACTTCCAAATAGGGAGCGTTGCCAGCACATCACGATTCACAAAGACAAATGTGGGGATGCCCCTTTCTCGGGCCGCTGAGTATTCCAAGTTTGTGACGGATTTATCTGAACCTACCACGGTACCATATCGCCTTCCTACGATAAGCACAAAGATGTCCGCGTGTCGGGACACCACATCGACGCAGTTTTGAACCGCTGTGTGTTCAGGCCGTACAGGAAATCCGGGAGATTCGGATAAGAGTGGAGACAGCCCAAGCGAGGCAATGAACTGCTCGATCTCGTTCCGGATGTCCCCCAAGTCAAAACACGTCGAGCTGACGAAGACCGCTGGCGCCGTAGATTGTGCCATTCATTACCCCTGTAACTAGATGATTCTGTGTTGACCAAGACAGTAAGAAACCACCACAGCCCGACCCCTTGCGGGACCGGGCTGTGTTCCGTGTGTGCTTTCAGATGTGTATTGATGCTTGATACTATCTGGCATCAAATCCCCTCTACGCCGCACCCTTCGACTGCGCTCAGGGTGACGGATGAGGTCGCTCTGGGCAACGGGTCAATTGCTCAGGGCGGCGGGAAAGGTCGCTATGGGCGATGAGAACAGAGCGTCAGGATCACCCGCTAAGAAGCGGGGATCCTGACCTACAAGATTCTAATCTACACGATACGCAGGTCGAAACCACAAGGGTTTCGACCTACGATCAAATCGATCAAATCAATCAATCTTAGTACATGTCGCCCATGCCGCCACCGGGCATCTGCGGCATCGCGGTCTTCTTGTCTTCCGGCTTGTCCGCAATGACCGCTTCGGTGGTCAGCAGCAGACCGGCGATCGAAGCCGCGTTCTCCAGCGCCGTACGAGTCACCTTGGTCGGGTCGATGACGCCGGCCTTCATCAGGTCTTCGTACTCGTTGGTCAACGGCGTTGTAGCCGAAACGCGACCGGTCTCGGCTCATGACACCTTGTTGACGACGATCGAACCTTCGACACCGGAGTTGAAGGCGATCTGACGAATCGGCTCTTCGAGGGCAGCGACGGACGATCTTCACGCCGACCATCTCTTCTTCGCTCGCCTTGATCTTGTCGAGCGACTTCGATGGCAGCGCAGCAGAGCGACGCCGCCGCCGGGCACGATACCTTCTTCAACCGCCGCACGGGTGGCATGCAGAGCATCCTCGACGCGAGCCTTCTTTTCCTTCATTTCGGTCTCGGTCGCCGCGCCGACATTGATCACCGCCACACCGCCGGCCAGCTTGGCCAGACGTTCCTGCAGTTTCTCGCGGTCGTAGTCGGAGGTGGTGTCTTCGATCTGCTTGCGGATCTGGCCGATACGAGCCTTGATCTCTTCCTTCTTGCCGGCGCCTTCGACGATCGTGGTGTTGTCCTTGTCGATCGTGATCTTCTTGGCCGGCCGAGATCGGAGAGCACGGCGTTCTCGAGCTTGAAGCCGAGTTCTTCGGAGATCACCTTGCCGCCGGTCAGGACGGCGATATCTTCGAGCATCGCTTTGCGACGATCGCCGAAGCCCGGAGCCTTGACGGCGGCGACTTTGAGCGTGCCGCGGAGTTTGTTGACGACCAGCGTCGCCAGCGCTTCGCCTTCGATATCTTCGGCGATGATCAAGCAGCGGACGGCCCTGCTGGGCAACTTTCTCGAGCACCGGCAGAAGGTCCTTCATGCTGGAGATTTTCTTGTCGTGGATCAGAATGAGCGGATCTTCGAGCACCGCTTCCATGCTGTCGGGATCGGTCACGAAATACGGCGACACGTAGCCGCGGTCGAACTGCATACCTTCGACCACTTCGAGCTTGGTCTCGGCCGTCTTGGATTCTTCAACCGTGATGACGCCGTCTTTGCCGACTTTTTCCATCGCTTCGGCAATCAGGTCGCCGATCTGGCGGTCGTTGTTGGCGGAGATGGTGCCGACCTGGGAGATTTCTGTCTTGCCGGAGACCGGCTTGGACATCTTCTTGATTTCTTCGGACCACGGCGGCGACAGCCATGTCGATGCCGCGCTTGATCGCCATCGGGTTGAACCCGGCGGTGACGGACTTGAGACCCTCGCGGAAAATCGCCTGGGCGATCAATGGTAGCGGTGGTGGTGCCGTCGCCGGCGACATCGGAAGTCTTGGAGGCGACTTCCTTCACCATCTGGGCGCCGATATTCTCAAAATGATCTTCGAGCTCGATTTCCTTGGCGACCGTGACGCCGTCTTTGGTGATGGTCGGGGAGCCGAATTTCTTGTCGATCGCGACATTGCGACCGCGCGGGCCGAGGGTGACTTTGACCGCATCGGCCAGCTTGTCGACGCCAATTTTGAGTTTGGCGCGGGCCGTCGTTTCAAATTCTATGATTTTGGCCATGGACAATTCTCCTCAATAGTTCTATACTGGACGTTGTGCGGTATTACGCTTTCTGAATGATCGGCGAAAATGTCGGATTCGCGCATGATCAGGTATTCCTCACCGTCGATCGTGACTTCGGTGCCGGAATACTTGCCGTACAGAACGCGGTCGCCCTTTTTGACTTCGAGGCGGAATCTTCTTGCCTTCTTCGGTGGTGCGACCCGGGCCGACTTCGATGACTTCGCCTTCCATCGGCTTCTCTTTGGCGGTATCCGGAATGATGATTCCGCCGCGTTTCACCTCTTCTCCTCGAACGGCTTGACGACGACGCGATCAGCAAGCGGTTTGACCTGCATTGAGAACCTCCATTTGGTTTTTGACAATTTCTACAATCATTAAGATAACCTATTAATGAGGGCTCTAACCGTCCCTCAATCATTAGCACTCAATTACGAGGAGTGCTAATAACATTGCATTAAACGGAGAAAGAGTCAAGAGGTTTCCGCAAAAATCGGGCTCGGCGAGATATTTGTGATTTTAGGGACGAGCCGCGTATTTCGTTATTTCACAACGTCTTACATGGCCTCTGGCCGTCCCCAAAGCCTTACTGTCAAGCTCGCAGGGAGCCTGACCTACTTCTCATGTGCCCTATCGACCCTCACCCCAGCTCTTTCGCGAAGGGAGAGGGCGCAAGAGGGGCAGCACATCGTGTCGGGTTTCTCCGCCCCGCTGACGCGGGACTCCGGAACCCGACCTACCCTACTGTAATACCAGCGAAAGCTGGTATCCAGAGGAGGTCGTAGTGTGGCAAGGCGTGATGGCCCCGTGGATTCCGGACCGCTGGTCCGGAACGACAAGGGGGAGTGATGTGGACTCCGAGATTCTGGAGCTTCGCTCCAGGATGACAAGGTAGTTGGTCCGGAATGACAAGTGAATAGGGACTGTTGACCAGAGTTAGCGAGGCATTAGAAATTGGTGCCGACCTGAATAGGGAGGTCGGTGAAGTGGGCCTCGCCGGTGGAATGTTCAAGTCGGGCCGTGACGAACCACCGGTGTTTGATGATAATGCCACCCCCCAGGCTTAGGATCAAGCTCCGCTCATCCAGGATGCGGCCACTGGAACCGAAGACAATGCCACCGTACCCCTTGGAGTCGATGTTCATATCATTGATGCCAACACCGGCCAGGAGAAACGATTTCAAGCCAGTCGCGTCCGGGCGCGGATAGTAATGCAAATCGAGGCCCAGCCAGTAGTTGGTGATTCGGACGTCTACATAGCGACGGTGATCCTCGTCTGTCGAGGTGAAGTCGTCAAAGGCAATGAACGCATAAGATACGGATGGGCAGACCCGCAGGACGCGAGACACTCCGATTTCGTGCATGAACGTAAGCGACGCACCGAATTTTGGATTGTCGATCGGATATGAGATTGGTATCACCGGCCCGATGACGAGCAGATTGTCACTGGATGAAGCCGAGCCTACCATCATTACGATAACCGTGATGACACGCAGGAAGCGAGTAACGTGCGACATTTGAGCCTCGGACATGGTTGAAAGCTGAGTAGCAGGTCCAATGTCCAAGCGGTGGAGGAAGATGTCAAGGGGCCCCAACGGCCCTCACCCTGAAGGGAGAGGGGGAAGAGGGGCAGCACATCGTGTCGGGTTTCTCCGCCCCGCTGACGCGGGACTCCGGAACCCGACCTACCCTATTGTCATACCAGCGAAAGCTGGTATCCAGAGGAGGTCGTACTATGGCAAGGCGTGATGTCCCCATGGATTCCGGACCGTTGGTCCGGAATGACAAGACTCACTGTCAGGCTCACAGGGAGCCTGACCTACTGCACTCCCAGAGACAGAGGGGACAAGAGAAGAGCCTATCGAGAGCGCAGTGAACGAATGCAGATTCGAGGTTGCTTCGTCCCCTTCGGCTCCGCTCAGGGTCCTCGCAATGAGTAATTGCGATGATTCAGGGCAGAGGTGCATTGATGGGCGCCCGCTCAAGGCGGGCGTGACTTTAGGGGGAAGGCGAACATGACATTGGACGGAGACCATATCCGCTGAGGCTGGCGCACGAGACGTACGCCGGCCACCGAAGAAAGCGTCAGGTCACACGCCGCGAGGAAGCGGTGCAGGACCTGACGCAACGTGCACTGAAGGGATCAGGGCCCCATGGATTCCGGACCGTTGGTCCGGAATGACAAGTGAAGGGAGTCTGTTGTTCTGGTCTTAGCGAGGTTCAGCGGAGTTGGGAGACGTTGCGTCTGATCTGAACGCGCAGAGTTGAGTCGGGCTCGACCTGAGACATCCGTTCCAAAGCGCGCATAATCTCGGGATTGATCGTCTGTCGATTGTTCACCGTCAGGTTGTACTCCTTGCCAAATATCCCCTGCAAGGCTGCGACGGCGGCCAGGCGAGCGTCCTTGTCAGCATGAAAGAGGCTTTCGAGGCAGAGCTGTTTCATCCGCTTGCGGTCGTCATCGGTGCCCACGGTACCGACAGTCAGACCGACCGTCCCGGCGAGAACGTCGAGCGCGACTTTCAACCCGACCGGATCCGGTTTGTTCAGCAGATTCAGGCAATACCCTGGCCCAGCGGGAGCCAGCAGGCCGGCGAAAGCGCTCTTGCGCAGATTGGGTGAGCGCGTCGTGTCGGCGAATACCGCAGACAGGCGACCAATATGAGTCGAATCGAGGGCATGCCACAGCATCATTTGAGTGATCATGTCGGCACGAAACGGATCGGGGATGGTCGTATCGGTCAGCAGTGTGTCGAGTCCCTTGACTACGGGCCGGCGGCTGAGTTCGGGCGCGGCTTTCAGCGCTTTCAACGAAGTCAACGCCACGGGGAGGGTGTCGCGCAGACCGAGCAGCAAGCGATACACGCCGGCCGGCATAGTGGCGGCATTGTGCAAGCGGAGTTGCTCGTAGAGCGCGAGGCGGGAATCATCGGTCAGATCCTGCCGGCTCTCGAGTGCGGCGAGAAGGGCGATATTAACTGAATCATCCGGTAGTTTGGCGAGAGTATCGTTGAAGCTGGAGTGCGGATTGACGGCCAGGCTGTCGAGGGCCTGGGTGATTTTGTAGCGGGTGTATTCGGGGGAATCCGGATCGGGCTCGCCGGAGCAGGCCAGCAGTGCGAGAATTGTCAGGGCAAAGAGGAAAGAGATGCGCTTCATAGAGCTATCCTCATATTGAAATACCCGAGTCGGCTGAACATCCGGTCAGGAATCCTTCGAGTCGCGCTTGGCAAAGTATTTCATTTCCGGCATACAGGTGTACCCTGCTCTTTCAAAGGCGGCCATGGACGGCGCGTTTTCGTCGTGAATCAGGGCGGCGATGACGACCGCGCCGCGCTGCCGGAGAAAGGTCTCTCCTTCCCGTATCAGACGACCGGCCAGTCCGATGCCGCGATGGTCGGGATCGACAGCCAGTCGGTTGATCCAGCCGCGTCGGCCATCCCAACTTGCGATCACCACGCCAAGCATTCTCTGACTGTCAAACAGACCGAGGAAACAGGTCCCCGGGTACTGCATCTCGCGGGCCATGCTATCACGGCTATCGCGACCCCTGGGGCGGTGTTCCAAACCGGCGTCGGCCCAGAGTCGGAGGATGGCCTGATAATCGTCGATGGTCAATGGTCGGACAATCAATTCCATAGTGGCAAGGCTCAGTAAGGTGCTCGCGCACGGTATCGCAATATCGGACGCAACAAGCGAAGCATATTCAATTCTTTCGCCTGGCGGCAAGGGAATTCTGCAGGGCGGGCCGTCAACGAGCTCAGGGGTGCGCGGAGCGATAGGCGGTCTTCTCGTCGAGAATCGCTTCGAGTTGAGCCAGCGGGAAGGCGGAGGCGAAGGGTTGGTCGTTCCAGTGTTCGCACCCAGTGAACGACAGCGGGACACCTCGGACCGGGATGCCCAGTTGCATGGCGGTGCGCATACCGTTGGCCAGCATGAGCAGACAGGCGACGCCGACGATGCCGAGCTGGTCGGTCGCGGCGGCGTAGTGTTCGATCTGTTGTTCCAGCTTGCGCTTGGAGAAGACCACGTCGGTGCCATATTTCGAAGCGAGCCCCATGACGAGCGCGGCCTGGCAGTCGGGAGTGCATTCGCGGCAGCGGTCGCCCCAGGCAGTCATCGTCCTTCGGGCAGTCAGGGTTGTGAAGTGAGAGACAGTCGGGGAGGATAATGAGCGTGGAACGGGTCTGATTGAAAGCTTGTCGATTGGCCTGATCGTACATTTTGTAGGCGACCGCTTCGAGCAGGTAAAATTCCCTTGGCGTGCGGCGGAGTTCGTGATCGTCGCGCTGACGGGTGTCGGCGAGGGCGGCGCAGACGAACCGATCGACGTGGTCGAAGGCACCGGAAAGACGGTGGAAACCGTCACGGGTGAACGATGCGACGAAATCGGTTAATTGCCGGTCAAAATCGGGTCCCAGGAGGTAGGTGGGTGGTTCGTGCGACATGACTCAATATACCGAACGACCGCGAAATGGCGGCGAGTTAAAAAAAGATTGTTTCGGCAAGGATAAGTTCTCTACATTCGGGAGGCAGGTGAAAATCTCATTACGGGAGGTGCGGATGGAGCCGCAAGCGACACCAGTATTTTACAAGAACCCGGGTTTGGCGGCGGTCCTGTCATTTTTCTGGATGGGACTGGGGCAGATTTATAACGGTCAAATTGCGAAGGGGGTCGGGTTCATCGTGCTCTACGGTGCGTCGTGGCTGCTCATGATCGTACTGATCGGGTTCATCACCACTCCCCTGCTCTGGTTGTACGGCATCTGGGATGCGTACAAGTCGGCCGAGCGGATCAACCGAGAGATTTCGATGAGCGCCCCGAGGCCGCAGGGACCGGCAATCGGGTAAGGGCGGAATGAGCCGATGGCGCGCCGCAAAGTGGTCCGCGTTGTTTTCCTTTTCATACTCATACTCGTACTCATTTTTGTCGCCGGCAAACTGATCACCGACTGGCAGGTTCGGCGGGGGGCGGAGATGTATCCGTCCGACGGTCGTTTGCTGGAGGTGAATGGGCTGTGGATGAATTACGTATCGGTGGGTGAGGGGTCGCCGATTGTGTTTATCCATGGTATGTCGGGGGTGCATCAGGATTTTCTTTTTGGGGTGATTGATTCACTCCGGCAGGACCATCAGTGCATCGCGTTCGATCGACCGGGGGCCGGGTACTCGGGAGCGCCGCCACTCGACTCAATTTCCATTGGAATTAATACGCGGTACCTTCACGAGGCGATCAAGAAGCTGGGCATCAAGCGGCCGGTGCTGGTCGGTCATTCGTATGGCGGCGCCGTGGCGCTGGCGTATGCGCTCTGGTATCCGGAGGACGTAGCCGGCCTGGTGCTGCTGGCGCCGGCGGCGTATCCGGTAGACAAGCGGATCGAGAAGATTCTGCATCCCCTGCTCTGGACGGGAGCGACGCCCTTTCTGGCAGAGACGATCTATGTGCCGCTGAGGACGCTGGTTTATCCGTTCGCGGTCGACCGGTCGGCGACGCCGGATATGGTGCCGGCCGAGTATGTCCGGCTGAAGCAGCACATTAATATCGACCCGAGGAACTTCCTGGTACAGATACGGGAGCTGGAGACGCTGGACGAGAATCTGGCGCGGCTGGCGCCGGAGTACGGCAGGCTCACATTGCCGGTCACCATTATTGTCGGCGAGCAGGATCAGATACTTCCCCCTCAACAGCAAGCCATAGCGCTGGCGAAAGCTATCAAGCGGGCGAAGTTGGTGACGATTCCGCGCGCGGGGCACTTGTTGCCGCAATGCCGAGGGGCGGAAGTGGTCCCGTATATCCGGAACATGGCAAACGCTGTGGCCGGAAAAGAAGATTGACCCTTTTGACCGCTTGGGTATATTGCCCCAATGTTACTGGCAATTGATATCGGAAACACCAACGCCGTGGTCGGCATGTATGACGGCGCAAATCTGCGCCAACAGGTACGGCTGGCGTCGCGGGCCAATATGACGGCTGATGAGGCGGGCTTTTTCATAACGTCGGTGCTCGAGCGGATGAAGGTGGCGAACGAGGCGATCGATCGAGTAGTGATCGGGTCGGTGGTGCCCGCGCTGACGTCGACGTTCGAGACGACTTCAAAGCGATTCTTCGGCTGCACGCCACTGGTGGTGTCGGCAGCGATCAACCTGCCTATCAAGATAGATATCGAGCAGCCGGGTCAGGTGGGGGCGGATCGGATAGCCAACGCCGTGGCCGGATTTGCCCGGTTTGGCGGACCGATCATCATTGTGGATTTTGGGACGGCGACGACGTTTGACATTGTCGACGAGCGGGGGGCGTATATCGGCGGAGTGATTATTCCGGGCCCGGAAACGTCGATGGCGGAGCTGGCGAAAAGGGCGGCGCGGCTCTTCGAGATACGCATAGAGAGGCCGGATCATGTGGTGGGCAAGTCGACGGCCGAGGCGTTGAAGTCGGGATTGTTTTACGGGACGATCGGGCAGGTTGATTTCATTCTGGAGAAGATTCTTACGGAGACCGGATTTGAGAAGCCGATGATCATCGCCACCGGGGGGTTGTCGAGCGGGATAGAGCAGCACTCCAGGTACATCGCGGCGACCGACGCGGCGTTGACGCTGGAGGGGCTCCGCCTGATCGCAGAGCACAATCGAGAGTAATTGTCACAGGAGAGCGAATGTCTACGACAACGAAGCATTATCTCGTCAATCACATCGCCACGATCCACGGCGCGACCAAGCGACTGCTGGACGATGTGAAAGAAGAAGAATCGATGATTGTATTGGGGAAGACGCACAATCACATCAAGTGGCTGGCGGGGCATCTGGCGTTTACCTCGACGCTGGCCGGCAAGACACTGGGCGGGACGCTCAGCTTCCCTGAGCCGTGGATGGATTTGTTTCGCCGCGGCGCCGAAGTGGAGAAGGACCTTTCGGTCTTTCCGCCGATGGATGAAGTGCGCAAGAAGCTTTACGATCTGTACTACGAAGTCGAGCAGCTCGCGGCAGGCGCGGACGACGCGTACCTGAATATCGAGCGCGAGATCGCGCCGAACTGGAAAGACGCGCCGGTGCAGGCAGTCCTGTTCCTGTGCGCGCACGATTTCTATCACGCCGGGCAGATTGCGATGATTCGCCGCCACCTGGGGCGCGACCGGATGTTCGGGTAAGCTGAGCGCTCCCACTTAACACAATACTCTTCTATTCACGGCAGGCCCACCAAGCACACAATGGCAGACCCGCCGTGTCCCCAATTCCCCCCTCGTCATCCGGGCGAAGCGAACAAAATGGAACTGCTCGCCGCCTCAACTGTACGGTCCGTCTCGTGACGGATAGTCAATACACAACGATTTAGCTGAACCGACTGCGGATCGACAGGAAATGGCCGGTCGATACCGCAGGATAGAGCGGCGGCGAAGTTGTCAATGTGATGTGAGGAGGGTAGACTCGCGAAAGTCTAAAAACAATATAGACGGGGAGTGAGATGATGCAAGTGATTTTTTTGCCTGCGGCGGGCGATAAGGGGCAAAAAAATCTGCAAAGGATTGAAACCAACGCGCGGATGGTTCGTTTAAATGACAAGATCGGCTGAACGCATCGGCCGATTCTGAACTTCGATTCCTGAAAGTTCCCAACCACCCATTTCATTCACGCCGGCCGGTCCGCAAGGACCGGTCGGCGTTTTTGTGTGCGCGTGAGGCGGCGGAAATGAGGACCAGACGGAGCGGCGTCTGGTCGGCGAAGAATCATCATCCTTCGGCGTCAGCTTTTCTGCGTTGCGGGCGGAGCTGGATGGACCTGATCAGCTGGACGATTTCCGCATTCCGGAACGGCCGGTGGATGAGACCGTAGCCGCCGGCGGCTTTCACGAGTTCATCGCTCACGCGAAAGAGGGGATCGCTTATGAACACGACGGGCACGCTGAAGCCCTGATCGCTGGACCAGGCGAGAAGATCCAGTCCGGTCATATCCGGCAGGACGAACTCGACGATAAGCAAGTTGGCTCTATTGGTAGTCAGCATCACTTTGGCTTCCGCGCCGGTGGCGGCGGTATGGACGACGTAGTTGGCGAGCGTCAGGTCGCGACCGAGGATGATACGGGAGGCCTCGCAGTCCGAAACGAGAGCGATGTGTACGACGTAGGTTGCGAAGACAGCGTTGACGCGGCAGAGAAGAAGTTCGGAGGTGAATGGTTTGGCGAGATAGTCCGCGGCACCGGATTCGATGGCTTTCCTGACATAGCGGGGATCGGAGCAACTGGTCAGGACGATGACCGGAATTCGCTGGAAGCGCAGATTGGCTTTCATAAACTCGAGAAGGGCAAAGCCGTTTTCGGTAGGCATCCGCAGATCGGTGATGACCAGCGCGGTATCGGTGTAGGTTTGGAGGAGCTCCCGGGCTTCCGCGACCGAGGAGGCAGTGATCACGCGAAAGCCTTCGGGCTCAAGAACGGAGGCGGCCAGTTCGAGGACGGAAGGTTCATCGTCGACGCAAATTATGGTCCGGGCGTCGGCGGCAATCCGGCGGGCTCTTTGGCGAGCGGCGCGGTCGCCGGTCGCCGGAGTGGCAGCGACTTTCGTTTGCTGGCAGAGTTGTTCGGCCAGTTGAAGTCGCATCGACTCTTTTCTCGACTGAGAGTCGTCGTTTTGAAATGGGTGCTTCTCCGGGGCCATAGCGAGTGTCTCCCTCTTCAGCAGACCAGGCGGACGTCCACCATTACATACGCACGTGCTGCCGTGCCCGTCGCCCGGGGGATGAACGACAAGTCAGTCGGCGGTACATGTGCACCTGTGATATCGAGACCTTGGCTCGAGATCAGCAAGATCGGCGGTTGGCCGCTTTGCACTTTTCCGTTGATGGTCCTGAAGTCACGCTCGCATGGCAAAGATGGTCCGGGCCGTCGGCAGACAATTCGCGCCGGCCGGCCTGGGGACTCCATCCAGGTTTCCCCCGTGACTCATATCTCCAATGCAAAATATCGGCATTTCGGGCGGAAGCTTGACATGGATATGGGAGGATACGTTGAGAGCAGCCTGATCCGGCAAATTGCCCGGACGATCAGAGGCGCGACGAAATGATTATCCTTCCGGGCGGTGGGCAAAAAAAAGGAACGGAGGCACACAACTCCGTTCCTTGATCGCAACGTTGACCGAGGTCAGACGTTGATCTTGAATCTCGATACCATCGTCTGCATACCTTCGGCCTGACGATTCAATTCTTCGGCGGCGGCAGCGGATTGCTCGGCGCCCACCGATGTTTCTTTCGTCACCGACGCAATATGCTCGACATTCTTGCTGATCTGCTCGGCGGCACTCGACTGCTCTTCGGAGGCAGTGGCAATCTGCGCGATCATATCCATCACCCGCTGGCTCATGGAGACGATCTCATGCAGGCTGGAACCGGCTTTATCGGCCAGGTCGCGACCCTTGTCGACTTCCTGAATGCCTGATTCCATCGAGTGTACGGCATCAGCGGTTTCCGTCTGGATGCCCTTGATCATGCCGGTGATTTCCTTGGTCGCCTTACCGGTCCGTTCGGCCAGTTTGCGAACCTCGTCGGCCACAACGGCAAAGCCTCTCCCCTGCTCACCGGCGCGGGCCGCTTCAATAGCGGCGTTAAGGGCCAGCAAGTTGGTTTGATCGGCGATATCGTCGATGACGCCGATGATCTCACCAATCTGGTCGGCGGACTTGGCGAGTTTGCCGATGGAATCGGCGGATTGCCTGACGACCTGGGCGATCTTCTGCATACCCTGAATGGTGTCGGAGACAATCTGCCCACCGGAGGT
The DNA here is from genome assembly GCA_963806185.1 of uncultured candidate division Zixibacteria bacterium. Taxonomy (GTDB): domain Bacteria; phylum Zixibacteria; class MSB-5A5; order GN15; family FEB-12; genus CAWDXE01. Next base: position 72,353 of record CAWDXE010000005.1, read on the forward strand.
GGCAGTACCGGAAGCACCCTTGGCAACGTCGGTAGCTTCACCGGCGTTCTTGGAGGCCTCGAGAATGGTGGCGGACATTTCTTCGATAGCGGTCGAGACCTGAGCGACCTGATCGGCCTGATCTTTTGCGCCCTTGGACATTTGCTCGGAGGACGAAGAGATTTCGGTTGCGGCCGAGACCAGTTCGCGAGCATTGTCGGTGAGCTGGCGGATGACGCCGCTCATATTGCCGATCATGCGGGTGAGAGCGTCGCCCATATGATGCTTGGCTTCCAGAGTAGCTTCGATTGACTTCACCAGCGTGCCGATTTCGTCGGCTGAGTTCAGGTTGAGTTTCTCGATCCTGGATTGTTCGAGAACGACGGTGAAATCGTTATTGCCGAGGCGGTCGACGGCCTGGCCGAAGCGTTCGAATTCGTTGTTCATCTGGTTGGTCAGACCGACCACCCGGTTAATCGGATTGGCAATACCCCGAGAGATGAAGTAAGCGACAATAGCGCCGCAAAGAAGCGCCAGGAGCGTAAAAACCATGGCCAGATTCTTCGCCTGACTTTGTGCCGAGGCCATCTGGGTACCCGACTGGGCGGCGAGGTCTTCGCAGCGCTTCATTAGTGCTTCGGCCACCTGCGCCATTTCGGTCACGATCTTCACGCCGGATTTGGCTTCGGCGGAGTGCTGCTTGAGGGCATCAGCGTACTCGGCAACCAGGGGAAGCATGGAGGACTCACGTCCGAGATACTGACCCATGAGGCTGTTGAGTTTCGCGGTACAGCGGCCGGCCAGTTCGTCGTCCTTGGTGAGGAGATATCGTTTGGCGAGGATTTCCGCCTCACGGAAGTCGGCGAGCAGATTCTGGGCGCTGCCGCTACGACTGACGTCGGCCGACTGCGTCAGGCGTGCCGAAATGTCGTCCATCTTTTTCACCGCGGACCGCGCGGCCTCGGTGGAGGTGACGAATTGGTCAAAGATGGCGCTCCACTGGCGACCACCCGCGGCGATTTCGTCGCAGATCTTTAGATCTTCGTCGTTCAGCAACGTTCTTTTCGTTTCGTTGGCCTGTTCTGCAACCTGAGTCGCAAAGCCGTGGAGTTTCTCGATGTGTTTGCTATCACCCGTGAGGACGTAATCCCTGCGAGCGATGTACATATTCTTGGCAGTAACTACCATCGAAGTAGCGTCGACACTGCTTTCCGCAGCCCGGTCTACTTTGGACAGACCATTGATACTGACTATGCCGACCGCCGCGGTAAGAGCCAGGACGGCTCCGAAACCGATATACATTTTCTTGGCGATCTTAACGTCTTTCCAAGCCATAATCCCCTCCTCATTACAACGCAATACAACAGTGCGCTATTTCACCTTGTTTGGAATTTCGAGACATGGGTGTGCGTTGTCGGAGACGGAAGCAAGCCGCCTGAAGGATTTTGGACAACCACACACGTGAACATCCCCTTTTAGCCCATGGCGCCCATCCGATGTTGGGCGGGCGTCGCTTTTCGGATACGCTGTCAGGCCTCTGCACAAGCCAGACGACTGTTCCCGACAGGACGAATCCATGATAGGTTTATCGACCCGGTTGGCGTTATTATGAGTGGTGCCATCGAGTAGTCAGCCCGATTGTGCAGAAACGGCACAGGGGGTTATCTGCTTGAGGCGTAAGAGTATGAGAGTATTCTTCTCCGCATTTCGCGAGAGAAAGGAGCGGGAGGTGAATCCCGCTCATTCGATTATACTACTTGCCGAGAGACGCATGTCTCCAAGGATTAGACTTGAACTCCTTCTCTTTCCAGAGATTGAATAGCGGCGATTATCTCTTCTGAGGCGGCGACAGACATCGTGAGGCTCCGTTGCGCCTTCGTTTCATCGCCGGCAGCCAGAGATCTGACGGCGTCATTGCCGTGCTGGTGGACGCGGCGATGCGGTTCCTCGATTGCTTTGAAGGCAGGGTCAGAACCAAAGGAGTTCACACCTATGCTATAGTACCACTTTCCGAACCGGCACGATTTACAGTCAGCAAATTTCCAGGTTGTAGTCGGTGTTTGCTTCTTAATGACCGATTTCAGGTTATCGATATACCGTCGATGATCTTCCCTGGCCGTCTGTAGAGCCGTGGCGTGCACTTTGACGAGGTCATGGACAGAGAGCCGGAACTGGCCAACCATCGTCTGGAGTCCTTCGGCCTGGCGATTGAGTTGTTCGGCGGCGGCAGCGGATTGCTCAGCGCCGTCAGAAGTCTCTCTGGTCACCGAGGCGATATGTTCCACGTTCTTGTTGATCTGTTCAACGGTACTCGACTGTTCTTCGGTTGCCGTGGCGATTTGCGCGATCATATCCATGACCCGCTGGCTCATGGTGACGATTTCATGCAGACTGGAGCCGGCCTTGTCCGCCAGCTCGCGGCCCTTGTCGACTTGCAGAATGCCGGATTCCATTGAATTGACAGCTTCCTTCGTTTCGGCCTGAATTCCTCTGATCATACCGGTTATTTCCTTGGTCGCCTTTCCGGTTCGTTCCGCCAGCTTACGGACTTCATCGGCGACGACCGCGAAACCGCGGCCCTGTTCTCCGGCACGAGCAGCCTCGATGGCCGCATTGAGCGCCAGGAGGTTGGTCTGATCGGCGATGTCGTCAATCACTTCAGTGATGTCACCGATCTGGTCGGCAGACTTGGCAAGCTTGGCAATAGATTCGGCGGATTGGCGAACGACAAAGGCGATGGACTGCATCCCTTCAATGGTGTCAGCGACGATCTGGCCCCCGGACGCGGCGGTACCGGACGCTCCTTTGGCAGCGTCGGTGGCATCACCGGCGTTTCTGGAGGATTCGAGAATAGTGGCGGACATCTCCTCGATGGCGGCTGAGACTTGCGCGACCTGATCGGCCTGTCCCTTCGCTCCCTTGGACATCTGCTCGGATGAAGCAGAGATTTCGGTAGCGGCAGAGACCAACTGGCGGGCATTTTCAGTTAGCTGGCGAACCATAATCGACAGATTATTGATCATGGTTTTGAACGAGTTGCCCAGGGCGTCCCTGGTACCTCGTGGTTCGACCTGGACGGTGAGATCGTTGGCGGCGATCTGCTCGGCGGCGCCGGCAAGACTCTTCATGTATTGGATAAGGATACGGAACGACTCAGCCAAGTCTCCGATCTCGTCCTTGGCTACGTAATCGATATTCTGATCAATATCGCCCACGGCTACATTTTTCGCGACCGTCGCCATTTGCAGAAGTGGGTGCGAGATTTGCCGGGAAACGAGCCAGGCCACCGCAGTGCCAAGGATTAACCCAAGCAGTGACAAGATAACGACCAATTGAATAGTGCTGGACATGGTATTGGTCATGGCCAAAGTCGATTCATCGGCGCGTTTTGCGAAGAGATCCTTGAGGGCAACCAGTCCCTGCTGTGTTGCGGCGAGTGCGGGCTCAGTTCTTTTCGTGTATACGTTCGAGATTTCATCCATTCGATTTCGGCCGCTGGCGGCGAGAATTCTCTGAATCTCCTTGGCCGACTCATGCAATTCCAGATGAGTTGATTTAACTGACTGAAGCAGTTGGGCCAACTCCCGATCGGAGGCCGCGAGTTTATCAGTTTCCTCGCTAAACAGCCACTCCCCGAATTTGCACTTATGATCATCGGTTTGAACCGTCAAGGTCGATGCAGACTGGTCGGCGAATATTGCGGAGACGTTCGCCGCCCATTTCAGATGATCGACGATTTTTTCTACAGCGAACCCTTTTCGTCCCCATTCAATCTGCGCGGCGTCAGACTTCTCCCTCACCGTTTTGAAGCTGGAAATGCTGAACACGCTGATGGTAATCAGCACGACGAGAATGGCGGCGTAACCGAGGTACAGTTTTCTGCTGATTCTGATGTCTCTCCAAGCCATGATGCCCTCCTGAACGGCGTAGAAGAATGGTGCATAATTACAGTTTGTTCAGAATCTCAAGACCTGGGTATGCGTCGTGGTAGCCGGAATCGGAGAAAGTCAGCCTGAATACAAATAATAATGCACGCACACTCCAGGTGTTTCCTCGTATTTTTCTGTACCCTGCCCGAATTGGGCGGGTTTTGCATTCCTGGTAAACCGTCGGGTGTATGTAGAGGTCGCGTGACCATTCCCGAGGATTAATGTTATTAATGGGTATATCGACCCGATTACCCATTCATTAAGGAGAGTATTGAGACATATTTTGTGTTTGTGCGAAAATAGGGCAATTGGCAAAGCGCCCGCAGGACATGTGTATGGAGATACGATTGTGCGTCTTGTCGCAGAAAGAAAGAGCGGAACCTGGGGGGTTCCGCTCAACCATCGCTTATTCTTAATGAAGCTGTCTTATACTGCGACGGACGACCGTTCGAGAGTTCGAATGGCGGCTATGACATCGTGGGAGGCTTTGACGGCCAAGTCGAGATTTCGCTTAGCCGATTTCTCGTCGCCTTCCGCGAGTGCCTTCACGGCGTCGTTCGCCGCCTGATGGACACGACGATGCGGATCCTCGATGGCCAGGAAGGCAGGAGTCGAGCCAAAGGCGGTAGTGCCTACGGTATGGTACCATTTGCCAAAGCGGCATGTTTTGCAGTCGGTGTGTTTCCATGAGCTGGTGGGGGTTCGGCGCTTTATAACTTCAGCAAGATTATCAACATACCGCTGATGATCGTCTCTGGCAGTCTGCAATGAGGCGGAATGCGAGCGAGCCAAGTCTCCCGTAGACAGGCGGAATTGTCCGACCATCGTCTGGAGACCTTCGGCCTGACGATTCAATTCCTCGGCGGCGGCGGCGGATTGTTCGGCGCCGCTGGAGGTTTCTCTGGTCACGGAAGCGATATGCTCCACGTTTTTGGAGATTTGCTCGACGGTAGAAGATTGTTCTTCGGAAGCGGTGGCGATTTGCGCGATCATATCCATGACTCGCTGGCTCATGGTGACGATTTCGTGCAGACTTGAGCCGGCCTTATCGGCCAGGTCGCGACCCCTATCGACTTCCTGAATGCCGGATTCCATTGAGTTCACCGCTTCCTCGGTCTCGGACTGAATGCCCTTGATCATGGCGGTGATTTCTTTGGTTGCGGTACCGGTTCGTTCGGCAAGTTTGCGGACCTCGTCGGCGACCACGGCAAACCCTCTTCCCTGTTCACCGGCGCGGGCGGCCTCGATGGCCGCATTCAGGGCGAGCAAGTTGGTTTGGTCGGCGATTTCATCAATCACGCTGGTGATTTCACCGATTTGGTCAGCGGACTTGGCCAGCTTGGCAATCGATTCGGCGGACTGGCGGACGACCGCGGCGATTTTCTGCATGCCTTGAATGGTATCGGAGACAATCTGACCGCCGGAGGCGGCAGTGCCGGAGGCGCCTTTGGCAACGTCGGTGGCTTCACCGGCATTCTTGGAGGCCTCGATAATAGTCGCCGACATTTCCTCGATGGCAGTAGAGACCTGGGCCACCTGATCGGCCTGGCCCTTGGCGCCCTTGGACATTTGTTCAGAGGAGGCCGAGATTTCGGTCGCGGCCGAGACGAGTTCGCGGGCGTTGTCGGTCAATTGGCGAATCATGCCGGAGAGATTAATAATCATGGTTTTGAAGGAATTGCCGAGGACGTCGCGCGAGCTCTTGGGTTCGACAACGACGGTGAGGTCGTTGGCGGCAATCCGTTCAGAGGCGTGGGCAAGTTCGCGCAGGTAGGCGGTCACGCTACGGAACGATTCTGCGAGAGTACCGATTTCATCGCGCGAGGCAACCTCGGCATCAAGGGAAATGTCGCCCTGAGCGACGGCTTCCGCGACGCGGACGAGGCCATTGATCGGCCGGGCGATCATTCTCACGAGGAAATAGGCAATGCTGACCGAAATGAGCAGGCAGGTCAGTCCGATGAAGAGAAGCGTATTGCGCAACGATGAGACCGGTTGCGTGAATTCTTCGAGATAGGAGCCGACGCCGATGATCCATTGCCATTCGGGGAGGTAAGCGTAGGCGACAATTTTGTCGCGGGGCGCAGTCTCGCCGAGTTCCTTATTGATCCAGGGGTAGCGGATCCAGCCGATTTCATCGCCGGCGAGTTTGGGGGCTTTCGCGATCATTTCCCTGATGAAGTCGTACTGCGAGAGGTTGGCGCCTTCTTTTGCCGGATGGATCTGAAGTACGCCGGTAGTATCGATGGCGTACATGTAGCCGGTGCGGCCGACTTTCTGCGCGAGGAGGGATTTGCGGAGCATGTCGGAGCGTTCTTTCACGCCGACATACAGGATGCCCACGACCTGACTGGTGCGAGAATCTCGCAGCGGCATATATCGGGCGACGTACCAATCAGTGACCACCCAGGCGCGACCGGAAAATGCCTGACCGTCGCGAATCACCGCATCGTAAACCTTTTGAGAAACATAGGTACCGATGGCGCGATTGCCCTTTTCGTCGAGGACGTTGGTCGAAATGCGCTTGGCTTTGTCACCTTCCTTGAGGAAGATGGTGCACGTGGCTCCGGTGAGGGCCTTGATCTCGTCGACGAAGGCATAGTTTTCGTTGATGGTCATCTGGCTGCCCTGGCGGCCAAGGAACATCTTGCCGTCGCGGACTTCGATGAAGCTTCCTGACAGGTCACGGAAGAGGCGATCGGCCACCGCAATGGCGTGATCGACCTGTTTGGACGACTGTTCGGCGTTCAGCTCGCACATCTGGACGGCCATGGCGGCCATGTGTTTGAGATCTTGGGTGGCGGTGTCGGTGACGACCTGATGGGCTCGCCAGATACCGATCGTGGTGATACCAGCGACCGTAAAGGTCACGACCGCAGCGGTCATGAGCATCAGCTTGTGGCTCAGTTTGAGCGTCATGTTGGGACCCCCTCGCATTAGGGCTACGCGAATTTTTTACTCGGCGCGGTGCGATCACCGAGAGTGTACCTACCTTATCGTAGATATCAGGATCGGATATCTCGGCGATATTGTGAGTTGATGCCGACATCGAAAAGGGGACCGGCAGGACTCTGTTCAAATTTGATGCATGGGAAAACTATTCCCTCAAGAAAAGAGAAGCGCGCGGAGTCTTGATTCCGCGCGCTCGGGAAAGCATGATAGCCCGGCTCAATTACTTCGCTGGCTCTCCTCTACCACATTGCGGTAGTGAGAGATGAGGCGGGAGACGTTGTTATCAGTAGTCGACTCGGCCATGATATTGAACGATGCCCTCGTCCGATCGGGGGCGACGAGAACCCACCCATTATCTTCGAAAATGCGTACGCCGTCGATAAGCTGCCGCTGTTTGTTGTTGGAATCGGTGATCAAGCGGCGCATGACGGTGCCCTTCTTGGACCAAGGGCAGGGGACGGAAACGGTTTGCCGGACGTAGTGCTGATATTTGCGGCGAAGATCGCTCAGGCGGATTTTGGTGCGGGCCATCATTTCCATGATGCGCACACCGGTAAGGATGGCGTCGGCGCCCATCTGGAAGCCAGGGAAGATAAACCCGCCCTTGGTGCCGCCGACGAAATCGGCCTCCCCACGGCGGCGGATATCCATCATGGCGAGGTGATCGTTGGCGACGCGGACAACCTCGACGCCGTGCGTGTCGGCAATATCGTCGACGCCCATGGAGCCACCCACGGGGACGGCGATCTTGCGGGGTTTGTTGGTGCGCAGGTAGAGGTCGGTGACGACGAGGAGAAGGAGTTGACTATCGAGCGGAGCGCCGGTTTCGTCGATCACCGTGAGCTTTTCGGCAGCGGTGTTGAAGATGAGGCCGAGGTCGGCGTGCAGGGATTTGACGATGGCAGAGAGTTGGACAATGGCCTGCGTATTTTCCTCGGGCGTGGTTGAGAATTTGCGCGGATTGAGGTTGGAATTCAATTCGACAATCGAGAGGCCAAGGATGCTGGGCAGGGTGGGAAAGATCAGGGCGGCGGAGCCGTTGGAGAAATCGGCAATGATTTTCAGACCGGCCTGGCGGATGAGATCGCCGTCGACGGCGGCGAGAAATTCGTCGCGGTAGTCATCGAGGACGCGCTGGGGGGTATCAAGGTGGCCGATACGGTCCATCGGGGCGCGTTCGAAATCTTCCTGGAAGTAGTTGCGTTCGATCTTCTTGAGTTTGGCGGTGGGCATATCCATGCCGGAGCCATCGACGAAGATGATGTCAATCATGCGGTAATCGTCGGGATTGTGCCGAACGTAGATGCCGGCCGAGTATTTGCCCTTGGTGAGGGCGTAGCGCATGACCGGGACCGGCATGGTCTCGAGATCGGAGACGTTTACGCCGGTCGACAGCAGGCCGGAGATGATGCCACGGCGGAGGAGACGGGAGACGTCGGACGCGTCACGGCTGGTGACGACCGAAGCGCTCTGTCCGAGGAAGGCGCCGAGCGCGGCGCCGAGACGAACCGACATTTCCGGAGCAATCTCCACCATAGCGAGGCCGGAGACTTTGGAATCGGTAAAGAGCTCGCGATTCCACTTCTCCCCCCAGATGATGGACGACGAGACAATGGCGCCTTCGTCGACACTCTTGCTCGGCCAGATCTTACAGTGGGCTCTCACGGTGGCGCCGTCGCCGATGGTGACGTCATCGGCGACAATGACGTTTTCCAGCAACTGCACGCGATTGCCGATGCGGCATTTGGTGCAGACGACGGTGCTGGCAAGCACGGCGTTTCGTCCGATCACGGTATCTTCCCAGACGACGGAATCTTTGACTTCAGCGCCACGGCCGAGGCGGCAGCGGTTGCCGATGAACGAGTCGCGCAGGACGGCACCGGCTTCGATGAAGACATCGTCGCCGAGCACCACTGTGCCCTGGAGGCTGACGCCGTCCTCGATCTGAACATTTTCACCCCGGTAAACGATACCCTGGGGAGACGACTGCGGAGTCCCTTTGGGTTTCAGTTTGAGGGCGGCGGCGGCGATATCACGATGAGCGAAGCGGTATTCGTCGACGTTGCCGACGTCTTTCCAGTACCCTTCCATGATTTTGCCGAAGAGGCGCTGACCCTTGGAAAGCATGAGCGGGTAGAGATTTTGAGAAAAATCGTAGTTCCGCTTCATGGGGATGAGAGCGACGGCGCTGGGTTCGAGAATATAGATGCCCGTGTTGATAGTGTCGGAGAAGGCTTCACCCCAGGTGGGTTTTTCGAGAAAGCGGGCGATGCGGCCGTTTTCTTCCGTGATGACGATGCCGTAGGCGAGCGGATTTTCGATATGGGTGAGAAGGATGGTGGCCTCGGCTTTACGTTCCTTGTGCCACGAGATCGCTTCGGTGAGATTGAAATCGGTGACGAGATCGCCGGAGATGACGAGGACCGGTTCGGCGGCGTCACCCATAGCGTAGCGGACGGCGCCGGCCGTGCCGTAGTCATCGTCGGGCTGCACGTAGGTCATCCGGACGCCGAAGGCGGAGCCGTCCTTGAAGTGCTCGCGGATTTTTTCCGGTTGAAAGTAGAGGAGAGAAGTAATCTCGGTGATGCCGTGGGCGACGAGGAGGGCGACCACGTGTTCCATCATCGGGAGATTGGCGACGGGGACCATCGGCTTGGGAAGATTGATAGTAAGCGGGCGGAGCCGTGTGCCGAAGCCGCCCGCCATGATTACTGCTTTCATGACCTGCTCCCTAAAACGTCTTTGTGACTAGTGTTGTCGTCCAGGAAGCCCTGGGCGATCAAGGTTGCAGTGACGTCGTCGAAGTTTATGTAGCTATTATATGCAATCAAATGTTGGTCGCAATAGAGGACGAGGTCCTTTTTCGCGAGCAGGATATCGGCATATTTGGCGGCGCAAGCGTCGGAATAACCATCCCCGACAAAAATGACCTGACAATTGTCGGCGGCTTTGACCCGGTACTCGGCCATACGCTCTCCCTTGCACGAGCCGCACTGGCGGCAGGTTGTGTTGGTGTGAGGGAATTCGACCCGGAGCCCGTTGTTTTCCAGATGACCAATGTTGCTTATGAGCGGCAGGTAGCCCAGGCCGTGCTTGTCGAGGACGTAGCGGATGTAACAATCCAGACCCTCGGAGATCACGATCAAGGGGGTGTTGTTCCGACGGCAGAGTTCCTCGAAGCGCGGAAAGGTCGGGTCAATCGTGAAATCGTCGAGGAAGCGGTAGAATTCAGTCGGGGAGGCATGGACCATTTCCGCTTCGAGGCGGAGGCAATCGCGGGTTGAGAGCCGGCCCGCTTTCCAATCGGGGAGCAGGGCGTCGTTGCGACCGCCCGAGAAGTGGTGGAAAATGTGGTAGCCGATATCGCGATGGGCGATGGTACCATCAAAGTCGCAAAAGATCAGTGTGCGTGAATCCTTCATACCGCAATAAAGCGAACGGCGACGGCGGCGGCAAGCAGGAGAAACAGCAGTCCGCACAGCCAAACGCCGGTGCGATGGCCCGACCGGTGAAACTGGATGGCAAGGCCTGAGACGACTGTTAGGGTGGCGGCAACGATCAGGCCGACACCAAAGATGGCCAACTCACGGCTCCAGTCGAGTTTCAGCACCAGGAGCACGGAGACAAGACTGAACCAGCCGAGCAGAAGATACTGCCAGAAGAGCTGGAGGGTGACGATGAGGCGATGGTGGTTGGCGTTTGATTTCATAATGACAGCCATGATTTTATCGGTCCCAGGGCAAAGCGGCCGGCCAAATAGAGCATGACGGCAAAGAACAGCAGTTTTACCACCTGGGGTTTGGCGAGTGTCCCGAGATAGCCGCCCAGCTTGCCTCCGGCGATGGTTCCCACCAGAAGCGGCGGAAGGATGACGGGGTCGAGGCGGCCGTTGAGGGCGTAGACGGCGACAGCGGCGGTGGTGGAGGGACCAATGAGAAAGGACGAGGTGCCTCGGGCGACGGAGAGCGGGAGGCCGAGGACCAGATACAACACGGGAACGATAATCACTCCACCACCGACGCCAATCATTGCGCCGATGATGCCGGTACCCAAGGCAATAAGGTAGACGATCGCTTTCTTGCCCTTGAGGCGATCGGGTTCGACATCATCGGTGCGCACGGGCGTTTTGCGGAGGAAGTTGACGGCGGTGTACAACATGACGGCGGCGAAGAGGACTTGAATGATTTCGCTCGGGACAGCGCCGCTGACAGCGGAGCCGATGATATTGCCGGCGGTCATCCAGACGACCAGCACGATCATCAGATCGAGATCGACCATATCTTTTTTGAGATACTCCGCTGATGAAGAGATGGAGTTGACGACGATGGCGGCGACGGAGGCGGGGATGGCCGCCCTGAGGTCAACACCGACAACGAAGGTCATCCAGGGAACGATCACAATGCCGCCACCGAGTCCCAGATAGCCGCCGAGGAGACCGGCCAAAACGCCCCCGGCGACCAGCAGCAATATGTCGGTCACTGCTGATGCTCCCGGAGGATTTTTCCGACGGCGGCGATATCCGGATCGGACTTGATCACTTCAACATACCCGGCGTATTCGCCGCGAGCGCGGGTGACGGCGATTTCGCGAAGGCGATTCCTGATGTACCGGCCGTTCTGGTGGAACTGTTCGTGATCGAGTGATTTGACGCGATCGACCAGTTGATTGATCACTCGAAACGTGGCGGGTGAGGCCGAGTCGATAGCCGCAGCGATCACCAGCTGACGGGCGGACTCGGTCAGTGGGGAACGAAAAGAGAATCCACTCTGTTCGGCGTATGCGTATAGCGAATCGATCCAGGCGTCGGCCATGTCCGCATGATCGCTCTGGGCGAGGATGGCATCCTGGTGACGGGCGGTGAAGTCGAACAGGAGGCCGCCAATTTCGATGGCGCGGACGAAGGGGGTTTCCTCGCGGAATTGCAGCGGGTAGTCGGGAGCGAGGCCCTGGCCGGTGTCGTGCAGGACAGAGTCGAGCGCGTTGAGGAATACCTTACCTTCAAGATAGTAGCGCGAGATGGTGAGGCGGGTGCCGCTGCCGTCGGGCCAGCGGGTGAAGCCCTGCACCAGTCCCTTGCCGAACGTCGTGTCACCGACCAGAATGGCTCGCTTATTTTGGCGCAGGGCGCCGGCGACGATTTCGGAGGCGGAGGCAGAGCCGCGGTCGACGACGATGGCGATGGGGAGCCCGCCGGTGATATCCGTTTCTTTGGTGCGATACTCATCTTCGCGCCAGCGCGAGCGTCCCTCCAGCCCGACGACGAGGTCGCCCTCGTTGAGTAACAGCTCGGCGGTCTTAATGGCTTCGTTGAGCTGGCCGCCGGGGTTGTTGCGGAGATCGATAATCAGGCCATGAGGTTTCCCACCGGGCTTATTAAGGAGCGAATCGAGGGCGGCGCGCAATTCGTCGGAGACGCCGGCGTCAAAATCGAGGATGCGCACATAGAGCAGCGAATCGGGAGTGATCCCGGCGAAGGGGATGTGAACGAGATCGATTTTCGCCCGGGTGACGGTAGTGGCGAGCGTGTCACCGGTGGCCGGACGAAAGAGAGTGATGCGGACAGTGGTGCCCTCTTCGCCCCTCAGGTGCGAGGAGGCATCGCGCATAGCGCTGCCGGCAAGATCCACGGAATCGGCCTTGAGGAGGATATCGCCGTTGGCAATGCCGGCGCGGGAGGCGGGTCCGTTTTCGCGGACCGACTGAACCTGCAGGCCATCGGCGTGGCGGATGATAGTGACGCCGATGCCGCCGTAGCTGCCCTCCTCTTCCTCATCCATCTGCCGGAACTGCCAGGGTTCGACATAGCTGGAGAACCGATCGAGGTGTTCAAACATGCCATTGATGGCGTTGTTGGTGAGGGTGTCGAGGTTGACCGGCTCGGGATAGATATGCTGAATAGTGTAGGCGACGTCGCGGAAGAGCATGGCGGTGCGGATGGAAGGGTCAGTGGCGACGTAGATGGCCATGCCGCCATTGAGCAGAACGATGAGGACGACGAGGAGGGCGGCCAGGAGAATGTTGCGCCGGGCGAGCGTATAGTCGGTTGTCATTTGAGGCGAAGTTTCTCTTTGACCAGGTGAATGACTTCGGCGGCGACAATTTCGACAGGGCGGGCGGTTTTTACCACGTGGATGCGCCGGGGTTCGCGTTTGGCGATTTCCAGGTAGCCGCGCCGCACTCGATTGAAGAAGACCCGGGACTGGGCCTCGAGACGGTCGGGGGTCTTGCCGCGCCGTCCATAGGAGGCGCGCAAATCAAGATCAAACAACAAAGTCAGGGCAGGTTTGATGCGGCCCACGGCAATCTGGTGGAGTCGGCGAACCACTGGGAGGGGGATGCCGCGACCGTAGCCCTGGTAGGCGGTGGTGCTGTCATAGAAGCGGTCGCAGAGGACGATTTCGCCCTGAGCGAGTGCGGGTTCGATTTCCCGCCAGGTGAGTTCGGCGCGGGCGGCCTCGTAGAGGAGGAGTTCGGCGAGATCGGTAATATCGAGGCGGCGGTCGAGGAGGATTTCGCGGATGCGTTCGGCGGCTTTGGTGGAGCCGGGTTCGCGCAGGACGACCACGGAGAGGTTGCGTTGGCGCAGGAAGGACTCGACTCGTTTGAGGTGAGTCGATTTGCCGGAGCCATCGATCCCTTCGAAAGTGATCAGTTTGCCGCGGGGAGATTTGGTCATGGGACGTGTTCCGTGCACCTCAGGAATCTCGTTTTAAGGCAGCCGAGTCGGCACTCCCGGATTATGAATATAGGGCTTTGTCTCGAGAATTTCGAATTGAACTTCCTTCAATTCTTCGGCCAGGACCTTGCCTGTCGTTCGATCGATCATGTGCATTTTGACACCGACACGAAGGTCATGTCTTCCGCACTTATCCGGGATGTTAATGGCCGTGTCGACAATGAAGCCGACGGGTTGCAGCTTACCGTTTGCATACTCCAAGTCAGTGGCCGACCCGACGTACTGGTTTGGTCTCTTTTCCTTTGACCGGGCCGCAATCCACTCTCCCTCGGTCTGCGGATGCAGACAAAATGTGTTTGTCAGGCATTGACCTGAGAAACAGAGGCTGTCCACCACCAGAATTGGGATAGTATCCAGTCGGGTTGTGTCATGGTGTGCCGACATAAAGCGGAGGGCGCAGCTAACGTATCCCAACCTCTCCGCCGGGCCACCGAAGAGCGAAAGATTGTACCTGTCGAACAACGGGACCCGCTGCTCTGATCTTTCGGCTCTGAAAGACCGAACCGGTGCGAACGTGCAAGTGACTACGCATGCTGCGAAAACAATCAGAGTCGGAACAACTACCTGCTTTACTGATCGCATAGACATCCGGCGCCCCATCCTGCAAACATTGCGGCGGCTTCGTCTCAGCTTATCTCAAAAAGAAACCGGCGGCAGGCTTTCGCCATACCGCCGGAAAGGTACGCAGTGCGCAAATGCGTGCCAATCTATTTTTTCTTTTTGACGACGCGTTTGGCCGCGGTCGGCTTAGACCTAGGCATCGCGACCTTGTCGGCGCCGGGACGCTTGGCGGCCATTTTCAGACCGGAATCCTTGGCAAGGTGTTTCCAGCCGTATTTGGCGATGTATTCTTCGACCATGCGACGCGCTTCCTCGTCGGTAAACTGAACCGGCGGGGATTTCTTGAAGTACGCTGACGGTTCGATGATCGCACCGGACAGCTTGTTGTCCAGGGCGAGCTTGCAGCAGCGGATAGCATCGATTACCACGCCGGCGGAGTTGGGGCTGTCCCAGACTTCCATCTTCATTTCGACGTTGAGCGGGACGTTGCCGAAAGTTGTGCCTTCCATACGGATGTACGCCCACTTGCGGTCCTGGAGCCATTCGACGTAGTCGGAGGGGCCGATGTGGATATTGCCGGGCTTCATTTCGTAGTTGAGCTGGCTGGTAACGGCGTTGGTCTTGGAAATCTTTTTGGATTCCAGACGCGACCGTTCGAGCATGTTGAGGAAATCGGTGTTGCCGCCGACGTTGAGCTGGCTGGTGCGTTCGAGTTTCACACCGCGCTCCATGAAGAGGCGGGTGAGAATGCGGTGCGCGATGGTGGCGCCAACCTGCGACTTGATATCGTCGCCGATGACCGGCAGGTCGCGTTCTTTGAACCGCTTCTGCCAGTACGGTTCGCGGGCGATGAAGACCGGGATGCAGTTGACAAACCCGCAGCCGGCGTCAAGAATCTGCTCGACATACCACTTGGTCGCTTCTTCGGAGCCGACCGGCAGGTAGTTCACGACTACGTCGGTCTTGGTGTCCTTGAGAAGCTTGACGATATCGACGGTGTCGCCGGGGGCCTTCTCGATGATTTGCGAGAGGTAATAGCCCAGGCCGTCGTGGGTCATGCCGCGCTGGACGGTGATACCGGATTTCGGGACCTTGCAGAAGGTGAAGGTGTTGTTCGGATAGGTGTAGATGGCGTCGGACAGGTCCTTGCCGACTTTGTTTTTGTCGATGTCGATGGCGGCGGAGAACTCGATGTCGCGGATGTGGTAGCCGCCGAGATTGACGTGCATCAAGCCGGGGACTTGTTCGTCATCCTTGGCCTTTTTGTAAAACTCGACGCCCTGCACGAGCGACGACGCACAGTTGCCGACGCCGATGATGGCTACGCGTAGTTTTCCCATAGTACTGAATTCCCTTTATGTCTTGCCGTTACAGTTTGTCACGGACAGTAGTTTTCTATGCTTTGAGTATACTTCGCTTGAGAAGGGGGGGTCAAATGCAATTTGCGTACCGGGGCAAAATATATAATATTAGTTCATATATCATGACCGTGTAGTCACTTCGGAGGTAAGCGCGTGCTTGATGAAAATGTCGTGGCACAACTGGTTAAGCGTAAAGTGGCGAGCGACACGTTCCGGCGGCTGGCACCGGAGAAGAAAGAGCTGGTCTATCGTGCGGCGCTTCGGTTGTTCGGGGAATACGGATATGACGGGTTAAGTGTTGAACAACTGTGCAAAGAAGCATCGATCTCCAAGGGGTCGTTCTTCCAGTACTTTCCGTCAAAGAGCCATTTGCTGGAGTTTGCCCTGCTGGTATTTGACGACTACCTGGCGAAGTGGGTGGCGGAGGTGCGGCGGAATGAAAAGGCGGTGTTGGCGCGGGACCGGCTGAAGTATCTGTATGACGCGCTGGTGGTGAACACCAAGTTCTTTTCCGCCGAGAAGTCGTTTTATCTCTTTGCGACGAGCGCGATCGATCATTCTGCGGTGGCGATCGAGGGGATCGACCTGGAGCGGCACTTTCATCAGCATATAGCAGAGATTATCGAGCGGGGTGAGAAGACGGGAGAGATACGGGGCGATTTCGACGTCGAGCAGACGGGCTACCTGGTGTCGATCATCATGCAGGCGCTGGTGAGCCGTCATTTTTCGGCGACCCGGCGCCCCCGGCTTCAGACGGGGGCGTACCTGGTGTCGTTTTTGTTTGACGGGATCAAGGCATAGCCGGCGCGCGACGGTCACATGAGGTTATGCACGACGCGGGCGCGCAGGAGATACTGGTTGGTGTTCGTGTCATTCACGCTCAACTGGGGATATTCGTCGCCGGCCTCTGATTCGAAGGCAAAGCCGACCTGCAGGCTGGTCTGTATTTGCAGGCGGTAGGTGAAATTCAGGTTCAGGCGGAATTGGTGCCAGTCACTGGTGACCGAGCCGTCGTCAATCTCCGGGTCGGTATCGGACGGGACGTCCGTGTGGTGATAGCTGAATTTCTCGCTGCCGATCCGGCCGAGAATTCCACCGGTCAGTGATGTGCGGCCGTCGAAAAAGTAGCCGAGTGAGGCGGTGGCGTAGGCGTATTGAGAGTGGTCGTAGTCGCGCGTGACCACGTCAGTGTGACTATAGTACGAATCACCCAAGGTTTCGCTGGTGGTCGAGTCTTTGGCGGAGGGGTCAAAGGCGAGCCTCCCCCCTGCGTCGGCGTCAAATTGCCAATGGGTATTCAGCGGGCGGTGGTATTCCACAATGGCGGTCACAACCGGTTTGCGAATGTTCTCATAGTGGTAATCCTTATCCCAGCCAGACCATTCATACGAATCAACTTCATTGGCGATCGTCTGGGAATAATCCTCGGTGACACTGCGGCTCTGCCGGGAGTAACTGATGCCGACGCCGGCACGGGCGCGCCAGCCGAATTGGCGTTTGATGCCGTACGATGAGGGGTAAAGGGCGTAATCGTTGGCGCCGTGATACTCAGCGCCGGTGCCGACGGCCGACGGCCGTGGGTAGTAGTCCCAGATATCCGCAATGGCAGCGAATCCGGCCGGGCCGAGGTCATCGGTGAGATGTTCCGTACGAAGATAGTCGAGGATGGCTGTGAGCGACTGGATGCGATGTTGGCGGCTGTCGACGGCGTGGGTCTGCCAGCGGTGGAAGATCAGATCGGTTAGAGCCATCATCTGGTCGTGGCTCGGCTCGGCCTTCAGGAGGCCGGACTGGCGCAATTCGCTCATGATTGCCAGGGCAGTGTAGGCGAAACTGCCGTCGTAGACACGACCATAGCCCGGGAGCAATTCGGCATTGAGATTGAGGTAGCGATCATAGGACGATGATTTCGTTCGATTGTAGGTGCGTTGCCAATTATAGGTCGGATAGTAATACTCGGAATAGTATCGTTGTTCATAAAGCATGTCCGGGGTCCCATAATACGAGTAGTTCGCCGCACCACGCAGGGAGACGAACCAATCATTCTGCAGGTAGGAGCCATATTCGCCGGAGAGGTGCAGCCATGCTGCCTGTTCGCCGGCGTTGCGAGTCTGCTCGGCAGAGTAAGCTTCCCTGCCACCTTGTCCATCCGGGTAGTCGTTGATCCGCTCCCTTTTCTCTGAGTAGTGATTGTGATCCAAACGACCGCTCACGTTGAGCGACGACACCGTCCAGCGATCCACTCCCTGGTACTCGTACCGAGGCAGAGTGCTGAGGGTAATTGAGCGGTTGTTGTTATCGGTTTTTTGCCAGTCCTTGGTGGCGTAGCCGGTCGAATTGTAGTCAGTGTGGCTGTTATAACCCTGCCATTCGGTGTTACCGATCAGCGGCCATTGCAGGTCGCCGTAACCGATGGGGCGGTAGCTGGTGAGATCAAAGGGTTTCTGTTGTGCGCTCAGGGAAGATGAGAGAAGCAGGACGAGCACGAGAGTGCTCAATTTGAATGGTAAGCCCAAGTGTAGCATACATTGGCTCCCGGAATGAGGATGGTGTGATATACGCCGACGAATCGGCGCAGGGACACTATTCTTACAAATGTATCATATATATTCTTCCCGGCAAGTTGACAAAAAGTGCGATTTTCTTTGGCATGAGCCAGCAGGAGCGGGAGCGCGGCTCAGATCAGGTAGTGGGTGAGTTTGATCGAGTAGTTGAGTCTGGCGGTTGTACTCGGACGAGTGCTCGTGATATTCTGATTGTATCGCACATATGTGACTGTTACCCCCAGATTCGTGGGAACCGCCAGACGCCACCGGTAGGCGGTGGAGACGGATAAATCGTAATGCGTTCCCCGAGAGGAGTTTTCGCCACGTCCGACCTGGGAATGCTCGACCGAATGGACCACCGCCAGCCGAATCGAATTGCGATAGTCAAAGATGTAGTCCAGGGCGAGATTGGTCGACATATCGTAACGATCGTGTTCGGTATTTGAAGTGGAATCGTGCGACACACTTACGGCTGACGAGTCAAGGTCGTAGGTTCTCACTTCGGACTTGGAGTTGTTCCCTGTTTGGAAGTAGCTGCTGGCTACAAGAGATGCCGAAGCCTGCCAATGAAAGGACAAGGGGCGATACCATTCGACTCCACAACGGATAAACGACTCATACTCTTCTTGTTTGCTGTCAGTTGACTTAATGTACCTGTCATGTCCGACAACGCTAGAGGTATCGAGGGTGCTGTCAGTACTATGGAATTGCGTATATGACGAGTAGTAATCGAAAGTTTGCGATCGGTCAGTTTCATATCGTTGATAGAATCCACCGCAACCGACGCGTATGCGCCAGCCGAACGGTCGGCCACCACTGCTTGCGAGCGATGACGGGCGCACAGTGGAGGACGGAGGCATCTCACTTCCGATCGCCACGCCGGACACAAAATAATCCCAAACGTCGATCAAATACACCGGCGCCGTAATGTCGCTTTCGGCAATGATGCCTTGGGTTACAAGGTAGGCAACGATGGCCTCGATGGCGACGATTCGATGATCCCGCGAATCGATGGGTCTGAACTTGCGATACCATTGGATGGTGTCACAGAGCGAGGCATATTCCGCGGCGCTGGGCGACCGTTGGAGTAGATTCTTCTTCTTCAGGACGTTTATCATTGATATGGCCGTATAGGCGAAACTGCCTTCGTAGACACGCCCTACACCGGGCATCAATTCGCCCGAGAATCGCCAGTTCCGGTCGATCCGTTCGTTCTGATCATCAGTCCATGAATCGCCTACGTTCTCATAGAGCGTCCCTATCACGTGCTGATGGGTGTGCATTTTACGGTGATCAGGAGAAGTCTCGGCGTATCCACCCTCGAATTCGCCAATAAACGACAGAAAGGCATTCCCCTTTACGAAGCGGGCATACTCAACTTGAGGGTACACAGAGATACTATATTGCTGCCTCTTTTCCCAGTCTGTGATGTAGTTTTCTGGAATGTAAGTTGACGTGTGCGTCTCATCATATTTCTCAAGCGCGCCGGCGAGGCCGGTAGACAGAGAGAAGCGGCTGAAAACCTGCGGCGTATATGAGTACATGTACAATCGACTGTTGGCGCGAGCGGTGACGGCGTCGCTTGGCCGAGATTCAGTCCCGCCCAGCGATCCGTCGACATACCACCGCCACTGCGTGAAGTGGGTTGGGATATAACTGGTAATGGTGAAGGTCGAATCCTGTGAATAGACTGAACTGCCCAAAAGCGAAGAAGCGATGATTAAGGCGTATGCGAATCTTTTGGCGCTTCCCATCGGTAACCTCCCGAAAGACGACTGCGGAACAACGTGCCAGAGCCGGCACATTGACAATCAGGTGCAGTATACGCGACGGGAGCCGGGGCGTCAACGAGAAAATGTAGCAGTCAGTCGATTAATCAGTACAGGCGCGCGCCGATTTCGGCCTCGTCGAAAGGACGGGCCATTGAGAGCCCTCCCCCGACCTTATTGACACCAAGCACGAGCACCTCGGACATGAAGCCGCCGATGTTCTTGGGGGCGAAGTTCACGACGGCCAGGCATTGCTTGTTGAGCAGTTGTTCGGGCGAATAGTCTTTCTTGAAACGGGCGGAAGACTGTTTGACACCGATCGCAGGGCCAAAATCAATTTTCAATTTGTAGGTGGGGACGCGGGCACGTTCGAAATCGGTGACCTCAATAATTTTGCCAACGCGGATGTCGACTTTCTCGAAGTCGTCAAAGGAAATGATTTCGGTCATAATTACTTGGTGCGGTCAAAGGTGAAGCGGTCATAGGCGAAGATCTCCTCGGGCGCTTTGCGCGTGCGGGGAGCCTCGT
The DNA here is from genome assembly GCA_963806185.1 of uncultured candidate division Zixibacteria bacterium. Classification (GTDB taxonomy): domain Bacteria; phylum Zixibacteria; class MSB-5A5; order GN15; family FEB-12; genus CAWDXE01. The sequence goes on from CAWDXE010000005.1 coordinate 92,714, forward strand.
CTTTTTTGCGCGTGCGTTCGTCGAGCTGATCGAGCGATCCCTGGTAGCCGACGGTGATGATGCACTGAACGTGGTATTCGTCGGGGATGTCGAGCGCCGTTTTGAGCGCAAAGGCATCGTAGCCGCCCATCGGGTGGGCCAGCAGACCTTCGTCGACTGTGGCAAGCAGGAATGACATGACGGCCAGGCCGCAGCCAAACTGGTAATACTGCACGGGATCATCGGTGCGGATGGAATCGTCTTTCGGCCGAGAAATCACGGCGACAAGCAGGGGGGCGCGAACGGCCCAGTCGTTCCATTTGGAGAGGCATTTGATGAATTTGGCGTGCTGTTCGCGGTCGCGCACAAAGATGAATTTCCATGGCTGGTTATTGTTGCTGGAGGGTGACCAGCGGGTGGCCTCGAGGATGCGATCGAGTTTGTCCTGTTCGATCGGTTTGTCGAGGAACGAGCGAAGCGATTTCCGACGAAAAAATATAGAATCGGGTGCGGGCATGGCTCCTCCCTGCCTGGGGTTGTACGTTGGGGGTAAGATATGGGGGAAGGGGGTGATGGGCAATAGGGACCCCTACGGCCCTCACCCCAACCCTCTCCCGATGGGAGAGGGAGCAAGAGTGGCACAAAAGGTCGAGAACGTTTGCGTATGACGCGAACAGGGACCCATGGATTCTGGACAGGGGTCCAGAATGACAATGTGAAAGGTATGTTATAGGTAAGTTGGCGCACGTGACGCATGCCAGCCACAGGATTTGAATGAAAGGTGCGGTCAGGCACGGGGGCCTGACCGCACGCAAGCCGCGTATGAAGAACCGGTGGACATCTGTCGGGTCTTTACGCGAGCAAGGCTCGCTCCAAGACCCGACCTACGGGGTCTACCCTACCAGAACCATGACAACGATTGTGAATTACTGGTTGACGGCGACGCGGACGCGATAATCATCCATCGCCAGAAGTTTCTTCTGGCGGTCGCGAACCATCGCTTCGGTCATCACAAAATCGGGGCCGACATTTTCAATCATGATCGACGACGTGCACGAAGCGAAGCAGCCGGACTTGCGCAGATCGCCGCCGGTCTTGAGATATTCAAACGTAAAGCCGGCCATGTACGTGTCCCCCGCGCCGGTAGCGTCGACCAGATCGATTTCGTACGGCGGGATATCAATGAAATTCTTGCCATCGTAAATGACTGATCCGAGTTCGGCCAGAGTCACGATGACGATCTTTGGTCCCCATGATTTGATGATGCGCGCGGCCTCGTACGGATTCTCGCGGCAGTCGATGCCGGTGAGCACCTTGCCCTCGAGTTCGTTCGGCTTCACGATGTCGAACTGAGCAAGAGCGTCTTCGATACCGTCGGGTTTGTGATGAAAAATGCGACCGTCGTCGTGTGCGCCACGCAAGAGTCCCTGCGGATCGCAGAAGAAGTAACCGGAGAAGTTGCGGCGAATTTCGCGAATCTGCGAGAATGATACTTCACCGAGAATCGGGCCGATGAGCACACCCTCGGACTCGGCGTACAATCTGGGATCGATGGCAGCAATGTTGTCGGCACGGCCGAGGAGGTCGAGGGTGCGGTTGCCGAAATCGTCGTAATAGATCAGCGAGAAGCCGCCGGTTTCGCGCGAGGGCATGAGGGTGTGGTCGATGCCGTACTTAGTCAGATCGGAGCGGAACTTGTCGGCGAAATCGGGGCCGACGGCACCAACGAGATGTGTCTTGGTGCCCAGTTTCGACAGAGCCAAAGCCGCGTTGGTGGAGCAGCCGGACAGGACTCGGCCGGGGGTCTGGATTTTCTGCGTTTTGATGAAATCGTAAACCGGGTTGCCGATGGCGATGATCATACGTGCTTGCGATTGCCGAGGAGTTTTTTGGCGTAGACCATTCGTTGAATGGCGGTGATGATGGAAGTGGTGCCGACAATGATCAGCGCCAGTTCGAGCCAGCCGCCGCGCGGCCAAGTCCCCTTGGGCGCCCAGTGTTCGATGACCGAGCCGACGATGATCAGGACGAATTTTTCCATTCGCCCCATGATGCCGACAGCGCAGTTTTCGATCTTGCCCATCGATTCGGCGGCGGCGCGGACGTAGGAGGCGATCAACATACCGAAAAGCGCGAACAGCCCCCAGCCGGGATTGACGGTGCCTGACAGGGTGATGCCGGCGAGGACGAAGAATTCGCCAAAGCGGTCGGAGACGTGATCGAGAATGCCGCCGTAGACGGTGCCCATGTTGCCGGCGCGCGCGGTAGAGCCGTCGAGCATATCGGTAAAGGCGGTGATAAGCATCCAGACGACGCCCCAGATCATCTTGGCCTGCCAGAAATAGATGCCGGAGATGATGGCGCAGATAAACGAGATGGCCGTAATGACGTTGGGGGTCAGGCCCAGTTTCAGGCAGATTTTGCCCAGAAAGAGGGAGGATTCCTCATACCATTGCCGTTTGCGCTGGTTGAAGGTGGGCGCTTCTTTGACCATTGGCTGTTGCACAGTGGGGGCAATATATGTCGCCGCACAGGCGAGGTCAATTGGGGGTTTTTTTGGGGGGGATTAAGAGGCACTGGCAAGCCGGAAAGCGTTCAGCAAACAGTATAGATTTGAAATTGCTTCGTTGCGATAGGAATCGCGCCTCGCAATGAGTGTTGTAGGCGGGAACTTGAATGAAACGTCGTTTTGGCTCGTTTCCCCCTCCGATTGACTTTTGGCGGAGATAGGGGGATATTGCCGCCCATGTTTATCGATTATGTGGAAATTGAAGTCTTCGCCGGGAACGGCGGGCCGGGCGCTATTTCGTTTCACACTGAGAAGTTCGTCCCCAAGGGGGGACCCGACGGCGGCGACGGCGGCAGAGGGGGCGATGTCATTGCGGTCGGCGACGCCAATCTCTCTACCCTGCTCGATTTCCGTTATCGCAAAACATACAAGGCCGAAAACGGAGTGCCCGGCGCCAGCGGCCTTCGCACGGGGCGGACCGGCGAAACAATTCGGCTCAAGGTACCGGTGGGGACGATCATCAAGGACCTGGACACCGGAGAACAGATTGCCGATCTCGATGAAGTCGGCGCCGAGGTAGTGTTGGCGGCGGGCGGCAAGGGGGGGCACGGGAACGCGTTCTACAAATCGCCGGTGAACCAGGCGCCGCGCAAGGCGCAGGACGGCATACCGGGGGGAACGCGAAAGTTGTCGCTGGAATTAAAGCTGCTTGCCGATGTCGGCCTGGTGGGTCTTCCCAACGCGGGAAAGAGCACGATTCTGGCGACATTCTCGGCGGCGCGTCCGAAGATTGCCGACTATCCGTTTACGACGCTGATTCCGAATCTGGGGATCGTGAAATTCCGCGAAGGGAAATCGTGCGTGATGGCCGATATTCCGGGCTTGATCGAGGGGGCATCCGAAGGCAAAGGGCTGGGGATTCAGTTTCTCAAGCATATTCAGCGGACGCGGTTGCTGGTGTATGTGATAGATATCAATGAAGAAGAGATTGCAAAGGCGCTGGAGTTGCTGCAAGAGGAGCTGCGCACTTTCGATCCGAATCTCCCCAACCGGCCGTCGCTGGTGACTATCACAAAGATTGATACCCGGACGCCGGACGAAGTAAAAGCCATTTCCCGCAAACTGCCAAAAGAGTATATTTACCTCTCTGCCGTCGCAGGGATGGGTTCCAAAGAATTTTTGAACGCTATCGAGACCGCGCTTGACCATGACCGTCGACAAAACCCGACTGATTGATACCATCGCACTGTTGCAGGTGCCGGGGGTGGGACGGGGACGGTTTGGGCAGCTGGTGTCGCGATTTGGCTCACTGGGGGCAGTGTTTGGGGCATCGATAGACGAGCTGGAAACTGTCTCGGGGATATCGCGGACGATTGCCAGCGCCATCAAGAACGACGTCAATCCTACCAGAGCAGGAGAGACGGCCACCAGGATCGAACGGCTTGGCTGGGCGGTGTTGTTTCAGGATTCGCCGGAGTATCCGAAGCGGTTGTTGACGCTGGCGGACGCGCCGGTAATTCTGTTTCGGCTGGGCGAGGCGTTCCGTGAAGATGACAAGCTGATCGCGATTGTAGGGACGCGGCATCCGACCGAGCGGGGGCGGCATTTCACGCATGGGCTGGCGGCGGAGATGGCCAGACAGGGGCTCACCGTAGTGTCGGGGATGGCCGACGGGATTGATTCGTTTGCGCATAAAGGGGCGCTGGAGGGGGGCGGGAAGACGGTCGCCGTGTGGGGTACGCCGCTGGATGTGATTTATCCGAATACGAATCGGGCGCTGGCGAAATTGATTGCGGAGCGCGGGGCGGTGTACTCGGAGTATTTGCCCGGGGTAGAAGTATCGCCGGCGTTTTTCTCCGAGCGGAATCGGATCATCTCGGGGCTTTCGGAGGCGGTGATTGTGGTGGAGGCGGGGATCAAGTCGGGGGCACTCATTACCGCGGCGGATGCGATCGATCAAGGGCGTGATTTGTTCGCCGTGCCGGGGGCGCCGTGGATCGAGCAGAGTATTGGGACGAACGGACTCATCAAGCGGGGGGCACGACTACTCACCGGCATACAGGATTTGTTTGAGGAGTTACCTCGTCTGAAAGGCGAAGTGACGGTGCGACGGTTCCAGCAGTTGACGGAGTTGACTGATGCCGAGTCACAGTTGATCGAATTGCTGACCGGTGGGCCGCAGCAGATAGATTATCTTTCACGAACTTCGGGCTTTGCCATGAACGAGTTGATGGAGTATCTTCTCGCGCTGGAGCTAAAGGGACTGGTCCAGGAGCTTTCGGGCAAACGGTATATGCTGGCGGAGTAGAGGATTCGTGAAGACGACGGCCAAGATTGTCAACCGATTGGGTCTCCATGCTCGTCCATCGGCGATGCTGGTGACGACCGCCGGGAAGTTTGCCTCGGAGGTGTATTTCACCAAGGATGGGCTCCGGGTGAACGGCAAATCAATCATGGGGGTGATGATGCTGGCGGCGGAGCAGGGATCGGACCTTGAGGTCGAAGTCTTTGGTGCGGATGAAGCGGCGGCCATGGAAGCGATTCTTGCAGTTATCGCCGGTGGATTCGGCGAAAACGAATGATATATTAGCTTGCCTAAGGCAATTCCAGCCAGATAGATTGTGATCATCCCGTCGGGGTGTGATCATCCCCCCTCGATCAGGGTAAGTATATGGCAGACAAACACAAAACTATTACCGGAAATCCGATCTCGTCGGGGATTGTGCTGGGTCAGACCCGTACGATTCTGCCGGGTGAGGTACGGGTAGCCGAGCTTCCGGTGGCGGCATCGGCTATTAATGAAGAACTGGCGGCGCTTGATCGGGCGGTTGAAGATACGGTGGCCGAGATCAAGTTGCTTCGCGAGGCGGCCGGCAAGAAGATCGGCGGGCCGGTAGCGAAGATTTTCGACGCTCAGTTGTTGATCGCATCGGACGAGGATTTTCTCAAACAAGTCAGGGCACAGGTGACCCAGACGCGGCGCAATGCGGCATTTGTCTACAATGGTATGGTGCAGAAGACGCTGGTGCCGTTGAACAACGCCAAAGAACCGTACATGCAGCAGATGGCCGGGGAGATTGAAGCGGTTGCGGCCCGGGTGCTGTCACACCTGGCCGGGTACAAGGAAGACGAGACGGCGCGGTTCCCGGCGGACACAATCATAGTTGGACATACGTTTACGCCGGGAGAAATACTGGCATACCGGAACCGTCGAGCGGTCGGCTTTGTGATTGCCGAGGGTGGGAAGAACTCGCACATGGCGTTGATCGCGCGGTCGCTGATGATACCGGTGATTGTCGTCGCCGAGTCGATCAAGCAGATTCCGGACGGTGTGCGCATCGTGCTGGACGCCATTACGGGGCAAGTGGTGATCAATCCGACGCCGGAGGAAGTGACCGAATACGGTCGAAAGCGGCGGCGGCAGGGGTCGGTGCTGGTCACACGCATCAGCAAATTAAGCCAGGTACCTCCGACCACCGCGGACGGCATGAAAGTGTATGTCCAGGCCAACCTGGAGTTGCCGGGGCCGCTCGATGAGATCCTGTCGATGCAGAAATTCACGGTGGGATTGTATCGTACGGAGTTTCTGTACTTGGAACATGCCAGCTTTCCGGACGAAGAGGAGCAATACAGTTACTACGCGCGGATTGCGGAGACGTTCGCCGGCACGTACGTGGTGCTGAGAACGTTTGATCTGGGCTCGGACAAGGTCAAAGATGACGGCTTGATGCCGAAAGAGGACAACCCGGCGCTCGGGTGGCGCGGTATCCGTCCGATGCTGGCGATGTCGGACATTTTCAAGCAGCAGATTCGGGCGATGCTGCGGGCGTCGACCCGAGGGAATCTGAAGATCATGCTGCCGATGATTGCGGATATTTCCGAATATGAGCATGCGATGAAGCTCATATCGCAGGTGAAGTTTGAACTGCGAAAGAAGAACCTGCCGTTCGACGACACGATCGACGTCGGCATCATGGTAGAAGTTCCGTCGGCGGCCTTGATGGCCGACGAACTAGCGCAAAGGGTTGATTTCATGTCGGTGGGAACCAACGATCTGACGCAGTACACGTTGTCGGCCGATCGCAATAATGCGCGGGTGAGCGAGTTGTACAATCCGCTGCACCCGGCGGTGCTCAATCTTGTGCGCATGACGGTGGAAGCGTGTCGGAAATACCAGAAGCCGATGGGGATTTGCGGTGAAGTGGCAGGTGATCCGCTGGCGATACCGTTGTTCGTGGGCATGGGGGTGCGTCACTTGTCAATGAACCCGGCGAAGATATTCGACGCCTGCCGGCTGATACGAAAGGTTGATTCGGGGATGGCGCGCGCGCTGGCCGGTTCGGTGCTGGCGAGCGATACGGTTGCTTCGGTCCAGAAGAAGCTTCAGAATTACAATACGGAATTGGAAAAGTAAACATTTTCAGATAAGGACATCACGTTTTGTCACAGTTAGACAATGTAGAGCAGATACGAGGGCTGGATCCGGATAACATGTACAACCGGGTGTTCGATTTCCCGGAGCAGTTGGCGGAGGCAGTAGCGCTGGGGGAGAAATTCCAGTTCGACCGGTTGGCGTTTGCCGACGTGAAGAATATTGTGGTGATCGGCATGGGCGGATCGGCGATCGGCGGTGACCTGGCGCGATCGCTGCTGGGCAAAACGTTGGTGGCGCCATTCCAGGTGTGCCGCAACTATGAGCTGCCTGAGTATGTCGACGATGAATCGCTGGTGATTGCCTCGTCGTACAGCGGCAACACCGAGGAAACGCTGGCGGCGCTGGAGGATGCGATTGGGCGGAAGTCGATGATCATGGCGATGACGACCGGCGGCATCATGGAGGAAGTGTGCGGCGTGAATGGCATTCCGGTGCTGAAATTGCCGGGTGGTTTGCAGCCGCGCGCGGCGCTGGGGTATTCGTTTGCTCCGCTGATCGTCTTTTTCGAGCGGATCGGGCTAATCAAAGGGTATGTCAAGCAATTGGGCGATACAATTGCGCATCTCAAGACGCAGCGGGATTCGTACATCGAGGATTCGCCGGTGGCGCAGAACCGGGCGAAGAACCTGGCGACGATCATTCGCGGCCGGATGCCGATCATCTACGGCGGACCGTCGCTGACCGACGTGGTGGCGGTGCGGTGGAAAGGCCAAATGTGCGAGAATGCAAAGAACATGGCGTTTGCCAACGTGTACGCCGAGTTCAATCATAATGAGCTGGTGGGGTGGTCGGATACGATCGCGCCGCACAAGGACAACCTGATCGTCATCCAGCTTCGGGACAAGGACGATCACCCGAAAATTGTCAAGCGGATGGACATCGTGAAGGGGATCATCGGGAAGCAGAATGTACCGGTGATCGACGTCCAGTCGACGGGCAACACGCCGCTGGATCGGATGTTCAGCCTGGTGCAGTTGGGTGATTTTGCGTCGTATTACCTCGCGATTTTGAATAATGTCGATCCGACGCCGGTCGAGGCGATCGAGACGCTGAAAAAGTCGCTGGCGAAAGGTGGTAGACGCCGATCGGCAGTGTAGGGCAAACCCCATCGTCCATTCTTCAAGGGGTTTGCCTCTTTCTTCCTATTTGACGAGAGATGGCGGACCCCTACCAGACCTCCTGCCCTTCATGGCGGACCCCTACCACCAGACCTCCTGCCCTTCATGGCGGACCCCTTGATAGATGGAAAATGGGGTCCGCCCTACGTGCTCTCCCACGATACATGGCAAACCCCTCGTCAAATGGAAGATGGGGGTTGCCCTACATCTGACTACATGTCGCACTCTGCGTTGACTTTGTGGATCAAAGCCGTATATTGGCACGTGATCCTGTTGCGCCGATACTTCAGCACTTTCGCCGCCGCCGCCCTCTTTTGGCTGATCTGGGCTTCGACGGCGTTTTCGCAAACTGAGGAGACGGGCGCTTTCCGCAGTGACCGGATCAATGCTCTCGTTCTCATAGTTGTCTTTTCCGTCGTCATCCTCCTGTACACCAGGTGGGCCAAAGAGGGGAAGCCGCTGTTTATCCGGAAGATTGCGGGGCTCGACGCGGTCGAGGAAGCGGTAGGGCGGGCGACCGAGATGGGTCGACCGGTGTTGTTCATTCCCGGGATTCAGGAACTTGATGAGATATCCACCATCGCCGGCGTATCAATTCTCGGCCGTGTCGCTCGCATTGTCGCGCAGTACGATACTCCTATTTTTGTTCCCCTGCGATACCCTCTGGTGCTGGCCGCCAGCGAAGAGGTCGTTCAGCAGGCGTATGTGGAAATGGGTCGCGCTGACTCATACCAGAAAGATTCCGTCCGTTACGTGGCCGGAGAACAGTTCGCCTTTGCCGCAACGGTCAATGGGTACATGATGCGCGAACGTCCGGCGGCCTGCCTCTATATGGGTTATTTCGCGGCCGAGTCACTGCTCCTGGCTGAGACCGGCAATGCCGCCGGCTCCATCCAGATCGCCGGCACCAATATGCCGGAGCAGTTGCCGTTCTTTATCGCTTCGTGCGATTACACGCTGATGGGCGAAGAGCTCTATGCAGCATCGGCATATCTGTCCCATGAACCGGTCATGCTCGGCGGTCTCAAGGGGCAGGATTTGATGAAACTGTTGATCATTGTCGCCATTATCCTCGGCGTCATTTTGGTCAGCTTTGGAAGCGGCGTCTGGTACACTGAAATGTTTAAGCAGGTTTGATGTGCGCACCACCGTTCCAGTCATTGTTGCCTTCCTCTCCGGCCTCATCATGGTGGTGTCGTTCTTCTTCCATCCCGAGAGATCATTCCTCGGGCAAACTCGAGGAAGAGGCGCTGGTCTGGGTCACTATCGTCGGCGGATTCACCCTGCTGCTCGGCGTGGTCTCGATCACGCGCTCCAATATCAGCTCGCTCGTGCAGCGCAAAGAAGGATGGCTGTACCCGGTATTGACCCTGACGTCCGTCTTCATCATGGCCGTCCCGGCTATGCTGCCGACGAGTTGGGTGTCGTGGTTTGGGACTGCCCAGGGGACGTCACTCTACGACTGGCTCTTTGTCAACCTGAGCACTCCGGCGATGGCCACCATGTTCGCCACCCTCGCATTCTACATCGCTTCGGCCGCTTATCGCGCATTTCGCGCCCGCAATCTCGAAGCAACGATTCTTCTCCTGGCCGCCACGCTGGTCATGCTCTGGCGCATTCCCATGGGCGAGGCCTTCCTTCGTCTCTTCAGCGACAATCTTCCCGAATGGATTAATTCTTACATCATGAACGGCGCCAACAACGCGGTCCAGCGCGGCATCATCATCGGCGCCGCGCTTGGTGCCGCCTCCATGTCTCTCCGGATTATGCTCGGTATCGAGCGGACCTACATGGGGAAGGGCTAAGCCATGTCGTTCTGGGAGAAAGTCTCATCCATCGATCGACGCTGGATCTACCTCCTCATCGCCCTGGCCGTCATCTTTCCGCTGATCGTCCCGATGAAATATCCCGTCCAGATCACGCCCGAGGCCCGTCAGCTTTTCAACGCCGTCGATTCCCTCCCCGATTCTTCGATCGTGATGCTGACTTTCGATTACTACCCGTCGACTATCGCCGAGACCGAACCGATGGCCCGCGCCGCCTTGCACCATCTGTTCAGCAAGAATTGCCGGATCGTTACTCTGTCAACCATCCCGCTCGGCGGTCCGTCAATGGCCGAACGCGTCACACGCGACATGGCCGAAAAATACCACAAGACGTACGGCGTCGATTTCGTCAATCTCGGCTTCAAAGCCAACTACGTCGCGGTGCTCAAAGGCATGGGCCAATCGATCGAATCGATTTACCCGACCGACAATTCCGGCACGCCACTGTCCCAGCTGCCCCTCATGAAGGGTGTGAGAAACTACAGCGATTTTTCCTTCATCTTCGTCGTCGCCGATAACGGCATTATCGATTACTGGATTTCCATCGTAAACGCGCAATACGGCATACGTGTCGGCTGCGGTGCAACATCGGTCATGGCCCCAAAGTTGTATTCTTTCGTTAACGCCGGTCAGTTGACCGGACTGCTCGGAGGAATGAAAGGAGCCGCCGAATACGAACAACTAATCCATCATGAAGATTTGGCCATGAAGGGGATGGACATCCAGTCTCTCGTCCACCTGTTCATCATCGCCCTGGTCATTGTCGGCAATGTCGCCTACTTCGCCAGCCACCAGAACCGGAAGCGGGGGAATCCATGAGCGGCATGGATATTTTCCAGATCTGGGTCGGTGCGCTCGTCACCCTGGCGCTGTTTTCTTTCCTGTATAAGGATAACCCGTTCTATAAAGTCGCCGAGCACATCTTCGCCGGGCTCTCCGCCGGATACTACTGGGGACTTATCTGGCAATCCGTCATAGTCCAGCAATTGTACATGCCGCTTGTCAACGATGGCAAGTGGACGCTGATTTTCCCCGCGCTCCTGGGCATACTCATGTTTACCCGGTTCTTTTCAAAACTGTCGTGGATTTCGCGGATCTCGCTGGCGTTTGTGATGGGGAATACGGCGGGCGTCTTTTTGATCTCGCAGCTTCATGGTTTGGTGCTGCCCCAGATGGGGGCCACCATGCGGCCGCTGGTCGACGGCGGATTTGCGGGCAGTCTGCTCGCATTTGTGGTGGTGGTAGGAGTCATTTCGACGTTGATATACTTCTACTTTTCCAAAGAGCACGTTGGTGCGCTGGGGGTGACGGCGAAAATCGGGATTTGGTTCATCATGATATCTTTCGGCGCCCATTTCGGGTATACGGTTATGGGACGAATTTCACTCCTGATCGGACGCGTCTACTTCCTGTACAATGACTGGATTGGTTCATTTTCGCATATTCTGTGACATCCTCCCGCTTTTATTGTATACTCTTTCAGACAACTCAAACTTCAGCAAGCAGCCGATATGGACAAACGGATTTATTTGCTCATTCTGATCGGCCTACTCGCATTCGGGTGTGGCCATAATCCCGACGACCCGGTTTACGATATATCGAAAAACCCGGACGGTTTTCCGGCCTTTGCGCTGGCGGTGCTCGACAGCATGCAAACCGAAAAGGTGAAGGGCCTGGAGCAGGTGGGATCGTCGTTTGCCAACTTGTACACTCAGCACACGGAATTGCTCGATAGCAAGGAGTGGAAGCGGGTGGTGGAGCGACTGGGGTCGAAGTTTCGGTATTTCGGTGACCGGTACGCCATGGAGGGGTTACCGGGGTATGTCAAGGCGGCGGAGTGTTACCAACTGGCAGCGCTGGCGCGGCCGCAGGATGAGCGGGCCCGGACGCTCAAAGAGACTTTCCAGGGGTGGTGGAATATTGCCCGCGACTCGGCCTTTGCGTCGACCTTCTGTGTGCCGGCGGCCAGTCCGCCGCTGTTGGCGAGAGTTGAGCTGTTGAAATCGTTTCTTTTGTCGGACTCGCTTCGACAGAACTTTGGAAGGACCTACCTCCTGGACCAGCTTCTCCCCTCCGCCGAGAGCGCGGAACTGTTGACAGCCGCACGGTTGAGCGAGCTTCCGATGGCGGATCGGGCGTTTTTGGCCTCCCTGGGGCGAGGCAAGGACCCAATGACCCAATACGCGGTGAGCTTTACTCATCCGGCGATCGACCTGATCACCTGCGCCATCGAGCCACTCGACGCCGGGTATTGGCGGGCGGAGCTATATTTCATTCCGCATAACAAGCTTGACTCCAACTACGTTGTTTCGTTGATGGTGCTTTCGGCCGATTCAGCGACGGTGCTGGCTTCGGGGGGGCATCTGACATCGTACGATTTCCGCCCTGACCCGCCGACAACCACGTGGCGGACCGACCGGGTGGCGGTGGCGTTTCAAGTGATCCCGTTTGCCAGCCGACCGGCGGCGGTGCGTGTGGGGCTGTATGACGTCGGCCCGACCGGGCCACATTATCTTACGATTCTGGGGCATACAGAGAAGACATTTACCCTCGCCCTGCCCGAGACCCGGTTGGCGCAGTAAACCGGGGCTTGGAGGCCCTTTTTCCCAAAGGGACTTGTCAGGGCTCGATTTCTTTCCTAATTTAGCGGCTCAACACAGGGGAAGTTCTGGCATGAAAGTGATTATCCCGGTGGCGGGTGCGGGCACTCGTCTCCGACCACATACGTATTCTCAACCCAAGCCGCTGCTGCATGTCGCGGGGCGGGCGATGATCGACCATATCCTTGATCCGGTGGTGAAGATCAAGCCGGACGAGGTCGTATTCGTCGTAGGGTTTCTAGGCGATCAGATTGAAGAGCATATTCGGCAGAAATACCAGTTTGCGGTCAAATTCGTGTCACAGAACCAGCTCCTGGGTCTGGGGTATGCGCTGGACCTGGCGCTACAGAGTATTGAGGGGGAAGAGATACTGATCATCCTCGGCGACACGATCGTTGATTTCAACCTTCAGGAATTCATTTCGGCCGGCGACTATGTGCTGGGGTTACGTCAAGTCGATGACCCGCACCGGTTCGGAATCGCCGAAATCAAGAATGGGCATATTGTCGGGCTGGAGGAAAAGCCGGAGACGCCGAAGGGGAATCTGGCGGTGATCGGGTTGTATTATTTTCGCGACGCCCGGCTGTTCCGGAAGGTGCTGTCGGCGCATGTGGCATCGGGCAAGACCACCCGAGGCGAGATACAATTGACCGACGCACTGCAGGACATGATTCGCCAAGGGACAAGTTTCACGCCCTATCAGGTGAATGACTGGTATGATTGCGGCAAGAAGGAGACGGTACTCTCGACCAACCGTCATCTGCTCACCGGGGTGAAGCCGCCGGTATCCTCGAACGGGTCATCGTATATTCCGCCGGTCTATATCGATCCGACCGCAAAGATCAAGTACAGTGTGCTGGGGCCGAATGTGTCGGTATCGGCGAACGCAGTGATCACCAGTTCGGTGATTCGGAATTCGATTATCGGGGCGGACGCGGTGATTGAGAACATGATTATTGAGGATTCGATAATCGGTCAGCATGCGGTGGTGCGCAACGAGGCCAAGGTGCTGAACGTGGGTGACTCATCGGAAATAAGCCAAAGGTGACGAATTCGCCGCCGTCAGATATTGTGAATGGCAGAGAGGTGCAAAGGAACAATGGCTAAGGAAAACTTCTTGTTTACGTCGGAATCGGTCACGGAAGGACATCCGGACAAAGTCGCGGACCAGATATCTGACGGGGTACTCGACGAGGTTCTTCGGCAGGACAAGCAGGGGCGCGTCGCGTGTGAGACATTTGTGACGGTGGGGCTGGTGGTGGTCGGCGGCGAAATTACGACGCATGCGTATGTTGATATCCAGGGGCTGGTTCGTCGCATCTGCCGGGAGATCGGGTACAACAACGCGCGCTGGGGATTTTCCGGCGATACGTGCGGCATATTGAACGCGATCGGGCAGCAGTCACCTGATATCGCCCAGGGGGTCAACACCGGAGGGGCAGGCGACCAGGGGTTGATGTCGGGATATGCCTGTCGAGAGACAAAGGAGTTGATGCCGATGCCGATCATGCTGGCGCACAAGCTGACGCAGCGGCTGGCGGCAGTGCGCAAGAGCGGGCTTCTGGGCTATCTGGGACCGGACGGCAAGTCGCAGGTGTCGGTGGAGTACATCGACGGCAAGCCGGCGCGCGTGGACACGGTAGTATTGTCGACGCAGCACACGGAAGATATTCTGGACCGAACCGGTCATAAGATCACCAACAAGTCGCGTGAAGAAATTGTCGAAAAGGTGGCGCTGAAGGTCATTCCCAAAGCGATGCTCGACAGCAAGACGAAGTACTACGTCAATCCTACCGGCAAGTTCGTCGTGGGCGGGCCGCAATCCGATACGGGGATGACGGGGCGCAAGATTATCGTCGACACCTACGGCGGGATGTCGGCGCACGGGGGCGGAGCGTTTTCGGGCAAGGATCCGACCAAGGTTGACCGTTCGGCCTGCTACATGGCGCGATATATCGCGAAGAATATTGTTGAGTCGGGACTGGCGGAGAAGTGCAATGTACAGCTTGCCTATGCCATCGGCGTGGCCCAGCCGGTGTCGCTGATGATCAATACCGGCGGAACCGGAAAGATTTCGGAGAAGCGGATCGCGGAGATTGTGCGGCGGAATTTTGATCTCACGCCGCGGGGGATCATCAAATCGCTGGACCTGCTCCGGCCGATCTATCGGAAGACGGCGGCATACGGGCACTTTGGCCGTGCGGACAAGGATTTCACCTGGGAGCGCACCGACAAGGCGCACAAGCTGGCGAAGGAGGCATGACGATGGCTGTGAAGCACGATGTCAAGAATTTGAAACTGGCCTCCGAGGGAAAGAAGAAGATCGAATGGGCGGAGCGGAGCATGCCGGTGTTGCGTCTGATTCGCGAGCGGTTTGGCAAAGAGAAACCGCTTAAGGGGATCAACATCGCGGCCTGTCTGCATGTGACGACCGAGACGGCCAATCTGGCCCGCACACTGAAAGCGGGCGGGGCCAATGTCTATCTGTGCGCGTCCAACCCCCTTTCGACGCAGGATGAAACGGCGGCCGCGCTGGTGGCGGAATATGATATTGCGACCTTCGCCATCAACGACGAAGACAACAACACCTATTACAAGCATATCCACCAGGCGCTGGACGTGAAGCCGCACATTACGATGGATGACGGCGCCGATCTGGTGTCGGTGCTGCATACCAAGCGTACCGATCTGATCAGAAGCGTGCTGGCGGGGACTGAAGAGACGACGACCGGCGTCATTCGTTTGAAGGCGATGGCGGCGGATGGCGCGCTGAAGTATCCGGTGATCGCCGTGAATGATTCGAATACGAAGCATATGTTTGACAACCGATATGGCACGGGGCAGTCGACGCTGGATGGGATTATCCGGGCGACCAATGTTTTGCTGGCTGGGGCGACCGTGGTGATCGCCGGGTATGGCTGGTGTGGTCGCGGCGTGGCGACGCGGGCCAAAGGGATGGGTGCGACAGTAATTGTGACGGAGATCGATCCGCTGAAAGCGATTGAAGCGGTCATGGACGGGTTCATGGTTATGCCGATGGCGAAAGCGGCACCGTTGGGCAACGTATTCATTACCGTGACCGGGAATCTTAACGTGATTCGTGTCGAGCATGTGAAAAAGATGAAGGATGGCGCGATCGTCTGTAATTCGGGTCACTTCAATGCCGAGATCGATATTCCGGCGCTGAGCAAGGCAGCCTCGAGCCGACGGATCGTGCGGCCGCATGTCGAGGAATTCGTCGTCAACAAGCGGCGGATCAATCTGCTGGCCGACGGACGACTGGTGAATCTGGCGGCGGCGGAGGGGCATCCGGCAATGGTGATGGATATGTCATTTGCCAACCAGGCGCTGGCGGCGGAGTATGTGGTGAAAAATCATACGAAGTTGCAGAAGCAGGTGTATATGGTGCCGATGGCGATCGATCAGGCAATTGCGGCGCTAAAGCTGAAATCAATGGGATCATCGGTCGACAAGCTGACGCCCGAGCAGAAGAAATATCTGTCGAGCTGGGAGCACGGGACGGCGTAGGAATCGACGGCAGTATGTTTGAGCGGTCAGGCGATTGAGTCTGGCCGCTTTTTTGTTGGTGGGGTAAGAGAGGAGCGTGAGGTCAGACGCCGCGAGGGCGCAGACCAGGACCTCACGCAACGTGTGAATGGCGTCGGGCTTCGACTTCGCTCAAGTCGACGGTAAGATCATCGAGGAGGAGGCGCGCGGTCGAGCATGTGGTGGACGAATGCAGATTTGAGGTTGCTTCGTCCCCTTCGGCTCCGCTCAGGGTCCTCGCAATGAGGATAATACAGAACAGACGCTCTCGCACCCACCCTCACCCCAGCCCAAAGGGAGAGGGTGAAGAGAAGAGCGTCAGGTCACACGCCGCGAGAGCGCAGCGCAGGGCCTGACGGAACGGGTGAATGGCGGGATAAGGGCCCCATGGATTCCGGACCGTTGGTCCGGAATGACAATAGTGGCTACGCTTCTGAGATCAGCGAATTGGGAGATCATTTTGCGAGATTAGAAGGGCAAACCCCTTGTTAAATGGAAAATGGGGTTTGCCCTACGCCTGCTGAGATGCTGAAGCCGCTAAGAGGCGACTTCAGCATGACGAGTAACTCGGAGTTGGATAGGGCCAACGTCAGCAACTGACGCAGCAACAATTCGGCGATTTTCCGTCCGCCGTCTTGTCGCCCGGCTTCGGCAGTTTCTCGGGATCGATCGTGATCACCAGCTTCTTGCCGTCGTCACTGCGCGAAATCGTGCAGAACGCTTCGGCGTTCGATTCACAACAATCTGACATACTCATTCACCTCCTTTCAATCAATAGACGAGCGTCTATATAAATGGGCAAAAAAAGTCAACGTTTCTTGATGACGATGTCAAGCGTTCCGAGCTGCACACCGCAGCATTCGATGATGGCGTCCTTGTTGTATTGATAGTAGACCTCCCGTCCGCGCTTTTCACTGGTCACCAGGCCGGCCCGCTTGAGGATGTCAAGATGATGGGAGATCGACGGCTGACTGATCGCGAATTGTTCGACGATCTCAGTTACGTTGAGCTCCTTCTTCTTGAGCAGTTCCAGGATGGCCAGGCGGGTTCGGTCGGCCAGCGCCTGAAAGATGAAACAGCACTGTTCTTTGGGGTCGGTCATATTCATAAACAACGTTCTATATGTCTATACGTTGGCCGAGTGAGGAAAGTTCCGGAGAATTGTCCCAGATCGTTCAGATTTGATTTCCTGTACCGTCGGGTACAGGTCGCAGGGGGAATTGCCCGCCACTTGACGTAACGTAACATATTGTGATACAATCAATTAAGGCTAACGATGCCTATTGGCATACCCTTTGATAATAGACTGGGTCGAGAGTAAACGGAAATTGCACACTACCCAGGAGATACATATGGTGCGAGGGTTCTTTTTAGTGCTGACGGGAGCCGCTATGATAGTGGCAGTCGGCTGTTCGGACAAGTCGGTCGCTCCGACCACGGAGGATGCCACGTTGCATGGCGGGTATTCCGCCACGAATGAGGCACCCGCTTTTGGCGACGCCACGCTGCTTTCGGCGGCTGGCGCTGAAGACGTTTATCCTGACCCCCTGGTGGCCTCACCGTTGTGTGATTCGCTGTTGGGGTTGACCCGCGTGCATGCCTATCATTTCCGCGCGGTCTGGGGGCATCTGGTCTGCGATTCGACCGAAGAGGTAGTGACCAACTGGGACGGAAGTCTCGAGCTTTCGCGCGGCGTTGCCCTGTTGCGGCGCGTCATCGCGTTTGAGCCGGCCACTGACTCCGCACTGCCGCGTATCACTCGTCAGAAAATAGAATGGGCATCATCGACCCGTCCGTGCAGCGACGGTATCGGGGTCGATCTGATAGTCCCGCCGTCACCGCTGGTGGTTGATACCAGCATGTTGATCGGCGAGAACAACGACACAACTTATGTATTCGATACGCTTCCGCCGGTATCGGCGACGCTTGCTTTCGTGACCGGCCCGTACTCGCGGATCTTCAACGAAGCGGAGTTGGCAGCGCTCGACACAATAATCGAGTTACCGGACGGCAACGCCATCTCGTTTACCGCCTTCCCGATCTATGAAGTGCTGTGCCCGCGCGGATCGCTGACCGGAGACTGGACGTACACGGCGGACAGCCAGGGCACGTTTATCGGCACGTGGCGCGACAACCATGGTTTCATCTCGGGGTATGTACGCGGTCATTTCGAGATCGACGCCGACAGCCAGCATGTGTTTTACGGCAAGTGGATTGATGAATCGGGTCAATTTGAAGGATTCATTCAGGGACAATGGCGCGAGCGGCACTATGGTCGCGGCAACGGTAAGGGGATGCATCGCTTCGGCTGGTTTAACGGCGACGTACTTACTGCGGACAATGCGGTCATTGGTCGGGTCAAAGCCAAATTCACGGCGGGGAAGGAATCCGATGAAGCCGGTTTCTTCCAGGGGCGCTGGAAAGTGAAGTGTATTGGTGAGTCGGGCGACTACGACGACCACATGGAGGACGACGACTAGCTCACCGAGTTCAGAAAAATAAGCGTGCACCGTTCGTGACGCGGTATACGCAACAAACCGGCCTGGCGCCCGCGGTGTCAGGCCGGGACTTTTTTGGGGGAGTTTCTCGTTGAAGACGTAAGACGCCGGCAGTGGTGACGAGGAAATGATTGCTTCGCAGCCGGCCCACTTGGCGTCCGAGAAGACGCAGATGAAACCTTTTTGCGACGCCGGTGTTAAAAAGGAGAGAGAAACATACCCCCTCCTGTCTCTGTCCCTTGGACAGCCCAGCGTTGGGCAGGGTCGGCAACGACTCTGCCCAATGTCATTTCAGGGTTGAATCGAGGGAGGAGATCAGCGAATCCAGTTTGAATTCCTTGCCCAATTTTCCTTTGAGCAACACATAGAGGTCGCGGGCTTCGCGTTTTTTTGGGAACTCCTTTTGCGCGGCGAGGACATTGGCGAGATTCAGTTTGTAATAGGTGTTGGCGGTGTCTTTGGCCATCAGGCTGCGCAGAAGCGCTTCGGCTTGTTTGTACTCCCCTTTAGCGGAGAGAAACGTGGCCCGATTGCCGGTGAAGCGATCATCCTCGCCGAATTTTGCAATAGCGCTGTCGATGAGCATGAGGGCCACGTCAGGCGAATCGACCTGGGCCGCGTAATTGGCGGTCATTACCCAGAGGCCGGGATTACTGGTATCCTGGGTGAGTGCCTTGCGCGCCCAGTAGTAGGCGTTGCCGGCGTACTGCAGTTTGGCCCACAAATCGGCTTGTTCCGCGTAGTACTTGCTTTCCGGTTCACCGGACCCGATCAACCCCTGAACGGCGGACAGGGCGACTTGCCAGTTCTCGATACCGGTGGCAACTTCGAGCAATTCCTG
This sequence comes from uncultured candidate division Zixibacteria bacterium, assembly GCA_963806185.1. GTDB lineage: Bacteria > Zixibacteria > MSB-5A5 > GN15 > FEB-12 > CAWDXE01. Next base: position 112,066 of record CAWDXE010000005.1, read on the forward strand.
GTTGAGTTCGCGATCGGCGGGGTACAGCAGTTGTGCTCGCTTCAGGAAGATAAGCGCGGAATCGTATATCTGGTCGCGTCGGTAGGCCATGCCAATGAAATAGAGGACATCTCGCTCAGAAGGTTTCTCCTGGAGCACTTTGTGGAAGAAGACGCGAGCCTCTTTGTACTGCTTATTCAGGAAGGCTTTCTGGCCTTCCTTCTTGAGTTCTTCGACATTCATTTTATTGCTGCAGGCGGCGAGGCACAAGAGCAGCAGAACAATTGGGCCGCAGAATTTTGCGATGCGCATATGGGATGAGTATACCCAAATGTCGCTTGGAATTCAAGGGGTGCACAAATACCTTAACGCCCATGATTCGACTAATTACCGCCCTTTGGCTTCTTGCCGCAGGTTCTGTTTTGGCGATCCCGTGGCCTCTCCCCCAGCGGCCGGCTGTGGTGGTCGATCAGGATTCCGACCAGCGAAACGGCGCAGAGTCGGGACGGGATGCCGCGCTGGCTGAGGCGTGGGCGCGATACCTGGAATTCTATCTGAATGCGATCGGTTACCCGCCGGCAATAACGGCCACACATCGTGACTTGCTCTCAGCCAGGCAACTGGCGTCAGATTCAGGATGTGACATGTTGGTGTTCGTCGAGGTGTCGGGCGGATTCAGACACAAGACATCATTACAGGTGCTTGAGCATCGGCGTCATCGATTCGTCACTACCGGCGGATTGCTCGAACTGAAGGTGAAATATGCGCTGATGGAGCGGCGCGGCGAGACGTGGGTAATCGTCTCGAAGGGAACGGTGAAGGAGAGTGCCGATCCTGACTGGATTGACCGATTGGGCAGACCGGTCCCTGAAGCAGTGCGACAAGGGGCGCAACTTATGGCGGAGCCGATTGAATACGTACTTCAGCGATGTGCGGAGCGAGTGGTTGTGGAGATGGGTTTTCGAGCGCGTGACGCCCGATCAGCGGACACGGCGGCGCCGTCGATACCGATTGAAGTGGCCGCGGATCTCTCATACATAGCGGCCCATCGAAATGAATGGTCACAGCTGGCGGAGCTGACGGTGGGAACGGCGGCGGCGTTTTATGCGGCTGAATTCGGCGTTCGGGTTCACGCTATCGACGTGCAGCCGGCGCGCGCTTCATTTGGCGGCGCGGTGCCGATCAGGGATTTGTACGAAGCGCTCTCTTATCAGAACCTGAAGCGCGGTGATACGGTGCTGCTCTCACTCTACGCATCGCCGAGCCCGATCGAGCACGCCCTCGGACGGGATCATGAGGAGATTGGTCTGAGCGAGACCGGGGAGAATTTGATCGTCGTGCGCGATCTTCCGGTACCGCAATCGAGGGACTGGCGCTGGTCGGCCCAATTCACGGGATTGAATTTCGCTCACGAGCTGGGTCATCAGCTTGGGGCGATTCATGTCTCGGATGCGCGGTCGCTGATGAACCACACGCTTTCGTGGTTGGTGCCGGACGGTATCGATGAACTGAATACGGCCATCATCAAGGCGAAGCTAGAGCATCGGCTGCGTCCGACAGATACGGCGGCTTACGCGGGATTTGTGGCGGCGACGATTGATTCGTCGGGGTACAATCTGGCGGACATTCCACAGTTCTTTTATCGCATGCTTCCGCTCAAGGAAAATTCCGCGGGGCCGAAGTCACCGTTTGCGCGGATCAAGCCGGTGTACTTTTTGGCGGCGCGCGGATATGGTCATCTCATTCATGGAGAGTTGCCGGCCGCGGCCGAATTGTTTCGGCAGGCGGTAGCCTCGGAGCCGGAGCAGGCGAGCCTGCATTACTACCTGGCCCATTGCACGGGGGGTGAAGAATCACGAAGAGCGTGGCAGACGGCCGCCAGTCTCGGCTACTGGCAGGCACAGATTGCCATGAGCCAAAGCACACGCAAGCGCTGAGGAAGAGTGAGGAGAATTGACATTGTCTCAAAAGCCCATACATTCCGATATGTCCAACCCGCAGGCATTTAGTTCGACAACGAAGGTGATGGCCCTGATACGTTTCGGGGGCGTTAAGGCCCGTTCGCTCGAAGCCTTGGTGCGCCGCTACGGCGATCTGGATGCGATTCTATCGGCTGACACCGGCTCTTTGATGAGTATCGACGGCATGTCGACTACGGCCGCCGGCAAGATCGCAAAGACGGTGCGGCACCTGAAGGAAGCAGACGATTATCTTGCCGAATTGCGGTCGCGCGAGATCAGCCTGACGACGCGCTTCGACGAGGCGTATCCGGAAGTACTTTTCGAATTGAATGATCCGCCGACCATGCTGTATGTGCGCGGGCAGATGCCGGAGATTCGGCATAAGTCGGTCGCGCTGGTGGGCGATGAGCCGGCCTCGGACGAGGCACTTACGATGATGAGCAGGCTGAGTAAGACGTTCACCCAGGCCAAAGTCCAGGTGGTGGCGACACTGGTTGGCGGCGCGGACGCGGCGGCACATCTGGCGGCCCGAGCGGCGGGGGGAAAATCGTACGCCGTGATCCCGACCGGGTTTGATCAGCTGGACGGTTTAGAGTTACGCACGCTGGCAATCGACATCGTCAATGCGGGCGGGGTAATCTCCGAGTTTCCGCCGGAAGAGAAGTCGGGTGACACTCATTTTGTGCAGACAAATCGCATTCTGGCCGGCCTCTCTCACGGAGTGGTGGTCACCGAGGTTCATAAACAATCGGCGCGTGTGCGCGACGTGCTGACGTTCTGCAATCAGATCGGGAAACTGGCCTTTGTCATGATCGACCCGGCCCTGGGGGCCTTTGCCGACGATGAATCACTTGCCTTTGCGATCGATCACGGGGCGATTCCGATCACCGGCTACGATCGCATCGGCGACATTATTCGTTCGCTCGTGTAATGCCTAAGGACACTGACAGTTATTTCACGGTCGCATCCGAGGCGACGGTGGAAATCAAGATCAAGGCCTCACGTTTCATCGGGGAGGTCTGTCCGGCGTCCACGCTTGACGAAGCCCTCATTCAACTGGAAGCCATCCGCAAACGGGAATACGCCGCAACTCATCACTGTTTCGCCTGGCGGGGCGACGCCGCCAGACCATCGGAATTCAAATACTCGGACGATGGGGAACCATCCGGAACGGCGGGCAAGCCGATTTACGATGTATTGTGTGGTGCTGGGCTGGTGCGGACGTTGGTCGTGGTCACACGGTACTTTGGGGGCACCAAGCTGGGCACCGGTGGGCTAGTCCATGCATACGGTGACGCGGCGCGGGCGGTGTTGCAGCAGGCGGGCTCTCGAGAACATTTTCTCACTTTCACATTCCGCCTTAAATTCAATTATTCCCTGTACGACCAACTCAATGTGAAGCTGCACAAGCTGGAAGCGACGGTGCTCGATAGCCAGTTTGCCGATACAGTGACGTTGTGCGTTGAAATACGACGGAGCCGCGATGAGCAGTTTCAAGCGATGTTTATGGAACTGACCGCCGGGAAGGGCATCTGTGAGCGTATCGGCTAGAGAGAAACGAATCGACGTGCTGGGGCTGGGTATCATGCCGATCGATATCCTGCTGACAGTGCCGTATTATCCGGAGTCGGGGGCAAAGATCGACGCAACCGCATTCTGTCTCCAAGGGGGCGGGCCGGTTCCCAACGCGCTGGTCGGGTTGTCGCGGCTGGGCTGCCGCACGGCGATCATTGCGGCGGTCGGGAATGATTCGATGGCGCAGGTGCACCTCGACGAATTGAAAAAGGAAAAGGTAGACGCGCGGTACTTGGTGCACAAGAAAACGGCATCCGACACGGCATCGGGGATGATAGAAATCGGCACGGGGAGGCGGACGATTGCGCTGTATCGTCGGACGAGTATTCGTCCGAGCGATCTTAAGCCGCTCACCTATCCCCGGCCGCGGCTCGTGCATCTCGACGGTCGCGATCTGGATGCATGCATCAAGCTTGCCCGATGGGCGAAGCGAGCAGGTGCGCTGGTATCGTTTGACATCGGGTCCGTGCGCAATGACGTCTCGCCGATTTTTCCGTTGGTTGATCATCTGGTGGTGGCAGACGCGTATGCGTTTTCGTTTACCGGCGAGACAGAGGTGCGGAAGGCGATTGGTGAACTTCGCCGTCACTGCGCGGGGACGATTGTGATCACGGAAGGATTGAGAGGTTCGACGGGACTCGAGCAGGACGAGTGGGTATACCAACCCGCCTATCGCGTGAGCGCCGTAGACACGACTGGTGCGGGAGACGCATTTCACGCCGGGTATTTGTACGGCCTCTTGCGTGGAGACAGACTGGCGGAACGGTTGAAGCTGGGGGCGGCGGTGGCGGCACTCAAATGCACCGGCCCGGGCGCGCGCACGAGTCTTCCCAGCCGGGCGAAACTTCGGGCCTTTCTGAAAAACCTGCCGGAGGCGTATGCTTGAGTGGTTGAATCAGATTGACGTGGCGCTGTTCCACGCGATCAATGTCGGCCTGGCGAATCCGGTGACCGACTTCATCATGCCGATAGTCACCAATGATTACGTACTCCGGACCTGTTTTGCCATGGCGATGGTGATTCTGTTTTGGCGAGGAGATCGGCGGGTTCGCTGGTCGGTGCTGTTTGCGGCGCTGGCGCTGGCGATTTCGGATTGGACATCCTCAAGCCTACTCAAGGATATGGCGCAGCGACTTCGCCCCTGTCATGTGCTGACGGATATACACTTGTTGGTGAACTGCGGCGGGGGGAAGTCGATGCCGTCGTCGCACGCCACCAATGCGTTTGCGATTGCGGCGTTCTATGGCATACCCTTCAAGCGGTACCGATGGCCACTGGTTTGCATAGCCGCGCTGATTGCCTTGAGTCGGGTGTTTTGCGGTGTGCACTATCCCGGAGATATCGTGGTGGGGGCGGCGGTGGGGATCATCGTCGGCGCGATTATGACTTCCCTATTCAAGATGGTCACGACCAAATTCCCCGGCCCCGGCAAAGCGGATGAGACAGCTACCCCGGCCAAGGAGCACTAATGCCGATAGAGATTCAGATCGTCAAGGGGGACATAACCCACGCCGACACGCAGGCGATCGTCAACGCCGCGAACAACAATTTCTGGATGGGTTCGGGTGTCGCCGGGGCAATCAAAGCGGCCGGGGGTGTTGTGATCGAGGAGGAAGCGATGCGCAAGGGTCCGGTAATGCCGGGAGAGGCAGTTTGGACGGGGGCCGGACAGCTGCCGTTCAAGGCGGTGATCCACGCGGCGGTCATGGGGCAGGATCTGCACACCAACGATAAACTGATTCGCCAGGCAACGATTGCGAGTCTCAATATTGCCGAGAAGCTCAAACTGGAGTCAGTGGCGTTTCCGGCGTTTGGCACCGGGGTGGGGGGATTCCCATTGCCGGCGTGCGCCAATCTGATGATCGGCACCGTGCGCAATTTCGAATCGATTGCCCATCACGTGAAGCGGGTGCAATTCTGCCTGTTCGACGAAGTCTCGTACAAGATCTTTCTGGATCGGCGGAAGTAGCGATCACTTGTCGAAAGCCTGAAGCCGGGTAATGCTGGAGTCGAGCCAGGCGACTACCGAATCTTTGCGCGTTCCTTCGATTTTTGTCCCCCAGTGCATCAGGCGGTAGCTCCAGAGCGGCATCCCCCCTTCGTCGATTTCATCGTGCATGCGGTGGAGCAATTGGATAGGTTCGCCCTTGCCGCTGAAAGGGAAGCCGTTGGTCATATCCAGTTCTTTTCGACCTTCTTCGATGTGCCCGCTGAGGAACTGCTTTACGCCGGGGAGTTTGGCGTACCAGGGGAATTTCGTCTTTTGACTGTGGCAGTCGAAGCAACTCCGTTCAAAGACCGGTTTGAGCAGCTGAAAGCCGGAATCGATTTGGGAATATACGGCCAGTTGGGCCGCGGCGGTGAAGCTGTCCAGAGTGACGGACGGTGCTTTGGTCTCGCCAGCTTTTTCACTTTCATCGTCGTCTGAACACGATATCACCGCAGTCAGCAGCAGGATTGCGATTGGCAGCAGAAAAATGATTCGCCCAGGATTGCGCATAGCGATACCTCAAAGCGGAGTTAGATTAATTCAAAGACGCGGGCCAGCCGTCCGCCGGCAGTGTCCAGTTTTTGCAGAGCGGTTGACCGGTCGCAATTCAGTTTGTACATCACCATCGCCAGTTTGAGCGATCCCCCGGCCCGTTCCATCAAGGCATCAACCTGATCGGCCGGCACGCTTAATTCGTCGATGAGAATTCGTCGCGCCCGCGCCGCCAGTTTGTCGGATTTTACCTGCAGATCGACCATGAGATTGCCCCAGGTCTTGCCGAGCAGAATCATGGCCGTTGTTGAGATCATATTCAGGGCCAATTTCTGAGCGGTACCGGATTTCATTCGGGTCGAGCCGGTGACCACTTCGGGGCCGACAGGCAGTTCAATGAGGATGTCGACGTCGAGAGGTTCGGCCGGGGCATTGCAGATGATGAAGGCGGTGGGGCACCCGAGTGAACGAGCGTACTGCACACCGGAGACGGTATAGGGAGTACGGGTGGAGGCGGCGATACCAATCACCATGTCTTTGGAGGACAAGGCCTGTTGCTTCAGGTCGGCAATTGCGGCGTCGCGCCGGTCCTCTACCCCTTCCTGCGAGAGGGTCAGGGTGGCATAGCCGCCGGAGATCACGCCGATAATTTGTTTCGGGTCGGTACCGTAGGTGGGCGGGCATTCGGCGGCGTCGAGGACCCCCAGCCGACCGGAGGTGCCGGCGCCAATGTAGAAGACGCGCCCGTTGTTGCGCAGGGTCTGAGCGAAGAGTTCGGCGGCCAGGGCGATTTCGGGGAGGGCTTGTTCGACGACCAGCGGTACAATTTTATCTTCATCGTTGATTTTGCGAGCAATCTCAAGCGGGGGAAGGCGGTCGATGTCGGCGGTATGCGGGTTGGCCTGTTCGGTGGCCAGTTTGCGGAGTTGTGAAATGAGGTCGTGGTAGGTTGACATGGGCGCAAGGTATTTCACGCCGGGATGTCAGGCAAACAAAAACGCGCCCGAGGGCGCGCTGGTAAAACAAGTCGATTTCGACGATTACGGCTGAGCGACGACGTGAACCGAGTCACGGGCGAGCACGCGGACAGCGCCAAGGTGGCCGGATACTTTGGTCTTGGCGATATCGTCGGCCAATTGCGAAGGCAGCGGCACCGGCAAGGCAGTGCGGCTGAGCAGAGAGTCCGGCGCGCCAGTGAGAGCGTAGACATAGACGTAATACCAGCCGGTATCCGGGAGAACGCCACCGGTCGGATAGAACGCGTCTCGTTGTACGGTCGCCGCGGTGGCACCGTTGGTGGCATACTGACTAAAGCCGTGGCCGGTATATCGGTTCGCCCGTTGGACTGCAGACACGACGTAGGCCTCGGCGTAAAGTGCACCGGACCAATCGAGAATAACATCCTCGGCGCCGTTCACGGTCCTGTTCGGCGGAGTGATGTTCGTGAGCGTGTACGTCCCCGGCATGACGACGATCTCCGAATCGGCGAGAATGTCGGCATCGGCGAAGACAAACTGGAAGTTGCCTGCGCCGTAGCGACTGGCGACGGTGAACATCCGGCCATAGACGGAATCGCTGGTGAAAGGCGTGGGAATGTACGCCAGGGTATCGAGGCCGAGTTTGGCCTTGGCGGTTTTCAGGACGACGTTGTCCTTGGCGATGGTGGTCAGGACGATGGTGGTATCCCGGTTGGGATCAATAACCGTAACGCCTTTCAGCTTGTAACGGCCGGTGATTGAACCGCCGCCGTCATCCTTATTCGGGTAGGAATTGCACCCGGCAAAGAGGGCAATGATGGCCGCGGCCAGAAAAATGAAGATATTTTGAGTATGCTTGCAGTTCATTGAAATTCGTCGCCTTACCTTGAGATATCGGCAACTATTATACAAAATTCACCGCTAGTTCGATGACCGGGTGAATTGGTGGAACGGCTTGCGGCATGGGCGATTGGCTGGCGGGAGCCGGTAGGACGGCAGCGGTTGGGTGGGGGGGCGCGGAGAACTAATTCGGTCTATGCTTAGATTCTTGTTGTGTAGTTCAGCAGTTAGCGATAGACTGGCCGGTGTCCGATCAACCGCCGGAGGCGGTTGACACCCCGACGACAAGAATTTGGTATAATACATGTAGTTTGGCGGCCAGATAGTTGTAGCCATATGACTTCTGCGCCGCTTTTGAGCCCCGTACCGACTCCCTCCCCCCCGGTGCGGGGTCTCTTTTTTTTCCTGCCGGGGCAGGCCGGGAGGCCTGCCGCCCACAAGTCATTTGATCAGGAGCATTTTGCGGCAATCGGCATAGCCGCCGGCTGAGAGTCGGTAGAAATATATGCCGCTCGGGGAAGTGCGGCCGGCGTTATCGGTCCCGTCCCATGCGACGACATATTTGCCGGCGGATCGAGCATCGTCAACCAGAGTGCGGACACTCTGGCCGAGGAGATTGAATATCTCCAGAGTGACGCTCGATCGCTCTGGAATATCGAATTCGATCGTCGTGGACGGGTTGAACGGGTTCGGATAGTTCTGTCCGAGCCGAAAGTGATCGGGTAAGGAGTGATCGTTGTCGTTTACGCTGGTGGGGTTCAGATCGGCATACCAAAGACCATCGGAGCGTGCGGAATAGAGACGCCCGCCGAGGACGGCAAGGTCAAAGGGGAAGGGGCCGGGAACGGAGTCGATGACTTCCCAACCGTTACCGGTTGAGGTGTAGTAATACGCTCCATAGATGACAAAGAAGATAGAGGCGTAGACGCGATCCTGATCGGCGGCGACCGAACCGTTGGCGATCAGGTGCGGAGTGACCTCATCGCGCTCCCAGGTCGCACCGGAATCGTGACTGATGTAGAGCCCGTTGCCGGCGGCGCCATACACGAGGCCATTCCGGCTCGTCATATCCAGCATGCCGGCTCCGCGAGGATCGAAGGCCGAGAAAGGGAATTCGGTCCAACCGGTCGAATTCGGGGCATTCCGAAAGATCGAACTGTTGAAGCCTGCTCCGGATATCAGGTAGTTGTCGTGGTTATAGACCGACAGAATGTTGGAAGCCGTGTTATCGGGCATGCCATCTCTGAAACTATGCCAGACAGAGCTTCCGCCGAGGTCCATGACAGATATGCCGGCGCCGAAGGTGCCAACATAAAGGCTGTCGCCACGGTTGGTCAAATCACCTATGTCATTCGAGCCAAGGCCGGTCAGACCGGTATTGCAGGGACCCCAGGAAAGGCCGTTATCGTCCGACTCAAACACTCCCTTGGTGTACGTGCCGGCGAAGAGGCGGTCACCTACCTTGATGATGCCGGATAGCAGGTTTACCTCGGGATCAAGGGCGGCTAGCGTATCCCAATTATTCTCTTGTCGGTCAAAGCGATAGAGCAGACCGCCGGAGGCGGAATAGAGGGTGTCGTGGTACGTGTAAAGATGGGTAGTTTCGCCGGTCGGAACCTCGGTAACCTGATGCCAGGTCAGGGCTGCACGACTGCGGGTAGCCAGAACCGTGACCAGGCCGAGCGAAATGATTAAGAGAAGGGTTGTCTTTTTCATAGAGGAGTAAACGGATCAATGTTAGATATGTTCCACGAGATACGTAGTTTGGCGGAAAGATGTTCCTGTGCGCGGCAGGTTTCATATTTGGCAGGAGCGCAAGGCTGCGGCCCTACAGCCTATCCCCTGCCGGGGCAGGCCGGGAGGCCTGCCACCCACATTGATTTGGTATAATATACGTAAGTTGGGCGGCCAGATAGTTGTAGCCATATGACTTCTGCGCCGCTTTTGAGCCCCGTACCGACTCCCTCCCCCCCGGTGCGGGGTCTCTTTTTCTATTGGAGATCAGGGTCCGGGACGGCGGATTTCGGATTAGACCGGAGCACAAAGCTCCTGCCCTACGACCTAGCGGCCACGCGTCGTCGAGTCGCCTGGGTCAGCATACGGCGGGGTGGATGTGATGCCGAATCTCTCCAGCAGTTTATGCGACGGTCGGTTGACGCGCGCCCGGTAGACGTTGGGTTTGTCGGTCGCGGTCAATCTCCCCCGGGTGATGGCGCGCAGCCGCTGGAACTGTGCCGAGTCAGCTACTTCGGCCAGGATTTCGTAGGTCGTTGTGTCCTTGACCTGCCCGGCTTGCTGGCTGCGGGCGATCGCACCCCACTCCTCCATCGTGTGCGCCTCTGCCGGGTGGAAGTCGTACTCGCCTTTGTAGCGTACGTACCACTGGTTGTCCGCGGAGAAGTTCTCCAGCCGCTGGGTGCACGGCTTTTGCTCCAGTTCCCGCATGCGCGCAAGGTCCAGTTCTGCCTGGGTGGCTTTGCGCGTGCGCGCCCAGCCGCCGCTGGGCAGCCGGTGGTACCCTTCGCGCTCGTAGGCCGCCGCTAGCGATTCGGCCGAGTCGGCAGCACGCTGAGCCTGCTGGGCGGCCCGGATGCTGTCAGACGTCAAGTTTAAGATGGAATCGCCCGCCGGCGGCTGCGCCGAAAGTCGCGCCGCCAACTCATCGCGCGCCACTATGCGTATGTCGTAAGCCAGCGACCGAAAGGCACCGGCCTCCGGCACAAACGAGTGGATGTTGCAGTCGTCGCGGTCGCCAAAATTGAAGCAGTAGGTCAACCCGCACGTGTCGCCCGGCGGGAGAATGACCTGCAGCTCGTGGGTATAGGTCTCGCGCGCATCGAACGTCTCCTGCCAAGTCGCCTCCCCGACGAACTGCAACCCGCCCCACGGCTCAAAGCGCACCGTGAACGACGGAACCTTCGTATACTTGTTGCGCGTCAAGGTCAGCACCACCGGTACCGGCTGACCCGCCGGCACCAACTCTGCCACGGTGAACTTGTAATCCACCTGGAAGAGCCTTCTCGGCGGACTGGACTGCACGGACCCGCAAATCAGCAGAAGTACGATAGAAAACATGACATTCAAGAAGATCAATCGTTTCGACGAAGAGTGGGGCGTCGCCATAGGACGCCAACTTGTGTTTCGCAGCGAGACTCCAATCATAAACACTTTCTCAACAGCTATGTGCAATCTGTGCGCGGCAGGTCTCCTGACCTGCCCGTTCCCTGTCTGAAACATAGCTGACATTGTCTACGGAAGCAAGTGATGAGCTCGCGGATGGGCCGGATTTGCGGCCCACTTGAATCCCAAGGGAGGGCTAGAAGGCCGGGCACCTACATAAGATAGGCAGGAGCGCAGGGCTCCGGCCCTACGCTCCGCCCAGAAAACGAGAGGCTAGAATTTGGCCCAGCGCGGGACGCGCGGGAACGGGAGTACGTCGCGAATATTCCCCATACCAGTGATGTACATGATGGCGCGTTCGAAACCGAGGCCGAACCCGGAATGCGGCACCGTGCCGTAGCGGCGACTATCCAGATACCACCAGTAGGCAGAGAGATTGGTGATCCCCTTTTTCGTCATGCGATTTTCGAGAACGTCGAGCCGTTCTTCGCGCTGTGATCCGCCGATGATCTCGCCGATCTTGGGCACGAGTACGTCCATAGCCCGAACGGTCTTGCCGTCGTCGTTGAGCCGCATGTAGAACGCTTTGATCTCTTCGGGGTAGTCGTAGACGATGACCGGCTTCTTGAAGGCTTTTTCGGTGAGAAATCGTTCGTGCTCCGACTGCATATCAACTCCCCACTTGACCGGGATATTCGAACTTCTCCCCTGACTTCTCGAGAATCTTTATCGCATCCGTATAAGAGAGGCGCTCGAATTTTGCGCCGGCGACACCCTCGAGTGTAGCACGGACGGACTTGTCGACCCATTCGCCGAAGAAGTCCATTTCGTCTTTGCATTCGGTCAGGGCGAAAGTGAAGATGTTCTTGAGGAAGTCCTCGGCCAAATCCATGTTGTCATCGTTTTCGGCCCAGGCCATTTCCGGCTCAACCATCCAGAATTCGGAGGCATGGCGGCTGGTGTTGGAGTTTTCGGCGCGGAAGGTGGGGCCAAACGTGTAGATGTCACCCAGCGCGGTGGCCAGCAGCTCTCCCTCGAGCTGGCCGGAGACGGTGAGAAAGGCCTCGGCTTCAAAGAAGTCCTGTTCCCAGTCCGGGTGGCCCTCTTTGAGCGGCAGGTTGGTCAACGGAAGCGTGGTGACGCGGAACATGTCGCCGGCGCCTTCGGCATCGGAGGCCGAGATGATCGGCGTGTGGACGTAGAAGAAACCGCGTTCCTGATAGTAGCGGTGAACGGCGTACGACAATTTGGAGCGTATCCGATTCACGGCGCCGAAGGTGTTGGTGCGGGGTCGAAGATGGGCGATCTCGCGCAGGAATTCCATGGTGTGGCGTTTTTTTTGCAGCGGATAGCTGGCGTCGGCGACGCCGACCAGGTCGATCGTGGCGACGGCGATTTCGTATTTCTGGCCCTGCCCCTGGGACGGAATCAGCTTACCGATGAGGCGAACTAGAGGCACCGGTGAGGATTTCGTTGAGGACGGGGAAATTCTCCGGATTGGCGACGACGCCCTGAATGTTCTTCATGCAGGAACCGTCGTTGACCTCTATGAAGGCGATCCCCTTCGAGATGCGGACGGTCCGCACCCAGCCGAGGATAATAACGTCAGTGTCGACCGGCACGCGGTCGTGTACGAGAATGGCGGCGATCTTGGTTCGTTGCTTGTAGTTCATGCTGCTTTCTCCAGAATTCCCGAATTTCCCCGGGCGTGTCTGGCGCCTTCGGGAAAGACCTACAGTATACAGCAGAACCGGCCTGAAACGCAATGGCAACCCCGACCGACCGGGGCGGCGGCTTGGTGAAGCGAGGAAAGTCCGGCGCGGTGTCGCTTGCGCCGCCCCATGAAGTCCATTATCCTTGCGGCAACTAAGGAATCGATGAAAAAGGAGAGATCATGGCCGACCCGAAGGATATTGCCAAAGTGCTGCGAAAGCTGCAGTACGGCGTGTATGTGGTAACGATGGGCAAGGGAAATGAGGGAAACGCGTTCACCGCGTCGTGGATTTCGCAAGTCAGTTCCCTGCCGCCGATGCTGGCGCTGGCGGTGAATAACAAGCACCAGTCGGCCCGCCTGCTGAATGAGCTGGACGCGTACGCAGTGAATTTGATTCCCGAGGGGCAGGATGCGGTGGCAAAAGCGTACTATGGCCCGGCGGAATCCGGATACGAGAAGCTGAAAGCCAAGAATGTGGCGGTGTCGAGCGGCACAGGGACGGCGCTGCTGGCGGGCGTGATGGGGTATCTGGATTGCCGGATCGTGAATCGAGTCGGCTGCGGCAACCATACGCTGTATATCGGAGAGATAGTCGCGGCGCATCTTGATGCGGACGGGCGGATTCTGACGACTGAGAAGAGCGGGATGTTGTATCTCGGGTAGGGTGTATCAGACGGCCCACGGCGCGGAACGGGTCGCTGTAAGAAAGAACGGCTCGTCTTTCGACGAGCCGCTCAGAAGGGTATTGTGAGTCGGGGAAATGCTAGTTCTTGAAGCGACGAACTATACCCAGGCCGACCGTACCAAGTCCGAAGAGGAGCATGGTAGTCGGTTCAGGAACCGGAGGTCCCGGAACTGATTCGGCGTTGTGGGAGAAGGGGGCCTTGCAAAACTTGTCGGGATCGTTATTGGCTACGCTGTAACCGTAGGCATCAAAACCGACCCAGGCATACGAAGTTTCGATCTGAAATTTCCAGATATTTCCCTTCTTGGCCGCACCCGGATTGACATAGTCGTACACATCGACAGTGTTAATCGGGTCGGTCGCATCCGCAACTTTGGTATCAAAGTAATGGGACGGGTAATACCCGTGGCCGGGCATGGTACCGGGATCCGGCTGGAGCGCCGGCGGCGGAGTGCCGTAGAGATAATCAGCCGCGTTGACGGATTTGGTAGATCCGCCGAACGGGGTGATTTTCAGCCAACCGTCGGTCGGGGTCTGATCCGGCTTGAGCACGGACACCAAGTGGATGTTGTGCAACGCCTTGGAGTCGACGTTGGCGGCCACCACCCACAGCTCGAAGGAACTCGTATGAGTCTCCCACGACTGAGTCGCAGCGTTGAGGGTGGCTTCCGGGCTGAAGAGTTGAAGGTTCGGCACCGCAAACGCTGCCGGAACTAGCAGAAGCAACATGAGGGTGCTGAGCAGAACTCTTTTCACTAACCCTCTCTTTCTCGTGACGACTTGGTTTATCTTGTTTCCGCGGAAGCTACAGTTATCCAGTTGTGATATGAGCAAGTTCCGTGCCCCCGTTGAGGAGCGATCGCCGCGCCACAGGAATCGCCGTTAACTTGTTGTACAACATGTGCTTCACGCGAACTTACGGCGGGGCGGCCTAGCCGAGCTGGGTTCGTGTGAAGGTGGGTATGAAGTGGATTGCGGAGTTTTGATTGTATTGGTCCAATGAAATTTGGATTTCCCCGGTCTATGACCAGGGAACGGATCGGGCACACGCAAACCGGACGAAAAATAAGTGCCGGCGGTTCATTTTCACTGACAGCATCTGTCAGTGCTCCGCGGTAAGATGGGGTGAGGAAAGTGATGGCGTGAGACGCAAATTATAGATATTGTAACAGGCTTATGGCAAAAGAGAAACCAGACACTAGGAAAGGCAGGCCGGAAATGGCGAGTGCGACGGCCACATTGGCGCCTGATCGGAAGAAGGCATTGGACGCTGCTTTGACGCAGATTGAGCGATCGTTTGGCAAGGGGTCGATCATGCGGATGGGCGACGGGACCGTTAGTGAGATAGAGGTGATCTCGACGGGGTCGCTGGGCCTGGATTTCGCGCTGGGGGTGTGGGGTATTCCGCGCGGCCGGGTGACCGAGGTATTTGGTCCGGAGTCATCGGGGAAAACGACTCTGGCTCTGCATATCATCAGCGAGGCGCAGAAGGTGGGCGGAGTGGCGGCCTTTATCGACGCCGAGCATGCGCTGGATGCCAATTATGCACAGGCGCTGGGGGTGGATCTGAGCAATCTACTCATTTCGCAGCCGGATAACGGCGAGCAAGCGCTGGACATCACGGAGACACTGGTTCGGTCGGGCGCGGTGGATATCATCGTGGTCGATTCGGTGGCGGCGTTGACGCCGAAATCCGAGATCGAAGGCGAGATGGGCGACAGCCATATGGGGCTGCAGGCTCGTCTGATGTCGCAGGCGTTGCGCAAGCTTACCGCGATTACGTCGAAGTCGCATACGGCGATCATATTCATCAACCAGATTCGGATGAAGATCGGGGTGATGTTCGGCAATCCGGAGACGACGACCGGCGGCAACGCGCTCAAGTTTTACGCCACGTGCCGGCTGGATATTCGCAAGATAGCCTCGATCAAGGAAAATCAGGATGTGATCGGATCGCGCACACGGGTACGAGTGGTGAAGAACAAAGTGGCGCCGCCGTTCCGTGAGGCGGAATTTGATATTGTCTACGGCAAGGGGATTTCGCGCTCCGGCGAGCTTGTTGACATGGCGTCGAATTACGGCATTGTCGAGAAGTCGGGATCCTGGTTCAGTTATAAGGGTGACCGGCTGGGGCAGGGGCGTGAAGCGGCGAAGCGGTTTCTCGAGGAGAACCCGGCGACGTTTACGGAAGTACTGGCCGGGGTGAAAGAGAATCTCGGCATGAATCCGGCGGCGGCAGTACGCCGGTCCGAAGACGAGGATACCGACTAAGCGAGATTGCCAGCGGATCGTGAAATCGGGTCGGTCCTCAGGACCGCCCCGATTTTTGCTTTTGTCCCGGCGATCAAGAGGTGATCAGGCGGGAGAGCAACTGGCGATAACGGGCGATCAGGACGTAGGCGAAGCGGGCGAGCAAATGAAGACCGGGCACGGCGAGCAGTCGCCCGATGGGACGGCTGGACGGGAAGAGGGATGCGACTGCGGCTACAGCATCGATGCCGCTGACGATCGACTGATCGGGCAGGATCAGGTGGAGGCGTCGGGTGAGCGTCCTGGTTTCGGGAAGCACAATGTCTTCTATCTTGAAGGCGGCCGAAAGGGGGACGGATTCGATAGTACCGTTCTGGTCGAGTTGTCGGCAACGCTCTGCGAATGCCCGACAAAGTGGACAAGAGTCATCGTAGATCAAGCGGTATAGTGGCATGCTTATTATGTATAACGGTTGTCAAGTGACCGATGTTCACGTGCTTAGCGAGACCGACCAGATCGGCCGTCGGAAGGCAGGGTAAGTATCGCGTGGTGAATCCGCTTGTATAATGGGGAAATGGTGGGTATGTTCTGAGCCATGGGCGGTGACCGGCGACGCCGGGAATTGTCCGACGGATCGGAGAAAAGGCATACCCATAAAGGCAATAGGTAGACGGTAGGAACTTCTGAACGCACCGGTTTGTTTATGTAAACGGACCGCAGTGATGTTCAGGCGTCGGAACGTAAGGAGATTAGGTGCTGATGCCTGACCTAAAAAAGCAGGATATCAACGGTAAGCGGAAGGGCTTCGAGCGCGAGGCGCTCCCGCATATGGATGCGCTGTATCGGACAGCTCTGCGGATGACGAAGAACGAGAATGACGCGGAGGATTTGGTACAGGAAACGTTTGTTAAGGCGTACCGCTTCTGGGACAAGTTCGAACAGGGTTCGAATTGTCGCGCCTGGCTGTTCAAGATTATGACCAACATATTCATAAACGATTACCGGTCAAAGTCACGGACGCCGGTATCGGTGAATGTTGACGATATTGATGACAACTACTTGTATGGTCAGTTGGCAAGCCAGGGGCCGGAAGACAATCCGGAACGTCAGTTGTTCGCGAAGATATTCGACGACGACGTGAAAAAGGCGATCGAGGAACTTCCGGATGATTTTCGACTGGTGGTAGTGCTGTCGTTTCTAGAAGGATTTTCGTATCAGGAGATTGCGGATATTGCCGACCTTCAGTTAGGGACGGTCAAGTCCCGACTTCATCGAGGACGTAAGTTGCTGCAGAAGCAGCTTTACGAATATGCGACCAGAAACGGGTTTATTAAGGACACCGCTAAATGAACTGTCAGGATGCACTCAGTCTGCTGTATGAGATAATAGACAAGGAGGCGTCCGAGATCGATGTGGCTCAAGTGAAAGAGCACCTGGAGCAATGCAAGCATTGCTTTGAGGTATACAAGGTCGAGGGCGCGGTACAGGAATTCATTCTCGAGAAGATCAGGTTACACGAATCGACGGTTCGAGCGGAGTCGCTCAAGCTGAAGCTGGTGGCGCAGCTCGACACGATCGACACGGAGTGCAAGAAGGAGCAGCGAAAGCTCCCTTTCGGTAGGCTCACGCTGCTGCTGGCGGCTGCAGCGTCATTGGTAATCGTCGTCGGCGCCGCACTCTTCGGCGCCAGCCTGTATCGTCACCACAACGTCTACATGCCGTTGGAGCAGGCGCACTGGGACGCGAGTGAAGCTCTCAATAAGTCATCAGATGTAACTCTGGCCTCGACCGCGGTGAGCCAGGTCATGAGTAATTGGCAGTATGCCGTACCGCAGACGCTGGGTGTTTTTTCGCTGGCGGGCGGCCGAGTAGAGCAGATCAGCGGTGTAGCAATGGGGCATTTCGTCTACCGCTCGGGAGCGGAGGTGGTGTCGGTGTTTGTCGCGCCGGCCAATCAGTTCCGGATACCCGATGATGTGCAGGAGAATGTTACCGTAGTCAACGGCGTTCAGTTCTTCGATCACAATTGCCGGGGCTGCCGGCTGGTATATCATCAGGAGGGGAAGGTGGTGGTGATTTCGGCGTCGGTCGATCACACGCTCGATTTGACCCAATTTGCGACAATGAGCCGCGGGGCAATCTGATGTGAGTTATGGTTGAATATTGAACCCAGAAGGGATTTCTTGACCGGCATGGTACGCTATGCCGGTTTTTTTGTGGTTGTTGTACTAGCTGTTGCCTCTCCCCTCTTTGGCCAGCCGTATATGGACAGTGCCAAAGCGGCACTGCTGGTGCAATCGCAGCATCATCTGTTTAATGATGACTTTCCCCGGGCCGAGTCGCTGGCCACGGTATTCCAGAGTAAGTATCCGGGAGATCCGGGCGTCTGGCTGTTGCGCTCGGCGATCATGATGGCCGAGATGTACCACGCCGAGGATGAATTGTACGATTCGACGTATAAGGCGGCGATTGACTCGCTGCAGGACGGCGCGCTGCGCCTGCTGACGGCGAGCAATGACAGCACGACAAAGGCGTGGATGTGCCTCTGGCGGGCGTCGGCGAAGGCGTACGAGTCGCTCTGGGAGGCGAAGTTTGGCGGGACGTATAGAGCGGTGAAGCTCGGGTTTGCGGCGCGATCGGAGTGTGAGAAGGGGCTGGCGTACGACAGCACGGTGGATGATTTGTACGTGGGGCTGGGGACGTATCATTACTGGAAATCGGCCAAGGCGGGATTTTTGCGGTGGATTGGCATATTCAAAAATGAGAAGGTGAAGGGGATTCGCGAGTTGTACCGGGCCTCGGAGCAAGCAAACATTTCGCGTGAGACGGCGGAGAGCGGCTTAATCTGGATATGGCTCGACATGAAGCAGTACGATTCGACGGTGGCGAAAGCGACCCGTATGGCGCAGCGGTTTCCGCAAGGAAAGTCATTCTACTGGCCGCTCGGCACGGCGTATTTCGCAATGGAGAATTACGCGGAGGCGGCGCGAGCATTCGAGCGGCTGAAAGCCATGCTGGAGGGCGAGCCAGGCAATTACTACAACTGGATTGCCTGTGATTCGTGGCTGGCGCGATGTTATGAGAGGCTGGGGCGGGTGGACGAAGCTGAGGTGGTGGGGTCGCGCTTCAAGACGTACGCGATGAAGATACCGGAGCGGACGCAGGACCGTCAGAAATCAAATATCAAGTATCTGCAAAAGTGGGCGCAGCGGTATGCGGCGGAGTGAGAGGGTGGCCGAGCGGGCTCCGGTCAACTGTCGTTACCGCATTTGATTAGCGCAAGAGCCATGTGAATCAGGCACTCACCACAGAGACAATACCAATTATCTCCGCAAAGTGTCGGCGGTAGAAGACCGTCAGATACATTTGGATAATTGACAGGTGGGCCGACAATTCATATCTTAAAGGAGGTACTTGCCGACGTAAGATCGCATTAAAAGGAGAACTAACATGTTGCCAAACGCTCGCGCGGGTCGAGTGGTATGGTCGCTACTTGTAGTTCTGGCCGCAGCTATGCCTGCGGCTTCGCAAACCTCTCCGACCATTCTTCCGCCGATCATCACCGATCATCAGACTAGTCCCCACGACGGTGCCGCAGCCGTCATCGCCGACTGCAACGCCCTGCTGACCTTCCCGGTCTGTCAGAATTCTGAAGAACAGGAACTCGTCACACTCATTAACCAGGCACGTGCCGACAGCGGCCGAGCCCTGCTGTTTTACGACTACCGTCTGGCTGTCGGCGCTCGCTGCCACTGCGCCGACTGTGCCACCACGCCCTGCTTTCAGCATGACGATTGCGACGGCACGTACTGGACGGAGCGATATGTCGCTCAGGGGTATACCGGGACCCTGATGGAGGTCATGGGCGCGGGATACTCCAACCCTGCTTCAATGTTTAATGCCTGGTTTGCCGACTCGCTCCGTCGGTCGATGATATTGACCGCAGGGCTCAAACATATCGGCGCCGGGTATGTCAGCCAGGCCGGCAGTCCGGCGGTCCGTTACTACACAGTGGCGTTCGGATATGCCAATGAGACCGCGGTAGGCTCACCGTGCACCTGTTGTCAAAACTGGGTGGGCAATGTCGACTGCGATCCGGCCGACGGAGTTGATATCGGTGATCTAACGACGTTGATTGACAATCTCTTCATCAGTTTCACCGCACTGTGCTGCACGGAAGAGGCAAACTGCGATGGCGATGCCGGGAACAACGTTGATATTGGTGATCTGACCTCGCTCATCGACAATCTGTTTGTCAGTTTCGCCTCGTTACCGGCGTGCCAGTAGTACGCAGTTAGGGTCGGTGTCGGGTTTCCGCGTGCGCCTGCGACGTAGTCCGGGGGCCGACGAGCGAAAAACCATCCTTCCTACGAGCCCTCACCCTGGCCCCCTCCCTAAAGGGAGAGGGAGTAAGAGGGGCAGCACATCGTGTCGGGTTTCTCCGTCCCGCTGACGCGGGACACCGGAACCCGACCTACCCTACTGTCATACCAGCAAAAGCTGGTCGGTATCCAGGGGAGAATGGGATCAATGGAAAGATTTGAGGTTGCTTCGTCGCGTCGCTCCTCGCAATGAGTGATAGGTCGTGTGAGGAGCTCCGTCAGGCACGGGGCCTGACACCACGATTTGACTTGCAGGGTTGTCCTACCCTGGATTCCCGCTTTCGCGGGAATGACAAAGGGGGGCGGGGATGACATTAGTGAGAGAGCGGCGTGCGCCAGATGTTGTCAGAGCAGGTGTTCGAATTCGATTTCGTCGCGCAAAGGGATTCCGTTTTCGCCGACTAATGGGATCGAGGGTTTCAACTTCCGCAATTGCTCCAGCGCGTTCGGATAGACGGCGGAAATCACCAAGCCTCGTCGCTGGTAGAAGCGGATGGCCGACAGATTATCATTGGTGGTGATCATCCAGACCCGGCGGCAGCCGGCGTGTCGGGCGGCATCGACAACAGCACCGAGCAGCTTTGTGCCTATTCCCTGCCATTGTTCAAGTGAATCGATGGTCACAATTTCGTATTGACCATCGGTAATCTCAAACGTCACCAATCCAACCGGCTGAGCGGCTGATGCGGCGATGAAGCCGGGAAGTCTGGCGGGATAATGGCGTTTCGCTCGAGAGATGACAAACTCAGCGCCCCAGAGACGGGTGGTCTGAGCGGTGATCCAGGGTGTTCGGAACTGCTGGTGGGACGAATCGTTACCATAGTGTGCGGCTGGAATCCTGATGGATGGTAGCCACTTAAGAATAGGATCGGAGAAAGCGACGGTCAACCGGTAAATGCAATTGACCCCACCTGCGCCCGTCGCCATATTGCCGTATGAGCAACTTTGCAAATTACGTTCATCTCCATACACACAGTCAGTATTCCCTGCTGGACGGTGCCTGCCGGCTGGATGCCGTTATAGCGCTGGCCAAAGAGTACAAAATGCCGGCGCTGGCGATCACCGACCACGGCAACATGTTCGGGGCAATCGAGTTCTACAAGGGGGCGCGCAAAAAGGGGATCAAGCCGATTATCGGATGCGAGGCGTATGTCGCGGGCGGGAGTCGACTGGACAAGAAACCGTCGAACAAGTATCCCCGACGGCGGCTTTCACCTTCTACTGCTGGTCAAAAACGAGATCGGTTACCGGAATCTGGTCAAGCTGTGTTCGTCGGCGTATCTGGAAGGCTTTTACCATCGGCCGCGCATCGACAAGGAGATTCTCCGCCAGCATAGTGAGGGGTTGATTGCCACCTCGGCCTGCCTCAAGGGTGAGGTGAATTGGCATCTGGGCATTGGTGACACGGATGGCGCGGTGGCGTCGGCTCGGGAGTTGGGTGAGATTTTCGGGCCGGGGAATTTCTATCTGGAGATTCAGAATCACGGTCTGGAGAAAGAAATTCAGGCGATTCCGAAGATGGAAGCGATCGCCCGCGAAACCGGTTTGCCTTTGGTGGTAACCAACGACTGCCATTATCTCCGCCAACAGGACGCGGAGGCGCACGACGCGCTGCTGTGCATTCAGACCGGCAAGCTGGTGGAAGATCGCGACCGGATGAGGTATAGCACCGACCAGATCTATTTCAAGACCGCCGCGGAGATGGAGCAGACGTTTGGTGATTACAAGGGAGCGCTGGAGAATACGGTGGCCATCGCCGAGGCGTGCAATCTGGAGCTAGAGCTGGGCAAGCTGAAGCTGCCGATATTTCCGATACCGAGACCGTTTGTCGACGCCGATGTATTTCTGCTTCACCTGTGTGAGCGGGGATTGGTGGAGCGGTACGGCGCGGTGACGCCCGCACTTCAGGAACGGCTCGAATACGAGCTAGGCGTCATCAAGCAGATGGGGTACGCCGGGTATTTTCTGATCGTGAAGGACTTCTGCGACTATGCCCGTTCGCAGGGAATTCGCGTGGGACCGGGTCGTGGATCGGCAGCGGGGTCGATTGTCTCGTACGTGTTAAAGATTACGGATATCGATCCGATTCGGTTCGGGCTGTTGTTCGAGCGGTTTTTGAATCCCGAGCGCATTTCGATGCCTGATATCGATATTGATTTTGCCGACAAGGGGCGCGACCGGATTATCCAGTATGTCATCGAGAAATACGGTAAAGAAAATGTCTCGCAGATTATCACGTTTGGCACGATGGCGGCGCGCGGTGTGATACGGGACGTGGGGCGAGTGCTGAGTATCCCGTATGGCGAAGTTGACCGGATAGCGAAGATGATTCCGATGGCGGCGGAGATGACGCTGACCAAGGCGGTCGAGACGGTACCGGAACTGGCGGAACTAAAGAAGAAAGATACGCGAGTCGAACGGCTGATTAACTATGGCATCACGCTGGAAGGGCTGGCGCGGCACTGTTCGACGCACGCGGCGGGGGTGGTGATTGCACCGTCGGCGCTGACCAATTACGTGCCGTTGTTCAAGGGGTCCAACGACGAAATCACGACGCAGTACGATATGACGATGGTCGAGGAGATCGGCCTGTTGAAGATGGATTTTCTCGGGTTGCGGACGTTGACGGTGATTGACGAATCGCTGGCGCTCATCAGGCAGAATTTCCCCGACGCGCAGGTGGATATCGACGGGCTGTCGCTGGATGATCCGGAGGTCTACAAGTTATTCGCCCGCGGCGAGACGGTGGGGGTGTTCCAGTTTGAATCGAGCGGCATGCGCGACTATTTGCGCCGGCTGGAGCCGACCGCATTCACCGACCTGGCAGTGATGAATGCGCTGTATCGTCCGGGGCCGCTTGATGCCGAGGTTGACAATGGCAAGGGCCAGAAGGTCAACATGATCGACATCTACATCGAGCGCAAGAAGGGGACGATGGCGGTCACCTACCTGCACCCAAAACTGGAGAGCATCTTGGGGTCGACGTACGGCGTGATCGTCTTCCAGGAGCAGGTGCTTCAGATAGCCAACCAGCTGGCGGGGTATTCGCTCGGTCAGGCCGATTTGCTGCGCAAGGCGATGGGGAAAAAGATTGTTGAGTTGATGGCGGCGCAGAAGAAGCAGTTTGTCGACGGGTGTGCGGCGAATGGGGTGACGGAGGATGTTGCCAACCATGTATGGGAACAGATCGAAACGTTTGCCCGGTACGGTTTCAACAAGGCGCACTCGGTATCGTATGCCTACATAGCGTATCAGACGGCGTGGCTGAAGGTGTACTATCCGAAGGAGTTCATGGCGGCGACGATGACGTCGGAAATCACCGACTCCGACCGTATCTACACGTTGCTGGAAGAAGCGCGGCGGATGGGGATTGACGTATTGCCGCCGGATGTGAATTCGTCGCAGATCGATTTCTCCGTGGTGGGCGGGGCGATCCGGCTGGGGCTGCACGCGGTGAAGAATGTCGGCGAGACGCCGGCGCGGTCGATTGTGCTGGCGCGTGGGTTGACCGGACCGTTCAAGGATATGGCCGACCTGTGCAGTCGGATCGAGCCTCGGTTGCTGAATCGGCGGACGCTGGAATCGCTGGTGGCGGCGGGGGCGTGCGATTCGCTGGGGGCGAACCGGGCGCAGAAGTTTGCGGTTGTGGAGGCTATGCTTGAGTACGGGCACAAGGTGTTCAGCCAGGCCAACACGGCCGACCTATTTGCGACTACGGGGGTCGCTGTTTCCCGGGTTGCGCCGGTACTGCCCTTGCTCGACGAGTGGCCCTCGGGTGAGAAGCTGGCCAAAGAGAAGGAGATGCTGGGATTTTACGTGTCCGGGCATCCTCTTGACCGGTATAGGGATGAGCTGGGATCGTTTACGACGGGGAATATGCTTTCGCTGAAGGGGATGCGGGATTCGGCGGAGGTGACGGTGGGGGGAATTTTTGCGACGGTTAAGAAAATGACCGACAAAAAGGGGAATTTGATGGCTTTCGCGTCGCTGGAAGACTTTTCCGGAACGGTGGAAGTCATTATATTCTCAGAGTGTTACGACCGTTGTCGGGAGCAGATCGAGGTCGACAAGATGGCGTTGGTCACCGGCCGGGTCTCGACCCGCGAGGGTGAGATGCCGAAGTTGGTGGCGACGCAGGTTCATCCTCTCGAAAAACTGCTGGAACGCTTCAAATGCCAGCTAGTTATAAAGGTGAATGCCGGGTCAACCGACAACCTTGATAAAGCGTTGAGCTCGCTGGCTCAGTATCCCGGCGAGACGCCGGTTTTGCTGGCGGCTCGGCAAAATGGGGCCGAAGTATATATCAAGTCCCGCAAGTATGCGGTGAACCTGAATCTGGAGTTATTGAATCGACTCAAGGAGCTGCTCGGTGATTCGTCCGCTTACCTTCGCCCGCTGGGGGTCAAGGACAGCGGATTGCAGTAGCCTCGTACACACCTCGCAGACACCCGAGACCACCAACCTTTCGCTGGACAGGACCAAGTCATGAAGTCATATCGCATACTGGCCATACTATTCGTCGCCCTGGCATTGACCAGTCTGGGCCTGTTCGCCGCCGATCAGAAATCGACTCAGAAACAGAACGAGATATCGAAGCCGACCAATCCGAATGAGATTACCTGGTTCTCCTACGATCAGGCGCTGCTGAAGGGGAAAAAGGAAAAGAAGCATGTCTTTATCGATTTCACCGCGACCTGGTGCGGCTGGTGCAAGAAGATGGACGCCGAGACATTCAAAGATCCGGAAGTCATCAAGATGATGAATCAGTATTTCGTGGCGTCGAAGGTGTGGGACAATTCGGAGACGGTGTTTGATCTGGACGGATACAAGATCGCGGAGAAAGATCTCGGCCGCTCACAGTTCGGCGTGCGGTCATACCCGACGTTCTGGTTTGTCAATCCGGACGGCAAGAAGGTAGGGCCTCTCCCCGGCTACCAGACATCGGACCGTTTCCTTCGCGCGCTGGCCTACGTCAAAGATTACAGTTATGACACGACGCGGGTGAAGCCGGCGGATTCGACGGCCACGGCAAAAGGATCAAGCAAATAATGTCGCTGCCTGGGGCGCGGTTACGGCGCGGCCAGCCTGAGATCATACATAACGATACCCGGGACAAAGGAAAGATCATGAAGTTACGGTTACCTCTCGCGGCAATGTCAGCTATTCTGATAGTGTTGCTTATTGCCTGCAGTTCCAACGAACCGCAAACGGGCGCGGCACAGAAGACGCCCGATCGGGATCCTGCGACAACGTCGGGAGTACAGGCCTCCACGCCCAGCTCTGCGGAAGCCACGCAGGCAGACGTGCCGTCCGAAACGCCGCAGGTGGCGAGCTCTGACGGACAGGCAGCGAGCTTGATTCAGTTTACCGCGACCGACCTGACCGGGCAGGCGCGCAGCTCGGTCGAATGGATGGGCAAGCAGCCGGTGGTGATCAATTTCTGGGGGACATGGTGCCCACCCTGCCGCAAAGAGATTCCCGATCTCGTGAAAGTATATAACGAGTTCAAGGGACGGGGCGTGCAGGTTGTCAGTCTGGCGCTCAATGATACGCCTGATCAGGTAAAGGATTACGCGCAGAAGGCGCAGATGGATTGGGTGATGTTGATGGGTGATCAGGATATTGCCCAGACGTTTGGCGGGATTCGCGGCGTACCGACGACGATTTTTTATGATCGCAGCGGTAAGGAAGTCGGGCGGTTTGTCGGCGGGCGCGATTACGAGACGTTTAAGAAGGCGTTTGAGATGATTGCGGGGTCTTAGCGACCTGCGATATAATTGTGACAACTTTGCCGGCGAGTGAAAGCTCGCCGGTTTTTTTGTGGGGGGCTAGCGCCGGCGGTTCAGGGAAAGTTCGAGTCGGAGGTTTCGGGCAAATGACGGAATGGGGCCTCATGGATTCCGGACCTTCGGTCCGGAATGACAATGAGGTAGAATTCGCGGAGCATTGAAGGGCATGTCCGCTTTTTGCACATGATACGCAGGGAAACGGGTATGAGGAGTGCAGGGCGAGGAAAATCCTGAGCGTGAGTTTGCATACATTTGATTGCCCAGGCCGGTTCCCGGCTTCACCATTGTTTGCCTTCAAGTCCGACTATGAGAACTTTGAATCTCCCCTTCCGATTACAGCGACGCAAGTTACGAAGCCAGACTGGTGCATGGTTACAGCGCTCTTCGTCGGAGATGTCGAGGGCGACTGATGGGCACGGTCTTTGCGCTAACCCCGATCACGAGGAATAGCCAAGCGGCGGCCACCGAGGCCGGATTGGCGAGCAAGATTTGAACAGTTCTCGAACGCGGGAAGAAAGAGAGTAGGTAACATGTCGGTCAATGATTATGTCGTCTGCGATGGCTGCGGAAAGATTATCACGCGCCCTGAAGACGGGTTCATGATCAAGGGGAACATCTGGGCGGCCGACCCAGGCGAGAATCGCGCGCTGTTGGTCGGGAATAACTACCCGGAGACTCGCAATTTTGCCGTGACGCTTGCCGAGATCGGCGAATCGCATCTGTGCACGAATTGTATGGTACGGCATCTGGGGTTGGGCCAGGAATTCATGACGACTCATGTCGACAAGCGGTTGGCGCGTTCGGCGTGACGGACACAGACATCTATTAGAGCATACGATAGAGCAACGCAACGGCGGGTGATGAGCCCGCCGTTGGTGTTTGTGGGGGGGGATTTGTCGCCCTTCGACTGCGCTCGAGGCGGCGAGATATGGGAATGATCGCATAAGAAGATAAATGATTGGGGCTGGTTGAAGGATTTCCCCACCTGGATTCCCGCATTCGCGGGAATGACAAACAAGGGGGGAATGACAAACAGGGCGGGAATGACATTCATGGCCGGCGTACGTCTCGTGCGCCAGCAGGCGTGAAGAGAGAGGTTGCTTCGTCCCCTTCGGCTCCGCTCAGGGTCCTCGCAATGAGTATTGTGAGGCACGCATGTGATTCTGTCACAGGAGTTCGGGCAGATTGCGGAATTGCTCCAGAGACGACGGATTGGCGAGGGCGTCGAGGTTAGTAACCTCCAGACCGTGCACGATGCGTTGGACGGCCAATTCGACCTTCTTCGCGTTGATCGTACGCGGGACTTCTTTGATCTGCAGAATGATCGCCGGGACGTGACGGGTCGTTGTCCGGCTGCGGATCGTCTCACGGATTTTCAGCTTCAGCGGTTCATCCAGAGTCAAACCCTCGCGCAAAACGACAAAGAGCACCACCCGGACATCGTTGCGATAATGCTGGCCGATGACAACCGAATCGACAACGTCAGGCAGTGATTCCACCGGCGTGTAGATTTCCGCCGTACCGATACGCACGCCGCCGGGGTTCAGCGTGGCGTCGGAGCGACCATAGACAATCACCCCGCCATGCTTAGTGATCTTGATATAGTCGCCGTGACGCCAGACACCGGTGTACGTATCAAAATAGGCGGCACGATATTTCGCACCGTCCGGATCATTCCAGAACGAAACCGGCATCGAGACAAACGGCGCGGTGCAGACCAGTTCGCCGACTTCATCAATGACCGGCCGACCGCGATCGTCGAACGTTTCGACACTCATGCCCAAGCCACGACACTGGATTTCCTCTGAGTAAACCGGCAGATTTGGATTGCCGAGCATGAAGCAGGAGATGATGTCGGTGCCTCCGGAGATTGATGATAGTTGAATATCGGATTTCACTTTGTGATAGACCCAGGCAAAATCATCAGCCGAAAGCGGCGAACCGGTGGACAAGATAGCGCGCAACGATGTCTGGTCGCAGGAATCCGACGGCCGGAATCCGGCGTGACGGCAGGACGACAGAAACTTTGGACTGGTGCCAAAGACCGTGATCTTGTGGTCGTCAACAGCCCGCCAGAGCATCTCAATATCCGGATAGGCCGGACTGCCTTCATAGAGGAACAAAGTCGCGCCGACCTGCAGGCCACTGACCAGCCAGTTCCACATCATCCAGCCGCACGTGGTGAAGTAGAAGAGGACATCCTCGCGACCAAGGTCGGTGTGGTAGACATGTTCTTTGTAGTGCTGGAGGAGCGTCCCCCCTGCGCCGTGGACAATGCACTTCGGTTTGCCGGTGGTGCCGGACGAATACATGATGTAGACGGGGTGATCGAAGGGGAGTTGGGCGAAGGCAATTTCGGTGGCGGTTCGGTCGAGGAGATTGGGCCAGAGCATGTTGCTTCCGGAAACCTTCGGTGCCTCGGCCAGGAAGGGGACAATGATCGTATGTTGGACGCTGGGAATACTCGCGGCTATGTCATGAACGCGATCGAGCAGGTGGTGAGCTTTTCCCTGATATGAGTAGCCGTCGGCAGCGATGAGAACTTTGGGTTCGATCTGGCTGAAACGGTCGAGCACGCCCTGCGCGCCGAAGTCGGGCGAACAGGAGGTCCAGAGGGCGCCGAGGGAGGTAGTGGCGAGCATGGCGATCGCGGTTTCGGGTATATTGGGCAAGTAGCCGGCGACGCGGTCCCCCTCCCCTACGCCTAGTTCGCGCAGGCCGGTGGCGCAGGCGGCGACCTGAGCGTAGAGTTCGCGATAGGTGAAGATCCGCACGGGGCGATGTTCGCATTTGGCGATGATGGCAACCTGATCGTCGCGATACCTGAGGAGATTCTCGGCGAAGTTCAGTTTAGCATCGGTGAACCAGCGCGCGCCGGGCATGGTAGCACGGGTCAGGACGCTGGTGTACGGTTGCGAATGGATGATCTCTGCATCCTGCCAGACCAGTTCCCAGAAGGCGGCTGGATCGGTGCACGACCAGGCGTGAAGTTGTTCGTAGTCGGCGAAAGATCGTCCGGCAGCGCGCTCGGCAAGGTGGGTGAACCGGGACATATGAGAGGCGATGACGCGGTCGGGCGACGGTGTCCAGAGGGGGAGTTCGGTCATAGCACGATTAGATCAGCGGCGTCCGTGGCGGACTCGTTCAGCAAACAGGGCGACTTTCCAGGCAAATTCAGTATCGTCGTAGTCGAGCGCACGGCGGGCGGTCAGGTCGAACAGGCAGTCGGAGGCGGGATGATCATTGCGAAGCAGAGCAAAGGCGGCCCGGAGCATGTGCGGATATTCGCCCAAACGTTCGTAGCGATGGAACGATTCAAGTGATTCATCGGCGGCCGGGACCGATTCAATGAGAGCGTCGATTTCGGAATCGGTTGGCATGGTCATCGTATTGCCGAACTGCGCGATATTGTTCGCGGTGAAGATATCTGATTTGCGAATGAATTCGGGCAGGGCATCGTAGCCGATCCCTTTTCGCTCGATCGGCTTTTTCACTTTGAAAATCGCGCTCCCTACCGCACGGCAGTAGTAGTCGCCGCTCATACGGGCGACCAGGTCGATGCGCTGGGGGTCGATGACGCCGTTGACAATGATATCCTCGGCCACGTGGAATTTGACCACCTCGCAGATAGCCAGGTTGCCGGAGCCGTGCTTTTCGCCCAGCGTGATCATCTGACGCAAGACACACTCCATCTGGAAGGGAGATTGGGCAACGCGCGAAGGACGCACGAGGTCGGAAGGAACCGGAGTCAGGCCGGACTTGGTGAATTCGTTGACGCCGGTCGGGTATTCGGTGGAAGCGAGGCTGACTTGCTGGACCATGTCGTAGGTGACGGCGTTGATGACGCACTCTTTGGTCGCGAGAAGGTTGGTGTAGGTGTCCTTGGTGCTGCCATCGCGGACACGTCGCGACGGTGAGAAGGCGACGGTGGGAGGATTGGCGCCGAAAGCGTTGAAAAAGGAAAAGGGGGACAAATTCGGCAGTCCGTCCAACGCACAAGTAGAGACCAGGGCGATGGGGCGCGGGCCGACACCGCCGAGGAGAAAGTTCTGGACGTCCTTAATGGGGACGTCACCCGGGATAACGTGGAGCATGGGAGTATGTAATCGCCGGCGGGGTAGTTTGGCAAGCGGTTTTGTTTCGGTCACTCGCCTACGGGCCCTCACCCCGGCTCTCTCCCGGGGGGAGGGAGTAAGAATAGCGTGTGAAGCCTTACAGTCAGGCTCGCAGGGAGCCTGACCTTTCCGGACACGCGCTAATGCCATGCCCTACCGGCCCTCACCCCAGCCCTGTAGGGCTAACCCCATTGTCCATTTATCAAGGCGTTTGCCATATTCTCTTCTCGACTTTACGCTTGGCGGACCCCTTGATGAATTGAAAATGGGGTCCGCCCTACTCGTTCTACTACCGGCCCTCACCTCAGCCCTCTCCCAGAGGGAGAAGGAGAAAAAGCAGCACGTGAGGTTGAGAGTATTTGCGCAAGACGGAATGAGGGCCCCATGGATTCCGGACCGGGTGTCCGGAATGACAATGATGCAAGGGTTCTTCACTCTGAGATTCCGGACCTTCGGTCCGGAATGACAATGCAAGAAGCATGTTTTGGGTCGGCTGGCGCACGAGACGTACGCCAGCCACAGGATTTAAATGAAAGGTGCGGTCAGGCACGAAGGCCTGACCGCACACGTATTCGGTCTCGTCTGCGCCCGACCCGGCGGAGTGCGGCGATGAGAGATTATTGTGCGAAATGAAAAGGGCAAACCCCTTGTTAAATAGAAAATGGGGTTTGCCCTACGCCTGCTGTCAGGCTCGCAGGGAGCCTGACCTACTGTCTATCTTCAGGGGCGCAAGGCCCCTGACCTACCTATTCGACGGTGACGGATTTGGCGAGGTTGCGCGGTTGGTCGACATGGCAGCCGCGCATAACGGCTATATGATACGCCAGCAGCTGCAGCGGAATCACCGACAGGAGCGGGGTCAACAAACGGAAGGTCGGCGGAACGTAGATGACGTGATTGACGTGTTCGGCGATTTCGTGGTCACCCTCAGTGGCTATGGCGATCACCTGACCCTGACGGGCACGGACCTCGGAAATGTTGGACATAACCTTGTCATAGACGGGATCTTTCAAGGCGATAACGACCACCGGCATATTTTCGTCGATCAAGGCGATCGGGCCGTGCTTCATTTCGGCCGCCGGATACCCCTCGGCGTGAATGTAGGAGATTTCCTTGAGTTTCAACGCACCCTCGAGCGCGACCGGGAAATTAATGCCGCGGCCGAGGTAGAGGAAGTTGTTCGCCTTATAATAGGCCGCAGCGATCTTCTTGATCGATTCCTCGGTTGATAGAATCCGTTCGATCTGTGCGGGGATCTGATTCATGGCGTCGATCATTTCGCGGCCCTGTTGCATAGACCAGGAGCGCATCCGGCCCATCAGATTGGCGATCAGCGCGAGGACCATAACCTGCGAAGTGAAGGCCTTGGTGGAGGCAACACCGATTTCGGGGCCGGCGTGAATATACACGCCGCCGTCGGACTCACGAGCGATGGTCGAACCGACCACGTTGACAATGCCGAGCGCAGTGGCGCCATGTTTCTTGGCTTCGCGCATGGCGGCCAGCGTGTCCGCGGTTTCGCCGGATTGGGAAATGGCAAGTAGGATGGTGTGATCGTCGATGATCGGCGAGCGATAACGGAATTCGGAAGCGTACTCGACCTCGACGGGCACGCGGGCAACTTCCTCGATCAGGTATTTCCCGATGAGCGAGGAATGCCACGACGTCCCGCAGGCGGTGATAATGATGCGCTTGATGCGGAGCAATTCGTCGTACTGCAGGTTAAGGCCGTTGAGACGAGCGACGCCGTCATCGAAATTCAACCGACCGCGAATAGCATTGCGGAGCGTGCTCGGCTGTTCGTGGATTTCCTTCAGCATGAAGTGATCATAGCCGCTCTTTTCGATTTGGTCGAGCGACCAGGAAATCTCTTCGATGGTGGGCGAGATTTTTACGTTGTGAATGGTCGTGATCTGGTAATCAGTCGGCGTAATGGTCGCGATTTCGCCGTCCTCGAGATAGACCACGCGATTGGTATATTCGAGCATGGCGCTGACGTCGGAGGCCAGGAAATTCTCATCATCGCCATGACCGATGACCAGCGGCGAGCCCATGCGGGCGGCGACAATCTGGTTGGGGTGCAGCGAAGAGACGACGGCGATACCGTAGGTTCCCTCCACCTGAGTAAGGGCGGCGCGAACCGCCTCAGTCAGGTCACCCTTGTAATTGAGATGGATAAGGTGAACCAGGATTTCCGTATCGGTTTCAGTCTTGATGACGTAGCCGGCGCGAACCAGGTACTCTTTCAGGGTACGGTAATTTTCGATAATACCGTTGTGAACCAGGGCGATTTCGCAATTCTCGTCGGTGTGAGGGTGGGCGTTCACCTGGTTTGGTTCGCCGTGAGTGGCCCAGCGGGTATGCGCGATACCGTGAGTGGCGTTTAATTCCAGTCCGGAGAGAGCCGCTTCGAGTTGAGCGATCTTCCCCACCGACTTGGAAACAAACAGACCGTCGGGATCGAGCAGGGCGATACCGGCCGAATCGTAACCGCGGTATTCAAGCCGCTTAAGGCCGTTGAGAAGTACCGGTACTGCTTTTCTTGGTCCTACGTATCCTACAATTCCGCACATGGGAGTTCCTCGTTCTAGGCAAAAAACCGCATGACCTGCCTGGTCAAGTTATCGGTCAAAGATTGATCGTTTGTCTCTACTATACATCGGAAGATCGGCTCGGTATTTGACGAGCGGAGCTGGAGCCAGCCACGGTCAAAATCGAAGCGGAGACCGTCGCGACGGTCAAGATTGTATGTTCCAAGAAGGTTCATGGCGGTTGTTTCGAAGTCCTGCAGTCGTTTGATAAAATCACCCGGGAGAGCTGCTTTGGCTTTTATAGTATAGTACCGGGGAAAGGTTTCAGCAAGACGGCTCAAGGTGGTCCTGGTTTCGGCCAGGGCAGTCAATACCAAGGCGGCGGCGACCAATGAATCCCGGCCGGCATGGAACGAAGGGTAGATCACGCCGCCGTTGCCTTCGCCGCCGATGACGGCTCGCTTTAACCTCATCATTTCCACCACGTTAGACTCCCCCACCCGGGAATAGAACACTTTCGAGCCGTGTTGAGCGGCAACGTCAGCGGTAGTGCGCGAGGTCGAGAGGTTTATCACGGTGGGGCCCTTTGTTTTCCTTAAAACACCCATAACCGCGATGGTGAGCGTTAGTTCCTCGCTGATGGCCTCTCCCTTATCGTTGATGAGCGCCAACCGGTCGGCATCGGGATCACAAGCCATGCCGAGATCGGCCTTATGTTTTTTGACCGCTTTCGCGAGGCCGGTCAAATTTCTGGGAGTGGGCTCCGGTTCGTGCACGAAGTTGCCATCACCGTCGCAATTGAGCTTGATGACTTTCACCCCCAACTTTTCCAGAAGCATGGGAAGCGCGAGGGAGCCGGCGCCATTGATGGCGTCGACAACCACTCTGAATTTGCGTCGCCTGATGGCACTCCGATTCACGGTTTTCAGAGCAAGCGTTTTTGCGACATGTTTCTCGATCCAATTGCTCTGGCGAGTGATTTTGCCGAGCCGATCATGCGGGACGAGGTTGAATTTACCCGACTCGAAAATCTCGTTGAGCTGCTTATACTCGTCGGGGGTAATGAATTCGCCGCGTTTGTTGAAAAACTTGAGGGCATTCCACTTGATCGGATTATGCGATGCGGTTACACAGATACCGCCGATGGCTTTCAATTCCTTGACGGCGATTTCGACGGTCGGGGTCGGGACGATGCCGATGTCGATGACGTCGATGCCGGTGGCGATGAGGCCGGCAACGACAGCCTGCTGGACCATTTCGCCGGAGGGCCGACTATCGCGGCCGATGACCAGTGTACCCTTTTTGAGAAACGTGCCGAACGCGCAGCCGTAGGCGGTGATCATGGTTGGATCAAGACCGTTGCCGACAACACCGCGAATTCCTGAGGTAGATTTTACCAGTTCGATTTGGTTCATGATGATAATATCGGATGTTCTATGTTAAAGAGTAGTCAAAACTCGGGTCAATTCTCGTCAATTATCGCCGCGCACGAGGTGTGCGACGAGCGGTGCTTTTGCTATGTGGAACGCCGGAAAGAACGGCCATCATGGCGTTGTGCAGATGAGTATTGGAAGCGAGGAGGTCGCGGTCGAAGATGGAATAGGGGCGGCCGTCGATGCGGGAGAGTCTCCCCCCGGCTTCGCTGACCAACACGCTCGCCGCGGCGGTGTCCCACGGGTGCAATTTTAATTCCCAGAAGCCGTCGACTCGGCCCGCGGCGAGCCAGCAGAGATCGATCGCGGCCGAACCGGGACGGCGGATACCCTGTGCCTGCTTCGCCATGCGCGCGAAGAGGCCAAGGTTGTTGCGGCGGGCGGTGCCGATGTCGTAGGCAAAGCCGGTCGCCAGCAGGGCGCGATGGAGTGATTTCTCGCCGCTGACGTGCAGACGGCGGCCGTTGCAGAAAGCGCCGCCGCCGGCGACGGCATGGAATAACTCATCGCGCTCCGGATCATAGACCACGCCCAGCAGCGGCTGCCCGGCCAGTTCAACGCCGATGGAAACGCAGTAGACGGGGAAGCCGTGGGCAAAATTGACGGTACCGTCGAGGGGATCGATGATGAAGCGTAAGTCGGCATTCCCCTGCTGATGCGGAGTCTCTTCGGTGATGATGGCAGCCCCGGCGTAGTGACGGCGGATTTCGCCGACGACGTATTTCTCCGACTTGAGGTCGAATTCGGTGACGGGGTCAATGCGCCCTTTGTACCGGATGCCCATTGTCCGCGTGAAGCCGGATTTGAGGATTTTGCCGGCGCCTCGAGCTGTGGCGGCGGTGAATTTCAGCAAGTCGTTCTTCAGCGCAGAATTCATGAGCGTTATTTCGCGACCGAGGCATCGGCCGGGTGAGCGGTCTGTTTTTTGTACTGCATCTGGTAGAGCTTGTGGTAAATCCCGCGCTTCTGCAAGAGTTCAGCATGGGTGCCCATTTCGCGCAATTCGCCGTGATGGAGGACGATGATCTTGTCGGCCTTTTCGATTGTGGAGAGGCGGTGGGCGATGACGATCGAGGTTCGTTCGCGGAGGAGTTCGTCGAGGGCGGTCTGGATGAGTCTTTCGGTTTCGGTGTCGACCGAACTGGTGGCCTCATCGAGAATGAGCAGATCGGGATTAAACGCCAGTGCCCGGGCAAAGGACAGCAGTTGTTTCTGCCCGGTGGAAAGAGTGGCGCCGCGCTCCTGAATGGCGGTGTGGATGCCGTCGGGCATACGGTCGAAAAACCGGTCGTAGCCGACCCGCTTGAGGGCATCGATCACTTGTTCGTCGGTGATATCCTTATTGCGCAAGCGGACGTTGCCGGCGAAGTCACCGCTGAACAAATAGACATCCTGCAAAACGAGCGCGAGGTGAGAGCGGAGATTGTCGACGTCGATCTGCTTCAACTCGACGCCGTCGATACGAATGCTCCCTTTCTGATAATCATAGAAGCGATAGAGGAGCGAAATGAGGGAGCTCTTCCCCGCGCCCGTGGCGCCGACGACGGCGATCTTCTGTTTCGGCTCGACGGTGAAGCTTATATTTTTCAGCACCCAATCTTCCTTGTTGTAGGCGAACCAGAGATTGTCGAATTCAATGCGCCCTTCGAATGCTTCAATTTTGCGGGCGCCGACCGGCGTGGCGAGGGCGGGAGGCGTGTCGAGAATCTGGAAGATACGCTCGGACGAAGCCATGGAGGCCTGGAGGATATTGTATTTTTCGCTCAGGTCCTGAATGGGTCGGTAGAAGCGCTGGACGAGCTGCAGGAAGGCGACGAGTTCGCCGAAGGTCAACAGGCCCTCCTGGATGCTGAAGCCGCCGAAATAGAGCAGCAGCCCGGTCGACAGCACGCCGATGAATTCAACCGCCGGATAGAAGACGGCGTAGTAATAGACCGAGCGGAAGTGCTGGTTGCGGAGGTCGGCGTTGATATCGTCAAAGCGCTTATAGGTGCGATCCTCCTGCGCGAAGAGCTGGACAATGCGAATGCCGGTCAGGTGCTCCTGCAAAAAGGCGTTAAGACGGGCGACCTTGATGCGGACCTCGCGGTAGACGTCGCGGACTTTCGCGCGAAAGACGAAGATGGCGGCAATCAGAATCGGCAGCACTGAGAAGGTCACCAGCGCCAGACGCCAGTTGTAGTAGAGCATGGCGCCGACGATGAGGAGAAGGGTGAATACGTCACCGATGATGGTGACGACACCCGAAGAGAAGAGTTCGTCGAGGACGTTCACGTCGCTGGTCACGCGGGTCAACAGGCGACCGACAGGGTTCTTGTCAAAATAGCCGAGGTGCAGTTTCTGCAGATGGCGGTAGATCTGCATACGCATGTCGTACTGCACCTTCTGGCCGAGGACCATGGTGATGTAGGTCTGACCATACGATGCGCCGAAGGTAATGAGCATGACCACCAGGTAGGCGAGGACGATCATCAGAAAACCGTTAGGGTCGCCGACCTTGATGTAGTCGTCGATGCCGATCTGCACGAGAAAAGTGAGGGCAATCTGCGTGATCGAGCCGAGCAGGAGCAAAAAGACGGCGAGTGACACCGACGCCTTATAGGGGCGGATGTAGGTGAGCAGCCGTCGCATGAGGCGGTTGTCGTAGGCCTTGCCGAGGGCTTCTTCTTCGTGCAGAGTCGGTTCAGCCATTAGAGTTTCTCAATCTCCTGTTCCAGAAGCTGGGACTGATAGAGTTCGGCGTAACGCCCGCCCTCGCGCATCAGGTGTTCGTGGTTGCCCTGTTCAACAATGCAGCCGTCCTCGAGATAGAGGATGACGTCCGCCTCCTTCACCGAAGACATACGATGGGAGATGATGAAGGTGGTGCACTTCTTGATTCGACCGTGGATGCGATTATTTATTTCATCTTCAGTTTCGGTGTCGACGGCGCTGGTGGCGTCGTCGAGCACGACGATAGCCGGATCAATCAGCAACGCGCGCGCAATGGCGGTCCGCTGTTTCTGGCCCCCGGAAAGGGTGATACCGCGTTCGCCGACAATGGTATCAAACGAGGCCGGGAACGTGGCAATATCCTTGGCCAGGGCGGCGGCGGTGGCGACATCGGCGACCTCGGCCGGAGGGGCGTCGAAGCGGCCAAAGCGAATGTTGTTGGTCATCGTGTCGGAAAAGAGAAACGCTTCCTGCGTCACAAAGCCGATCTGTCGCCGCAGGGCGTTGAGATCCCAATCGTTGATATCGACGTCGTCGACGAAGATCATACCTCGTTCGACCGGGTATTGCCGGGCGATCAGCGAGACGAGGGTCGTTTTGCCCGATCCGGTCATGCCGACCAGGCCGATGGTCTGGCCAGGATCAATGACGAGCGAAATACCGTTGAGGACGGGGCGGGTATCGTAGGTGAAGCGCAGATTGCGAAATTCGACTCTACCGCGCATGTCACCGGCGTACGGATTTTCGGCGGCGGTCTGAATGATCGGTTCCGTCTTCAGAATGTCGTTGATACGATCAAGGGAGGCGGTTCCGCGCTGATAGAGTGAGATCACCCACCCAATAGCCATCATCGGCCAGAAGAGGTAGCCAAGGTAGGAGAAGAAGGCGACAATCGTACCGAGCGGGAGTTTGCCGTTGATCACGTCCATGCCGCCGAAATAGAAGACGACCAGGGTGAGGCCGGTGGCAATGAAAGTAATGAGTGGGAAGAACGCGCCGTAGAGGCGGCCCATGGCGACATTGTGACCGGCGTAGTCGGAGGAGATTTTCGCGAAGTGATCGATCTCCTCATCTTCCTGTCGATAGGCGCGGACCACCCGGGCGCCGGCAAGGTTTTCCTGGGCGACCGCGGTGAGGAGCGAGAACTGCTCCTGAATTTTGATGAAGCGCTTGTGAACGAGACTACCCAGGCGGTGAACCACAAAAGGAAAGAGAACCGATGGAATCATGGCATAGAGGGTGAGCTTGGGCGACAGGTAGATCATCATCGTCAGGGAGACGGCAATCGTGACGATGGTGTTGGACATCTGCATAATGCCGGGGCCTATCATCATGCGGACCGCTTCGAGATCGTTGGTGGCACGGGCCATGATATCGCCAGTGCGGGTGGTATCGTAATAGGCCGGCGACAATTTGAGGAGGTGTCGGGCCAGTTCGCCGCGGAGGTCGTATTCGAGCTTGCGGGACATCCAAATGATAGTCCGGCGCATGAGGAAACGAAAGACGCCCGCCACCAGGGCCAGGCCGACCATAAGCAGGACGTAGAAAGTCAATTCCGGCGCGGGGCCCTGGTTCTGGAGTACGTCGAATATCAGCTTGAGGATATACGGATTGACCAGGAGCAGACCGTTGGCCAGAATGACCGCCACGCCGCCGAAAACGAGGTAGGCGCGGTACTGACGAAGATATGGAAATATGACGCTAAAGCGGCCTTTGGCCGCCGCTTTGTTCTTTTCCGACATTAACCCTCACAAAACAGGCAGAGAGCTATTTAACACCGGTGCGGGATTAATAGTTCAGCAGATTTGCCAAAAGGTGAATCGCATCGATATTCAGATCGCGAATCATATCCACGAGGGGGATACCGCAGTAGATCACCTGGCCGTCACCCAGCGGCGACACCGAGAGCAGGACCCCACCGGAGGTGGTAGTATACAAAGCCTGTCCCGGAGACACAATCGCAGAAGCGACAGTTTGGCGACGTTCAAAGAAGGAAGTGAGGCCGGACTGGGAAATTTCGTACGGTTTTTGCAGCAAGGGGTGGGCACCATCCGTCAACCCGAGACTCTCCCCCGTCAATCGTTCGATGGTGGGGCGAATGCCGATAGGGAGAGCATCGGCCGGCCATTGATCGGGCTGGCCGAGAACGACAATGGAACCGCCGTGGCGGACATAATCTTCCAGACGGCTGGCAACCTCCACCAGTTTGGGGTAGTCGGTGACAGCGCCGGAACCGATCAGGATGACGTCATAAGCGTCGAGATCGGCCGTCAAAAGTGATCTTAACGTCAGCGGCTGGTTGTTGGCGGTGGTCATCCGGAATATATCTTCGAGGAAGCCGGTTGAATCCGGGAGATAACCGATGGCGATAGTATCGGGTACCTGGCAGCCGGCGACACGCATGATGCCGGTATCGGCGGCCACCGTGCGGCCATCGACTTGAAGTTCGATAGTCAGCGGAT
Organism: uncultured candidate division Zixibacteria bacterium; assembly: GCA_963806185.1. Taxonomy (GTDB): domain Bacteria; phylum Zixibacteria; class MSB-5A5; order GN15; family FEB-12; genus CAWDXE01. The sequence continues at coordinate 151,073 of CAWDXE010000005.1, forward strand.
GAATGCCCAATTCGAGCAGATTGGAGATCGAGAACGGGATGCGGAGGATTTCCGCGGTTCTCCCCTTATCCAGATCGACCTCGGCACGATAGGCGCCGGCAAAGACACCCTCAGGCGTCTCCAGTTTGACGTGCACCGTGCCGGACATTTCCGGCGGCTTGGTGATTACTGCTTTCCAGTTCATAGCCGACACGACTTTATCGACGTTAATCGCCGCCGACGGAGGGACAAAGAAGAAGTCGGGGACGAGTTCGATATCGAGGTCGGGCGATTCGCGCAGCGGCGCGGCCGTGTTAACAAACATGGGAACTCGGGCGTAGACGATCTCCGCGCTGAAGCGGAGCGAGTCGGGCATGGTCGATTCGAGATGCTCGCGGTCGACGTCGATCAGATACTCGCGCACGAAGCGCTGGTGCGGCTGAACCTTGCGGGAGACCGAATCAACGAGGATCGCGGTGGTATCCCAATATGGGTGAAAACGGAGGTAGGACAGCTCAATCTCCATCGGGCCGTTGACTTCGAGCGACGAAACAAATTTCAATTTGGGGCCGTTGGGGGATTCTCGCACGGCGATAACACCGGAGTACTTAATGCCGAGTTCAGTCAAAACGGCCCGCTCGGCGCGAGCGACGAGGTCGGACAGGTATGCGTCGAAATCCTCGTACTGCTTGAGCGACGTCTCGGCGCGTGCTTGTTCACGAAGCGCCAGGAGTTCTTTGAAACCATTGGTAAAGTTGTCGGCGCGATCGCGGCCGACAAGACGGCGAGCCAGTTCCATCAGCGAAATATAGTTTCGCGCTCGTTTATCGAACGATTCTTTGAGCGGGCCATCGGAGAGAACCGAGTCAAAGACCGGTAACAGGCGCAGGCGTTCGAGCCCTGACAGGAAATTCGGATCGGCGCCCGACGTGCGGCGGAAGACGACCTCGTAGCGCACCAGTTGTTCCTTGGCGGGGACGAAGCGCGCTTTGGGAATGAGGCGGTTGATTTCAGCCTCGATACGCGTTTGATACCGCTGGTAGAGGGCGTTCTGGTGAATGGAAATGGAACCGGCGGCGGTCGATGAGGTGGAGTCGCGGTCGGTGCGCCGGTAGACTTTGCTGATGTTAAAGAGTGTGCCCGATTTGGGATCGTTTTCCGAAAGACGCCGGTAGAGGGAGCGTTCGAGCTTGTTCGACGGTGGGTCGGCGAAGATGACTATGTCCGGGCGGCGATCGGCAAACAGTCGGGCCAGGATGGAGTCGACCCGGGAAGTATCCCGCGTGTTAGCAGACAGGGTGACATGCCAGAGTTGAAGGTCAGGCAAACCGTTGGACGAAAGGCCAAATGTTTTGGCATCGTCAATAGTCACCAGATCGACGCGGGCGCCGTATTCGTCGTTCAGGTGATAGATGGTCGGCCAGTCGATGCGCTGGGGATCATTATAGAGGTAGAGAACGCGAAGATCCGACAGGGCATAATTGAGCAGATCGGTGGCCGAACCGGAAGTGGCTATCAGGCAGAGCGCCGCAAGGAGCCAGAGAATCCGGCCAAGGCGATGAACGCGAGAATTCGTCATGCCGCGAATATAGACGGAAACTCTAAGCGGTGTCAAAATTAAACTGGGCGGCTCACTAGAGGATGGTTTCGTCGGTGGCCCGCCAGGCGGGATCGACAATACAGAGGAAGACAAGAGGGAGCGGACCGATATTGCGGATGAATTGAACGGCACCGGGTGGGATTTCGATCGTATCGCCCTGCCGAACGACGGCAGTTTCCGCTCCGACGTGCATCTCCCCCTCGCCCTCGAGAATGTAATAGACTTCATCCGTGGTCAATTTATGGGGGAGCGATTCTCTTCCGGGCTCGACCGTGGCGTGGGCCAGCGAATAGCGGCCGTCGAACGGGAATTCGCGATCGGGATGGAGCAGTTCGCGGAGGCGAGTGTGGTCGCCGGCGAGGAATTCGGGGCAGTCGGTCAGTCGGCGGATGCGCATATATAAAGAAGCCGCCCGGCGAGGGCGGCTTATGTACTCAGATGGCCTGGTTTTCGCGTAGTTTCTTAAACAGCTTATCGGCGATTTCCTCCGGTGAGGCACCCTCGATAATCTCGCCCTTACTGCGTGGCGGGGGCGGAGACACCTTGGTCGTTTTGGTGCCGGAATGGGCACCGACGGTGTCGGCGGAGATGCCAAGATCGGCGGCCGACCACTTCTTGATCTCTTTCTTCTTGGCGGCCATTTTTCCTTTTAATGAAGGAAGGCGGGGTTCGTTGATTTCTTTCACGACTGAGACGACCGCCGGGAGGCCGATTTCGACGATATCGTAGCCGTCCTCAGTAGTGCGATAGACAACTGCCTTTTGGGGATCGATTGATTCGATCTTCTTCACGAAGAGCGCCTGAGGAATATCGAGAAGGGCCGCGACCGCGCCGGGAACCTGGGCGGAGTCGGAGTCGATCGCCTGTTTACCGGCGAGGATCAGGTCATAGGCGCCGAGTTTTTTGAGTCCGGCGGCGAGAATACGGGCAGTCGCTTGCGGGTCGGAGCCGGCGAAGGCGGGGTCGGTGAGCAGGTAGGCATCGTCGGCCCCCAAAGCGAGACAGTCGCGAAGGGCCGATTCGGCCCGTTCGGTGCCGACAGTCATGACGACACAGGTGCCGCCCTGCTTTTCTCTGATACGCAGGCCTTCTTCGACGGCGTATTCATCGAAGGGATTGACAAAACCGGGGCCTTGGGGCAGGACGACCTGATTGGCGGCCTCATCGACCTTGATCAGAGCGATTTCGGGGACCTGCTTTATGAGCACAACGATGTTCATATGTTCTCCATAGTAAACAGAATGATAGGTGGGGAATATGGCAAACGGGGTGAAGGCTGTCAAGGATGGGGTTGGGAGGGGGATTTTTGCTGGCTTGGCGCTAGGAAAGAGCGTGAAGACACGTGTCGCCGTCGGAAAGTGCGGCACCAGACGGAACGGCGTGGAGAGTCGTCGGGCGCAGCGTTTGATCGATGATTGTGGCAAGAAATGGCCAACCGATTGTAATGCTTCACGATAAAATTGGCAGTGGGATTTGATCGCCACACAACAGGGTCGCAGTGTCATCAGCGACAATTTTGGTCAGCGATAACTATTTCCACGTTTAGCGCATCTTTGGCGTTTTTCCCTTGGCACATTATAGCGGGTGATCGTAGACTACTCGTACATGACAGGTGGCCGGCGGGGATACGTGGAGATTCCGGCGCACGCGTTCTCAGGCTGTCATCTCACACATATTGCGAAGGCACGCGCAATCGTTTTCGCCGAGCCCAATCAGTTTCGGAAGTCGGATATTGTGGCAAACGAAACGGCATCATATTTATGGAGTCCTCAATGAGACGAATTGTATTGATGTGGTGTGTAGCGATGCTGCTGATTGTCGCGAGTGCATTCCCCCAGCAGTACCTTCTGACTCTTACTGATGTGCAATGTGTTGAAGCGTCCCTCGACATGATACGAAAAGGCGTTCAACAAGGGAGCGTCGATCGCGTCATGAAGGTTATGGGGGAGAGCGTGTCCATCAAGAGTGCCAAAAGCAAGACTGATACTGAGATTGCACGAGACCTCGGACTGATATTCGCCAATTCCGCGAGGAGGACTGTCTCGGGAATGGCTCAAGCAACGGTTAAGAGCGACTCCACTGCGTCCGATCCAGGTCTCGGAGACTTTGATATCCTGTCTTCGAAAATAACCATACGAGAAGACTCTGCGTTTGTTGACTGTGAGTTGGTGCTCTGGGATGCTTTCCCTAACGGATCGGCAGGATCTGGTTCAAGGACCGCAGAGCACTTGGTTCTATACTCACCCGGCACTGGTCACCCCGAGCAAACAGCTTCACGTGACCCATTGAGGTGGCGCTTGGTCAAGTGTGGCACCTTATTCGATTTCGTCGGCGAAATCGGCGGGCAAAGCACGGCCAATGCTAGCAAAAATGGGGGCCAGCAATGAAACTCATGCTCGTCTTTGCATTTATGGCACTTGTTACTACATTGAATCCCCAGTGCGGTGATAGTGGCCCTGGAAACGGGACACAAGCGCTGGATACCTGTCTTTGCGAATACGATCAGGTCATAAATCGCAACATATTTCCCGATTACAGTACCCAATATCTCAATGATGCGTTCAGTCCTGGTAAGATTTACTTTTCCGTCAATTTTAATGACCTTTACATATCCCCAACACCTAATCCACTAACAGGGGCAAACGTTGATTCTTTCGTCCGTGCCCATGCGCTCTGGAGTGACGATGAATTGACAAAGCAAATTTATCTCGCTAGTGTCAACCGGTTTGACACATACGGTGTCTTGGGCATTTCGACTGAAACTGCACCCCCTCACCATGCTTGGTCAATGATCTTCTGGGATAATATTACGGAAGTGGCGGATGATCATCAGGAACTCGAGAACAGAAAACTTGAACTAAGACAAGAAAACGTAATTCATGAGTTAGGCCACGGGCGAGGGCATTTAACTCATCTCTGCAACGGCTTTGCCGTAGATACTAATCATGATGACCCAAGTCCGTCAAGTACATGCGTCATGGCTGCTAATGTGGCTGATGTGCCATGCGCTGAAGACGGTGTGGATGAGAGCCCGCTGGAAGATAAGGCCTTCTGCGACAAGTGTGTTAACAACCTTTTGAATCGCAAGTGGTAACGAGGAAGAGTCAGATGAGATACATCGGAATTTATCCCCTGTTGGCGGCCGCTCTGATCACGATCTTGGCTTTGCCATCCGCGCATGCCCTGGATCATCGATGGGACGTAGAGGTCGCATTGTCCAAAAATCAATATGTGCTGCGTGAGCCAATCTGGCTTGATGTCACACTCACCAACGTCGGTGTCGACACGCAAAGAACGGATGGATTGATCTTTCCTAATCATCAACGATTCATGATCGAGCTCAAGGATGCCTCGGGGCATACCATGGGGCACACCGGCCTGAGATACGAAATAGCGCCTCATCCGGGCTATCTCACAATAGAGCCTGGACAAGCAGACTATAAAAGTTTCAATATCCTCCCTCTGTTTGCATTTTCTGAGAGCTCCTTTCTTCTGCACTCGACAGTTCCGTTCATCCCGACCGGTTTGTACACAGTTCAAGTTTACTTTGAGGGTACCGCTTCCGCGATTCTTAATTTTTCGGTGATAGTGCCAACAGGCCAGGCGCGGGAAGCACTCGATCTCATCGAGCAGGCAAGGGGTTACTGGGCGAAGGACAACCGTTCAACCGCGGGTCAGAAGTTAAAGGAGGCTGTAGAGCGATTTCCCGATGGCCCGTACGCAGAGCTGTGCTGTCGACTTTCATTGGAGTTTGCTCCGGAAGCGTGGCCCGATGGAATGCAAGGAACCTGCGATAAGACATCACGGCCAAGAGACTTGCTTGAGAAATACCCGAACTCCGGTAATTCAGGTGGCTGGATCGAGGACATTACCCGAGATATGGATCTGCAGGCGAAAAGCGCTTTCCTTGATTCGTTGGCTGAAGCGCACCCCAATTCCCGCAGCGCAAAATATGTCAAGGTGGCGCTGGATCGACTGAACAGCCAGAAGGCAGGTGAGTGATGCGAGCTCTATTTCAGGCTTTACTAATCGGCACGGTCGTAACGTCTCTTGCCGTGGAGAGCGGCGTCTCACAGAGTCTGAGCCAATACGCTCTGATTAAACGGAAGATCTATATCAATCCCGAAATCTGGGAACTGAATTCGTCAGTGACCAATCAGCAATTGGGCGTGAGTCTCTTCAGTTCACCCCGGTCCGGCGTTTATGTATTTGACTTCGATTTTGCCACGTGGTCGTCCCGTTCTACACTTCTGGCTGTCGTTGATCCTGACTGGAACCGCGTTGTGTACACGCACATGGCGACGGCTGAGACAAAGGCTTTCGGCCACTTTGGTGCCGGCACAAATCAATTCAGGTGGCCAAAGAGCATTGCGGCTCACGCCATTAGCGATGGCTATACCAGCGAGAATTTCTACGACGTCTATGTCGCAGACACCTACAACAGTCGAGTTTATAGGGGGGTGTATTCGCCTCCGGAGTGGCTTTCCCCCATGTCGCTAACTACCGCTACGGTAATGACCGGCCACGGGTTGTGGTGTCCGATTGATGTTGCAATAGACAATGGGCAGACCTACCGCCCCGACACGGACGACAAGGTTTGGGTGTTGAATGGTGACAATACGCTCCTGAACTTCACGTATAACGGAACCTTTATTCGCTCGGTCGCTTTACCGGAGGGGTGCCATGCGACCGCTCTCATACATAGCTACTGGTCACGGATGCTATACGTTGCGGACACGGCCAACGATATGATCTATCGCTATGACTATAGTTATTCGCAAGGTACTTATGTGAAAGGTTGGCCGGAGGGGGAGACGTCGAACTCGATTGTGGATATACAACTCGATCCGTGGGGGTATCTATGGGCTTTGGATGCGTCATCGGTCATCACGAAATACGATTATGACCTGACCCCTCTGTGTCAATACTACCAGTCCGGCCAACTCGGAACGTGCTCTGGTTTTTCTATCGCGCTCGGTGTTGCGATGTCTTGTGATATGTACATATCAGAGCCCTGGACCTCTTCCAGCGGTATACAACATTTCGCTATCGGGACAGACATCCTGGACTTGCTGGTGACGCACAACGTCTGGAGCAGTCGCCACCAGATCAGTTATACCCTAGTGGACCCCTCCCTCTTATATGCCGCGATTTACCAGTACCACAATTTCGGCGCCAAGATTAAGACGCTGGTGGATTCCAACTTCACGATGGCCGGTCAGACCGGACACAGGTGGGACGGCACCAATGACCTCAACCAGCAAATGCCTACCGGCAACTACTCCTACCGTATCATCGCTACGAGCGGCTATGGAGAGGCTGGGCAGCCCGTGAATCAAGTAGTAAAAACAGGTGACATTTACCACGTTGCGAACTGCTGTGTAGGCATGACCGGCAATTGCGATGGTGACCCGAATGACAACGTCGACATTGGTGATCTAAGTGCCCTACAGAATTATCTGTTTATCACGTTCGAACCGTTGCCGTGCATGGCCGAGGGTAACTGCGATGGCTCGACGGACGGCAATATAGACGCGTCAGACTTTACGGCCCTGATCAATCATCTCTTCATCACTTTTGAGCCGTTGTCCGATTGCGAATAGCCCACCAGAATGATGGGCGAGGAACCCACGGCAAGCGGTGGGCCACCAGCCGTCGGGATCATAGGCTGTGGTCTAATATCAATTTTCGGATGGTAAGAGAAAGTTGTCCTGGCCGGGTTTCAGTGTTCACCCATTTGAGACCCGGTCGTAAATCTAAGCGCAGGAGATCTACAATGGAATGCGCATCAAAGGCAAAGCTCAACTGGTGGTTTATGGCGGGATCGCTGGCGGCCGTGCTCGCCACCTACCTCATCAACAGCCACACCCCGTACCACTTTCTGGGCGGTGCCATCGGCGGTGGATTGCTGGCACTGTCGGGGCAGTTGTTCCTGATGCCCGGCGGGTCGAAATCGGTGCCTCGGGTAGCGGGCCTGACCGTGGTGGCGGCGGTCGCCACCGGGGCGGTGTTTGCGGGGCTTTTCCGCATCCTGTCGTAGGACGAGGCGGCGGGGTGGTCCGCATCTCTGTATCGGCGCGGTTTTTGTGAGATCACGAAGACCTATCGGCAGCATCCGTCCGCTTAGAAGCGGACATCGATGCTGCCCTACGTTTGAGATGCAGCTCTACTCCTGAGTCGCTGCCCTACGTTTGAGATGCAGCTCCACTCCTGAGTCGCTGCCTTACGAATGAGATGCTGACAGCAGAAGTGATACATTGCGGCTCACACGATTGTCTAAGTGAGGACTGATCATGAGAAAAGGGTATTGGGTTGCATTGACACTCTTCTTCGCCGCGGCGAACGTGTTCTTGCTGTGGCGTTCAGGGCAGACGGGACATCACTCAGAGCCACCAATTCTCGCGACCATAGACGGTGTCACAGCGGACATTCGGGGGATGTATACGTACCCGGGGATCGGAAAGGCGATGCTGCCGGAATCGCTGTCGGTAAGACAGCCGGCACTCTCGATGGTGGTCTGCTTTGATGCCAGGCTCGATTGTCCTATGCGGCTGACGGAGATTGAGGTCATCAAGAAACTGCTGCCGGCATTCTCTGAGCGCGGCCAGATTATTACCGCGATGGCGCGGCAGGCCGACTCGGCGGCGATTCAACATTTTCTCGACTCGACAGGCTGCGGGCTGCCGTTGGTGGTCTACGATTCGGCCGACGGTGAGCAATTGGCGCAGATGGGCATTGGGCCGCAAGGGACGCCATTCAAAATCATTTATGATTCAACGTTTACCGCAGTGTATATGCGCGGGGCCGACCCGACCCCGGAAAGCCAGGAACAATTCCGCGCGGTGGCGATGCGACTCAGTGAACTGGCGATGAAGGGGGCATTGTAATTCGAACGTGGAATCAAACATGAGCGATGAACCTGTGTAGGCACTCTCACGTGAAGGGTTCAAAACATGCGCATCTGGTTGGACCCAATTGCCATTGTCCTGCTGGCGGCTGGACTGATCATGCTGCTCCTGTCGGGATCGTATAGAACTGAACAGGGGAAGAAGACACTCTGGTATCGGCAGTGGGTGCCGTTCTACAAGAACAATCCCTACTACTCGGAACGGGGGCAGAAACTCGTGCGGCTGGCCTCGCATTCGATCGCCCTGGGAGCGATCGTGCTGATCGCGTCGTGGTTCGTTGGTGAGTGATAGAAGACCCGCGAGCTGAAAGATCGCCACGGCGCGAAGCGCGCCTCGCGATGACGCGTATGGTTGTTCGGAGTACATCGAGATGCTGAAGGCCGATAGGAATCGGTTTCAGCGTGACAGTATTGTTTGCCGCCGTTATATGGGCCGCGGGACTTCGAAGGAAATCCCTGCCAGGATCCCCGCTTTCGCGGGAATGACAAGCGGAGAGCGGGAATGACAACCGTGAGATTGCGAAGGTGAAGGAATGGGCCCCCGCTTTCGCGGGGGTGACATTGGGGGGAGGCGGGGGTGACATTGGGGGGAGGCGGGGGTGACATTGGGGGAGGCGGGGGTGACATTCGGGGGAGGCGGGGGGGCGACATTGAGGGGAGGTTTGTAACCCAACGGGCTGGCGCACGAGACGGCGATTGCGAATGTTGTAGCCCTATCCGCCCTCACCCAAACCCTCTCTCAGAGGGAGAGGGGGAAGAATGGAGCGTCAGGTCACACGCCGCTAAGAAGCGTCGCAGGACCTGACGAAACAGAAATTCAGGGCGCAAAACAAATCAGGCTCGCTGAACAACGTCGGCGAGCCTGCATCTGGAATTCCACCAGTTCGACAAAAAGAAAACTATTTCTTCTTGCCCTTGCCGGTCGACTTCTTCGTCGCTTTCTTCGTCGTCTTCTTCGCGGCTGGCTTCTTGGCGGCTTTCTTCTTGGCGACGGCCATCCACGGCGACATGCTGCCCTTCTTCAGACCAAGCGAACGGGCCTTCGTCTGCACCGACGACATGGTGCGCTTGAGTTGACGGGCGATCGTCCGCGTCGGCGTCGACCGATAGGTCTTCCGGAGCGAGCTGATTTCAGTCGCGGTCCAGATCTTGCCGGTCGTGGCGGTGCGGCGGGTGGCGGCACGGCGGATCGGCTTGCGAGTCATTGCTTTTCTCGGATTGCTTCTGCGCATTGAGTAGCTCCTTGCAACTGTTTTTCCTTCACAAGTTGTCATGGACCTACGCAATCTCAGTTTAAGCGAGATGATGACAACTCGAATAACATCGTGAAGGTGTCACAATTATTCGTTGAGGTCAAGAAAAAAGTTCTTTTGGGAACGGGATTTGAATACGTCGTGACGTGTGTTCAATGCCACTTCTGTTCAAGCTGCGTGAGCGCCATCGACGCGGCGCGCTGTTCCGCTTCTTTTTTCGACAAGCCCACACCCTCACCCACGCGTTCACCGCTGACGATGACGACGACATGAAATGTTTTCTCGTGATCGGGGCCGTCCTCGAGAATCACGTCGTAGCGCGGCACGCCCTCTCCCTTGGCCTGGATCAGTTCGAGCAGATCACCCTTGAAGTTGCGTTGTGAGGAATCAGCGAGAATGGCGTCGCGGCGTGTGTAGAGCAGGCGCAAGACGACGTCGCGCGCAACCTCGATGCCTCCGTCGAGATAGACGGCGCCGATGACCGATTCGAAGGCATCGGAGATGATCGAGGGGCGTTCGCGTCCGCCGGCCCGTTCCTCTTCGGGGGACATGATGATGTACTTATTGAGACCGGTCTCGCGGCTGATTTGCGCGAGGGTGGATTCGTTGACCATCATCGCCTTGGTCTTGGTGAGGTCGCCCTCGCTCTCTTTCGGGAAATCGGCAAACAACTGGTCGGAGATGATGAGACCGAGCACGGCATCGCCGAGGAATTCAAGTCGTTCGTAGGAGGGTTGAGGGGAATTGCCGGTGCGGACGGCGGAGCGATGAGTGAGGCCGGTGCCGATCAATTCGCGATCGTCGAAGCGGTACTGCAGAATCTCTTCGGTCCCGTTGATAAACTCTTCAAAGGGAAGGGACTTTTTGGTGAAAAGTCCCTTAAGAATCTGCAATACACTCATCACCGCTTCTCGTTCAGATGTCCGAACACGACCGAGACATTGTGTCCTCCGAAACCGAACGAGTTGGAAATCGCGTAGTTGATTTGCCGGGGTCGGCTTTGATTGGGCACATAATCAAGATCGCATTCCGGATCAGGGTTATCGAGATTGATGGTCGGATGCATCATGCCGTTTTGAATCGACTTGATGGAGACGATCAGTTCGACCGCGCCGGCCGCGCCGAGCAGGTGGCCGATCATGGATTTTGTCGAATTGCAGGCGAGTTTGTAGGCGTGATCGCCGAAGACCGCCTTGATCGCCTTGGTTTCGGTGATGTCGCCGAGATCGGTGGCGGTACCGTGGGTGTTGATGTAGTCGATCTGTGTCCGGCTGAGGCCGGCGTCGCGCAGACCGTTTTCCATCGCCTTGCGCGCGCCGTACCCTTCCGGATGCGGTGCGGTCATGTGATAAGCGTCGTTGGTCATGCCGCCGCCGAGAATTTCGGCGTAGATGCGGGCGCCGCGCTTCTGCGCGTGGTCGAGTGATTCGAGAATCAGAATTCCCGAACCTTCGCCCATGACAAAACCGTCGCGATCCTTGTCGAACGGGCGCGACGCCCGGTGCGGATCGTCGTTGCGCGTCGACATGGCCTTGGCCTGAGCAGAAGCCGGCCATGGCGGTCGTGGTGATGGTGGCTTCGGCCCGCCGCAAACCATGACGTCGGCTTCACCGCGCTGGACAGATGCGGAAAGCATCGAGCATCGCGTGCGCCGACGAGGCGCAGGCCGAGACGGTGGCATAGTTCGGACCGCGGAAGCCGTACTTGATCGACACGAGGCCGGCCGACATATCGATGATCATCATCGGAATGAAGAACGGCGAGACGCGGCCGGGGCCGGATTGCACCAGCTTGTCGCGCTGTTCCTCAAACGTGGCAATGCCGCCGATACCGGAACCGATGACGACGCCGCAGCGATCGAGATCGAGCGCGGCTGAGATCAAGGCCGGCATCCTTGATCGCCTGGTCGGTGGCGAACATGGCGTACTGCTCGGCCAGGTCCATGCGGCGGGCTTCTTTTTTGTCGATAGACCGCGTCGGGTCGAAGCTCTTGACTTCGGCCGCGATCTTGGTGGGATAATTCGTGGTGTCAAACCGCGAGACAAGTTCCACACCGGACTTTCCCTCCAGCAAGGCCTGCCAGAGTTCGTCGACGGTGTTGCCCAGGGGCGTGACCGCCCCCAGGCCGGTAACCACAACTCGGTTATTCATGCTGAAACTCACGATGTAAGGTTGGAACAGCCTGAGCGCGGGCGCTCACTTCGGCTTTCGCCCATTCGTCTTGATGTAATTGATCGCGTCGCCGACGGAGGTGATTTTTTCCGCGTCCTCGTCGGGAATTTCCAGCCCGAATTCTTCTTCGAGCGCCATGACCAGTTCGACGGTATCCAGCGAATCAGCGCCGAGGTCATCGACGAATTTGGCTTCCGGGGTGACCTGGCTGGCTTCGACGCCAAGCTGTTCGATGATGATTTCTTTGACTTTCTCTTCCACTGACATGTCGCATCTCCTTTTCTATCTCAAGTAATCTGTTTACACGGTAAGGCCGCCGTCGACCGTAATCACCTGGCCGGTGATGTACGCCGCAGCATCGGAGGCCAGGAAAAGCACCGCCGCAGCGACATCGGCAGGCGTACCGGCCCGGCCGAGCAGGACCTTCTGCATGAAGGCCGTGCGCGCCGTCTCCGGCAGATTCTTCGTCATTTCCGTTTCAATGAAGCCGGGAGCGACTGCGTTGACGGTGACCCCTCGTCCACCCAGTTCCTTGGCCGCAGATTTGGTCAAGCCGATCAACCCGGCTTTGGATGCGGAGTAATTGGCCTGGCCGGCATTGCCGGTCAAGCCGACGACGGAACTGATATTAATGATACGACCGGAGCGTTGTTTCATCATGACCCGGGCGGCCGCTTTGGTGACAAGAAAAGAACCCTTTAAATTGATGTCAAGCACCATGTCCCAGTCCTTTTCGTCCATCCGGATCATGAGCGTATCGCGGGTGATGCCGGCGTTGTTGACGAGCACGTCCAGTCGACCGAGACGGTCCACGGTGGTGTCAATCAGAGCGGCCACCTCGGCGGAGTCGGTGACATTGGCCTTGATGCCAATGGCGCCGTTGGGGAGTTGGGATGCGGCCTGGTCGCAGGCGGCCTGATCGATATCACTGATCACTACTTTGGCGCCCTGGCGGGCGAACTGCTGGGCAATGGCTAAACCGATTCCGCGGGCGGAACCGGTGACAATGACAACCTTGTCGGCAAATTCCATGCGACTACATCTTTCTTATGCTGAGACCGGCACAAAGGCCTGAATATCGGCGAGCGTATCGAGATTGATCATGGTTTCCGGTTTCATTTCGCGCTTGGCCAGCCCGGTCAGCACTTTGCCGGGGCCAATTTCGATCACGCGCGTCACGCCATGTTCCGTCAAGCCAGGTCATTGTCTGCATCCAGCGCACCGGTGCGGTGATTTGTTCCACGAGCAGGCGACTGACGGTTTTCCGGTCGGATACCGGCTCGGCGGTAACATTGGCGATCACCGGGACGCGGGGATCGGCGATCGTGCGCGGTCGCGAGAAATTCGGCCATACCGCTGCGGGCGGATTCCATCAGCGGCGAGTGAAATGCGCCGCCGACTTCGAGCAGGATCGCGCGCTTGGCACCGGCCTCCTGCGCCAGTCGGATCGCTTCCTGAATGCCTTCGAAACTTCCGGAAATGACGAGCTGTGCCGGTGAATTGATGTTGGCCGGTACGACCACACCTTTAGCCGAGGCCTGCCGACAAACCTCTTCGAGTTTTTCCAGCGTGATTCCCATGATGGCCGCCATAGTCGACGGATTGCGGCGACAGGCTTCCTCCATCAGAGCGGCGCGACGGACGACGGCCGTGACGGCGTCGTGATAAGTAAACGCGCCGGCAACGGCCAGCGCACCGTATTCACCGAGGGAATGGCCGGCGGCGTAATCAAAGGGCGGAATTTCACTTTTCAAAATGGTGAGCACGGCCAGCGAATGCAGAAGGATGGCCGGTTGCGTAATGGCGGTTCGTTTCAGTTCTTCGGCCGGGCCTTCGAACGACAATTTGGCGATATCGATCTTCATGAGATCGGAGGCGAATTGATAGAGCGCGCGGACATCGGCCGAGTGCTCATACAGATCTTTGCCCATACCGACGTACTGCGAGGCCTGTCCCGGGAAAAAGAGTACTGTTTTGCTCATATACTTACCACCGCACCAGGGCCGCACCCCAGATCATGCCGCCGCCGAAGGCCACCATGACGACATGGTCGCCCGGTTTGATTCGACCCTGCCGGTTGGCTTCGTCGAGCGCCAGTGGCACGGAGGCAGATGAAGTGTTGCCGTATTTTTCAATGTTCACAAAGACGCGGTCCATGTCGAGATGGAGCCGTTTGGCCATGGCCTCGATGATTCGCATGTTAGCCTGATGCGGGACGAAGAGCGAGATATCTTTCGACGTCAAGCCGGCCTCGGCAATGACGTGGGCGGCCGCTTTGCCCATTTCCTTGACGGCGACTTTGAACACTTCGGAGCCGGCCATGTAGATCTTGTTTGATCCGTCCCAGGTGAAATCCGGCGTGATCGGATTAAGGGAGCCACCGGTTTTCATCCAGAGCCAGGTCCGCATGGAGCCGTCGGATTTCATGTGAGTGGCCAGCACGCCGCGATCCTCGGTGGTCGCTTCCAGCACCACGGCGCCGGCGGCATCGCCGAAGAGCACGCAAGTGTTGCGATCCTTGTAATTGGTGATTGACGAAAGGCGTTCGGTACCGGCGACGACAACGCACTTGTGGATGCCGGCCTCGATGAACGAACGGCCGATCGACAGGCTGTTGAGAAAGCCGGTACAGGCCGCGACGATGTCGAAGCAGACGGCGTTGGGAAGGCCGATCTTCTCCTGTACGACGCAGGAGAGCGACGGCAGGGTGTAGTCGGGCGTGACGGTGCCGGAGATAAGCATGTCGACGTCTTCGTGCGAGCGGCCGGCCATCTTGAGGGCGGCCGTCACGGCGGCGGCGCACATATCGGAATTGGCGATTTCAGGACCACAGATACGCCGCTCGCGGATACCGGTGCGGGTGAGAATCCACTCGTCGGACGTATCTACGATTTTCTCGAAATCAGCGTTGGTCATCCGGTGAGGCGGAGTATACGATCCGGTCCCGGTTATCCTGGCTCGAATCCTTGGTGTCATTGTTCCTTCCAAAGTGATTCGTAATGAGCTCATCGTGGATGCGCTCTTTGATTTTGTTGGCGGCGATGTTAAAGGCCAGGCGAATGGCGTTGGAGATGGCTCGTTCGTTTGACGATCCATGGCAAATGATCACGATGCCATCAACACCCAACAGCGGCGCGCCGCCGGCTTCGGCATAATCGAACGTATTCTTCAGGCGGCGCAAGAAGGGCGCCAACAGAAATACGCCGAGGCGGGAGAACAGATTGGTCTGGACCTGGCGGCGAATGGCAGTCACCAGGAGCGGTTGAACCGATTCGCCGAATTTGAGAAGAATGTTGCCGGTGAAACCGTCGGTAACAGCTACATCAACCGTCCCGGAGAGAATATCCCGGCCCTCGATATTACCCACGAAATTGATTTTTGAGTCCTTGAGCAGTTCGTGCGCCTGGAAAATGAGTTCGTTCCCCTTGCTTCGTTCTTCGCCGATGGAAATCAAGCCGACGCGCGGGGCGTCGTTGTTGAAAAGGATCGACGCATAGACGGAGCCCATGACCGCAAATTGCGACAAGTGGATCGGTTTGCAGTCGGCGTTTGCACCGACATCGAGCACGACAGTCGGACGGCCGGTTTTCGACGGGAACAACGAGGTAATCGCGGGGCGACTGACGCCCTCGATACGACCGAGGGTGAGCAGTGAAGTTGCCATCACGGCGCCGGTATTGCCGGGCGAGACAAACGCGTCGGCCTGGCCGGTTTTGACCAGTTTGCAGCCGACGGCGACGGAACTGTCGCGAAGTTTCAGGGCTTCGGTAGCCGGCATGCCCATGGCCACCTCAGCTTCGGCGTGCTGAATTGAGACGTTGCCGGGCAGGTCATGGACGTGAGACAGGATTGTCTGGATGCGCTCCTGCCGGCCGACAAGAATGAGGCGCAACTTGTCGCCCAACAGACGCGCCGCCAGAATGCCACCATGAGTGATGACTTCCGGGCCGCGGTCGGCGCCCATGACATCCAATGCGACGGTGTAAGAATCGGTACCCGTCATAGTCTTCCAATCCGTGGGTGTGGCTTGAACTTAGGACTCTTTCACGGCGAGCATCTGATGCCCGTCATAGAAGCCACAGTGCGGACAAATGTGGTGCGGCAGTCGGCCCTGGTGGCAGTTGGGGCAGTCCACGACATTGGGAGCGGTCAGCTTCCAGTGGGTGCGACGCTTGCGGCCACGAGTCGCCGAGTGTCTACGTTTGGGATTCGGCATGTTTCATTCCTTATACGAAATACATCACTGCTCGGACAAGCCGTTCAGGCCTTCCCAGCGCGGATCAATTTGCTTACTTGTACAGTCACAGGGTCCATCGTTGAGGTTTTCACCGCAATTGGGACACAATCCTTTGCAATCTTCATCGCACAGCGGTTTCAAGTCGACTGCCAGTACCAGCGCCTGCCGGACCTGGTCGGAGATATCAACACTCATGTCCGGGCCGCGATACGAGATATACTCTTCGTCATCAATAACGTCCCGATCGGATTTAGGTGGCTGTCCCTCGGCATTGATGATGAAATCGGTGCGACCAGTCAAGTGGGTCTCAAAATCACACAAGCAACGGGCACACTCAAGAGTAACATCCGCCTCGACCTCACCCTGAACATAAAAATCATCATCCGCTTTCTGGATGGCCAGAGCAACCGTAAGGTGCGAGACGCTTTTGAGTTCCTCGGTGAGTGGCGCTACTTGTTCGGGACCGGCCTCCAACCGTATTCTGGCGGGAAAATCCTCAAATTCCCGCAATTTCAGTATCATAGCCGCGCATATTAACCAAAAGTCCAGGGGAAAGTCAAGTGGAATCAGATTGACCAACATAAAGAAAGACAAGCGGTTAGCTTGTCTTTGGCGATCACTTGACCACACAGGCCGGAGCCTTGCTCCGGTCGGTCGAGCGACTCTACTTGCGATGGGTCTCGTTGTATATTCGTATCCGGTTGGCGGCCCGTTCCAGGGACGACCTACATTCGGGTAAGTCTATGCCGGTTTCGCCCTTAGCAAAATTGACCAAGCGTGACTTCTCGCGTTCGTAGGCCGCTCGCGCCCGCTCGATATCTATCTCGCCCGCACCTTCAACCGCATCGGCCAAGATGGTGGCAATGTTGTTGGAAACCTCCAGAAATCCGTTGGATACGGCCATCACATGGACATCGTCGCCGCTATCGCGGAATTCTATCTTACCGGGCCGCAGGGAAGTAATCAGCGGTGCGTGCTGCGAGAGAATGCCGAGATAGCCGTCGATGCCGGGCGCGGTAAGCGAACGGATATCACCCTCAAACTCAACCTTCTCAGGCGTCACTATGGATAGGCGAAACATGACCTATGCCTTTACCTTTTCGTGACGTTCCAGTACCTCTTCCAGGCCGCCAGCCATGTAGAAGTGCTGTTCGGCGATGTGGTCGACACGGCCGGAGACCAGTTCATCGAAGCCCTTAATCGTATCTGCGATCTTCACGTACTTGCCCGGACCGACCGGTGAAGGCCTCGGCAACGTGGAACGGCTGAGACAGGAAGCGCTGAATCTTGCGGGCGCGCTGGACAATCAATTTGTCGTCCTCGGACAATTCATCGATACCGAGAATGGCGATGATGTCCTGGAGGTCTTTGTAGCGCTGCAGCGTTACCTGCACGCCGCGCGCGACCCGGTAGTGATCTTCGCCGACGATCAGCGGATCGAGGATTCGCGAGGTCGAGTCGAGCGGATCGACCGCCGGATAAATACCAAGCTCGGCAATCTGACGCGACAACACGGTGGTAGCATCAAGGTGCGCGAAGGTCGTCGCCGGGGCCGGATCGGTGAGATCGTCGGCCGGCACGTAAATGGCCTGCACCGAGGTGATCGAACCGGTACGGGTCGATGTGATACGCTCCTGCAGAGCACCCATTTCGGTACCGAGGGTCGGCTGGTAACCTACGGCCGACGGCATACGGCCGAGCAGTGCGGATACTTCGGAGCCGGCCTGCACGAAGCGGAAGATGTTATCGATGAACAGGAGCACGTCCTGATTCTCTTCGTCGCGGAAATACTCGGCCATAGTCAGGCCCGACAGCCCGACGCGCAGACGCGCGCCCGGCGGCTCGTTCATCTGGCCGAACATCAGTGCGGTCTTGGCGAGCACGCCCGATTCGGTCATTTCGAGCCAGAGGTCGTTACCTTCGCGGGTTCGTTCACCCACGCCGCAGAAGACGGAGTAGCCGCCATGCTCGGTGGCGATGTTGTGAATCAATTCCTGAATGATAACGGTCTTGCCGACGCCGGCGCCGCCGAACAGGCCGACTTTACCGCCCTTGGAGTACGGTTCGAGCAGATCGATGACTTTGATGCCGGTCTCGAACATCTCGACCTGCGTGACCTGATCCTCGAACGGCGGGGCCGCGCGATGAATCGGCAGGCGCTTGGTCCCGGCCGGAACCGGACCCTTCCTGTCGATGGCGTCACCAAGCAGGTTGAAGATGCGGCCCAGCGACGCCTCGCCCACCGGGACGGTAATCGGGCCGCCGGTATCGACCGCTTTCATGCCGCGCACGAGTCCGTCGGTCGAGGCCAGCGCCACACAGCGGACGATATTGTCGCCGGTGTGCATGGCGACTTCGACAGTCAGGTTGATCTTGCGCTCGTCGTCCTGAATTTTGATGGCGTTCAGGATGTTCGGCAGCGACTCCGACGGGAACTCGCAGTCCACCGTCGGTCCGATCACCTGTACCACTTTGCCGATATTCTCAGCCATGTCACTATCTCCAATAATCGAGTAACTCATTCTCTTCGTCAACTACCCCTTGAGCGCATCGGCGCCGGAAACCACTTCAAGGAGTTCCTTGGTGATCTGCGCCTGGCGGGCCTTGTTATAATCGAGGGTCAAGTGTCTGGACCATTTCTCCGGCATTCTTGGTCGCGTTGCCCATGGCGATCATCCGGCTGCCGTGCTCGGAGGCAAACGACTCGACCAGCGCCGTCACCATTTTGGTGACCGCATAGCTGGGCATCAGCGCGGCGTAAATCTGTTCGGCGTTCGGCTCGAAAATATATTGCGAGATCGCCTTGCTCTCGGTTTGTACGGCCGGTTTGGCCACCGGCAGATACTTCTCGACCGACACCTGATAGCGCACCATCGAGAGAAACCGGGTGAAGATCATGACGATCTCATCGGTCTGTCCGGAGACGAAGCGATCGGTCAGGAATTTGACGATTTCGCGCGTGCGGTCGTAATTGAGCACGCCACCCCAGTCGCCGTAGATACTGGACGATATTGCGCTGGCGACGGCGATAGTAGTCGTTGCCCCGTTTGCCGATCGTGACCAGTTCGATGTCGATATCGATGTATTCGGACAGCACATGATCGGCACGACGCAGGATATTCGAATTGAATGATCCGCACAGGCCGCGGTCGGACGTGATGATCACGACGGTGCGTCTTGCTTGACGGCCGCTCTTCGAAGTACGGATGAACGATTTCGCCGGTCGCAGCCAGCAGCGAGGTGGCTGAGCATTTCGTCCAGCTTCTGCGCATACGGTTTGGCCTGCTCGACGCGCTGTTGGGCGCGACGAAGTTTGGCAGCCGCGACCATTTCCATCGCCTTGGTGATGCGACGGGTCGAGATGACCGACCGAATTCGCTTTTTTACTGCACGAGTGTCGCCATCGAGAATACTCAATTAATCCGTTATGCCTTGAACTGCGCCTTGAACTTCTCGATCGCGTCTTTCAGTTTCGCTTCGTCTGCTTTCGAGATGATCAGTCTCCTTGGCGAGCGTGTGTTCGATGTCGGGATAGCTCTTCTCGCAGAAGGCGAAGAATTCCTTTTCGAATCGTGCCGATCGCGCGACGTCGGGATGTCGTCGAGATGCCCGCGGCGCCGACCCAGATGATCATGACCTGCTTGGCCACTGTCATCGGGACATACTGCCCCTGCTTGAGCAGCTCCACCATCTTCTCGCCGCGATTCAGCTGCTTGCGCGTGCCTTCGTCGAGATCGGAACCGAACTGCGTAAAGGCCGCCAGTTCGCGGTACTGCGCCAGGTCGAGCTTCAGCGAGCCGGCGACCTGCTTCATCATTTTCGTCTGGGCGTTACCGCCCACACGCGAGACGGAAATACCGACGTTAATAGCCGGACGAACGCCCGAGAAGAACAGTTCCGACTTCCAGGAATATCTGACCGTCGGTGATCGAAATCACGTTGGTCGGAATGTACGCCGACACGTCGCCCGCCTGCGTTTCGATAATCGGCAGCGCGGTCAGCGAGCCGCCGCCCAGTTCATTGGAGAGCTTGGCCGCACGTTCGAGCAAGACGGGAGTGGGCAGTAGAAAATGTCGCCCGGATACGCTTCGCGGCCCGGCGGACGGCGGAGCAAGCAGCGACAGCTGGCGATACGCCGCGGCCTGCTTGGACAGGTCGTCATAGATGCACAGCACGTGGCCGCCGTTGTACATGAACTCTTCGCCCATGGCGCAACCGGCGTACGGGGCGATATACTGCAGCGGGGCCGGATCGGTCGCGGTTGCCGACACTACGATCGTGTACTCCATCGCGCCGTGACTTGCGGAGCGTCTCCACCACCTGCGCGATGGTCGACTGCTTCTGGCCGATCGCGACATAGATGCAGATTACGTCCGGTACCCTTCTGATTGATGATCGTATCGAGCGCCACAGCCGTCTTGCCGGTCTGGCGGTCGCCGATGATCAATTCGCGCTGGCCGCGGCCGATCGGAATCATCGAATCGATCGCCTTGAGGCCGGTCTGCAGCGGCTCTTTCACCGGCTGACGTTCCACGACACTCGGGGCCCGCCCTTCGAGCACGCGGAACTTGTCGGTGACGATCGGACCCTTGCCGTCGAGCGGCTGACCGAGCGGATTGACCACGCGGCCGATCAGCGCATCGCCGACCGGCACCGAGGCCACGCGGCCGGTGCGGCGGACCGTGTCGCCTTCTTTGATCTTGGTATCGGAGCCGAAAATGGCGGCGCCGACGTTGTCCGCTTCCAGGTTCAGCACCATGCCCATGATATCGCCGGGGAACATGATCAGCTCGGACATCTGGACAGTCTTCCAGACCCCAGATGCGGGCGATACCGTCGCCGACCTGGAGGACGGTACCGACCGACTCCATTTCGAGCTTGGTATCGTACCGCTCAAGTTCTCGCTTGATGACTGATGATACTTCTTCAGGATTCAGAGCCATCAGTCTACTCCTTTATGTTCATTCATCATAACTTTCGATCTCTCGCCGCGACTGGGCGCTAGTGCACTTTCACTTTTTCGAGCTGATCACGGATCTGATCCAGACCATGCCGAACCGAACCGTCGATGATTTCGCCTTCCACCAGAACGATCATGCCGCCGAGGGTGGCGGGGTCGACCTTGCTTACGAGAATAATTTTGCGGCCGGTCTTTTGTTCCAGGCGCGCCGTAATCTTTGCCTGTTCGTCGGCAGTCAGCGGCACGGCGGTGATGACCTCGGCGCGGCTGATTCCCTTGGCATCTTCCACCAGGCGAATGAATTCGTCGATCATCAGCGGCAGGATAACGAATCCGTTGCTTCCGCAGCAGGACGAGCAGGAATTCGACAAAGAGCGGCTGCAGGCGCGTGCCGAAGGCCGTATGAATTAGTTCGATCTTCTGGCCGTCCGGCACCTGCGGCGCGTTCAGGAAATTCATGAGCGTATAGTCGATCGCCAGCAATTGCCGGACGCCGGCAAACTGTTCGTAGGCCTGATCGATCAGATTGCGCTCTTTGGCCGACATAAACAGGCCATTGGCGTATTTGTGGGCGACTTCCTGCGTGATCATTCCGCTTACGCTTTCTGTACGTCGTCGATGAACCGCCCGATCAACTCACGTTGTTTCTGGTTGTCGAGGCGTTCGTGCAAAACTTTTTCCGCGGCCGACATGGTGATAGTCACCATTTCCTGCTTGAGCTGAACTTTCGCCTTGGCGATTTCGCGTTCTAACTCGGCGCGGTGTTTGGCCTGGAGATCCTTGATCTCGGCCTGGGCCGTGTGCTTGATTTCTTCGGCGACCCGCTTCCCTTCGTCGACCGCTTTCACGATTTCGACGCGGCGTTCGGCTTCGATATCTTTCAGTTTGGCCTGGTACTGCGCGGTGAGATCGGCGACATTGGCTTTCTGCTTGTCTATGTCGGCGAACTCATTTTCAATACGCGCGCGCCGCTCTTCCATAAGGGCCAGGAGCGGTTTCCAGGCGTACCGCTTAAGAATCCAGACGGTGAGCAAGAAGCCGAGAAGGTGCGTAAAAAATAGCGACCATTCAATATGCATGCATACTCCTATGGTATTGTCGGCGGGGCGAGCGATGCGGCACGCCCCGACCGAAAAACCATTTGTCCCTTACGACCCGATCTTCCCGGAAAGAATGAAGAACACGACCAGGGCGTAAATGGTGAGCGCTTCGATAAGCGCGGCGCCGATGATCATGGCGGTCTGAATCTTACCGGCGGCTTCGGGCTGACGGCCGATAGCTTCCATCGCGGAACCTACCGCACGCCCAAGACCGAGACCGGAACCGACTGCGGCCAGGCCGACACCCATCGGGAGCGCCCACGCCAACATTGCCTGATAATCCATTGTATCCTCCAAAGAGTAGCTATGTGAATCTTCTATACTTCCAGCTCATCAATGCGCGGCATGTTCCTCATGCGGCAGCATCATCAATATGTAAATGGTCGACAACAGCGTGAACACCAGCGCCTGAATGGTCGACAGCAGAAGACCAAGAAAAATGAATGGTACGTTGAACGGCAACCCGATCGGCGAGTGAATAAATGACAGGGCCGTGACGCCAAGCCCGACAAACGAAGCCACAAGAATATCCTCGCCGGTAATATTGCCGAAAAGTCGCAACGCGAGCGAACCCGGTTTGACCGCAAATTCGCCAAACAAGTGTATCGGGAATAGAATAATTATCCCCAGCACCCACATAAAGATGCTTCTCGGCTCACCGGCCATATGATAAAGATATTTACCGAAGCCCATCTTCCTGATACCAGTATATTGAGCCAGGCAAACTACGCAAAGGGCCATCGAGCCCGTGACCTCCAACCTCACCGACGGCGAATGCCCGAGCGGGATGATGCCCCAGAGATTGTTCATTAGAATGTAGAAGAACAGCGTGCCCAGAAGCGGGATGTACTTCTTGGTGTCCTCGCCGAGAATCGAGTAAATGAAGTTGTACATCCCTTCCACCATCATCTCGACAAGGTTCTGCAGCTTGCCCGGTATCATCTTGCGGTGGCGATACACATGACCGCACACGAGTACAAAGAAGATCGATGTGGCAAAGGCAAAGATGATCGGCGCCCAGAGCTCCATCCACGCGTAGTCGTGGCCGAGCCACATGACGAGAAATGTGAAGATGCTCGGGAGCTCGTTCTTGTTCTCTTTCTTTTCACCACCCCCGTGCCCCTCACCGTGTGCTTCACCCGACGGTTCGGCGCCGGCTTGCGCATGCTCACCTTCAGTGGTGGCCGGCGCGAGAGTACTTGCCGAATCCGTAGTCGTCTGGTGCGTGGTATCATGGGCAGTCTCTTGCGCCAGCACAAATGCTAGCGGCAGAGCAATGAACAGGCATATCGAGAGAACGATCAGAATCTTTTTCACAGTGTCCCCTGAAGGGTCTTGGCGGCCGGCTTGTCCAGTCCCATGAACAAACGACCGAGAGCTTTGAGCACCATGATCACGAGGACGATGGAGAATCCGGTCAGCAGAGTGCATCGGTTGGAAGTCCCGGACTTTCAGAAGGAAATATCCGGCCACATATAGGAACGGGAAATTTGATAAGCAGGACGGCGATGGCGGTCATCTTGTCCGCGCCCTCCGGACGGAGGGTCGCCTTAACCAAGCCGGTGAGAAACAGCAGATTGAGCATCCCCCACACCGCTCCGGAAAACGCGGCCAGCGTAGGCCATACTCCGAAATAATACAGGGAAAACGGCAGGAGCACGAGGATGACAATTCCAGTGGTGCGGAGAGTGCGATCTATAAAGTCCAGGCCCATTTACGAGTCGTCCCGATCACGCTTTTCGAGTGCTTCAGACTTCTTGACCAAGTTATAAATTTCACGAGCGGCGGCGGCAAAACCGAACACAACGCCCGCTATCATCAAATACGGTTCGGTACCGAACCGCCCGTCGGCCCAACGGCCGATAAAAAATCCAACCAAGGGAGCGGCGACGAGAATCGCCGGTACTGCCGCCAGGAGGGAGATTTGTGCGTAAGACGAATCCCTCTTATCCTTCTGTGGCGACCCGAAAGGGGACATCAGCAACCCCTTCTCTTCATTTTAATGGCGGCAATATATTGGCGGGGTAGGGGTTGTCAAAGCATTTTTTGACCGCACACCATCCGGGCCCGCCATCGCACACTATTGTCGGCTACATAACGGCACCGGCTTGAGGCGGGTTCCAAAAAATGAGAAACCGTCTTGTATTATCAATCGAAGAAGTGTAAAATACAGACCTTGGCGTACTCTCCAGGAGGAAAAGTGAACTCAGGAATTCTATTGCCGCTGGCGGCCCTATGCTTGCTGACCGCCTGTTCGGGCACAAAAGAGGACACGAAAATGCAGGTGGAGAATACCACCGCGGCGGGTGACACGTTGTCGCATCAGGACTTATATCATCAGGCGGCCGTGGAGTTGGTGGGGCGCTTTTCTCGAGATTTGCGGACCGAGCTACTGGCGGCGATCAAGGACAGCGGCTCGGCGGCCGGGGCACTGCGCGTCTGCCGGACCAAGGCGCCGGAGCTTGTCCTGGCGCACTCAATCGGGGGTTGGAGAATTCGCCGCGTGACCGACCGTCCGCGCAACCCCGCCGACCTGATTTCAATTGAACAGTCCGACATTCTTGCCAAGTTCGCCGATGCCGAGCAGGCGCCGCCGTTCGTGGAGGAGTGGTTGGGCACGGACAATATGCGCACCTACCGTTTCTATACGCCGATCCGGACCGCAACCTTCTGCCTGAACTGCCATGGCGATGAGAATTCGCTGGCCCCCGGTGTGGCGGCGGCACTCGATACGCTTTATCCGGACGATAAGGCGGTGGGGTACACCGACGACCAATTGCGGGGTATGTTTGTCGTGGAAGCCGGCTACCCGCAAGGGCTTGACGGGGCCAGGACACTGGTCGCCGCTCGCGATACTCTGTAATACACATTATATAGGTGATTCGGCATGCAGTTCTACCCCTTCTACCGCCAGGACGACCCCGCTCAGGTCGAGTGTCTGATCCACTCCCAGGTGTCGTGCAATTTGCTCACGACATCGAAAGCCGGAATGATCCACAACGGGATATTCAATCACGATCATCTTGACGGGAAGATCGTCCTGCATCTAAATAAGACAGACGAGCAGGTGGCCGATTTGAAAGTCAATCCCCAGGCGACGGTGGCTTTTCAGGATCTGTTATGTTTGATCCCTTCCTATTGGGTCGATGCGCAGTACGGCGGGGCGGCAACCATGTATTATCGGTACGCCGAGTTCACCTGCGATGCGATACTCGAGGACAATCCGCAGAAGATGCAGGCGTTGCTGCAAACGTTGATGGATCGCTACCAACCCGAGGGGCACTACCAGGCGCTCGATCCGAAAGATCCGATCTACAAAGCCAGTTTCTCGACGCTCACGATGGTGACGCTGACGCCGGTATCATCGAGGACGAAATGGAAGCTGGGGCAGAACAAGACGATGGAACAGCGTCTCAATGTCCTGACCGAACTTCGCAAACGCGGAACAGCCGGGGATCTTCGCGCGGCCGACGAGGTCGAGCGCTGGCTGAAGGCGCACGGGGAGTGACGTGCGGCCCGGTCGCATGCACATCTGACGATAATGTTGAGAGTAGTTGTCTGTGAATTCGCCTCGTAGGAAAAACGGGCGCAAATGTCACATCTTTCTCCGACCGGTTTTTTTCCACTTGACAACGCCTAGCTTTTTCTCCATGATTGGAGTGTCTGGGAGGAATCTATGCCCTCAATATTACTCTTCGCTCTGTTCACCGTCGGCTGTCTTTTGGTCGGCTGCAGTGAAGATGATGTGCCGGTGGTAACACAGCCGGTGACTTCGTATCCTTACCGCTCCATTCACGTTCTTGACAGTGGGCAGTATGTGCTCGCTCGCTCAGTTAATACTCACCCTGTCGACCCTGTTCAGCATGAGACGTACGTCTACCGAGAAAAGGTGCTTGGCGAGCCATTCATCGACTACAACGGCAACGGCGTCTATGACCGGGGCGTCGACGGTTTCATAATCGGTGTCGGACCGGACAATCAGGATTTGAATCATAATGGTACGTATGACGGCCCGGACAGCTATTGGACTCCGGGCGTACCCTTTGACGATCTGGATGGCGACGGTGAACCGCGCGACGACGGATATCCCAATTATGCCTTCTGGACCCCCGGCACACCGTATTGTGATTACAACGGCAATGGAAAGTGGGATGCTGACCTGGCGTATTGGTACGACATGGTGGAGTGTATCGCAGGAGATAGTGCACATGGGCGGTGGTATCGTTTGTACCGGGTGGGAGAGGCGTATCATTTCAAGTCGGATTCCGGTGTGGACTATTTTCTGCCCGGCGGCAGCACTATAGCATATTCGCCGGAATACATCAGGGACCTTATGCTAGTGACTGACTCGTCGATCTGCTGGTTGGATTTCGACGGGGCTATCGCCATATTTGACAGCGGGACAATCAGGCCTGAAACGACCGTGGTTCAGACGGTGACCTTTCAGAGTGATAATTGGCAGCCACATGCTACCCGAATTACCACTTTTGGTCAGCAACTCACTGTTGATGGACAAACATACAGTGACCTCATCAAAGTCCGGCTTGAGAATTTCCTTTTCAGTGATCCCGGCCTGACGACGCACTATCGCCTGACGTACCGTGAGTTCTATTTTTCGCCGACCATGGGTCTGATGGCGATACTTGGCAAGTCGGAATCGGACGGAGATGTTTTCGAGCTCTACTTCGTGGAGCGGTATGCCTCTCTGCCTCTGCCTATGAAGAGATAGCCGGCTTGTCCTTTTGGGTCCTGTCGCATATCTTGCCCGCATGACCCTACAGGAACGAATGACTGCATCGGAGACCCGCGTTGTAAAGGCGGTGTTTCCTCATACTACCAATCACTACGACACGCTTTTCGGCGGGACCGCCCTGCAATGGATGGATGAGATTGCGTTTATCACCGCCACTCGTTTCAGCCGGCAGGAGTATGTGACGGTTTCGCTCGACCGGATCGATTTCACCAAACCGATTCCGTCGGGCACGATGGTTGAGTTGATCGGCCGGGTGTCGAAAGTCGGGAATACCAGTATTGAAATCACGGTGGAAGTATATGTCGAAGGGATGTTTTCGGATGTGCGGACGCTGGCGATCAATGGACGGTTCACGATGGTAGCGGTCGACGAGCATGGAAAGCCGGCGAAGGTGAAATAGCGGCGACGCGAGGGTTCTGCCGCCAGTTTCCCGTCAGGTCACACGCCTCGCGGACTCGGCGCAGGATCTGACGGAACAAAAGTGATTCCGATCATCGCCGCCCCGAGCGGAGACGAGGGGCGATGAGTCTCCGTGTCAAAACCACAGAGGTTTTGACCTACCCTCTTCTGTGCCTGACGCAACAAAGTCACACTCATCTCTTACTCCCTTTCATTTAGGGAGAGGGTTGGGGTGAGGGCCGATCGGGAGAGATGCGGTATCGCACTTCGACTTCGCTCAGTGCGACGCTTTGCGGCATGGGGCGGTAATAGGGCGTCAGGATTGCATACTTAGTATTCCGGCAGCATCCGCCCGCTCAGAAGCGGGCATCGATGCTGCCATACTTCAAGTCACTGCACAGACAGATTTGCGGACAGAAAGCACAAGATGCGGCTGGCGCACGAGACGTACGCCAGCCATTGTCATTTGGGTATTCGTGAACATCGAGATGCTGAAGCCGCTGAGAAGCGGCTTCAGCATGACAATATTTCGCCGGTAGGCCGATGTGGCAGGGTTCCATCTACTTCAGATCCATCACCCAGTCGGCGATGAAAACGTTGGTCTCCCCCGGCCTGGCGTCATTACGATTGGATTCGAACACCAGCTTCTTGCCGTCGTGAGAAAACATCGGGAAACCGTCAAATGTATCGTTAAACGTCACCTGCTCAATTTGCTTCGTCTGGATATCAATCAGGAAATTGTCGAAATTGCGGCCACGCGGGTCGTTCATGTTGGAACAGAAAATGACGTGCCGCCCGTCGGGATGGAAATACGGCGCAAAGTTGGCCGCACCGTTTGACGTAAGCTGGATCGGTTTACGGTCCTTGAGATTCATTACATAGATTTCCAGTTTGCTCGGGCGAATCAAGCCTTCTTTGAGAAGCGATTGATACTCCGCCAACGATTCACCAGTAGGGCGAGACGCCCGCCAGACAATCCACTGGCCATCGAATGAAAACCAGGCCCCGCCGTCATACCCGGGCCAGTCGGTGATCTGCTCGACATTCTTGCCGTCGGGATCCATCGTGTAGAGCTCAAGATCGCCGGAGCGGACGGACGTGAACAAGATCTTCTTGCCGTCGACCGACCAGACGCACTCTGCATCGTAGCCGGGGGTATCGGTCAGACGGACCGGATTGGAGCCGTCAATATTGGCCTTGAAGATATCGTACGCTTTGTAAAGCGCCCACACGTAGCCGCGCGACATATCCGGCTTGGGCGGGCAGGCAGAGTCAACGAGGTGGGTCGAGGCATAGATGATCGATTTGCCGTCGGGCGAGATCATCGAGCAGGTGGTGGCGCCCCGGCCGGTCGACACCATTTTGACATTCGCGCCGTCGGCATTCATCGTATAGATGGCGTCGCACCCGCGGCCGTCGCGCGAGGACTGAAAGCTAAGCATGGAAGCGTCGTGGTTGAAATACGCCTCGGCGTTTTCGCCACCAAAAGTGAGTTGGCGGACGTTGCGTAGATGGGTTTCCTGCGGGAGAGCGAACGTCGTCGGTTCGAGCACCGGCGGAGTCGGTTTGGTGGCCGGCTTGGCGGAAGCGGGATTCGTGATTTCCAGGGCGGGGTCGCGGGGGGCCGAGTCGATCACCGGTTTGTTGACCTGGGCTATCGCCATAAGGCCGGAGATGCCGCCCACCAGCAGTCCGCCCATCATCAATTTGCCTATAAGATTCACGGTTGGCTAATCCTTTCCCTCTCAGCTATGTGTCCGGATATGGTCTAAAGATGTTGTAACACCAAGAGGTTGGCAAGTTCCCAATTGGGCAAAATCTATTCATCCGGGGCTTGTGTTCCCTAATTGGACCGATTAAGTTTATCTTAGTATGTTGTCACGGGTCTCACACTTCATTATCGCGGCGGTAATAGTCATGGCAGCAACACATTCAGTCGACGGCTTCGATCTGGACAGCCTGTGGAACTTTGACGATCCGGCGGCCTCCGAACAGAGTTTCCGCGCTGCTCTTCCGGCCCACTCGAATGATCTCAGTTTGACGCTGGAGATCAAGACGCAGATCGCCCGCACGCTGGGCTTGCGCCAGCAATTCGATCACGCCCATGCAGTGCTCGACTCGGTGGAAGGCCAGTTGGACAAGGTGGATGAGCGGGTGCGGGTGCGGTATCTGCTGGAGCGGGGTCGCGTGTTCAATTCGTCAAATCAGCAGGACAAGGCCACACCGCTTTTTGCCGAAGCACTAAAGGTAGCGCAGGCGGCGAGCATTGATTTCCTCGCAGTTGACGCGGCCCATATGCTGGGAATTGCCGCCCCGACCGATGAACGGATGAAATGGAATCTGAAAGCGCTCAAGCTGGCGGAGGCGTCGCAGGAACCGAAAGCGCGCAAGTGGTGCGGGTCGCTGTACAACAATATCGGCTGGACATACTTCGAGGAAAAGAAATATGACTCGGCGCTGGCGATGTTTGAGAAGGCGGTGACGTTCCGGGTTGCTCAGCAGAAGCCGACCGAAGTCCGGATTGCGAAATGGTGTGTGGCGAAGGCGCTCCGGTACCTGAACAAGGTGGATTCGGCGTTGGCGATGCAGCAGCAGTTGCTGAAGGACTGGGAAGCGTCGAGCGAAAAAGCCGATGGGTACGTGTATGAAGAGATCGGCGAGTGCCTGTTGATCAAGGGGAAGGCGGGCGATGCGAAGCCGTATTTTGCGAAAGCGTACGAATTGTTGTCGGCTGATCCGTGGTTGAGTCGCGACGAGCCTGACAGGTTGGCGCGGTTGAAGGAGCTGGGGGGCTGAAGTGATGGTTTTAATAGGCTGGAAGCGAGACCGTCTTGTGATTGCCGAAACTCAACGGAGTTGCCCATGAACCTCCGCAATAAGCCGCTCGTAGTCGGCTGCAATTGATTCGGCTTCTGCTGCGTCGTTGCATTCTTCGATTACAAAGAACTCATCATCAATTTCTTCGCCATTCATGTAGCTGGCCGTTTTCTTCCAGGCATCGCATCTGACTTCCAGCGCGCTGAGAATTTGAGAAACATCAGCTCGTAACAGTCTCAGAGTACATAATGCTTCTGCCACTGACAGTCCCCCCACCCCTCGAATTTCTCATTCGAGATCCACGAGTAGGCGTTTTAGGGCCCATATGTTGTCATGTATTAGATTCTCGTCACTGCAATCGTAGGGGATGATTCCAGCAGAAGGATCATAAGCGCTGTTCATGACATCTTCCGATGCGCGCCACATGCTCAACTCCGTGGTGACCAGATTCCGCAGCACCAATATCTGGCGCTCACTCAGTCGTGTGATTGGCAAATGTTGTGTCATCTTCACCCCAAAAATATGTGTTCTCGATGGTACGCCAGGGCTGCTCCGTCGGGCGAAAAACGGTCTGGCAACTGGATAGTCACACCGCGAACGTCGTGGAGTCCGACTCTCACCAACCCCGACGCGGATTTCTTTGTCGCCTGTTTAGACAAGATAACCTGCAAAGAGTCATCCAAACTCATAAGGCCCCTGTCGAACGCACGATCGTGAAACGCGCAAAGGGAAATGCCATTGGTAGGGTCTGCTCTCCTTCCGATATCAATGGACCATGGGACTATGTGACTAGCAAATAGCAACTCTGGAAGCTCAAGGCGACAAACCGCACACCGAAAATCATAACCCGAAAGAACGGTGGCGCGAAAGAAGCTTTGGACAAGCCGGACCTTTCTCACGGCAAGCGATTCCGTTTTCCGCTGACCACGAAGATCGTTTCGAGAACCTTCCTCCAAAATGGGAATATTCAGAGATGATCTGATTCTAGACACATCATGGACAAAATCGGACCATTGTCCGGTATAGGTACTCCAGACTTCTCTATCCGCACGACTCACGTTTTTCAAACCCTTTATGCCGCGCGCCTTCTGAATAGGATCAAGGCTAGCAAAATTGACGAGCTTCATAGCCAGTGCACCAGGAGTTCTGCCGATCGTCTTAGCCAACTCCATGATCTTAGGATTGTTGCTATGGAGCTTCCCGAAGGGGGTTCTGCAATACAAGTCAAAGGCGAGAATCAGTTGTTCACGACTCCAACTCAAACTGCTGCGCATAGAGTACATCCAGACCAATTTGCAGAGTGATTGTATTCGAACACTAGCATTCGCCTACACAAGTTGTCAATCACTTTCTACCCCACCTTCCCCAGCACGCCCCGCAAATACGACAGCCTCTCCCCCTCCCCACCTTGCGCAGGTCAATCGAGATGCGCGGGTGCTCGATCAGCGAAAATTCCATCGGCTGATCGGTCGCACGGCGCAACGCCTCCACCTCCGGGCGGGTCAGCTTCTTCCCCTCCTCAAAAAACAAATTCACCTGACCGTCGCTCAACTTCACCTTCTGCACCTGCAGTTTCGACGCCGCGATCTTGACGGCGGTGGCGTCAAACAATGCCACACTCGATTCCGGCGGACGGCCAAAGCGGTCGATCACTTCCTCGCGAATCTTGTCGACCTCCTCAAGCTGAGCGGCATCGGCCAGCCGTCGGTAGATGTCGACTTTCTGCTGACGGTCGGTCACATAGGTGTCGGGGAGGAACATCTCGACATCCAGCTCCAGCTTGGTGTCGGGCGGACGTTCGAGCGGGTGTCCCTTGAGTTCGGCGACAGCTTCTTCGAGCAATTTGTTGTACAGGTCGTAGCCGACTTCCTCGATATACCCCGACTGCCGCGCGCCCAGCAATTCGCCTGCGCCACGAATTTCCAGATCGCGCATGGCCAACGCAAACCCAGAGCCCAGATCGGAGTGCGCTTCCAGCGCCCGCAGGCGCTTGACCGCGTCGGCCTTGAGCAGTCTTGATCGGCGGGGTGAGCAGATAGGCGTAGGCGCGACGGGCGGAGCGGCCCACTCGTCCGCGAATCTGATACAACTGCGCCAGGCCGAACCGGTCGGCTCGATTAATGATGATGGTGTTCGCCGATGGGATATCCAGACCGGATTCGATGATCGACGTGCACAGCAGAACGTCAAACTGTTTCGCCATGAAGGCGAGCATGATCCCCTCGAGCGACCGCTCGTGCATCTGACCGTGGGCCACGGCGATTTTCACGTGAGGAATCGTCTTGTGCAGGAAATTGGTGCATCGCTTCGATTGTCTGCACCCGGTTATGGACGAAGAAGACCTGGCCGCCGCGGTCGACCTCGCGCAGAATGGCGGTCGCGATGATACCGCGGATCGAAATCGACGATCTCGGTGATGATCGGCAGGCGGTCCTTGGGCGACGTATTGATCAGACTCATGTCGCGGGCGCCCATGAGCGACATCTGCAGAGTGCGCGGAATAGGCGTGGCGGTCATGGCCAGCGTGTGAACGTTGGCCTTGATCTTGGCGCAGCTTTTCCTTGTGCCGGACGCCGAAGCGGTGCTCTTCGTCGATAACCAGCAGGCCGAGATCGCGGAAGCGGATATCTTCGGACAAGCAGTCGGTGAGTGCCGACCACGAGATCGACATCGCCCGCTCGCCAGTTTAATGGCCGTTTCCAGCTGTTCATTCTTACTGCGGAAACGGGACAGCATGGCGATGCGAACGGGGAAATCGGCAAAGCGGCCGTTGAATGTCGTGAAGTGCTGCTGGGCCAGAATGGTAGTCGGCACAAGTACGGCCACCTGTTTGCCGCCATCGATAACTTTGAACGCCGCGCGAATGGCGACCTCGGTCTTGCCGTAGCCGACATCGCCGCAGACGAGGCGATCCATCGGCTTTTCATCCTGCAGGTCGCGCTTGACGTCGTTGATCGCCTTTTCCTGGTCGGGCGTTTCATCAAACGGGAACGATGCCTCGAGTTGTTTGAGGAAAACGGAATCATCGCCGAACGCCGTGGCCTTTTCCGACTGGCGCATGGCATAGAGCTGGATAAGCTCTTTGGCCATGTCGGTGATCGCTTTCTTCGTGCGCTCTTTGAGTTTTTCCCATCCGGGGCCGCCGAGGCGGGTCAGTTCGGGAGCGGTATCTTTGCCGGAGTATTTGGCGACCCGGTTGAATTCCTCAATCGGGACATAGAGACGGTCTTTTTCGGCATACTGCAGCAGCAGACAGTCGCGACTGCGGTTATCGACGACGATTGTTTCGAGACCGAGATAGCGGGCAATACCGTAGTCGGTGTGCACGACATAGTCGCCGCGGTTGAGATTGGCGTAGTCGGAAATCGCCACCCCCTCGCGGAATTTTTTCTTCCGGACACGGCGATGATAGCGGCTGAAGATCTCGTGATCGGTGAGAACGGCGAAGCCGCCGCCGGTGCAGAGAAAGCCGCCTTTGAGATTGGCCACCTCGACGCCGGGCGAGAGATTGAGTTTTGTCTTCTCGGCGATCAGGTCGCTCAGACGCGAGGCCTGTCCCTCGTTGTCGGTGACGATGATATGACGCAGGCCCATGGCGTCGTATTCGCGAATCGCCTCGGCCAGAAGATCAAGGCGCGAAGCAAACGCCGGGTGCGGATGGCAGTCGAAGGAGATGATATCGGTGCGTCCGCCGCGGAAATGGTGGCGGTCAATGACCGTATGCTGCTCAATCCGCTGGAAGAGTTCTTCGGGATGATGATAGTAGTCACTCGGCTCGGGTAGCGGTCGACAATCGTGCTGTCAGACGATCGCGCAGTTGGCCGGCCTCGACAAGGATATTCTCCGTCTCCTGCCGGAGAGCGTCGGCACCTTCGAGATAGATGATGCCGTTACCCGGAAAATATTCGAAGAACGATCCCTGCTTGATCCCGAACAGAGGTGATAGCCACTCGAGGCCGGGTAGCTCGGGATCATTGAGATAGCGTGCCCGCAGATAATCACCATCGTCGGGGGGCAACCGATCGAGGTACGACTCCAGCGTATCCTGCGTGATCGGCACTTCACGTTTGGGAAGGATGCGTACCCGGCTGAGCTGACCGATGGTGCGTTGGCTGGCGACGTCGAACTGACGGATTGTCTCGACCGTATCGCCGAAGAACTCGACGCGTACGGGGACGTCGGAATCGGGCGTGAACAAGTCGATCAGGCCGCCACGTTTGGCGAAATCACCCACTTCCTCGACCAGTGGTACGCGGCGGAAGCCGAGATTCACCAGCGACTCAAGCAGGTGATCGATATCGGTCTCGCGGCCGATTTCGAGATTGATGGAGGAGGCGTGAAGATGGTCGAGCGGAATAGTCGGTTCGAGCAGCGCGCGAATGGGCGCGACGACAACCTTGCATCGTCCTTCGAGCAAAGATGACAGTGCCGAGATGCGCTGGCCGATAATTTCACTGACCGGCGAGCGAAAATCGTACGGCAGTATCTGTCGGGCAGGAAAATGCGAGACCGACTGCGTATCCAGCAGGAAGGCGAGATCGTCGTGCAGATCGGCAGCTTCCTCCGCTTTCTCAGTGATGACGAGGATTGGATGCGGGATTCGATGGGCGACCTCGGCGATGGCCAGTGAAGAGGCCGAGCCGGACAGCCCGGTGATGGCGGTCAGGGGATGCCGATCAATGACCGCCTGGGCGAGTTGCTCCATGGGCGGATAGGTACGCCAGAGATCCAGAATCTGGCGCAAGCGTCCGCCGACAATTCGGGCGTTGGCAATTTTTGAACTTTCAGCCACGTACCTTCCAACACAAAAATCCCCGTCGGCCGGCGCCGGGGGTATGTTCAGCATTGTTTGACCGGGAGTATACACTGAGGGCGGACAAAAACCAAGCAGTGAAGTGGGGCGGTAGAGTGAATTGTGAGCGGGGCGTTCGCGACGACTTGATAGCGGCGAGCAAGACCGAAGGAGGTCAGCCGCCGGAGACCATATTGGAGAGATTTTCGCCAACTTCAATGGCGTCGAACTGGGCTTCCTTGGCTTGATAGAGCACGACGAGCGAAATGCGTCGGTTGCGCGGGTCGGCCGGATTGCTGGTGATCATGGGGAAGCGATCGGCGAACCCTCGAACCTCGCGTACCTGTCCCCGGTAAAGTCCGGACACTTCCATGAGCTGGCGGGCCGAGTTGGCGCGATCGGCGGAGAGTTCCCAATTGGTATACTGGGGATCGCCGGCCGGAGAAATATCAGTGTGGCCTTCAATAACGACATGGTTGTTGAGGGTGCCTAATTCCCTGGCGATCGTGACCAGAATGATGGCACTCTGTTGCAGCAGCTTGGCCGATCCGGGTTCGAAAAAGGCGGGTGAGTTTTCGGACTCGTTCAGGATGATCCGCAGACCTTCAGAGGTCAACTGGATCTTGACGTTGTCTTTCAGTTTCTGGAATGCTTCGTGCTTGTTCAGTTCCTCGAGCATGGTCTTCGCCGCGAGGCTGAGGCGGCTGCGCTCTTCCTCAGTTGGGAGAAAGGTTTTCTCCTGGGGGGGGTTGACGACGGTGGTCGAAGTGGCTTCGGTTTTCAAGACGGCCGGCGAGCCTTTGAGCACGCCCGACTGACCTCGTTGGTCAAATTTCCCCGGGTCGCGGAAATAGCCGGCGACCGCCTGCTTTACTTCATCTTTCTGGCCGACCATCCACATCACCAGAAAGAAGGCCATCATGGCCGTCATGAAATCGGCAAAGGCGACTTTCCAGGCACCACCGTGGTGACCGTGGCCACCGTGCTTTATGCGCTTGATGATAATCGGTTGCAGTTCGTTGTGTTCGTCAGCCATGGTACGCTATTTCTTTTTGGCTTCGTTACAGGCTTTTTCCAGTTCAAGGAAATCGGGACGAACTTCAGCCGGCAGGGTCCGGCGCGCAAACTCTACGGCGATAACACCGGCCACTCCCTTATGGAAGGAGAGCAGGGCATGTTTCATGCAGGTCAGGTATTGCTTGGTATCACCAGTACGATGGTTCAAACTGGCGGCTATTGGCCCGACAAAACCGTAGCAGCCGAGAATGCCGAGGAAAGTACCAACCAACGCCGCGCCGATCTTCTCACCGATTTCCTCCGGCGGGCCATCGATCGCGGCCATGGTGATAACCACACCTAATACGGCAGCCACGATGCCGAGTCCCGGGAGGGAGTCGGCGACAGACGAGAGGGCCTGCGAGGGTTTCAACTCTTCCTCGTGGAGAATCTCTATGTCGCCCTCCATGAGATCCTCAAGATCGTGGGGTTGTACCGAGCCGGAAATGATGACGCGCATGGTGTCGGAGAAGAAATTCACGGCATGGTGATTCTTGAGGAACTTCGGGTACTTCTTGAAGATCTCGCTGTCCTGGGGATGTTCAATATGATTTTCGAGACCAACCAGACCATCGCGACGGGCAACGTTGAAGATTTCGTACATCATGACCAGGAGATCGAGATAGTCTCGCTTGGCCATACCTCCGCCAAGCACGCCGGCCACCTGGCTGATGATCTTCTTGATCACGGACAGCGGAGTGGCAATGAGCAACGAGCCCAGCGCCGCACCGCCGATGATGAGGAGTTCGGACGGCTGATTGAGAGCGAGAAGTTGACCCCCGTGCAGGGTGAAGCCCCCGAGAACACCCCCCAGGACAATGGCAGCCCCGATGAAAATGAACATAGCACCGTATCCCTAACTAGCCGCCCGCGCGGCGTTTGCAGTCCCGTCCTTGTGTTACATATATGTCGGAAGAATTGCCGAAAAGCTGAGCCAAGAGAGACGACCGACGCCCCGGAAAGCTGGCTGGAACTAACGCAGGAACAAGCAGTTAGGCACACAAATGAGCTTGGCAGCCGACACTTCAGAGATTAATATGACAGCATATGAATTCGCCGCTCAGGTTTCTCAATCGAAAATCGCTGATACTGATATTGGCTTCTGCGCTGGCCCTCATTCTGCTGGAGCCGAATCAGGCCCTGGGGGCGGGTGGTGCCGAATCGCAGCTAGTGCTTACAGTCCTGTTGGGTCTGATCGTCATACTGGTGGCGGCAAAGCTGGGTGGTGACCTGTTCGAACGATTCGGCCAGCCCTCGGTGCTGGGCGAACTGGTATTCGGCGTAATTCTCGGCAATCTCTCGTTGATCGGGATTGACGCCTTTGGCGGCTTCACCGAAAATATCACACTGACGGTGCTGGCCGAGGTGGGGGTAATCATTCTCCTTTTTCAGGTTGGGCTGGAGTCAACCGTAGGCGACATGATGCGGGTCGGACCGACCGCGCTTTTGGTGGCCCTGCTCGGGGTCATAACCCCGTTCTTCCTTGGCTGGGGGGTCGGAGCGCTCTTTCTTCCTGATGAATCTATTTTCGTTCACATATTTCTTGGCGCCACGCTGACGGCGACCTCGGTGGGCATCACCGCGCGCGTACTCAAAGACATTCACAAACTCGCCTCGAAGGAGGGGCGAATCATCCTTGGGGCGGCGGTGATCGATGATATTCTCGGGTTGATCGTACTGACAGTGGTGGCGGGGACGATTTCGGCGGCGGCGACCGGCGGGAGTCTTGGCTCGGTCGACGTGTTGTGGATCATCGCCAAGGCCGTGCTTTTCGTGGGTGGCGCGATATTGCTGGGCCATTTCGTCCTGGAGCCTTATTTCAAACTCGGGTTTGCCATGAAGGTACAGGGGGTGGCGCTTTCGTTTGCACTGCTGGTCGCCTTCTCATTGTCGTACCTGGCCGGGAAAATAGGTCTCGCGCCGATAGTTGGTGCATTTGCGGCTGGGCTGATATTGGACGATGTTCATTTCCGCGATTTCCAATCGCGCGACCATAAGACAATACACGAACTAGTCGAGCCGATCGCCATCTTCCTCGTACCGATATTTTTCGTGCGGATGGGGATGCTGGTTGACTTGCGGACGTTTGGCGATGTGAGCGTTTTGGGCTTTGCGGCGGTACTGACAGTGGCGGCGATTATCGGGAAGCAAGCCTGTTCGCTGGCGGTGTGGGACAAGACGGTGAACCGGTTTGCGGTGGGACTGGGGATGATTCCGCGCGGCGAGGTCGGGCTGATATTTGCCGGGATTGGGGCACAGTTGATGTACAACAATCATCCGGTAGTTTCGAGTGAGACGTATTCAGCGGTAGTGATTATGGTGATTCTGACGACCTTGGCGACGCCGCCGCTTTTGAAGCTGTCACTGCTTCGAGGGACAAAACGGGCGCTTTCGCTCGACCAAACCGCGGAATAATCGTACTCGGAACCAAAATAATCGCAATCGGTTGGGAAAAAAGCAGTCCGGGACTTGACATGGCGGACGGCGGGCATATTTTGCTTGTCCTGTCGCGAGGAGCCGGTGACGCCGGTGAGCCTAGCGGCGCCGCACAAATTTGATCGCGGGGTGGAGCAGTCTGGTAGCTCGTCGGGCTCATAACCCGAAGGTCGCAGGTTCAAATCCTGCCCCCGCCATAATTTATGTTCACTGTCTATGTCATCCGATCCCGCGAAGGCCTCAGATATATCGGCTCCACTGAGAGTGTCGAGCAACGGTTGGTCCAGCATAATTCAGGTTTCTCATTCTGGACCAAACGAGGAAACGATTGGAAGCTCGTGTACGCAGAGGAGTACACCAGTCGAAGCGAGGCACTGAAGAGGGAGAAATGGCTAAAAACGGGAACCGGCCGACAATTTCTACGGGGTGTTCTGGATTCGACGGCGACGGGAAGGCTGTCGGGTTCATAATCCGCCACGGCGGATCGCAGGTTCAAATCCTGCCCCCGCCATTATATTCGCCGAGAATTTTCGCGACGCAAAAGAGCCGCTGTTCGTCCGGAATCGAATACGGGACAAGATCGGTTCTTCATCTCGAATCACCTCATAGACACGCTGAACCCTGTTGACACGTGGTCATATCGGTATATATTTAAAGTGTCCACGATTCTAGTGGGCAGATAACATTGCCTCCAAATGAACCCAACCTACGGGGAAATGCTATGAAGCAAAGATTCCTCTTGTTGTCCGGGCTCTCCTGCTTCGCCGTGATCATTCCGGTCGGGATCTTCATGATGAGTTGCAGTAGTGATGACAATAGCCCGACTGGTCCCACCATGGCCAATGTGAACACTTTCATGGCCAGCCTTCCTGCCTGGGACGTCTTCTGCCCTCCCGCAACCGACTGCGATTCCGCGACGGGCGAGACGATCGAAGACCTCGACATGGCGCAGGGGACCTTCTGTCGAACAACTCCGTGTTCCATCACTGAAACTCCAGAACAGATCGTGACGTATGGGACGTTCTCCAATATCCTCTGGCTTGGCGGCCTGATACAGGGCAACAGCTACGCCGGAGGCGTCGGCTCTATGGAGGAGTTGCCGATTCGCCAGCGGGCCCCGCTTACCATCGGCGTGAACCTGCTCACCGGCGACAGCGTCAGCGCGGTGGTCCAGAGTCCGACGGCCGCCACGGTTGGCCAGGCGATCGGCAATCTGGTCGCCACGGCGGTCGGTCACGGCTACCATGGCGGATCGAGCATCTACTTCACTCAGAAGCAGATGTACTCGCTCAAGCAGGGGATGCTGAGTCTGGGGCTTTCGGCGAAGTACATGGGTTCGGAAGTCAGCAACAAGCTGGACATCACGGCCGTGCAGAGGAAGAACACGATTACCGCCTACTTCAAGCAGCTCATGTTCGAGACATACATAGTGCAGCCGCAGACGCCATCGGCGTTCTTCTCCGATGCGTTCACGCAGGAACGCCTTCAGGAGCAAGTCAACCTGGGTTACATTGGTCCCACTAACCTTCCCGTTTACGTATCCCGCATCCAGTGGGGCCGCATCATGCTCTTGACCATGAGTTCCGATTCGTCGGTCCTCGACATGAGCAACGCTCTGAAAGCGACGCACTCTGCATTCAGTATCGAATTGAACGCCAAGTATCAGCATATACTGCAGACCGCGGAGATGGAGGTCGTCACCTTTGGCGGTGATGATGCCAACGCCCTGGCTATGATCCGAAGCGGCAATATCAGCAGCTATTTCACCAGTTCGCCCGACCTGACCACGGCCTTCCCGATCGCCTACGCACTCAACAACCTGGCCGATAACTCTCAGGCAAAAGTCGGTGAAACCACGACCTACGAGCTAAAGGAGTGTACTGCGGTAACGACGGCCTACTATACGGACTGGACGCA
Source organism: uncultured candidate division Zixibacteria bacterium (assembly GCA_963806185.1). Lineage (GTDB taxonomy): Bacteria > Zixibacteria > MSB-5A5 > GN15 > FEB-12 > CAWDXE01. Next base: position 191,451 of record CAWDXE010000005.1, read on the forward strand.
GTGGAGAAATGCCTTTACCGCCATACAGGACAGCTGCGACAACAAGTTCTTCGCCACGAACGCGACGAATATCAACAAAGCCGAGGAGAACTGGGGCTGGAATCTCGGTACCAACACACACCTGGCGACCCGCACGCTTACGTTCACTCCCGAAAACACCGGATTTGACTTCCAGTTCTATCTCCATACGCTGCAGGATAACTGTCCCTATCCGCTCACTTTCAACGACGATGAATTCTCTGCGTCAAACATGTTGAGCATCGGGGACGCGGACGACTGCCAGTGGGATTCCTTTGAGATCGGAGCCTCCGACTGTCGCAACGGCGCCTACGTCTTTGCCATCGGCACCTACGTGGGCGATAACGGCATAAGCGACGACGAAAAGCTGGAGGCCTTCTACTACGATCGGAAAGTTGCGGAGATCTCGTCCGCACAAATGCCGACGGGTAGCGCACCAGTCTTCATGGGTGTAGTCTCGGCGATTCCGATCACCAGGATCGTTTTCACCGAAGGAAATGACGGCGATGACATTTACATAAAGGACTTCTGCTTCGGAGTCGCTTACCACAGATAGGGCATACTCTGAATCCACCTTGATTCGAAGCCGGCGTCAGCCAAGGTTGTCGCCGGCTTCAGGAAACAGGTATTGTCACGTCTCAGCGAGCTTTCGCGAAGATTCCCTCCACCCACTCCTCATACCTCTTGATTGTCACAGCATCCGGGAAATCATGCCCCTTCTCCGGTTCGGAGACGAATAGCACTCGCGCCTGCGCTTTGCGAAGTTTCTCCACCAGTTTCTGTGTGGTCGCGTACGGACAGTTTCTGTCCTTCTCTCCGTGAAATACAAAGACCGGAAGATTCCTGAACGCTCTGAGGTTCTTATCTTCGAGAAAATCCGGCTGCGTGCTGTCACCGGTGTACCTTGCACCGAGACTGGGATCGCCGCTAATTATCGCCAGTGCTCGGAACTTACTGGGGGTTTCATATGCTGTCCGATACACGCCATACCCCCCCATGGAAAAACCGCCCAGCAATACGGCACCGGTATCGACTGAATAATCCTGAGAGACGGCCGTGATAACGTCAGCGATATCTTCCTGAGCATGATCGCCACTAAAGGCATTCGACTTCCCCCGCCCGAATGGCGCGACAGCTATGAACCCTTTGGGAATGATATCACGCGCCCCTCGTTTGGTGAAACTCCTTTCATCTGATGCACTCCCGTGAAGATAGACAAACAACGGATAGTGCCTTTCGCGACTGTAATCCGGCGGAAGCCAGACCATGTACGGCTGAAGACTCCCATCGATGCTTGAACGGTAGGCCTTTCGCACAAACCCGGTGGCACGAGCAAGATCATCACTTCCCTGCTCGGCGCGCTCGACCGTTTTGATCAACCCGTCAAGCGCCACCCTCAAATTGCCACAGGATTCATACGGGTGAATCGACTGAAGTTCGCGCTGCGTCTCGCCCAAGAGAAACTGCATCGTGTTGACACTTGAGGCTGACACCTTGCTCCCGACCGCTTCAACGCGATCGCCAAGAACCGACAAGTCCACGGCAGGCAATACGGTCAGGCCGCGTTCCCCGTGGCCCGCACGGCCCCCGGCATTCCACCGCACCGTATAGCCACCGACGGCCAAATCCGTTGTGTTGAGCCAAAGCGATTTTCTCTGAATAGTTGAATCACACGTCAGGGGGAACCGCTGATTCAGCATCCGCTCGCCTTCCCCGGAATAGACACCAACAGCCACTTCCGAGGTCCGCGCGTCAGGCGCAACACCCACCAAGGCTATTTCCAGGCTGTCGCCCACATTGATATGACCCCGCACCGGCTGTGCAAAGGTGTGGATAGAATGACGAGCCGCAGGCCGCTGAAACGGAAGGATCGCATATTGACGCTTATGCTGTTCGCTGTCAAGATCGGGATCCTCCACCACACCATACAGCATCACCCGATCAGGTTCGGCGGCTTTCACAAACAGCAGATTGAATCCGATTCCTTCTGATAACCACGGGTGATACGGGTGAATGTCAGTCCACGGAAGCACCAATTCGAATCTTATTTTTCCGTCTCCCTGAGAGCACTCAAGCCGAGTATTCTCGCTGGTGGGCACAAAAATCCTGTCGACATTGTAGTACCAAAATATGTGGCGTGTCCATTCCTGGGACGGTTCATTCACCGCCGAGCAGGCCAGGACGTAGAATTCGTCGGTGGATGCTTGATCCGGTCGCGGCGCGGCAATCACCAGATCAAACCCGTCACCATTTTGATAAGCGCGATCGCGATAGATCAACTGGTCGGCAGCCATCTCAATATAGAGGTACAAGAACGTACTTCCGTATGCCAGTCGATAGTGGGCGTCAACGGCCGTATCTTCGACAGCAAGGTACGCGAAGGTGAAAGGTCGTTCCGGCAGGAATCGCAATGATTCATCAAGTCGGCCGTCGATCACTGGGACGTATTCGAGAAAGTCTACAGCCGGTTCAATCGTCTTCGTTGGCGTTTCAAGACTAACATGTCGTAAAACCGGCCCCACTTGCGCCATCGATCCTCGTGCGACAATCATCATCAGAATCAGGATCGACAGTAGAGTTACACGTACCGTAGCCATCAGTATCCTCGTCTTCATTTTTCCTACGTTAACGCAGCATGAAACTACTGCCAATGTATCTAATACAGATACGACAGCCACGTTTGTTTGTTGCTCGATCTCTGCCACTCCAAGGTGGCCTCGTAAGTGCAGACTCGTCCGGCAATCTCAAGCACGACCCACGATGTCATGATCAGATTCATATTTGGAATCAGCCAATGTGACTGGAAACACCACGCCGATGAAAGTGATGACCATGTCCATCCACACTGACATCCTCCAGGTTATCGGGTATACGTCGATAGTCAAAGTCAGCAAAATCGTTTCGCCCGACCCCCGGAGTGCGTGCTATCGAGAAGGGCCAAGCATCCATGATCTCAACCATACGAGACTTATCTTGTATCATTACGCCAGGCGCAAATCGCATCCGCGCGATCTCGTTTGAAACACTTTCTTAACTTCACACGTCATAAACTACAGCCGCCAAAAAGTAACTCGTCATGAGATGATGAAGGAAGGACAGTCCGAATGAAGATTGGATGGGTTCTACTTACGTTCGCTGCTGCGTTCGCCGGAAACCTGCAGGCGGCGACAATTCACGAAGTGATTGATCAAGGTGACAGCACAGCGGTCGCTGCCATGTTGGACGAAAATCCAGCCCTTCTGAGCGAGAGGTTGCAGAATGGTCGGACGCCTCTGCATACCGCCGCGTATGGCGGAAAGCTCAACATTGTCCAACTGCTTGTCAGTCGCGGCGCGGACGTCAATGCCACGACACCGTTGGGAGCTGCACCACTACACGGTTCAGCGCTGGCCGGCCACGAGGCAGTGGTAGAATTTCTTGTCGCCAAGGGAGCGAATGTTAACAGCGCCAATCGATACGGCTATACGCCGTTGTACAACGCGACTTCGAACGGCAGCATACCAACGATGAAGTGCCTCATCGATGCAGGAGCAAGGATCGAGCCATTAACGGACTCGGCGCAGGCTCCTCTTCATTCCGCTATTCTTCGCTGCTGGCCTGAAGGCGTGAGGTATCTGCTCGATGCCGGCGCCAATGCCAATGTCGCGACGGGGGATCACGGAGATGCGGTCTCATTGACGGTCTTGACGACTGCCTGGAGATTGAGCGGAAATGAAAACGCCCCGGCAATCCTGAAGCTTTTGTTTGAACACGGTGCCACTGCCACATGGCGATTTTCCGGCGGGTACACGGCCTTGATGCATGCTGCCGGGACTGATGACACTGTGATATTGGGGATTCTGCTTGATGCCGGTGCCGATCCAAATGCCGTGTCGGACAACGGCGCGACAGCTTTTGGCGCGGCGGTCGGATCCAATAATGTAAACGCGGCCAGGTACCTCATCAACCGTAAGGCATACCGGCTTGAGGCAGAGGCGACCACCGGCCGTATTCCGCTGCATCACGCGGTCATGGGGGGATCGCTGCCGATGGTCGAGGCCGTGCTGTCGGTGACCCCTGATCCGAATACGATTGACAGCCTCGACTTCACGCCGCTTGACATGGCCCTCCGTTACGGACACAAAAAGGTGGCCGAATATCTCAAGACGAAGGGAGCCGTCGCCAAGGGTCAGATGAAAGCGCACCTGTCCTCGTCGTACCTGGCCGAGAAACCTGCCGCGGGCGAGGCCTATCTGTGGTATCTCGGGAACTGCGGCTACCTGATCAAGACGCGGGATCACTGTCTCATCTTCGATTACATGACGGGAGGCATGAAAGCGACAGAACCATCGATTACTAATGGCGTGATTAATCCGCAGGAACTGGCGTCGGAGAATGTGACCGTGTTTGCCACTCACGAGCATGGCGATCATTTTGACTCCACGATTTTCGGCTGGCCGGCAACGATTCCCGGACTTGACTACGTCTTCGGCTTTCAACCGGAGTCCCTTGCCGTCGAACGCCGGCAGGGCTATGCCGGTCAACCATATAGTTATGTCGGTCCCGGCATGACGAAGACGGTCGATGGGATGAAGATCTTTGCCGTACGTTCCAACGACGCCGGCGTCGGTTTTGTAGTCGAAGTAGACGGTGTAACGATTTATCACGCCGGCGATCTCGCCGGATGGCTGCCGGATCAACGGAATGGGTTCATTGCGCAGATCGACTCCATTGACGCGATATACGATGCGGTTGACGTCGCCCTGGTCAATGTGACCGGCTGTCACCACCAGGATACGATCGCCTTAGCCGAGGGCACGGCCTACACGTTGGAGAAACTACAACCCAGATTGGTGATTCCCACGCACGGATACATGCGGGAGAATTACTATCGACACTTCATGAATAAATTCGCCGATCAATTCCCAAGCGCAAAATCATTCTGCCCGATGTGGCGCGGGGATGTCGCGAAGTTCACGGGCGGCAAAAAACCGGCTCAATTCGAGGTTCTGTAGACAGGGTTAGGAACGCCCGTCGATACCATCGGTATTTCGGCAGAGTCGGCTGACACTATCCGGTCCGAGAACCAGTGAGCTTCAGCCACCGGATTTCCCGGCTCTGCCGCGAAAAATCATTTTCTTCTTCCTCCCAATGGTGTAGTCTTAGCCGACAAAACCTGATGAATGGAACAATCTCGCCATTCAGGGAAGGGGAATTCTATGCGTATCAGTACTTCCGTCCTGCAAGTGATAGGCAATACCTCGATAGTACAGCTTCGCAAGGTCGTTCCGCCCGGTTGCGCCGACATATTCGTGAAACTCGAATGGGAAAACCCGACCGGGAGCATGAAAGACCGCACCGCCCAGGCGATGATTGCACGGGCCGAGGATGACGGCCGGCTCAAGCCGGGCGATACCATCGTCGAATACACCGGCGGGAGTACGGGTATCTCACTCGCGCTCGTTTGTGTGGCGAAGGGGTATTATCTACATATCGTCACCTCCGACGCGTTTAGTCAGGAGAAGTTAAGACAGATGTCGGCCCTGGGCGCCGAACTGACTCTGGTCCCCAGCGAAGGTGGCTTGACCACCAAAAAGCTGATTCTGGATATGATCGAAGCGGCGAGAGAAATCAGTACGCGGCCGCATACCTACTGGACCAACCAGCTTAGCAATCTCGACAGCATTACCGGATACTATCCATTGGCAGAGGAAATCTGGAGCCAGACGGAAGGACGACTTGATGCTTTTATTCAGAGTGTCGGCACGGCGGCGTCGCTGCGCGGCGTGGCAAGTGTGCTGAAGCAGCACAACCCGAAGGTCAAGATCATTGCAGTAGAGCCGGCCGAATCGGCTGTGTTGACGGGCGGCCAACCGGGACCGCACAAGATTGAAGGCGTTGGCATTGGCTACGTGCCGCCACTCTGGGACTCAAGCATCGTGGATGAGATCGTTGCGGTCAGTACGGACGACGCAAAGGCCATGGCCCGCCGTTTGGCCCGGGAGGAGGGACTCTTTGGAGGCACGTCGTCGGGAGCCAACGTTGTCGCGGCCATTCGAGTGGCCGAGCGACTGGGCCCGAAGGCCAGAATAGCGACGCTGATGGTGGATTCCGGCATGAAATATCTCAGCACCGACGTGTATCGGAAATAGCGGCACAAGTCAGTCGGTTGATCAATGCGCGGTGAGGTGACAATCCACAGGCGTCCGTCGGTCGTTCCATTCACCAGGAATTTCTGACGTGTTGTGAGGAAGCCAGCACGTTGCGGAAGAATGAGAAATATGGTGAGTCGAGCAAGGCCGTCCATGAACCAGGCCCGTTGTCGCGGTCGTACCGTTGGGCCAGCTCCTCAAGGAATGACACGATTGCCGGGCTACCCGATTCGGCGAGTTCGCGGATGCGGACGGCGCACTTGATGGAAAGCTCAAACAGGTTCTGGTCTTGGGCGTAAGCAAGCACGGCCTGGAAGTTCTCCAGGGCAGCGTCGCCGCTGCCGGTCAAGCGATAGAATTCGCCCTGAAGAAACTGCCCCTCGCGATCGATAATGATGGTTCGCGATTCGCGGGCGTCAGCGCGAATCCGCTCCGTGAGCGCCCAGAGGGTATCCGTTTCTTTCACGCTCACTTTGACACGGGCCAGACCAACCCGGGCACGAAGGGAAAATTCGCCCGAACCGATGTCATCGGCCAGTTTCATCGCCGCTTCCAGTAATTGTTCGGCCCCGGAAGTGTCACCGGAAAAGAAAGGCCACTTCACCCAGGCGGACTTTGCATTCGGCCTGAAGGTCACCGTCAGATACTGATTCGGCGAAAGCGAGGGCTTCGTTAAATCTGCTGCGGGCACGATCAAGATCGCCGCTGACAAGATCGATGTCGCCGAGATTGCCGACGGTGTAGTAGTGGGCATGCCGATCGCCCAAGCGCTCGAAAATGATGTCAGCCTCGGCCAGCATGTTCGCCGCATCGGCATGTTTACCGAATTCCCGAATGAGGGCCGCGAAATTTCCCCGAGCGTAGGCTTCGTTGCGTCGATCGCCCTGCCGGCGAAAGATGTCTATTGCCTCGCGCATGAGCGGTTCCGCCTGAACCAGGGCACCCATTTGCCAATGCACAATGGCCAGATTGTTGGCCAGGCGAGCCCGGTTGTACATACTGGCTTCACGCTGATCGCCGGACAACGATTTCTGAAGGCACGTGACGGCGTCGGGGAGCTTTCCCAGCGCCCATAACGCCAGTCCCAGTCGGTTGTAGGCATCGGCGCAAGCAGACGGATCGTCGGACTTGGCCAGAGCCTGGCGGGCCCAGGCTTCTGCATCGGCAAAACGCCCCGTGCGGCGAGCCACCTCGGCCAGCAGCGTCATTCCTTTGGCCACCAATTCCGGGGATTCCTGCAGTGGGATTTGGTCGAGCGCCGCCCGCAATACCCGCTCACACCGTCCGTACTTTGATTGTTGCCAGAGAAGTTCGGCTGTGCCAAGCACGGAGGCGAGTGCCGAGGCAGAGTCGGCCAATCCCTCAGCCAGTCGGCGCCATGTCCGAAAAGTACGATACGCCTCAGTCACGCGTCCCTCGAGTACCAGGAATCGCGCGAATTCCCGGTGAAACGCCACGACCTGCTTCGGCGGAATGAGCGCGGCCCCTTCAGCACCCATCAACGATTGGCAGTTCTCGAAATGGTGGGCGGCATCGCCGAGAGCATACATCGACAGCGCCGTCCGGGCAGCCGTTAACGAATAGGAGTACCCCTTGACAGTCTGCCGGGCACCGGCGTAGTGATAGGCCAGTAATTCAACCTGGGCCGGATCATGCGCTTCCAATCGGCGGGCAGACCGCAAGTGCCAGGCCATGAGATCAGCGCGCGGTATGCAGGAATGAATCGCTTCCTTGAGCGATTGACTTTCGAATCGATAGGCATGCTCGGCTTCGTTTGGGCGAAGAATCCCGCGGAGACACAATTCATTCAGGCAGGAATCAACGTATGGGGCAGCCAATTCGCCGCTTACCTCAGCGATCAGCGCGGCGTCGAATTCCGTCGCGGCGATGGCACACAGCTTGAGAACCGAGCGGAGTCCTTCCGGTAACGCATCAAATGTTTCCAGATTGAGGTCACGTGCGGAGCGCGGGACGGTGATTTCCGTTGCCGCCTGCCTGAGTTCCCACCGGGAAGTCACCGGATTGGCGACCAGATCACCGCTGGTCATCCGCTGACTCAGGAATTCGAACACGGTGCGCGGCAGGCCGTCAGACTGCTCGATCAATCGGTCGGCCAGATCCTCTTCTCTTCGCCCGTTCGAGAGGTGCGCACTGAAGTACTGACGCCATTCGGCTTTGGACGGCGAGCACAGCTCGCTCGAATCAAACGCAGTCGTGCCGGCAGATCCATTGATGACGGTCAAGTCCGACGTCGTGGCCAGTATCGTTGCGTCCAGTTCGGAGCCAAGGCTGCACAGAACCAGAATGAGCTGCCGGGAGTAAGCATCGGCCCCGTCCAGGTCATCGATGGCAACGATCACGTGATCGCTGATGAGACCGCGGACAATATCCGTGAAGAGTTTGTCGGCCATTGACTGACGGAGTTGCGGGGTCAGGTCTTTCGTCCAGGCGTCGTTTTCCAACGATCCGTCGAGAACGCCGCTCAGCGCCGCCAACGGCTCACCGGCAAATCTGGTCTGCACCCACTGACCCAGTCCGATCGCTGCAGCCTCGGGATTCAGGGCAGCGAGTTCGGACAGCAATTTGCGGGCGACATACCCGGGTTTAAAGAAGATTGCCTGCCTGGCATCCAGCATGATTCGGAGGCGATTTTTGCTCCCCGTCAAACACGATCGCAACACGAGGCTCTTCCCCGTGCCGTGGGATCCGCAGACGATTACAGCCTGACGCCTGTTTTCCGAAACGGCTGTATTCAGCCGATCGAAAGCGCGCTGGTACGACGTATGCAGGAACATCTCCCTCTGCGTGTCCGATGCGGATTCGACAATGAGTTCGTCGATGTATTCCAGACGATGAACAGTGATCGGTTCAACGAACCCCTTGACGGACAATTCCTGGGGCCGACTGATGACCGAGGTCGGGAGGAGCGCCCGCATAGTATCATTTAGCAGCACTTTCCCCCAATCCGCCTTCGCCATGAGGCGTGCGGCCAGATTGGCGGCTGAGCCCATGATTGTATACTCGCGGCGCGTATGTGAACCCACGGCGCCGCAGAAGGTTCGACCACACGCTGCGCCGACGCGGACCTGGAAGTCCGCCTGATTGAGCAGACTGATTTGGCGAGCGCATTCCAACGCCCGCCAGTGATCGTCACTGCGCTTCACCGGAGCACCAAACAAAATGAGTAATTTATGGCCGTCCTTGAACGGGTCGATTCGGGCAAGGCTTCCGCCGAACTTCCGTACGAGTTGCAAAACCTGGCCGACCCGGTTCCTCACGACGTCGATATCTCCGGCAGTGAGCTGATCCTCCCATGCGCATTCGCAGAAGAGGACGGCAATCTCGCGATACTCGCTGTTCATCCGGCTGGAGCCGGCATCGCCGGCCATTCGCCCGATTAGCGCCTGCGGCACATACCGCCAGAGTACTGACTCCTTGCATGCCAGTTCCGCCTCACTGAGCGCAACCTGGTTTGGCCTCGTGGGATTGGCCGAGATGGCAGTTGATTGCTGCTCCGCAGAGGGGAAGGGAGTCGGCGTGCCGGCGGCCTGAAATCTCGTCAGTTCCGGTCCAACCACGATCTCACCGGCCACGGCGCGGTCACAGCAGGCATACGCTTCGCTCACCACTTTGCCGATCGGCTCAGCCTCGAGCCTATGCTTCGCATCGCCAAAAGAGACGAGCTCAAACGATCCCAGTTCCGCACCGAGATGAACGCTGATCGGATCAGACTTCAGGTAATCGTGGCGACCATTCACATCGCGAAGTGAACTTTGGATGGCCTCAGCCAGGGCGATGACAGCGTGCGGATCGGGCAGGTACAGCCAGAGACCGTCGCCCGAAAATTTGAGTACGTCGGCGTCAAATCTGTCGGCTACGTCGATGACCACCGAGAAGAAGGCATTCAATACGTGGGTGAGAATTTCCGGTCCGTCTTCTCCGCCCGCTTCCAGTTTTGCGGTAAGCCGGGTGAAGCCGGAAGCGTCAAGACAGACGAGCACGCCATCGTGCCTGGTCCAGTGATGAATTTCGCCGGGATGACTTCGGTACCATTGCGCCAGCCTGCGCGGCAGAAACGGCAGGATCAGGGCGCCTGATTGTTCGATTTCACCGGCCATAGATGGTCAACCGAAGGGCGAAAAGTATGAGCAGGTGAATGGCCTGATCGAGATAGAAGCTCTGCTTGCTCCCGGCAAAACCGTTCACTTTTACGTAGTCCTGAATCCAGTGCTCCACGAAAAGGAAGAGCAGTATCGGAATGGTGGCCCATTGCATGACGACGACAGCGTCTGCCATAACGTACGCGGCCAGCAGGGCAGCGGCAATGGTCAGCGTATAAATGGCGACATGCAGCGTGAGGGTGGCTTTGGATTTTTGCTTGTCGCGGGCCATTCGGTCGGACTGCAGGGCGAAATCGCCGCACACGTGGCCAAACAGCAGGAAGAACAGCAGATCAGGCATGGTGTATCTCCGCCTGCACCGGCAGTGTGATTTCAAAAACCGTGCCTCGGTCCGGAGTGGAGGATACGGTAATTGTCCCCGCCTGTGACTGAACTGCTTTGGCCACCGACACCAAGCCGATGCCGTGGCCGCTTTTCTTTGTGGTGAAGCGCTGCCGGAATACCTTGTCAAGGTGTTCGGCGCTGATGCCGGGCCCATTGTCCTCCACGCGGATGACCACCAGATGTCCCTGCTCCCGGCATGCGAGCTGGATGGAAACGGTTTTTATTCCCGCGCGCGTGACGCCCTTGAGGGCCTCGGCGGAATTGAGGAGCAGGTTCAGAACGACTCGACGCACGAGATCTTCGACAACAGCCACGGTCCTCGGAAATTCGGGCTCTGCCTTGAGATCAAAGGTAATCTCGGAAAAGAGGCTCTGTGAACGGCAGAAGCGCAGGAGTGTCCGCACAAGATTAACCAGGTCCACCTGGGAGGCGGAGTCGGTGTGGCGATCGAGCACCATCGCCTCCTCGAGAAAGCTGAGTGCCTCGGTGGTGGTGGATTCAATGGCGCTGATCGAATGGGCCGATCGCTCTCTCTGCTCCGGCGTCAGGCGCGTCTGCAGGAGTTGGAAGTGTCCGCTGATGACGGCCAGGTAATTTTTCACGTCGTGCGCAAGCTCCGCGATGACATCCTGAGTGGCGCCATGCTTCTCAACCGCCAGGATGGTTTCGTTCAGTGCTTGCAGTTCCGATATGTCCTGACAAAGGACGAGGAACAGAACGCCGGAGTCAGATCCTTCGATGACCGATACCGACGACAACACCGGGAACGAGACCCCTCCGCGTATTCCCGTGACTTCCACATGTCTGGAATCATCTCGGGACGCATCAGTGAGCGAAAGATGCAGATCGGGAAGAAGGTCCTGGATGGTCACGTCCGAGGCATCGCCGGACAACTCGAACATACGGCCGGCCGCTCGGTTGAGCCGAAAGATCTCGCCGCTCCGCAGCGCGATCAGCACCGCACTGGGAGATTCCTCGATAAGCCGATCGAGAAAGAAGTTCAGGGTGGTTAGCTCCGTGTTGGAGGCCGCCAGAGCGCGGTTGCTGTCCTCAAGTTCGAGGATGCGCGTGGAATCGGACTCCCTGAGCTTTCCACTCAGACTCCTGAGCACTCGGATAGCAAGGGCGGGCCATTCCTGAATGGCACGCTCAAAATTGGCGCGAGTGAACTCCAGCACCTCACAGTCGGAACGGGCGATTACGGTGGCAAAGCGCGGTGAGGCCTCGACGATGGCCATTTCGCCCAGAAAATCTCCCGGGCCGCGGGTGGCAATCACGCGAACGTTGTCAGAATGTTCGACGCGCTTTCTGACGTCAAGAGCACCCTGCAGCACGAGAAGCATGGTGTTCCCGGGCTGTCCCTCGGTGAACAATACTTCCCCCGCCTTATACCTCCTGGCCAGCGAATATTGGCTCGCCAACTGGAGTAAGAAGAGGTCCAGTGCCGGGTTAGTCGAATTGGGATGAATCAGTGCCATCGTTTCCACTGTATCGGAATTACTCGCGTTCGGTTGACCGAACCAGCCCCAACTTGACGAACTCAATTCCCCTTGCCGATTGCGGCTTCAACGATGGTCCAAACGGAGATCATTCCTGCCTTAAATATTGGGGATGGCGGTCAACTGTTTATGGGATTTCCACCCCGAAAATTCCGGAAAAATCTACTGTGCAATCCGTCACCATCCGATCTGTTCAGAAAACGACGGCCTAACCCACACTGATACTGCAAGTTGCGGGATGTGCACAAAAGGTGTTTCACGCTGAAACAGTCGGGCAATTCATTTGCGAACATTGAATGTCAGAAGACGCAGAATCGTCAGCTAGGCCCGCAAGGCCAGGAAGGAAGAAGCATGAAGCCAAAGTCGAACCAGAGCTGGATAAGCAGATCAGTGCTGTGCCTGGTGTTGGTCTTCTTCTCATTAACAATATTCACAAGTTGCTCCAAAAACCCAGTCACCTCCAACAACCTCACCGACAACACCCAGTCCACACTGGCGTTGCTGAATGAGAGCTTCACTGAAGACGGCCCGAGTCTGGCCGCGTCGATTAACTTCGCCAACGCTACTGTCGTCTACGACACTACGATAGTGCAATTGGTGAATCAGTGGGGCTACCAGATGAATGCCATTCACGGGGCAGAGATCCTCGGCTTCTCTCTGCCGTACATGGCTGTCTCCAAACCGACGACGTTGACCATTCATGTGACAGAGTACCGGGCCTCTTTCGGAAAGTTCTGGCTGCTTGATTGTGGGCCGGAAGGACAGACTTTTAAGTACCCCCTCTACGTCCAGGCCAACGCGGCTGCCCGTAGCGGCTCCTCATTGGTGCTGTTCTACTACAATCCAGTGACCAAGCAGTGGGAAGTCACTGAGAAGGCAAAGGTCAATTCGGGTTCGAACCCGCAGGTACCGATCTATCACTTCTCGAAGTATGCCATAAGCTAGTCAGTGCCATTCGATTTGCAGTGCGCCGACCCCGGACGGAATCCGTCCGGGGTTTCTTATACTATATCACCTCACCAATCATGATTGACCCCGGCCATCAACAGCACGTACCTTTCATCGAGCGACACAACATGTTCACCGACAGAATAGGAGTCGAGGTTATGACCGACGATTCTGATGGACTTTCGCATCATGGGGTGGATGATCCGGAACGGGAAGGATACCCCAACGATACCTTGCGGTTGTTGATCGACCGCTCAAGTTGCCGGAGTTTCGAGGATCGCGCTATTCCCGAGGACATTCTCTCCCTCGTCCTCGACGCCGGCATACACGCCGCCAGCGGCGGTAATCTGCAGCCGTACTCAATCATCAGAATCGCCAACCCGGAGACCAAGGCGCGCCTGGCCGCGCTGAATGGGGACCAGATGTTCATCGCCGCGGCGCCAGTGAATCTGTTGTTCTGTATCGACTGGCACCGCATCCACCGGTGGACGCAACTCGAACAGGCCCCCTTCTCCGCTGACCATTCTTTCCGCCACTTTTGGATTTCCTTTCAAGACACGATTATCGCCGCTCAGAACATCTGCACAGCGGCCGACGCACTCGGGTTGGGATCGGTTTATGTCGGTACGGTCCTGGAGTGCTTTCGCGAAATACGCGACCTGTTGAATCTTCCGAAGGACGTCCTTCCCGTGGTGCTGCTCTCCCTCGGGTATCCCAAATTCCGCCCCGCTCCGAAAAAGAAACTCGGTCAACGAGCGATCGTACATGAGGAGAAGTATCAGGATCTGTCTGATGACGACCTGCGCGGAGTCTTTGAGGCAAAGTACCCGGGATGGAAGATGGAAACCACTGAGAAACGGCTCGAACGGATCGCCGAAGTTTGCCGGGCTGTTCATGGTGCGGCGTTTGCCGACCAGTGTCTGGCGACGATCAATCGCCGGGGACACATCAGTGCCGCGCAGAATTATTTCGGCTTGCACTACGTGGCGGACGGTATGCCGCTTGGCAATGACGAGTTCCTGAAGATAATGAAGGAGTTCGGCTTCGGATGGTTTGAACGATTTGAGCCGGCGGAAACGCGAAGCAACCGCACCGCGAAGTAGCTAGCCGGGTTCATAATCCAATAGCGCCCGTTCCACAAAATAAGCGGGAGATCAAATGACCTCCCGCTCATCCGGACCGCGGAAATCAAGTCCCGGATCTAGAAGGCAAAATCGAGCAGCAGCCCAAGTTGATCGTTTCTGGCCTTGTCCGTCTTCCCTATCTCACGATGCGTGTACTCGGCGTTCAAGGCGACGTTGACAGCGGTCCAATCGCCGAGATAGTACCGTAACAAGACGGAGAACGCATTGGTCTTTCGTTCTTCGTCGGATTTGGGCGGAGAGATCCAATTGAAGACGAGCGAGCCGACCAGTCGGTTGTTCATGAGCCCAGCGTAATCAAGCTGAGCGAAACCGCCGGTATATTTGTAGTTCTCGTGGAGCTCGGCGTCGGTTCCCCTATTGTCGATTCCTTTGTCGTCTGATCCCTGCATGAACATCCCATGCACATTAACAGTCTGCCAGTTCAGACTGACATCGCCACCAATGCGACGAAACGGCTTGTGAGCGTAGCCGTTTCCCTGACCAGCCGGATCAAACGCGGAGTCGCCCGGCAGCTGTCGGCTGCCATCCAAGATAGCCGAAAAGGCCGATTCGCTGTCCCGCGCTCTGTCCTTCACCGCGACCGAGGACCTGAGCGACACGGAGATACAAGTCCTTGGCGCGACTATTGTCGGGGTTGGCGCCGCTGCCGTTGACAATCCCGCAGGCATAGCGAAACCCATTCCTGAAATGTCCAGTCACTTCCAGCCCCATCTGGTTGTCGTCGAACACAAACTGGTTGGACGGAGTTGTGAAGGTGTATATGTCGTAGGGCTGAATCAGGTAGTATGACCTCTTGCTGCTGAATGGATGGTATGCCGGCTCAAACCGTCCGACTCGCAGGTTCACCGCATCCTTGACAAGATTACTGAACACCAGATTGACCGATTCGAGTGCCCGCCGGTTGGCTCGGGTTGGAACCGTCGGCCGAGCCCGTGTAATCGGCGGCCGGCTCATCAATGCGGGGCGTGTAGATCAGAAGATAGGAGATATTCTTGTGCAGGACTCCGGCAGACAGCAGGTCAAGTCCGTTCAGCGCAAAACCGGCCGTATTGGCCGTCGTTCGTATGGCTGGACATCAGCCCAAAGCTCGTTCTCAAGAGCCAACGGAGGAGCAGTCTCAAACACGTTCTTTTCCAGCCCCTCCTGCCCGGGACTCTGATAGCCGGCAATTCCGAAAGCGCTGGCCGAAGTCGTTCAGTTTGGTGTAGCCGGTGTGGCACATATTGCAGTTGAAGCCGTACTTACGCGCGAAGGCCGGGATCCCCTGGCTTAGCTGAAGGCACCATAAGTAGTATGCCCGTCACGATCGCAAATGATCTCATCGACTCTGCTCATGATGACCTCCTTCACTTTGGCAGCTCTTCAGGTGGAATCGGCTTCTCATTGGCTACCGACGGATTGGTACTGACCATGGCCCTGCTCATGAACGCCACCAGAGCCTCCATCTCCTGGCGTGAAAGCCCCAGCGGAAGCATTAGCGGATCGAGGTTCGCGTCGTTCGAGCCCACCACCGCGATTGTAGAGACGCACGACATCGAGCAGCGTCTTTTCGGTACCGTTGTGCAGGTACGGGGCGTCGACTCGCCGCATCTCGCACGGTCGGCGTCTTAAACTTACCTGCATCGAGAGGATCCTTGGTTACGGCCTGACGCCCTTCATCGGGTTTGGCTCCGGAGGCCGGGGCAACGCCAAGATTGTGAAAGCGACCGTCACTGAAGTATCCGCCCCAGTGGCAGAGCGTGCAGTGTCCCTTGCCGTTGAAAATTTCCAGTCCGCGTTTCTCTTGCTTGGTTAGAGCCGTTTGGTCGCCACGCACGAACCGATCAAACGGAGAATCAGTGGTTACGATTGTCCGCTCGTAGGCGGCAATTGCTTGAGCAACCATATCGAGCGTGATGGGTGTATCACCAAAAACCTTCTTGAACGCGTCAACATATCCGGGGATATTGTCAACCGTGCGTAGCATTACGTCGTGCGTGTTGCCCATTTCGATTGGATTGGCAATCGGTCCTTTAGCTTGTTCTTCGAGGCTTGGCGCCCGACCGTCCCAAAACTGCAGGGGGCTGTAGGCGGCGTTTGATACCGGCGGTGCGCGTCTTCCGCCGCGCTGACTATTTATGCCCGAACTTGTCGGGCCCGCGTCGGACCAACCCATCGCTGGACTGTGACAGGTGGCGCAACTGATTGTATTGTCCTTGGATAGCCGGGTGTCGAAGTACAGTTGCTTTCCCAGCAGTACCTTTGCGTCTGTCTGGAGATTGTTGTCCGGCACCATCACCGGCGGCAGATTACCGAGTCGTTCCGGTCCCAGCGAATGGCTGCTCACTGTAATGAGAGCTGGTGGTGAGATTGTCGGCGGCGAAGAGGAATGAGCCGGCCAACACTCCCCCTACGAAGAGCAAAGCGGCGAGTCTTCGCATGTAATCTCCTTCTGTCCCGAATTTCTCAATCACCCGATCATTAGTCGAGATTGTGGCTCGCACCGTCCACTTACAAAAATGTCCGCATTACCGCATGTGATGTCAACTGAAATCTCTGCCCCGAGGCTATCTGATCGGCCACACACGTATCGAAGATGGAATAATGTAAGTCACGGCCCTGATTGCGGTCCGGTGTACTTCGTGGACGCCGTTACGGCGGATGTGAACAGATGAGGGCGAAGATCGGAAGGACACTTCCTCCGGCGCCTCCACAATATCTTGAACTCAAAAGGGCAGAATAGAGAGTGTCCCGGATGAACGGCTGTTCGGCCCGGGACATGGAAATCCAGTAGGTACGTGATCGGCGGTGCATCTTACCCCGCGGCCACGGCGGGGGCACTCGTGGACAGCCGACTAGGCCGTAACGGGATCTCTGCGTTTTCTTAGGACCTTCAACACCTCGAACCATACGATGCTGATTCCGGCGGCCAGCCCGCATATCAACAGGTCTACGGAGTGAAGGATCGAGAAACGAAACATGCTTCTCAGAAACGGCACATACAGGATCAAGAGTACAAAGATGCACGTGCCGCCCAGCACCCACAAAAGGGCCGCATTGGGCGAGCGCAGCGTCCCCCAGATGGTGCGAGTCCAGGAACGGTTGGCAAGAATCAACGCGAGATTGGAAAGAATGAGCGTCATCACCGTCAGGGCGCGGACCTCATTCTCAGCACGGCCGAGGCCGCGCGCCGTCATGTAGACCAGCAACACGACCACCAGAGATGACAGGCCCTGCAAAACACTTATTATAATGACACCCTTACCGAAAAGCGGCTCATCGGGTTTGCGGGGGGGGCGCCGCATGACATTACTCTCCTCAACCTCGGCTTCGAATACGACGGAACAGGCCGGATCGATAATCAATTCGAGAAACACGATGTGCACCGGTAAGAGTACCAGCGGCCATTGCATGACCACCGGGATAAACGACAGGCCGGCGATCGGGACGTGGACAGCGACGATATAGGCCATTGCCTTCTTGATATTGTCGAAGATTCGCCTGCCGAGTCGCACGGCGCCGACAATGGACGAGAAATCGTCATCCAGGAGAACCAGCGATGACGACTCTCGAGCGACGTCGGTCCCGCGGCCGCCCATGGCTATGCCGATATGTGCGGCCTTCAGCGCCGGGGCATCATTGACGCCGTCGCCCGTCATGGCCACGACATCCCCATTCGCTTTCAGCGCGTTCACGAGACGCAACTTCTGTTCCGGCACAACCCGGGCAAAGATATCGACATCCCGTATGCGCGCCTGAAGATCCGGGTCGGACATCCTTTCCAGTTCCGCGCCGGTGATGAACTGATCGACGGAGGTCAGGCCGATCTGTCGAGCGATACTCTGTGCCGTGCCCGGATAGTCTCCGGTTATCATCACGACCCGGATACCGGCCGTATAACATTCCTTAATGGCCGCAGGGACGGTCGACCGAATCGGGTCGGCGAGGCCGACCAGCCCCAGAAACGAGAAAACAAAATCGTGTTGTATCTCGGGCAGTGACTGGCTGTTGAAACTCGATCTGGCAACACCCAGAACCCGCAGCCCCTGATCGGCCAGTTCGCTCACTTTCTGATTGAGTTCACTCTGCCGCTCCCGCGACAGGTGACAGAGATCGAAAATCGCCTCTGGCGCGCCCTTGGCGGCGATGACGAAATCCTGCCCCCCCGGCGATTGCCACACATGCGACAGCGCCAGCAGATCCTTGGAAAGTGGGTATTCCTGCACCAGGTGCCAGTCGCCGTGAAGATGTTCCGTACCCGGGAGATACTCATCCCCCAGTTGCTTGAAGGCCCGTTCCATGGGATCGAACGGATCCCGTTTGCTGGCAAGAATGCTGTACTCCACGATCGAATGAAACGTTTCAGGCAGACCGCTATCGACGGCCTTCTCTACGTCAAAGAATTCTTCATCGACGACGATGCTCTTCACCGTCATGCGGTTTTGCGTCAAGGTGCCGGTTTTGTCAACACACAGCACCGTGGCGGCACCAAGGGTCTCAACCGCTGGGACATGGCGGGTGAGCACCTGTTTCTGGGAGAGTCGCCACGCCCCCAGGGCCAGGAAGATGGTCAGCACCACGGGAAATTCCTCGGGCAGGGTGGCCATCGCCAGCGTGATTCCCGCGAGGAATCCATGCAACCAGTCATGACGCGTCAGACCGTAGACTACGATGACCAGAGCGCAGAGCGAGACTCCGACAATAGCCAGATTCCTGACCAAACGGCCGGTCTCTATTTGCAGGGGCGTGCTGCGCGTCTCCACCGATGCGAGTGCTTTGCCGATCTTACCGATTTCCGTCCCGAGTCCGATGGCATGGACCTCCGCCACACCCTGACCCTGGACCACCATCGTACCGGAATAGACAAACGGAAGGTCGTCTCCGCCGGGCGGCAGCGAACTGCTCTGACCATCCCAGACCGTTTTTCGCACCGCTACGGATTCGCCGGTCAACAAGGACTCATCAGCGGAAAGGTTGATGCACGAGATCAGTGAAGCGTCGGCAGGCACGCGATCCCCCTCGTGAAGCACGACGATGTCTCCCCGGACGACGTCTCGACCGGCGATACGTTGTTGCTCTCCGCCGCGAATGACCAGAGCGCGCGGGCTTGCCAGGTCACGCAGGGCCTCAATCGCCCGCTCGGACTTGCGTTCTTGATACAGGGTAATGCTCATGACCACAATCACGAATCCGAGGAGCATGATGGCCTCGCGAACGTCACCCAGAATCAGGTAAAGCGTGCCACACGCTACCAGCAGAAGAAACATCGGCTCGCGGAAGACGCCGAGTGCGATCGCAAGGAGGCTTCGCCTGCGACTTGCAGGCAGCTCATTGTAGCCGTCGGTCCGAAGACGCAGCGATGCCTCGTCGTCAGACAATCCTTGAATTGTGCTGAGGTCAAGATCGGACATAGTCGATATCTGAAGCGGGCCTCTACCAAGTCGTTATTGTGGCTTCCCTATCCGTTCACCGAGGCCGGTCGCGTTGGCCGATGAACGCAAAAACCAATTATCCGAAAAAATCAGCCGAAGTCAAGATGGTGGTTTTCATACTACATTATGTGCCCGGATGTGCCCGGTCGTCGGAATCCCACGCTATGTGGCTTTGGCGCAGGCGTTTGGCAGGTTACGGATCGCACCGAATTCTCAAAAATAGACCGGAAAACTCAAATATAAACGTAGGTTTTCGCTCAACCATCCGATATACTGGAGAGTTAATATTGATTTGAGCTCTTTGTTTTTCGTAGTCTTGTTCTAATCCACAACTCTCCGCTAAAGCTTAAACTCGAATTGATCGCGCAATTTTGCGCAATGTACACGCTGAATTGAGATGACCGGCTTCGCTGTGAAGCTCGCAAATCTCAGGTTCAGCAAGTGAGGAGTGTAGAATGAACATCTACGTAGGCAACATGTCGTACGACACGACCGAAGATCAACTGCGCCAGGCCTTTCAGGGCTTTGGTGAAGTATCGACCATCAAGATCATCACCGACCGCGAAAGCGGCCAGCCGAAAGGGTTTGCGTTTGTCGAAATGCCGGCAGCGCACGAAGCCAACGCGGCAATCGGTAGCCTTAACGGTCGCGAGATCAATGGACGCGCGCTGAACGTCAATCAGGCGAAACCGCGCGAAGAGAGCGGCAGCCGTAATGGCGGCGGCTCGCGCCGGTCGTACTAATCACGACGATCTAAGATCCGTGGCCGCAAGGCCGCAGGATTAATTGCAGAAGGACCGGTCATTGACCGGTCCTTTCTTGTTTCTGGAATATCAGAATGCTTCTGCTCTTCGCGAGGGCCACTTCCCTCGTTCCCTGAAACAAAAGACCAGCCGATTCGTACGTTATTTCATTTGGTAGTGCGTATCAGATGAGTCGGTGCATCAATCTACCCTCGGGAGTTCGGATGAGTATCACGGTGACATTTCGAAATTTTGCACTTATGGCGATTGTCTGGGTTTGCCAGCTCGGCGCGGCCACGGCCGGCCCGGTGGCGTCTTACGACATGAACGTAAGGATAACCCCGGACAAGTCAGCGCTCACGTGTGACGGAACTGTCTCGTTCGAACTGGCTCCCTATTCAACGGACTCGATAGAAATCCTGTTGAACAAGGTGATGCATGGCCTGACTTTACAGATCGTGAAGCCGGCAGCAATCGCGGGAAAAGCGAATATACGTGTTGAGGAACACGAAAACGGGCAGACATCGTACTTCGTGCACTTCCCCAGTCGCCGGCCCGAGGGAGAAACTCTCACTCTCCGCTTCCAGTACCATGCCGGCGAATTCGTCGGCCGTCAGTACTATTTCGACAGCACCTTCTTCTTTGGGGGCGGCGTGGCGACTGCCTGGTACCCGCAACCGATCGAGGTTATCGGTGCGAGCGAGGGGCAACTGATGGACGGCCGGGGTACAGTGAGGGTTACCCTTCCCCACCCATATGTCGCCGTTATGGCCGGCGCAAAAAACGAACTGCGGACCAAAAACCACACCAACATCTGTACATTCTCGATCGTTGAACCGTCGGTCTTCACCCTGTTTGCCGGGGAATACCACTCGAGCACACAGTCAGACAAGACGACAGTTTCGGCATATTTTCTGGCTGAGCACCATGATATCAACGAGTACCTGCGGGGATGCCTGGACATCCTCTCATTTTTGTCCGGCGAATTCGGCGCGTATCCGTATGCGGATTTCTCGCTGATTGAATTCCCGACATACGTATCCGAAAAACTCGGTATCGGCGGCGGCAGTGTGGTCGGTGGTATTATGATGCCCACCAACTCGCTGGACAACAAATTCAATCTCGCCTTGTTCGGGCACGAATTGGCGCATCAATGGTGGGGCAACCTGGTGAGAAATTCGGGGGCGCGCGGCAACGGGATGCTCGACGAAGCGATGGCGCAGTACGGTTCGCTGCTCGTAGTCGAGCAGCTCGACGGATCGGTCGGTGCAGAAGCCTATCGGCGGAAAGGGTATCCGGGGTATATCCCGAGCCAGTCAGGGTTCGGCTACCTGCGTGTGGCAGCATCGGGAAAAGACGAACAACTATCTCACCTGAGCGCTCCGTCGATTCATGTGATTGATGACAGTAAGGGATTCCTCGTTTACAACGTGCTCAGGAACACGCTCAGCAAAGACACTATGAAGGATATCCTTCGGAATATTGTGGCGAGGCATGCCCGCGGCTACATCACCTGGCAGGAGTTTCTCGATGAAACAGCGGCGGGGGCAAAGCTGGATCTTCGCTGGTTCTACGACCAGTGGTTCGACCGGACCGGCGCTCCGGAATGGCAGTTCACCTGGCGACAGGATGGCGATACGCTGCGGGTCAGGGTCAGTCAAGTCGGTGCTGTCTACCGCCTCTCGCTGGAGATGGAGCTGAAAGGAAGGGCCGGGCAGTTGCTCATCGACCGCATTGAGGTGACTGATTCGGTTCAGGAATTCGCGATCAAGGTTTCGTTTCCGGTTAGTTCGGTGACGCTCGATCCTCATTATCAGGTACCGCATTGGGAGGAAGATTACAAAGAGGAAGCCTTCGCTCTGGTAACGCCGACCAGGATGACTGAATTGCGGCTTTCCGGGAAGCTCGCCGAGGCGAAAGCGTTGTATGAGCAGTCGATTCCAAACTTCCCTGAGCCGGACAAGTACGGGGTGCGGTTTCTCATGGAATACGAAATCGGCCGCGTGCTGATGATCGAAGGGAATCCGAAAGAAGCGCTGCCACATTTCCTGGAGGCGGTGCGGGCGCCCTCACGACGTGACGAATTGTTGGCCTGGGCGTACCTACGCGTGGCGCAAATGGCTGCACTGGTACATGATACAGAAACTCAGGTCTGGGGTGCGAATGCTGCTATTAGCGCCGATGCCATGCTCGGCGGCAATACCGGAGCCCGGGAGATCGCACAGGCGCTGTTGACACAGGAGTGAAATGACAGTGGGACACACTGTAGTCAGCCGCCGAATCATCTTGGGGCGTTGCGAACGTCGACATCATAACATATCTTGCCGATAGCAATGTGTCCGGACGGATCCGGACGCACTAACCGGGATATTGTCAATCGTGCCATTCGACGACCAAAATGACAACACCCGATCATACGTTCAACTTGCACACGATAGCGTAATCGGGCACTACCGGATCATCGAGCGAATCGGCGCCGGCGGGATGGGTGAGGTATATCGGGCCCATGACGAGCTTCTTGACCGACCAGTGGCGATCAAGTTCCTGTCGGCTCAACGATGCCTGAGTGGGGACTACCGCCGACGTTTCCTGCGGGAGGCACGGGCCGCCGCTCGGCTTCACCATCCCAACATTGTCATGACGCTCGACCTGGGCGAGAACCAGGGGATTCCCTACATAGTTTTTGAGTATCTCAATCCCCGGACGCTTCGTCAGCGGTTGAATGAGTCTACGCCGGATATTGAAGAAATATTGAGGATTTCGATCGGGCTGGTCGACGCCATCGGCGCGGCGCATCGCCACGGGGTCATTCATCGCGATATCAAACCTTCCAATATCCTGCTCGACGAGAGCGGCAATCCGAAACTCGTCGATTTTGGCCTGGCCATACTCTCCACCGTCGATTCCGACACGCGCACAGCAGGAATTGTTGGAACGCTGGGTTACATGTCGCCGGAGCAGGCTCGCGGAGAAGAGATTGACGAGCGCAGTGATTTGTTCTCTCTCGGTGTGGTCATTTACGAGATGATCACGGGAATGAATCCATTTCGCAGAGACTCCGAGGTCTCCAGCCTTCACGCGCTTATCAATGAAGAACCCGGATCGATCCGCAGGCATCGCGGCGACGTTCCGACTCGCTTGGACGATATTGTGATGGCCTTATTGCAGAAGGATGCGTCGAGCCGTTACCAATGTGCTGAACACCTTCGCGATGATCTCGTTGCCTGCCGTCAGCCGGCCAGCCTTGACGGGCCGTTGCGTACCGGGCCGTGTGTGGCCGAGAATCGTCTGGCGGTCATGCCCTTTGATAATCTCGCCTCTGAAGATACAGCGAGTCGCGTCGGCGAGATGATCGCCCATCTGTTAATCACCGGCTTATCCGATATCCGAGGCGTCAGCGTGGTGTCAGGCCAGCGCCTGTACGACCTGCTGTCGCTGGAGGGACGACAGGAGACTCGAAAAATCGATCGATCGATGGCGACGCGCCTGGCCCGCCGGGCGGAAGCTCGCTGGATGTTACTTGGATCAATCTTCAGCCAGACGCCGTTAGTCTTGACCACACAGCTTGTCGACATTAACAGCGGCCTCCTGGTGAAGGGGCACCGTTTTGCTCTTGCCGCCGAGGCTACCATATTTGACGCCGCCGATCAGGTGCTGGCCAGGCTGCAAACGGACCTTAGCGATCGCGGCGGTGGACAGATGGGCGGGCCGGTGCCAATCACGAGTCTTACCACCCATTCCGCTGATGCGTTGCGTCATTACCTGCTGGGCTTCGAGTGGCAAGCACGATGGAATGAAGAAGGAGCCAGGGAGGAATACGAACAGGCGGTAGCGTGCGATCCGACGTTCGCCATGGCCTATTATGGCCTGGCGACTATCCCCGTGCCGAACCGGATGGCCTTGATCGAGAAAGCGGAGTCTCTGGCGGAACGAGCTACATATCGGGAGCGGTGTTACATCAGAGCCATGCGGTTGCGCCTTCAGGGGGACCGTCAGGCTTCGATGGCGGTACTCAAGGAACTTCTCGAACGGCACAGTGATGAAAAGCTGGCCTATCATTGGATTGGCGTTCACCATCACTTCCTGGGCAATTTCGAGGAGGCAATCAAGTATCTTCGCAAAGCCATTGAACTGGATCCGTTGTATTTCCCGGCCTATAACCAGCTCGTGTACACGCTCAATCGCGCCGGTCAGTTTGAAGAATCCATGATTGTCGCCAACCAGTATATCCAGCTTTCTCCCGATGAACCCAATCCCTACGACTCGCGCGCGGAGGTGCTCGGCTTTAACGGGCGACTGGAAGCTGCTCTCGCTTCTTATCGTGAGGCACTTGCCCGCACGCCGCTTCTCCCCCCCAGTCTCATGCGAGCCGGCGTGCTCTATGTTCTGAAGCAGGATTACGATTCGGCCAGGGAGCTTTTCGATCGACTGCCGGCGCTGGTTTCGAGATCCCCGTGGATTGACCCGCATGTCTACTACGTGACCATTCCTCTGCGACAAGGCAAGTGGCGCAAGGCGCTGGCGTATCTCGACTGTGGGATTGCAGAAGATCTGCCGCACGAGGTGCGCCGGTTGCACGTAGCGTATAAACGCGAACTCAAAGCCATCACATATCTGGAAATGGGCCTGAACGCGGATGCGTTGCGGGAAATGGACATGGCTATGCCTTCCTTCGGAACGCAGATATGGTATTACTCCGGCATGCATATGCACATCCTTCATGCTTGGCTATTGGCAAGGAATGGACACATATCGGAGGCTCTGAAGAAGGTCGAAAGCGAGGTCGGGCACAGCGACGCGATTGAGCCGGTGCTTCGCATGCGGTATCTGCTGACCCGGGGGCTGGTATACTATGAGGCGGGAGATCTTGATCGTGCGGTCGCGCTATTGGAAGAGGCTGACGAGACTAAACCGCGATGGCTCTCGACGGAGCACTTTGTTCTCCAGGGCATGTTGGCGCGATCCAACCTGCGTCTCGGCAGGCTGGATCGCGCAGTTGAACTCTTCGAGTCTTCGATGCACGTCTTCGCCGAATCCAGAGCCTGGCTCATGCTGTTGGACGTCAAGAATCACTATTATCTCGGATTGGCATATGAACAGTCTGGCTGGGCGACGAAAGCAGCAGAGCAATATCGGACGTTTCTGGAAACGTGGAAGGACGCCGAGGACGGATTCCCGGAGATTGAAGACGCAAAGGTACGGCTGGCAAAGCTGCCGTAAAGTTCATCGCGCGGCGGCGCTTCAACCCAACCGCTTTGCCGGTCACAAAGTCCTTCCCCCGGCTTCGATTTGCGATCTACATTGCCTTGCCCCGAATTTACGCTCATGCGTTCACTCAGTTCATTCACACACTAATCCGTCAAGTATTGTGCGACGAATCAGGTGGAACGCCATCCTGATTGCTACTCGGCGCATGGCCGGAGCCAGACAGAACTTGTTCGGCGCCAGATTCGGGCGTATAATCAGATGCAATGCATGCCCGTAATGGTCCATGCTAACCGGAGTACCCGGGAAATCAAAAGAAGGCCTGCCCAGAGATGAACTTCAGGAGCCTTCTTCGAGCTGACCGGTGATATAAGGAGATTTTGTTATGAGGAATGTAAGCCATTTTTGTCGGTCACTGTGCGTGCTGACCTGTTTCTTCGCGACCGTGCTGGCAGCCGCAGCCGGTTTCGCACAGGAAACCACTAAATCAATGCTGACTGACCCGCGCATGGTGGTGATCCCGTCCCGCACACAAGCTGAGATCGGCAGCGATATCGATAACGCTACAGCCGCCAAACAACTTGCGCTGGATCGCAAGTCACAATCTGAGCTTCGACTCAAACAGATTGAAAGCACTATTGAGTCGAAGAAGCTGGCCCTCAAAGACGTCAATCGTCGAAAGGATGAAGCCAAGAAGTCCAAGAACGAATCCGGGATAATCGCCGCGCAGATCGAGACCAAGGCCAATGAACAGGCCGTCGATCTGTTGAATAAACTCAAGGATCTTCGCAAAGCCGAGATCGAGGCCGCCCAGGTCGAAACCGAGCAAGCCGAGATAGACATAAGTGTTTTGCAGATGGAACGTGAACTGCTGCTCAAGCGAGTGGCCTATGATTCGCTCTCGGCCTCGGGCGTTGACAACCTGACGCTCACCACCGCGCAACAAGTTCTCAGAGAGCTCGAGGTTCGGCTATTGAAACTGCAGCAGGACCAGGCGAGTCAGACCCAGAAACTGGCGTCGAAGCAGAAAGATATCATTTCGCGGCGGATGAAACTTCACGAAGCCCAGCTCAAGATGGGCATGCCAAGAGCATAGCCGCCACAAGTTTGCCGCAATAACACAAAACCAGCAGGGAACTTCCTTGCTGGTTTTCATTGAGTTCTACGCTTTGGAGCACGTTTGATTTCGCGGATCGGCGTCAGGGAGTCTTTTTCATCGCCTGACGAATCAACCCGATAATTGCCATCAACACACCTCCGCCCACACCACCGCCGGCAACACTGGAAATGAGGGAACTCATTTCAAAGCTGCCGCCACCGGCTCCACCGGCTGCACCCGCTCCAAGCATCCCGAGTAACTGGCCGCCCAACCCTCCGCCGATGATACCAGCAATGGAATTGCCGATCGGCCCAAGACTGAGTTTCTTCATGACTGACCCTGCGGCGTTGCCGCCTGCCGCACCGGCAACCAATTGAATAATTAAACTAGTAATATCCATAAGACCTCCATGGTTGAATCTGGCGTTTCGTGATTCTCATCAACTACCAGAAAGCGATTTCGTTTCGCCCCCGCAATCCAAGTTACATCGTGCACAAACTGGGGCCGCGTATCAGTTGTTCGCGCGGCAAGCCCAGACCCTTCCCCGGCCGGTCTGCCCCGCGGACCTCACCGCAGCAGGCGTATCACAACAAGCAACACCACGGCACCGATCACCGACATCAGCAGTCCTGTGCGGTGGAACTTCTCGCCCGGCACGGGGGTTTTGACGCGACCGCCGATATAGCCGCCAATAACCGAACCGATGATGCCAACGGCGGTTGTAGCCAGAAATCCCATGTGATCGGCTCCGGGCAAAACAGCCCGGGCGATGAGACCGGCGAAGAAACCAATGACAATCCACCAGAGGAGATTCATCATGACACACTCCTTTCCCTATATCGAGAGTTCACACACGCTCTTCAGCCACATCCGCGGAAGGCGAGACGAATGCCTCGTAGTGGGTCCTTACACCGCCGGGCGACAGGGAAACTCAATCGCATACACCGCCGCGCCGCGGTCCCGCCCGGGCGTACGCGAGCATTTATTCGCAGCACCGGCAAATACCTGCGCCTGCTTACCGAACAGACCTGAACTGACATATGATTGCATGCGTGTTGCACCTACTACCTCTGTCAACCGCACACGAGCGTGTGACTCTCGTGCAATTACGGTTCAACTGAGAAATCGGTCGCGATGATAGTTAAGTGTAGCGAACTGTTTACCTGAGGGCAAGGTTTTTTCTGGGATCTTGTCGCGGTCGATTCGCCCTATGCCGCGTTACAATCACCGACTTCCCCGTCACGGCGGACCTGCAACAAAACGTTGTTTCCGATGACCACGCATCGTACCTTTTGCGAATCGGCAAACGCACGTTGCGCCGTTGCGGAAGTGTCCTTCGCAAGAAGATGACATGACGGTGAGTGCTGCCGGGAGAGGAGATACCCATGAGGCCGCCAACGATACTGTCACTCGGCACGTTCGTCGCCGTCTGCCTGCTCATTTCCGCTGCGTTTCCGTGCACCAGCCTGCTGGTCACCAAAGGAGCTTCTTCAAATGGTTCGGTGATGATCACCTATACCTGCGACGGTGAATTCCACCCCCATCTCCGCTGCGATCCGCCCGCCGACTACAAGACAGGCGATTCGCTGGCCATTACCGATTGGGGAGACAGGGTGCGGGGTTATGTGAAGCAGGTTGCTCACACCTACAACGTGGTCGGTTACATTAATGAACATCAGGTCGCGATCGGCGAGACTACTTTTGGCGGCCGCGAAGAATTGGAGGACACCACCGGTCTGCTTGAGTATTGGGATATGATGCATCTTGCGCTGCAGAGAGCCAAAACCGCCCGCGAAGCTATACAAGTAATGACCGATCTGGTGGCGCAATACGGGTACCGTTCGACCGGTGAATCGTTTTCCATTGCCGATCCGACAGAGGCCTGGTATATGGAAATGATTGGGCGCGGTCCGGGCGGCCACGGTGCCGTCTGGGTGGCGGTGAGAATTCCCGATGGATCAATCTCCTGTCATGCCAACAAGGCGCGCATCGGTGAATTTCCATTGAGCGACTCGAAAAACTGCATCTACTCAAAGGATGTCATTTCGTTTGCGACCGCCAAAGGGTACTATGATCCAAAATCGGGTCAGCCGTTCCGTTTCTGCGACGCGTACTGTCCCGCCACACCGAGAAACCTGCGCTACGCCGAAACCCGAGTCTGGAGTATTTTTCGCCGGGCGGCGCCGTCGCAGGAATTCTCTCCTGACTATCACCGGGCCGTGCCCGGTGCCAAGCCGTATCCGCTCTGGATAACGCCGGATACGAAGCTTTCGGTGGCCGACGTATTCAATTTGATGCGCGACCACTACGAAGGCACGCCGTACGACATGACCAAAGGAATCGACGCCGGCCCGTACGGGGCGCCTGATCACGTTCGACCGGTTACCTGGACGCTTGATAGCGCTACCTACAGCTGGGAACGGCCGATTTCGACTCAACAGACCGGGTTTTCTTTTGTAACGCAATCGCGCGCCGCTCTCCCCAACGCAATCGGCGGCATCATGTGGTACGGCTTGGATAACACTTACAGCTCCTGCTATGTCCCAATGTACTGCGGGAATACCTCCGTGCCCCATTCGTATACAGTCGGTCGACTCGATACTTTTTCGTGGGAGTCGGCCTGGTGGGTGTTCAACTTCGTGGCCAATTTCGCCAACCTGAAATACTCGTCGATGATGCCGGAGATTAAGGCGGTGCAAAGCGAGCTGGAGGGCGATTTCCTGAAAGATCAACCGGCTATCGAGAAAGCGGCGCTCACACTGGCGATGTCTGATACCGCGCTGGCAATCAAGTATCTGACCGAATATTCAGTGAGTAATGCCGACAAGGTTGTCGCACGCTGGAAAGCGCTGGGCGAACACTTTATCGCCAAGTACAATGACGGATACATTCAGGACGATGAAGGCGAGCCGCAGGAGAAAGGATATCCCGAGGACTGGCTGCGCGAGGTGACCAAAGCGCGCCCGGAGCAGTTTAGATTGCCGAAAGGTGATTGAAGTTCGTCCGAATCATCGCAGCATATAAGAACCGGCCGGCTGGCACTCTCGCCAACCGGCCGATCACATTACATGGCAATTTGATCAATCCCCCAATCCCTGAAGCTGCTCTGCGGCGCGCGTCCTCACCGCGACGCAGCTACTTTGCCGCTGTGGCCTTGCGTCGTTCGATCAGGTCGAGTACCAGCGCTCGAAATTCCTGCAGGCGGCAGTTTACCTTGCACTGGCGGAGTTCATCGATCCGGGCGCAGTAGCCGGAGCATTCGGGCTGGCGATGGTGGGATGGCGGCCTCTCAGACTCCGGCAGATGGGCCTCGATGTCACTGCTCGGGATGACAAACGACGAGCGGCATTTCGGCTCAAGGTGCGTAAAATGCAGGTAACATCGGTTGAAATCCTCGGGATCGATGGCCAGACCGTCCGGTTCGATTTCGAGACTGTAAAATATATCGTCCAGGGTGAACGATTTCCCGCACCCCGGACAAAGCTTGATAGCAGTATTCTCCGCCAATATACCCCCGTTGAACTAAGCCACGGATTATGCTCGAATTATCGGCACTGAACGACCGATCATCGAGGTAAATCTGATCGAAATTGTATTCATTCCCCTCGAGGCCAATTCCCTATCTTCAAACTGCCTGCCCGGCAGGCCTCACCTGCGTTCCGCGGAGCAGGAGGCAGCCCGGCCCGTGATCCCAGTCTAATTTGTCACGCGAAGGCCGGGATAGCTATTGACGTTACGGGTCGACCTGTTTCATATTGGTATGTCGCATCCACGTTCAAGGAGAATCATATGGTCACCACCGGACCGAAAGTGTGGAGCGTGTTCGCTCTGGCACTCACTGCTGTCGCTGCCATCACCCTCTCGTGTTCCAGTTCGGGTTCGGGAGGCGTTGATCAGGACGACGACTCCTACCCCTCGTCAATCGTCGATCTTCGCGTTAACGCCGTGACGGTGAACTCGGCAAGTCTGCGTTGGACTGCCCCGGGTGCCGACAGCACTTCCGGTCGAGCTGCCCTGTATGATATTCGGATTTCCGATCACGAGATCACCTGGCAGAACTGGGATTCGGCGACCGCGTTGACGGGTGAGCCGACACCAAGCCCGGCTGGATCGACTGATTCGATGATCGTCACGGGCCTGCTGACCGATTCGACCTACTGTTTCGCTATCAAGTCCAAGAACAGCGGCGGGCGCTGGTCCTGGCTGTCCAATTGTGTCGAGGTCACGTGCTTCGACAATTACGAGGTTACCTTTCCGGATGTTCGGCTGGGCGCAGTTATCCGACACACGCTCAGCAAACCGACGGGCTCCATCTACCGTCTGGACCTGTTGGGCGTACAGTCGATCATTGCCAACAACGACTCGATCGCGGACTTGACCGGGCTGGAGCATTGCCCTAACCTTCAGAGTATTCTGCTATATCAGAACAAAGTCGGCAACCTTGCGCCACTGGCCGGACTCACTAACCTTCGGCAGATTCAAATGGGCAAGAATCAGATTTCTGATATTACTCCCTTGGCTGAGTTGGTGAATCTGGAGCAAGTCATTCTGAACGAGAACCAGATTACCGATATCAGCGCGCTGACTGATCTGACCAAACTGGCCGACATCAATCTCGCCACGAATAATATCACCAGCGTCGCCGGTTTGGCGGGCAAGCCGGGCATGACCATGCTGATACTGTCATCAAACAACATTGCCGATCTCAGCCCGTTGGCCGGTCTCACGAATGTCACCTACCTGGATCTTGCCGACAACGAAATCGTTTCGGTGGTCGCCTTGAGCGGCCTGACCAAAGTCACGGCGCTCAACCTCTATCACAACAAGATTGTCGATATCACTCCGTTGACCGGCCTGATCGACCTGGATATGCTCAGCCTCTGGAGCAACCAGATTACCGACATCTCTGCCTTGGCGGGACTCACCAAATTGCGCACCCTCTACCTGATCAGCAATCAGGTAACCAGTGTCGCCGGATTGGCGAATCTGACCATGCTTCAGTGGCTCTACCTGTCCCAGAATCCGATTACGGACGTGAGTCCGCTGGCCAATCTGACAGCGCTCAAGGATCTACAGTTACAATACTGTCAGGTGGTCGACCTCACCCCGCTTCAGAATCTGGTCAATCTTGAGAAGCTGGTGCTCAATTACAATCTGGTAGTTGATATCGCTCCGCTCGTGGCAAACAGTGGCTTGGGAGACGGCGATATACTCTACCTCACCGGCAATCCCTTGTCGGATCTGTCACGCTATACGCACGTGCCGGCACTTCAGGCCAGAGGAGTGTCCGTCACGCTGTAAAGAACCACGCCATAGTCTGGTTTTTCCTTTTCCCTTGCCGTCGGAACGCTCGTGTTCTATGATACGCCCAACGCAGATAATTGGGTCTACATGACCGTTTTCGATTGGGAGTATCTATCGTGGCTGAAAAGACATTGGCATCGATTACGCAGATTGCCGACACCACCGCCAATCCGGCACCATTGGGGCTGCTTGGATTTGGCATGACCACAGTCCTGCTCAATTTCCACAATGCCGGTTTTTATGAACTGAACACCATGATTCTCGCCATGGGGATATTCTACGGCGGAGTGGCACAGGTCATCGCCGGGGCAATGGAGTGGAAGAAAAAGAATACCTTTGGCACCGTCGCCTTCACGTCGTACGGTCTCTTTTGGCTGACGTTGGTAGCACTTTTAGTGATGCCGAAAATGGGGTGGGGGGATGCGGCCTCCAAGCCCGCGATGGCCGCCTATCTATTTATGTGGGGCCTGTTCACCGGTTGCATGTTCATTGGCACGTTGAGATTGAATCGCGCGCTGCAGTTCGTGTTTGCCTCGCTGACTGTCCTCTTCTGGCTGCTGGCGCTGGGCGATATCACCGGAAATGCTGCCATCACCGTAATCGCCGGATATGAAGGGATTATTTGCGGGTTGTCGGCCATGTACGCGGCCATCGCACAGGTCCTGAATGAAGTCTACGGGAAAACAGTGCTCTCACTGGGGCCGGTTGCATCGTCCTCTCATTGATTATTCGCTTACTGACGGGGAGGCACCTCCCCGTCAGTCGAACTCGTTTTCCGGCTTGGCTGGAGTCTGCTCAAACCCAACTCGCCCGATAGCAATCTGAGCACGGGCGTAACTCTCCCCCTTCATGGGCGAGCCGTGGAGTCGGCGAAGCATGGCCAGCTGACCGGTGTGCGTGAGCGCATCAGCAATCGGCCCGGCGAAGCATTTAGCCAGATCGCCGCGAATCGGCCTATCGGAGGCGAGATAATCATCAAACTGTTTCAGGGAAGCGAAAAAGCGGTCGCGCTCGGCTTCCCAGCTTGTCGGCTCGCTGGTGTGCCACTTCCATTCCCCCTCAAGCATGGTCACTCCCCAGTCGAATAGGTCACCCAGGTGGGCTACAATCTTCAACGGCGGGTTGGCAATTCCGGCCGCCCGAAACGAGGCAAACGACTCCGGGACACCGCGCATCGCCTTAGCCGCCCGATACGCAAGAGTGGCCACCGTGTAACGGACAAATTCGCGATCGGTCATTGCTTGATTCTTCCTTCCCGTCGTTTGAATTTCAATTTCATCACGAAAAATGTGCTCGCGACAATAAATGTCAATCACGTATTAATGGGTATTGAGGGCGCCCGTTCAGGCATGGCTATCCTGCTGTCTGTCGCCGGTTTACGCGGCCCGCAAAAAGTCGCCCCTTTGGTCGGCAAATCATTTACCTTTACCGCTGTCAATATTTTAGATAAGGCCGACTATGCATAGACTTGACCGCTTTTTTGACCCTCACCGCATCGCCCTGATCGGCGTTACCGTCAACCCCAATTCGGTGGGCGGCAAGGTGCTTTCCAACCTCGTATCCGGCGGGTACCGGGGTGTGGTCTACCCGGTCAACCCGGACAGTGAAGCGGTAATGGGCATTCCGTGCTACGCCAGTGTGGGAGTTCTGCCCAAACAACCCGACCTTGCGGTTATATGCACAGGCGCTGACAAGGTGCCCGATCTGGTTCGCCAATGCGGTGACGCGGGCATTCGCGCAGTCATTATCCTTTCCGCCGGTTTCCGAGAAACCGGAGCCGAGGGTCGCGCGCTCGAGCAGCAGGTGGAGAGCTATCGTCGCAGTTTTTCCGGCATGCGGATTATCGGGCCGAACTGTCTGGGGATCATCGTGCCAGGCAAAAACCTGAATATCAGTTTTGCCGGCGCCATGCCCAAGGCCGGGCAAGTGGCATTTATTTCACAGTCCGGCGCCTTGTGCACGTCGGTGCTCGACTGGGCCATTGAGGGGCAAATCGGTTTCTCCAATTTTGTGTCCATTGGTAACGCGCTCGATGTCGATTTCGGTGATCTGATCGACTATTTCAGTGTCGACGATAACACCCGCTCGATGATCCTCTATATCGAGTCCATTACGCGCGCCCGCCGTTTTATGACCGCCGCACGGGCCTGTGCTCGAGTGAAACCGATCCTGGCGTTCAAGGCCGGACGGTTTCCCGAATCGGCACAGGCGGCGGCTTCACATACCGGAGCGCTGGCGGCCGAGGACGCCGTCTATGACGCGGTATTCCAGCGGATTGGTCTGGCGCGGGTCAACGATATCGGCGACATCTTTGATTGTGTGGAGCTGATCGGACGCAACAAGATTCCGCAGGGGCCGAATCTTGGCATTGTCACCAATGCCGGCGGGCCGGGTGTTATCGCCACCGACGCCCTCATAGCTGCCAACGGCACCCTGGCCAAATTATCCGAGACCACGATGGCGCAGCTCAACGAAGCTCTCCCCTCCGCCTGGTCGCACAGCAATCCGGTCGACGTCCTGGGGGATGCAACGTCGAAACGCCTTGAGAAGGCGGCCCAACTGGTGCTGGCCGACCCTGCGGTCGACGCCCTCCTGGTCATATTGACACCGCAGGCGATGACCAATGTACCGGCGGCCGCCAAGGTCGTCGGCAAGCTCGTCAAGGAGACGGCCAAGCCGGTCCTGGCCGCTTGGCTGGGAGGGGTGGCAATGAAGGAAGGCGTGCAGGTGCTGATCGAGAACGGGGTGGCCACCTACCAGACGCCGGAGCAGGCCGTGCGTGCCTTCATGACGCTCGTGAATTACGGCCGCAATCTTCTCACTCTCTATGAGACACCGAAAGACATTCCGGTTGAATTCGAACTTGATCGTGAATCCCTGCGCAAAATGCTCGTGCTTCGCTATTTCTCCGAAGACGGCCTGCTTGCGGAAGATGTGTCGAAAGAGTTGATCGAGAATTACGGCATCCCGGTCACCCGACCGTTCGCGGCAACCACGTCCGACGACGCCGTACGCGTCGCCAATGACATCGGTTACCCGGTGGTCATGAAAATCCATTCCCCGGAAATCACGCACAAAACCGACGTCGGAGGCGTGATTCTCGGACTTGAAAATGACACCATGCTGCGGGGGGCATTTGACCGGATGATGCAGACGGTGCGCGAACGCGCGCCGCAGGCACAGATTACGGGGGTGACGATTCAGCCGATGGTGTCGGCGCGCGATGGAATCGAACTGATTCTCGGCATTAAACGCGACGCCACCTTTGGGACGGTCATGATGGTCGGCATGGGCGGTATTGCGGCGGAACTGCTCCGCGACCGGGCGCTGGGGTTCCCTCCGCTAAACGAACGGCTGGCGCGACGGATGCTGGAGCAGTTGAGAATCTGGCCCCTTCTGCAAGGGTATCGCGGACGGCCGGGAGCCGATGTCAACCGCCTGATCGAGATCCTGATGCGCCTGTCATATCTGGCGGCGGATTACCCGGAGATCGTCGAGCTGGACATCAATCCGTTACTTGTAACGCCACGTGATATTGTGGCGCTCGACGCTCGCATCATCGTCGATCGCCAACCGGCCGACAAGGGATTGGACCCGTATTCCCATCTGGCGCTTCGCCCATACCCCGAAAAATACGTCAAACAGGTGAAGCTCAAAACGGGTGTAGCAGCCACCCTCCGGCCGATCAAGCCGGAAGATGAACCCCTCTGGCTCGACCTGCTGGCCAGTTGCTCCAAGGAATCCATCTATTCGCGATTCCGCTACGCGTTCCACTGGCGATCACATGAAGTCGCGACCCGGTTCTGCTATATCGATTACGACCGCGAAATCGCCATCGTCGCGGAGATTGTCGAAGAGGGCAAACGTAAGTTCATCGGCGTCGGGCGACTCATCGCCGATCCGGATCACGAAGAGGTCGAGTACGCCGTATTGGTCGCCGATGCCTGGCAAAAGCAGGAGGTCGGTACCATACTCACCGACTATTGCGTCGAGATTGCCCATCGCTGGAATCTCAAGCGGGTGGTCGCCCAGACGACTACCGACAACAGGGCAATGATATCGGTGTTCGAGAAGCGTGGCTTTGTGGTCACCTATTCCTCAACGGATTCGACGGTCGAGTGTGTGAAGGCACTGCCGTAACGCGACTTACCGAAGCCGGGAAGATGCCCTGTCCGTTGTGTGGCGCCATGCGCCGGACTGTCGACGACATCGCCGCATCATCATTTCCCGCTTGACATCGCCGACTTGCGAATCTATGAATACGGAAGTCGACCGCCCGTTCGGCACACATCTTGCCGGTCGACTCTGAGCACATCCGTTACTACGAGACAGTTGAACCGCATCCTTCCCCTTCGGGAGTGAATTATGTCTACCGCTACGATCGACCATCGTTCGCTGTATCGGCTCCCCTGGTCGCTTCCGGACAATGCCATATGCTGGCTGGAACCAACCAGCCTGTGCAATTTGCACTGCGATGGCTGCTACCGGGAAAGCGACGAAGGACACAAACCGCTCTCTGCCGTGCTCCGCGAGTTGGATATCTTTCAGAATCTGCGAACAACCGATTGCATCTCCATCGCGGGCGGCGACCCGCTCATCTATCCGGACATCATCCCGCTCGTGGCCGAGATAAAGCGGCGCGGCATCAAGCCAATTCTCAATACGAATGGCGTGGCCCTCACGCCTGAGCTGCTGCGGGAATTGAAGACGGCGGGATTGTTCGGCATCACGTTCCACGTCGACGGCAATCAGGGTCGGTCGGGCCATTGGCTCGGGAAGAACGAGATCGAACTGAATGAATTGCGCCTGAAGTACGCCGAGATGGTCGCGTCAGCAGGTGGCGTCGCGTGCGGCTTTAATGCCACCGTTTACGATGAAAACAAACACCATCTCCCCGGAATGCTTCAGTGGGCGCGCGAGCATATCGATATCGTGCAGACGATGGTATTCATCTGCTTCCGGAACATTGCCCCTGACAACACGTTTGAATGGCTCGCGGGCGGCAGAAGGATCGATTTTCAGTCGCTCTGGTATCACTCTCAGGAAAAGCGCCGTATCGACATCGGCTCGAAGGAATGCACGGCCCTGGCGCGCGAGCATGATCCGAACTTTGCCCCGGCGGCCTATTTGAACGGTACCGAAGATCCAACGGCACTAAAATGGCTTCTGTCGGCCCGGATCGGCACTCGCAAGCGAACATACGGGTATGTGGGGCCTAAATTCATCGAACTGCTCATGGGCAGCTATCATTTCACCAACGGGAAGTATCTCTCCTACGCGTCGCGGTCAGCAACTCGCCAGGGGCGCGCGGCGATCCTGCTGCTATGGCCGTTTGACCGCGGCATGCGCCGTATTACCAAAGCCTATTTCGGAGCTGTAGCGCGCAACCCCCTCCGGATTTTCCAGCGGGCGCACGTACAGACGATCATGTTCATTCAGCCGGTCGATTGCATGGTCGACGGCCGGCAGAGCATGTGCGATTCGTGTCCTGATCTGACCGTGTGGGAAGACCGGCTGGTTTGGTCCTGCCGATTGGAGGAGATGAAGCGATTCGGTACGTTTCTACAGACCGTGCCGAGATCCGAAAAACCCGTATGACTGCCTTGGGCATGCGCGGAATTACGTCGATTCCTCCGCCAGCCGCTTGAGTGTCACCGTCAGGTTGCGCGCTTCCTTAAGGGTGATCTGCGAGGCGAAGTATTTCTCTATGGCCGCGGCGTAGGCCGGCCAGGACTTGCGAAGTGTTTCGAATCCCTGATCCGTGAGCACGGCGTTCCAGCCACGTCGGTCGCTGGGGCACCGCTCACGACGTACCAGCCCGGCCTTCTCCAGCTTGTCCAGATGACGGGTCAGCCCGCTCCGGCTCAGCACGATAGCGTCAGCCAGCTCATGCATTCGCAAACGACGTCCGGGGGCGCGGCTCAACTCCAGAACGACGTCGTACCAGTCGACCGGGATGAACCCGGCCGCCGTGACTTCGGCATCTATCTTCTTGATCAACCGACCGTTAGCGGTAATCAACCAACGCCAGGCGTCGATCTTAATCGGATCTATCAGGACTTTCATGAGACTATTTTACACCGAAATGATTGCAAATGCAACTTTTATTTAGAATAGTTGTTACTGCAACTAACGTAAGTATAGATTTCTAATCCGGGCCGTCAGCGGCCACAACTGGAGGATGTATGTTTCGACGATTGTTGGCAACCAACAGCGATACAGCGCAGTTGATCCTGCGCCTGGTTCTGGGATTGGTGATTCTGCCCCACGGCATGCAGAAAATGTTCGGCGCGTTCGGCGGCTACGGATTTTCCAACACCATGGACTACTTCACCAACCAGGCCGGCATCCCGGCCCTCTTTGCTTTTCTCGCCATCACGGCGGAGTTCTTCGGCGCACTCGGTCTGATTACCGGACTGTTGTCGCGCATAGCCGCATTCGGCATCAGTGTGGTGATGGTGGTGGCGACCTTGACCGTCCATTGGTCGAATGGCTTTTTCATGAACTGGAACGGCAACCAGCCGGGTGAGGGGTTTGAGTATCATCTCCTGGCGGTCGGACTGGCTCTGGCCGTGATGATCAACGGCGGCGGGAAGTGGTCGCTGGATGGGTTGATAGCCCGAAAGATTGCGGCGGGACGCGGAGTGCGGGTCGCGACCTCACCTCATATTGCCGCCGTCAAGTGAATATGGCGGAAGAACACGTCACGTGATGATGATAGTGCGGCGGGAGATCGTCCCGCCGTTTCTTTTTCAGAAACGAAATTCGAAACCGACCATCGGCAGGATGCCGGCGTCGTAGATATACCCGGAGGACGAATTGACGATCGGGTTGGCGCGGTTGGTCACGTTGCTTATCGAAACATACACGGCGCCACCGGGATAGCTATAGCCGGCGTGCAAATTCACAAAGGCGCTGGTCGGAAAGCGCAGTGAGTTTTCGTTGGCCAACTGCGTTTCGTAATAGGCGGGCGAGTAGTACTCGGAGAACCTGACTCGCCGCGCCTCGCGAGTGGGGGTGTACGGGTAGCCGGAACGAATCTGCAACTCGCCGCCGACAAGCCAGCGCTTCGTCGCATGCCAGTCCAGCGATCCTCCGAAGCGGTGCGGCGCATTTAGTTCATAGGGAGTTGAAATCCCATTTTCGACTTTCCGGGCCAGAGTGTAGCCATACCAGAGGCGCGTGTCAAATTCCTTCGACGGGAACTGTTTCCTATCCCAGTTGATCGACCCGCCCGTAAACGTTGCACTGCCGCTCGACTGTACAGTCAGAAATGACGGGCTGACGATGAATCTGGCGTAATCGACCTGGCTGTAGTCCGGCGTCACGACCGGTCGGTCCGTGATCTGCTTATGGAACAGCGAAAGATTCCAATCGCGGTGGTTGACGTCGAGCGACCACATATCAGTCTTAAGGGCCGACAGGTTACCGCGATCGGCGGTAATCAGAACCTGGTACGGCTCGAGGATATTGTCCGCCGGCGACTCGGCGAAAGTCCCGTGAAACAGAGTGAAATCGGTGCGGCTGTCCGGTTGGTAAGAGAGTGATGCCCGATTAACCAGCACGCTCTTCTGCCGCAGGGCCGCGAAATACTCCGTCCGCAGGCCGCCGCGCATAGTCAACCGACCGACGTTTCGCTCAGCCGTCAAATAGACCGCCTGCTGGAATTCGGCCGCACTCCCATGGTGCTGCCCCCAGGCACCATTGAGTGCTTCCTGATAGATATAGGCGTTGTTGCTGTTGGCGAACGGCGGCAGAAAGTTCCAGCCGTTCTGTTCCACCGCAATGTCACGACGAGACCTGATCAGTCCCTGGGTACCCAGTTCCAGGCTGGTCCCCCAGGATGTCCATTCAGCGGAGAGATTGAACGTATTGTCGCACGATTCTTCACGCAGATCGAGACTGAAGTGATTTGACCCCTCTGTCTGGGGATGAGCCGAATATGCCTTGTTTGACCCTTGAATGCCGAACGAACCACGAAGCAGTACCCCCGGATATAGCGCCTTGACCCGCAGGCCGGCATACGATCCGGTGGTCTTCTGATAGGTGTCCACTCCGTCGTTGCCATCGGTGGCTCCGGACGTATTGAATCTGAGGTGGTCGCGGACATGATATTGATCAAGGGTGACAGTGTATACGCTGGACAGTCTCCAACCCGCGGACACGAACAGATCGAGAAAACTGGTTGGCGGAATCGTCTGTCGATCAGAGCTGGCGTCGATGTTGGTCACGATCTCATCGAGCACCGACTTGCGCACGGAGCCGAGCAGGGAAAACGAGCCGGTCCCCATCGACTGCCGGGCCGTGACATCGATTGTCGATACCTGCACTTCGCTCGTCCGGTGTTTGCTGAAATCTTCCGTGGTCGCAAGTTCAACGGCTGACGGTGCGCCGAAGTTGGCCTGGGTTCCGTGCGAATAAAAACGCATCTGACTGATGACCGACATCGGGATAATCGCAAAGGCGCCGTAATGACTCGGATCAGTGCCGATCGTCAATGAGTTAAGGAAGTACTTCGGATTAGTGCCGTCAACGCGCACCTGCGCCGAGTGACTTGAACCCTGACGGGCCGCCGCCGGACCGTCAAGCGAACTTATCGGATCGGACGGCACCAGTGCCCGTCGGGCGTGTTCACGCAACGCAACGGCCGTGGTCACTTGCGCCCGGGTTGGTTGTTCCTGGGGAGTCACGCGAATCGTACCCATGTCGGGTGGCGCGGACAGGAGCTGAATTTCAGCAAGTGTCACGTCGCCGCGTGGCGCGACCGGAATGACCACTGGTGAAAAACCGACCGCAGAGATCCTAAGTTCGGCAGTCGTTGTGTCACCGCCGGTCGTCAATGTATACCTGCCGCTGCCATCGGTGGCTCGACCGGCAATGGCCAAACCATCCCGCACCAACAGGACTGACGCTCCCACAATGGGGCAGCCGGTGTCGTCGACGACGATACCTGAGATGGCCATTGCCGATACGGCTCCGGCATGGGCAAAGACCAGCACAAGGGCACTGAGGAAGATGATGAACCGAAGACGTTTTGACAGGCACATAAGTCCGCCTCGGGAGGGTCAAATGGCGTGCCTGATTGCAAGTACGACGATGCACTGGGTATGTCGCTATCAGAACGCCGGTTAGCCGCTGGTGGAAACTTGCACAGACGCAAAGGTTAGCAGTCGATATGCACTGCGACGACAATAGACCGTCGAATCCTCTGCGAACACGGAGGCTTGTTGCTCCGTCGACGATCGGCGACTATATTCCGTCCTTCTTGAAGCGACACATGCCGCAGCTTTCGGCGAAAGGTGATTGAGGGAGCGGATACGTGGGACACATAGGCGAACTGGCGGCGCTGTCAACCGCCCTGCTCTGGTCATTCACGGCGATCTTCTTCTCCGAGGCAGGTCGGCGAATTGGGTCGTTTCGTGTCAACAAGATCCGACTCATCTTCGCCGTACTGATCTACGGCGCCATCACGCTGGTCACTACCGGCTGGTTCTTTCCCCAAGGGCTCAACACCGAACAAATCTTCTGGCTGTCAATCTCGGGTCTCATCGGGCTCGTATTAGGCGATGGCTGTGGGTTCAAGGCTCTGGTGATGATCGGTCCT
Source organism: uncultured candidate division Zixibacteria bacterium (assembly GCA_963806185.1). GTDB lineage: Bacteria > Zixibacteria > MSB-5A5 > GN15 > FEB-12 > CAWDXE01. The sequence continues at coordinate 233,063 of CAWDXE010000005.1, forward strand.
CGTCTGACCACTCTGGTCCTGTCCACGGCGCCGATCGTTGCCACCATCATCGCCTGGATTTTCCTCGGCGAACGACTTGGCTGGCTCGATCTGGCCGGTATCGTCGTCACCCTTGCCGGTGTGAGCTGGGTGGTGCTGGAACGTCGCTACAACAATGGTAATCAGTTTGGCTTGAAATCAGATCATCCGGATAGCGGTACGTTGGCGAAGGGAATCTTGTTGGCCATCGGCGCGTCGATCGGCCAGGCGGTCGGGCTGGTGCTCTCAAAGCAAGGGATGCTCTTTTCCGGCGGGGCCATTGATCCGCTGCAGGCCTCATTCGTCAGAATGCTGGCGGCGACTGCTATCATCTGGATTTACGCGGTTATTCGCCGCGAGGTGAAGGAGACGGTCAAGACATCGACCAACGCCAAGGCGATGGGACTGACCGCGGCGGGTGCAGTGTTTGGCCCGTTTCTGGGCGTGTGGATGTCGCTGGTCGCTCTCAATTACATTTCAGCCGGCATCGCGGCAACCCTGAACGCCACGACGCCAATTCTTATCCTGCCGACCGTGCTAATCGTCTACAAAGAGAAGATGTCTCCGCGCGCTATCATCGGGGCCGTCCTCGCGGTCGCCGGCGTGGCGATGATTTTCCTGGCTTAGTATGCAGTATCTCGATTACAGCAAACTCGCGCCGTTTCTCCAGACGCATTTTGCCGACGGCCAAGCCGATCGGTTGGTCGGGCGTGGACGACATTTTGATTCCGGGTATTTTGACATCCACCGCTTCTTCGGCTCCGACGGGATTCGGCCGGAGATCGTGAAAATTGACTATGCGCAGGGACAGTTCGCTTTCAGCGACGAGCGAATCGAGCAGTTCGCGTCGGAGATAGCCCGGCATATGGCGGCTGAGGGTCGCTTGTACGAAGGCCCTACTGTCGTGAGAGCGGTGACCGACGATTGGCGTTCCCTGACGCCATCACTTCTGGTACAGGAGGCGACTTACGGGCAGCAGGCCGGCAGTTGCTTTGCGCTCGACGCTCCGCACCCGCTTTTCCAATCCTGTGGCGGCACGCTTCGCGACTATTATCCCACACTCATGGCTGACCATGCGCTGGCGTCCAACCCTATTGCCATCTGTTACGGCGCGTGCGGGATTGTGCGCGTTACCGAGGGAAGTCAGGGCTTTCTACTGCGCGTGATGAGAGGGAAAAAACTGGCGTCGCTGGAATCCTCTTACGGTCCGTCGGTAGCCGGTTCGGTCGAATGGGCAACGGATTACAAGACGCTCTGGGACATGACGGTCCGTACTATGATACAGGAGGCGGCCGAAGAACTGGCTTTGCGCCCGGCCGAATACCGAATCGTGCCGCTGGCCTATGCCCGGGAGATTTTCCGGGGTGAGAAGCCGCAAATCTTCTGTCTGGTCGAGTGCCGCCTTTCGCGCACCGAACTGGAGCACCGCCTGCTGAGTATCCCCGACGACCGGAGAGAATTTTCGTCCTACGATTTCCAGCCGCTCTCCGTTAGCGGCGGACTAGCCGCCGAGATGGTCGCCTCGCTCAATCATGAAGCGAAGATGAACTATCACCTCCTCGAAGAGTACCTTGCCGTCCAGGCATAAGAAAACCGGAAGCGTGGGCACTTCCGGTTCTTCGTTCAATTGTCAGAGCATCCTCACACGTCAACTTCGTCGACATCGGTCTTCGGACGGGTCAGCTTCTCCTGGGTCGTGGTGACAACGTCGGGCCGCTTATCTTTGAGTTTGCCCTTATACTTACGCAGTTGAGTCTTGGCGTGGTCGACCGCCATGTCAATGGAGTTGATCATCTCGTCGGTGTCGCCGGTGCCGGTAATGGTATTGCCATAGACATTCACCACCAGTTCCGCAATACGACGATGTCGTTCGGTACTGAGGACAAACTCAGCCGAGACGATATTGTCGAAGAAACGGGTCAGGGAATCGAATTCGGCTTCGCATCTGGTTTTCATCTCTGGCGTCAGATCGAAGTGCCGGGCAGTTACCTTCTTCAGCATGGCTGATTCTCCTTTCCATGCGTTCACGGAATATAATGATTACACACCGACTTTGGTCGCCGTCGCGCATGCTACACTCGGGCGCGCGACAGGATAGTTGTGGATGAAAGGCGGGAGACCGGACGGCTGAGTGTCCAGCCGGGTGAGGCGGAACGGCCTCACGTCGATGTCTGCGCACAGGTTCATCCGATGACCAAAAGCGTCAGGTTTACTATGTATACGGTGGGGCCGGCGGGCCGGCCACACAATTTATACCGCACCCTTACGGAAACGGGCCGGTTTGATGCCTGATTCCTCGCGATATTTGGTAACCGTGCGTCGGGCCAGTTGAATGCCCTCTTTGTGGAGCATTTTGAAAATCTCCTGATCTGACAACGGCTTATCCGGGTTTTCGGCGCGGATAATATCCTCGATCCGCTGCTTGACCGACCGCTTGGACACGTCCTCGCCGTCGTCTTTCGCAATCCCGGTATTAAAGTAGTATTTGATTTCGTAAATGCCCAAAGGGGTCTGCACGTATTTGTCGCTCGAGACGCGGCTGATAGTAGCGACATTCATGTCTACCTTGCGGGCAATGTCCTCCATGATGAGCGGCTTTAAGAACGCCGGCCCTTTCAGAAAGAATTCCTTCTGTTCTTCGATGATCGCTTCCATCACCCGGATCATGGTTGACCGGCGCTGATTGATGGCGTTCAGCAGCCAACGGGCCTGTTCCAGTTTTTGCCGGACATAGTCCTTGGTGTCTTTGCTGGTCGTATTCCCCCGCTTAACCAGGTCCTTGTAGCCGGCGTTGATACGGAGCCGCGGAACGTGCCGATCGTTGTGGAACACGACGAACTCGTCACCAAACCGCTCAATAATCAGATCCGGCACCACCGGCATGGCGCCCACGTCAAACCTTCCCTGCGCCGGCGTGGGGGCCAGCCCGCGAATGACATCCAGTGCCTTCTGCACTCGTTCGAACGGGACGCCCAGCATCTTGGAAAGCTGCAGCGGCGACTTTTTCTCCAGGTCGTGTATGTGCTCGTCGACAATGCGCCAGGCCAGGGTGTTTTCCAGCCCCTTTTCGCGCAACTGGATCAGCAGCGATTCGCGCAGGTCGCGCGCCCCAACTCCGGTGGGATCGAATTTCTGAATCAGCAACAGAGTGTGGGTGATCGCTTCTTCTTCTATTTGCAGCTCGGCCGCCATTTCCGCTACGCTGATGGCCAGGTATCCGTCGGAACGAATATTTCCGATGACATACTCGCCGATCATATGCTCCTGTTCGGACAATTTCAAAAACGACAACTGTTCAAGCAGATGGGTGTACAGGCTCTCACCTGCCGCCGCCGTGCCCTCAAATCGTTCTTCGTCCGACTCCCGCTGCTCGCGAACTTTGTATCCTTCGTCGTCATTGGAGAGGTAATCATCCCAGTCTATCTTCTCTTTTTCCTGGGTTTGTTCGTTCATCCCCAGATCTTCTTCCGGGGCGGTCTCCGGAGTCTCGTCGGTCAGGTCGACCTCTTCGAGCAACGGATTGATGACCAATTCGTGCCGGAGCGTCTGCTCGAGCTTCAAAATGGGCATCTGCAGCATCTTCAGCGACTGAATAAGCTGCGGCGCGAGGGTCTGCTTGAGAGATTGACGTAAACTAATGCCGAATTTCATACTTAGCGATTCCTGTTGCCGGGCCCGACGGCGCGCGGACTGGTTAATCCTCTGTTCTTCCTCAGGTATCGGAAGCGTGCACGAGAGGGTTCACCGGACCGGTCAACATCGTTCAATTATTACGCAGTCCCCAGGGGTCATCCGTCAATTGAGTCTGAACTTCTCTCCCAGATAGATTTTACGCGATTCGGGATCATTGGCCAGATATTCGGATGTCCCCGCTTTTAGTATAGCCCCATCGCACATAATGTACGCTCGATTACAGATGGAAAGTGTTTCGCGAACGTTATGATCGGTGATCAGGACACCCAGGCCACGCTCCACCAGCCGGTTGATGTTCTTCTGAATATCCTCGACCGCGATCGGATCGATACCGGCAAACGGCTCATCGAGCAACATGAACTTGGGTTCGTTGACGAGGGCCCGGGTAATCTCAACGCGGCGCCGTTCGCCGCCCGACAACGTATAAGCTTTGTTCTTTCGAAGATGGGCGATATCCAGTTCCCGAAGCAGATCTTCGAGTCTCGTCTTTCGTTCCTTTCGCGAGAGGTGCCTGAATTGCAGAACGGCCATAATATTCTGTTCCACCGACAGTTTGCGAAAAACGGAGGCTTCCTGCGCCAGGTAGCCGATCCCCCCGCCCGCTCGCCGGAACATCGGCCATCGGCTGATATCCTGTTCACCGAGATAGACACGCCCGGCATCGGGCCTGATAAACCCAATGATCATGTAAAAGGTCGTGGTTTTGCCGGCTCCGTTTGGACCGAGCAAGCCGACCACTTCGCCCGGATTGACCTGCAGCGAGACATCGCTGACCACGGCTCGCCGCCGGTAATATTTCACCAGATTTTTGGATTCCAGTATCGCCATACTTTCAATATATTCCGCTTCGTCATGCGAACCAAAAACAATTTTGGCACACTATCCGCTTCGAGACCTGAACCCGAGCGATCAGCCGGCAAATGTGATAGTCACACAGCCGAGGACACTCCCCGGGGCGATCGGATCTCAACTCACCTGAGGATCAACATGCATCGTTTACTTCAAATCTGTCTCTACCTCGGTCTTCTGACCATCGCTTGCAGCAAGGCTCCCGAGGACAAGTTCAAGGCATCGTTGGGCAAAGGGTACCAACTACTTGAGAACTATCAGATCGCTCAGGCCGATACGGCTTTCGGCGAAATGACGTCCGCCGATCCATCAAGTCCCATAGGGTTATACGGCAAGGGGTTGGTCCACGAACGGAGATTTGAGTATTACGATGCACTCGAAAAATACATGGCTCTCCTCCAGTTGAGACCTGATTTCTCCCCGGCCAATGCGGCCACGGCGCGGATATTCCGCCGACTCGACGAACCGGAGCTGGCCGCTCAATACGCGGCGGTCTATGCCAGACAAAGCGAGAACCCGGCCATGGCCTATATCTCGCTGGCCGCCATAGAGCTGGACGGGAGATCCTTCGCCGACGCCCAGGCGGCGATTGCCCATGCCGACGACGCCAAGGTAGGCGCTACCTGGAAGGACCTCGTGCTAGCCCGCCTGTATGCCCAGCAATTTCGGTTTGATTCTGCCTCACAGGCCTTCTCCCGGGCTTCTGCCGGATTGCAGAAAACCCCCCAATGGTACGAATTGGCTGCCGACTATTACGAGGCCCGCGGCCTGAGCGATTCTGCGGTGCTGATGAGCCGGATGGCAAGCGAGGCCTCGGGAGCTGATCAGGATGACCTGTACGCTTACTTCCATCGATGCCTCAGACTTCGGTATGACTATGAGGCCGGACAGATTGCCGGCACCATCGCCGAGCGGGCAAAGAACGATTTCGCCGGCCCGGCAGCCCAGATGCTCTACTACAGGGCTATCGGCGATCGTTTTGCTGCCGACCGCGCTACCAACAAGGTAACTCGACGCAAGGAGCTGATGTATTCCCCCCTGATCTATGACGCCCGAGTGCGCTGGGCCCTGGCCGATTTCCAAACGGCTTACATGAATATGGAGAATATTGCCAGAATCTCGAATGACGAAACGGTGCCGGAGGATTTCAAAGATTACATCCGCGGCGTCGTCGTGCTCACCGAGAACGAAATTGGCGAAGATGACATGGTGTACAAGCGAATACAGTCGGTGGGGGGATTCCGCAATGACCGGCTCGCTTTTCGCATGGCTCAAGCAGAAATGTTCAAACGGAACGGGGTCGACTCGCTTTTCACGCTGGCCACTCAGGTGCTCGAGTCCAGTCATGGCAATCAGGCAGACTGGCTTACCGGCTTGGGCAAGTTGTATTGGGGACGAGTCGCTCATGATTCGGCGATGGCGGGTCAGTATTTCGCTCGGGCACTGGAAAAGGACCCGTCATATCAACCGGCCATGGAACAACTGATTGACATGTATACCTTCAACTCGAATTTCCTTCATGCCCTTGAGCTGTTTCAACGATATCCCCAGTTCGAATCGATTCCCGGCATGTTGGCGCGCAAGGCGTACTGTCAAGTGCGGGCCGGTCAGCCCGACGCCGGAGTGGCCACGTTCCTGCAAGCCATGGCCGCGTTTGTCGGCAACGTAAGTAGCCACCGGGATTTCTACACCTTCTTGGTGAATCGGGGCTTAGCTGAGCAGGCGGTCCAAGTCTCGCAGCGGGCTCTTGAGGCCAATCCGAAAAACCCTTGGGCGTATGCACTGGCGGCTCAGGCGGCTTCGGATCGCCAAGACTATCAGAAAGCACTTGAACTTGCCCAGCAAGGGTTGGCCCTGGATGGCGATAACGCCAATCTGGGGGCTCAGAAGGCGCGGGCGCTCTACCTGTCCGGCCGGAAGGCAGATGGAGTCAAGGAGTTTGATGCCTTGATGAAACGACTGCAGATGAACTTGGAGGTTCTGCACTACTACTCGCGCTGCCTCGCTTCCGATCACTCCGAATTGCCACGAGCCGGTGATCTGGCGCGACAGGGGCAGTTTGTCGAAGCCGGCTCGTACCGGGCTAGTCTCAATCTCTCCTACGTTTACTATCAAACCGGCCTGGCGGCGGAGGCACGGGCCGAGGCGGACCGAGTCGCAAGCTTCTGTCCGTATGAACCGGAGCCCGCGTACATGCTTGCGCTCGCCCTGAAATTGGAGGGTCGACCGGAAGCCAAGGCCTTCTTCGAGCGGGCAATTGCTCTGGGCTTGGCCGGAGCCATGCGCGAGAAAGCAGAGCAAGCAAAAGCATCGCTCTGATTGGGGCGACCAGTGGCTGCCTTGACTTATGGGAATCGTCAATTTATGACTCCGTCGTTACACTTGGTGCTCGTAACCGGCGGAGCCGGGTACATCGGATCGGTTGTTACGGAACAGCTCCTGCGCGCCGGCCACCGCGTGCGTGTTCTCGACCGATTCTCCTTCGGGGGCGGAGCACTTCTGCCGCTGCTGCATCATCCCGACCTCGACATTCGCACCGGTGACATCCGCGATCAGGCTGCCGTAACGACCGCAATGATCGACGTCGACACCGTCGTGCATCTGGCCGCTATCGTCGGCGATCCCGCGTGCGCCAAATTCCCGGACGAGGCGATGACGGTCAACCGCGCCGGCTCGGAGCTGCTCTGCCTGGCAGCGATGGACGCGGGCGTGCGACGCTTCATCTTCGCCTCGACCTGCAGTAACTACGGCAAAATGAGTGATCACGACGGCTACGTTGACGAACAGTCCCCCCTGGGTCCGATTTCGCTATACGCCGAACTCAAGGTCGGGTTCGAGCAGTTCCTGATGGCGCAGAGCAAGTCCGGCTTTGAGCCGGTTTGTTTGCGGTTTGCGACGGCTTACGGGATGTCGGGACGCCCTCGCTTTGACCTGACCGTCAATGAATTCACGCGGGAATTGCTCCTGGGACGTACGCTCCAGATATTCGGTCAGCAGTTCTGGCGACCGTATTGCCATGTGGTGGATATCGCAAGCGCCTGCCGGCTGGCGGTGGAGGCGTCGACAGAGACAGTCGCGCGGCAGGCCATCAACGTCGGCGTTACTTCCGAGAATTACCAGAAGAAGCGATTGGTCGAACTAATATCCGATCAGATTGGCGACCGTGCGGGCAAAATTGAATTCGTAGCGCGACAAGAAGATCCCCGGGATTACCGTGTGAATTTTGACAAGATCGAGCGGCTCCTGAGCTTCTCCGCCCAGTGGCGAGTACCCGATGGCATCCGCGAGATTATCGCTGCCATTTCCGGCGGACTTGTGCCTGACCCCGATCTGCCGGCGTATCGAAATGTGTAAGGGACGGCTGTGACGGAAAAGACTGGAAACATCGGTCCTCTCGAAGCGGTCATCCTGGCCGGCGGCAAGGGGACGCGCCTCTATCCCTACACTTCCGACATTCCCAAGCCGTTGGTACCGATAGCCGGGCGTCCGGTCATTGAGTTTCTCCTCGATCGTCTGGCGCAGAGCGGCGTCACCAGAGTGCATCTGGCAGTGAATCATCTCTCGAGTATGATTTCCGCCGCCTTGGGCGACGGCGCCAGGTGGGGGATGAAGATTGAATACGTGGCCGAGAACCGCCCACTCTCAACGATTGGACCACTGGCCTTGATTCAGGATCTGCCGGACCACTTTGTCGTCGCCAATGGCGACATTATCACTGATCTGGACGTGCGCCAGTTGATGGAGGCTCATCGAGCCAATGGAGCGGAGTTGACGGTTGCGACGCATCATCGGGTGGAACGTGTCGACTTCGGTGTGATAGAGACTGATGCGAAGGGAAATGTCGTCGGTTTTCGGGAAAAGCCTTCGTACGAATTTGCCGTTTCCATGGGCATCTATGCCTTGTCCAAAAAGGTGCTGAATGTCATTCCTTCCGGAACGCCATTCGGCTTTGACGAACTAATCCTGAATCTCCTTCAGAGTAAAGCCAAAGTCTGCGCATTTCCGTATAGCGGATACTGGCTCGATGTGGGACGACCGGATGATTATGAGCGCGCCTGCCGCGAAGTGAATCTATTCGGCGAAAAACGATGAAAACTCGACTGACGCGCTCACAGTCAAAGAGGTCGCCATATTCACCCAAACGCGCCGGCCGGTTTTGGAATCGTCGTGTCTCCTCCACCGATCCCCTCTCCGCCGTGCTGACATACGACGCGCCGCCCATAATCAACAAAGCCTATGACCGATGGGAGCGCGGAGCAGTTTCGCTTACCCTCGGCACTTCGCTGCGCCGCATCCGAGCCCTCGACCTGGGAGCAGGAACCGGGCGGATTTCGCTTCTCCTGGCGTCGAAAGGGGCAACAGTCACCTCGATCGACGTTTCCGAAAAGATGCTGAGCCAACTCACAAAGGCCGCCCGCACGTCCGGATTGAGTTCAAAGATTCGCCCCATTCTCTCAAGCGCCACGAGGCTGCCGATACCAGACGACTCCATCGATTTGATCACCTGCTGTGGATTGCTGGAACATCTTCCAGCCAGAGAGCGACGTTCCGCTATGGGCGAAGCTCTTCGGGTATTGACTCCCTCCGGCCGAATGATTGTAGTGATTAACAACACGGACTGTGTTTTTCTCCGGCGCCGGTACCCGATGAAGACTCAACGACCCGACGGTTACTTCGTCGGTCTGGTCGGTTTGTCGTGGCTCCGGCGATGGACAGAAGCTCGCGGGTTGATCGTGACGATTCGCGCAGCGAATCCGTGGTATGCATGCGCCTACTATCTGGCATCGTCCGGCGACAGAAGGGACACGACCCTCTCGCCGCTGACCGCCGCCTTTCGCGGACTGGCGGACATTGACTTGAACATCGACCTCGACTCGCCACTCGTGACAAAACTGGCCTCCCATCTGGTTGTCGAAATCGCTTATTCCTGAGCTTGGTTACCTCGTCACATGGCGTCCGACCGATTGACTCCCGTCAAAGCGCCCATTCTCCTACTACTGCGTATGGATTCCGTGGTCCGCGTTCGCATTTGACGGTTCGGATGCGAACTCACCATGAAAATCGCCGGCTCTCGAACGATTTTTGACTGCCGGAAGCCAGTTTTTTCGTTCCAGAACCTCCCAAAACGGGCCGCACGCAAAATCTGGCCTTTAATGGATTATTTGCACACCAAGAGCACTTTTTCCGTCACCACAGTAAGGGAAACGAATGGAGGAACCGATATAGTTATTGTTGACAGATAATTGCTTAAACAGATTTCTAAAGTGTGGACAGATACCAGTCACACAGTATTAGTGCACCCTCGCCCATGGCCGTTCCGGCCAATTACCTTCCCTTGGTCTGGAATGAGCAGTCATGGATAACCCCGATAACAACTGGTATGGAAACATATGGTGAGGAGTAAACAATGAAACGTAACATGCTACTGCCAGGCTTGCTGGTCTTGCTCTTGCTGCCAGCGTGGCTTTCGGCCGCTACCGTCGGCCGAATTACTGGAGTGGTGACTGACGCATCCACGAAGGAGCCGCTGGTCGGCGTCTCCGTGCAGGTGGTCGGTACCAACATGGGAAGCATGACGGATGAGAACGGGCGTTACAACATTCAGAACGTCCCCGTCGGCACCTACACGATCCGCTACTCGTCGGTCGGTTTCGGGAATGTCGAAATCAGCAACGTTGAAGTGTCGGCCGATCTGGTCAGCTACTCCAACGCCGGGCTGAGTTCGCAGGCCACCGACATCGGCAAAACGATCACGGTCCAGGCGGAAACCCCGCTGGTCATCAAAGACCGCACGTCGCAGATCAACGTCATGAAGCGGGACGAGATTCTCGCGTTACCGACGCGCGGCTTTGAACAGGTGGTGGGCATACAGACGGGCGTGGTGAAAGTCACGCCAAACCCGACCAACCGCCTGCGCGGCGCGCGCGAATCGACGACTACCGGCGAGTTAAACGTCCGCGGCGGCCGGCCGTCGGAAGTCGCCTACTACGTCGATGGATTCTCACAGCAGGATCCGCTCTCGGGTAACTCGACCGCGAACATCAACAACAACGCCATTCAGGAAGTATCACTCTTGTCGGGCGGTTTCCCGGCGGAATACGGCAACGTCGGATCGGCGATCGTCAATACGATCACCAATTCCGGCTCGCAGGTATTCCACGGCAACGTCGAAGCCGTCACCGACAACGTGACGTCCCGCAATTTCGATCAGAACTACTATTCCGCCGATCTGGGCGGACCGATTCCGGGATTGGAGAAGGCGACCTTCTTTGGTTCCGCCGAACGGCGCTGGCTGGGCGACCGCCAACCGTCGTCGACGACGCATGATTTCCTGCCGGGTTCACCCGACGGGCTGCCGCACAACTCTCTCGATGGCTGGTCGTGGCAGGGCAAGATCGATTACAGCCTGACGCAGAACGCCAAGCTGCAATTGTCCACCAACGGTTCAAACGACAAGTGGAGCGAATACCGGCACGAATATCTGCTGGACGCCGGCCACATGCCGTGGTATCACGATCAGAATATGGGCCTCAACGGCAAGCTGACCCATACGCTGAACGCGAAGACGTTTTACAACCTGAGCGCCTCCTGGTTCAAGACGGAGCGGTTCCGCGGCGACGGTATGCTCCGAGAAGATCTCTGGGCCTATGGTCGGCCGACCGGCAAACCCGCGTCTTGACCTGACGTCGCTGTTCTGGAACCCCGATGATCCTGTCAACCGCCCGACGCGAATCGACATGGTGGTCGACGGCGTCTCCGCAGCATTCTCGATCATGGATACGATCGGCGACGGCCACGGTGACGAAGGCTCGGTCTGGGATGACTATCTCAAGCGCAAGTCTCGCTACATCGGCTTCAAGGGTGACATCACCAGCGAAGTCTCCGACGTGCACACGGTGCAAGGCCGGTTTCGAATTCCAGCGCCATACGCTCCGGTTCTACCAGCACCTGTTCCCGTCGCTGGTTTCGGCAGGACATCGGCGGCAAGGGATTTCAGGATGCCAACCGCTACGGCTATGACGATATACGGCAATCGAATCGGATAATGAGTCGTTCGAAAACGAGACCAAGCACCCGGTCAATGCGGCCGGCTATGCATCAGGATCGCGTTGAATGGCGCGGTTTGATTATCAACGCCGGTCTGCGCTTTGACTATTTCGACTACAAGCAGAAACGGCTCAAAAGCCTGACCAATCCATTCGATCCGGATGGCGAGGGCGCGTCCAATCCGACTCTCGACCGTGCTCGACGCCAGCGACTTTGAGCCTTCGAAGAAATTCACCGCGCTTGTCGCCCGCGTCTGGGTATCGGCTTCCCGGTGTCGGACAAGACGCAGCTGCACCTGAATTACGGCAAATTCTACCAGCGCCCGGACCTTATTCGCCTATATGTCGGATATGACTTCTTCGCATACAAGGTGCAAGACGGGCGGCTACTTCTTCCCGATCGGGAATCCGAATCTCGAGCCGGAAAGATTACCCAGTACGAAATCGGTTTCTCGCACCAACTGGGCGAGAACACGTCGCTCGACGTCAACGCCTTCTACAAGGATATGATCGGCCTCGTGCAGGTATATAACCAGTCGGCCGACGCCGCGGTCGTATTCGTTGTATCGCAACTCCGACTACGGCACGTCGAAGGGCCTGGAATTCAATCTCCACATGCGGCGTACCAACAACATCGAATTGGATGTCAAGTACACGCTGGCGTATGCCACCGGCACCGGTTCGTACGCCAACACGCAGCAGAATATTGCCTGGACCAACTCCCAGGTCCCCAAGCAGGCCGCACCGCTCGATTACGACCAGCGCCACAATCTGATCGGCGTAGTCGATTATCGACTCGGCCGCCAGCAGGGACCACGCATCGGCGATAAGTATCCGCTGGAGAACTTCGGTATCAACATTGTTTCCCAGGTTGGCAGCGGTCTGCCGTATTCGCCGCAGAATCTCTACAACGAAGTGACCCTGGCGGCGGTTACGCCGACACCTTCGGCGGCGCGCAACAGCGCCTACGGCCCATGGACGATCAATATCGATCTCAAGGCGGAGAAGATCATTCAACTTCAAGGCTACAAGATCACTCCGTACCTGTGGGTCAAGAACCTGCTCGATCGGGACAACGTGACTTACGTCTATGAAGGCACTGGTCGCCCGAACACCACCGGCTGGCTGGCTACATCCGAGGGTCAAGCAGTTCGTAGTCGATCAAGCCGGACCGGATTATACTGGCTTGAACGGCGAACAGAAATACAAACTGAAAGAACAGAACCCGACGAACTACTCCAACCCGCGGATGTTCATGTTCGGCGTTCGGTTCTCGTTCTGATCGAGAGAAAAATAGGAATTCGTATGGATACGAGGACAGATTTCATGAAACAAAAATTATGGATAGGCGTGATCCTGTCGCTTTTGGCCGTAGCGGCTCTGGCTGCACCGCCCCAACAGCGGGGCAAAGCGCCCAAGAGTGCAGCCTCTTTGGACACCGACACGTGGATCGATGCCAATCGTCTTCTCATGTTTGTGACCAACGACGGCTCGTTCGCGTCAGATCTGGGAGGAATCCTGGGTAAGACTGACGGTCTGTATTATCCCTTCACTTCTTTGGCCGACATCCGGTTCAAGAAGAACGACAACTCGGTGGTTTACGCATCTGGCCTCTGGCTGGGCGCAAAGGATTCGGTCACCGGTGACATATTGATCACCGTCGCCGAATACTCCGAGGAAAATGTGCCGGGCCCGATGGTTGACGGTGAGGCCAGCCCGGATGATCCGTTCTACTACGTGTACAAAATCAGGTCCGACAGCACAGGTGACAACGCCAACCGAGATTACCGAGACTGGCCGGACACACTCGGAGCTCCGGTCGACATCGACCGGAAAGCCGGCGCTGATTGGTAACCAGATGCTCTGGGCGGTATACAACGACGCCGATCCGGCCAACACACCAACAAAGCCGGTTCGACCGAACCGCTCGGTGTCGAAATCCAGCAAACCGACCATCGGCTTCAGCCCGCCAAGGTGCGTTCGGCGACATTTTGTTCGTCAAGTTCAAGATCAAGAACAAAGGCTCTAAGACCCTGGACAGTATGTTCGTGTCGCTCTGGGCGGATCCTGATCTGGGCGACGCTTCCGACGATTTGGTCGGTTGCGATACACTCCTGTCGCTCGGATACTGCTACAACGGAGATGCGGTTGACGGCCAATACGGTTCGCGTCCACCCGCGGTCGGTTACGACTTCTTCCAGGGGCCGATGGATTCAACCGGCATCGAGACTGACACAGCGCTCATGTGGGGACAGAAGTGGCCGGGAAATCGTAAACCTGCCGATGTCGTCATTCAACAAGTACATCAACGGAACCGATCCGCAGAACTTCAACCAGACCTACAATTATATGCGGGGTCTGCGGACGGCAAGCGGTGATCCTGGCGACCAACGGACGAAATTCGCCGTGCCGGGCGATCCGGTTACCGGCGGGTGATCTGGACGCCAATCCTGCTGACCGTCGCTTTATGTTGACCACTGGACCGTTCAAGTTCCGTCCGGGTGACAGCACTGAAATCGTGGCCGGCATCATGGCTCAGCAGGGCGCCGAACCGCCTCCAGTCTCTGACTGCCTTGAAAGAGTTGGATGACATTGCTCAGAAGACCTACAACAATAACTTCGTCGTCGTGAAACCGCCGGCGATCCGGTGGTAACGGTGACCAACCAGAACGAGGAGATCGTCCTGTCCTGGACGGACACTTCGGAAATCGAACACGGCGACTTCCCGTTTGAAGGATACACGGTTCTTCAGGGAAAACGAGTCGGTTCTACGATCGAATACACCGAAATCCCGCAACAGACGTATGACCTAGTCAACGGGTACAAGATCATTCTGGATTCCATTCCGGACACCGACGCGCAGCAGCCGCTCTTGAAAGTGCAGAAGAAGGGAAACGACCGCGGGGTCAAGAGGTATTTTTCCACGCGCACCGACTACAATACCGGCGAGCCGCTTTCCAATTTGAGCGAATACTTCTATCGGATCGAAGCCTATTCGTACAATCCTTCCGCACCGGCCGGGGACAGAATTCAGCCGTCGAAAGGCAAGAATGTAACGGCCGTGCCACAGGGACCACCGGCTAACTATGATCCGAGCTATGTAGGTACTGACGTGTTCCCGGTCACGCACGTCGGCAATTCCGACGGGACAATTGTGCCAACCGTCATGGATCCCACTCTCCTGACCGGGCACGACTACCAGATCAGAATAGACACCATCCCTGAATTCGACACGGCAATCGTCGACGTCGAGGATTCTGTCATAACAATTGCAGATTCGACAGTCCGAGGTGACACGGTCCTTTACTTCAACCGTGACAGCTCGGTAACACATCCCGAAACCACAATTACCACCACTACGGTATGGGAACTTCGGGACATGACTCTGGACTCAGCATTATTTGATACGATGCTGAATCAGAGCGGTGACGATGAGTATCCAATCGTCGACGGGTTCCTCATGAAGGTTCTGGGTCCGCCACCGGGATTGAAGGGCGGCGAGCCGGGCGATGCCAATGAGGGATGGGCAGTATCAAGCGGCGCTCGTCGATTCACGCAGATCGGCGGAGACGGCCTCGCTATGGAAGGATTCCGCGCAACTGTTGGCTGGGCCAACGAACCGTCGTCTTTCTTTGGTTCTCGCGGTCTATCGTCGGTTGGTGCGGACAGGCTTCGCAATATTGAGCTGCGACTGGCAGTGACTGATTCAACCGGCGTGTTTGATCCCGGCGATCCGAATGTATCCTATGCCTATCGCTGGGGCCGTAACTTCCAGGCCGCCGCCGCCAAGCCGGAGTTCGCGCCATTTATCATCAATACCGGTGCCAGCTACGATTACCAGGACTATGTACAGAGTATGCCGCTGGCTGTGTATGACATTGAAGCTGACCCGCCGCGCCGGCTGGCCGTTGGCTTCCTCGAAAACAACGTTGCCGACGGTGAAGTGAACGGCAGATACTGGCCACCGTACAACGCCGCTGCCAACGGCGACAACGTTGACGCGGGCGGGCCTCGCGAATGGCTGTTCATATTCGACGCCGATTATACCGGCGCGACGCCTGATGCGGGCCTGCAGGTGAACGTCCTCGGTGCTGTCACTCCTATAATGTATCACGCCACGTGGACGCGGCGCGATGACGTCGGCTGGTCCCCGGGCGGAGTGGTCGATGGCTTCGAGCTCTTTGCCAACCATGTCCTGCTGCCCGCTGATACGTTCTCGTTTACGGCTGCGCCGTGGACGAAAACAAACGCCGGCGGCAGCGTGAGATTGGATGATGTCCGGGCCGTACCTAACCCGTACTACCTCTACTCCTCCTACGACAACAGCACCAACTCGCGGCAGATTCGCTTCTCGAATCTTCCGGAGAGGTGCACCATCAGTATCTACACGATCACTGGTGATCTGGTCTCCAAGGTGGAGAAGAACTCGACCGATTCGTGGGCGTACTGGGATGTCCAGACCGATAATGGGATCCCCGTGGCGTCAGGTATATATATCTGGGTGGTCGACGCTCCCGGAATTGGACAGAAAATCGGCAAGATGGCTGTGTTCACCGAAGTGGAACAGCTTCCGCAGTACTAGAAAGCGCAGAGGATAAGATCATGAAATATAAATCGTTTGTAATCTGGCTTGGGCTGCTCATCCTCGGTGCAGCGTCGGTGCAGGCCGGCAGCGAGCTGAAGATCGGCACCTCGGGCGGCGCGGAACTGCTGATTCCAGTCGGTTCGCGCGGCACGTCCATGGGCGGTTCGGTAGTTGCCAATAGCTTTGGCATCGAGGCGATCTACTGGAACCCCGCCGGTTTGGCCACTCTTGAAGGAACCGAGGCAATGTTCAGCCATCAACCGTGGCTTGCTGACATCGACGTCAACTTCGCCGGGGTCGGCACCACTATCGAAGGCTTTGGCACTCTCGGTGTCTCCGCCAAAGTCGTTTCCATCGGCAAGATGGAACAGACGACCGAAGCGGAACCGGAAGGAACCGGGAAGATCTACGAACCGACGATGACGGTGATCGGCGTGACGTACGCCCGTTCGTTGACCGCCAACGTCAACTTCGGCGTGACCGGGATGCTCATCAACGAGCGCATTTTCGAAGTGAGCGCCAACGGTATGGCGTTCGACTTCGGCGTGACGTATGATCCCCGGTGGCACGGTATGACATTGGGCATCGTGTTGAAAAACTACGGCCCGGATATGAGATTCAAGGGGCCGGGGTTTGAGCGCACGTACGAAGAGGCGGGGCAACGGCAGGTGGCGTCCGAAGGGGCGTCATTCCAGATACCCAGCTATTTCAGTATCGGACTCGCTTACAATTTCTATGAAAAGGAAATGCATTCAGCCACGCTCACCGGAGATTTCCGGGCCAACAACTTCCAGGAAGATTTCTGGCAGGGCGGTTTTGAGTATGCGTACAACGACCGGTATTTCGTCCGGGCGGGGTACAACTACTCGACGCAGGGTGACTGGATTCACGGCGCCGCGCTCGGACTGGGACTGAATCTCCCGTTCGGCGAGAACAAACTGTCTTTCGAATACTCCTGGAATCAGACCGACGTATTCGACGACAGTCAGTTCTTCACCGTCAAGGCTGACTTCTAGGCCGACTGATTCCGCAGAAAAGAAACGGATCGCGCCGCTAGGTGCGATCCGTTTTTCGTTGATGATATCCGGCTCAAATCTCAGCTGCCGATTTCTTGCCGAAGAGCGAATACAGGACCGGCAGGATAATCAGCGTCAGGGCGGTCGACGTGAGAATGCCGCCAACGACTACGGTGGCCAGCGGCCTCTGAACCTCCGCGCCGAAGCCACCGGAGAACGCCATCGGGCAGAATCCAATGGCCGCCACCAGGGCCGTCATGAGAACGGGACGAAGCCTCACCATCGCTGCCTCGGAAATGGCCGAGTCCAAGTCACGGCCGTCGGAACGACTGCGTTTGATCTGCGATACCAGGACCAGGCCGTTGAGGACGGCAAGCCCGGAAAGCGTGATGAAGCCGACTCCGGCGGAGATGGAAAATGGCAGCCCGCGCGCCATGAGAGCAGCCATGCCGCCGATGGCGGCAAGCGGAACGCCGCTGAAGATGAGCAGCGCGTCCCGCAATGAACCATAGGTCATGTACAGTAGCCCCATAATCAGAACCAGCGCCAGTGGCACAACTATTGCCAGCCGCAACTGGGCTCGTTCCATGTTTTGGAATTGCCCGCCGAATTGCACGTAGTAACCGGGCTCAAATTTGACGTCGCGGTCGATCCGCCCGCGCAGTTCGTCGACAAACGACCCGACGTCGCGCCCACGGACATTGCACTGTACCACGGCCCGTCGTTTCCCCCACTCCCGCGTAATGGTAGCGTACCCTTCCGTGAGCTGCGGCTGAGCGATCCGATCGAGCGTGACTATGGCTCCGTCATTCCCACGGAGCGGTATCAATTCAATGTCCTCGGGCGACGAGGCCCAGGCGCTGTCTAATTTCAGCACGAGGTCAAACCGTCGCTGCCCTTCAAATACTTCACCGACCGTCGTACCCCCCAGCGCCTGGATATACGATAGCACTTCGTTGGCCGGAATGCCGAATCGCGCCGATTCGACCCGATCCACCGCCAGCCGTAATTGCGGCTGGCCGGTCATCTGCTCCACTGAGACGTCGGCACTGCCTCGGACCTGCGAGGCAAGCTGGGCGATCTCGTCGGCCTTTACGCGAAGCATTTCAAGATCATCCCCGAACACTTTGATGCCCACGTCGGAGCGAATCCCGGCGATCATCTCGTTCACGCGCATCTCAATCGGCTGAATGTACAGCTTGTTCATACCGGGCAGGTCGACCAACTCCCGATCGATAGCCGCCACCAGTTCATCCTGGCTCCGGGCTTTCTTCCACGCCTCGCGCGGGGTAAGGGTGATGAACATATCGGTCAGTTCGATTCCCATCGGGTCGGTCGAGAGCTCGGCCGTCCCCGTGCGCGACCAGATGTCGGCTATTTCATCCGGGAATTGCTTCAGCAGCAGTTGTTCCACCCTGGTGCTGTAGTCCACTGATTGCGGCAGTGACACGCCCGCCAGCCGAACCGTGTTGATGACGATGGTTCCTTCATTCAGCCGGGGAATGAACTCCTTGCCGATTCGCGAGAACATTACAGCGCCAATCAGCATGAGTACGATCGAAGCAATGCTTATCGCCGCCCGGTTGCGGAGCGCCCAGTGCAAAGCCGGCCGGTAGGCGCGCTGTGCCAAGCGAACCAGAAACGGCTCACGGTCCGAGCTAGGTTTCTTTAGGAATGTGGCCACGAGAGCAGGAATGACCGTAAACGACAGAATCAGTGCTCCGATGAGCACGAAAACGACGGTCAGCGCCATCGGGCGGAACATCTTCCCTTCCACGCCTTCAAGCGTCAGGATCGGGAGATAAACGAGGATGATGATCAACTCACCGAACAACGTCGGTTTGCGTACCTCCAGGATAGCATCGCGAATGATCTCCAGTCGATTGCGCCCGGATTTGTCGTGCGAGAGGTGCCTCAGGGAATTCTCCACCTGAATGACGGCGTTGTCGACCGCCAGACCGAAGTCGATCGCCCCCAGGCTCATCAGACTACCGACAATCCCTACCCTCGTCATGGCGTCGAAAGCGAAGAGCATTGACAGCGGAATGGAAGAGGCCGCGATAAGCCCGGCGCGAAAATTCCCCATGAAGAGGAACAGAATCGCCACTACCAGAGCGGCACCGTACAGCAGGTTATCACGGACGGTATGCAGGATCCTGTCCACCAATTCGGTGCGTACGTAAACCGGGCGCAACTCAACATTCTCGGGCAGGGATTTCTTCACCTCTTCGAGTCTGGCCGCCAGCCTCGCGGCTACGTCATGCGAATTCTCCCCGGTGATCATGAAACCAAGTCCCAGCACAACCTCGCCCAAACCGCCGGCGGTCGAGGCGCCGCGACGGATTTCGTGACCGACGACCACCTCGGCGACATCTCTCACCTGAAGGGGCAATCCGCCGCGAGTACCGATTACCAGGGCCTCAATCTCATCGCGCGTCGTGACCTGTCCCAATCCCTGAACCACCGTCTGTTCGCCGCCGCGCACCATGGTCCCGCCGGAAACGTTTCCCAGACTCTCGCGCAAGGATTCGGCGACGTCATGGAGACTCAGATTGAATTGCACAAGCCGGTTTGGATCGACGAGAATCTGAAATTGCTTTTCGAAGCCGCCCCAGGTGTTGATCTCGGCCACACCCGCCACGGCCTGCAATTGCGGTTTGATGATCCATTCCTGCACGGTTCGCGCTTCGGTCGGATCGGCTGATCTGGCGATGACCAGGTAATGGAAGATTTCGCCGAGTCCGGTCGAAACCGGCCCCAGTTCCGGTCGAGGCAGACCGTCGGGCAATTGCACGCTGACAAGCCGCTCCGTCACCTGCTGGCGAGCCTGATAGACGTCGATCTTATCATCGAATATGAGCGTGACGTTGCTCAGCCCGAATTTCGAGATGGACCGAACTTCCTGAAGTCCGGTGAGACCGGACAATTCACGCTCAATCGGGTAGGTGATTTGGCGTTCGATTTCCTCGGGGGCCCATCCGACCGCCTCGGCGTTGACCTGAACCATGACGGGTGTCGTATCGGGAAAGGCGTCAAACGGCAGGCGCAGGAACGCCAGCGTGCCGACAACGACCAGCAATCCGGCCAGCGTCAATACGAAATACCTTCGCCGGATGGCGAATTCGACAATGAATGTTAACATGCTCCCCCGCCTACTTCGCATCAACTTCGCAACAACCGGCGCCAAGGCTCGACTTGCGAAGTTCCGTTTTCAGCAGATAGCTGCCGTTGACCACGATCGATTCGCCGACTTCGACTCCGCTCACCACCTGATAATACCGGTTATCACCGCGTGCCAAGGTGACCTTGCGCGGGCGAAACCGGTCGGCCGCTTCCTGCACGAAGACGACATTGCAGCACCCCTCCCATTGCACGGCATCTTTCGGCACAAGTACCGGCGTAAAGGATGGATTGACCTCGATGGTCATGCGCCCGAAATTGTTGGCGCGAAGATTGCGCGATGGCTGGGCGAGGCGGGCACGGACGACCCCGGTGCGGGTGGCCTCGTCGAGATACTGAGCGACCCAGATCACTTCGCCGGCCACGTTGCCGAGCGTGCCGTCACTGGAAAACGACACCGATTGCCCGACATGTATATCACTCAATTCGTGCTCTCGCATGTGGGCTTCGAGCCAGAGTGCCTTCGGATCACCTGTCAGGGCAAGGGTAGCACCGGCTTCAAGCTGTTCCCCCAGAGGGGCGCGGCGTTCCAACAGAGAGCCGGTGACTGACGAACGCACAATCCAGCGCGGCGATACATCATTCGTCTCGGCCAGCCGATTGATGTCCTCGCGAGTCATGCCGGCCGAGCGCAGCAACCCTTCGCTATTAAGCACTCTTGATCGGGATACGTCCGCGACTGCTGCCAATGATTCATATTCGGCCCGACTGATATGACCGCGTGCGACCAGCGAGTCGGCTCGACGGCGATTGTTTTCCGCCACGACGCCGTCGGCGCGTGCTTCAAGAAAATTGGCCTGCAGAGTGGCCATCTCCGGCGATTGGAGTTCGGCGATTGCTTGTCCTTCGGCAAGAAGGTCTCCCGGTTCGGCGAGCCAGTGCATGACGGTGGCGTCAATGGTGCTCGAGATGATGACCAGTTTGGTTTCGTCAAAACGTGTTTCGGCCGGAGCGGAGATCATGGTCGCAGCCGACCCGCGAATCGCCGCTTCAACAGTCAAGCCGGCGCGGGAAGATGTTTCTACCGAGGCAAATTGAATCGTAGCATTGTTCGTGGCGCAATCTTCGGCATTGGGATGCAGAAAGATGCTGGTCACAATCGGCTTCGCCTCGATGACGATCTCCGGTTCCTGCATGAAACGAAGGCGCGGATTACAGACACGGCAATGCGATTCCGGCAGGTTGTGCTCCCCGCACCAGTCGTCTCGATCCTGAAAAGCCGTCACCAGTTCCGGATGACAGCGCGTACATTGCGATTCCGGTACGCGATGTTCGGCGCACCAGTCGTTCATATCCATCGGAACGGTCTGCGAGGCGTGTTCGGCGTCTATGCCCGGCTGCTCGAGCGCCTTGCGGGCGTCGCCGGTCAGGCTGATGATGCCGATGCCCAGCAGGACACCGACGATGAGCATCAAGAGCAACGGAATGTAATTTCGTTTGTTCACAGTATTCTCCCGACCGGACGTACCGGCCATCAATTTGGCAAGTCAGCCTCGCGGAATGAGGCAACTTGAATTCTTCTGACGTTGATTAGGCGCGCCTTGACGTGGCGCTGGAATTCAACAGGAGACGGTTTTGGGAGGACGATCGAGGGAACGTTCGAGGTCGGCGAAGATGACGAATTGCGAAAGCAAGTCGGTTGTCCCGACAATCGGATCCTCGGCCTGAAGAATGGATTGCACACCGGCCCAACTGACAAGTTGTACGCCATGACAGCAGACAAAGTCGGTGCAACAGCTACCGTCCGCGTCGGGGCACCCGGCACAACAGGACCCCGGTTCATCCTGCAACGGAGCAGCCATAGCCACCGCGCCGGCTATCAGCAGGAGGGCGGTAATAAGTATGGTGGCAGCTCTTTTCATAGGTTTGTCTGGTTTCCGTGATAATATACGCGATTAGTCCAACATGGCAAGAGGTGATTTGTTGCAGCCGACAGCACGGTCATAAGCGGTTGAAAGTTTGACGGTTACCCCGCTTTGGGGACGGCCGGGCGGCGAATCTGATGAACCAGTATTCCCTTTGGCTGAAGCTTGAGAAACTTCGCAATCACCCCGTAAACTTGCTCGGCGTGAGTGACCGGGCCCATATGCCCTGCGCCGAGCAGGCCACGGACCTCAATCCTGGGCAGTGATTCCCAGAGACATTGAGCGATGGCCCGTGTCGAGGCGGGCGACCTGACACCATATAGCAGCAGAGTGGGAATATCCAAGGTGCGGTATGTCGAGATTCCGACCGTGTGTCCCATGACCGCGTCGAAGTCGGCCACTACTTTTGGCATCCGCCGGGCCACTGCCTCGCGCTGCCAGTCCTCCATTTTGTCCCAGGCATGCCCGCCCGACCAGTAATCGACAAATCTGCGACCTGCGTCGTGACAATCGTTTCGTTCGACCGACAGCCGAACGTCGTCGCGCACCGCCCGAATCTCGCGGGCCGGCGGACTCTCAGAATCAGCTTCAAGCAGGAGATTGAAGAGCACCGGTTCGTAGAGCACGAGGCTCCGGATTCGATTGGGATATGTGAAGGCGGCGGCCAGAGCGACCGCCGCACCATACGAATGACCAATCAGATGAAACGGGCCGCCGATGCCGTCGAAGACCGGCCTGAGTAATTCGAGTTCATCGCTCAGGCTGAGGGTCTGCTCCACCGACCAGTGCGGGCTGTCGCCGTACCCGTACAGGTCGGGCGCGATGACCTGATACTCACCGGAAAGCAGGTCGACGAATTTCTTCCATTGCCGCGAACTACTCGTGCTGGAGTGCAGGCAGACGATAGCCGGTCCGGTGCCGGCTTTCAAGACTGTCGGCGACTTGCAGGTCATACACTACCGTCGGGACACTCCAAAGAGATTACGGCTTCTGCCCGCCGTCGAGCATTTTCAGCATCTGAGTTGCGGGGCGAAATTCCGGATTCACTTTGAGGCAGGTCTGCAGAGCCTCTTTGGCTTTCGCCTTGTCACCGGAGTCAGCGTAGACGCGGGCAAGAGAAAACCAGACGCCGGCCGAATTCGGATACTGCTTTGTATTGAATTCCAGGATTTTCAGCGCCCCGGCATTGTCCTTGGCGGCGATATCGGAACCGACACCGGACAGGACATAGTCGGCGAAGTCAAACGTATGCCGCCCGTAGTATTTTTCGTGCAACGTATTGTAGGTGCTGAGGACGGAGTCCGCTCCACCGTCGGTATACGCCTCCATCAGGACATCCTGGATCAGTTTCGGCACGGGCTGGCCGCGATGGCAGGTCACGCACTCGACGCGGGTCATGTGGGCGGTGTCGCCGACGGCTTTGGGCAGTGCCTCACCGTTAATGAACTGCACCATTTTCATCATTTCGCGCGCGACTTTCTTCATGCTGTTCGAGTCGGAGGCGAAATCGTCTTGTTCCTCACCGTTGGGACCCTTGGTCTGGGCGTGGCAGTAATCGCAGTGGACGCCGAGTCCGCCGGAGAAGCTGCGCATGATGCCGATGAGCTGTTGTTTGGCGATCGTGCTGTCGAGTATTTTCAGATTGGTGAATTTCTCAGGCGGCTGTGCCACCGATAGTGCGGCTGCCCAGACAACCGCGACCAGGGTGAGCATGAGAATTTTGCGCATGGAAGCCTCATTCGTGAAGATGGTTAGAAGTTGATTGACATTTTCCTTGTACTCTTGGCAAGAAACATCGGCCAATTTAATTCTCGATTCGGTCGTTGCCAAGCCCATTCTTCAGCATTGAAATCACCCTCCGCGCCGAAGTCTGGACTACCAGGTTGAGTGCATTTTGCGAAGAATCGACCTCAGGTTCAGCCCGAACTTCGTATCCAGCCACCAGGAATGATTTGCTGATTGCCGACCGGTGGGCCACAGGCAGAGAGCAAAGACAATGACGTGGGCCAATTTCATCTTGTTGTCCTCCGGAAAAATGACTCTAGACGCATTCAGGGAGAATTTGTTTAGGCCAAAGAAAGTATATTTTCGCCCCCAAAATTTTTGCAGAACAAAGTCAACCGGTCGTCCGTATCAAATCTGCAACGATTGATTAGCCGCCAATCACACTGGAGGATCACACCTCGTCTGCGTTGAGCAGGCGGCCGGAGGTATGCCCGGCGCTACGGTGAATCCTGTTCGGAATTGGGCAACGGAGTACGTGTGAGAAGGAGACTGATTAATGCAGTTGAATCTATTGTACCGACTGGCCGGCTGCGTCGGGGCGGCCGCAATACTGCTTGTCACCGGTGCTCTGGCGACGCCTGACGAGCCATTTACGCCGACATTCAATCCCACCCTGTCCATCACCCGATCGAGCGGTCACATCAATATTGACGGCCAGCTCGATGACGCGGGCTGGCGGACGGCGGCCCATGTAGACAAATTCCATGAACGGCAGCCCGGCGACAATACCCGACCATCGGTGGGCACCGACGTATTCGTGACCTACGACGAAGACAACCTGTATGTCGCTTTCGACTGCAAGGACGACCCTTCGAGCATTCGCGCGACCATGTGTCAGCGCGATCAGTTCTCCGGCGATGACAATGTCGTCCTGCTCCTCAACACCTTTGATGATCCGTCCTGGGCGTACGAACTCTTTGTCAATCCGTACGGTATTCAGCGCGACATGCTCTGGAACAATCTCGGCTATTCGGACTACGGCTTCGATCTGATCTGGCGGTCGGCCGCTCAACGGACTGCCACCGGGTACACGGTGGAAATCGCGGTGCCGTTTGCCAGCCTGCGCTTTCCGGATCGTGACAGTCAGGAGTGGCGGGTCGACTTCTGGCGCAATCGCCCTCGCGAAACGAACTTCCAGTACTCCTGGGCAGCCAACAATCGAAGCGAGCAGTGCTTTCCGTGTAAATGGGGCAAACTGACCGGCCTCAGCGGTACTCATCCGAGCAAGGGGATTGAGATTCTCCCCTCAATGCTGGCCCACCAGACCGGCGGCCTGGTGAATCTGAATGATCCGCGTTCCAGCTTCCACAACCAGGATCCAAAGGGGGACTTCTCCCTGGGCGGGAAGTATGCGCTCACCTCCGACATTACCATGGAAGCCTCGGTAAACCCCGACTTCAGCCAGATCGAGGCCGATGCGGCGCAGATTGAGGCCAATTCAACCATCTCCCTCTTCTATCCGGAGCGACGGCCCTTCTTCCAGGAGGGAAGCGATATCTTCCGCACTCCGTTCAATTCATTTTATACGCGGACTATCAACGATCCGCAGTTCGCCGCCAAGCTGACCGGCCGGACGGGACGGATGCGCATCGGCTTCCTCGCCGCCTATGATGAAAACAGCCCATACATCATGCCGCTCGACGCCAGCAACTACCTGGTCAATCCGGGCAAATCCACTTCGACAGTACTTCGAGCTTCTCAGCAAGTCGGTCAAGGCAGCCAGTACGGGTTCATTATCACCGATCGCCGCTTCGAGGGCGGCGGCTCCGGAACGGTAGCTTCGGTTGACGGCATGTTTCGGCTGTCACCCCTCTACACGCTCGTGGGTCAGTTCATAGAAACCCACACTACGGAGCCGACGTTTGGCTCGACTCTGGATGGACAGACATTTGACGCCGGCAAGCATACCGTCGCGTTGGACGGCGAATCCTTTTCCGGCTGGGCATTCATCACTCAATTCCTGCGCAACGGCCCCCACTACGGTTTCAATATCGGCTACAACCAGATTGAGCCGACCTATCGCACCCAGAACGGTTTTGATCCGGTCGCCAATCACCGGACCGTGGATATATCCCATTACTTCGCCATCACACCGAAATCAGGGCCGATCGTACGAATCAGTCCGCAGGTGTATGTCTCACGGCGATGGGATTTTCTGACGGGTCAGCGCCGCTACGACATCATAAATCTCCATGTGGAATCGCAGACGAAGGTTGCCCAGTTCAGCCCGTATGTGAACTACTCCTGGCAACGGGAGAATTTCGAGGGAATCGAATTTGACCGCCTCTGGG
The DNA here is from genome assembly GCA_963806185.1 of uncultured candidate division Zixibacteria bacterium. Lineage (GTDB taxonomy): Bacteria > Zixibacteria > MSB-5A5 > GN15 > FEB-12 > CAWDXE01. The sequence goes on from CAWDXE010000005.1 coordinate 259,391, forward strand.
AAGTCAATTCCGGCTTTGACGCACAGCCGACCAGCAAGCTCGGCTTCGGCGTGGGCACAGCTTTCGGGCACAACCTGGCCAGGTTCGCCTTGCAGCGGGGCAACGAAACGCAATTCAATATCTACTGCACCTACAAGCCAGTTGATCGGCTGACGATTGAGCCGAACGTTTCCTACGCCCGGATGACCAGCTTGATCGACGGACAGCGATTCTATTCCGGCTACATCATGAGAACACGAGTTCAAATGCAGGCCACCAAGGCGATGTCGTTCCGGCTGGTCACTCAGTACAACGATTTCGGCAAAGTCTGGGATGTTGATCCACTGCTCACCTATCGGGTCAGTCCGTTCTCGGTCCTCTACGTCGGCTCCACAATGAATTATGGTCAGGTGGCGACCTATCCCGAGGATCCGCACAATCCGCCGCAGTGGCGCAATACGTCGCGGCAGATTTTCATGAAGCTGCAGTACCTCTTCCAAACCTGAGTAGCTCCCGTCGCTCAGGTCGCTAACAGAAAATGGGAGGTGGCAATCCACCTCCCATTTTGCGTCTCGGTCTCTTTCGACAATTTCAGGTGTTGAAGCTACTTATGAGCCTCAGCCATGGCACAGCCGCCGGCTGGACACGGTTTGCCGCAGTCGGAGGTTTTCGCGGCGGTCGTGGCGGTTGCTGTCGTGCCGGTTTGTCCGTTCTTCATTTCGCACTGGCCCGGATTGGTGCACGGATGCGGGCACTTGTCGCATTGATCGGGCGATACGCAGGTGCAGTCTTCCGGCATCGCCGTAGACGCTGACTGAACAGAGACAGTCCAGATGATGGCGCTGAGCGCCACAAGGGCAATCAAAAGAGTCTTTCGCATAAGGCAATTCCTCTACCGTTAGGCGTTACTTGATTGTCTGCGATCGATATTTCGATCGCACGTGAATTCTTCGGAGTAACTATCCCAGCGGCGGAGCGCGAGATGGCGGAGGGCTTTTCGAAAGCGAACCGAGAGGCAACAGCGCACGATCTTCAACCGTGCAAAGAATTTGAGGAGTATCGATAGTTGGTGAGGCCGGCTGGATCGCGAACGACCCGCGAGCACCGTCATCCAGCGAAAGACGCGATCCTTCTACTCCGGGCTGCGTCGAGACCAAAGAACAGCACCGGGGACTCGACGGCTGCCCCGGCTTTGACTTGACTGGACAATTTGTGTGCGCGACCGCCAGGCAGGGGACTGTGGCGCAGCCGGTGGGAATCTCATGGCCATTGGCGGCGCAAACATTGGCGCAAGCCTCGATCCGGGAGAGACACTGCTCTATCTGCGCATCGGATTTCGGTACAACGAGATAGAGCGGCTGGGTAGCTCCGGAATAGACCGCCGCCAGGACGATAATAAGTTTCATCGATTGGACGGCTGATTTCAAGACACGCATTACCGGCTACTCCGACATCTATCATTTTGGATCTGAAGTGTGTTTGGACTCAGATTATACATAAAGCTCGTTCGCCGGTTCCGTATGGATACCACGACCACCGGTCAGTTTCGGGCTTGCGGTGGTCAGAGTCGCGAGCAATCGCTTGTTCAGGATTCGGCGACGACCGGTTCAGTGACCGGCGATTCGACCACCACTTTCTGAGTCGACAGATAGGTATACAGTGCCGGAATGACGAACAGCGTAAGGCCAAGTGAAAAGAGCAGGCCACCGATAATCACGATACCCATCGAAATGCGGCTTTGTGCCGCCGCACCCAGAGCCAGGGCAATCGGCAGTACGCCGAAAACGGTGGCCAGGCTGGTCATGACAATGGGGCGAAATCGTTGAATCGCGGCGTCGAGCACCGCCTCACGAAGCGCCAAACCCTGCGCTTTCCGCTGGTTGGCGAATTCGACGATCAGAATGCCGTTCTTGGTGACAATGCCCACCAGCGCAATGATGCCAATCTGGCTGAAGATGTTCATCGTCTGTCCAAAAATCCAGAGCGACAGAATCGCTCCCGCCAGCGCCAGCGGCACGGTGAACATGATGATCAGCGGGTCGCGGAAACTCTCGAACTGGGCGGACAAAATCAGGTACACCAGAATAAGCGCCAGCACAAAAGCAAACAGCAGTGTATTGGAGCTCTCAGCATACTCCTTGGACGTTCCGGCCAGACTGGTCGTGAATGATTCGTCGAGCACTGTCCCGGCGATCCTGTCCATTTCTTCGATTCCCTGTCCCAGCGTGAAGCCGGGCGCGGGCTGTGCCGCCACGGTCGCGGCGACGTAACGATTGTACCGGTACAGTTGCTGCGGGCTGCTCCGATATGACAGATTCACGACGTTGTCGAGCTGAATCAGTTCATCGCGATTATTGCGCACATAGATGGAACTCAGGTCGAGCGGTTCGTCGCGATTGGCCCGGTTGGCCTGCGCGATGACCGAGTATTGCTTCCGTCGAAGATGAAATAGCCGTACCGCTGTCCGCTGAAATAGAGCTGAAGCGTCTCGGCGATATCGCGCACCGTGATACCGAGCGCGCGCGCCCGGTCGCGATCTATCTGCACGGTCAGTTCCGGCTTATTGAACTTAAGATCCAGGTCGACGGTCGAAAAGACCGGGCTGTTCTGCGCTTCGTCCATGAACGGCGGGATAACGTCTTTGAGTCGTTCGAAGGTGGGGGCCTGCACGACATACTGCACCGGCAGACCGCGCCCGCGCTGGCCGCCGATGGTCTGCTCCTGAGTGACAAAGGCGCGGGCAAAGGAGTACTTGCCGCAGGGTCGCCGTAAGCGCATTGGCAATCTCCTGCTGCGTGCGCCGGCGTTCATCAGGCGGAACCAGCGTGATCCGAACAAAACCGTTATTCACGCCGCCCGACGAGCCGAACCCCGACGCCGTCACCGACATGATGTTGTCCCGCTCCGGAAGGGAATCGGCCATCGCAATCAGCTTGCCCATGTAGTCATTCATCGCCTCATACGATGTTCCCTCCGGGGCCGTGGCCTGGATGACCAGGCGGCTCCGATCTTCCATAGGCGCCAGTTCCGATGGAATCAGCTTGCCGATACCGAGAATGATCGCGACCGACACGGCCATGACGACCAGCGCCAGCCAGCGCCGCTGCAGGAAGAAGACCAGCCAGCCGTTGATACGCGCCGATAATCCGATTGAACGTTCGTTCGCTCCACATGAACAACTTGTTCTCATGCGTGCTCTTGTGGAGCATGTGAGCGCTCATCATCGGCGTCAGCGTCAGCGAAACGAACGCTGAGATGAGGACTGCCCCGGCTACAACAATGCCGAATTCACGGAACAGCCGCCCGGTCAGTCCCTGGAGAAAGATGATCGGCAGAAAGACCGCGGCCAGCGTGATCGTGGTGGACACGATGGCGAAGAAGATTTCCTTGGCGCCTCGGTGTCCCGCGTCGATCGGACGCATGCCCCCTTCAATCTTCGCGTAGATATTCTCCAGCACCACAATGGCGTCGTCGACGACAATGCCGGTGGACAGCACGATTCCCAGCAAGGTCAGGATATTGATCGTGAAATTCGACACGTACATGATGAAAAACGCGCCGATAAGCGAAATCGGAATGGCCACCATCGGAATGATGGTCGTCCGCCAGTGGCGCAGGAAAAGGAAAATCACCAGGAGGACAAGCAGAAACGCGATGGCCAGCGTCTCGACCACCTCGACAATCGCCCGACGGATATTGGCGGTGGTGTCCATCGCGATGCTGTATTGCAGATCCTTCGGAAGATCACGCTTGATCTGTTCGAGGCGCTGGTAGAACTCGATCGGCTATGGCGATGTGATTGGAGCCCGGCTGAGGAATGACCACCACGCCGACCATGGGCACGTTGCCGTTGCCGCGCAGAATGGTGCGCTCATTTTCCGGCGCCAGCACCGCCTGACCGATATCGCGGAGCTTGACCACTGATCCTTCAGATTCGTTGATGATCAAATCGTTGAATTCCTCGGCGGTGGTGAGACGCCCGAATGTCCGGATGGAGAGCTCGGTGGCATACCCTTCAATACGCCCCGACGGCAGCTCCACATTTTCGCGATTCAAAGCATCGCGCACGTCGAGTGGTGTAAGTCCGTACGCGGCCAGCTTGCCGGGATCGATCTGCAGCTTCATGGCGTATTTCTTTTCGCCCCAGATGCGAATCTCGCTAATTCCCGGAATGGTCTGGAGTCGCTCTTTGAAAACGTCATTGGCCAGCGCCGACAGCTCGAGCAACGACAAGCGATCGCTGCGAATCGTGACCGACAAAATCGGATTGGCGTCGGCATCCGCTTTGGAGACCACCGGCGGATCGACGTCGGCCGGCAGACTGCGGATGGAACGGGAGACGCGATCGCGCACGTCGTTTGCCGCATTCTCCATATCGACACCCAGCTCAAACTCGACCGTGATGTTACTCCGCCCGTCACTGCTGATGGAAGTCAGGGAGCGAATCCCCGCGATGCCATTGATTGATTCTTCGAGCGGTTCGGTAATCTGCGATTCGATGACGTCGGCGTTGGCGCCGGTGTAATTGACCGATACGGTCACCACCGGCGGGTCGACGCTGGGGTATTCGCGAACCCCGAGAAAAATGAAGCCAATCGCACCGAACAGAAGGATAAGGAGTGAAAGGACGATAGAGAGGACCGGGCGATTTATGAAAATCGACGAAATATTCACGGGGGATTTCCCTTACTTAGCCGCGGCCGGTGAGATTTGAATCGCCTTACCGTCACTGAGCTGCAAAAGGCCGGTGACTATGAGAGTGTCGAAGGCCCGTAATCCGTCGGTCACCTGAATGCTGGATTCGGTCCGGATGCCGGTCTGGATCGGCACCGCCTGCGCCTTTCCATTCCGGGCCACAAATACTTTGTTACCGTTCAACTCGGGAATGACCGCGGCACCGGGCACCACCAGCGCGTCGCCAATTCGCTCCAGCGTCACTTCGACCTTGGCGAACGATCCGGGAATGAGAGTCCCGTTGGGATTTGGTATCGTGGCGCGGGCCTTAATGGTCCGCGTGTTGGGATCGATTTTTGCCTCGATGGCGTAAATCACGCCCGTCTGGGCGGCGATCGCATCGCCAATCATTACTCCGACCTTAGTGCCGTCAGTCAGCAGACCGGCATACTTCTCCGGCACGGCAAACTCAACTTTGATCGGGTCGATATCCTGCATCGCGGCCACCAGCGTATTCGCATCGACATATTGACCCTCGCTCACCGATCGCAGACCCACGACGCCGTCGAAGGGGGCGGCAATGACGGTCTCGGCCAGCTGCGACTCGATCACCTCGCGCTCGGCCTGGATCATCTTGAGGGCGTTCAGCACCTTGTCGTAATCTTCCTGACTGATCGCCGCGACGTCCAGGAGTCGCTTGCTGCGGTGTTCCTGGTCGGCGGCCAGTTTTTCTTCGAGCGATTTGCGCTCCAACTGGGCACGCAGCTCGCGGTCATTGATCCGGAGAAGAACCTCACCCTTCTTCACCCGCTTTCCTTCGGCAAAGGAAACGCTCGTTATTCGGCCGGCGATTTCCGGACGCAGCTCCACTTCCTCGTTGGCCAGCAATGTACCGGTGGTCGATATCTTGTTTTCGAGCGGCTGCGGCGTCACGATGTAGACTTCAACGGGAATAGCACTCCCTCCCTTGCCGCCGCCGGCTCTGTCCGATTGTTTGGTGTTGCCATTACTGCACGAACTGGCAACCACGCCTGCAATGATCAGTAATAAGAGTAGAATCGAAAAAGCGGTCTTTGTCATATAGCCATGGCCTTGATCTATTGTAACGGGGGCAATTAAGCCGGGTTCCAACCAACTGTCAACGAATCAGTATGCCCTTGGTCTTTTCCCTGGTCTGGGGCAGATACCAAATATTTAGCCAGTTGCCGATGGATTCGTTTTCGCGTTTCATCCAGCGATCGACCATCGGACGCCGGATCAAGTATTTGGAATTCGTGTAGGCGGGGCCTCCGTGGCGAGCCATTTCAGCGGCTTTGTTCAGCGCCGTGATCTGGAGATCGACCGTAGCGGTCAATTCGTCGACCAAATGTATATCCAACGACTCATGCGCGGCGAACATCTGCCCCGACAAGAGCACCCGTTCCGCGATCCGATTGCCGACGGCGTAACGAAGCATTTCCACGGCGCCGGCGAACAGTGTCGAGCCGAACGTAACTTCATTGAGCGACAGCTTCGCACCCTCGCTCACGAGTATGCGGTAGTCGCAGGCGAGGGCGAGAACACACCCGCCGGCGATCGTATGGCCGTTGAGCGCCGCCACAACCGGCTTGGGGAAGAGGAAGAGTTCACGATACAATGAACAGAACGAACGGATGAACTTGCCAAACTGTTCTGATGGCTGATCGTACATCTCGGGAATGTCAAACCCGAATGAGAAAAACCTCCCCTGGCCGGTGAGCACAACCGCCGACACAGAATTGTCCGCAGCCAATTCTGCACACGTGGCCGCCAACGCCGTTACCATCTCTGGATTGACGGCATTCACTTTCCCCCGCGCCATCGTAATTGTGGCGATCTCATCTTGGCGTGAAACGAGAACACTTCCCATGGGCCCTCCTGGAAATCATTAAGGGAGTATACTCGTTTTTGAGGAGAGCCGAAACTCGTTCCGAATGAAATTCACCGTATGAAAGCGGAACCGGGTGTTGAATAAGAATCGGGCCAACCCGCCATACGGGAGGCGAGCGGCCCGATTTGGTGAGAAGACGAAGCCTGAATCTGGCCGTCCGGTTCAGCCACTAATTTCCGTTAGCCGCCTTTCCGGTGTCGGTGTCGTGTGTCACCTTCGCTTTCAGCCAGATCTCCTGCTTCGAGGGCACATTCGATTTTGCGCCGCCGGGTCCCCCCGGTCCGCCCGGGCCACCCATCGGCGGGCCTCCCATGCTACCAGGCGGCATGCCACCACCGCCTTTATCCATGTCGCCACCGCGCGGGTCTCCCCCTTCTCCTCCGGGTCGCCGCCCGCCTCCCCTCGGGGCACCACCCAAGTCGCCCCATACCAGACCGACCCCCAACGGACGGCTCGGGTCGATTTTCAAACCGTAGGCATGCTCCTGAACTCCCTGAAACGGAATGCGGAATTCGTAGACGTAGAATCCCTTGTCAATGCCACACGCGGCTGACGGTCCCTCGGAGCCGTCCAGTCTTACTACGGTCTCGTCTGTCACATCTTTGTGATAGATCGAAAGGCGGTTTTCCATTCTTCCCGGTGGTCGGGTCTGACCAAACGGCGATCCATCGACATTGCTTTCTTCCCGCTCCCGAGATTCGTCTCTGACGATCGAGGCAGAATCTTCGATCATGTCGGCAGGTCCACCGGTAAACGTGGCCCTGAAATCCTTGTTTTTCTTTCCTCTCGGATCGAGCCAGACGGTGAGCCCGCCCATGCGAATGGCGCGGGCGTAATCTTTGTTGGTGAAGCGAACGAGCACAAACAGGTTGGCCGAATCCCGACCGAGCCCCACCACTACCTTCTGTTCCGTGAGCAGCGTCGTACTTGTGCCGGGCCAATCCAGCATCCGACCGTCGACCGTAATCGCATTTGTCAAGGCAATCGGAAATGGCTCTTCCGCACAGCCTGGCTGGTACCAGGCGATTGAGGTGAATATGAGAAGCATTGTGGTGGTGACAATCGAGGAAATTCGCGTGCTCGACATTTACGCCTCCGAGGTCAATTACCGCCGAATCGTGCAGACGCACATCAGGTGCGTCGCTCGTAGTCATTATAGCCCGAAACGGTTGACCGGCAGCTTCGGGCGATACCATTTGTTACACATTACCCCGGTCAATCGACTTAATTCCGCGCGGCGGGCGTCGACGAATTAAGCAAGGCGCACCCTCCACAAAGTCACCTCGGTGTGACGAATGCAGGATGCAATCAGAAAAACCTCAACCTCTGATGAAAGGAGGTGACGAGATGGTAAGCAGCATCAACGGCGGAGTGAACAGGACGTTCGCGGAATTTAGTCGTCCCACCGAAGCCGAAATGAAACAGCACCGACAGGAAATGTTCACGCAAATGGACACCAACGGTGACGGTACGGTGGACAAGGCCGAATTCAGTGCCTTCGGGAAGCAAATGGCCGAGGCCACCGGCAGACCGGATCAATCTGACGAGATCTTCTCGGCGATTGATACCGATGGTGACGGCGTGATTACCCAAGCCGAAGCGGATGCGTTTGAGCCGCCGGCTCCCCCAACAGGAGACATGCCGGCCGGCCCGGCCGCCATTCAGAGCCTTTCCAGTGAGTCGCTGGCGACTCTCCTGGAATCGCTCCAGAAGGACGATTCCTCCGAAAGCTGGACGCTCCAGAACGCAATCCAGCAGTATCTGGACGCCAATTGCGCGGGTTCTCAGTCAACTCTCAACCTGCTCGGGTGAGAGCGTCAGCCGGCCGGAGCCTTCACTCCCCGGCCGGCTCTCAAGATTTGGCCCGGATGACGGGGAAACAGGAGGAGTCACTGGTCAGGTGAATTAATTACAAACTGTTACAATCTTTTCCACCGCTCGGTTGTCACTAGTAGAAACAAAGTTGCTTCTTTGTGGAAAGAAGGGGAGATTGTCCTCAAGGGCGAAAGGATGTAACGATGACGGTTGCAAATGACCGCATACTCCTGATCGAAGACGATACAAAGCTGGCACGCCTTATCACTGAATTTCTCGAGTCGCACAGTTTTCTGGTCACGAGCGAAACGCGGGGAGATCTGGCTATCGATCGAATTCTTCACGAAATTCCCGACCTGGTCATCCTTGACCTTATGCTCCCGGGCCTCGACGGCCTGTCAGTCTGCAAGGCGGTTCGCAGTCAGTATCAGCACCCCATTCTGATGCTGACCGCTCGAGGCGATGAAGCCGATGAACTCATCGGGCTCGAAGTTGGGGCTGATGACTACCTGGCAAAACCGGTGCGACCGCAGCTCCTGCTCGCCCGCATACGTACGTTATTGCGCCGCTCGCGTCGTTTCGACACAACCTGCCAGCATATCACACTCGGACCGGTGGAAATCGACGCGGCTCGACGGGCAGTGCAGATCAGCACACGGCCGATCGAAGTCACGACCACCGAATTCGAACTGCTTTGGTTTTTGGCCCGCCACGCCGGTGAGGTGGTCACCCGCGACCAGATCAGCCACGCCCTTCGCGGACATGAATGGGACGGATTGGATCGATCGATTGACCTGGCGATTTCCCGACTTCGCAAAAAACTGGGCGACCACGGCCGTAACCCTGAATTGATTTTGTCCGTGCGCGGCATCGGCTACCAGTGGATTCTCGAACAATGAAACGACTTTATTTTCGGATATCCTTCGGCGTTTTTGTCGTTCTCGGCATTTCCTTCTTTCTTCCGGGCGTAGTGCTCCGCGTATTTGAATCGCCCGAAAACCGTAAAGCGGCGCCGCAAGTGTCTCAGGCCACGCTCGAGATGCTAAAAAATCGGCTCGACGGCATCCCGGCCGATCAACTGTCTCAACAAATCGATTCCCTCTCCCTGCTCCTCGGCTATCCGCTGGCCATCGAGGATGCCGATCGCCCCATGGTGCCGGATCGCGAGTTTGACCGCGCGGATCCCAATGGACCGGGCTCGCATTCCCGTCCCGGACCTCCGATGATGATCAAACTGGAGAAGAGCAATAAGTTGCTGATCGTACATCCGAATGACCGTTTTCGCCGGCCGGCCGTCGCCGCACTCGCCGTCCTGGTGACTATCATGCTCCTGATCACGAGCGTGGCCGGCTTCATCATGGTAGCGCCGTTGATGAAGAATCTGCGCCGGCTGGAGACGGCCGCGACCCGATTCGGGGAGGGAGATTTGGCGGCTCGTGCCGGCGTGTCTTCTGGAAGTGCGGTCGGCGACGTGGCGAAGCAATTCAATGTCATGGCCGACGGCATTCAGCAGATGATCGAACGGGAACGCCAACTGCTTCAGGCTGTGTCCCATGAATTGCGTACGCCGATCGCCCGACTTCGCTTCAGCCTGGACCTCCTGCGGAATTCCAACACGCAGCCCGAGTCGAACCGGCACATGCTGGAAATTGACGATGAAATTGAAGAGATCGACTCGATGGTCTCGGAATTGATTGACTACAACAGGCTCAACTCAACGCAGGCCCAGTTGCATATTGAGCGCATCGACGCTGCGCAGCTCATCGACGAGGTTATCGAGCGGCTCCGGCAGTTTCACTCGGGCATTGCCGTGGAAGTCAAAACGACCGGTGAGCGACCCTATGTACTTCTGGCCGATCCCATCAAATGCCGGAGCGCGATTCAGAATTTGCTGCTCAATGCATTGCGCTATGCCCACAGCCGCGTGGTGGTGCATTGCGAGCGTTGCGACGGGGCCCTGTGCATCGCCGTCTCCGACGACGGCTCCGGAATCCCCGATGCCGAGCGTGAGCGAATCTTCCAGCCGTTCGTCAGGGTCGACGACAGCCGCAGCAAAGAATCGGGCGGCGTCGGGCTGGGACTGGCTATCGTGCACCGCATCATGCAACTTCACGGCGGATCGGTGACGGTCGAACCGGCCGAAATCGGCGGCGCGAAGTTTGTGACGATCTGGCCTGATACCACCACGCCGGCAGCAGGAAACTAGCCGGTTGCGCCTTCCGCCCAACTCCGGTTGACTCACTCATTTTTTCCAACACAGATCTCGACCGCGCGAGCATGTGGATATATATTCCGGAAGCAGGTGTGCGCAGAAATATCCGAACAACCATCGGACTCGTTACGTACACAGGTGTTTACTAAAACAATTGAAGGAATAGCCCATGAGCGCACTGACATTATCGAGCCGTCGGACACTTCTTGCGATATTTTTCATCCTGATTTCATGCATAACAATTGCGTCGGCCCAGACCCCTGTCACCCTGCCTCCACGCGTGACGATCAGCGGAACGGTGTACGACATCGAAACGCACGAGCCGGTACCGTTTGCGACCGTTCACCTGCTGAACACGGGACGCACCGCTACCGCCAATGACCGCGGGCAATTCCGCCTGGTGACGGCGCCGGGAGATTCGTGTCAGCTCAAGTTCAGCCATGTGGCCTATTACTCCGACCAACTCACGCTCATCGCGCCCGATACCAATGTCGTTCAGGACATTTCCCTCCGCCCCACCATGGTCGTACTCAACACGATCCGTGTGACCGCAGGGAATAACGATCCGGGCGAGGCGATCATTCTCGAGGCCATCAAGCGCAAGCAGGAGATCCTGAATCGGCTGCACGATTACCGCTTCGACGCCTATACGAAACTGGTGGTGCGGGATAAAAAGAAACCCGACTCGGCCAGTATCATCCTGATCACGGAGTCACAGGTCTCCAGTTTCTGGGAGAGACCGGACCATTACAAGGAAACCATTACGCTTCGCCGGCAGACAAAAAATCTCCCACCCGACGCCAATCTCGTGGCCGTCGGCGATATCCTGAATTTCAACAAGGATCGCATTGACCTGGGCGACGAGCAGGTGGTTTCCCCCACCGCGCACGACGCACTCGATCACTATCGTTACTATTTGCTGGATACCCTGTTCATAGACAGCGCACGCGTCTTTGTCCTGGACGTGGAGCCGCGATCCGACGTCAACCCGCTCTTCGTGGGACGGATTCAGATTGTCGATTCTACGTTCGACGTCGTCGGTGTGGACTTCGGCTTCAACGCGGCGTTCCATCCGCCGATGGCTTCGAATCTGCGCTATGCTCAGCGCTTCGCGCTGTTCCACGAAAAGTACTGGATGCCGGTCGAAATCCACTTCTCCGGTGAAGTCGACCTGCCCTTCCCGATACCCGGCGTCCCCCGCGAAATGACGTTCGCCCATGTAGCTTCGCTCAACAGCTACCGGTTTGAAGAAGGAACACCGAAGGGGACCTTTGGTGAGGTAGCGGCGGAGGTCGCACCGCAGGCCGATCGCATTGATACCACTGCGTGGGCGGTGGGACAGACGATTCCCCTGACGGATAATGAGAAGCAGGGGTATACGCGCATTGATTCAATTGAAAGCCGGCCGAAGCCGCTGGCCAAGCAGCTCATTCGCCTCCTTTTCGCGATTCCTTTGATCGCCTCGACACAGGATCAGTTCTTCCACTTCAATCGGGTTGAAGGAACCTACGTCGGGCTGGGCGGGACACTACGACCGAATCCGAGACTCAGTATCGGCCTGCGCGGCGGATATGCCTTTGAAACGGACCGGGGGCAATATGAGGGTAGTCTGTCGTACCTGCTGTGGAAGCCGCAAGCGGTGCAGATACAGATGACGTATCACCAGCGCGTCGTGCACCGACCCGCGCTCTATTACAGCGGAAACGAAAGCATGACGCTACCCGCGCTGATCGACGGGTCCGATCCGTTTGATTACTACAACGAGCGCGGCTATCACTTTCAGGTGTCGGGAAAACTGGTCAACCACACCCGACTGGTGCTGGGCTATCATCATTATCGCCAGACATCGTTGGAACGAAAAACCGACTACACCCTGTTCGATCCGACCTACCCGATCCGGGACAACCCGCCAATCGCCGACGGCAGTTTGCGTGCCGTGTCGGCGGAGTTTCGGTACGACACGCGACCGATGTTCCGCCTGAAGGGACGCGACGTCTATGCCAATGCGTTCGTGTACACGCAATTCAGCGTTGGCGTGGAGCGGTCGTCACCGGATCTGCTCGACAGCGATTTCAGCTACACCCGGTTCAGTGCTCGCTTGTATCGCCGTCAGAACACGCTCGGACTCGGTCAGACCTCGTTTCTGGCGAACGCCGGCGTAGGCACTCGTTTCCTGCCGCCGCAGCGGTATTTCGGCATCACGTTCAGCCCGATGAGCAACTATCAGAGAGACGGTTTCCAGACGCTCGACGGCCGCAATTTCGGCGGAAGCACGGCGCTCTCGATGGCGATGGAACACGATTTCGGAACCCGCCTGTTTCGGTGGAGCGGCCTGCCGTTGATCAAGCGACTACCGTTCGAGCTGAGTATTCACGGCGGCGTCTTCTGGACTGATTTCGGTTTGCTCTGGGGTGACTTCAATCGCCACGAATATTTTCCGGGTGACGAGAACGTCCGAACGGCGCGCACAGCGTACAGCGAAATCGGCTTTGGCCTGGCGCGACTGGCCCCCTTCCTGGGACCGTTCAATCTTCAGTTTCTCGCCACATGGCAACTGTCGGTGTATGACACCAACAGGTTTGCCATCTCGTGGGAATTGGGGCTATAGATCTAAATCAAGGGAAGAGAGTGGGAATAGCAGCCTTAGTGGACGGATGCCGGCAAATTTGTATTCCCACCCCCGTGGCCTTGAGTGTGCTCGTGTGCTCGTGTGTGCTCGAAGTCTATCGGCAGTGTAACTTATCATTGTAACCGGACAAGGGGGTATGAAGGGGGGTCTTAAGGGTATGAACTATACCCCTATTTCACGAACCTAAGCAGACTTTTCAGGACAATGAAAGATAACGAGTTACGACGGACTAAATCAGTTACTGTTCGTCGGCCCGGCTTCCAGCTTGGCCAAAAAGTTGGCGAGACTCACCTTCTCGCTGTCAATTCCCAGCTTCCGTCGAATGATCTTGCGTTGCTTCACCACCGTCTGGACTGAGCTGTGGCGAAGTTCCGCGATCTGCTTACTGCCATACCCGCGACGGATCAGATTGCAGATTTCGATTTCTACCGGCGTCAGTTGACGATATGCTGAATCAAGCGTCGCCGCAAACGGTGCGGTGATCTCACCAAGCGTCTGTTTGAGCAGCGTGACATAACGATTGGCGCGCGCGTCGAGCCGGCCCTCGAGATGGCTGATGATCGGCAGGACCACGCGCTCGATATTGGCCAGAATCTGCATAGCGGCATGATGGCGGCTTTCCTCGATCTGGGCGATCAATTCCTGCAAGACCAGATTTTTGCGTTCCAACGTCTCCCGCTCTATCTGCAATTGTTCGTTGGCGCGGGCCAGTTCCTCAGTGCGTTCTTCGACGCGCGCTTCGAGTTCGTGATGCGCCAGGCGCAGCTGTTCTTCGGCCGCCTTGCGTGTCGCAATATCAACGAGCACGCCGCGCAGTCCAACCGGGCCGTTGGGCCCGACAATCGGCTGGCTCGACGACTGCACCCAGCATAGTTCGCCCGATTTCGACTTCAAACGATATTCGCTGGGGTACAGGACACCGGCGAGGACGTCCTTAAACGACTGGGTGAGCAATGGGATATCCTCGGAATGAAACAGCGGCCAGATCGGATGACCGATCACCTCCAGCGGGTCGTAGCCGAGAATGCGCTTGATCGCCGGGCTGACATACGTGAGGATACCGTCGCGGTCGACGCTGAAGAGTACGTCGTTTACATTCTCAACCAGGTCGCGATACGCCTCCCGCGACTCGCGTAACTGGGCTTCGATCTGTTTCTGTTCGGTCATGTCGATCGTATGCACGAGCACGCGATTGGGCGGCAAGGGAACATAGTAGACCCGTAAGTGAGTTAGCACCGGCGACAGACGAAACTGGTAGGGCATCTCCCGTTCGATAATCACCTGTTGCGTGGCGCAGGTAAAGAGTTCCTCGATAATTTTCGGATCGCTCCGGTGCATCTCGATCGCCGGTTTGCCCATGAAGTGGGCGACGCCGCCGCCCGTAAAGGCGTAGGCGGCCGGGTTGTAGTCAACCAGCACCATCTGATCGCCCTGCAATTCCCATACATAGGTAGGCACCGGAATCGACTCGAACTGCACCCGAAATCGCTCTTCGCTCTGACTGATCCTCTCGAGAGCCTGCGCCTCCTGAGTGATGTCGCTCGCGAAGATAGCGAAGCTCTCCACGCAGTCGTCGTCGCCGATCACCGGCAGGAGACTGGTGTCGAGGATCCGTTCACCGCTCTTGAACTGGAAGCGGGCAGGTTTTTGCGTGAAGAGTACTTCCACGAAGTATGGTGTTACCGTCGCGACCCAGTCGGGCGGGGCTATGTCCTGACCGGGCTTCCCGATCACGTCGTTGCGGGGACGTCCAAACCAGGCGGCGGCAGGTTCATTCAAATCGTGAATGATGCCGGAGGTATCGGCAAGGATCATGATGCTGGTCGACGAACTCATGATGGCGCTGGCGATCTGCTGGCTATGGCGGACGGCATCCGCGAGGGACCGCGCATCGGTGACGTCGCGAAGAATAGCGGCCGCATGGGTGATGACGTCGCCGTCGCGAATCGGGAAGAAATGCGCTTCGATCTCGACCGACCGGCCGCCGCTGTCAATCGTGTTCACTTTGGAGTGAGGCTCGCCGGTGTCGAAGACCTGCTGAAAGTAGTTGCCGGCAAAGTCCCTGATGACGGGGATAACTTCGAGCAACGGTCGGCCGATCGGGTCATCGACCTTGATACCGCCAGCCGCGATCAATTTATGATAGGCCTTATTCGCAAGGGCAAAGCGGAGGTCGCGATCGACAACACAGAGGGGAATATCGATAGCATCCAGGGCAAGGGCGGCGATTTTTGAGTCAATGCTCATAAAATTCGACAGTCATCCGACCCACGGCCGGACGATGGCACACACTTGGGGGTAAGGAGCGCAATTTTGCCGGTTTCGGCAAGGGGGATCGTTGTGTCAGCGAATGCCCTACCGGCCCTCACCCCAACCCACTCCCAGAGGGAGAGGGAGTTGAAGTAGGGCGGAACTCTCTTGCGGCGATCACAGCCTCTGGTGATCGAGATCGTATTTGCCCAATCAGCATTCCTTTAATAAACGAAAGGGAGTTCCGCCCTACGTTCTGACAGACGGCACAGGGCGATTCGTGGGTGCAGGGTGTATGTCAAGATTCTCAAAGTGTATGTCGGGCCACCCGCGCGACAGCAACGCCGAAAGCGTCGATACCCGAGTCTGAAAAAACGACAGGGTACAACGCGAGAGGATTCCGGTGCGAAAAAAAACGGCTCTTCGGGGGAACGGGGCGAAGGGTCAGGAGGTTGGTGACGGCGGGTCCATAGGTGTGTGGGGTGTGGGGTGGGTTTTAAACAGTGTGTCCTATATATAGGGCCCCGATCCGCATTTTGTAGCGAAGTGGTAGTGCAAAACTTTGCGACTGACAGAGATTGACAGGGAAATGCGGTCTAGTCGGACGGGTCGAGCCAGTGGCCTGGCTTTGCCGGTTTTCTGATTGAATTCCCATATCTCCACGTCAGATGGAATGAGATGTCGGTGAGTGCGGACGTAGTATTCGCCCAGCGTTTCTTTAGTGACGGTATTAATATCCAAAAGGACAAAAAGCAGTTTTCGGTACCCCGACGGCGCGGCATGGAAGAGAAACATCGCCTGATCCCAGGTTGTCATCTTAGCGCTGGGCATGCGACCGGATTTCGGTCCAGGTGTGGCTCTTGCATTCGACGAGTATGCGCTTGTGAGCGTCGCCCAAATCGAACTTATGGGGTTTCTTGATCTTGCCGACGCCGATAGACAGGGACAGATTTGGGGTCAACTTCACGCCGAGTCGTGCGCAGTAGCGCATGATTCGGGATTCGAAGTCGCGCCCGACGTGTGAGTTGCTGATTGCGCCATTTCGCTGGAAATTTGCCATAGCCGCCGTCCTTTCGTCGGTTGTGCATAGTATCGGCAGGAGGGGGAAAGAACGAGACACAGGGTCGACGGCGATGCGGGAGGGTGCGGGGTTTGCGATATGCTGCCGGCTAAAAGGACTTGCTAAGCCCGGCACCAAATCTATACTTGTGTCATACATAAGATGCAATTTGTTACCCTACTCTTATCGAAGATGTAACCAATGCCGACAGACAGTGGCACCCCTCAAGCGAATCCAGAACCCAAGCTCCCTAGCCAAGTGTTCTTAGAACGGGTACTCCCTGGAATTCGACGACTACTTGGCGAAAAACTGTATTACATCATTGGTTGTCTCGTTGTCCTTTATGGTCTGCTTTTCTGGCTGTTGCCACCACTTTGGAATGCAACCGCAGATTTCCGGTATGAACTCATAAACAGAATTCCCCAAGCCAATCCCAAGCATTTCACCGTTGCAATATCAGAGCTTGTGAGCGATACGGCGAACGTCATGCAGAAGCAGATCCGCTATGGATTAAATGCAATTGAAAGTATGGATGGAGTCGACTTGATCCTGATTCCACGCAAGGTGCAAGATGATTCGAGGATTCAGTCGGAGCATTTCGAGAATTGTAAGAAGAAGGCACAAGAGCTGCTCACACAATGTAACGCGGACATGTTGATATACGGAGATCGATTGAGCGCATCAACAGCCCAATTGACGCTGTGTGCAAGTACCGCTCTAGAAGTTAAGACTGGCAAATTTACTCTGAGCAGTGAACTTGATTTGCCGCCGATGATGGTGTCCGACCTTAACGAAGTTCTTCAAGCGTCAATCTATGCGCGTCTTTCAGAGTTTGCGGATGAGGACGCGTTCGTGGCGGACAAATTGATTCCGGTAGTAGACAAATTTCGTCAACTACTGGAATCTTCTAAGTTCGTCCGAGTTGAGGCTGCTCCTGCGCTGCATTTTGCGTATGCCAACTGCCTCGTGACAATTGGCGATCAAACCGGAAACTTCAGTCCGCTTCGCGAAGGCATAGCTGCATACAAATCGCTCATTGACAGTGTTGGTGCGGAGCTTCCGATATATCTCTGGTCAGATCTTCAACAGTCCTACGGAGTCGCCTTATTACTATTGGGACAAAGAGAAACGAATAATTCAACCATCGACTCCGCCATAGCTACACTTCGTCGATCCCTACAAACGTATTCGCGTGATCGTCAGCCAGTTGATTGGCGGGAACCCTACCGTCTTGGCTGGGCTCTACAGGTAGCGGGGGAACGCGAAATCCACAATGACAAGTTGTTTGAGTCGATCAACGTGTTTTCCGGTGCCGAACAAGTGTTCGGAGGGTTGGGAATGAACGATGCACTTGCGACGATCGAAAACAGCAAGGGAAATGCGCTGATGAGTATCTGCGAGCGCCAAGTAGAGAAGGAAGGTGTCCTGCGAGCCATAGAAACGTACAAGAGAGCGTTGACCCGACTGAGAAGATCCGAGGTTCCACTGTTTTGGGCTCAGGTGAGGAGCAACTTGGGGAACGGCTATCTGCGTTTAGCAGAGCGCACGGGCGATTCAGCTCATCTCCGTACTGCAATTACATGCTATGAAGATGCACTCCAGGAGTGGCATCGTTCGACCGTACCACTCAAGTGGGCTATGGCGAAATGCAACTTGGGATACGCGTACTGGCGTCTTTCCGAGAGGAAGTCCGATTCAACATATTTGAGAAGAGCGCATACTTATTTGGAAGAATCGCTCACCGAGGCCAGATTGGAGAGAGATTCATCTCTTTGGGCGAAAGCGGAAATGATGCTTGCCACTGTTACCGATTGCTTTGGAAACTACGATACGACCACTCAATATCAAGAGCGCGCCATAGGAATCTATCGGGCAGCTCTAGATGTGATCTCTAGACAGAGCATGAGCTATTATTGGGCGACCGCGAAGAAGGGTCTGGGCTGCGCTTTGCAACAACAAGGAGAGCACAATCGAGATACAGTGCTCCTGTTTGAATCGATAGATGCTTTTCATGAGGCCTTATCGGAGATGTCCTTGGAACGTGCACCTCTCTATTGGGCCACAGTGCAGAATGATCTTGGTACGTCATACAAGTCCCTCGCATGGATAACAAATAGGAGAGATTATTCCTTCGAAAGCCTCGCAGCATGTCTGCGGGCTTGGGGTGTGCTTGTCGCTGGGGATAACTATATGTCGCAAACGGCCTGTTACAATATTGAGTCGATCTCAGACTACTTCAACCTCAGTCTAGATGAAGCAGCAACGTATTTCAATCCTGAAGATGCAAAAGTGCTTGCGAAATATCGCGAATGGAGAAGTCAGAGCAACGTTAACTGTGATTCTGTCTGACGCGCCCTCGCGAACGCAGAATGTGAACCCAACCAGTATCGAGCCCCCCTATCTTCCCCCCATGTCCCGCATTGCATGGACCCACTCCACCTGGAACCCCGTCACCGGATGTTCCAAAGTCTCGCCCGGGTGTGAACACTGCTATGCCGAGCGGATGGCCCGGCGACTCCATGCCATCGGCGTCGCCAAATACCGCAACGGGTTCGAGGTCACCCTCCACGACGACGTCCTGTCCGCCCCCCTGCGCTGGCGCAAACCGCAAATCATTTTCGTCAACTCGATGTCGGACCTCTTTCACGACCGGGTGCCGTTTGAGTTTGTCGAAAAGATTTTCGACGTCATGCGGCGGTCGCCCCAGCACGTCTTTCAGATTCTCACCAAGCGGTCCAAAAAACTGGTGCGCGTCGCGCCCAAACTGGTCTGGCCGGAAAATGTCTGGATGGGGGTGACCGTCGAGAGCGCCACCTACCGGTTCCGCATCGATGATCTTCGCAAAGTAGGCGCGAACGTCCGGTTCCTGTCGCTGGAGCCGCTGTTGGGGCCGCTGGGCGATATCGATCTGAGCGGGATCGACTGGGCGATTGTCGGCGGCGAGTCGGGGCCGGGAGCGCGGCCGATGAAGCGCGAGTGGGTGGTGGATATTCGTCGGCAGTGTCGCGAACAGAAAACGCATTTCTTTTTCAAGCAGTGGGGAGGCGTGAACAAGAAGCGGGCGGGGCGGGTGCTCGATGGTCGCATCTACGACGCCATGCCGCCGTTGCGTGCGGCCGGCGAAGGATTGGGGGAACTGGAGTTGCCGCTGGTGGAGGGGTGAGAAGGGTCTTACTCGTCAGGCTTCTTCATGAATTGGAAATAGAAGCCTGACCTACTCGCTCAGCTGTAGGGCAAACCCCATTGTCCATTTATCAAGGGGTTTGCCATCTTCTCTTCTCGACTTTACGCTTGGCGGACCCCCTGGTGAATTGAAAATGGGGTCCGCCCTACTCGTTCTACTACCGGCCCTCACCCCAACCCGGTGGGAGAGGGGAAAGAGAAGAGCGTCAGGTCACACGCCGCGATGACGCGGCGAAGGATCTGCCGTAACGAACCATAGGCCCCATGGATTCCGGACCGATGGTCCGGAATGACAAATTCAGGATGACTCTCTGTCTTTTTCGCAGGAAGCCTGAGCTGCGTTTTCACCCCGTTTTTGAGTGTGATTTCGGAGAAAAATGTGGAATGCCGCACAGGGACATCGGCGAGATCGTGTCTCCCTCCTAACTTGTTGTGATACAATGCGTTAAATCGTCACATTCAGACCGTTTTCGGGGTGCTTTTTGTTGCTATTAATTGTAACCTATAGTAGATTTGGTTCCGCTGTCAGGCTCACCGGGAGCCTGACCTACGGAAGATGAACTGAGAGATTGCCACGGCTCGAAGCGAGCCTCGCAATGACGAAAACGAAGGATCTGAGCACTCTGAGATCCTGAACCCTGCGGGTTCAGGATGACAATGAATGAGATATGCGCCGCACAACGATCAGGTGTACACATGATGATCTGCCGCCACTCTTGTTCCCTTCCCCTCCGGGAGAGGGTTAGGGTGAGGGCTTCGTAGGGTGACAAAGAGTATCGCGGCGCACGGGACGTACGCCACGCACAACGATACGAAAAACGTAAGTCAACGATTGCCATAGGAAGGAGCCACGCTCCCGATGTCTTTGGAACGACAGAAAATCGAAACCGTCTATCTCGAAGAGGAGATGAAGTCGTCCTACCTCGATTACTCCATGTCGGTCATCACCAACCGCGCGCTGCCGGATATTCGCGACGGCATGAAGCCGTCGAACCGGCGCATCATGGTCGCGATGAACGACCTGAATCTTCAGCCGGGACGGCCACATCGTAAGTGCGCGAAGATCTGCGGCGATACGTCGGGTAACTACCACCCGCACGGCGAGCAGGTGGTCTACCCGACGCTCGTGCGCATGGCGCAGGATTTCAACATGCGGTATCCGCTGGTCGACGGCCAGGGGAACTTCGGCAGCATCGACGGCGACGACGCCGCGGCGATGCGATACACCGAAGCGCGCCTCACGCCGATCGCGGTGGAAATGCTCGCCGATCTCGATAAAGAGACGGTCGACTTCATGGCGAACTACGACGGCACGCTGCAGGAGCCGAGAGTGCTTGCCGGGAAAATTCCCGAATCTGCTCTGCAACGGATCCTCGGGTATCGCGGTCGGTATGGCGACCAATATTCCGCCGCACAATCTGAATGAAATCGGCAAAGCGATCCTGAAAGTGATCGACACACCCGACTGCACCAACGACGATCTGATTCGGCTGGTGCCGGGGCCGGATTTTCCGACCGGCGGCATTATCAACGGTCGCGAAGGGATTCGCGAAGCGTACCGCACGGGCAAGGGGCACATTCAGGTTCGCGCCAAAGCGGTGGTCGAGCACATGCGCAACGGCAAGGAAGCGATTGTCGTCAACGAAATCCCCTATCAGGTGAACAAGTCGAATCTGCTGGAGAAGATCGCCGACCTGGTGCGCGACAAGAAGATCGAGGGTATCACGCGATCTTGCGCGACGAATCCGACCGCGACGGGATGCGGATTGTCATCGAACTGCAAGCGCGACGTACCAGACCGATATCGTGCTCAACCAGCTCTTCCAGCACACGACGATGCAGACGACCTTCTCGGTGATCATGCTCGGTCTGGACAACGGCGTGCCGAAACTCGCTGACGCTGAAGCAGCTGATCGAGGCGTTTGTCGAGCACCGTCATGAAGTAGTGACGCGCCGGACGCAGTACGATCTGCGCAAGGCCGAAGAGCGGGCGCACATTCTCGAAGGGTACAAGATCGCGCTGGACAATATCGACGCGGTGATCGCGCTGATCAGGAAGTCGAAAGATGTTCCGACCGCGCGCGAAGGGTTGATGAAGCAGTTTCAAGCTGTCCGAGATTCAGGCCAACGCCATTCTCGAGATGCGGCTGCAGCGCCTGACCGGGCTGGAACGTCAGAAGATCGAAGACGAATACCGGGAGCTGCTCAAGAAGATTGAGGAGTATCGGGCGATCCTGGCGTCGCGCGCAGCTGCGCATGCAGATCATCAAGGACGAAACGCTGGAACTGATGAAGAAGTACGGCGACGAGCGCCGGACGCAGATTCAGGACGCGGCGGAGGAACTGACGGTCGAGGATCTGATCGCCGAAGAGGAGATGGTGATCACGATTTCGCACGCCGGATATGTCAAGCGGCTCGCCGATTTCGCAGTACCGCAAGCAGCAGCGGGGCGGGCGAGGGCGTGATCGGCATCGAAACGAAGGAAGATGATTTCGCCGAGCACCTGTTCATTGCGTCGACGCACGACTACATCCTGTTCTTCTCGATCGCGCGGCCGATGCTACTGGGTGAAGGTGCACGAGATCCCGGTCGGCGGCAAGATGGCCAAGGGGAAACCGATCGTCAATATGGTGCTCAGATGGGCAAAGAGGAGACCGATTGCGTCGTTCTGCCGCGTGCGCGAGTTCTCGGCCGAGAAATTCATCGTGATGGCGACCCGCAACGGAATGATCAAGAAGACCACGCTCGACGCGTTCGCCAACCCGCGCAAGGCGGGCGTGAACGCGATGGATATCTCCGACAAGGATGACGCGCTGATCGGCGCGGGGGTTACCGACGGCACGTTTGAAATCGTGTTGGCGACCCGCCAGGGGATGGCGATTCGCTTCCCCGAGGAAAAAGTGCGCGCCATGGGCCGCACTGCCTACGGCGTGCAGCGGGATCGATCTGGCCGAGGGCGACTATTGCATCGGCATGGTGGTCGTGAAGCGCGACTCGTCGCTGCTGGTCGTGACCGAGAACGGGTACGGCAAGCGGACATCGATCGATGATTACCGGATCACCAACCGTGGCGGCAAGGGGGTCATCAACGTGAAGACCTCGGAGCGCAACGGCGAGGTGGTGACGATCAAGGAAGTGCTCGATCAGGACGAGTTGATTCTGATCACGAAGAAGGGCATCGCCAACCGTCAGGCGGTGAAGCCAGATCAAGGTGATCGGCCGCAACACGCAGGGTGTGCGGTTGATTAACCTGAGCGACGGCGACCTGGTGACGGATGTCGCGCGGGTGGTGTCGGAAGAGTAGACTACAGTTTCAGTTTATAGTGTGAATGACAGCCGCGGCCCTCGGAAGGGGGCCGCGGTTTTTGATTCTAGTGTTTCGGCCAGTTTTCGGGTTTCCAGTCTTGACGGACCCAAGGTAGATTGGTCGCCCCGAGGGATCGCCCATTACGTGAATCAAAAAAGTTTGTGCAGACACTGAGTTCCCACGGATCGGATCGCCGACGGTACTTCTGCATACCGCCGAATTCGTAAGGCTCATATCCTTTCAGTGTCACTACCCATAAGGGAATACTATCGAATCGAGGTCCGTCCTTGGCCAGCACGTAGCGGGCGATTAGCTCCTTTGAGCCAGAGGGCGAAGCGTAAAGATAATGGGTAAATAGGATCTGGCCGAACTTCACGTCGGGTGTATCAACTGCCAAGCTGTAGAAGATGGTTCCTCCGGAGCGGAAATTCGAAGCAGCCGCGGAGTCCACTGGTTCAGGTGAGACAAGAGGGTCAAAGCCTGCGTGACGATGCTCAATGCGCAAGAGACGGCCGTCGCGAGCCGCAAGCAGGACGTCAAAATCCCAGAACATGGTTGCCCCGGTTATCGAATCCGTCGGGCAACGATCTATACTAATACCCTCATAGTGCACGCGCCATGCCGGTTGCGAATCGAGTTGAGCGGAAAGGAAGGGCGTCGTACTGTCGCGGTAGAGAAACTCGCTGGCCGAGACAGGAGCTGCATCTGCGCGCCGGTGCAGCGTGCTGAAGCCGGAATAGGCTTCGGCGCGGGCGACGGCGGCGGTCGCACTCGTGAGTACTGTGGGCCGTTCCTCGACGGTTTGTGCAACGGCACGTGAAACAGCCAAGGAAACACCGGTGGTTACTGACAGTACGACAGCGGTGATGAATGAGCACTTTGTGTGATGCTGATCAAACATGAATTCTCCCCTCCGGGCCGCAGAGACGACCCATCTGATGGACGGGCTGTTGCGGGGTTCTGAGTAACACAAATGAAAGATAAGGCAAGATCTGCGATAAGGAAAGTAGGGCGGAACTCCCTTTCATTTATCAAGATGGCCGCCGTTCGAGCACACACTATCGCGATCACCAGAGGCCGAGATCACCGCAAAAGAGTTCCGCCCTACAACGTGATTTGTCACGTGCTGTGAAGTAGGGCGGAACTCCCTTGCGTTTATCATGATAGCGGCCGTTCGGCACACACTATCGCGATCACCAGAGGCCGTGATCGCCGCAAAAGAGTTCCGCCCTACGGCGAGATATGTCACGTGTAGTGAAGAAGGGCGGAACTCCCTTGCGTTTATCATGATAGCGGCCGTTCGGCACACACTATCGCGATCACCAGAGGCCGTGATCGCCGCAAAAGAGTTCCGCCCTACGGCGAGATATGTCACGTGTAGTGAAGAGGGGCGGAACTCCAGCGCGTCTCCAAAACACTCAGCCCTCATCAGGCATGGTGCCGATTAGCAAATTCTCCGAAAATCGCAAGAGAGTTCCGCCCTACTTCATTCTGACTGACGGCAGGTGTCAGTGCCTGGCCATAATATACTCCGAAGAGGAGAATCAAAGTCATGTCCAAGTTGCTTCGATATTATGCGCCGGGCCACACCTACTTTCTTACTGTCGTTACCCACAAGCGACAACCGATACTGTTGAGTTACCCAAAACTGTTACTGTGGGCGTGGGCCGCAGTTCGTCCCGGTCTCCCTCATACTTTGCACGCGTGGGTTCTCATGCCTGACCATTTTCATATTATCATATCTTCACCCAATCACTATCCGGATGTCCTCGTGAAGCGATTCAAGCTGAAATACCGGTCACTCTATCAGTCACGGACCGGCTACTCGGATCGACTCTGGCAGCACAGATTCTGGGATCATATCATTCGGAATGAAGAAGACTTGCAGAGGCGCTTCGATTATATCCACTACAACCCGGTGAAGCACGGGTTATCCGGAAAGACAGTCGCCTGGAAATGGTCATCGTTTGGAGATTTTGTGAGACGCGGGCTTTACTCATCAGACTGGGGAGATTCTGTCCAGGAAGGGTCGGATGGCGACTATGGGGATGCGAATGACCAGTAGGGCGGAACTCTCTTTCGACATGTCAAGGAATCAGCTTCACCGAGCACGGCTTGCAGTCTGCGGAGCACGTTGTGACCGCAAATGAGTTCCGCCCTACGTCAACGTGTCCCGTGCTGCGGCGGTGTCTGGGCGGAACTCTCTTTCGACATGTCAAGGAATCTACTTCACCGAGCGCGGCTTGTAGTCTGCGGAGCACGTTGTAACCGCAAGCGAGTTCCGCCCTACGTCAACATACAGGTCGAAACCGCAGTGGTTTCGACCTACAAAGAGAACCGAAAGATCGTCACGGCTCGAAACGAGCCTCGCGATGACGCGTAGGTAAGTTCTGTGGACACTGAGATCCTGAATCATAAGAATGATTCAGGATGACGAGATGGGCGGAATGATTCAGGATGACGAGATAGAGGATCGTGCGTTGCGAGAATTCGTCTTCGAGAATTAACTACGTCCGCGCCTTGATCTCTTTAATCAACTCGTCCGTGAATTCGGTCGTCGAGCAGGTGCCGCCGAGATCCTTTGTCAAATGATGGCCTATCGCCAGATTTAACACCATCGCCTTCCAGATCCGGTCGGCCGCTTCGTTCTCACCAAGATGACGAAGCATTAAGAGCGCGGAGAAGATCACCGCTGTCGGATTCGCCAGGTTCTTCCCTGCGATGTCCGGCGCCGAACCGTGCACCGCCTCGAAGACGGCATACTCATCCCCAAGATTCGCACCCGGCACCACACCCAGTCCGCCCACCAGACCGGCGGCAAGATCGGAAACGATATCACCAAACAGATTGCCGAGCAAAAGCATGTCGAAACGGGTCGGGTCCATCACCAACTGCATGCAGAGGGCGTCGACTATCCGATCCTCGGCCTTGATGTCCGGAAAGTCCTTCGCCACCTCCTCGAACGACCTCAGAAACAGACCGTCGGAAATCTTCATGATATTCGCCTTGTGCACGAGCGTGATCTTCTTGCGGCCATGTTTGCGGGCGTACTCAAACGCCCACCGGGCGATACGCAGCGAGGCTTTCTCGGTCACGACCTTGATCGCGTTGACCACGCCGGGAGAAATGACACTCTCGATGCCGGTGTAGAGGTCCTCGGTGTTCTCGCGAACGATGATCAGGTCGACCTTGTCGAATCGGGTCGGCACACCGCCGATTGACTTCACCGGTCGCAGGTTGGCGTACAAATCCAACTTCTGGCGCAGGGTGACGTTGGCCGACTTGAACCCCTTCCCCACCAGTGTGGTGAGCGGCCCTTTGAGCGCCACCTTGTTTTGTTTGACCGAATCCATCAGGGCGTCGGGAACGGAAACGCCCTCTTTCTCTATTGAGGCCATGCCGGCCTCGTGGCGGTCCCATTGAATATCAACTCCGGCGGCCTCGATGACCCGGACGGCCGCCTCGGTAACTTCCGGGCCAATCCCGTCGCCGGGAATGAGTGTCACGCGATGTTTTGCCATATGTCCACTGTCAATTCGTTGTGCGGAGACGCCGACCATTGTGGGCGGGTACCCTCGGAAAATCCGCCGGAAGATACCGGCGGGGCATCGGTCTGTCAATGCGAATACCGCAATTGCGGTCCGGATCAATCCACCATGCGAGGGGGGGACCGCAGGCCAAATTATCTTGACAGTTTCTCGAAAGCCCGGTATACTCTCCGCAGCTTTAGAGCCCCCTAAATAACTTTAGCACACGAGTTTAATCAAGGGTTAGGGCAGAGACTGTTTGACCGCAGATGTTCTGTGGCCCGAGCAATTGAAATCCCCGAACGCAGCTTGAGTTGCGCTCGCCAAAAACGCCCCCTCCTCACCATGCACAGTATGGCGGAAAGATTCGTGTGCGTCTTTCCGGGGAGGGGGTTTTTCATAGAATTGGCTTCATCTCGTTCCCGTTGCCGCATAAGGCCAATTTATCATTTGCCCCCGAGTCTATGAGCGGGATATATTTCTGCGTCGGCTATAACTGCCGGGAGGAAATATGGACTACAGCGGAATCGTAGAACGGTCATTCCGATTGGCGTGGCGGTACAAGTCACTCTGGATACTGGGTTTGTTCGCCGGGTCGGGGACAACCGGTTTTTCGTACGGCGATCAACGGCTCAATTTTGCCAAAGGCGGCGCCCCCATGGATCCGAGCGTAATCTTCTCGGAAATCGCTCCGTTTCTGGGCGTGCTGCTCTGGTTGGGGCTAATATTGCTGGTGGCGTATTGCCTGGCCAAGCCGGCGCTGATCGACGGGGTCAATCGGCTTACCCGCGGCGGCGTGTATACCCTGGCTGATTCGTTTTCAACCGGCGTCTCCATGTTCTTCCGATTTCTCGGAATCACCATCCTCGGCGGCATACTGATGGTGGCGGCAATTCTTCTGATGGTCATGATATTCGTCGCCCTGTTCGCCATCCACCCGATCATCGGAATTGTCATGCTGCTTCCCGGCATTCCGGCATTTTTCGCCTTGATCTGGGTGTATCTATCGGTCTTCCAGTTGGCGGAGCGGGCGATCGTCGTACGCAACACGAACATCGCCGATGCCATCAGCGAGGGATGGCAGTTGTTCCGAAACCATCTGGCGGAATCGGGAATTATTGTCCTCATTATTATCGGACTGAGTATTGGCCTGGCCATTGTCTCGGGAATCATCATGTTCATCGTTGGTGCGCCAATCGCCGCCGCTATTCTGGCACTTGACCTGCCTCTGTTGCCGGCGCTGGTCGCCGGGTTTCTTATGGCACTGCCGGTGTCGATCATCATCGGCGGCTTCGTAGGGGCGGCGATGACGACGTTGTACACATTGTTCTACTTTGAGTTGGTTGAACCGGGCGGCGTGCACTCCGATCTGCTTCCGGAATCAACACCGCCGGTTTAAGAGGACATTTCGTTGTTACTGAAATTCAGGGCTATTCTTGCAGGGGTGTTGTTTTCCACGGTGCTGTTGACCGGGACCGGCGCCGCCGTGCCCACCGTCAAAATCAACCAGCAGACCGCGTCGCTGCAGGCCACGCTTTACCCCGATTATTATGCCGTGAACGCCGTGGGCGACGACATCCGCTGGGTCTTTCGTAACAGCGATCCGGTGCAGAGCTTCTGGCAGGCTAACCGGGACAGTATTCTTTCGTCACTCGCCAATCTTTCGGGAATCACGTGGACAGAGACGGAATTCGAAATCTATCTGGTACGGTTCTATCCGTCGGTCGGCGAGGGTCAGCCCACCATTATTCCCATCGGCGGCATTCGCACCGGTGTGCTGACCGAAGCCGTACCGTCCGGTGTCGAGATGCAGTTCAATATCATTTATCAGCTCGCGGTCCGGATGCTGGCGCAGACTGATCAGGCGGGCAACGCGGCGGCGCCGATTGCGGATCATCCACTTATGGACCCCACGCCGTTTCGCCGCGACAATCTGGCCATGTGTCTGGCGACCGCCGTGGCCGGGCATATCCTCGGTGCGGTTCCGACGGATTCAGTGTACCGTTCGGCTTTCTGGACTCGCCATCATGTCGGTCGCATCATTTACGAGGAACTCTTCCAGAAAAACTGGGTGCTAACGCGGGAGCGACCACTCTTGAATTGGATCGGCGCGGAGCCGCCCCGGTCGTCACTGGTCATTTCGACAGAGCCGCCGGGCATGAGCGATTTCCAGGGAGTGTCGATTGGCGGCGTGCCGCTCAAAGGGCAATTAGGGTTCTCAACCAAGCTGACGACGGCGGGACGACTTGAAATCGACAGGATCGACGGGGCCCGTTTAGGGTACGCCGCCGGACTCCGACAGGGGGATGTGATTAATCTCGTTGATGGGGCTCGCGTCCGATCGACCAGGGAGATGGTGGAAGCGGTTCTGGCGGGCCTGGCTCGTGGCGGGTCGTCGCTGCAGGTCCTTCGCGACGGCAAGACACAGACAATTGTCTTACAGCCGCGACGGTCGGGGGTCGGATCGCCAACGGGAAAGTTGTAATTCTTCTTCAGCTTTCGATGAGTACGGTTTCGGACGAGAATCCGGGGCCGAGTGCCGAGATCAGTCCCAGCTCTCCCTTCTTCCTGTCATTTGATTCCAGAAATTTCGCGAGGACGAAGAGTACCGTTACCGACGACATATTACCGTAGTCACGCAACACACGGCAACTGATCTCGAATTCGCCGTTCCGTCGGCCGAGCGCCTCCTGATACGCCTGTATCACTTTCGTGCCGCCGGGGTGGAACAGGTAATGATCGATGTCATCAAGCGTCAGTTGATGTCCGCGCAGGAATTCGCTCAAGTCCTCGCGTGAATGTTCTGCCACGATAT
Source organism: uncultured candidate division Zixibacteria bacterium (assembly GCA_963806185.1). Taxonomy (GTDB): domain Bacteria; phylum Zixibacteria; class MSB-5A5; order GN15; family FEB-12; genus CAWDXE01. Next base: position 288,752 of record CAWDXE010000005.1, read on the forward strand.
CAGGAATCCGCTGGGCGAAGACCACCTGCAGCCCGTGCGCGACAACATTCCATCCCATGACATCGAGCGAATCGGGATACAGCCGACTGCATGTGTCGACAACGCGGACACCTTCCTGCGCGACATCGTCGCCGGTGATCAGCACGGCCGCGGCCCCTTCACCAAAGAGGGCGGTCGCCACCAGATTGCTCTTGGAAAAATCATTGGGCAGGAAGGTCAGCCCGCACAGCTCGGCGGCCACCAGCAGGATTCGTTGCTTCGGATGACCGAGCGCATGGTGGTAAGCGTGGGAGAGTCCGGCAACGCCGCCGGCACAGCCCAACCCCCAGATCGGTGTGCGGCGCACATTGTGGCGGAGGCCCAGGACGTTGATCAGGCGGGCATCGATCGACGGTGTGGCTAAGCCGGTCGTGTTGACGAACATGATATAGTCAATCTGATCAGGGCGAGTGCCGGTTCGCGCAAAAAGCGACCGGCAGGCGTCGGCGGCCAGTGTGGTGGCGTTTTCGATATAGGCGGTGTTGCGCTCTTCAAGTGTATGAGGACTCACCAGCCAGTCCAGGGGCTTTGAGAAGTAGCGGTGGTCGATTCCGGAATTGGCGAAGATGCCGAGCAACCGGTCCACGTCGCGCACCTTGGCGCCGAAATGGCGGCGGGCAAACTCGCGCCCCTGCTCCTGATCAATCTTGTGCGGCGGGACGGTCGTTTCGACATGGGCAATATACGGCACCGGGTACGATTCCCTTCTGGGTTTCAGGTATAGTAGTTGAACCTGAAGCAGGCGGTATTAGTTTCGGTTTGAATTGGCCGTTACGACCTATATTTCACGGAGAACATCGATAGCGGAGCCGCCAATAGCAAGTGAAAAGGCCCGCGTCGATCCTTTGACACGGGCCTTAGACTGTAAAGGCTCACGTCGTGTGAGCCGGAGAGTTCGAATGACTAGCGGCGAGTCCGCGAGTTGCCGCGGCGGAAGCCGTAGCGGGTGTTCTTGCGCCACGGGGCAGCGTTTTTCGAACGGCTGGCGGTCGGGCGGAAGGAGCCCTTGGTCTGACCGGTATTGCCACGCCACACGGACGGATTGGCCTTCTTGATGCTCAGGTCGGAAGCTTTGTACCGAACGGCATAGGCGGTGCGGCCAAGCTGACGAGCTACCCACGAGGTCTCGTTGATGCGATAGTACTTGCGCAGGAAGGCGATTTCTTTCGAGCTCCACGGACGGCCACCATTGGCGCGACGGGTGGTGCGAGTGGTGCGGCGCGAAGCAGCGCGACGATAAGTGTTACGGTTTTTGCGAATAGCCATTGTCAACTCCTTTGTAGAGCAGTGAACGTATGCGATCCGAAACCTGGCTTAGCTCGGCCGCGTTTTTTATCAGTGTTTCTAATCAATGCATCGGACGTTCTTTAAGATTCTTTACCCCAATCGTTTACATTTTTCGTTCCACACGCGGGCTTGAAACGGCGCGTAGAGACTAGTTTGCCACTTCGACGATTACGTGTGCGGTGATCAATAATTAAACATGGACCGGAAGATTGACTTCTCGATCGCAAGCCTGTATGTGGTGCAACACATTGCCGTTCCATCACTTACTGAATACATGCCCGCCCCCCTCGACCGTCGTGACGGCAGTCTCACGCCACTTGCCCCACAACGTGTCCAGGGTTAGATTGTATGCGGAAGACCAGCCATGTCCGTTACGAAAGATTACCTCCTTCAGGCACTTGTCCTGGCGCTCGCCGCAGGGGCAGTCTTCCTATTCTATAAAATCATGGTGCCGTTCTTCGTCCCGATCATCTGGGCCGGCATTTTCGCCATCATGTTTCACTCACTGTTCGAACGGCTGGCTGTGATCGTGAAGAACCGCAGTGTGGCCTCGCTCTGCATCACGCTCCTGATCATCGTTATCATCATCGGCCCGGTCGCCTTCGTGTCGGTTCAGCTCATTCAACAGGCGATCGACGCCGTCAATTCGGTGAAGCGATTATATGACAGCGGGGAACTTGATCGTTTGCTGACGCTCGATATCCCCTGGCTGGCGGCCATTCGCGAACAGATGGCGAGCCGGTTCAATATCCAGAGTCTCAGTGTTGATCAAATGGTGCCGCAAATTCTCGACAAGGCTTCCGGTTTCATTGTCGGGCAGGCCTCGAACCTTCTTGCCAATAGCGCAAAGGTGATGCTGAATTTTGTGCTGATGCTTGTGGCCACCTATTACCTGGTAAGAGATGGACATCTGTTGGTTTCCCGGGTCAAGTCGATCATACCACTGCCGGCCGATCAGGTAAACAAGCTCGTCCACGACCTCCGCGGGTTGATTTCCGTCACCATGTACAGCGGCGTGGCTGTCGCCGCCTTGCAAGGAGTACTCGGCTGGCTGCTCTTTACGATCATGGGGATTGAATCGGCCGTTTTCTGGGGGGCGGTGATGGGCTTCCTTTCGCTGCTTCCGTTATTCGGCGCATTCCTGATTTACATCCCGGCCGGACTGTTTCTCATGGTCAGCGGATCACCGATCAAAGGAATTATCACCATTGCCATTGGCACAGTCGTGGTCAGCCAGGTGGACAATCTGATCAGACCCTGGATTATCAGCGGTAAGGTGCAGATGCACCCCCTGCTGACCTTCTTCTCAATGTTGGGCGGCATAGCTGTCTTCGGCTTCGTGGGTGTGGTTGTCGGCCCGGTGGTGGCGGCCCTATTTGTTGTGCTTTTGGACATCATCGCCGTTCGCAAGGCGTCCATCGGCAAAGTTTTCGATTCCCCCTCCTGATCCTCCCTCTTGCGCCACGCGCGCCTCCAATTGTATACTGACGTAGAGCATCGGGTCCACAACACCACGCTAATGCCCCGGAGGGTTACTGTGAGCATTCGCCGCCTACTCTTCTGCACTGCGATCTTGCTTCTCCTCTTCCTGCCGGTTCAGGCACAAACCGATACCAGCCTCGTAGATTCACTGCTGGCCGACGCACCGCGAGTTTTCGT
>CAWDXE010000006.1:0-239023 GCA_963806185.1 uncultured candidate division Zixibacteria bacterium
CGACTGCGACGAGGACGACTGCGATAAGGACTTTCTGCGGACCGAGATCACCTTTGTCAATTTCGTCCGCGACCGAGCCTTGGCCGACATTCATGTACTGGTGGCCAAGGAAGACAACGCCGCCGGCGGCGACAATTTCAAACTGGAATTCATCGGCAAGGCAATGTTCGACGGAATGCGCGACACGCTGCAGTTTTTCACCCAGCCCTCGGACACTGACGATAAGATTCGCACGCAACTCGCCGCTACTGTTCGGCTTGGACTGATGCGTTTTGTCGCCCGCACGCCGATCGCCCGGGACGTGGTAATTTCGTACGAGCGACCAGCCAAGCCCGCCGAGGTGAAAGACAAGTGGAACTACTGGGTGTTTGAAATCAGTATGAACGGTTGGTTCCAGGGACAGCAATCATTCAAAGAATGGCAGCTCTGGACCAACTGGCAGGCCCGGCGCGTGACCGAAAAAAACAAGCTGTACCTTTCCTTCTGGGCCGAACACAGTGAGGAGGTCTACAAATATGAGGCGTGGGTGGTGGACCCGGACGATTCAATTCCGGTACTCCGTTCCTTCCGGTCAGTGAAGGCCCTGCAAAGCGAGGGGGGCGAGATCGAACAATATTGGGGACTCGACGGGCACTGGTCGGTGGGCAGCGGTATCGGGTTTTCCACCTCGGAGTTCTCCAATCTCGATGGTCAGACTTACGTCTTCGGCGGACTCGAGTACAGCATCTTTCCCTACAAAGAATCGACCCGGCGTGAAATACAGCTGCGCACCACGCTGCTGGAGATCTATGCCGACTACATTGATGAGACCATTTTCAATAAGCGCAATCAATGGTTGACCAAGGGGAAGCTTTCGGCCAATATCAAATTCACACAGCCCTGGGGATCGACGGGGATATACCTGGAAGGCTCCGAGTATCTCCACGACTTTGATCGATACCGCCTCCAAATACAGGGGGATCTCTCCTTACGACTGTTCGCGGGCTTTGAGTTGGAACTCAACGGATGGGCGGCCAAGATACACGATCAGGTCTCGCTGGCCAAAGGTGACGCCACGGACGAGGACGTACTCCTGCAGCGGCGGCAGCTGGCCACCAGCTATCAATACAATCTTTCAGTGGGGATCAGTTATACATTCGGATCGGTGTACACAAATATCGTGAATCCGCGCTTTGGCGGGTGAGCGACCGTTAGCAAAGGTGCACTCCATGCGGCGATCATATCAAATCTACGGCGTCGTATCAGTATTCGTCATTGCGGTGCTGATCTACTGGCGCACGGCGTATCCAGGCATCTCGTGGTGGGAAAACGGCGAATTGGCCGCAGCGGCCAGTGTGTTGGGAGTAGTGCACCCCCCGGGCTCGCTCATCCCGACAGTGGTCGGCTGGTTGTTTCTGAAATTGCCACTGGGGTTCTCCCCCGCCTTCCAGTTGAACATTCTGGCCGGACTAGTGGCCGCCTGTGTTGCGGGGTTGACCCTGGTGATCGGTCTGCGGTTGACGAACGGCTCTGTTCAAGGGACATCAGTCAATAAATGGATAACGACAATTGTGCTCATAGCGGCCGGTCTGGGATTCGCCTTCAGCCGTACCGTGTGGTACAACGGGACGGTATACACACCGTACATCTTTACCGCGTTATTTACCGCAGCAATCGTATGGGCGCTCCTTCACTGGTGGGAAACAGCCGGCACGCCGGCTGATTTGCGATGGATGTTCATCATCTTCTTGTTGGTGGGACTCGACATTTCGGTGCATCGGACCAACGCCCTGCTGATTCCGGGCCTGGGGGCGGCTTTCTTGTTGTGCCACTGGAGAACGGTGCTGTCGTGGCGAGCCTGGCTGGCGGGTATCGTCGGGCTGGCGGTCGGCCTGAGTTTCTTCCTGATCACCATGCCTATGGCAGCCGCACACCCGGCGTTGAATGCAAACGACCCGAGCACGTTTGGCCGGTTCTGGGATTACTTCACGGTCAAGCAGTACGGGGGCGGTTTTCTGGTTGACATCTATCCCCGCAAGGGAGCGTTCTGGTCCGATCAGGTGGCCGATTACCTGACCGGCTTCTTCGCCAATTTCGCCAACACCAGCGGGCCGCTGGGACCGCTGGGCGGGCTTCCGTTCATCATGGGTATAGTCGGTATGGGGTCCCTATTCCAACGCGACAAGAAACTCGCGAGCGCGCTATTGATTCTGTTTCTCTGCACGAGCCTGGGCGCGATCATTTATTTCAACGTACCGGCAAACTACTTCCGGGCGATGGACCGGCATTACCTGCCGTCATTTGTCATCTTCGGACTATTGGCCATCGCGGGGGCCATGTCATTCATCCAATGGCTGCAGTCATTCGCTTTCGGCCGATGGGCACCGTTGATCGGCGCGGCCGTACTTCTCCTGATGCCGATTGCGCAGGTAGCGGCCAACTTCAAGGTGCTGGATAATTCCGAAAACTATGCCGCCATTGATACGGGAAACAACATGCTGCAATCGGTGCCGGAGAACGGCATATTGATCGTGGCGGGCGATGCTGACACGTACGCTGTATGGTACCTCCAAATCGCCGAGCGGATGCGCCCGGATGTGACATCGCTGAATATCAGCCTGCTCAATACACAATGGTATGTTCGCCAGATGCTGAATGAGGACTCCAGCCTGGGTATCACGCTCACAGATTCCGAACTGGCCGGGTTGGGACTCACCCAGTGGCGCGACACGACGATCGCAATCCCGCTGGCACACTCATTCACCCGACCGGACAACACAACCATCGACACGGCGCACATGCGTTTTCCCCCAACCATGCAGGAACGGTATGTGTTAGGGCAGGATGTGATGATTCGTCGAATACTGTGCGGTAATGCCTGGCGACGGCCGGTGTACGCATCGTCGTTTGCCTTCGGCCAGCTCGGCTGGCTCGCACCGTACAGTCAATGCGAGGGGATAGTGAGGCAGATCATGCCTTATCAGGATCCTCGGCCGAATGTCGGATTGATTGAGCAACGGTTCCTGCATGACTACCGCCTGCGCGGCTTTTCGGATTCGACCAGAACGCTTGACTGGATGACACAGGGCATCGGCCGGGGGATGTGGGGTGAGTTCTTCTATTTGTTGACCAGTACCGACGACCTCGCCCAGCGGCAGAAGTGGCGTGACGCGATGCAGGAGCGGCTACCCCTGGACCGGCTTGATCCGCCGTCTCAAATGACCCAGGCTGTTGAATCGCTCTGCGGAGAGGTCAAGACACCTCAGAAGTGACTCCGACACGACAAAGCCGGCAGGTAGGAGATTACCTGCCGGCTTGTTTGTGTGCAGTGTGATGCGAAAGGGGTTTACTTCTTCTTCGCCAGCTCTTCAACCATCTGCTTCAGCTCTTCCACCTGAGCTTTTAGGTCAGTGTTTTCTTTCTTAAGCTGTTTGATGGCCGCCAGCGCGATGCCTGACGGATCGATGGTCGAGATGGTTTTATCGCTGTTCCCCACGCCGAAAGCGGCTTTGAAATCCTGAGCGGTCGGTCCAATATGCTTGACCTCGTCCGATTCCGCTCGATAATTCCACTCCGAAATGGGAAGCTCTTCGATCTTGTTGAGAATCTCTTCGCCGTCAACCGGCTGGAAGTTTTCCTTGAGATTCTTGTCCGAAGCGTTAACCCAGTCGCCGGCATTGGTCAATCGCGCACCGCTGGAGTGATGGATGGGGGCGTCCGGAAGCATTTCATTAATGCCGATTCTCCCCTGGCCGTCGATGACGATGGTCGGCGTTCCCGAACCGTTGCTCAGCGTGAGTGTCGCACTGGCATCACCGGCCGAGAGTGAGGCGCTTGATGAACTCAAGCCCGACGAGCGCGACAACTGTATCGTGGTGCCGTCGCCGGTCATGACATGAATCACGCCTGACACCCCACTTGACGTGGAACTGCTCAACTGCATCTGCGCGGTCCCGGCCGTGTCACACGAGATGTCGGATTCGGCCGATGACGCTCCGTTAGTCGTCCGCAGATTGCTGGAACACTTGGTGCGATTCGCTTTTTCTTTCGCCTTCATGAGCGCCGGCATGAGCATTCCCGGCGGCGTATACGTCACCGCTGTCTCATGCGACGCCGAATCGGCCTCACAACGCGTGGACGCCGTCGACCATTGCGAACCGTTGGTCACCTGCAACCCAACACGCGCGCTCTGTGGATCAACCGTGTCGGCAATGATGTTATCCTGCGTGGGGATGTCGCCGTTCTGGAACTTCTGGTAGAGATAGCTTCTCGTTTCCTCGGAGGCCGACTTGCACGAGCCCTCAGGAACGTCGTCGTGATTCAGATCGACCGAGACAGTCGTCGACGCGCTCTTGGAATCGATGAGCGCCGAGAATTGACTCTGGGTCGGCTTGTCGCCGCGCTCGAAATAGCTCTTTAGAATTGAGCGATCGACTGAGGTCTTCGAACTGGTGCCGACATCCGGCACGCCGTCATGATCGACATCAACGGAGGCCTCGACTGTGGCGTCGGAATTGTCGACTTTCTGCCATACGGTGCGTTCGGCATGGCCGTCGCCGTCGTCATCCATGTCGCAACCAGTCACCGAACCGGAGCTATCGGACGTGCTTCCGAAACTTGAGCGTCTCCCGCTGAGCTCTACTTTGAAGCCGCGCACCTGGGCAAACTTGTCATCAGCTACAGCCGAGCATGAAACCTCGGGCACGCTGTCGCCATCGTCGTCGATTTCACATCGGTGAATTGCGCTCGCCGGTCCGGTGGAGCCCGACACCAGCACAAGTCTGGCATTGCTGGCGCCGGTACCTTTAGTCTTGATCGCCATGGCGGAGCTCGTAGGTGTGAGCGATGAGGTGACGCTCGACGCCCCCAGCAAGCCCATGCTTTGCAATCTTGCTTCCAATTCGTTCAAGCGAACGCGCACATTGGAGGACGATGATGCGTCAGGGTTGCTCACTTCGGTGGAAACGGTCGCCGAGTCGGGCATCAGCTTCACACTGTGGCCCTCGAAATCGGTGCCGTTCCAGCGAATGGTGCCGGAGTACGCTCCGTCAGCGTCGACACTGTCGACAACCTGACTCTGAGTCGGTACGTCGCCGCTCTGAAAGTACGTCTTCAGTATTGACCGGGACAATTTCGCAGACGACGATGAACCAACGTCGGGTGTGCCGTCGTCGTCGACGTCTACGCCAACCAGGCTCAGCGCTTCAGAATTATCCACTTTCTGCCAGGCGGTCCGATCGGCATGGCCGTCGCCGTCAAGATCAGCGACAACAACAACCGAGCCGCCCGCTCCACCGCCGCCGCCACCGCTGCCGGCTGTCGTCGTGACGCGGGAGTCGGAGAGGCCGTCGCCATCGTCATCACAGTCGAGATAATGCTGCAATTTGCCGGGCGTTGCTTCGGTCCTGGCATTCCCCCAATGAGCCTGCCCCGGACTGTACAAGCGAAGCCCGAGCAGGGCGCGATCGTCCGCTAGATGAACGTAGCTATCGATGAGTCCGGAGAAACTCGATCGCGAGGCATCTATTCTGGTCGTGTCGTTTCCTACGCCCATGTGCAAACTGCCGTGACCGGGGACATCGCTGCTCACCCCACCGGCCAGTGCAGCAGCCGGCACGGAACCCAATCTAAGCCGAGGCAGGAGTGGTGTGCCGCTAATCGACTGTTGCAGGTAGAGATCATCACTCGAGTGGTCCGAGAAGAGGGTTCCGAAGCTGCTCGAACGCCCGAGCTCGCAGGAGAACAAACCATTCTTCACCTGGATGTCCTGGAGTTCACTCCAGACCATACTTCCGCCAACGGAATCGGTCCAGATACTGAACGTGATGGCGTAGAAGCCGTCACTAACCGGCGTATCGTCTGAACCCAGCAGACGACCCTGGTGGCTGATGGTGTTGGACGCACCCGAGGCGGTAAGCGCCGACAGGCAGACCAGGAAAGTGGCGACGAGAATCGACAGACGTGGAAAGCGCATCAATGGCTCCTTGGAGAGTTGAGGTGCATTCGCGTTGTAAGTTCGCGGAGCTCAGGTAAGAACGGTTGCAGTATGAGCCCGGACTGCGAACAGTTTCGTCTCACAAATATACTGACCGTCTCGTACGATACAAGAGAAAATTGACCCATCGCGTCCCTTTCGGGGATACAGTAGGCAGTGGTCGCTCACCATGAAAATAGAAGACTGGTTTTGTCCTCTCTTACTGCCTTGTCTTTTGGACCGATTTTTGTATACTGAACGATTGGAAGACAACACCCAGCCATTGGGTTTACAGCTAAGGCAGGTATGAAAGGTAAACGAGTACTAGTCACCGGCGGCGCCGGCTTCCTCGGGTATCATCTGGCGCAGAATCTCCCCCGCTACGGAGTCGCCTTCATGGCGTTTAACGATATCGCGCCATTTTTCGAAAACGAGTACCCCAAGGGGAGTCTGCTGGTCAATGTCGATGTCCGCGATGCCGACGCCATGTACCGGCTCATCAAAGACAACAAGATTGAGATCATCGTTCACTGCGCCGCCGCTCTCCCGCTTTGGCCGCGCGAAGAGATCATGTCGACCAATATCGCCGGGGTCCGCAATACCCTGGAGCAGGCCCGTAAGGCGGGTGTGGAGCGGGTGATTTTCATCAGTTCGACCGCCGTCTACGGAGTGCCGGAAAGGCACCCGCTGGTCGAAACCGACCCGGTTGAGGGTGTCGGGGCGTACGGCGAGTCGAAGATCGCCGGTGAGGCGGTCTGCGCTGAATTTCGCGATCAGGGGATGTGTGTACCGGTGATCCGCCCCAAGACGTTTATCGGAACTGCCCGGTTGGGCGTGTTTCAGATCCTGTACGATTGGGTCGATGCCGGCAAGCGGATCCCGATTATCGGCAAGGGCGAAAACCTGTACCAGTTGCTCGAGGTCACCGATCTGGTCGACGCGATCTATCTGGCCGGGAGCGCGCCGCCTGATATCGCCAACGACATTTTCAATGTCGGCGCACAGCAGTTCAAGAAGGTGAAGCAGGATGTCGGCGCGCTGTGTGATTTTGCCGGCAACGGCGCGCGCGTGATGCCGACTCCGGCGCCGCTCGTGAAGGGGGCGCTGGCGGTGTTTGAGTTCCTGAAGATTTCGCCGCTTTACAAGTGGATTTACGGAACGGCGGACAAGGACTCGTTTGTATCGACGGAGAAGATTCAGAAGAAACTGGGGTGGAATTCGAAGTATTCCAACGAGGACGCGTTGATTACGTCGCACAAATGGTATCTGGAGCACAAGGAAGAATTGGCGCGCCAGCACAAGACGGGCGTGACGCACCGTGTAGGCTGGGATCAGGGGATACTGAAAGTGTTCAAGAGGTGGTTGTAGGGGGGCTCAAGTAAACCGTAGGGCAGCACCGATGCGATTCTTCGAGCGGGTGCTGCCAATCCTGCTGCTTTTCTATCAAAATGTGATACCCTTTCCTGCGTTTTTGCGTATTGGTCAGTTACACCATGCAGTCAGCTGCCATTCAGGCGCAATGCTGCAAATAACCAAAGCCGCCCAAGGGACAAGCTATGGCAAATGTTACCCAGTCGGACATCGATCAGGTCATGGAGCACATCCACTCGATCTTTCGGGCATACATCAGTAAGGATCGAAAGACCATTCGCGACCTGCACGCCCCGGATTGGATCGGTTTCCAGGGGCCGAGCCGGCAAATTGAGCGCGGCATCGACGCCTACATGCGCAACGCCGACAAATCGCTGGAGCATCTGACCGGTATCGGTTTTGCAATTCTCGACACTGAGATTCAGACCGCGGATAACCTGATTCTCGTGTATTATGTCGCCCGATATGATTACGCCGACGAGACTGGTGAGACGAAATCCCTGCCGCTCCGGTCCATTGACGTGTATAGGAAGATCGACGGCCAGTGGAACCAGATCGGTTCGCACATCGGGGTGATCCCCGGAGGAGAGAATTGGTAAACCGTAGGGCAGCACTGATGCGAGTCTTCGAGCGGGTGCTGCTATCTCTTGGAATTCATGGACACTCCCGGCAGCATCCGGCGCTCAGAAGCGCCATCGATGCTGCCCTACAATGCAAGTCATGATTGCGCCAGCGCCGTCCGATCGATACCTTTAGTCAGCAACAAGGGTGCTCGACGCCTGAGGAATTCATGCGCATCTATCAAACCAGCCTCGCCAAGACCGTTGACTCCGTCAACGAAGCTTACTTTTTCAATCAGCCGGTTACTCGCACCGAACGTGAAAAGGTTGCTGCCTTCATCGCCGGCCGGGAAAGCAAACCCGGCGCCTACGGCGGCATGTTCGCCCCTACCTCCGCAGATCAGAAAAACGGCATCCGGCTGTTCACCGGCGAAGAGGTTCCGCCATCCGCCGCCCTGCGCCACATCTCCGGCGAGGAGGCCTGCCGGGCTCTGATTCTCCTCGACAGTCGTGCATCAGACGTGCAGGCGGCGCTGGCTCGCGCCACCACCGGCATGCTCGCCCAACTTGACCGATCCCGCAATGTCACCAAAGGATTCTTCTGCTGCGGCAAATGCGATCCTTCGCTCTGGCGTCACATCAGCGCCGGTGGCCTGCGCGGAGCCGAAATGTGGCTGGAGATCGGGTTGAAAACTCTCCGGGCGCATCGCATCGGTAATGGTCAGTGGCAGCGCTTCCCGTTTTGGTTCACGCTGCTGGCGCTGATTGATGTTGACCATGCTGCGGCAATCCAGGAGATGCGGTATGCTGCGTCGAGATGCGAGCGCAGTGTGCGCACGACTCCGACTACCGATTATGCTCGTCGTCGCCGGGCAGTGGCGGAGCGCATCCTGACGCGGTGCTGACTGGCGACACTATTTTTTCGACCGCAACGAGCCTGCCGGGCGCTTCTTATTGTTATCTGCCGGCTCGAACCCAATCCGCCGGCGCTGTGGTTCATCCGGAGTCATCAACCGCCGAATTGCGTCGAATACAATGGTGAACTTTGCGTCATACTTCTTCTCCAATTCCTCCAGCTTGCGCGCCAAATCGGCATGCGTGGCCAATAACTGTCGAAGGCGAACAAACGCGCGGACGACGAATATGCTCATCTCGGCGGCGCGAGGCGAGTTGAGCACGCTGGCCAACATGAGGGCGCCATGTTCGGTGAAGGCGTAGGGGAGATGGCGCCTGCCTCCACGGCCGCTTGTTGAGGTCGCATTTTGCGACCTCAAAAAGGTCCGTAGGTCAGCACCGATGTGAGACTTCGAGCGGGTGCTGCCAATTACGTGGTTGTGTGGTCCGCTTCGGCAGCATCCGGCGCTAAGAAGCGCCATCGATGCTGCCCTACATTTCAGCCAAGCAGTAGGGCAGTACCGAAGCGAGGGTTCTGCCCTACAATCTCCGATACTCCCCCCGTCGCGTTTACCGATGCGCCCCCGCTTTTCCTTGCCCCACAAGCACATAACTGCGCGCACCACAGACACTGCACCTCCCCCAAGAATCCGCTTGTGAAATTCAGAACTTTCTGTATCATTTAGTCCACTGTATAGCTGACACTTTCCATCCGGGAGAACGGGGCAAAACAGGGCATGAAAAGTATTTTAGTCACCGGCGCTCTGGGGCAAATCGGTTCCGAGCTGGTTATCGAACTTCGCAAGCGGTACGGTCAGAAATCCGTCATCGCCACCGACATCCGCATGCCGACCGACGTCACCCTGCGTGATTCGGGACCGTTTGAATTTCTCGATTGCACCGACCCCAATCACATCACCCGCGTGATGCAAATCTACAAAGTTGACACCATCTACCATCTCGCGGCGCTGCTTGTCGGCGGTGGCCGAATCCAAGCCGACCCTGGCCTGGGCGGTCAACGTCACCGGCATGTACAACATGCTCGAGGCGGCGCGACAGTATAAGTGCCAGTTGTTCGTCCCCAGCTCGATCGGCGCTTTCGGTTCGTCGACGCCCAAAGTCCGCACGCCGCAGGATACGATCCAGCGGCCGGACACGATGTACGGCGTCACGAAAGTCGCCGGCGAATTGATCTGCGACTACTATCACAAGCGGTTTGGTCTCGATACGCGCGGCGTTCGGTTCCCCGGCCTAATTTCCTACCAGACGGAGCCGGGCGGCGGGACGACCGATTACGCCGTCTCCATCTACTACGAAGCGATCAAGCACAAGAAATTCACCTGCTATCTGCACGAGCAGACGCGCATGGACATGATGTACATGCCCGATGCGCTTGCACGCCATGATCAGCCTGATGGAGGCCGAAGCATCGCAGCTGATCCATCGCAATGCCTTCAATGTCACGGCGATGAACTTCACGCCGCGTGAAGTAGCCGCTGAGATTCGAAAGCATATTCCGGATTTCACGATAGATTATCAGATCGATCCGGTCCGCCAGGGGATCGCTGATTCCTGGCCGGACAGTCTCGATGATTCCTGCGCTCGCGAGGAGTGGGGCTGGAAACCGGAGTATGATCTGTCGAAGATGACAGTCGACATGCTGACCAAACTCCGCGCCAAGCTAAATGCCGAGGGCGTCACGACAGGGGCGAAATTGTGATCGACGGCATTGGAGTCGATACGATCGAAACGGCCAGAGTGAAAAAGCAGCTGGCAGTCGATCACGGCTTCAAAGAGGCGATCTTCACCGCCGGCGAAATAGCCTATTGCGACAGCAAGCGCAACAGCGCCCCATATTACGCCGCCCGGTTCGCCGCCAAGGAAGCATTCTTGAAAGCGCTGGGCACCGGCCTTCGCGACGGCATTGCCTTCGCCGATATTGAAATTCTCCGCGACCCGCTTGGTCGCCCCTCCCTGAAATTGCATCGCCGCGCCGCCGAACAACTGCAGGCGGGCGGCCCCGCACATATACACCTATCATTGTCACACGTCGACGATGCGGCCACGGCCGTAGTCGTCATTGAGCGTTAGAAGGAATATCGGGCATGGCAAATTTCCAAGGGTACGAAAAACATACGAACGGGTTTCACCTGGTCAATCGCCGAAAAGGAACTGGGGTATACGCCCGGGGACGACATCAATATCGGCTGGTACTGCTCCGACCGGATCTGTCAAATGGGCAAGGCCGACAAGCTCGGTCTGATCTGGCAGGGCATGACCGGCACGAAAAGAAATACACCTACAACGACATTCGTCTGGCCAGCAACACGATCGGCGCCTTTCTGCGCGGACTGGGGATCGATGCCGGGCGACCGGGTCTGCCTGTTCATGGACAAGATTCCTGAGTTGTACCTGGGCTTTGTCGGGGTGCTCAAAATCGGCGCCGTCGCGCAGCCGCTGTTTTCCGCCTTTGGCGAGGAATCACTGTTTGTCCGCCTGAGCAACGCCGAGACATGCGCCATCATCACCCAGCGCAAGCATGTCGGCAAGGTTCGCAAGATCATTCACGAACTGCCGCACCTGAAACATATCATCGTCGTCGATTACGACGGCAAAAAGCCGCTGCAGGATCGGGAAGTCGCCTTCTCGCTGGAAGATGCGCCCAAAGTTGAGCATATCGACATTCATCCCACCAAGGCGGAGTCGCCGTCGGTCCTGCATTACACTTCCGGCACGACCGGTCTTCCCAAAGGAGTGCAGCACGTTCATTACTCGCTGATGTCGCAGTACCTGACGACCAAGTGGGTGCTGGACATCAACGACGACGACATCTACTGGTGCACGGCCGATCCGGGCTGGGTAACAGGTACTTCGTACGGCATCATCGGCGCCGTTTGCGACCGGCGTCACCCAGTGTGTGACCGACATCGGTTTTTCGGCCGAAGCCTGGTACCGCTTTATCGAGAAATACAAGATTACCATCTGGTACTCCGCGCCGACCGCCATTCGCTCGCTGATGAAGGCGGGTGATGAGGTCGTCAAGAAGTTCGACCTCTCCTCTCTGCGCCATCTGGCCAGTGTGGGCGAGCCGCTCAATGCCGAAGCGGTCATCTGGTCACAGCGCGTGTTCGGTCTTCCGTTCCACGATACGTACTGGCAGACCGAGACTGGGTCGATCATGATCACGAATTTCCCCGGCATGAAGATCAAGCCGGGATCGATGGGAAGAGCGTTTCCGGGCATTACGGCGACTGTGCTCGACGCCAA
This sequence comes from uncultured candidate division Zixibacteria bacterium, assembly GCA_963806185.1. GTDB lineage: Bacteria > Zixibacteria > MSB-5A5 > GN15 > FEB-12 > CAWDXE01. The sequence continues at coordinate 12,046 of CAWDXE010000006.1, forward strand.
GACACTATGAACCAATTCAGGAACGGGGGCGTGTCGGCCTGATTGCGTTCAAGCCGGATTGGCCGTCCCGGATGCGCGGCTACTGGAACAACGAAGCGACGTTCCAGGGCAAGTTCAAGAACGGGTGGTATCTCTCCGGCGATCGCTCAAGCATCGACAACGAAGGGTACTTCTGGTTCACCGGGCGCGATGATGATATCATCAATACCGGCCGGCCATCTGGTCAGTCCGTTCGAAGTGGAGTCGGCGCTGCTCGAGCATCCGGCCGTGGCCGAATCGGCGGTTGTCGCCAAACCGGACGAGATCAACATGGAAGTCGTCAAGGCCTTCGTGCTTACTCAAACCGGGGAATACCGCCAGCGCCGAGCTCGAACTGGATATCATGAATTTCATCCGCAAGAGACTCTCTCCGCTGGCTATGCCGCAGGAGATCGAATATGTACCGTCTCTCCCCAAGACCCGCTCCGGCAAGATCATGCGACGACTGCTGCGGGCCAAGGAGTGGGGCGAGGAGATCGGCGATACCTCAACACTGGAAAACGACGATTAAGCGATAGCTCAGGAGGCATTGTGTGGAAAGTAATGTCAAAGACATCGTACTCACCTACGTCAAGAATGAATATCTCGAGGACGAGGATCAGGAACTCACCTACGACACGCCGTTGATTTCGGGCGGGATTGTCGATTCGTTCTCGATGGTGTCGCTCAAGCGGTTTCTGGAGAACAAGTACAAGATTTCGATTCCGGATGACAAAGCGACGCCTGAAGCGTTCGATTCGGTGAACAAGATCGTCACACTTGTGCAAAGAGTTTGTGAAATAGCTCCCGAGCACGGCCGCGTGCAGGAGCTTGTCGCTACTGCAGATGGCCGCAAGTCCGGGATTGAAGGGTACTCATATGGCATTTACAGACGCTGTCCGTCAAACATATCAGAAGCAGCTCAACGATATTCGTCAGGCGGGACTGTTCAAGCAGGAGCGCTTCATTCATTCGTCGCAGGCGGCCGATATCGAAGTCGAGTTTCCCAGCGGCGCCGCCTCCAAAAAAGTCATCAACATGTGCGCCAACAATTATCTCGGGTTGTCCAGCCATCCGGATGTCATCAAAGCGGCACACGAAGGGCTCGATGTCCGCGGGTACGGCATGTCGTCGGTCCGCTTCATCTGCGGCACGCAGGACATTCACCGCGAACTTGAAGAAAAGATTACAAAGTTTCTCGGCACCGAAGCCACCATTCTGTTTCCGTCATGCATGGACGCCAACGCCGGCGTCTTCGAAGCGGTGCTCACCAAGGACGACGTCATGATTGCCGACCGCCTCGTGCACGCCTCGCTTATCGACGGTATCCGCCTTTGCAGCGCGCAGCAGGACACCTACAAGCACGCCGATATGGAGCATCTCGAGCAGAAACTCGAGCTGCACCAGGACAAGCGGATGCGCATGGTCATCACGGACGGCGTCTTCTCGATGGACGGCGACACGGCGCCGCTCGACCAGATGGTGGCACTGGGTGAAAAGTACAACGCGATGATTCTCGTCGACGATTCACACTCCAGCGGCTTCATCGGCAAGACCGGTCGCGGCACGCACGAGAAGTACGGCGTGGTGGGCAAGATCGACGTCATCACGACGACCTTTGGCAAGGCGCTCGGCGGAGCGTCGGGCGGCTGCGTGTCGGGCCGTCGCGAGCTGGTCGAGATGTGCCGTCAGCGGGCCAGACCGTATCTGTTCTCCAACACGATCGCGCCGGTGGTGGTGTCGGGTGTGCTCAAGGTGCTCGATCTGCTGTCGCAGAATACCGAACGTCGCGACAAACTCGAAGCCAACACCGCCTACTGGCGCAAGGGACTGGAGTCGGCCGGCTTCGTGCTCAAAGAAGGGGACACCCCGATCGTGCCGGTGATGTTGTTTAACGCCAAGCTGGCGCAGGATGTCTCCAAGGATCTGTACGACGAAGGCATTTACGCCGTCGGGTTCTTCTTCCCGGTCGTCCCGCAGGGACAGGCGCGCATTCGTACGCAGATTTCGGCCGGCCACGAGCGGCATCATCTGGATAAGGCGCTGGACGCCTTCACCAAGGTGGGGAAGAAATACAATATCCTCGGCAAGACCAAACAGGAAATCATTCAGATGTACGGTCAGTAAGACAGGGAGTGACCGAATCGCTGCAGGGCGCGCCACACGGCGCGCCCTTTTTTGTGTCCGCCAGCCGGTCCAAAATTGCCTTGCCGGAGTGGGGCGGTCGCGTATATTACACCACCTTTGGCCGGGTCAATAGTGGACCTCAACTCTCCACTCCGCATCCCGGCCACGACAAGAGAACACTGGACAAGAGGTCGCGAGCCGTTATGTCACTGCACAAGTTCGTATCCCAGTTGAGAAATGAAATCGCCGATCTGGAAGAGGCCGGCAACAGCAAAGCGGCCGAAGTGGTGGTGCGCGCCATAGTCGCGCCCAAAGATGGCGCCGGGCCGCGCGTGTTGCTCGAGGGTCAGGGGGACCGTCAGTTTCTGCGCATGAATTCCAATTCCTACCTCGGCATGTCGGTTCGGCCGGAGGTTATTCATGCGGAGGAAGAAGCAGTGCGACGGTACGGAGTTGGACCGGGCGCTGTCCGGTTTATCAGCGGCACCTACGAGCCGCACGCCAGGCTGGAAAAACGACTGGCGGAGTTCCATGACCGCGAAGCCTGCATGATTACCTCGTCGGCCTACACGTCAGTGCTCGGTGTGTTCGTCACGCTCTCGACTCCCGAGACCATCATCATTTCCGATGAACTCAATCACAACTGCATCATCAACGCCATGAAACTGGCACGATCCAAGGATCGCAAAGTCTACAAGCACCTCGATATCGGCGATCTTGAGAAGAAGATTGTTGAATCAAAGGGGCAGTGTGACGGTATTCTCGTTGTCACCGACGGCGTCTTCAGCATGCGCGGCGCGTATGCACGGGTGGATCTCATCCGCAACATGATTGACAAGTATCAGGACGACTTCCCGCGCGGAATCGTGCTGATACTCGATGATAGCCACGGCGTCGGGGCACTGGGCAAAACCGGACGCGGTACCGAAGAGATGACCTGCTTCGGTTGCACCGATATCCTGATCAGCACGCTCGGCAAGGCGCTGGGGGTAAACGGCGGGTATATCGTGTCGAGCAAGCTGTTGATCCGGTATCTCCGCGAGAAGAATCCGCTCTACATCTATACTAATCCGATCACGCCGCCCGAGGCGGCAGCGGCGCTGGCGGCGCTGGAGATTCTTGACAGCCCCGAAGGTCTGCGCTTGATGGCTCATTTGCACGAGATGACGGAGAAGTTCGAAAAGGGACTGATTGCGCTGGGGTACGAGACGATCGAGTCGATGCATCCGGTGGTGCCGCTGATGGTCCGCGACACAGCACGCACGACCGAGCTGGTGCAATTCCTGGCCGAGCACGACATTCTGGCGACGGGGTTGAATTTCCCGATTGTGCCGAAGGGGGATCAGTTGATTCGCTTCCAGGTGAACGCGAGCCACACGGCGGCGGATATTGAGTATGTGCTTGAGGTGTTGAAGAAGTTTAAGGCGCAGTAGAGCAGGTGCGGCAGGGTAGGGCAGGTCCGGACGCTTCTCAGCGTGGACCTGCCCTTTTTTCTGCTCTAGAAGCAGGCAGCACCCGCTCGAAGACTCGCTCCGGTGCTGCCCTACGCGTTACAGACGATAGACCATATAGCTGAAACTACCTATCGCAAATATTGTAATTCCCGCAACTACCCCAAGACTCGTCCACATCCATCTCCGCCTCCGCGCGGGTTTCATTTCATCGAGTTCCTTGAAGTAATTCAGGTACTTGTCCTGTTTGAACAAAACAAGATGGTTCACTACCAACGGAATGAGGAATACGACTACGGCGGGAATTAGTCGGACTGTAAAGTCAATCTTGAATATTCCAATATAGAAAAAGATGATGCCGCTACATATCATTCCGATCAGCACATGCATTACTATACCAGCAAACATGTTGCTCAGACCAGCTTCCGGATTTTGCCAAGCTTTATCCACTTCACTCAAAACATCCACGCCTTTCCGGGCGTAAAATCTCTTTACCGAGGGCATTCGGAATATGAGTCTCAATGGATTGATCTTCTCAGTGACCACATGAAATCTGTAGAATCCCCGGTACACGAAGTAATGCACGATATTCCAAAGTCTTACCATGGGGTTACCTTTTCCGGCCGATCGTGGTGCAGATGAGTCCCGCATACCATTATACTGGCGAATAGACCCTTCTCTGTTTGTGGTTAGGGGGCGTTGAGCGACTGACTGCCATTCGCGCTTCGACCGTCTGCATAGACATAATATCTCCCAGTATATCTATGAGGGCAAGGGCGAAAATTGGGGATTGCAGTGGCACTTCGCAATCAGAGGGAGAGGTGCGGCGATGCGGGAATTGAAATGATGGCAGCGCCCGCTCGAAGACTCGCGTCGGCGCTGCCCTACGACTTCTCTTAGATCACTCTCCGTAATCATCGTCCGGTCCGAACTGGACGAAACTTCCCCAATCTGAAATGTATAAACCTTGCGAGACGTGGTGCCGAAACGACGACCATTCCCAATCGATTGCCTTGCTCGCGAACCCGTGTTTAACCGGATTGTAATGGATGTAATCGAGATGGTGATGAAGATCGTCATCATCGCGAATGATGTGATCCCAGAACCTCGGCTGCCAAAGGCGGTTTGTCTCCAGCCGCTCCGTCGCTGATTTTCTCCATGTGTACGTCAATTTGAGCCGTCGAATTATCTCGGCGAGACTGGCGTGCTGCGGGTCGATAATCGCATGGAAGTGATTCGGCATAAGGACATACGCCTGCATTCGAAATTCGATAACCGTTCGCATGTGTTTCCAAGCATCTAAGAAAGCCGAGGGATGGTCCAATAGAATCGGCCTTCGCCGGGCGGTAACGACAGAGATGAAGTAGACTTGGCCGTCAGAGTAGTAACGTTTGAGCTTTGACATTCGAAGATGGCAGCACCATTCGCTAAGAAGCGAATTCGGTGCTGCCCTACCTCCGAACGCAAAATCCGACATATGACTGACAGCGACGGTCAGTCAAAACGCAGACTTTCAAGATTCTTGATCATTGTGACGTAGGGCAGCACCGGAGCGAGTCTTCGAGCTGGTGCTGCCGATTCGACTTCTCGCTAACGGAGAAGGCAGGTCCCCGCGCAGAGAAGCGCGTCCGGACCCGCCCTACAATTTGGATATCCTTCGATTTACTAAATTTCCTCTGGTCGTAGCCCCATCCCCTTCAGCGCCTCGAGCAATTGCTGCTTGTTGGCCATGGAGATCTGGCGCCCCTGGAGCGGGAAAGCGGGAATGGTCCGGCAGTACTGCCGCAGCTTCACCACCGGCATCGCCTCAAGGTCGGCTGTCGAAAGTTGAGCAGGTGTCGGCTTCGGCGGAGTCGACTCAACGGTCGGCATCGGCTCTTTAACTACGGGTCTGGGTTTTGCCGCAGTGCGCCGAGGTGTAGCCGCACGGATCACCTCCGATCGCACGCTTACTTTCGGGAGCACTGGTGCGGGAGCATTCACGACGGCGGCGTGTCCACCCGGTCGACAGATCGCGTGTGGTGGCGAGGAGCGACGTCGAGCGCGTCGTGCGGTTTCGGGATCACGTGTGATGCCACCAGCAATCCCAGACGCTGGCACGCGCGTGCTCCGGCCTCGACCGCCGCTTGCACCGCCGCCAGTTCACCCTCGATCTTGAGTGTGACAGTGGGCGCATCTGACGGTCCGATCGCGGAGATGATAACATCGGCGGTTTTCGCCGCGACGTCAGTCGCCTCGATCGCGCCGATGAGGCCGCGCGTTTCTATCAAGCCCAGCGCTCGGTGCGACATACGTCGTAAAGTATGCTAACTCACCCAAAGTACACGACTAAAAACTGCGGCGGGAAATGGCGATTGTCTGAAAAAATTATGCCGCCCGCCTCCCCTCGCGCGGACGGCACTCTGCCAGAGAAGTACTGAGGAAACAAGAAAAGAGAAAAGGAGCTTGTCACTTCTGCGTGACTCTGCATCCTGGATAAGAATGACAGACGACTCATATAACAAGAATCCGTGCCACCGCGCTCGGCGAACTCCAATCACACAGCAAGTAATTGTAATTAGCAAGTTATACTGTGCTCGTCAGTCGCTCGCGTCGAATCGCCGACACGAATTCGTACGATTTGTACGAGCCGCATCTCCCATGCGGAGATCAACGCGTTGTCTAGCAAACGATTAACAATTCAGACAAAAAAGTAGCGGGGTCGTAACGCCATACGACCCCGCCGGAATGAACCATGCGAATAGTTCAGGTCTTTGGAGCATAACTAGACCTCAGTTCGGAGCACCCACGGGTGCGGCAATGCCGTACCGTTTCAGTTTCATCCGCACTGTGGCCTCGTGAACGCCCAGCAGTCTCGCCGCTTCGCTCTTGTTGCCGTGCGCGGCCAAAGAGCGCTCGGTGATGAGCTGGCGTTCGAATTTCTCAACCCGATCGAAGAAATTCCCGTCGGCCGGCACCGTCGTCCCGGCAAAGATGGTGCGTGCCACCTCCTCCAGCTTGCCGTCGCTGACGAGTTGGGTCATGACTTCGAGCCGTTTGATCTTATTGGCCAGTTCGCGCACGTTGCCCGGCCAGTCGTAATCCATGAACTGGCGGACAAGCGCGCCGGCCGGCAATTCGCCTTCGGCCAGTAACCCGGCCTGTTGCAGGAAGTAGTTGACGAGAAGCGGGATATCCTCCCGTCGCTCGCGGAGCGGCGGAATTGAAACGCAATGCCGCTCAGCCGGTAGTAAAGGTCGCGTCGGAACTTCGCCCTCCTCGACCATCTTCTCCAGGTCGCAGTTGGTGGCGGCGACCAGTTTGATGTCGAGGTCGATCTCGTTGGTGGCTCCGAGCGGGAGGACGCGACGGCGCTCCAGCACCGCGAGCAATTTCGCCTGCAGGGCGAGCGGCATGTCGCCGATTTCATCCAATAAAAGGACACCTCCGTTGGCCGCCACAAATAGCCCGATCTTTGCCGAATCGGCTCCGGTAAATGCCCCCTTGGCGAAGCCAAAGAGTTCGGACTCCAGTAGTGATTCGGGCACTGACGCACAATTGATGGCCACGTACGGTCCGTCGGGACGGACGACCGAATGGAAGTAGCGAGCCAGATGGTCCTTGCCGACGCCGGTCTCACCGGTGATCAGGATCGCCAGATCCGACTTGGCAAAGAGCGGAAGTTGCGCCTTGAAACGATTAATATCCGGGCACGACGTAATGTAGTCGCTCGTCTGCACACCAGCGGTCGCTCGCTTCGGATGGGTGTTGGCGATCAACTCGATACCGGCAAGGGCGTCGATTTTCCGCGCGATCTTTTCCAAATAGGTCGGGAGCCCAAATCGCGCGTAGGCCTCCTCGGCCCGGAACAGGTAGTTCACCCGTTGCCGAATACCAAACGACTCGCAATCGCCTGCTGCCGTCAGTGTCTGCGCGAATTCGTAGCGCGCCCCGCCATCCTCGAGTTGTTCCATCGCCTGGCTAAACAGCCTGCGAGCATCCTCGGCTTTGCCGGCAAGATGCGCGATCTGCGCCTTGAGCCTGAGCAATGAACCCAGCTCAACGCGATCATTGGCCTTCTCAAAAATGACCCAGCTGTGGGAGACGAATTTCTGCGCCATGCGCTCGTTGCGCACACGCAGGTAGACTTCGCCGAGATGACGCATGACGCGGGCGGCCAGCGTGGTTTCCGGACCGATTTTTTCGGCTTCAACCAGCGCTAGTTCCAGCATGCGCCGGGCCTCATCCAATTGACCCAGCTGGTAGTTCAATTCACCGAGGTACGACAGATAGATGACCTCATCGCGCTTGGACTGGCTGGCGATGATACCCGGGTAGGCCGTCTGCAGCGCCTTTTCCGCTTTGGCATAGTCGGCCATCTGCAGGTAGACATACGCGAGCGAAAGGTTGGCGCGCGACAAATCCAGTTCGTCGTGCAGCTCTGCCGACAAGTCGATGTTGATCAGGAGGTGTTTCTCCGCTTCGGCCAGTTCGCCGATAAACGTGTAGATACGGCCGATATTGCCCATCATGAAGGCTAGCTTCTTTTTGTCGTCGAGCCGGCGGGCGATTTCCACGGCATCCATCAATACGTTCAGGGCATTACGATAGTCGGTACGGCGGAAGAGCATGCCGGCCAGACCGTTGAGAGCGCGGCTCTGACCCTCGAGATTGTCGTTGCGACGAAAGATCGATTCGGCGTCGCGGTACGACGTCTCCGCTTCTTTGAACTGGCCGAGGTCGCGCAGGATATTGCCGAGCGTGACGCATACATCGGCCAGGAGAATCGTGTCCCCATCCTTGGCAGCGGCGGCCTGCGCCAGTCGCCCAGTCTTGAGGGCGGTGGGCAGGTCATTCGACGCCAGATAGGCGCGCGCTGCCTGGAAGTATACGTTTCCGGCCGCAGCGGGACAGAGGTCGACCAGCAGGGGACGCTGGGCCTCATACTGCTTGATGGCCGCGGCATAGTCTCGTTTGCCTACCAGCTCCGCAAGGGCGTTTGCCAGTGATTGGCCGAGTGCTATGTCGTAATTTTGGTGAGTACGCATAGTTATCGTGCTCCGTCACTGACGGTTGTGGAGTTGGTGGTGGTGGCTGTACCGGTGTCGGTGGAACCGGTCTTGAGGCGCAGCTTCTGTTCGCGCATTTCGGTCATGATCCAGCGCGAAACCATGTCGACGAAATAGAGGCGCACGCGAAGCACGAGCGTCTCAGCCTCGATAATAGCCGACGGCTTTTGCCGAATGGTCGGCCGAGTTCCGGGGTCAGTATTCGGATTGGCTATGGATTGATCTTCGCCCCACGGATGGTCATCAAGGGCGCCACCGCCGGGACCATTAGTCGAGACCGCTTCGTCATGAAGCACGTAAGGCCGGTTGTACGACCAGCCATTGGCGCCGAGTGCCAATACGCACACCAGCACCATCAGCAAAATACACAGACCGTTTCGCATGGTTACACTCCTTTTGGCGTAAAGTGTATGTTTAAACAGTTCTCTTGCGTTTTCTGTATGGCGTGAAGTAAAAGTGAGGATATGAGGAACCGGGCATCCCTACCACTGACTAAAAGGATACCTCAATCATCGACCTGTGTCAAGATATTTGTCTATTCCGGCCGAATTGCAGAGACAATAAAGGCGCGTCCAACCCCTGTGGCACGCGCCTGACGCGATACTTCTCAACATCAACTCCTACTCGGCAACTGTCGTCGCCCCCCGCCTCCACCGACAGGGTAATCTTTTCCGTCCCGGTCGCGGCCACTTCAATCGGCGCCTTGATACGGACATTGTCCATCTGGCAGAGTTTGGAGCCGTTCTCGCAAAAGAAGACCGCGGCATCTACGGTGAGCGAGGTCGTCCCTGCGTGTGACGTGACCGCCACCCTCAACGGGAACAGATTGGACCCCTTCTTTCCGTTAATGCCCTTGGGCAAACGGAGAATCTTCTCGTCGCCTGATTTCCACTTGAGCGTCGTCGGCGCCTCTGCCGCAAAATGATACCCGCGCGGCAATTCGACATCGAGCTGCACCGTTCCTGCGCCCGGCTTGAGTATCTGCTTGGGCAGGTCGATCACTCGACCGTGGAATTCGTCTTCTGGAGCAGGCGCGGGTTTGGTGGCGTCCTGGCCGGCCCTAAGCGCGCTGCTGAGCAACAGGGTGACCATACAAATGGCGGTCGATATTTGGCGAATGTGCACGGGCAGCCCTTTCGTTAATTGAATATCCTCGCTTCGAGCGGACAGCAGCTTCACTATTCTGCTTACTCCTATCGACGGCAATAGTTGCACTGGCATGAAAACTACTCTCCCAACCTCGGGTCGTCAATCGGGAAGATGCACGTCGGCGACGGATAAGGGCTCCGCCGAATCGCTTCCGTCCTTGACCCGGTCGGTTCGGCTGAATATCTTCTGCGGAATTGCACTTGGTCCCGCTACCTGCTTCCGGAGAATCCGTGCGTTTGCCTTTGCTTCTACTGCCGGCCGTCCTTCTTTTCGCAACCAGCCACGCCCAGAACGTCGGCGACAGCGGGCAATCCGCCCCGACCCGGCGAATAGCTTTTCTTCGCGGAGCGATCGCTCCGTCCGCCGCCTCGCCTGACGGCTTTGTCGTCTATCAAACCGCTCACAACCAAGGTAGAATTCAGCTAACCGTTTCCAACAGCGGACGCTTCGGCGTGCCCCGCGTCCCCGACTACCCGCACATCCCGGTTAAGGATCCTCTGACCAATGCCAACATTCAGCGCTGCACGTATCCCGCGGGTCAGGATCACGCCTTCATGCTCGATTCCTACTTCTGGATCGGCGCGGCGCGTGATGGCGATACGGCCGTGGTGGATGAGGAATGGATGCCCGATGAGAGCGAATTCCGCCCGTTTGGCTACGAAAGCAATTCCCGCGCCTTGACCAATATCTACTCCCCCTCCGCCCGTTCGGAACTGGACATCCTCTGCGCCTACACCGATACCACCCGCGATCGAAACATGGTGCCGACCAACCACATACCGACGATGCTGAAGATCAAGCAGCGCTCCATGGCCTGGGGAGGCGCAGGAGCCGACGATTTCGTGCTGGTTGAGTGCGAGCTGCAGAACCTCGGTGCGGCCACCCTGCGCAAGATCTGGTTCGGCATCACGTTTAATAACGAAGTCCGCAATATCAGCGAGGTTGAGACCAGCGACAATTCGTACACCAGGTTTCTCACCGGCTTTCTCCCGTATGACGTGGTCCCGCGAAGTTGTCTCGACCCGGAACGACTCGACATGGCCTACGTCATGTCGGCCGACGCGCGGCCGTTCATCAAACAATGGACGAAATATTCCGCACTGGCGGCGGTCGGAGTCCGCATCATTGCCGCTCCTCTCGATTCCATTCGCCCCAATTACAACTGGGAGACCTACACCGACAACGGCTGGTACAGCCCGCGTCTGCGAGGGACGGCGCAGGATCCATTCCGCACCTACGGGTACTGGGGTCCCTGGAATAATCGGGGGCAATTGTATCACTTCCTCAGCCATAAGGAAATTGACTACGATCAGATGTTTGCGGCGGTCAATCATTACTGGGACGGCTGGTTTCTTCCTGCCGGAAACGCCGCCGATCTGGCGTCCGGCGACTACGCCTACGCCACGATCAGCGCCGGAGGATTCGATTTGGCGCCCGGTGCCAGTACCCGGTTGGTCTACGCGATTGTCGGCGGCGACAGTGTGCATGTCGAGCCGACATCATACGACCGGCTCTTTTCTCCTGGGTCGCCGAACTTCTTCTATCAATCACTCGACTTCTCTGCCCTGGCCTCGAACGCCCGCTGGGCGGGGCGGATTTATGACAACCCAGGCGTCGACACCGACGGCGACGGGTACGCCGGGGCCTATGAAGTTTGCGACGGCGATACCGCCTGGTATGTTGGTGACGGCGTTCCGGATTTTAAGGCTGACGCTCCACCTCCCGCTCCTGTCGTCAAGGTGATACCCGAGCAGGGACGACTGATCATTCGGTGGAACGGCTTCTTCAGCGAAACCACGGCCGATCCGTTCACCCGGGTGGTTGATTTCGAAGGGTACAACGCATATGTCGGGCTCGACTCCCGCCCTTCCAGCCTGACGCTCTACCGTTCGTATGACAAGCCTGATTATGTGCGCTATCGCCTGATCAAATATGCCGTTGGCAGCTACGAGTGGCGAGCTACCGATCTTCCCTTCACGCTCGATTCGCTCCGATCACTTTACGGCGATTCATCCTTCGAACCCCTGGTCTACGACCGGCTGCACCCGCTCGAGATTGACAGCGTCTTCTATTACTTCGAGGCTCAGGGATTTAATGCCTCGACCATGTCACCGCAGGGCATGCACAAGGTGTATCCCGACGCCGTTCGCCCCGTCAACGATTCCCTGCTGTGGACGGATGACGAGGTCACCACCGAGCACGGCCGGCGGCTGCCAAGGTACTACGAGTACGAATACATTGCGGAGGACCTGCTGCCGACCGTTGAATACTTCGTCAACGTCACTGCTTTCGATTTTGGTTACGCGATCAGCGGTCTGGCCGGGCAGGAGAGCAGCAAATCCGAAGGTATCATCAATGCCTGGGCCATGCCATCGTCAGTCATAGCACAGGAAGAAAAGCTGGCCGTGTATTGCTGGCCAAATCCATACCGCTTCGACGGCGACTATGAGGCCCAGGGGTACGAAAATCGTAAGCAGGATCTCTGGTACGACCGGGCTCATCGCATCCATTTCGCCAATCTCCCCCCGGTATGCAAGATTCATATCTACTCGCTCGACGGTGATCTTGTCCGGACGATCGATCACAACTTCGCGCCCGATGATCCGGAGGCTGCCCACGCCAGCTGGGACCTGGTGACGCGCAACATCCAGTTGGCCGTATCGGGAATCTATTACTGGGTGGTTGAATCGGCGACGGGAAACCAGATCGGCAAACTCGTCATTATCGAATGATCGCCGCTTCAAGGTCCCACTGAGATGTGCCGATACGAGAAGGGGAATCGCTACTCGTGGCAGCGCCCTTCAATCGACTGGAGTACCGAGGCATCCGAATATGGCGAAACGGTCCGACAAGGGATTCACCCTCATCGAAGTCATCATCGTCATCGTAACGATCGGCATTCTTGCGGCGGTCGCGGCCCCTGTTTATCAGGATATTGGCAGCCAGGCCCGGACCGCAGCCGGCAAGCAATCGCTGATGTCGATGCGGGAGGCGATCGATTCCTGGCGTCTGCGCCGCATCGTTACCATCGGCAATGCTTCCTGGCCGACGCGCGATACCTTGGCCACCGTCAACAGAGTGATGGCCTTCAAAATACCGCCCAATCCTTTTCAGGCGGAGACGAACGCGCCGGATTCGATAGTCACGGGTGTCACCAAGGGGGTCGTGGTAGGAACGCGCGGCGGCTGGGCATACAAAGCGTCAACCGGCGAAATCTGGCCGAATACCAGTTCCACTATCTCGGCATCGGGGTGTGGTGGATCAACCGCGGTCGGCGAGAATAATTGGTAGCTGAATTCATTCGCAGTAAATGCGAATGTGTCCCTTTTCATCATCAACTTCGATAGCGGCCTGAGCGAGTGATTCGGCGAGTCGGTCAACCGTCTCGCCATCGAGCTGGTTCATATTGAAAGAAATGCCGCGGTCGCGAAAGGCCTGCTGCATCTGCTCCTGAGTCTTGCCGGGCATAAACGCGCCGAGCTTGATTCCGGTCTTGACGATCAGCAGTGGAATTTTCACATTCACAACTTTGCCGCTGTTGTCGCGCGGCGTGATAGTCACGCGAAGACTCTGGGCCGATTTCTTCCCGCTCGTTTCTTCGCGCGATACATCTGTCTTCAATGCATCGAGCAGTCGCTCGGCTTCCGTGACCGTCACCTTCCCTTCGGCGAGAAGAGTGAGTATGCGTCGCCTTTCACTTTCCATCTCTGCCTTCACCTTTCTCGAGCAGATCGATCGCCTGCACGGGTGTGATTTCCCCGCGCTCCAGCCGGTCGATAACGACTTCCCGGTCCGACGGGGTACTGATCGCCACGACCTGTAATTGCTCACCAATGCGATTCAGCCGAGCCTTAATAGTGGGATAGCTAACTCCGAAGTATTCTTCCATTTGTTTGATCGAGCCATGACAGCGGACAAAGGCGGCCACGAAAATCTGGTCGGCGGCGTCCAGCCGGGCCAGCAGCGGGAGCTCAAACTCGCCCTCAATCGCGATTTCTGCGTCTGCAAGTCGAACGCGCGCAATAAGAAAAGGACGTCCGCCGGTGATATCCGTGAGGGCTTGCCAAGTGTCTGCCATGTTTTCTTCAATCACTCCCTTTCAGGGAATATACGAAATGAATCAATAAAGTTAATAGATATTTCTCAGAATATTGAAATTAGTTAATTAGTGATTGAGTTTGTCTCTTTAATCGAAAATCGATGACTGTGGGATAGCGCGTGTAGGTGGACCCGGAGGGGTGAGACAATCAACGGATGTTACCAAATAATTCGCATTTTCTTCTTGACAACTTTTCCAGTTTCATTAACTTATTTGTGCAATCGGAAAGTGTTACTCTTTCTGTGGATTACCTAATATCGTCCACCCAGGTAGGATGACCACCTGCCTGGGTTATTTTTTGTGTGAGATTGCGGGTGAATCCTGACTTACCGCCGACGACATCTCTCAGACTGATCGACGATCAGCATCAAACCAGAATAGAAGTGCGATCAGCAATATGATTGTGCCCAAGCCTTGTACGGCCACCATGGCCACACTGGGCGGCGTTGGTGCAATCGCCTGCCCGATGAGTGCCATCAGCCCGACGACGCCGGTGAGAATCACCGGCCCGTACTTCCCAAGCATAGTGATTCCCTCTGTAGCTCGGTAGTAGTACCAGAGCCCAGTAAGAAGAATTGCCGCCTCGACAACGAGGGCCACGACAAGGCGATTCCACAACCCCAAGCCAATGTGAAGCGATGACTCGCCGGCCAGAGGCATGTCCGGCGGATGGACGAGAAGGTCGAGAAGAAAATGCGAAGCGGTCGCCGTCGCAAGCACGAGCGCCACACGTTGCGCACCCACGCCTCGCCACACAAGGCGGCCGATAGCGTACGCAATCGCCGTCCACATGACCGCCGCGAAAATACTATGAGAATAGGGAAAGACAAACTGCAGATAGTGAAGCCTTGCATACTGTTCGGGGATGGCCACTTGTTCGATCCCGAGCAGAGCAAGTGTCCAGAGCAGCAGATCCGGCCAGAGAGAAGCGAAACATAGCCAGCCGACATTGAGTCGTGGCTCAGCTCTCTTGAGGGCAAGCGCGACGCCGAAGTGTCCGATCAACATAGTCGATTAACTGGCAGACAACTCAGAGCTAACATTTCCAACCAGAATCAGTTTTGGCGAATCCACCGAAAACTCGCCGCCGCCGAAATTGCCGAACGCTGATATCGACTCAAATCCGGCTGCAGTCAGGAGTGAAATCAACTCAGAGCAAGTATACAGCCGTACTGAAAGTATATAGTCGCGGATATCCCCCGCTTCGACCAAGCTCCGATTGATGGTCATTCGGCCGGCGACGGGATCGAAATCATGTTTTTCAAGGACGATAACGCTCTCGTGTCGATGGAACTCCCTGACGCCGTGCTTGCGAATGTACTTGTCACGATTCCACAATTCCAGACATAGTTTGCCGCTCCTTGTGAGAGCCCGCCGCATTTGAATAAGGATCTGCAGCGAGTCGTCGTCAGTATCCGCGTATCCGAAACTCCCAAACAAGCAGAGGAGGATATCAAACTCGTTCACAAAGGGTATTGCCGCCATGTCACCGACTATCAAATCAGCTCCGAGTGATTGCTCATCAAGTAGTGCTCGGGCGCGCCCAATCATCGCTTCCGATTGATCGATCCCTACCACCTCATAGCCTCTGGCGGCAAATTCGACGACATGCCGTCCCCAACCACATCCGACATCCAGCAAACGTTCTCTACCGGTCAGACCCAGCAGCGACACCAGTCCATCCACTTCATCCCGAGTCCGCTCCTTCGTCAGTACGGCGGCCTTCCCGGTTCGCATGTAATCAGCGCCGAAGTATCGCCAGTTATCTTCGGCATGACTGCCCGGTCGGGCAGCTGTGCTCGTATGTTTTGTCATGAGGGGTCAACTACTGTATTCGGCAAGGCGAACATGCGTCTTACGTGCCAAGACGGCTTGCCACGCCTGGCGGACTCGGCTCAAACCTCCGGCGGTTGCCCGCCGTAATTGGACCATTCCTCCATCGCCGGGCCGTACACACCCGGGACTTTCAATCCGGCCTGACGCATCAGCACCGTCATCTGGCCCCGGTGATGTACCTCGTGAATGATGATCACGTTGAGTAGTTTGCCCAGCGTCCAGTTCTCACCGTAAAAGTTCTTCTCCTCGAGCAGGGTTTTATCGGTCCAGTGCGACTTGACATAGCCGAGCAACTCATCCGATACCTTCGCGTATGAGCGCGCAATTTCACCTGCCGCTTTCGGCGTCGGGGCCTTGGGATCAACACCTGTGATGGTGATGCCGGTGCTCGCGGTGATCTCCGGATAGGTCGTCACAATATGCCAGGCCATCCGACCGATATCCCGATGCCCGTTTATCACGGCTTGGTGCAGTGACACATCAGTGAGGGCGTCGAAGACTTTTTGCGTGCTTTCCTTCTCATGGCCATACGCTTTTACGAAATCATCAATACTGCGGAACATCCAATACCTCCCAGGAATGGGTCAAATGTGTACGTCAATTTTACGCCGGCGCTTTCGGGTTATCGCTCAGTATTCGTTCAATCTGCTGGATCATGGCCGAGTCGAGCCGGACGGTTGACGCCTCGAGGTTTTCCTCGAGTTGGTCAAGCGATGTCGCACCCACCAGCGCACAGCTTATTTGCGGCAGGCGAAGTACCCAGGCCAGGGCGAGATGGCCGACCGGCACGCCGACTTCCTTGGCCAGTTTGGCCAACTGGCGGACTTTCTGAACGTTATGATCGGTCAGATCAGCTTGCAGCCAACGGGTGGTGGCGCCTCGGCTGCCCGCCGGCAGACCTTCATTATATTTACCGGTAAGAAGTCCCTGCGCGAGCGGCGACCAGACAGTCAAGCCGATACCGTAGCGCGTGCAGACCGACAGGATATCTTCTTCGATGTGCCGGTCGAGCATATTATAACGGGGTTGTTCGACAAGGGGACCATAACAGAGCCAGCGATACGCTTCCCCAACCGCCCGCTCGATTTGCGCCGCGGTCCAGACCGACGTTCCCCAATAAAGGACTTTCCCTTGATGCACCAGGTCGTCCATCGCCCGGACAACCTCCTCGACCTCCGTCTCCGGGTCAAACCGATGGCAGAAGTAGATATCAAGGTAATCGGTTCCGATACGCTTGAGGGACTTGTCAATCGACTCGAAGATGTGCTTCCGGCTCAGCCCTCGGTCGGTAATCGCATCTGACATCGGCCAGTACAACTTGCTGGATAGTACGAGATCGGTCCGTTCAAACGACTTGATTGCCTGTCCGACTATCCGTTCAGCTTCGCCTCGCGCGTAAATGTCCGCGATATCGATATAATTGACCCCGCGCTCAATGGCGGTCTGGATGATCGACTGGGCTGTGTCGCCTTCAACCGATCCACCGTAGGTCAACCATGCGCCCAATGAAATTTCAGACACCTTGAGGCCGGTTTTGCCGATTCTGCGATAATTCACGCTACCCCTCTTTCAATTTGGCTATGATACCCAAAGGTACATCACACGCAATCACTTGGCAACCCACCGACGATAAAAGCGACATTTTGTGAATCCTGACCACCCTTAACCTGAAATCTCGGTCGAGCTGTGAACGGTTGGTTCGTTATATACCTGTGGACAGGGCTTCTCGGGGCGCGACGTTGACGCCGGCCTCGAGGCATACTAATTTGAGTTTTCATCCAACGGAGGTAACCGATGGCGGAATTTATGCTGTTGATAGGCAACGGGAACTGGGACCAGTACTCGCCCGAAGAGGCCCAGCAGGCGGTCCAGAAATATATCGCCTGGGCCCGAAAACTTCGCGAGGAAGGTCGCCTGAAGGGGGGCGACGAACTCCAGGCCAACGGCCGCATTCTCAAAAAGCAGGCCGGGCAGATTGTCGACGGCCCCTTTGCGGAGACCAAGGAATCGGTCGGGGGGTACTTTCTGATCGAAGCCGACAATTACGATCACGCGGTGGCCATCACCCGGGAATGCCCTACCTTCGATCACGGCGGTTGGGTCGAAATCCGGGCCATTTCCCTGTACCAGTAGCGATTTTGAACTGATGACCGAGCATTTCCAACAGGCTATCGACGGATTGGTGGCCCACCTATTCCGCCATCAGGCTGGGCAAATAATGGCTGTTCTCACTCGCCGCCTCGGCGCCCACCGAATAGACCTGGCTGAGGACATTGTCCAGGAAACTCTCGTCCGCGCCCTCCGCCAATGGCCCCTCCGCGGCGTGCCTGAGAACCCATCCGGCTGGCTCATGCAGACAGCCAACAATCTGATGATCGATCTCATCAGAAGAGAGAAGTCTTTTGCCGCGAAGGAAGCGACGATTGCGAGTCATTGCGAGGCTCGGCCGAGTACTGATGAGACCGGCAGCGTGAGGTACGAGCAGGAGGTGAGTGACGACCAGCTCGCGATGATCTTCGCCGCCTGCCATCCCTCGCTGTCGAGCGGCGCCAGCGTCGCCTTCACACTGAAAATCCTCTGCGGTTTCAGCGTACCGGAGATCAGCCGTGCCTTTCTTCTGGAAGAGTCAACCATCGCACAGCGAATCGTCCGAGCCAAGCGACTCTTCCGGAGTGGCCGAGTGGCACTCGAAATTCCGCCAGCCGCGGCGTTGGTCGAGCGGCTCGGACCGGTGATGCACGTATTGTATCTTCTGTTCAATGAGGGGTACAATTGCCATAGCGGAGAACAGCTGGTCAGAGAGGACCTGTGTGAGGAAGCAATCCGCCTCACGCGGCTGCTCGCCGCACACCCTCGTACCGATCAGCCGTCAGTTCATGCGCTGCTTGCGCTCATGCTGTTTCAGGCCTCCCGACTGCCGGCCCGTGCCGACGACGGCGGCAATCTGCTGCTTCTGAAGTATCAGGATCGCTGCCGCTGGGACTGCTCGCTCATCGGCGACGGATTTCGCGAGCTGGAACAGGCGGCACACGGGACAGAGCTCACCCGCTACCATCTGGAGGCTGGTATCGCCTCGATTCATGCCTCAGCTGTCTCTTTTGAGTCAACGGACTGGAAGGCAATGAGGCAACTCTACGACGATCTTGCGGCGCTCGTCCCATCGCCAATCATCCTGCTCAACCGATCCGTGGTTACCGCCATGATCGACGGCCCGGGATGCGCCCTCGCCGAATTGGAGGGGCTGACCGACCATTCATCATTCCGCTCTTTTCATCTCTTCTTTTCCACCCGCGCCGAATTCAAGCGCCGACTCGGTGACTGGCCATCGGCCATTCAGGATTACGAACGGGCAATCGCGCTCGCGGGCAATGACGCGGAGCGGCGGTTCCTGTCGGAGCAGGCAACCAAGTGTCGCCATCAGGCGTCTTGAATTCCCCGTTCGCAATTGACCCGTGGCGTTGAACCACATATATTTCCGATGAGCGTTCAGTCACGCTAGAGCACACCGACGAAAGGGAAAATTTCATGACTGTCGTCACGCGCCTATCGGGTTTTCTGTTTCTGCTTGTTGCCATTTGTGGCGTTTCTTCGTTTGCCGGTCCAAATCGCACTACGGAAACAAGTCAAACAACATCCGCCGACGCACAATTCCTCCCGCTGCAGCGTCTCACCCCCGACGGGGCGGCCGCAACTTGTACTCCCAAGTGGCAGGGACCCAATGCCGGTTGGCTGAAATCCTGGCATGTCGGTAACGAATCATACGCGGCGTACCAGGACGCAAGTGAAGTCGGTTGCGCGTCGCCGTATCCGTTCAAAGTGCAAAACATGTACTGGCGTCTGACCAATCAAACGTCGGCCAGTCTTGTGGTTAGGGTACAGCCGCGCATTCTCAGCGCCGGCGGCACCATATCCTGCCCCAAACCGCTCGATACGCTCTATCAGGGCCCAGTGTACGAAGTGACTCTTCCGGCGTATACGACCGGCGTCGCCCAGCTTCCCACGCCGGCCAGCCCCTGCCTGACCGGCCCGTATTTCATCGTGGCGTACTGCCTGGATTCACTCGGCTCGGGGAAACTCGGGATCAATCTGGATTCGGCGCAAGTGGTCCCACTGCGCACCTGTGCCGCCTACACGAATTATCGCGGCCCCTGGGAAGACGTCGTTTCGATCTTTCACTTCCCCGGCAATCTGACGCTCTGGACTGATGGCACAACCGCCGAGAGCAACGGATGTACGGGTGGTGGCGCCTGTTGCGTCAACACGACGGGCAACGTCGATTGCGGTGCCGACGACAACGTCGATATCGGCGACCTGACGGTGCTGATTGATCACATGTTCATATCGTTTACTCCGCTTTGCTGCATGGCGGAAGCCAATACTGACGACAATGCCGGGATCGATATCTCGGACCTGACCAGACTGATCGATCATTTGTTCATTTCGTTTTCGCCGCTGGCGACCTGTCCCTGAACCGGGTCAGCTTTTTCGATTACTCGTCTGAATCATTTGACCTATATTTCTATCCAATGGATGAAAAACAGCTCATAGCGCGGGCCCAGTCCGGTGATTTTGCCGCATTCACCGAACTCATCAACACCCACAAGGGGCGGGTGTTTGGCCTGGTGCGTCGATTGATCGGCAACGAACAGGACGCCGAGGATCTGGTGCAGGAGACGTTCCTGAAAGCGATCGACAATATCGATCGGTTCCGGGGTGAGGCCGCCTTCGGCACCTGGCTGCACACGATCGCGCTCAATCAAGTGCGGGCTCATGCGGCGAAAGAGAAAGTGCGCGACCTTCGCCCGTTGGAAGATTATCTGCCAATCGCTGACGCCGACGACGGGCATCAGCACGCGGCCGCGCACCTGTCGACGTGGCGTGATCCGCATGCCGAGCTGGAGGCTGACGAACTGCGGCAACGGCTCAATGCGGCTATCAATGAATTGCCGTACGCCTACCGCGAGGCTTTTGTACTCCGGTATTTCGACGAGTTGTCGGTGAAAGAGATCGCCGCGATTACGGACGAATCGGAAGCGGCGACCAAGTCAAGAATTCTCCGCGCTCGACTGGCGTTGCGCGAGAAACTGGCCAGACTGTTTGAGGATGTCGATGGAAAAGCGTTGTCCGGATTACATTCAACAACTGAATGATTATCTCGACGGTCAGGTGGACGCGTCGTTGTGCGCCGAGATTGAGCGGCATATCGGCGAGTGCGCCAACTGCAGGATCATGGTCGATACGCTCAAGCAGACGGTGACGTTGTTTCGCGACGACAAGGCCGAAACGCTGCCTCCGGCGCTGGAGACCCGGTTGAATTCACTGCTCAAGGCGCGGTGGGAACAGAAATTCGGCAAGGCGGCGACATAGCAATCCGGGCCGCCGCCTCACAATGGTTTTTTCAATGAACCCGTCTGACTTTCCCTACCTGCTCAAGAATGAACGCATATTCAAAGGCAATCTCCTCGAGTGCGGAATACCTGCCCGATGCCCCACCGTGACCGGCCCCCATGTTGGTCCGCAGGATGAGTACATTGGAGTCGGTCTTCATGGCGCGGAGCTTAGCCGTCCACTTGGTCCCCTCATAGTAACCGACGCGCGTGTCATTCAGCGACGGTTCAACCAGAAGCGCCGGGTACGTCTTCGCCGCGACGTTGTCATACGGTGAATACGAGAGCATGTATTCGAAGAAGTCCTTCTGGTTCGGATCCCCCCACTCTTCGTACTCATTGGTCGTGAGCGGTATCGAGGCATCAAGCATCGTGTTTATCAGATCAACAAACGGTACCTGTGCCACGGCTGCCTTGAACAGGTCAGGACGCATGTTAACGACGGTACCGATCAGCAAGCCGCCGGCCGATCCGCCGATGACCACAAGATGCTCTTTTGACGTGTACTTTTGCTTGATCAGGTACTCCGCCGTGGCAATGAAATCCGTGAAAGTGTTCTTCTTCTTGAACAGCTTGCCGTCGTCGTACCAGATTCGCCCCATCTCCCCGCCGCCGCGGATATGGGCAACGGCGAAGATAACTCCGCGATTGAGCAGACTGAGTCGATTCGATGAAAAGTACGGATCAAGCGAGTAGCCATATGCACCGTAGCCGTCGAGCAGCAGCGGTGCACTCCCATCGAGACGTACTCCCTTCTTGTACACAAGGGAGATCGGCACTTTGGCGCCGTCGGACGCCGTGGCGAAGAGGCGCTTGCTCTGGTAATCATTCGGATTGTACCCGCCGACCACCTCGCGCTGTTTTTTCAATTCCCGTTGCTTCGTCTTCATGTTGTAGTCGTAGACCGATGCAGGCGTCACAAATGAGGTGTAGTTGAAGCGCAGGACCGGCGAATTGAATTCGCGATTGTCCCCGCCGTCGACCGAGTACACCTGTTCGCGGAAGGTGATCGGCTCATACTTCTTCGCTGCAAAATCATACACCCGCGCCGTCTGGTTACCCCTGGTGCGTTCCCACAGAACCATGTAATCGCGATACAGATCGACACCTTCCAGCATGACATCCTTGCGGTGCGGAACGATCTCTTTCCAGTTGGCCCGTCCCGGACCGGCCACCGGCGCCTCCATCAGGCGGAAGTTGCGCGCGCTGTCGTTGGTGCGGATGTAGAATTTGTCCCCCCGGTGATTCACGTAGTACTCGACGTCCTTGCGGCGTGGCTCGATGACGGTAAACTTGCCCATCGGCGCATTGGCGTCGAGCACGTGCACCTCCGACGTAGTACTGGTCGCGAGGGTGATGACCAAATAGGCGTTGCTGAGCGTTTTCCCCAGATCCAGCCAGAAGGTGCTGTCCGGTTCGTGGAAAACCTCAACGTCGGTCTTCGGGTCGGTGCCCAATTCGTGGCGGATAACTTTGTATGGACGCCAGGTCTGGTCGGCGATGACGTAGAAGACCGTCTTGTTGTCGTTGGCGAAGACCAGCGGGCCGGCGATGCTGTCGACTACTTCAGGGTACAGTTCACCGGTGGCGAGATTCTTGAAATGCAGGGAGTATCGTTCGTTCCCCTGATCATCGGTCGCATACGCCAGCACCTGTTGATCGGGGCTCACTTCATTGGTGCCGATCGACATGAAATCCTTGCCTTCCGCCAGCTTGTTGACATCGAGGAGTACCTCCTCCGGAGCGTCAAGCGTCCCTTTCTTGCGGCAGTATACTTTGTATTGCTTCCCCGCCTCGTCGCGCGAGTAGTAGAAATAACCGCTGTCGCGAACCGGTACCGACAGGTCGGTCTCCTTGATGCGCGCCACCATTTCCTTGTAGAGCGTATCGCGAAGATCCTTGGTCGACGCGGTCACGGAATCGGCGTAGGCGTTTTCCGCTTTGATGTACTCCAGCACGTCGGGATTCTCCCGGTTTCGAAACCAGGCGTAGTTGTCGACCATGACATGCCCGAATAGTGTGTCGATCTTCGGTTCGATTTTGGCCACCGGCGGCTTCGGAGCGGCGGAGACCGCCGCCATCGAGAATACCAGAACGCCCAGTGACAGCGCACCAGGCCATGAGAGTTTTCGCATCATCTGATTCCTGCTTCCATCTTCCCGGCCTCGGGTCGGGCTATTCTCCAATGATTTTAATGAGTACTCGTTTGCGACGGCGGCCGTCGAATTCGCCGTAAAAGATCTGCTCCCACGGACCGAAATCGAGCTTGCCGTTGGTGATGGCCACCAGCACTTCGCGCCCCATGAGCTGACGTTTCATATGCGCGTCGGCGTTGTCCTCGCCGGTGTCGTTGTGCCGGTATCCGGAGACCGGTTCGTGCGGCGCCAGTTTCTCAAGCCACATGTCGTAGTCCTGGTGCAGGCCGGATTCGTCGTCATTGATGAAGACCGATGCCGTGATATGCATGGCGTTGACCAGCACCAGCCCCTCTTTGACGCCGCTCTCCCGAAGACATTGCTCAACCTCGGGGGTGATATTCACGAAACCACGACGACTGGGGATATTGAACCAGAGTTCTTTGCGAAATGATTTCATTCTTCCGATTGACCTTCGACCGTGAGTGGATAGGATTCCTCGACCTGATATATCGCACCACTGCTTGACAGCATGCTCGAATATAGGCAAAACTCGTTCACCCGGAAAGGGAGCGATTCATACAGGTTGTACTCGATAATATACCGGGCGAGGCGCGGGACATTGACGTCGCGAAGTCGGGCGATCGCTACATGCGGGGCGAATTTGCGACGGTCGCGCTCGATGCCGATATGCGAGAGCGTGGATTCGATTTTATTGCGCAGGGCAATCAGCGGCTCGGACTTTTGCACGCCCACCCAGATCACTTCCGGCCTACCTTTCGGCGGGAAATGACCGACCCCTTTGAGGGTTAATTCAAACGGCGCGCGGCGGATTTCACCGAGCGCGGCCATGATGTCCTCAAAAACGCCCCCGTCGACCTCGCCTATGAAGCGCAGGGTGAGATGCATTTGCACGGGCGTGAGCCAGCGCGCGCCGGGCACGCCGCCGCTGAGACGGGTGAGTTGTTCCTTGATATGCGTAGGTAGATCTATGGCGACAAAGAGGCGGTACATAGCGCAGTTTCTCCAGCCGACAAGATAGGACTTGTAGGCGCGGAGTCAAACATCGTTGATTACACGAAATGGCGGATTGGGCCGTCGATGGATTAAGGGCGGTACCAAGTATAGTCGGGTGGTAGTCCGATCATGAAACAGCGATTTCTTGTGTGCACAGTTGTTCTGCTAGCCTCAGGGGCTTGGCAATGCGCTCATTTGGGCCCGCTTCATCAATCGAACGTGAGGCAGCGGGTCGCCATCGGCGAAGGTAATGTGGTTGGGCACATATCAACTGGCTCACCGGAGATTCCAGTCGTTGGCGCTGTTGTCCAATTAACTGACGATTCTTCGCGTATTACAGCATCTGACCAGACAGGCGACTTCATCTTTACATCCATCCCCCCAGGACGCTATTCGCTTTCGATCTCACACCCAGAATACCAGGAGCGATTTTTCGAAGATGTAATCGTCAAAGCATCTTTAACAACAGAGTTGCGGACGGTGCTTCAGTTGACAAATCCAGAGAATTTCGGCCAAATCTCGGGGAGTATTTTCGACTCTGTGGCTAACGAGACGATTGTCGGGGCTGTTGTCACCGTGGAGAACACCATGCTCAGCACCCGCTCGGATCTCCGCGGCAAGTTTATGTTACAACAGGTTCCGGTCGGGATTCATTCGCTCACTGTAACTCATCCAGAATTCCTGACTCAGACGATTGATTCAGTCTTCGTGCGAAGTGAACAAACGACAAGGGTGGACTGCTACCCCCAACCTAAACCACGGAGACAGGATTAGAATTCGATTGTCGTACACAACTGAAGTCCGCCGCCTCCACCGACCACCGCCCGTCAGTTCCTCAGATACGTCTGTCGAAAGCTTAACCCTTCAGGGCCGTCTCGATCGCTTTCAGCACCTCGTCTGATTCCGGCTGCGTCTTCGGCTCAAACCGCGCCACTACCTTCCCGTCGCGATCCAATAGGAACTTGCCGAAATTCCACTGAATCTCCCCCGGGAACGGTGATTTCTCGGTCAGATACTTGTACAGCGGGTGCTCGTCGTCCCCCTTCACCGAAATCTTGGCCATCATCGGAAAGGAGACATCGTACGTCGACGTACAAAACTTCAGAATCTCTTCATTGGTGCCCGGCTCCTGCCCGCCGAAATTGTTGGCCGGGAAACCGATGATCACCAGCCCCTTGTCTTTGTACTTCTGGTACAGCTCTTCCAGCCCGGCATACTGCGGGGTATTGCCGCACTTGCTGGCGACATTCAGGAGCAGGACGACTTTCCCTTTGAAGTCGGACAAGGTGGAGTCGTTGCCGTGGATGGTCTTGAACTTAATTGTCGCGGTAGTCATCAGCCGTCATCTTGCCCTCCTGTGTGGCCGGGGTCGTCGCATTTTTTGCGCCGTGTTTGGCATGATCTGCCGTCTGTTCATCCGTGCGCGCCATGGTGGTCGCCGATGCTATCACCAACAACGTCAAAATAATTTTTGCGCGATGCTTCACTTCAGTTTTTCCCTTTCGCCTTTTGCGCGGTGACTTCCCGGACTGTAAATGGTTAGTTACCAACGATAACAGTGGGAACCCCGGGATAAGTTCCTGCCACAGCGGGCATTTGTCGCCAATGTGGATACAAATTTCCGCGAAGATTCTTCTTGCATAGCGGCGGGGGCGTCTCTATTTTCCCTGCGAGCTAAAGGCTGCTACTCGCACCTTACTTCTTTTTTTCTGCGTACTGGCTTACAGTTTGGGTTGGGATTGAAAAACATAGCATTTGTTGTGCTGATGCTGTTGAGTCAGCCTGTCTGGGCGGCTATCTCGACGGTCACCTCGATTACAGTTCGTTGGACGGCGCCGGGCGACGATGGCAAGACGGGTCGCGCGACGACGTATGATTTGCGTTATTCGAAAACGCCTATCACCGACGCCAACTGGACCAGCGCCACTCAGGCCGTCAGCGAGCCGCGCCCGGCTACCGCGGGCACTGTCCAGTCGTGCACGATCTCAGGCTTGGTGCCTACCACTACCTATTATTTCCGTCTCAAAACAATCGATGACAGGGGGAATGCTTCGAACCTGTCCAACCAGGCCACTGCGGCCACCTGTGGCGGAAGCTGCACCGGTGTGGTCGGCAATTGCGATTGTAGTGCTGATGGGTCGGTCGATATCCTCGATCTGTCGGTGCTGACAGCGTATCTCTTTCAAAACGTACAGCCCACTTGTTGGTGCATCTATGAAGCCAACATCGATAACTCCGCTCCGACCGCCTCGGGGCCGACCATCGACATCAACGATCTGACCATGTTTATCGATTACCTCTTCGGTAGGTTCACACCGCTGCAGACTTGTAAGTAGCTCCTCCTGATTTCTTTCTGCACAATCATCCTTTTTCCGCACAGATGAATCTCCTCTCGACGATGGTGCCTGACGATTCGGCCGCTTCCCGCCGTTGACGTTGGGGCACTTAGCAATTCCTCCCTGTTGGGCCCGGCATTTGTATTAATGCCACCCGATTGTCTCGAAAAGGAGTGGCTTAAAAGGAGATTTCTCCATGGATTATCGCCGAATTTTCTCCAACATGGAAGCTTTCCCCCGATTCACGGTTTGTCCCGCATATTCACATTGTTAGTGCTTGGCGTCATCTGTGCCTCCACCGTGACGGCGGCGCCCAACTCGGTCGTCCTCACCTGGACGGCTCCGGGTGATGACGGCAACACCGGCACGGCAACGACCTACGACATCCGGTATTCGACTGCGACGATCACCGCCGCCAACTGGGCCTCGGCGACGCAGGTCACCGGTGAAACCGCGCCGAAGGTCGCGGGCAGTGCCGAGAGCTTTACCGTCAACAACCTCACCCCGAGCACGACATACTATTTCGCCATCAAGGCAGCCGATGAGGCCGGCAACTGGTCGACCCTCTCCAACATCATCACCAAGAGCACGACCGCCGAAACCACGCCGCCGTCGGCCGTCGCAAACCTGACCACCAACGCTTCTACCAACAGCTCCGTTTCCCTCACCTGGAGTTCACCGGGTGACGACGGCAGCTCCGGTACGGCGACTACCTACGACATCCGGTATTCGACTGCGACGATCACCGACGCCAACTGGGCGTCGGCGACTCAGGCAACCGGTGAGACGGCACCAAAGGTCAGCGGCAGCACGGAAACATTTGTAATCACCGGCCTGAACCCGAGTACCACCTATTATTTTGCTATCAAGACAGCTGACGAAGTGCCCAACTGGTCGGCTCTCTCCAACGTCACCAGCCGCGCTACTTCCGCCGAGTCCACAGCGCCGTCGGCCGTAGCCAATCTCGGCGCCGGCAGTGAAACGGTAAGTTCTGTTACGCTTACCTGGACCTCGCCTGGCGATGACGGCAACACCGGCACGGCGACCACGTACGATGTCCGCTACTCGACAGCCTCGATCACTGCCGCCAACTTTGCCAGTGCCACCGCGGCGACTGGCGAACCGGCTCCTAAGGTGGCGGGCAGTGCCGAGACATTTGTCGTCAGCGGCCTCAATTCGAATGCCCTGTACTACTTTGCCGTTAAGACGGCCGATGAAGTTCCGAACTGGTCCAGCATCTCCAACGTCGTCACTCGCACGACGTTGACGGAAACGACTGCACCGTCGGCGGTGACCTCGCTGGCGACTGTCAGTGTGACGTCGAACGCCGTGACCCTTTCCTGGACAGCGCCGGGTGACGACGCCAGTACCGGTACGGCGACCACCTATGACCTTCGTTATTCTACGTCAAATATCACCGCCGGCAATTTTGCCAGTGCCACGCAGGTGACCGGCGAACCGGCGCCGAAGGCCGCCGGCGGTTCCGAGACCTTCACCGTCACCGGCCTTAGTATCAGTACGACGTATTACTTCGCGCTGAAGACGGCTGACGAGGTCCCCAACTGGTCGAGCATGTCCAATGTACCTTCAGCGACTACGCAGGGTGACGTCACTCCGCCGTCGCCGATTCTCGACCTTGGCGCGGTTGAGGGTACGGCCGCAGGTGAAGTGATCCTCGGTTGGACCGCTCCCGGCGATGACGGCAATACCGGCACGGCCCGTTTCTACCTGATAAAGTATGCCACCGACAGCAT
Source organism: uncultured candidate division Zixibacteria bacterium (assembly GCA_963806185.1). Classification (GTDB taxonomy): domain Bacteria; phylum Zixibacteria; class MSB-5A5; order GN15; family FEB-12; genus CAWDXE01. Next base: position 40,403 of record CAWDXE010000006.1, read on the forward strand.
CACGCCGGAGTCCTGGGTGACCGCGGACATTTTCAATGATCCGCCGTCCCCGGTACAGGCCGGCGAGCATCAGTCAGTCTCATTGTACGGTCTGGTGCCGGCGCAAAAGTATTATGTCGCGATGGAGGCGTATGACGAAAACGCCTATCCGTCAGGCATGTCAAACGTCGCGTCGGCCGTGGCCGGCGAGGGCATTGTAGCTAACTCTGACTCCGGCGAGATCAAGATGGTCTCGCCTGCGAATCAGGTGTTGCACAGTTCCCGCCCGATTCTGAAGATTGAGAATATCGACACGGCCAACACCAATGACTACACCTTTGCCGTGTCCGCCGATTCCACCTTTGAGTCGGTGGTGTCAATGGCCACTGTCGTCGAAGAACTCGGCAGCACAACGTGCTGGGAAGTGCCGGTTCGGTTGACTCCGAATCAGCTCTACTTCTGGCGGGTCGACGCCGAGCCGGGCGGCGCCAGTGCCATTGCCTCGTTCATGGTACAACCGACCACGCACGTTTACCCCAACCCCTACAAGGCGTCCACTGGGAGCTCGGCGACCTTCGCCGAGGTCCCCACTGGATCGCAGATAACGATCACCTCGGTCTCCGGCGAAACTGTACGGCAGTTCGCCAGCATCGAAAGCGATCAAGTGGCATGGGATGGATTAAACGACTCGGGCAGTCCGGTTGCGTCGGGTGTCTATCTCTGGTATCTCGATGGTGGCAGTGCCAAGGGGAAAATTGTCGTCACTCGCTGATTCCAACATCTACGTAAGGCCAACGATTACTCGGTCGACCCTGTGGTCGCGTTTTTCTATTTGTGGGAAGGTCTGAATTCGGAACGGCAGACGCCATCCGCGCTATTTCCCCAATAACCGCTTCAACAACCCGAGCATCCTGGGTCCGGCTATAGTACGGATCGATTGACGTACCATTCCTTTGGCACGCAGCTTCCGCAAGCCGGGGGAGTCCTGAAGATCAATCTCTATGAGCTGGACGCCGCGCGCGGCGATAGCTTCCCGCAACATCGCCTTGAGACTACCCTCAGCCAGCCGATACCCTGCACCGACCGCTTCGCTGTGCAGTGAGAAATCAGGATTGGCCAGGGTCACGGCATGTTCCTGACCGAATTGGCCTACCTGTTGAAGTCGAATCAGCCCCAGATATCCATCGGTGAAAACGCAAACCAGCAGGGGAATCTGCTCGCGAACGGCCGTGACCAGCTCCATTGCCGACATCGCCATCCCGCCGTCGCCGATAATCACCACTACGGGACGGTCGGTTGCGGCTAGTTGTGCGCCGATTGCCGCCGGCAGAGCGAACCCCATCGACTGGAAATCGGTCGGGCAGATCATGCCGCGTGGCGACTTGACTGTGAAATGAGTGCGAGTCAATGCCTGATGAAAGCCGGAATCGGTAACAACGATCGCGTTATCCGGCAGCAATTCACGCAGGGTGGCAAAAAAGCCGGGCATATCGCCGGGGGTAGTCCCCCGAATCGACGGGGACGGGGCCAACAGAGCGAGTTGCTCTTCGTGCAGCCGCTGCTTGAATCTCGCAATTTCATCTGCTGTCCAACCCGTGGCGGCGCCAATCGCTTCAACCCGCGTCCCGATCGCCGCCAGCGTTTCGCCTGCATCCGCACATATCGTCATCGACGCCGTATAATTGGCGTTGAGGACGTCGCCGGCAGTGTCGACATGAATCAACTTGTCCTGCGCGATGGAGAGCTCAAACCCGCCGGTACCGTTGTGAGTGAATTTACATCCCAGCACGACAATGAGGTCGGCTTCGGCCAGAATAGCGTTGATCGTCTTCCTTCCGCCCCAACTGAAATCATAATAGCAGCTCCGCGCGCCGTCTTCCGGAACTATCCCCCGCCCCGAACAGGTCGTCATCACGACGGCGTTTCGCTTGTCGGCGAGGGCGGCGACATGACTCGCGGCGTCGGCGGCGCCCTGCCCGCAGAAAAGCACCAGCTTCGTGGCACTGTTGATTCGTGTGATTAGTGAATCGCACTCTGACGCCGACGGCTTCGGACGCACGTAGCCGGAGAGAGCCGTGATCTCCCTGCCCGAGCTCGCCGCAATAACCGAGCGCGATATCTCCACGGTGACAGGGCCCGGTTCGCCGGAGAGGGCCTCCGTGTACCCGGAGACAATGGCGCCGACGAGATCGTCGACGCAGGTTACCTCGATGAATCGCTTAACGAGCGGCTGAAGCATCTCTCTCTGCTTGAGGGCCTGCAACTGAAATCTGCGGGTGGGATGTTCGTCCGCCTTGATCGTGATATGCAGTAAGGCCGCGGAATCGTGCCGCGCCTCGGCCAAAGCGGTGATCGCGTAGGTCAGACCGGGACCGGAGATGGTCATGAGCACGCCGACTTTGCCCGACGCACGATAGTACCCGTTCGCCATGAAGCCGGCTGAAAGTTCATGCGTCGCGAGAACAAAGCGAAGTGAGGAGCGGCGCAATTCCTCGATCAACCCGACATTCTGCGTCCCGGGCAGACCGAACAGGGTCGTCACGCCCAGCTTTTCAAGCGTCCTGCAGACTATTGCCCCACCGGTCATGGTTGCACCTTCATCGTACTCGTTTCAGTAATCGTCCCGCCAGAACCTTGCCTTTGTCGACGGCCATCTGTCCGCGATGCATCCAGCGGTAGGCAGCCGAATCGGGGCGGGAGAGCATTGAGTTCATCACCAGATCGCCGCCCAATTGCCCTTTGAACTTGCTGACCGGATTCGGAAAAGCATCGGTGAGGTCGTTTCCGGTGTGTCCGAGTTTTGCCAGCGCTTCGAACGAGCGCCACCGCAGGAACGGGTTCACGCCGATATTGAGAAACTCACCGTCGGCGGCGGCCGACACCGTGTGCGTGACCGGATGGCGGCCGGTCAACACCAATTGCGACGCCACCGCGCGGCCATCGGGCATCCGCGCCTGAAACAGTTTGCAGGTTCCCTGCGCATAAAGCAGGCGGAAATACGATTCGTATTTTTCGCGAGGCAGATAAATATATGCCCCCTTGCGTTCGGCGGTGGAGGTGTGCATCGCGTAGTAACTGCCAAAGTCATCGTCATCGGTGAAAACGACACCCTTCTCGGTGGCCCGATTGATCAGTCGCCGGAGATTCTGCTCCACCCGTCCCCAGGCAACCTGCATGTCTGACAGGGACACGACGTAACTGTAGTCGGGGCTGATGCGCCAGTTGCGCAGGAAGAACGGTCGAAGATCGGTGACGGTGTGTCGATTGTGCAGCGACAGGCGGGCATATTTCTCACCGCTCAGTACCTCCTCAATCGCGGCCAACGCGGCAAACTGACGGTCGGTTCGTTCCGACGGATATTTTGTCGCATAGTCTTTGAGCACGAGGCCGTTATAATAAAGCAGCAAGCGATTGGCGACAAACACTCCGGCAGGACTTGGCCGCTCGAACAGCGCCACGCCGCCTACCAGTTCGTCACCCTGAAAAGCACCCAGAAGCCGAAACGACCCGCCCGCCGTCCGACACAAAATGTCGAGATACTCCGGCGTGCTGTAGATACTCCCCGAAGGTGCCGCCGCCACCATGGTGTTCCAGTCGGCATATTCGGACTCGGTGAGGAAACGGGCGGTCGGCTTGGTGGCCATCTAAACGTTCTTCCCTACTATGGGCATTTGCGCCAGCTTATTGATCAGCACGGTGCCGATTTGGCAAAGCGACGGCAGTGGATCGTCGAGCCGAAACACGGCCGGCCGGGCCGACCACCACGACTTCGCCCAGGCGCCGGCCGACAACTGGTGTTCGCGATGCAGTTTGCGACAAGCCGGAAAATCATTCAGGAAGAAGGCCATACGGCGATCGACCACGTATTCGGTAATAGTTGAAATGTCCATCTCCAGTGCGTCGCGATAAGCCATTTGAGTCGTGTCTACACCGCACCAGGCCGCGAATTCGTTGTACCACCAAGGCCGAGTGTTCACTTCCAGAATCTTGTACAAATTGTCGCGTTCATCCCATTTGAATTCCGCGGAAAACACACCCCGATACGGGACGGCGGCGAATATCTTGTCGAGCGAGTCTGACGCCTGTGCCAGTTTCTCAAGCGGAAGCGAAACCATGTAAGAACTGTCGCCAAAATCCGGCGGATATATACGCAATCGTCGACGGGCAAATTTCGCCCGGATATTGCCGCCGCGATCAATGAACCCGTCGATGAAATAGTGCCGGTCGGACGGACCGGGGATATACTTTTGCAGCACCACCGACAGCCCGGCGGCATCAATGTCACTCCATCGCGCCAGCGCATCCTCCCGGTTGTTCACGCGAAACGCTTTCCGCTTGAAATGGCGGGCAAACGCCTGCGAATCGCGCGGCTTCAGAAATCCGTCCACGAATTGATCATCCGTCAGTTGTTTCAATGTCTCCGCCGAACTAATAATCACCGTGGTCGGATGAGGTACGTGCAACTTATCCAGAAGAATGGCAAAAGCACCCTTATCGTGGAATAACTCCACGGATGCAAGCGGCGGCAAACTGGTAGCAAAGCGTTCCTTAAACGAAACGTCGAGCTGCGCTACCGCACGAACGGCGTGATCAGAGCAGGGGATGAGCACCGCCCGCGCAATGGGCAATCCATCCAGAAACGAGGCCAGTTCCGACAAATCCTCGAGTTGGCCCAGGTGACGCGGCAGCGGCCGATAGTGGGTGGAGTGCGCTACAAAATCGGTCGTGGGCAAAACACAGTGGGCCGTGATGCTCTGGCTGCTCAGACTGCGCAGTACGCCCAGGACGGTCATCCCCTGACCAATGACAAGAGCCGGTATAGTATAATCGATTCGTTCCATCTCTTTTCGTCGGATGCCCGTTTCACGGTTTTGGCAAGCGGAAGCAATGCCGTCCAGACGCCTCTGTAGGCCGACGATGCCTCCTTATATCACACATAGGCGACACCAAGGCAACGTTAATCTTGACGGAGATCAGCCGGCGGCTCTTCACCAAATTCGGCGATATAACTTTGCCGCTCACTGCAAATCCTGTTGCGATTTATACTATCGACCGATTTCTTGCGGCGGGTAACATCCGACACTGCCGATAACGGTGAAATGAGCGAAAAATGTATGCCGATTCTTGATTGCGAGCGTAAATGAGCGACACCCAGGTCAGCGCCAAAGTGCTGTCTTCCGGTATTCGATGGAGCGGCCTCGGCACGATCAGTCGAGCGGCTGTCCGCACCGTCATCTCCATCATCATGGCTCGTCTGCTGGCGCCGGCGGATTTCGGCCTGTTCGCCATGGCCTCGGTGATCACCGGCTTTCTTTCTATCTTTCAGTATTTGGGAACCAGCGGTGTCATCGTCCAAAAAAAGGATCTCTCCCCGCACATCATTCACAGTCTCTTCTTTCTGAACACCGTCTTCGGCTTCGTCTTGTCGGTCGGACTGGCGCTCAGCGGTCCGCTGATCGGAAGATTATACGGCAACCCGGATGTCGGCCCGATCATTCAGGTCATCTCCGTCACCATCTTTCTTGCCTCACTCGGCGCCATTCCATCGTCGCTGCTCAATCGCAACATGCGCTTCGACAAGATTGCGCGCGTCGGTGTCTACTCCTCGATCGTCCAGGGAGTCGTGGCCATTAGCATGGCCTACTCCGGATTTGGTGTCTGGTCGCTGGTGGTAGCGAACATGATTGCCACCGCTACCGACACGATCCAAACGTGGTACTACTCCGGCTGGAAACCGCGTCTTCAGTTTGTCTGGAAAGAGGTCAAGCCGCTCATGGGCTTTTGCCTGAGTATGACGGGGACTAACGTCGTCACCTACTTCACGTCGGACACCGATAAGTTTATAGTGGGAAAGTGGTTAGGGGCGATCAATCTCGGCTTGTACACCATGGCCTACCGCCTCACCCTGCAGCCGCTCGACTTCATATATCCGGTGCTCACCAAGGTGCTCTTCCCGGCTTACTCACGCATGCAGGATGATGAAACCCAGGTCCAACGCGTCTACCTTCGCGCCTGCGGTGGTATCGCCTTCATCACCTTTCCCCTGATGATGGGAGTGGCCATTCTCGCCAAGCCATTTGTTCTCGTGGTACTCGGGGCAAAATGGGAGGCCGCTATCCCGCTCATCATCTGGATGGCCCCGATCGGCATGATGCTGTCCACCGTTACCCCCACCAACGGCGTCTTTCTCTCGCACGGCCGCGCCGATTACCAGTTCTGGCTGTCGATTATTACTGGCGGCATCATGATCGGTTCGTTTATTGCGGCTACTCAATGGGGGCTCAAAGCCGTGGTTCTCACCTACGCCGCCATTGCCGTCCCCCTTGTCTGGGTAAAATTCTGGCTTGCCGCACGGCTCTTGCATTTCTCCCCCTTCAAGCTCATTCACACCCTGCGGCCATACTTCGTTTGTGGTGCGACCATGGTCGCCGCTCTGATCGTGGCCAGGTACCTTTCGAAGCTCGTAGACCTACCGGGCTGGCTTGAGCTCGGCTTCATGATTCTGATCGGGGCGATTGTGTATATCGCCGCCGTGCTGGTCGTCCGTCCACCTGCCCTCAAAGATTTTGTACAAATTCTCCCTACAGGCGTGAGGCGCCTCCTGCCCAAAAAGGTGACTGAGGAAGAGGCCGACGAGTAATCTATCGCACTCTCCGTGTGCGCCCCGATCAGTCAATTTCCTGCAAGCTGGTGCATCGACTAACTCAGACTCTGAGTGTGAGACCGATTAGTGTCGGTCTCGTAGCCGGTTAGCCAAGGTCAATTCGGGCGTGCGGTCGGTATACGATTTGCGTCGTTCCCCGCAATCGTATATAATGCTTAGGCATACATTCCTTGAGGAGTGCGGCTGGACTTCCGGCTTGGATTTTGGAGCGGGAACCGGCCAGTCGTCAGCGAGCTCCGTCATTTGTTACGACCGACGGCATACCTTCTCGGGATTTTCGGACGATTCTGCTTCTTGATCAACCATCAGGGAGCAATCGCCATCGGCTCTACGTTTCTAAGGTGGCGGGACATCTGGCCGATAATTGCCGTAAGTAGATGGCTTACCTAACGGAAGGACTTACCAACCTATGAAGATTCTTGTCACGGGGCATCTCGGATATATTGGCGCGGCCATGGTACCCATGCTCCAGGCAGCCGGCCACGAAGTTATCGGTTATGACGCCGACTACTACAACACCTCCACGTTTGGCCCGGAATTTCGACGTATCCCTTTTATTCACAAGGACATCCGCGACGCCCAGGTAAGTGATATGCACGGCATCGACGCCGTCATTCATCTGGCGGCCCTTTCCAACGACCCGCTGGGCGACCTGAATCGGTCGCTCACCTTTGATATCAACCATCTTGGCACCGTTCATCTGGCCGAGGTCGCCCGCGAGGCCGGCGTTACGCGGTTCCTCTTCTCCTCGTCCTGCTCAAACTACGGCGCTGCCGGTGATGAATTGTTGACCGAGGAGGCTGCTCTTAACCCGGTGACCGCTTACGGCGAGTCCAAGGTCCGAGCAGAGCAGGATCTGGCTAAACTGGCCACGGACAAATTCGCCCCTGTGTTTATGCGCAGCGCCACCGCCTACGGTCTTTCGTCGCGACTCCGCTTCGACGTCGTACTGAATAATCTCACCGCCTGGGCGGTAGCCTCCGGAAAAATCTACATAAAATCCGACGGCACCCCCTGGCGACCGATTGTCCATATCGAAGACATCACCCGCGCCTTCCTGGCGGCTCTCACCGCCCCCCGGGAATTGGTCGTCGGTCAGGCATTTAATGTCGGACGGACGCAGGAGAATTACCGGATACGCGATATCGCCGAAATCGTCCGTCAGACCGTCCCGAGTACCGAAGTTGCGTATGCTCCCGATGGCGGTCCGGACAAACGATGCTACCGGGTTGACTGCTCCAGGATTGCGAAAGTCCTCCCTGCTTTCCAACCGCAATGGACCGCCCGCTCCGGCGCCGAACAGTTGTATAAAGCGTATGTCGCCAACGGACTGAAGCTCGAGGAATTCGAGGGGCCCCGCTACCGGCGTATCGATCAGATCAAGCAGATGCTGGCAAGCGGCCGGTTGGATCAATCGCTCCGCTGGACCTCCGGCTATGCCGAGTCCTCGACCCTCAACGTGAAGAACGGCTGACACCGAAACCGGCAAAGGAGACTGCGTGAACTCGAAGGCTGAAACGATACTCACCTCCACCACTGCAGCCACGATTATGGCCTGTCGCTTCTGCAAGCGACCGCTTCGGCAATCATTAGTCGATCTGGGGATGTCTCCCCTCTGCGAAAGCTACGTTCCGCCGGAACGAGCCAACCAGATGGAACCGTTTTATCCCCTCCACGCCTACGTCTGTGACAACTGTTTCCTGGTTCAGCTCGACGAATACGTTTCCGCTCACGACATCTTCACCGAGTATGCCTACTTCTCATCTTTTGCCGATAGCTGGGTCGAGCACTCAAAAAAATACTGTGAAATGATCGCCCGCCGCTGCAATCTCGGACACAACAGTCTCGTCGTGGAACTGGCCAGCAATGACGGTTATCTGCTGCAGCATTTCCTGCCGCTGAATATCCCGGTATTGGGAATCGAACCGGCGGCCAACGTCGCCAAGGCGGCGGTCGAAAAGGGAATTCCCACACTCGTCGAGTTTTTCGGCGAACGACTGGCCACCCGGCTGTCCGATGAAGGGAAATACGCCGACGTTCTGCTCGGCAACAATGTTCTCGCTCAGGTGCCGGACGTCAATGACTTCGTCAAGGGGATGAAGATCCTGCTGAAGCTGCAGGGCGTGATCACCATGGAATTCCCTCATCTGATGAAATTGATAGAGGAAAACCAGTTCGATACGATCTACCACGAGCACTTTTCGTATTTCTCATTTGTCACGGCTGAAAAGATCTTTGCCGCTCATGGCCTGACCATATTCGACGTGGAAGAACTTCCGACCCACGGCGGTTCACTGCGCATTTATGCCCGGCATACCGGAGACCAGTCCAAACCGGTCTCGGCGCGCGCGATCGAAATGCGCGGGCGGGAACTGGCCGCTGGGGTAACCTCGATGAAGTACTACGCCGACTTCACGGAAAAGGTCAAAGAGACCAAGCGAAAACTGTTGAGCTTCTTGATTGAAGCACGACGGGCAGGCAAGAAGGTGGTCGGCTACGGCGCGCCGGGCAAAGGGAACACGCTGCTCAACTACTGCGGCATCCGCACCGATTTCGTTGAGTTCACCGTCGATCGCAATCCATACAAGCAGGGGAAATTTCTTCCCGGCACGCGCATTCCGATCTTCGCGCCGGAGAAAATTGCCGAAGCACGACCCGATTATGTGTTGATTCTGCCCTGGAATTTCAAGGATGAAATTATCAAGCAGAATGCCTACATTCGGGAATGGGGCGGACAATTCGTGGTGCCGATCCCTGAAGTCACTGTCCTATGAAGTTTATCGAAACATCTATCCCGGGCGCCTTTGTCATTGATCCGGAGCGACTCGAAGACGAGCGCGGCTTTTTTGCCCGCTCCTGGTGCCGCGAAGAATTCGAAGCACACGGCTGCAATGCCGATCTGGCCCAGTGCAATATCTCGTTTAATCGCCGCAAGGGAACACTCCGGGGGATGCATTACCAGGCTGCACCGCACGAGGAAGCCAAGCTGGTGCGCTGCACGCTGGGGGCAATTTACGACGTGGTGCTGGATCTTCGCCCCTCATCATCGGCATACCTGAAACACTTCGGCGTGGTGCTTTCGGCCCAGAATCGCAGTATGCTGTACCTGCCCGAGGGAACCGCGCACGGTTTCCTGAGCCTCGAAGATAACACCGAGATCTTCTACCAGATGTCGTCCCTCTATGCACCCGGCGCGGCGCGCGGCTATCGGCACAATGACCCGGCCTTTGCCATAAAGTGGCCCGATGAGGTGGTCGTAATTTCCGAACGCGATCGCACCTATCCCGATTTCGCCGGCGTCCAATCGAAACGACAGACCATATGAACCCGCCACTGCCGTTCAACCGACTCATCGAGTCGCTCGACCTGACCTCGTCCGGTCAACGGATGTACCGTCGTATCGCCGATCTCTACCCCATCTGTCGCAGCATCACCGGGCAGGGGATTCGCGACACGCTCGACTACATCAAGCGCGAAATCGCATTGACCATACATCAGGTTCCCACCGGCACGCCCGTGCTCGACTGGACTGTTCCTCGCGAGTGGAATATTCGCGACGCCTACGTGATGAACTCTCGCGGCGAGAAGATCATCGATTTCAAGAAACATTCGTTATACATTCTCAATTACAGCGTCCCCTTCCGTGGTACGCTAACGCGAGCGGAACTCCTGCCGCATCTGCATTCATTGCCGGAACAGCCGAGTCTGATCCCCTACCGGACGTCGTACTACAAAGAAGCCTGGGGCTTCTGCCTGCCGCATCGGCTGAAAGATTCGCTGCCGGAAGATACGTACGAAGTCGTCGTGGATTCTTCACTCGCCGACGGCCACCTGACCTACGGCGAGCTGGTTTTGAGAGGAGAAACGACCGATGAGATCCTTTTCTCCTGCCATACTTGCCATCCGTCGCTGGCCAACGACAATCTCTCCGGCGTCGCACTCGTGACTGAATTGGCCACCATCCTGAGTACGGCCAAACGCCGACATACCTACCGGTTTCTTTTCATCCCCGGGACGATCGGCGCTATCACGTGGCTGGCACGCAATGAGGCGAGTGTATCCACGATCAAGCACGGTCTCGTGGTCGCCTGCGTCGGTGATTCCGGCCCGATGAATTACAAGCGAAGTCGTCAGGGGAAAGCCGACATTGACCGCGCAGTCGAGCATGTTCTCAAACATCGCGGTCAACCGTTTGCGATTCGCGACTTCTCGCCGTATGGGTATGATGAACGTCAGTACTGCTCCCCCGGCTTCAATCTACCGGTGGGATCGCTGACCCGGACCCCTCATGGTCAGTTCCCCGAATACCATACGTCGGCCGACAATTTGGACTTCGTCCGTCCGGAGGCACTCGCTGATTCACTCGGCGCCTATCTGACGGTTCTTGAGACGCTCGACGGGGACGCTCGCTATCGCAACCTTAACCCTAAGGGAGAACCACAGTTAGGCAAGCGCGACCTCTACCGGGCGATGGGCGGCCTACCCGACGCCGGTCGGCAGGAACTGGCTATGTTGTGGGTTCTCAATTTGTCCGATACCTTCCATACGCTTCTGGACATTGCCGAACAGGCAAATTTGCCGTTTCGGCTGATCCGGCAGGCCGCCAGTTTACTCGAGGAACACAAACTCCTCGAAGCGGTTACGTGAACAAACAAGCGCCGCACTAAGGTGGGCGCCAAATATAGGTCCGGCATGGCAAGCAACAGTCGATCGAGCGCAGAACTCGGCAACCAGATCAATCCGGTCACCAACGATCCGGAGTGGCTGAGGTTTGCCAAATCCCGATCATTGCAGGAGCGTTGTCATTGGGTCATTCCCGGCGGCGGACATACGTATGCCAAGGGTGACGATCAGTACCCCGTCAATGCCCCCGCCTATCTGGTGCGCGGCGAAGGGTGCCGGGTCTGGGATGTCGACGGTAATGAGTTTATCGAATATGGCATGGGGCTCCGGACGGTCACGATAGGCCACGCCTATCGACCGATAGTCGAGGCGGCTTATAAGCAAATGTTGCTCGGCATAAATTTCACCCGCCCCGGCACCATTGAACTTGAAGCGGCGGAGAAACTGCTCGAAATGGTCCCGGCCGATATGGTCAAATTCGCCAAAAACGGCTCCGACGTCACTACTGCTGCGGTCAAGCTGGCCCGCGCCTATACCGGACGGGACATGGTAGCCATCTGCGCCGATCACCCCTTCTTTTCCATCGACGATTGGTTTATCGGCTCGACCAACATGAACGCCGGCATTCCCAAGGCCATTTCTGATCTGACCGTGCGGTTCCGCTTCAACGATACGGCGTCATTGAAGCGTCTCTTCGACGAGCACGCTGGAAAGATCGCTTGTGTCATGCTTGAGGCCGAAACAGCTATTGCTCCGGCTCCGGGTTTCCTGGAGATCGGTTCAGCAGCTTTGCCGGCAGAATGGCGCAGTTTTCATCCTCGACGAAATGATTACCGGCTTCCGGTGGCATAACGGTGGAGCGCAGACCGTCTATAGGCTCACACCTGACCTCGCCACCTTCGGCAAAGCGACCGCCAACGGCTTTTCCGTCTCCGCTCTGGTGGGACGGCGCGACATCATGGAACTGGGCGGACTCACCACCGACAAGGAACGAGTCTTCCTGCTGTCTACCACGCATGGCGCCGAGCAACATGCCCTGGCGGCCTGTATGGCAACGATAGAGCTATATGAGCGGGAAGACGTGGTCGGCTTCCTGCATCGTCAGGGAGACCGGCTCCGTGAGGGGATTACGCAAGTCGCCGGCGGACTTGGCATCGGCGACCATTTTCAGGTCCTGGGGAGGAGCTGTAATCTGGTATTCGCCACACGCGATGAGAAGAAGAACCCGTCGCAGCCGTTCCGGACGCTTTTCCTTCAGGAGATGATTCGCCGGGGATTCCTGACACCTTCGCTGGTGATCAGCTATTCTCATACGGACGACATAGTTGACAGGACGATTGCGGCGGTCGGCGAAGCGCTGGACATCTACAAACGGGCGCTGGACGAGGGGATAGACAAGTATCTGGTGGGGCGACCGGTCAAACCGGTATTCCGGAAGTACAATTGACAGAACCACTTTTGGCCTATACACTTACCGTGTCGGCCAGTCTTTCTCCTCACAGCCGAACGAAATTGAGACCGGCCCGATAGCGGGCATTTAGGACAAACAAGGAACGAACGCATGAAAGTAGTCCTCTTCTGCGGCGGCCTGGGAACGCGCCTCCGCGAATACTCCGACACGATTCCCAAACCGATGGTCAACATCGGCTACCGTCCCATTATCTGGCACGTTATGAAGTACTACGCCCACTACGGCCATAAGGACTTCATCCTCTGCCTCGGATACCGGGGGGACGTCATCAAGGACTACTTCCTGAAATACGACGAGTGCCTTTCCAACGACTTCATGCTCATTCGGGGTGGGCGCGAAGTGAAGCTGTACAACAGCGACATCTCCGAATGGAATATCTCGTTTGTCGACACCGGCCTGCACAGCAACGTCGGTCAGCGCCTCAAAGCCATAGAACCGTACCTCGACGGCGAGGAGACTTTCTTCGCCAATTACAGCGACGGCGTCGCCGATTTCGATCTCAATGACGAGATTGCGTTTTTCAGGGATCAGAACAAGGTCGGTTGTTTCCTGGCCGTTCAGCCTCCGCAGACGTTTCACATTGTCGACGTGGCCGACGACCACCGGGTGAAAGAGCATCCAGCCGGTCGCCAAGACCAACATGTGGATCAACGGCGGTTTCTTCATCTTCAAGAAGTCGATTTTCGATCATATCAAGCCGGGAGAAGAGTTGGTCAACGAGCCGTTCCAGCGCCTGATCGCCGAGAATCAACTGGTGGCCTATCGACACAAGGGATTCTGGGCCTGTATGGACACCTTCCGGGACAAGCAGATGTTTGACGAAATGAACGCCAAGGGGAACACGCCGTGGGAGATATGGAAAGCCGGTAACTCGACCCGCCGGTAAAATATTATGCATCGACTCGAGTTGACCGGAAAATCATCACTCCAATCTCTTTTGTGCCTTGGGGCGCACAGTGACGATCTGGAAATCGGCTGCGGGGGTACGATACTCCGTCTCATTGACGAACACCCCGGCCTGCACGTCCACTGGGTCGTTTTCAGCGGTGATGACCGACGCCAACAGGAAGCACGCACCAGCGCCGGCCGATTTCTGCAGCAGGTGACGCAGACGGAAATTGAAATTCACCAATTCCGCGACGGCTTTCTCCCGTATGTCGGGGGCGAAGTCAAAGAGAAATTTGAATTGCTCAAGAAGAAGATTTCGCCCGACCTGATACTCACGCACTATCGCGAAGACCTTCACCAGGATCATCGCCTCGTCAACGAACTCACCTGGAATACCTTTCGCGACCACTTGATTTGGGAATACGAGGTGCCCAAGTACGACGGCGATCTGGGCCGCCCCAACCTGTTTGTGCCGCTGGACGACACTATGGTCAGCGCCAAGCTGCAGATACTCAACGACTGCTTTGGCAGCCAGCGCTCCAAACGCTGGTTCACCGACGAAACCTTCCTCGGCCTTCTGCGTTTGCGCGGTATCGAATGCGGCTCCCGCTACGCCGAGGCCTTTTACGGCCGCAAGATCACCATCTGATCCGGCTGGGGCGAGAAGGATGCGCCCAACTACCGTATGAAAAAAGTGCTGATCATCGCTTATGATTTTCCCCCGACTCGCACCAGCGGCGTCTACCGCCCGCTCAAATTCGCGCGCTATCTGCCCGAATTCGGCTGGCAACCGGTCATCCTTACGGTCAGCAATTATCCTACGACTACGCTCGACGATTCACTCCTGGCGCAGCTCCCGGAAGGGACACCCATCTATCGCGCCTACTCAATCGAACCCAAACGCTGGGAAAAAGCGATTTTCGCCAAACTATTCGGCAAAGCGATGCCAGTACCCGCTTCACCGGCTGGAGAGGCATTACCTTCCCCGCCGAGCAATCCGGAAAAGTCGAATACAGGAGGCTTTTCGCTCAAGACGTTGGTCAAGCGCGGCATCCTGTCGCCCATCAGCCGTTTCACCCATAGTTATCTGTACACCCCCGACGAAGTCGTCGGCTGGGTCCCTCTGGCGGTAAAACGCGGGCTGCAGGCGATTCGACACGAAGGCATCGACCTGATCATCTCGACGTCGCCGCCGGAAACCAATCATCTGGTAGGCCTCTGGCTTAAGCGATTCAGCGGCAAACCGTGGATTGCCGATTTCCGCGACCCGTGGACAGACAATGTCATCAAGCAGGACAAGCCGCCCTTTCGACAGCGCCTTGAACGTCGGTGGGAGCAGAAAGTGCTCGAGCGATCGGACGCCGTCGTACATGTCGGCCACCGGTTTGCCGAGTTGTCGCGCCAGTCGTTTCCCTCGGTGGCTCCGGAAAAACACCGCGTGATCACTAACGGCTTTGACGAATCAGATTTCGCCGGGATGGACGGCGAGAAGATCTACGCCGCCAATCGAACCGCAGAACTCAATCTGCTCAATGTCGGAACCATTTACGGCGTCTCCGGCTTTCCTGCACTCCTGAAGGCGTTCGAGCAGGTGATCACGTCGCCCAACGTCAGCGGCAAAGTGCGGATCAATTTCATCGGCGAGCTGACCCCCGACCAGAAAGCCGCGCTGGGTCGCGAGCCGATCAAGAGCCACGTGACGTTGCACGGTTTCAAGAAACACCGGGAAGCGCTGACGGCGATGATGAGCGCCGATGTTTTATTGCTGATGCCGTCCGGAGCGGATCAACGCACCAACGATAAGATCGTCCCGGGGAAGTTGTACGAACTCATACGGATCGGGCGCCCGGTCCTGATGATCGGCTGGGAAGGGGAGTCGGCTGATATTGTCCGCCAGAGCGGCACGGGACGCTTTGTCTCGGCCGACCAGCCCGAACAAGTGGCGGCCGCTATCACGGACTTCGTTCGCCGTAAAGCCGACGGTGAACTGGCCGTAACGCCGCGACGGGATTTCGTTCGCCAATATGACCGTCGCCACCTCACCTCGAATCTGGCTGAGCTATTTGATTCCCTGAGCGGTATAACAACTTCCCGGCAGGATACGCCGGTGAAGGTTTCCTGAGGATACACTCGTGCCCCAGTTGCAAGTCAAACAATTCGCCAGCGCCAGGACATTAGGCTACTTGCTCTTGTTTGGCGGCTCGATCTTGCTTGCCCTGGTCGGACTTTACACGGATTTTCTGATCCCGATCGGCCTGGTCATCGGCGTGCTCGCCCTGGTGCTGGTGATACGGAAGCCGTTTTGGGGCTTTATCATCTATCTCATCTTCTTTTTCCTGCG
This sequence comes from uncultured candidate division Zixibacteria bacterium, assembly GCA_963806185.1. Taxonomy (GTDB): domain Bacteria; phylum Zixibacteria; class MSB-5A5; order GN15; family FEB-12; genus CAWDXE01. Next base: position 56,369 of record CAWDXE010000006.1, read on the forward strand.
CCCGGCTGACCTGATCCCCGCGCTGGGTATCGTTCGCTTCCAGGCCCTGCTTCTGGCTCTGCTGGCGTCGTTGTGGGTCTATCGCGATTTCATTCGCGATCGCAAATCCTTCATCCTGCAGAAGATCGATTACGCCATGCTCGCCTTCCTCGGCGCCATGTACATGTCGATGTTCACCACTATTTACGTCGCTGACTCACTTACCGTGCTCATCGATTTCACGCAGTTTGTCGCCTTCTACTTTCTGGCTGCATACATGCTGGATGATGAGCGCGATCTGAAGACCGTCATCGTTACCATCATCCTCTGCATGCTATTTGTCTGTCTCATCCAGATCTGGTCCTACTTCACGATCGGCCTCACGCCCACCACCGGTCTCGGCGGTTATGGCATTCACATCGGCCCGATCCACCTGTCCGCCGGACGCCCACTGGCCCCGCCCTCCGACAATGTCCAGGGGGTCGGCGGCTATTCGGCAGGATTCCTCGCCAACGCATCCGAATTGGGGCTGGGTATTCTCGTTACCTTTCCCTTCGTCTATTACCTCTTCAGTACGGCCGTCTCACGTGTATTCAAGTCTGTTCTTCTCGGAACGATGGGCGTCATGCTGGCCTCGCTCGTCTTCACCGGATCGCGCGGCGCGGTCGTCGGCCTGGCGGCGGTGTTTCTCGTCATCTTCCTGAAGAGCCGGCAAAAATTGATACTGGCTCTCTCTGCCTGTGTCGTGCTGGCATTGACAATTCCCCTGCTCCCCGATCGCTACATCAGCCGTGTCGAGAGTACCACCAGCGGTGAAGACGAATCCGCCAATATTCGTCTCACCTTGTGGACCGCCGGAGTGCATATGGTCATGGATCGTCCGCTGTTCGGCGTAGGCGTGAACAATTTCCCGAATGCGTACGGTGCCAAATATCGGCCGGCCGGCTCGCCCGCGTTGTATTGGGCACCGCATAACAATTTCGTTCAGGCGGCCACTGAAATGGGTCTGGTGGGTCTGACTGCATTTGTAATTATTTTTGTGGTGATCTATAAAGAAAACCGGCGCAATCGGCAGTTTTTGCGGCGTCTCCGCGGGAGAAACAAGTTCCTCGACGCCGTCACTCAGGCGATCGACGTCGCCGTCATCGGGTATGCCGTCGCAGGCAGTTTCATCACCAGCACCTACTACCCGCATCTGTATCTGCTGGCCTTGATGGGACGTACGGTGTCCAAATCGATCGCCAACAGGTACTCGGAAGCCGATCTGGAACCAGAACCTCAGAGCAAACAGCTCCCCTCACCGGCTAATGCGTAAGAAAGAAAGTGAATCTGATGGATACATCGCCCGCCGACAATGACAACTCCCAGCTTCTCAGCCGCGTCGGTCATAATATTGAACCATGCACTGACCACGCGCAGTGGGACACCTTTGTCACCGGGAATCCCTCCGCGACCCTTTACCACCTCTGGTGCTGGGGTGAGATCATTCAGGAAGCGCTCGGCCATCCTCCTACCCGGTTGATGGCAGGTGACGACGGCAATATTCGGGGTGTCCTTCCTCTTGTGCATATTCAGAGCAGGATATTCGGTTCTTCCCTCATCTCCATGCCCTTTCTCAATTACGGAGGAGTCGTGGCCGCCTCGCCGGACACTCGGGAAGCGCTGTACCGGCACGCCATCGACATGGCCAGGGAAAGAAACGTCTCGTTCCTCGAACTTCGCAACACCCAACCTGCCGAATCCACTCATCCGGTGAAGCTCGAGAAGGCCACCTTCATCATGCCGCTGACCGGCGACGAAGAATCGACATTGGCCACACTTCGCAAGGCCACCAGAAACCGGCTGCGGAAAATGCTCGAGTACAATCTCGAAATCCGCCGGGGCGGCTTGGACATTCTCGACGATTTCTATCACGGCTTTTCCATCGCCATGAAAGAGCACGGAACGCCCGTACTTCCCAAACAGTTTTTCCGAAGCGTGGTCAATCACTTCGGCGACCGGGCCGAGTTCTACGTTGCCTGCAAAGACGGCAAGATTGCCGGCGCAAAACTGACCATCGTCTTCCGCGACACCCTTTACTCCATCTGGGGCGGCTACCCAAAAGAGTTCCGCAACACCCTGGCCAATTACCTTCTGTCATGGGAAGCGGTACGACAGGCTATCAATAGGAAGATCAAATTCGTAGATTTTGGCAGATCAAATATCGAGTCCGGCCCGGCCGATTTCAAACGCCACTTCGGTTGCGAGCAGTTCCAGCTATACTGGGAGTATCCCTATCTTCCTTCCGGGAAACTGCCGGCGCTAAACCCGCAGAATGCGAAATACCAGACTGCCATCGCCATCTGGCGGAAGCTACCGTTGAGCGTGACCACCCTGGTCGGACCACACTTGTCCAGGAGACTGCCGTAACTGAGGCGCCATGGCGGGATCATCCTTTCGAAAAATCTCTCCGGCCGGTACTCGACTCCGGGCCGGCGATATCCTCCACGCCGCCTCGCGCGTAGGCTATGACCCACGGGTTGATGAACGTGTCTGCCGCCTTCTCGCCGACCGCTTTGCCGTGCGTCATTCGTTGCTGACAAATTCCGGCCGCGCCGCGCTCACCGTCATTCTGCAAGCACTGGCTCAAGGCGACTCCCGCAACGAGGTTATTCTCCCCGGCTACACCTGCTTCACCGTCGCCGCGTCAGTCCGACGTGCCGGTCTCAAAGTACAACTGGTGGATCTGAAACCCGACTCTCTCGATTACGATCAGGCTGATCTCGAACGCAAAATCTCTCCCCGAACACTCGCCATTGTGGCGATCTACCCATTTAATCTGACTATCGATATTGAATCGTTACAGCAGGTCGCCCGGAGAAATGGCGTCTATCTCATCGAGGACGCCGCCCAGGCGATCGGCCTGACCGTCGGTGGCAAATCAGCCGGGACAATTGGCGACGTCGGTTTTTTCAGCCTGAGCAAGGGGAAGCCGATCACCACCATGTCCGGCGGAATCATTGTTACAAACCGTGACAATCTAGCCGTCCGGATGGCCGAAATTCTGGATGGATTACCGCGGCCGGGAGCGGCGAAAAATCTGAAAGTTCTTGTTACTTCGCTGGCGATGAAGGCATTGATTAATCCTCGACTATATTGGCTGGTTGACCATATCCCCGGCGTGACTTTGGGCGAAACGGTTTATCGCCCGTCCTTTGCGATGTCTCGGATGCCGACAGCGTCGGCACTGCTGCTCGAGCATCTGCTGCCGCGCGTGGCGCCGATCAATCAGGATCGAGCTTCGAACGCTGCACGCTGGATCGGGTTACTGGCCGGGCGGGGCGGAGTGTCCGTCGTCGCGGGCCACCACACCGATGAGAGTCTCTATCTGCGGCTGCCGCTGTTGTGTCGATCCAAAGCGCACCGCGAAAGGTTGTTTGAGGTTTTGAAGTCCCTTGGCGCAAGTCGCATGTATGGCGAACCGTTGGAAGTCATCGACGATGCCGACCTGTTTTCTCCGGACGTGCAGCCGTGCCCGCAGGCACGCAGTTTTGCCGATCGACTGCTCACGCTGCCAACCCATGAGTATGTTAACGACGACGATATGGCGACGACTATCCGTTTGCTCGATACCGTCGCGCCGCAGGTGACTGTCGATCATGAATAAAGTCCGCATCCTGCAATTGATTGAGGATACCGGCGCCGTCGGCGGCGCCGAGAAGCTGGTATGCGATCTGGCCCGTTTCCTGAGTCCCGAACGATTCACCAGCCTGATTGCCATTGTCGGTCGCCCCGATGCCAATATGCCGTACGAGCAGACCGGCAGCGAAGTCGTCTATATTGAGCCGTCGCCCAATCTCAGCCCCAAGCTGATCCGGCAGATTTGCCGAGTGGTCGGCACCAGGGATATCAGTCTCGTTCACTCTCATCTGATCCGGATGAATACGCACAATGCCCTCGCCTCGGTCTGGCATCGTCGACCGACGGTTGGCTCGATTCACGGCATTCTGCCCTACGAGACCACCAGTTCCGCCCGTCTCTACACCAAGCTCGCCACCTGGCTCAATGACCGAACCGTCGTGGTGTCCGAGCCGCTGCGCCGGGAATTCCTGCGCATCTACGGCGGCAATTCCAGAAAGATCGTGACCATTCACAACGGCTTCGATCACACGCGCTTCGAGACACCCATCTCACCCGAAAGCCAGGCCGAATTCCGCCGCCAGTTCCTGCCGGGTGATAATTCACCCGTGATCTGTGCCGTGGGCAATTTAAAGGAAGTCAAGGGGTACCGCTACCTTGTCGACGCGGTCGCGTTGCTGAAGGTGAAGTTTCCGCGCATTCATCTGCTGATCGCCGGCAACACCATGCGCCTGCGCGACCTGGGCTTGATCGATCAAGTAGCCACGCTCGGGCTCGAACCGCACGTGACCTTCCTCGGTGAATTCAACAACATCAGCCTGCTCTTCTCCGTCTCCGATCTCTACGTCTGTTCGTCTTTGCACGAGGGATTTTCGCTGACCACGGTCGAGGCGATGGCCGCGGGATTGCCCGTCGTCGTCACCGATAGCGGCGGTCCGGCGGACATTGTCGAACCCGGGAAGAGCGGCATACTGGTTCCGACGGCGAATGTCGGCGCCCTGGCCGACGCCGTCACGACGGTCGTGCAGGATAAAGATCTCGCTCGAGCGATGGGCTGTTACGGCAAACGCGTGGCCTACGAACGCTTTTCCATGAACAGCTTTATCAGTCGGCACGAAACGCTTTATCAAGAGTTGGTCGGCTGAGCGATGAGCATCCCCATCGTGCATCTGCGCAGCACCTTCCAGGTCGGCGGTCCTGAAAAGTTGATCCTCTCCGGCATTCAGCATATGCAGGGAGACGATTTCACTTTTACCCTTTCGTCCTTCTCCCTGCCTGCCCGACCGAATCGGTTTGCCGAGTACGCCTCGTCCCTGGGCATCCCCGTGGTCCAGATTGCGGTCAATGGCTCCTTCGACCGCCGCGCCTTGGACGGCGTGCGCCGGCTGGTCGAAAACACCGGCGCCAGACTGCTGGTCGTTCACGACTACCGCGCCGTCATCATCGCGCTCATGGCCGGCCTTCGCCTCAAGGTACCGATCATGGCCGTTGCTCACGGCTGGACCTCCCAGAGCCTCCGCGTACGGATGTACGAATACATCGAGCGCTTCGCCCTTCGCCGCGTCGACGCCGTCGTGGCCGTGTCCAAACCCAAGTTTCAGGAGCTGCTCAAGATTGGTGTGGCCGAAAGCCGGCTCACCCTGATCGAAAACGGGGTCGAGATTCCTCCGCGTGAAAAGATGGCGCGCGATACCCGTCTCAAAGACGATTTGGGCCTCCCCCATGACACCCTGCTCATCGGGAGTGTGGGCCGCCTCAGCCCAGAGAAGGGGCACCGCTTTCTGGTCGATGCCGCCACGCGGCTCGCGCCGGCCAACCCCAACGCTCGGTTTGTTATTTTCGGCGAGGGCCCGCTCCGCAGCTCCCTGCTCGCTCAGATTCGACGGGCCGGTCTCGACCATCTCTTCTTCCTTCCCGGCTGGCGTACCGATATGGAAAACGTCTATCGCGGCCTCGACCTCTTCGCCCTCCCGTCACTCACCGAAGGACTTCCGATGGCGTTGCTCGAAGCCATGTCCTTCGGCCTGCCTTCGGTGGCGACCACCGTCGGCGGCTGCCCCGATGTGATTGAAGATCATGTCTCGGGCTTTCTGGTGCCGCCCTCCAGTGTCTCAGCTCTGACCGACGCCCTGGGCCAGTTGCTCGTCGATGAACCGCTGCGCGATCGTATGACCGATTCGGCCTACGACCGCATCGCCGACCGGTACAGCATGACTCGGTATGCGTCGCAATTCGCCGCGTTATATCACCAATTGGCGGGAGGTGACCGGTGAAACTCATCTTTCTCACCGGCGACATCCCCTGGCCGCCGTTCACCGGCGCCAAATTACGTACGTATAATCTGCTCAGGCACCTGAGCACCGAGCACGAGATTATCCTCATCACCATGCTGACCAGCCGCGACGATCAGCCGCGCGTCGACCATATGAAGAGTCTCGGCACCCGAGTGGAACACATCTGGAAACCGCCGCAGCCGGGCTGGTCGTTTGCGACGGGTATCGCCAAAAACCTGGCGTCACCCAATCCGTTCATTGTCGACAAGCACTACTGTCAACCATATGTTGATCTCGTACGATCGGTGGTCGCTCGCGAGAAGGTCGATCTCATTCATTGCGATTCCATTTCGCTCGCGCTGGGCATCTGGGATATTGAATCGGTTCCCACTCTTCTTACCGAGCACAACATGGAGGCCATCATCTGGCGGCGGTATTACGAGGAAGAACGTAATCCACTGAAACGCTGGTACATCAAAATGCAGGCGGAGCGGGTGCACTCGTTCGAACAACGCGCCTGCAAGCAGTTCGACCTCATCGTCGCTGTCTCCGATGACGACAAGCGGCGCCTCGAGACAGAGTACCAGGCCGACAATGTCGTGGTCGTCCCGAATGGCGTCGACACGGAATATTTCACTTCCGCCGCGATACCCGAGGAGCCCAATCGCCTGGTCTTCACCGGCTCCATGGACTGGCGCCCCAATCAGGATGCGCTTCTCTATTTCTATCGCGAAATTTGGCCGCTCATCGTCGCCGAAAAACCGAATACGGAACTCTGGCTGGTCGGCCGCCGACCTCCGTCGTCTCTCACCGCGCTGGCCAGGGCCGATCGACGAATTCACGTCACCGGGCAGGTGGATGATGTCCGCCCGTATATTGATGCTGCCCCTGTCTATATCGTGCCGCTTCGCATTGGCGGCGGCAGTCGCTTGAAGATTCTCGAGGCACTGTCCATGAAGAAAGCGATTGTCTCCACCTCGATCGGCGCCGAGGGTCTGCATGTTGAACACGACCGGCATCTGATTCTCGCCGACACGCCACAGGCCTTCGCCGCTCAGGCCCTGCGCCTGCTCGACGATCCGACGACACGACGCCGGCTGGGCGAGACCGGTCGCGCCATGGTCATCAAGGATTACGATTGGGAGCGCATCGCGCAAATTCAGGTCCAGGCATGGCAACAAGCCGTGCGCGCCGGGGGAAAGCGATGACCGAGAGCTTGTTTATCGTTTCCGTACTCCTGATTGTCTACACGTACGCGGGGTATCCGATTTTTCTCAAACTTCTTCCCCGCCGCCCCTTCACACCGGGCGACCGCTTCACGCCGCCCGTGACCATCGTGTTGTCGGTTTTCCGAGGAGTCGATGTTATCGAGAAGAAACTGCGCAACACCTTCGCCACCGACTACCCTCAGGACAGGCTGGAATTGATCGTCATCTGTGACGGCTCCGATGACGGCACCGACAAGAAAGTGGCATCGTTCGGTGATCCGCGCGTCAAACTGATTCGTCAAAACCCGCGCCAGGGAAAAACCGCCGCGCAGAAGAAGGCGGTCGTATCGGCCTCGCACGACCTGCTCATCTTCACCGATTTGACCACCATGCTCGATCCCGATTCTATCCCGCACCTGGTTGCCCCGCTGGCCGACCCGGCTATCGGCCTGGTGTCGAGCGAAGACATTTGGGTCACGGCCGACGGCGCATCGTCACAGTCCGGGCAGGGGGCATATGTAAAATATGAAATGTGGCTGCGCGACCGCGAATCGGCCGTCAATTCGATTGTTTCCGCCTCGGGCTGTTTCTACGCCGTGCGCAGGGAGTTCTTCGAGCCGATCCCCGACTATCTCATTGACGACACCGTGATACCCATGACCGTCGTCCAGCACGGCTCGCGCTGCATTCACGAAAAGCGGGCCGTGTCGTACGTGCCGATGATTCCGTCCGCCGACCGCGAGTTTCCCCGCCGCGCTCGTATGGCGCTCGGCGGCATTAACGCGCTTATGTACAAGGCGCGATTGCTTAACCCCCTGGCCTACGGACTGTACGCTCTCCAGCTCTGGAGCCACAAACTCCTTCGCTGGCTGGTGCCGGTGTTCATGCTGGTCGCTTTCCTGGCCAACGCACAGCTCGCCGCTCTGTCGCCCGCCTGGGGACTTCTGTTCTTCGCCCAGGGCTGCTTCTACCTCAGCGCTCTGTACGGGTATTCGCGACGCGAGAGTGACAACCAGCCAAAGATCGTCAAACTGATATACTTCTTTGTTTCCTCAAATCTCGCCTTGCTGTATGCCTGGTGGCAGTTTTTCACCCATCGCAGGCAAACTACCTGGACGGAGTCGCGAGGATGACCACACCCCTGGCCCAGCTTCCCATCCTCGTCTACCACTACTTTGGCGTTGATCGCACGGTGCAGACCGGCATCAAGCCGGAGGACATTGCATATATCACGCCGGTTCAGCTTTTCCGCACGCATCTCGAATTCCTCGCCAACGAAGGGTATCAGCCCGTATCGTTCCAGCACGTTGCGGAATCGCTCACGTCGACCACCGGCCTTCCGTCCAAGCCAATGGTGATAACCATCGACGACGGCCATCAGAGCGTTGCCCGCTTTGCCCTACCGTTGCTCGCCGAGTTCGGCTTTTCATCAGAACTGTTTGTCATACCCTCGCGCGTGGGTCAGCCGGGGTACCTGGACTGGGATACGCTCGGCAAGCTGTCGCAATCGGGTATGGCGGTTCAGTCGCACGGCCTCACTCATCGCTATTTGACAAAACTTACGCCGGAAGAAGTCCGCTACGAATTGAGCGAATCCAAACGGCTCATCGACCTGAACATCGGTAAACAAACACTCGCGCTTGCCGTGCCGATGGGACGGTACCCCGAAGGTCTCAATCGCGAACTCTCCGATGTCGGCTACAAAATCGGCTGTACGTCGACGTATGGCCTCAACCGGAATCTCACTTCGTTGCTGGCGCTCGAGCGCATCATGATCAAAGCCCCCAACGATACGGTCGAAGCTCTCGGCAGATTGCTGAACGACACCACCGCGCTCGCCTGGCAGATGCGCCTGCGCAATCTGGCCAAGCGCTGGCGCAACCGCCTGATCGGCTGAACGCCGCTTCCTTTTTCATTGTGTAAGCTCGTGCGGCGTGCTACCTTATAAATACAACCGGCAGGCATTTCGTTTGAGCACGGGCATCGAGCTGCCGGTCTTTCATTATCAGGGAGATGGGAAATTTGGTTAACCGCCAGGCAGTTTTTCTGCGCATCCTGCGCACGCGGCTGAAATACAGCCCCGCTGTCAATGAACTCTTCGGCATGGGACTGACCTTGGTCGGCATACTGTACCTGCCGTTCAATCGCACCAAAGCGGCCGGATCGCTCATGCGCGCCCATCGCAACAGCCGTAACATGCGCACTCAAAAATTCCTCGAATTCCTGCTCACCCGGTTCAATCTGTACAATCCCGACATCCTCGACCGCCTGGTCGAGGAGCGCTACGTCGAATCACCGCTGGTCCCCAGTCGTTGCCTCAAGCTGAAGGAGAAGCTGGACGACGAAAAGGGGGTCATCATTATGAAATTCAACGACACCTTCACCGCCCTTCGCCGCGTCGTTGATATGGACAGTTTGCTGGCCGACTATACGCTCTGCCTGGAGCTTTCGTACTACGGCTGCTGCAATCCGCAGATTTTGCAGTTCATGCGCTACAGGGACCATCATGTCGTGGTCGGAGCCGTACAGGAACTGGAGCGCGCCTATCTTCATCGGTTGACCGGTAATTTGGTTCGGGCGGATTACAACAGCTCCACCTGGGTCGATGAACGGCTGTTTACGCCCATGTCGCTGCCAAAGGAATACGATTGTATCGTGGTCGCCATGTGGGACGATATCAAACGCCACTATCTGCTCTTCGAGGCTATAGCCGAACTCAATGATCCCACCTATCGCGCCTGTGTCGTCGGCTTCACCCTGCACGAACCCCGCGAACGTATCGACGAGTTGATCGACTACTACGGCATTCGCCAAAATGTCATCATCTTCGAACGACAGAAACAGCCACAGGTGAATATCCTCCTGAATAAATCAAAGGTAAATCTCCTGCTCTCGTTCAAGGAAGGCGGGAACAAGAGTATCATCGAAGGTTTCTTCGCCGACGTCCCCGGTATCGTCCTCAGCGAACATATCGGTATTGATCTTGATTGGATCAACGATCAGACCGGCCGGCTGGTGGACAAACGGCGATTGGCCGAGTCGCTGCAATGGTTCAGGACCGACTACGCGCGCTTCCATCCGCGGAAGTGGGCGCTGGAGCATATCTCCTGCGCCGCCTCCACCGCCAAGCTCGAATCTACTCTTCGGGAAATCGCAAAACGTGAGGGCCGCCCCTGGACACGGCCGTTGGCGGTGAAGATTAACGTGCCGGAATGCGATTACTACGACCCGGCCGGGCAACTCGCGCCGCTCGATCTCTCCCGGTATCGCCGACCAGCGATCACCGGCCACTCCCCGGTCGCTTGAACCCGTACCGGGCGATCTCTTGCTTGACGGCGACACGAATTTTGCGCACATTCTCCCAGCCGGAACGCGCGCATCGTCCGGCGTTTCGGCCAATACGCAGGATTTGCCGGAAGACGCTCCCCTTTTCGTATGATTCCGGACTGCGCCAGGTTAAGGATCGTCTTTAATGTCCCGAATTTGCGGACTTGTCCATAGTGTCCTGACTACCGATCAGCTCGAGACGGCCGCGGCTATGATGTTGGCGCCGCTGCGCCATTCCAATGATTTTTCGATCGAATCTTCCCTCGCTGCCCCGGCGTTCTTCGGACGATCCTATCTGCGTGCATTCAACTTCTCCACCTTTCTCGCGACCCGACCCGAAGATCAGCTAATGGTCGCCTTTTGCGGCTATCTGCGTGACATCGATCGGTTGCGCGATGAGGTGAAGCGCGATTCGTCGGGCATTGTCAGGCCGGAGAATCCTGCCGACGTGTTCGCTTACCTGCTGCCCCGTCGCGGCATGAAAATGCTGGCCGATATGTCGGGAAGTTTCACCTTCGCCATGTGGGACGGAAAACGCAAACGGCTGTCGATCGGTACCGACCGCTACGGCATGCGTCCCTTGTATTATCGATTAGTCAACGGTGGCTTCGCCTTCGCCTCGGAAATTAAGGCAATCACCGCCGTCGTCAACGACACCGACGTCGACATGATTGCCTGGCAGGAACTGTTTGGTTTCGGCCATCCACTTTCTGATCGCACCACCTACGCCAGGATTAAGCGCCTCCCGGCCGCGACGGTGATCAGCTTCGACAACGGTCGCGTCAGCAGCGAGAAATACTGGTCGTACGGCGCCATCGTCATCGATCCAAAACTAACCGTGCCCGATTTTGCGGATGAAGCCCAGCGCTTGCTGCAGCATTCCATTGCCCGCCTCATGAATCAGATCGAAAAACCAATCTGCATGCTGAGCGCGGGGTTTGATTCCCGACGGGTGTTCCTCGAACTGATCAAACAAAACAAGGGTCTGACCGCTTACACCTGCGCCATCGTCCCTCCCGACGGCTCCTACATGTGCGATCTGGATATCGCCCGCGCGCTCTGCGCGGAATTCAAAATACCACACGTGGGCATCGATCAGGCGCCTTCCGATCAACAGGGTCAGATCGCCCGCCACTTGTATCGGCTGCTCGATTTCGATACCGATCAGCACCGCTGGATTATGCCCCTCATTCCCCGGATACCGGTTGCCTCCGGGGTCAACTTCGACGGCATCGGCGGCGACATTCTCTTTCAGGATAACTGGGCCACTGAGGACGTGCTCGACGATTCCACGGATCGGAACAAACTCGCGGCAACTATTGAACGACTGACACCTCATCATTGGTCGGCTCACTTCAGGGGCGAGGTCGGTTTTGGCTCCAATGTGCCCCGGATTCTGGAAATTCTGGAGAGCCTCCCCTTCGATGAACATCTGTTTTCCACCTTCTTTCTCATCAACTGGACGCGGCGCAAGACGGCGCTCTTCAGCCACGGCCTCATTTCGTTGAAAGTCGACTCCGTGCTGCCCTTCCTCGATTACGATCTGGTGGATTTCACCTTCCGCCTGTCTCCACGGCTGAAGCAGAGAGAATCCTCGGCCGAAGGAATGCTCCGTCGTACTCATCCTGATCTGATGGCGCGCATACCTTCCTCGCATTATCCGGGCATCTTTACCAATCCCGATAAGCACTGCCGACCGTTTTGCACTCCGGTGCCGTCCGGCTATTGGCCGAAGTCACGGCACGCCACGTATCGGACCGCCATGGCCGACCTCCTCGCCACGCCTGAGATCATGCCGCAGCTTTCCTCACGCGCCCGCCTGGCTCTCAATGCCATGAGATTCTCCCGCCTGGTAGGCGTGAGCATTCCCGCAATAGATAAACGCGCCTGGCCGCTCAGACTGCTCGGCCTTTATGCCATGCAGCGCCGCTCGTCCTTACATCCGTCATGGGGTGAAGAACAACTCAGGCTCGCACGCGCGTACGTCTACGATTCGTCGCACTGAACCTTTCAATTTCGCTCAGCGTAGACAACGTCGAGGGCCGACGTACGCCGTTTGGTATGTCTTGGTAGGGAGAATCTTCAATAGCCGGAAGGATGGCGCAAACGGGCGATACGGCCCCAGTCGGCGCGTGCCAGTCGGCACTGTTTCATCCACGGACGGTCCCCGCGCAGGATATTTCGATTGAGCATCAAGGCGTCCTTGGTTCCCGGGGCAAGTGGCAGATGATTCTTCCCGGGCTGCACACCGAGGCCGAGGCGGAAACCGATCTCCTGTGTGACTTGCAAAACCACGGGCGAGTAGTTGCCGTTGGGATACGAAATGATCTCCGGCGTCTGTCCGGTCAAGTGCTGCAGCGCCACCTGATTCTGCTCGATTTGGTGGCGAATGTCACCAGGACCGTAAATCGTGAGGATGGCGTGATCGAGCGTGTGATTGCCGATATGCACGAGCGGATGGCCGGCGAACTCTCGTAGTTCGGCCGGCGTAAACGGGCGATCCAGTTCCCCCTGTGGTCGCAGCGCCCCTACACCAAATTCGGCCACCAGTGCCCGCTCGATTTCATCGTGGCGACGCACTTTCATTTGATTCTGTTCCAGCCGTATGGCCGACACTGAGGCTCCCGCTTTGCGCCGTTCGCGGTAAAGCACGTCCCACCAGAAACAACGATTGTTCACAATGTGATTCGACGAAATGAAGAACACCGCCGGAATGGTGTACTCGCGCAAAATCCCCAGTACTCGCACATTGTCATGATAGCTGTCGTCAAAGGTCAGGAGGACATACCGGCCGTCGTCAGGCAGGCCGCGAAGCACCTGGTCCGGCGAGACGAATTGATAGCCGGCCTGTAAGTAGTATTCGAGAAACTCCCGGAAGCGGGTCATCAGCACCCCTTCGAGAGGATCGACTGTCGGGTCCTGCATTTCTGCTTCGTCCACAAACAGCTTGTGGAAGAGAAATGACAATAACCCCGGACCGTCGCCGAAAAACCTCAGATGCTCCAGAGCAAGTGATTGACTGATCGATTTGATTACAGAGGTAATTACAGACGTCACGACCGCCGGCTCTCCCTCAAAAAAAGGAAGTGGCAAACTCTCCAGCCCACCGCCGGAAAGGTAGCCGATTTACTCGAAAACACAACCGCTTATTTGCCTTCAGACCCGTTCAGACGATGCCCGGTTACGGCCAACTTCTCGAAGAGAATTGTCGCGATACGCCCTGCTGTGTGACCATCCCACAAGTCGGGTATCCGCCCCTTCTTTGCTCTGCCCTGAAGGATTTCTTCCACCGCCGGCAGAACCTTGGCCGGATCGGGACCCGTCAGCACATTGCTCCCGACATCCACCGTAACCGGCCGCTCCGTCGACTCACGCATGGTTACGCACGGCACCTGGAGATAGGTCGTCTCTTCCTGCACGCCGCCCGAATCGGTCAGAACGAAGCGGCAGGTCGATTGCAGGCGCAGAAATTCCAGATACCCCAGCGGCTCGACTACCTTCAGCGTGTGCGCGTCAACCGTGTCCCAGAGGCCAAGACGGGTCAGTTCCTTCTGCGTGCGCGGATGGCACGGGAAGACAAACGGAATCCGCTGGGCCAACTGCTTCACCATCTGCCAGATTTCCCTGAGCCGTTCGGGATTATCGACATTCGACGGACGGTGCAGCGTCATCACTGCAAAGCCCTGTTCGGTTAGTCCGAGGTCTTTCAGAATCGTCGTCTGCCGACATGCGGCCAGACTCGAAGTAAGGGAGTCAATCATGATATTGCCGGTAAAGAAGATTCGCTCCGACGGAACCCCTTCCAGCTGGAGATGCTTGAGCCCCGAGGGCTCCGTGACAAACAGGTAGTCCGACAATCTGTCGGTTACAATACGATTAATTTCCTCCGGCATCGCCGCGTCAAATGAGCGCAGCCCCGCTTCCACATGAGCGATTGGTATTTGCAGTTTGGCCGCGACAATCGACGCCGCCAGGGTGGAATTGACGTCACCGAAAACGATGATCAGGTCCGGGCGGTCGGCCATGAGCTGACCCTCCAGCGCTACCATAATCCTCGCGGTCTGCTCGGCGTGCGTTCCCGAACCGACGCCCAGATATACGTCCGGCTTGGCCATACCGAGCTGATCGAAAAACAACGTCGACAGCTTGGGATCATAATGCTGTCCCGTGTGCACGAGCAAAGGAGCAAACCGCTCGGGATATCTCTTTAATTCAGCCAACAGCGGGGCAGCTTTCATGAAATTCGGACGGGCGCCAACAACCAGCACAAGCTTCTTAATCACAATACGTTACTCCCATAATCCTGCGTAAACATCTTCGGTGAGGGGTCATCCCAAGCCGCCGCAAGGTCCGAAAAAATCAAGCCTTTTGCAACCGCTTTCCCGACTCATCACTCCCCCAGTATCGGCACCCCGGGGAACATTCGTGAACAGATCGATTCCTCCGCTATTTGCCCGCCGCCACACCCCCGGCAAACTCTGTATCCCGTTGCCCCCCAGCTAAGAACCGTCACCTTTCCGCCGATATAATGTGTATAACCGGTTAAGGTACTTGAATACACTATTTGAGCACAGTATCTTGGGCACCGGACTGGCCCCCGGTCACCTGATTATAACCATAGCGGAGATTCTGGACACATGTCTACTAGCGAAAGTCGAGGCGTAGAAATTGGCGATATCATTGGCGTTCTCAAAAAACGCAAGTGGCTGATCATCCTCCCCTGGATTCTGGTCGCGGCGGTCGTGGCCGCCGGCTCCTATATGCTGGCGCCCAAATATCAATCCTTCGCTATTGTCTCGATCGACCCCAAAGTCCGGTTCTCCTCCGACCTCCAGCGCCTCCTCGGCATGGACGACAACTATCGCCAGCAGTCGACTGCCGCCGCGCGGGCCGACGAATTGCGGGGCGTCTACAACGAGATTACCTCCACCTATTACATGGGCAAGCTGGCGGAGAAACTCAAACTTCTCGACAATCCCGGCCTCATTTCGCGGGCCGAAAAACTCACTCTTAAATCTCCGGGCGTGCCGCTCGATCAGATCAAACTCTACCTCCTCCAGGATGACTTGCAGGAACGGGTTTCAGTCACCTTTGCCGCCGCCAGCCAGATTAAGATCAACGTTATCTCCACCAATCCGGCCAACGCCCGCGACGTCGCCAATGCGATGGCGGAAATATTTGTCGATGAGCGGGTGAAGCAGGAACTTTCCACCATCCGTTCGTCGCAGGATTTCTCCGACGTTCAGTTGCAGAAGTATGAATCCCAACTTGAAGATAAGGTCCGCGAAAAGACCGAATTCGAGCGCCGGTATCTGCAGACCAACCAGGAATCTCCGACTACGTCGGAAAAGAACCGGTTGGACATTCAGTCCGAAATCGACCACACCAACGATGACATTACCGAGGCCCAGCAGACCGAACGGACGATCATCGCTCAGCTCCAGTCAACGCCCAGCGCCCCCATCGACCGCCTCACCCTGCGGGAATCCGAGGATTTGCGCCGCTACAAGTCCGAGCTGGATGGACTCCTGGGCTCGCTGGCGGACATGATGACCAAGTACACCTGGAGCGACCCGCAAATCCTGAACAACAAGGTGAAACAGGATGGTTTGATACGGAAGATCGCCGGCGAGAACAGCCGACTGGTCGATGCCCAGTATCCGACCGCCGATGAAAAGACCCGCACTACGCTCACCAGCCTGTTCAATACGCGTACGAATCTCGATTACCTCTATTCCAAGAAGACACACTTGCTCGGAACAATCGAAGATCTCAAGAGTCACTTCAATCGGATCCCCGAATACCAGTCCACGCTCGATCGGTTGAATCGCGAGATCGCTCAGTTGACGACGCTCCGCGACAAATTCAAAGCCCAGCAGGAAAGCTCCACCATCTCGCAAGCCCTCCTCCAGGATATCTCGACCCCCAAGTACAAGGTCGTCGAACCGGCCAAGCTGGCGATGGCTCCCTTCTCCCCGAATCGCATGAAGATTATCCTGATGGGTATCATGCTTGGACTTGTCGTCGGCGGAGCGGCCACAATGCTGGTGGAATTGCTGGATAAATCATTCAAGAAGGTCGAAGACGTCGAGCACTACCTCGACTTGACCGTACTGGGCGTGACGCCCGAGATTGAATATCTGAAACGCGTGAACCGATAGCGTCCAACCTCGGCCCGGTCTCTACCGCCGGCGTCGGGTGAGCAGAACGTCTATTTCCACCCTTTCGCTCGATTCCAGTAGAAGAGCGCCGTCCCTTCGGGGTTGGCGACTAATTCGCGAAGTTCGGCAAATGCAATGTCGCACTGGGCATTCGTAGCCAACCGGCGCGCCACCATCTCGGATCGCCCGGTCTCCGCCACCCCGATCAGATTCTCCACCCACAGCGTATAGTATTCGGTACCCGCCCAGTGCACCTCGGGGTGAAGACTCAATTCTACCCGTTCAAATCCTGCGCGCTTGAGCAACGGAAAGAGTTTCTTCCCGATCAGAGCATCGCCGCCGAGTTGCGTCTGCAGCACGGCAAACTGCTCCCAGACGAAATTGAAAGTCGGGCAATCAGGCCAGAAGGCATTGATCAGGATATTGTTTTCCTGCGTGCAGAATCGCCCGCCCGGCTTCAACACGCGGTGCGCTTCGCGGACTACCTCACCCGGCTCGCCGACGTGCTCAAGCAAATACCGGCAATACACCAGGTCAAAGGTCGCGTCGGCAAACGGCAGCTTGTGTCCGTCGCCGCGCACGAACCGGAGGTTTTCCGCAGTGGTATGCACCTTGGCCAATTGCTGCGGGGAATACTCCACACCCACCGCGTACCCGTTGGATGCTTTTCGAGCCACTGCCTCGGCGAGTATCCCCAGGCCGCTGCCTATTTCAAGCACCTGGTCGGACGGACGGACGTCGAGATACGAGATAAACGCATCATTCGTCATGGAATTCAGTTTGGCCAGGCGTTCTTGTTCGGTCGGATCTGTTCCGTGTATATATTGTGCTGCCATACGCTCTTTTCCCACGATATGATCGACTGTCGTCGTGTTTGGTTTGTGCCGGTTACGGACAGGCCGGCAACGGCCGGAAGCTGAGAAACAGATGATCCACCATCGCCGTAAGATCCTGAATATCCAGATTCAGGGGCCAGTCACCGTCGATATTCGCCTCCGCCGGACAGGTCGAAGGTCGAACTGAAATATACAGGTCATCAACCAACTGCTGCAAGTCGGCAATGTCGACGGTGTTCAGGGAATCCTCATCGATGTTCCCCACCGTCCCCACACAACAGACCGCCGCGTTGCGATAGAAATCCAGTCCGCCGTCCTCTTCCCCGATGAGCAGATCACTGTCGCTATCCCCGTCCAGATCAGCAAGAAGCAACGCGAGCCGCGAGCCTTCATCCGATCCCGGGATCTTGTCGGATTGCGCTACTAATGTCAGGGAATCGGGAAAGCCGCTGACCGAGATGTTGCGAAACCAGGTTACACCGCTCACCGCCGAACCCAGGAGCAGATCCTTGCGGCCGTCGTGGTCCCAGTCTACAACCGTCGGTATAGTGAACTCGCGGGGAGCCTGTCGAAGTAGTCGCGAAGTCCTAAGACGGAGTACGGGCGCTTCGGCCGTCCCGGTGTTCTCATACAGCAGCACATTCGCCTGGCCGTTGAAATCCCATTCTCCGACCACCAAATCGATCCGGGCGTCGCCGTCAAAATCCATCGGCACCGGCACCGCCAATTGATCCACGCGGATCGATCCCAGCGAGTCGGTGACGAGGGTGGGAATGAATGCACTTTTCGAACCGTCGTTGCGATAGTAAACAATTCGACCATTGAGATTCCCTACCAGCAGGTCCAGGTCGCCGTCGTTATCCCAGTCAACCAGCGCGGGAGCCGCATCGTAGCCGACATTAATATCTGCAAACGCCGTGTCTACCAGATCAAGCATCGGTTTGGATGCCGTACCGGTGTTCTCCATGTACGCCAGCGCCCCGTTCTGTCCTCCTACCAGCAGGTCGATGTCGCCATCGTCGTCAAGATCGCCCGCCGTCGGCATTGACGCCGACCCAACGTCGATGGTCTTCAGATACTGCGAATCCGCCTGCACGTAATTCGGCGCCTGCAGCGTGCCGTCATTGCGGTACAACCGAAGCGTATACAAGTCTGCCACATTCGCCACTCCGGACAGCATCTCCGCCTTCCCGTCGCCATCAAGATCGCCAAAACTTACATGATTGAACCCCAGCGTCGGACTGGGTAGAAAGAACTCCGTCAGCCAGGTCAGATCGGAGTGAAATCGATCGCCCTCATTCCGAAAACAGTACAGGCTGTTGCTGAAAATGTCTCCCCAGAACAGATCGTAGTCGCCGTCAGTGTCGTAGTCGGAGAACGTGATGCTGTTGAACCCGTGCAGTGGATTGTCCCCCCGATTCGGGCCTCGCCCTCCGGACGGCGATGGCCCACCCCCAGGAATTGCCAGCACACTGTCATACACGTCGGTGACGAACGTGAATATCGGCTCCTGCGGTGTCCCGATATTGCGATAGAAATTGAGATTCCCGCCGATCCCGCCCAGAAAGAAGTCGAGATCGCCATCGGCGTCGATATCCACAAACGCCGGCGTGATGTTGGTCGTGGTGGTCAGACCGCCAAAGACAGAATCAACCAGATCAAAGATCACTTCTCCCGGTATGGAACTGTTGCGATAGAACCTGGCGTGGCCGTGCCGCGAATCGCAGAGAAGGTCAACGTCGCCGTCGCCATCAATATCACTGAGCGTGTACCAGGTGCCGATATCGATTCCACCCAGCCGCCCGCTCTGCACTTGCCACTTTGCTTGTTGGGTCGTGCCCACATTCCTCAGATATAAGAGTCGCCCTTCAAACTGGCCGATCAACAGGTCGAGCCGTCCGTCGTTGTCGAGATCGACCAGTTCCGGTTTGGGGTTGTTGAGCCCGCCCAAAAAGGGAAGGTCAAGCAGAGATCCGTGATCACGCACAGGAAACGGCGTGTATTCGCGGACGAATTGCCCGCTCGCCCCGGCTGAAAGACCGAGACTCAACGCCGGAAACACTATGACACGAACTAGTAGATGCATTTCTATTTGTATTATCGCCTTAATATGTCCAATATAGCATATTGTCGGCGGCCCGAGAAAACTCTGTCAAGCGCTGGGCGCGGAAATTCGTCCGTTTGGCCCGGCAAACAATTGACTCTCATTGTATAAGTCGATGACCTGCCGCTTTGTTCCAGTGAGCCCGGTTCAGGAAAGGAGCCTTATCCCCATGCGAGCCTTGTCATTTGCATCCATACTGGCTCTCGCCGTGTCGATCAGCACCTGCGGTTCGGACAAGAACACTGCGGCAGTCAATCCACCCGCTACCGACACCCTGGCGGACTCCACCTGGCCGGCAGTCTCCACCGTCACCTTCGCCGTCGCCTATCCCAATGTGAGTTTCAGCCGTCCCCTCGACATCAAATACCCGCCCGACAACACCAATCGCGCCTTCGTCGTGGAGCAGGAGGGTGCCATCCGCATGCTCGACAACAGCACTCCCACTACCTCAGTCGCCACGACCTTCCTGGATATTACCGGTCGCGTCAACAGCACCGGCAACGAGGAGGGCCTGCTCGGGTTGGCATTTCATCCCGACTTTGCCAATAATCACTACTTCTACGTCAATTACACCGCCGCCAATCCTCGTCGTACGGTTATCAGCCGCTTCACCGCCACAGGTGACTCGGCCGACAGCACCAGCGAACTCGTCATCCTGACCTTCGATCAACCCTACAGCAACCACAACGGCGGGTGCCTCATGTTCGGACCGGACAATTATCTGTATATCGCCACCGGTGACGGCGGGTCGGGGGGCGATCCACAGGGAAACGGGCAAAACACCAGGACACTTCTGGGGAAGATCCTTCGCATCGATGTCGACCATCCGTCGGCCGGCCGCAACTACGGCATCCCGGCCGACAATCCGTTCGCTGCGGCAACCGACGGCCGCCGTGGTGAGATCTTCGCTTACGGCCTGCGCAATCCGTGGCGCTTCTCGTTCGACCGCCAATCCGGTCTGCTTTGGGCGGGCGACGTTGGCCAGGACGAAATCGAGGAGATCGATATCATCGAAAACGGCAAGAACTATGGCTGGAATATCATGGAAGGGTCCGCCTGCTACAATCCCAGCTCCAATTGTCAGAAAGCCGGTCTTACCCTGCCGGTAGCGGAATACACGCACTCCACCGGCCAATCGGTAACCGGCGGCTATGTCTACCGAGGCACAAAATTTCCTACCCTCGTCGGCACATACCTATATGCTGATTTCGTCTCTGGTCGCGTGTGGGGCATGCGCTCGATCGGCGGCAAACCAAGGCTGCTCGCTTCCGGTGGGCTCAACATTTCATCATTTGGTGAGGGAGTGGACGGCGAGCTGTACGTCACCGCCTTTGATGGGAAAATCTACACGCTGATTACAGCCCAGTGATCAGTTTGCGGTCGAGTCTGTCGGCTGAATTGTCTCAATAATCGGCTGCAGCGACGTCGGTATCACCGACGAGCCATTGCCGTTGCCGTTCAGATCTATCAAGCCATCCTTCAGCTTGATAATCCGCCCTGCCTGCCTGGCCAGATTCATATCGTGCGTGATGATTATGACGGTCTTGCCCGCCTTCCACAGTTCGTGAAAGAGATTCACAATTTCGCCGCCTGAGTGCGAATCCAGGTTGCCGGTTGGCTCGTCGGCCAAAATGATCTCCGGTTCGTTGGCCAACGCCCGGGCAATGGCCACGCGCTGCATCTCACCACCCGACATTTCCGTCGGCTTGTTCCCCAGCTTGCCGCCCAGCCCCACTCGATTCAGCAGCTCGACAACCCGATTCCGGCGCTTGCGATTATTCGCCCCGGCAAACAGCAACGGTACTTCCACATTTTCGTAGGCGGTCGCATACGGCAGCAGATTAAACGCCTGAAAGACGAAGCCGATCTTCTGATTGCGCACGTCGGCCAGTTGGTTCGACGACATCTTATTCACCAGTTGACCGTCGAGTAAATACTCGCCGCTGCTGGGCGTATCCAGGCAGCCGACCAGATTCATGAGCGTTGATTTGCCCGAGCCTGACGGCCCCACGACGGCGATGAGTTCGCCTCGTCCGGCCGAAAAATCCACGCCGCGCAACGCCTCGAATTCGACTCTGCCCGTCTTGTACAGCTTCCGGACCTGCTTCAGTTCAATCAAGTTCTTCATCACCCTGCTCCGTTTGCCTTACTCATATCGCAGCGACTCGACCGGATTCACCGAGGCCGCTCGCAGCGCCGGGAAAAATCCCGAAAGAATTCCCATGATGCCTAGAATCACCACTACTATCAGGCCGATCTGAGGCGAAATAGTCGGCCGCCCCATGAACTGCAATACCTCGCTCTCCAGCGGGATCCGCTTGAACCCCTCTGTCAACACATAGCTCAGGGCCATGCCGCCGAATCCCCCCAGGAACGTGATCAATAGCGCCTCGATCAGAAACTGCGACATAATGTACGACCGCCGCGCCCCCACCGCCATCTTGATGCCGATCTCGCGTGTCCGTTCCTTAATCGATACGTACATGATATTGGCCACCCCCACGCCGGCAATCAGAAGCGTCAGCCCGCCGATGATCCCCAGGAATATCTGCAGTCCCAGCATGACATTATTAAATTCCTTCTGGCTCTCCACCACGTCCCACACCCAGAGCGCCCGTTCATCCTTCGGATCAAATTTGTACTTCGCGCCCATTACTTCGAAAACGCGATGTTCAATCGCCTTCATGTTATCCATGTTCTTCGGCTGATAGATGATGACATTCAAAAAACGATGGCCGAAAATTGTCTTGAACGTGGTGATCGGAATCGACAGCTTATCGGCGTCCTGCCCGCTGTAAGAATTCATCTGCATCTTCTCGATCTCCACACCCACTACCATGAACGGTACACCGTTGACCATGACTTGCTGCCCGATCGGATCTTCATCGCCAAACAGCCGCTTCTTGAGACCGGCGCCGATAAAACAGACCCGCCGCTTGAGCTGTACGTCAAGGTCGTTTATCATCCGCCCGCCCATTTGCGCGATATGACTTCGCATGAATGCATAGTTGGGAGTTATTCCGGCCACGTGATCGCTAACGACGTTGTCGCCGTGCTTCATGACCACACCCCAGCGGGCGTATTCGCCGCCTACGTATTCCATTTCGGGAATCGATTTGCGGAGATAATCGATATCGTCCAGTTCAAAGCGGATCGGCCGCCCCTTACCCAAACCCTTGTACGGGATCGACGTCTGGCCACCCCAGAGTATGACGATACCGTCGCCCATTCCCTTGGAATTTACCGACATCTGGTCGTGCAGCCCCTGGCCGAACCCGAGCAGCAGCATGATTGAAATCGTCCCCCACGCCAGCGCTATCAACGTGAGCGTGATGCGCTTGCGCTGCTTTCGGAAGTCACGCACGAAGACATTGTATATGATCGATGGCTTCATCAGTTCCTCAGAAGAGCTTCAGCGCCTGTACCGGCTGCAGATTGGCCGCCCGTCGCGCCGGGAAAATACCGGCCAAGAATCCTATGACCCCCAGCAGCGCAACCGCCACCAGGCCGTTGGCCATATCGATCGACGGTATTCCGACATAATCTTCCAGTTTCAACATCGGGAACACCGAGACAATGCCCCAGGCCAACAAAAAGCCAAGCAGCCCGCCCATACCGGTGATCAGGAAAGTCTCGAAAACAAATTGCCAGAGAATCGTGCTCTTGCGCGCCCCCAGTGCCATCTTGATGCCGATTTCCTTGGTTCGCTCCTCCAACACCACGTTCATGATGTTCGACACGCCAATCGCACCGGTGATGAGGGTCGCCACACCGATACCGACGAGAAACATCTGAAAGGCCAGGAAAAAGGTCTTGAGGAAAGCAATCCCCTCAGTCGTATCCCAGCACGGAAGTGCTTCCGTGTCCGACGGATCGTACCGGAACCGCCGCCCCATGATTTCATTGATCTCGCGCTTCGCCAGTGCCATCGTCGTCTCCGGATTGCTCTGTGCGACGAAATCATTCAGGTACATTGCCGAAAACATCGTCCGGAACGTCGTCGACGGGATGAATGCCTTGTACTCGTCGCGGCCGCTGTACGAGCTGTCCTGCTGCTTGTGCTTCATCACCCCCACCACCGTAAACGGCGCCCCATTGACCAGCACCTGCTTGCCGATCGGGTCTTCATCACCAAACAGATCCTTCGCCAGTCCGTCACCGATAAACACGACCCGACGTTTGTCCTTCATATCCAGATCGTTGATGAAGCGCGAGCCTTCCTCCGGGATCAGGTTGCGCATCTCGCCGAATTCCGGCCAGATACCGGCCACCTGACGGATGGTATTGTTGCGCCCCACCTGGAACATGACATTCCACTTGCTGTATTCCGGCGAGATGCGAAGGATCGTCTGGGCCTTTGCCTTGATGAGGGCGACATCTTCCTCGGTAAACCGGACACTGCGCCCTCGTGGAAGCCCCTTGAATTCTTTTGATGTTACCCCGGGCCAGAAGATGGCGATGTTCTCGCCCAGCCCTTTCTGTGACTTGATCTGCGCCTCGCCCATTCCCTTGCCGAACGCAAACAAGAGCACGATCGAACAGGTCCCCCAGAAGATGCCGAACATGGTCATCGCCGTGCGCAGCTTCTGACGACGCATATCATTGAAAAACTGCTTTACCGAAAGGAGTGGCAGCATCGGGACCTCTTACTCAGCCGTGATTTCTCGCGGCGGACGTTCCACGATCTCCTGACCCTCGATCAGGCCCGAATCAACCTCGATGTTGATCCCGTCCGAGAGGCCGGTCTTGATCTTGTGCTCCGTCACCACACCCAGCGAATCGCGAATTTCGACAGTCGATGTCGAATCCTTGGTCTTGACCAGTCGTTCCGGCACCACCAGTACACTGTCCTTGCGCGCGATAATCACGTTGGCGTTGGCGCTGTACCCGGCCCTCAGTCCTTCCATTCCCTTGGTCGGTATCGTAATCTCCACTTCGAACAAGGTTGACCCCTCTTCTTTGTGGGCCTTGGGAGAAATCGTCTTCAACGCGCCGGCGATCTTCTGGTTGGGCAGGGCGCCGATCTCGATATCCGCATTCATCCCTTCATTTAATTTACCGACGTCGATCTCGTCGACATTCCCTTCAAACAGCAGGTCTTCCATGTACGCCAGAGCCATCAACTCGCTGCCCGCCTGATACGACGTCAGCGGGACTACCGGATCACCTTCCTTCACATCAATTGAGAGCACCGTGCCGGAGATAGTCGACTTGATCACGTTATCGATCTGCCGATTGGCGACTTCCGTGTGGCCGGATTCAATAAGGGCCAGCTTCTCCTTCGACAGTTTCAAACGAAGTTCCGCCTCGTCGTACGCCATCTTGCGGTCTTCGTATTGCTGATTCGAAATGAGCTGCTTATCGCGAAGTGATTTGTCGCGGTCATATTGGGTCTTGGTATTTTCAAATGACACCTGGGAGAGTTCGACCTGGCGTTTGGCCTCGGCGTACTCGATCGGCGTTGGATCGGGCGCTATATCCAGAAGCGGATCCCCCACCGTCACGCGGTCGCCGACCTCAACGTATATTTTCCGCACCAATCCGCCGATCTTGGACTTCACCGAGATCTCGCGCTTGGGTACGATCTTGCCCACCGCCAGCGCTTTCTCGATAATCGATCCCTTGGTCACCTTGACGGTCTTGAGCTGGTCGTCCTTCTTGGCCGAGCCATCTTTGGCCAGGAAGAAGACCACCGCTGCAATCACGCCTACGATGACCACCCCGAATAAGATTTTCTTTATCATGCTGGATTGCTCCTGTCGCTAGCACAAATAGATACGCAAATAGAAATACGCACCCCAGGGGGGATTGTTTCCTCCATCCACTGAATAATCTGGACATGGAGCCGGACTAGCGGCCCAGGACAAAATCGACACGCGCAAGCGTCACCCCATTGATCACCAGCTCCACCGCCTGCTTGCCCGGCAGATGGGTGCGGGTGCTGTGATTCACAAAGGGATGTGTGGTGGTCAGTTCGAGCGTTCCCCCGGCCGGGACCTGCTTTTCGGCCCACTTGAACACCTTGGGGGACAGCTTACCATTCTTCTTAAGAAAATGAATCTTGTAGTCAATTGCCAACTTTTGCGACTTTGAGCCGGTCGAGAACAACTGCAGCGTCAGATCCCCCTTGCCGCCAATCCTCAACTTCTTCGGTGACAACGAGAACTTCCCCAACTTCAGCTTGGGGTCGGGGGTGAAATCGAATATCGGAAAGACCTTGGCGTGCCCCTTCTTGATCAGCGTCCGACAGGCATGCTTCACTATCCAGTCGGTGTTCTTATTGCCGATCCTTCTTCCAGGCCAGCGCTGTCCTGATGACCACCTCCGGGTGATCCTTGGAGATATCGTTCAGGTTGTTGGCAACTGCCTTCCGGACATACAGCGAGGGGTCGGCTTTCAGTTTAGCGAGCAGTTCCAACACCGGCTTCGGATCCTTGCGGAAAGCCGGGATATGCGCAATCCAGACCCCGCGCGGACGGCTCCCTTCGGCCGCCAGTCGGCGCACATGCTCGTTGGGGTGACCCGCCCAGCGGTGCAGAACCGGCAGCATCTTGTCCAAATAGGTATTTATGTACGGCCGAATGGTTGACTCACATGTCCCGTGCTGAGTCAAGTACTCCATTGCCCGTACCGATTCGTCGAAATGCTCCACCCCGAACAACTCGACATACGTCGTCAGAATCCAGCTCTGGAAGCCGCTGGTATGCGGCGAGACGGCAATCAGAATATCCACTGTCTTGCCGTATTCTTTGGGTAGGAAATCTGATGTAGCGCGTCGCCACCCACTTGCCGCGCGCCTTGAGTTCGAGCTTCGGGAATTCGGGCGTGATGACAGCCGTCATGAATTTCTCAATCGGAAACTTCGCCCAGGCGTCGTGGAACATCTCGGCCAGACTGCGAACGGACTCTGGATTGATGTAATCTTTCCAGAGTCCGCTTTCAGGTCTTTCGGATATTGCAGGCATGCGTCCCTGTTGCTACTTCGCCAATTTCACAAAATCGTCAACATCCGCAATCGACCGCTTCACCGCCGCCACCCAGAAATCGTCCTTCGTCAGATCGACTCCCAGATGCTTCATGGCGACTTCCTCGGTCGTCATGCTGCCGGTGTCGGCCAGCAGCGCCCGGTATTTGTCGGCAAACGCCTTCCCCTCTTTCTTGGCGCGGTCATACACACCGCCCGCGAACAGATAGCCAAAGGTATACGGGAAGTGGTAGAACGGCGTATCGGTGATGAAGAAATGCAGTTTCGAACACCAGAACAGCGGGTGACACCCCGACTCATCCAGCAATTCGCCATACGCCTTGCGCTGCGCGTCGATCATCAATTCGTTCAGCCGATCCTTCTGTACGATTCCGTTCTTCCGCTCGGCATAAAAGCTCTTGTCGAAAAGATACCGCGCATGGATGTCGGTGAACATCACGTATGCCCCTTGCAGCTTCTGGTCCAGAAGCATCAGCCGCTCCTCGCGGTCGGTCGCCTGCTCCATGGCGGCATCGGTGACCAGCGTTTCGGCGAAGATCGACGCCGTCTCGGCCAGGGTCATCGGATACCAGGTGGCAAAATACGGATGCTCTTTGAGCACATAGCTGTGATAGGCGTGCCCCAATTCATGGGCCAGCGTCGACAGATTCTCATACGTGCCGGCGTAGGTCATGAAGATACGGCTCTGCCGAAATGGCCCGGTGCCGGTACAGTATCCGCCTCCCCGCTTGCCGGGGCGATCCTCCGCCTCCACCCACCGCTTCTCGAGCGCCATTTTGCAGAAATTGGAGAAGTCCTTTGAAATCGACGCGGTCTGTTCAATCACGAAGTCGCCCGCCTCTTCAAACGTGTACATCTTCTCCACCGCGCCGCACGGCGCGAACTCATCCCACCACGAAAACTTGTCAATCCCAAGCAGCTTTTTCTTGGCGTCGATATACGGCTTCAGCTTGGCCGTCTCGCGGCCGATCACCCGCCACATCGCGTCGAGCGTCTCTTCCTTCAAACGGCACAGCGTCAGCGGCTCATACAACGGGGACGTCCACCCGCGGCGATTGTATACCGACAGCCGGAACCCGGCCTGCGCGTTGAGCGCCATGGCCGCCATATCGTCCCGCGTCTTCCATGCCTCATTCATCTTCTGGAACGCCTGATGACGAATCTCCCGCCGCGGATCGGACATCTTGGTCGCCAACTGCCCAAGTGACATCTTCGTAGTACTGCCGTTTTCGTCGAAATCCACCATCAGTTCGCCCGACATCCGGTCATAGAGCCGATTCCAGGCATGGTACCCATTGACCGCCAGCTCCAGCGCCAGCGCTTCCATTTCGGGCGGCATCTTCCTCTTGGCCAGTTCCCGCATTTCATTGAGGAAGAACCGGACCGGCATCAACTCGCCCGTTGACACCAGCTTCTGCCAGGCCGCATCGGCCTGCTTGAGCGCCAGTGCCTCGAAATCCGTCCGCATCTTCTCCCACTGCGAATTGCATTCGTCTCCCTCGCCGACTATCGCTTCCGCCTTGACGTCTTTTACGTTCGCCGAAACAAGCATATTGGCAAACGAACGGACCAGCTCGATACTCTCGCACGTCGACTGCAGCGCCAGGATAAATTCGCGCCATTGCGGCGCGGTGGCGTCCGACAAGGTAGTCGGCAGCGCAACCAACAGCTTGGCCGCCTGCGCCAATTCATCTTTGGTCTTGGCGCGAAACTGCGCGTACTTGGCAGATTGGCTGCCGCCGGGGAATATTGAGTCCAGGTCCCAGGTCGGAGCCGGAGGTATTTTGGTCATGGTTGCCATGGAGTATCTCCTTCGTTTCTTGAATAATGGCCGAAGATACTCGCTCGCGCGCTCCGACGCAAGCATCCGCGACGGGCTCCCTATATCGGCCCCGAATAGGTATATTGCCCGGTATGACTGAGCCTGACGACCCTATCGAGTATCCCGTCGATGGCACCCTCGATCTGCACCAGTTCACCCCTACCCAGGTCAAGGAGGTAGTGCTGGAATACATAGTGGCCTGCCTTGAGAAACGGATCTATGCCTTACGAATCGTGCATGGCAAAGGGATTGGTGTCCAGAGGGAGATTGTCCGCTCGGTGCTCGAAAATCACCCCCACGTTGCCGCCTTTCGCCACGAGGGCGGTTCCGGCGGCTCCTGGGGCGCCACCGTCGTCGACTTGAAGCCGTAGCTCGGCTCGTTCATCCCGTCAGGGGCACCCCGGTACCCCACCGGAACGGTGGGTTCAATTTCAATGGCTTTCCCCTATCGAAGTGCTGAGCACGCTGGCGACCCACCAGTCTACCGTATCCCCTCTCGTGTCACTCTGGCCCCTCTCACCTCGTCATTCCGGGCCCCTCTATCTTGTCATTCTGGGCCGAAGGCCCAGAATCCATGGGGTTTGCCCACAGAATAATACATGGCTTGCGGTGACCCGCACGCTGGGCAAAGTGCTAGCGGCATGAGGTCCCCTAGCTGCACCAATTTGCGTGAAGAGAGTGGCATGGATCATGCAGTCCAGTCGTGATGGCTGAAAACCGTTGGAACTCGCGTACCAATCGTGTCACAAGATTCTGCTTGACTCGTATCAGAATAGTGATGAAATACAGATTAGGAAGTAAGCATGACAACTATACCCCCTAATCCCAAGATGCTTCAGGATGCGCTCCTGCTTGCTGAGACTATTCTGACGGATATCGAGTTAAGCCAGATTGTTCTCACAAAAATTGCCATGAAAGCAAGTCGTTTGGCGAGGTTGTTAAGCGACCATCCGTATCAAGAGATCTTTTTTTACGAGGCTTCGGGTTACCCTACAACTCCAACTGGGATTCCACCCGAAATATTTGAACTCTGTCGGCTTGCGGGACGCATGGTTGAGGAGGAGGATGCCAAGTCGCATCAGATCACTACAAAAGCATATACCGACTCGATCGAGGCAATTGAGATTTCTCTCGACACTCTATCCAAGTCTATTGAATCTGCAGTTGATCCGAACGTTTCGATCACGTCTGCTAACCCTAGTCAGTACGTAATGTCTCCGACGGGAAATCGATACGAGAGGGGCGCGTTGCGTACTCAGATTGGCCAGACTGCTCGTCGATTATCGAGTCGCCGAGCGTTTATTTATGATTATGTCTCGATGAGATACATTGAACTCAAATATTCCCAACTTGCATATGATCTTTTCTCAGCCCTACGGATACGAGTTGATTCGCTACTTACCGAGCTATTGCCGCAATCGATAACTAAGCTATCGTCTATCTATGACAATCTCGTTTCACCTAATCCTGAAGATTGGTCCAACGCCGCTCATTCGTGCCGTAAGGTTCTTCAAGATCTAGCGGATGTTGTGCTCCCGGCCACGACGGAGACGAGGACAATCGATCGAAATGGTAAGAGGCAAACCATCTCTCTCGGACCAGATCAGTACAAAAACCGGCTAATGGTCTACGTTTCAGACAATTCCGATTCAGAAACATATGAAGGAATTGTTGGATCAACTCTAGAGTTCATAGGTGATCGATTAGACGCCATCCTGAAGGGTGCCCAGAAGGGTTCACGTGGTACAATCTCGAAAGAGGAAGCCGAAAGGTATGTGGTACACACCTATATGCTGGTGGGTGACATTCTGTTTCTCTTTCAATCGAAGAGAACCCCGCCATCCTTGTAATCTAGATTTTTGGAAGATGTTTCTGCACATTGTGCATGATCGCCAGCCAGAATTGCCTTCTGCGGCTTTGATGCTATTATTTTCCCCCAGTGCTGGATTCCCGCCTTCGCGGGAATGACATCGTTGGCAGTTCTCAGTAAACTCGACGCCCCATACCAAAAACCCCGCCCGGCGTGAACCGGACGGGGTAGGTAATGGTGCTGTGGTGACTACTTGAGGAGCACCATCTTCTTGGTGGCGCTATACGCACCAGCCGTCAAACGATAGAAGTAGATACCCGAAGCATATCTACCGGCATCCCACACCACTTGGTAATATCCGGGCTGGTCCTCACCCTCAAACGCGTTCACCGTCTGACCCAGGATATTGTATATCTCCAGCCGCCACTTGCCCGCTTCGGGCAGTGCGAAATCTATCTTCGTCTGAGGATTGAACGGGTTCGGATAGTTCTGCGACAAGCTGTACGCCGTCGGCAGATTCGACAGCTTCGTCGCCACCACCAGACCGTCCGCCGAACCGATGTCGACGCTCTTCACCGCTGCCGTGTCCGCTCAGCGTCAGCAGCTCGCCGGTTTCAATCGCACCCTTGCCGGTGGAACTGAACACCAGGATGCGCGTCACCTTGCCGTCGAAGCTGTATTGCAGCTCCATGTCCTTCGCCGCGGAGCCAAGGACCGGCTTAACGTCACCCTCGACCACCACCTGCACGCCGCCTATTCGCGTGTTGCAGTCGCTGATGCGCAAGGCATCGCCGGAGACCGCCACGGTCGCCTCGTAGCCGGCGTTGGGATTGAGTTTCTCGTACGGCGAGGCATCGCCCACCACCACGCGGATCAGGTACACCAGGTCTCCGACCGTCAGCGGTATGCCGTCCGCATTCACGTCCGAAGCCGCTATTGCGCCCTTCAATCCGAACGTTGGCGGGATACACGTCGGGCAATCCTGCGGGAAAGCGCTCAGCCCCTTGATGAAATACTGAGTGAACATGACCACGTCGGCGATTTCGTACGCCAGATCATTCAGGTTGATATCACCGCGCGCGTCGATGGAATCAGCGCAGACGATATCGATGCCGCCGTTGGTGAAATCGACACACCGCTGCGGCAACCCCTTGCCGCCGGGGATCAGGCAGCTATTCGGCGCGCCGAAGTAACTCGGCATCGGGTACGAATTGTCGGTGATGTTATGCAGTTCGAGATCGAACACGTTGCGCGAAATCCAGAGCGTATCGCCGCCCTTGCTCGACAAGGCGTTGTCACCACACTCGAGCCAGAAGAAGCTCACCGGCGCGTACTGGCACTCGAGCGACCGATCATTCGACACCAGGAAGTCTATCGTCGCCATCGTCCCTACCTGACCGTCAAAGAAACAGCTCGGATGGTACGCTCCGTTGTTCGTCTCAGCGATACCGGCGATACGCAGCAGCCCGCTCGGACAGCCGTCGCCGCAGTTGCCGTCGGCGCCGTACCGAAGGTGAAGTACTCCCAGCCGCAACCTTCAAAGAGCGAACCGGGCGTCACCGTGTAGGGGGTCAGAGCCGTCGCGTCATACGCGATCAGGAAACTGAATCCGCCGAGCGGCTTGCCCGAACCGTTCAGGAAGATATCGACCAGTGAATGCTGCCCCTGGAATGCGTCGTGAACCTTCTCGATCTGCACGTGTATGCATTCGTCGATCTGGACTTTGACACAGATCGTATCCTTGTCGATCAAGCCGCATTGATCGGTCGCGGTCAGTTCAAGACAATAGGTTCCGGTCGTGTCGGCGTTGAAACAGACCTGGCCGTTCGCATACGTTCCGAGCGGCGATACGGTCACGCTACCAACATTGAGGTCCGGATCATTCACCGTGATGTCAAAGCAGACCTCGCCCACTGCTTCAAGATAGGCCGTGAAGTCGGGCAGAGGTGTAATCACCGGCGCGGCATTGAAGTTGACCGTCACCACCGACGTGTCATAGTCCACCGCTCCGCAGGCGTCCGTCGCCTTGAGTATAAACTGGTAAACCTTGTCCGATCCGTCGCCGTTGGGCGCCGTCAGGCAGATCTTCCCGGTATTACTGTCATACGTGCCGAACGGCGAAAGCAATTCGCACGTCGACAGATTGTTGTCCTCGTCGGTACAGCCCGCGGTGATACAGACACTCGCGGTGCCGCAGGCGAAGACCGTCGTATCGCGACCGGCATTGGCCACCGGCGCGGCATTCAGATTGATCTTCACGAAGAACGAATCAATGCACGACGCGCCGCACGAGTCACTGCACTGCACTTTCACCTTCACCAGTTGATCGACCGTCGGCGTGAAGACCCAGTTGCCGCCCACCAGCGATCCCGGCCCGGCCAGCAACTCGCAATGTGAGAAATTGCCGTTCGGATCGGTCGCCCCGACCGGAATGGTGATCTGTGTCGGAGTGCACTGGAATACAACGGTTGTGTCGGCCGGGGGCATCTGGCAGACCGGCGGCGTGTTGAGCGCGATCGTGATGACTACCGTATCCTGGTCCGCCACACCGCAATGGTCCACTGCCCGGGTGATGAACGTGTAGGTCCCGGACGAACCCGGCGTGAAGCAAATCTGCCCGCCCGCATATGTGCCCGGGCCACTGATCAACTTGCAGCTATCCAGATTATTGTCGGGATCGGTGCACGACGCCGGCCAGCACACCTGCGTCGGCGTGCACAGCTTCAGCGACTGATCCGGGCCGGCGTTGGCCACCGGCGGCCGATTCTGCAGTACGTTCACCGTAATCGTATCCGCGTCACCCGCGCCACAGGCGTCTGTGGCAAGCACAATTATCTGATGTACGCCCGCGCCGATTGGCGTGAAGCAATACGGGCTGACGGCATTGGTATCCGCCACCGTGCCGTCAAGCTTCACGAATCGAATCGAAATATTGTTATTGGCGTCAGTGATCGTGAACGGTATGCACACCGGACCGGTCGCACACTGGAACACCGTCGTGTCGGCGCCAAGTGTCACCACCGGCGCGCTATTGACTGTCACATTGTAGGTCGCCGTGATCGTGTCGGCCTTGCCGCACGAATCAGCCACCGCTGCCGTCACTGTGTACGTTCCGGCGGCGCTGATCGTGAAGCACCATTGCCCCGACGCGCTCACGGTTCCGCTGCCCGTCAGTCTCGACCAGGTCAGCCCGTTGCCGTCCGGATCGGTCGCCGCGAGTTGGCGACACACCTGTCCACCGGTCGCGCACACGAAGGTATCGACAGGCGTCACCTCGGTCGCCACCGGCGCCCGGTCGATCTGGACATTCACTTCAAGGTCGCAGGTATCGGCGCCGCAAGCACTGGTCGCGATGACGCGCAATACATAGTGTCCGGTCGTATCGGCCGTGAAGCAGACGTCACCACTATTGTACGTACCGATCGGCGACACTGTGACCGTCCCGCCGCCCATCACACCGACCGGGATACATACCTGGCCGGCCGAGCAGAGGAACTTTGACGTCACACCCGGGCAACTCAACTGCGGCACGCTGCCGATGGTCACGTTGAACGTCACCTGGCAGGTGTCTGCGCCGCACGAGGTGGTGGCAATTACCGTCGCTGTGTAGGTTCCCGACACCGCGGCGTCGAAACAAAGCTGGCCGCCACTATAGGTACCAAGCGTCGTCGTCACCGTGGCTGTGCTCGGTGTTATCTCAAGTGTCTGGCACACCGGCCCCGCCGCGCACAACGATACCGCTATCGGACCGCTCGGGCAGGCTATGTCGGCCCCTTGACCGGTCGTCACAGTTATAACTACGGTATCCTGATCACTACCACCGCACGAATCGACCACACCGACGATAAACTGGTAGCTGCCCGCGCCGCTCGGCGTGAAGCAAATTTCGTTGGTCGCTGTGTTGATGGATCCGAATCCGGAAATCATCGTTTCCGTCAGGCCGCTCGTCCCGTCGGCATCGCTCACATTGTAGTTTAAGCAGATCGGCGACAATGTGCACTGGAACACGGCGCTGTCGGCCGGCAACGTCACCACCGGTACCGAGTTCAACACCACAGTCACTGTGACCGTGTCGTCAGCCTCAAGACCACAGGCATCTTCCACGTGGAGGACAAAGACATAACTGCCCGACGCATTCGGCGTGAAGCAAATCTGCGAACCGTTGAATGTACCCGGCCCGCTGAAATCACACACATTCTGATTGTTATCCGGGTCGGTACAGGCTGCCGGCAGGCATATTTGCGTCGGCGTGCACTGGAAGACATTGGTGTCCGCGGGTAATACCGCTACCGGCGCCTGATTGACCGTCACAACCGCATCAATCGTGTCCGCTGCCGTGGCGCCGCAATTATCCGTGATCGTCAGGATGAAATGATACGTCCCGGTCGTATCGGCGTTGAAACAGACCTGCGAATTGGCCAGGTCGAGCGTCCCGCCGCCCGCCAGCGTGATGACCGGCGTTGGGCTGTCATTGTCCGTCGCCGTGAACTGGAGACAGACCTGCTGCGGTCCGCACAGGAAGAACGGGTTGTACGATGCAAATTCAATGGTCGGCTTCGAGTTGATGCGGAAATCAACCGTGAAGCTCTCCGTGCAAGTCGCTCCGCATGAATCAGTGCACTGAATGCCGACCGTCACGACCTGGCTCTGGGCCGACGGCGTGTAGCACCAATTGCCGCCCGTCAGCATACCCGGCCCCGATGTAATTTCGCACGACAGCAGGTTGTTATCGGTGGCATACGCCGGCAGGCAGACCTGCGTCGGCGTGCACTGGTAAATGACCGTGTCATTCGGCACGACGCAGACCGGCGCCGCGTTGAGCGTGATATATATCACTGATGTGTCAACGTCGGTCTTGCCGCAGGCGTCGATGGCTTCGAGAATGAACGTGTAGGTTCCCGACGTCGACGGAGTGAAACAGATTTGCGATCCGTCAAACGACCCCGGCCCCGCGATCAGGTTGGTCGCCGTCAGATTGCCATTCACATCCGAACTGCCGGCCACCCAGCAAATCGCCTGTGGCGCGCAGAGCACAACAGTCGAATCGCGACCGGCGTTGGCCACCGGCGCGCTGTTGTGCGTGTAATAGATCACGACCGTGTCGTAGCTGATCAGACCGCAGGCGTCGGTCGCCTTCAGCACAAACTCATAATTGAGCGTTCCGGTCGGCGTGAAGCAAATCTGGCCGCCGCTGTATGTACCGGGGCTGTTCACCAGCTGAACAGTGGTGAGATTGCCGTCGGGATCGGTCGCGCCCGCCGGCCAGCAGATTTGCTGTATTTCACACTGGAATATTGTCTGATCCGGCCCGGCGTTGACCACCGGCGCCCGATTCAGAGTCACTGTCACTCTAAGCGTGTCAACCGCTGTCGCACCGCACGAATCCAGCGCTTGCGCGACAAGCGTGTATACTCCGGCCACCGTCGGCGTGAAGCAAAGCTGACCGGCGTTTAGTGTTCCTGAACCGGAAAGCAGCGTCACCGCCTGCAGGTTTCCGTTGGCGTCACTAACCGTGTATGGCAGACAGATCTGCGCCGCGGCACACTGGAAGAGCGATGTGTCATTGGCCAGCGTCAGTACCGGCACGGCGTTGATCGTTACATTATATGTCACAGTAACGGTATCCGCCGCCCCGCATGAATCAGCTACCTGCGCGACGACACTGTATGCACCCGAGCCGGCCGGCGTGAAGCACCACTGACCGTCCGCCGCCACTGATCCGGCGCCGGAGATTCGACTCCAGGTCAGCGTTCCGCCATTCACATCCGCAGCGGAGAAACTGTAGCACACCTGAGTCGCCACACACTGGAAGACATTCACCGGTGTCGTCGGATTCACGGCCACCGGCGCGCTGTTGCGCGTTACCGTCGTCGATACATAGCACGTATCCGCGCTGCAACCCGTTCCTGCAATAACGCGAATCACATAGGTACCGCTCGTGTCGGCCGTGAAACAGAGTTGACCCGCACTATAACTGCCAATCGGCGAAACAGTCACTGTCGCACTCGCCGGCGTCACTGTCACCGGCCGGCAGAGCGAGGTCGGCGCGCAGATGAAATAGCTCGCCGCCGGCGGACAGGTCACATCGGCAAATTCGCCGAAGGTCACTGTCACGTGTACCGTATCGCGGGCCGTCACACCGCAGGAATCGCTCACCTGGGCGATAAAGGAGTAGGTGCCACCGGTGCTTGGTGTGAAGCAAATCTGATTGCCGCTAATCGTACCGCTGCCGGAGATGAGTGTTACCGACTGAATATTGTTATTCGGATCGCTGGTCACGAAGCTCCGGCAAATCTGTGCCGGGGTGCAGAGATTGACCGTGGTGTCGCCGGCGATAGTGATACTCGGCGCACCGTTTATGACTATGTCATAGGACAACGATACCGTGTCGGCGGCGCCGCACGAATCGGCCACCTGGGCCACGACACTGTAGGTACCGGTTCCCGTCGGCGTGAAGCACCAGTTACCGCTTGTACTCACCGAACCCGAACCGGACAGCCGCGTCCAGGTCAAGGTGCCACCGTTGATATCGGTCGCTGTAAACTGCGTGCACACCTCCGTCGGCGTGCACTGGAAGATTGTCGCGGGCAAGCGCGGATTGGCCGCCACCGGCGCTGAATTGATGGTTACATGCGCCGTAATGAAGCAGGAGTCGGTGCCGCACGGCGTCGACGCCTTCACCTTCAGAATATAGGTGCCCGACGTATCAGCCGGGCAGATCACATTGCCGCCCACATACGACCCGATCGGCGTCACCGTATAGGTCGCCACCGGCGCTCCACCCACGGCGATACACAAACTGCCCGGCCCGCAGATGAATATCGTCTGCTCCGGCGGGCAAACCAGCACCGGCGGCTGGCTCACGGTCACATTAAACGTGATGTCGCAGGTATCCGCGCCGCACTCGGCCGTCGCGATCACGCGAGCCGTGTATGTGCCCGAGGCCGGTGCATTGAAACAAAGTTGACCGCCGCTGAACGTACCCAGCGTCGTCGTCACCGTCGCATTCGCCGGTGTGATCGTCAACGCCTGGCAGATCTGGCCGCCGGCGCACTCCGTGATGTTAATCGGTCCGGTCGGACAATCGATCACCGCCACCGGGCCGAAGGTCACGGTTACGTTGACCGTATCTCTGGCTGACAGACCGCACGAGTCGCTCACTTGAACGATGAATTGATACGACCCGGCGCTGCTCGGAGTGAAACAAACCTTGTTGTTGACGGCGTCAAGCGTGCCATACCCCGAAATAAGCGTCTTGGTCAAACCGCTCGAGCCATTAGGATCGGAAACCGTAAAACTCCGGCAAATCTCGACCGGCGTACACAGATGTACGGTCGTGTCGTTGGCGAGGGTAAGCGACGGTGCACTGTTTACGGTCACATTGTATGTCAGGTTGACCGTATCTTTGGCGCCGCACGAATCCGCAACTACCGCGCTCACCGCGTAGTTCCCATTACCCGCCGGCGTGAAACACCACTGCCCGCCGGCTGAAACCGTGCCGGTCCCGCTCAGTTTACTCCAGGTCAGCGTTCCGCCATTGACATCCGCGGCTGTAAAGGTGTAGCAAATCTGGGCCGGCACACACTGGAAGACACTCACCGGCGTCGGCGGATTCACCGCCACCGGCGCGCTGTTCTTCGTTACCGTTGTCGTGACAAAGCAGGTGTCGGCACTGCATCCGGTCGTTGCAATTACGCGCAGCACATACGTGCCGCTCGTGTCGGCGGCGAAGCAGACGTTACCGGCACTGTAGGTACCGATCGGCGATATCGTCACCGTGGCACTTGCCGGTGTCACCGTCACCGGACGGCAGATCGACGTCGGGGCGCAAATGAAGTAGGCCGCGCTCGACGGACACGTGACGTCGGCATACTGCCCCATCGTCACGGTCACGACTACCGTATCAAGATCGTACGCGCCGCACGAATCCGTCACTGATGTGACAATCTGGTAGGTCCCGCTCGCACTCGGGGTGAAACACACCGTGTTGGCCGCCGTGTCAATCGCACCAAAGCCGGAAACCAGTACCTCGGTCAGCTTGCTTGTCCCATTCGGATCGCTGACTGCATAGCTCCGGCAAATCTGAGTCGGTGCACACAGGAAGATCGTCGTGTCATTCGCCAGCGTGATCGTCGGTGCGCCGTTCAGGGTGACATTGTAGGTGAGCGTTGTCGTATCCTTGGCGCCGCAGGAATCGGCGACCACCGCCGTTATTGCATAGGCTCCCGACGACGCCGGCGTGAAGCACCATTGCCCGCCGCTGGTGAGCGTCCCGGTCCCCGTGAGTTTCGTCCAGCTCAACGTGCCGCCATTGACATCGCTGGCCGCAAAGGTGTAGCACACCTGGGCGGGAGTGCATTGAATGAGATTTACCGGCGTGGTCGGATTGACCGCTACCGGCGCAGAGTTCAGAGTGACTGTATAGCTGATTGAGGTAGTATCTTTGGCGCCACACGAATCGGACACCACGGCCGTTACCGCATAAGTCCCGGAAATCGTCGGCGTGAAACAGAACTGACCGCCCGACGTCACTGTCCCCGACCCGGCCAGCTTTGTCCAACTGAGCGTCCCGCCATTGGGATCGGCCGCCGTGAAGTTGTAGCAGATTTGCGCCGAGGCACACTGGAAAACCGTCTGGTTCGGCGGATTCACGGCCACGGGAGCTGCATTGAGCCCGATCGTCACCACCACCGTATCCAGATCGACGGCGTTACACGAGTCGGTCACCTTGATGACAAATGTCGAGGCGCCCGCCGCCCCGGGTGTATAGCAAATCTGATTGCCGGCAAGCGTCCCCGGCCCCGACAGCAATTGCGTCGACTTTATATTGTTGTCCGGATCGGTGAAACTGACCGGGAAACAAACCTGCCCGAGTGAGCAGAGGAATTTCGTGAAATCGGCCCCGGCGTTGGCCACCGGCGGGCGATTTATGACCACGGTGACCAGAGTCGTGTCGGCTCCGACATGACCACACTGGTCGGTCGCTGTCACTATCACCGTGTAGACGCCGGCCGTGTCGGCCGTGAAGCAAACGTCACTACTGGTCGATGACGGCGCCGTGCGCGCACCAAAGCCGTCGATTTCGATTACCCCTGATGTGCACTTGATGTATACCTGGTTGAACGGCAGACCGTCCGGCAGATCGAACGCAACTCCACCCGTTCCGGATCCGCTCGTACCGCCGGGAACGGTTCCCGTGAACGAATACACCACGGTCCCGCTCAACTTGAACTGCAGGAGAGCTGTGCCGCCGCCGTCGCTGTTGGAGAAAATGACAAAATCACTGTTGGAGCCGTTGCATGTCCTGATCGTGCTTGAGAATCCAACCGTCACATAGTTTCCGCTCGAAAAATCAACCGAGCCGTCACCCAATCCGCCATCAGGGCCACCTGCACCCGGCAACGTGAAGGTCAAATCAGTCGGCACCCCCTTGAGTTGATCGGCCGATTGCGCCGGGCCGACGCCCGACGGGAACGATCCGTAACTGACAATGGAGCTCACGAACACAAAGTTCGGCAACGTCACCGTAACACCCGAGGAGGCGTTTACCGGTGAAACAAAGTCGCCCGCCACGAATAGTGCCTTGCCCGGCTGGCCGCCGCCCACCTGCGTGACCGTGCCACCCAACTGGCGCAAATAACTTACCTGATCGTAATTCGATTCATTACCGGCGTACACGCCGAGGTTGCTCACCACCGTGTCGATATCACAATTCGGATCGACAATCTGCACGGGCAGACAAATCTGCTGCGGGCCGCACTGCCCGACTGTCCTGTTCGCCGGCATTGTTACGACCGGCGCTGTGCCGTAGTTCGCCACAACTTTGAATGCCTTGCACTCATTAGTCGATGACAACTCAATTCGCTGGGTCGGATTACACGCCGAGTTTGGCGACTGATACTTGCTGGGTTTGGGCTCGCCACGGAACTTGATGCGAATGCTGTACTGCCCCGTCGCGACCGGCATGGCAAATGTTACGCACGCATTCCCGTTGGCGTCGGTGGTCGCCGAGTCCTGGGCAAGCTGGCCGACGTCTGCGCCGCAATTCCCCGTGTTCACGAAAAACAGGACGCGCCGGT
The DNA here is from genome assembly GCA_963806185.1 of uncultured candidate division Zixibacteria bacterium. Taxonomy (GTDB): domain Bacteria; phylum Zixibacteria; class MSB-5A5; order GN15; family FEB-12; genus CAWDXE01. The sequence goes on from CAWDXE010000006.1 coordinate 96,571, forward strand.
TCGCCAATGGCGCCCGGTTGCCGCCCCCGCAATTCTCCGCCAAATTCGCACAGACTTCCAGCGGTCGCCCCGCGCAGACGGAATCCGGAAGGCCGGTCGTAAAGGCAAGCAACACGTTGCAGTCAGTGAAGGTCGCTGTAGCCGTCAGTCCGGAACTCAAGCCCAGGGCGTCCACATAGAGAGTCTTGTTGACCGCGTCATCCGGAACGATCCAGATTGCCGAGATGCTCCCCTCACCGTCTGCCGTCACCGTCCACGGTTCATAAAACTGGGCATTCTCCGGCTCCGGAAGACCTACCTGTAGATGAACCTGCAATTGGACCGATTCGTTAGCCCAGTATCCGGCGCCTTCGATGTAAACCGTGTCGCCGGGGGCATAATCTAGCGTGTCAGTACTGACAATCGCCGAGAGCGTGGCCGCTTGTGCTGCTGTGCACAGCAAAACGGCGCCAACTAGGACTGCGAGACCTCGAAACAAATTGTACGTTCCCATGACGCGAGGACCCTATCTATCGATGAAGTGCAATGTTTTTGCCGATAGCAAACAGGGTACGCCATAGAAGAGCAGCAGCAGTCTGCCACGCTAAGAGATGGTTGGTGATGCAGTTTGGAAATTGCAACCCGTGAGCACTTGACCATGCACTCTTCCTACAGCTACCCAATATCGCCTAAACCCAAAGCCCGGCACCCGGTATCGACTGACTAGGTCGTGTGCCTCACCCGAATACGAATTCAGCTAAAACCGGAACCGGCGTGACCAACTAAAAGATATGAAACCGCGAGTGTATGTCAAGGGAAAATGACCGCTATAGATGTAGTGATATGGCAACAGATGCCCCGGATACGTCGCTTACCGGAACATCTGGGTCCTGTGGAAGAGACCACCTCAGCTGGTTTTGGAATTGCGCGAGCGGTTTCGCTCCAGCTTTACCAGGAACTCCCCCGCCTCTCGCTTCGACAACCCCTGTTGCACCAACGAATCAACTGTCTCCGAAAAACCCTCGAGGTACTTGGTCAGCACCTTGACCTCCGGACCCGAAAACGAGATTGCCTTCAGCGTGTAGTCCTCAAAGGCCTCATAGGCAACCGGTGCCACCGTCCGAACCATTTTGGCCATCACCTCGGCATACTCACGGATCTCCTGCTGGGCGTGGAGGTCAAGACGTAAGTGCAAAAAATGAAAGAGGTTATGAAGATCAATCTTCCAGTACCACTCGGTGTAGAGAGATAGCGGCAGATTGATCCTCGCCAGCTCCCTCGCCAGCCCCGCTTCCACAAACTTCGAATACTCCTGGTACAACTCCCGCTGCGTCGTCTGGGCATGCATCAGAAACTGGTCCTTGAGCTCGTTGGGCACTTCTTCCTCGGACCTCCCCTGATGATTGGTCACGGATTGATAACGAATATCATCCCGCTTCGGCAGATAGAACTCTTCTTTCATGACCGAGTACCGGCCCGAGTATTCGTTGACATTGGCTGAACGGTGGCGGATCCACTGACGGGCCACGAAAATGGGCAGTTTGACGTGAAACTTGAACTCGACCATCTCAAACGGGGTCGTGTGCTGATGGCGCATGAGATAGCGAATCAGCCCGCGATCCTCGTGCACTTTCTTGGTCCCCTCACCGTATGACACTCGCGCCGCCTGCACAATAGCATCATCGGAACCAAGGTAGTCGATCAGCCGGACAAAGCCGTGATCCAGAACCTTGAACTCCTTGTCGAGCAATGCGTCGGCTTCAGTATTCTTTGCGTGGCCCATGAAAATTCCCTCCGATGACGGCGCTCAATATAGGCCCATGCCCAAAGGGCGACAACAGAATTGTTACCCGCCAATTGCTTTCGTGACCGTCCTGAATTACCTTCCGCCTAAGACACAATAACTACTAATTGCCCGGCCACTCTTGCTGCCGCCGGCCGGGATTTGGTCAAGGAGAAGCAGCATGACTGCCCAACAAGCTTATCAAGAACTCATTAAAGAAGTCAAAGAGATTTCCATCCTTGGGTCATGCGCCTCGGTCCTCGGATGGGACGAACGCACCTACATGCCCCGTCAGGGCGCCGAACACCGCTCCAACCAGCTCGGCCTGATCGCCCGGCTGAGCCACGAACGGTTCACCTCGTCAAAAATCGGCGACCTGCTCGCCAAGAGCGAAAGCGACGGCCTCAAAGCGGGTGATACGCCCGAGGCCGCCAACCTGCGCGAAATCCGCCACCAGTACGACAAAGCCACCAAGCTGCCGTCCGATCTGGTCGAAGAAATGACCAAAACCACCTCGCTCGCCCAGGGTAAATGGGCTGAGGCCCGCGCCAAATCCGACTTCAAAGCCTTCCAGCCCTGGCTTGAGAAGATCGTCGCCATCGAACAGAAAGTCGCCGACGCCTACGGCTGGAAGGGCGAACGGTACAACGCCCTGCTCGACAACTATGAACCGGGCGCGACCGTCGACGACATCGCTTCCGTTTTCGAGAAACTCCGCGGCGAACTGGTGACGCTGCTGCAGAAAATCAAGAATGCGCCGAAAAAGCCCGATGTCAGCATCATTGAGCGCGAGTACAACATCGAGATGCAGCGTGTCTTTGGTGAATCGGTTGCCGAGGCGATGGGTTTTGACTTCGCCGCCGGCCGCTTGGACATCACCACCCACCCCTTCTGCTCCGGCTTCGGCCCCGGTGATACTCGCATCACCACGCGCTACAATCCGAGACGATTGAACGACGCCCTCTTTGGCATCATGCACGAGGCCGGCCACGCCCTGTACGAAATGGGGATACAAAAAGCGGAGTATTTCGGCGAGCCAATGGGCGAGGCTGCCTCGCTCGGCATCCATGAATCGCAATCGCGCATGTGGGAAAACCAGGTCGGCCGCTCAAAAGAGTTCTGGGTCTACTTCCTCCCGCAGGCCAAGCGGATTTTCCGCCCGTCGCTCGACAACGTTTCACTCGATGCCTTCTACGGCGCGGTCAACTACGTGACTCCGTCGTACATCCGTGTCGAGGCCGACGAGGCCACCTACAACCTGCACATACTCCTGCGTTTTGAAATCGAGCGCGCCATGTTGACCGGCGATCTCAAACCGGCCGACGTTGCGCATGAGTGGAACAGCCGCTTCGAGAAGTATTTCGGGCTTAAGGTCGACAACGACGCCAACGGCTGCTTGCAGGACGTTCACTGGTCGGCCGGCTATATCGGCTATTTCCCGACCTACACCTTGGGCAATCTGTATTCCGCGCAGTTCTTTGCGAAAGCCAGACAGGACATGCCGAATCTGGGCAAACAGTTCGAGCAGGGCAATTATGCCGAGTTGTTAGCCTGGCTGCGGAAGAACATCCATATGCACGGCCAGCGTTACCGCGCCACCGATCTGGTAAAGCGAGTGACCGGCCAGCCCTTGTCAGCGCAGCCGTTGGTCGACTATATGAACAAGAAGTACGGCGAGATCTACGGCTTCTAGACTTGTCGTCCGAAAGAGTATCGGTAGCCCACCGTCTTGCGGTGGGCTGAATGTCCCATCAGACTCCCGTGCCAAACGCCTGTGCGGTCAGGCCCCCGTGCCTGACCGCACTCTTCTGAGTTGCTTCGGGTCCTGCGGCGATTCCTATCGCCGTGTGACCCGAAGCATCACCATACCGGCCCTCACCCCAACCCTCTCCCTGAAGGGAGAGGGGGTATGAGAGGAAATCTGTAGGGCAAAAGTATTTTCAATTTATCAAGCGTTTTGCCAAGGAGGTGTTGCAACAGGCCCTTTACCTATTTCGAACGTGAGACCTGACGCCCCGCAATTCACCGACTACTCATTGCGAGAACCTCGCGGAGCCGAAGGGGCCGACGTCAATCCTGAATCATTCTCGTGCTTCCGCGATCTCGACGATCTCCGCAATCTTACCTGACACGTCATTGCGAGCCGCTCCTTAGCGGCGTGGCAATCTTTCAGTTCGCTTCCTGTAAGTCGAAACCGCTTCGGTTTCGACCTGACCCACGGGCCTTCGCCATCGAGTAACGTCATGCTGAGCGGAGTCGAAGCATGATCCGTATGCAAATCCTACCCTTGATCCCCGCCTTCACGGGTATGACAATTCTGTATGGTCAGCATTTCTTGCCTTGGGGCGGCATCGATATCCGGTAATGCCCTGCGCTCCCCCCTCCGATTGCCGCGCATCCCGACCCGGCCGGCCTTTGCGACGTCGTCCCCCAATTTCTCTTGCAATATGGATGCTATGTACCGATATTATCCACGTGGCGGTCACGGCCACAACAACCAGATCAACGCTAAACCTCTGAACCGGGAGTATTTCAGTGGCTCTATCCAGTGGTGCCAAGCTAGGTCCCTACATCATCGAATCAACCGCCGGCGCCGGCGGCATGGGCGAAGTCTACAAAGCCAAAGACAGCCGACTTGATCGCACCGTTGCGATCAAGGTTCTCTCGGTGCAAGTGGCCGGCAATCAGGATCTCCGCCTCCGTTTCGAACGCGAGGCCAAGGCCATCTCAAGCCTCAACCACCCCAACATCTGCACCCTTTTCGACATCGGTCATCAGGACGGTGTCGACTATCTGGTCATGGAGTATCTGGAAGGCGAAACGCTCGCCTCACGTCTCCTGCGTGGCCCGTTATCTGTCCCCGACTTGCTGAATATTGCCGTGCAGATTGCCGACGGCCTTGACAAGGCCCACCGCCAGGGACTGATCCACCGCGATCTCAAACCGGGCAACATCATGCTCACCAAGTCCGGCGCCAAACTTCTCGACTTCGGCCTGGCCAAACTGCAGGAATCAGGTGGACTCGTCCACGGTCAGAGTGGTATCACCCGCACCACCACGCCTCTCACCGGAGAGGGCGCGATCATCGGCACCCTCCAGTATATGGCCCCCGAACAACTCGAAGGGAAAGAGGTGGATGCCCGCACCGACATCTTCGCCTTCGGCGCCATTCTTTACGAAATGGCCACCGGCCGCCGCGCCTTTGACGGCGGCAGTCAGGCCAGCCTCATCGCCTCCATCATCAAGGAACAGCCGCGCGCTATCGCCGAGTTACAGCCCATGTCCCCTCCCATGCTTGAACGGGTCATCCGCCAGTGCCTGGAAAAGGATCCCGACCATCGCTGGCACACGGCCGGCGATCTCAAGCGATCACTGCTCTGGATTAACGAAGGTGGCTCACAGGTCGGCGTGCCGTTGCAGGTCTCTGTTCGCCGCAAATCGCGAGAACGGATGCTCTGGGCCGCAACAGGTGTATTGGGATTGGCTGCACTCGCCCTGGGCGCGAAGATCTTGTTGCAGGCTAAGCCGGAGCTGAGGGTCGCCCGCTTCTCCATTACCCAGGAGCCTCGCTATTCCGGCACCACTTGGCCGATGATTTCACCAGACGGCAAGTACGTCGCCTTCCAGGCACAGGACAGCGCCAGAGTGTTTAAGATCTGGGTCCGTCCCATGAACTCACTCCAGGCGATTCCTCTGGAGGGTACTGATGGCGCCAATCGCCCCTTCTGGTCGCCCGACAGCAAGTTCCTGGCCTTTTTCGATAACCGCAATCAACTCCGACGAATCCCCGCCACCGGTGGGCCGACCCTTTTGATCTGCGAGGCGCCGCACGCCTCGGATGGTACATGGGGAAGTGACGGCATTATTATCTTTGACGGCAACGCCGCCGATTCGCTCCGACAAGTCCCGGCCGCAGGCGGGCCGGTGACCCAGGCATCGTTCATCAACCGCGCGGTCGGCGAAACCGGTCACGCCTGGCCCTGGTTTCTCCCTGACGGCAAGCACTACTTGTTTAATACCTTTGCGTCCATCCCCGGCACCGGCCAGCAGTCGTACCTGATGTCCGGAACTCTCGGATCCAGGGAGAGCAAGAAACTCGCGACAGTGGAATCACGCGTCGTCTATTCGACTGCCGGCTATATCCTCTATATGAAAGATCGCATCCTGGTAGCACAGCCGTTCAACGCTGATAAACAGGAAATCACCGGCGACCCGATACCCCTCACAAACGAGGTAACCAGTCTCGACGAGCGCGCTCTCTTCAGTGTTTCCAACGACGGTCAACTGCTGTACCAGCGCGGCACCGCGATAAGCGAGCGACGCATGGTCTGGGTCGACCGTACGGGCAAGGAGCTCTCCGAGGAAATGCCCCCGTCAGGTTTTGAAAACGTCGCTCTGTCTCCCGACGGCAAACGCATTGCCTATGAACTCACGAGCAACAACGGCAACCAGACCGACATCTGGGTCCGCGATCTCCAGCGCCAGATTTCTTCGCGTCTGACGTTCAACGAGGCAGCCGACGTCTGGCCGGTGTGGAGTGCCGACAATTCCCGGGTTTATTTTGGCTCCGACCGAAAGGACAATCTGGGCAAGTGGAGTATCTTCAGCCGACTAGCCAACGGTACTGGATCCGATGAAGAACTGCCGAGATCCGATTCGACTCCCTTCATCACGCAAAGCGCCTATCCTGACGGTTCCGCACTCGTGGTCATGTCGGTGCCAATTACGCGCGTCTTCGATATCTGGAAACTCGAACTTCGTTCCGGCAAGATGGAACCGTTGCTGAATTCTGAATTCAGCGAGCGCTGGGCCTCCATCTCACCCAACAGTCAGTATATTGCCTATAGCAGTAACGAGTCCGGTCGGGCTCAGGTGTATATTCAACAACTCGGCGCCGGCGGCGGCAAATGGCAGATAACGTCTGTGAACACCCGCATGGCGCAATGGCGCGCTGACGGCCGGGAGTTGTATTGCGTGTCGGCGGATGGCAACCTGATGGCTACACCGATAAGTTATGAAGGCGGCCTGCAAATTGGTCAGCCGACCGTGCTGTTTCGAAAGCCATTCTACTTTGACATCACCTACACGAATTCAAGCTATCAGGTCACGCGCGACGGTCAGCGCTTTCTCTGCGTGACACAGCCCGAGCAGAACTCCTCCGTTGAGCTGATACTCGTGCAAAACTGGGCCGAGGAACTCGTGGGCCGCTGACCCCAGGGCAGAGTCGACTCCTCTCCTCGCCGATATAACGTGCGGTCAGGCCCCCGTGCCTGACCGAGAGTCGTCATGTTGAAGTCGCTTCTTAGCGCGCTTCAGCATCTCGGTGTTCACCACACTCCCGACAAACTCCAAGTGGCTGGCGTACGTCTCGTGCGCCAGCCGGCGGCTATCCTCAACTCCACTTACTTTCCATCCTGCGGTCGGGTCTTGTGCCCGATCGCATTTTTCATTTATGCCGTGAGTGAGGTCGATAGGCCCATCTAACATCTCGAATGCGATCATCCTTGATCATGATCTCTGGCCCGGCAACTGATGAGTCCGTGAATATAAAACGACAAAGTTCATTCCCGCGACGGGATATTAGCGTGTCTCCGTCGATGAGCAGTAAAGTCCCTATCCGGCCGAGAATTATACGATTGTTGTCGGTATTGATGAAGACTGTCGAGTCTGAGACGATGTCCTCTCCTCTGGAGACTCGATGCACCCAGTCCATGTCCGGACCACTATAGGAAACTGTGCCAACTATGTAGCGCCCCTCTGGTCGAAGATGCGTAACGTCTCCGGGAACAAGCACCGAGTTCCATGTCCGTCGGTGTCGGTCAAAAATCAGCACCTCCCTTTCCATGTATCCGCCCTTTTCCGGGATGGAGAAGATCGCGAGATAATCCTTTTCATGGGCGAATAGAAACCACCCTTCAGCATTTCTCATTCTAACAATTGAATCTGGAACGGGGAATGCCGTCACATCAATGCCCGTGTCAATCCATGCAATATCCGGAGTACCAGAGAAAATCGAGCCTACACTTACACCAAAAAACGAACCGACCTCGCTCTGCGTACCCGTGAATCTGATTTCTCCAGCCGCCGGTTCTCCTACAGAATCGAGTTCGGTGCAGAGTGAGGGAGATACTCGGAGTATCTTGTATTGCGAAAGTCCTTTTCCGACGAGACAATTCAGGGCATACTGGCCAAGCGGCCTCCCGGCATCATTTTGCCACAGTTGGAGTAGGTGAACGGTCGAAGGAACTCGATATGTTGCAACAACAGAGCACGTTGCCATGTCGACAACGGTGATCGGCCGACCATACGACTCCACAATCGTCAAGGTTCCCAAATCTGGCTGAAGACGGAGATTGTTGATTTCATTGGGCGTGTGATCGAGCTTCCACACGGTGTCAATGATTTCGGTCGAATCCAATCGCAGAATCGATATTGTCGCATGATACTCATGCTGCCCATGACTTGAATGCGATTCACAGCACCAATCCTCAGAGATGAGCAATAGCGGGTTATTTTCGGCACTCAAGAGGTGTGTGGAAATCAGCATGATGAAGAAGCTTGTTGCGATCAGTCTCAATATCCGTGCGAATCGCATAATGATTCCTCCCTGTCGGCTAATATTGCTGCACACCGGGCCGTGAACAATTCAAAAAACTCACTGTTCAGTCGCTCAGCGTTATGCTGAGCGGAGCCGAAACACGATCAGAGTGCGAGTCCTACCCTGGATACCCGCTTTCGCGGGTATGACAATCCTGTGAATTTCACAATCTCTGTACCGCCCTTTTCCCCGGCGCAACTCGCCGCACTCCCCCACAACCCACTGCGCTCAACCGGGTTGCCGTCAACTTCGACAATTGCGGACTTGCCTCGTAATCATTCACCGTACGATTTATTCCGATTTTCGCAACATTGCGCGTCGCACGGCGTATCTTCATGCCGAATGATCATCGATAGCATGTCTACCATATTCGCGGACATTCGAATCCTGATTGACTCCTCACAAGGGACGGAGTATGGTGTGTGCTATCAACGGGAGGTTTTATGCAACACGCTGACGGGATTCCATTGATGTACCTGGTGTGGGCGGCCATCGCCTTCGTGGTGATTGTGCTTATTCTACCCTCGCTGCGGGTCATCGGCCAGACCGAAGTAGGCCTGGTGTCAAAACGCTTCTCACGCAAACGGCTGTCCGAAGGCAATCCGATCGCCTTTCACGGTGAGGCCGGCTTCCAGGCCAACCTGCTGATGCCGGGCATTCGCTTCAAATTCTGGCTGCTCTACAGCGTGCGGAAATACCCATGGGTGCAGGTGCCCGCCGGCGAAATCGGCGTCGTCATCTCGCAAATCGGCGAACCATTACCGGTCGGCGCGAAATCTGCCGTCTACAAATCGGTCTTCGGGAATTTCTCTGACGTCAAAACGTTTGTTGAGAACGGCGGTCAAAAAGGAGTCCAGCGCCCTGTGCTCCCTCCGGGCACCCTCGTGCCGATACATCCGGTCGCCTTTCTCGTGATCACCAAGCAGCGCGTGCACGGCCGCCCCGTCGATCCGACCATTCTCAGCATTTTGAATCGGACCGAGACAGGGTTGTCCGTAAAATCGTTCGGTATTCATCCGGAACAGCTCGAAGTAGTGCGGATTGAACCAAAACCGTACGCCGACTCAGGCGCGCTGGTCGATGTCGTCGGCGTTGTGACAACTTTTGACGGTCCGCCTTTGGAAGCGGGCGACATTGCCTGCCGCCTGGGCGGCTTCGAGGACCTGGCTGCTATGGAAGCAGCCGGGAAGAGCGACGCTGAGATCATCGAGTACATCCTGCGTAGCAAGAACAACGTCCACAACAATTTCCAGGACTACCAGCAGTTTTTGGATAATGGCGGCAAGATCGGTTTGCAGCACGACGTCCTCTTGTACGGCGCCTACAACCTGAATCCATTCCTCGTGAAGGTGGAGCTGGTGCCGATGCTGATCGTGCAACAGGGCCAGGTGGCCGTGATCAAATCATATGTCGGACTGGCGACCCAGGATACGTCGGGCGCGTCCTTCAAGTACGGTTCCCTCGTTCGCCCCGGACATCGCGGCGTCTGGCAGGAACCTCTGCGCACCGGCAAGTTTGCCATCAACCCGCGCATCTACAATGCCGAGATTGTGCCGACTGCCATCCTTACGCTCAACTGGGCCGATGCTACTTCCAAAGCTCACAACCTGGATAGAGAACTGAAGCAGATTGTTGCCAAGTCACGCGAAGGTTTCGTCTTCAACATCGATCTGCAGGTGCAGATCCATGTCCCGGATACACTGGCGCCGCGCGTCATTTCGATGGTCGGTACGATGCAGAATCTGGCTAACGAGGTCCTGCAGGCGGCGGTCGGCAATCACTTCCGCGACAAACTGCAGAGTATGCCGGCGGTGATGTTCATCGAAACCCGTCAGGAAGTTCAGAACAAGGCGCTCGAACTTATCACCGATAAGCTGAGTGTCTACCAGGTGGAAACCAAGGGCGTGTATATTCAGGACGTCGTCTTCCCGGCGGAACTGGTGAAGGTGCTCACGTCACGAGAAATCGCCAATCAGGAGATTGCGACCTATCGAAAGGAAAAGTCGGCCGAGGACGAACGCATCGAGATGGAAAAAGCACGCGGTACGGCTGATATGCAGAAAGAACTCGCTGCCTCCAAGGTCGGCGTGGATATTCAGCGCAACAACGCCGAGGCGCGCAAGGCTGTCGCTGACGGTGAGTCGACCTACCTTGAGCGTGTCGGTAACGCGAAGGGCGCAGAGCCGCGCTCAGTCGGTTTGGCGAATGCCGAGGCCTACGCCAAGCAGGTTCAGGCGCTGGGCATGCAGGGAACGATGCTGGTCAATATTGCCAACGCTCTCGCCAAGAGCCAGCAACCGTTTATGCCCGGCATCCTGGTGACCGGCGGCGGTGGCTCAATCGAGGCGTTAGCCGCGGCGCTGACTGGTAAGTTCGCCGGGAACGGCGGCCCGACGACTACCGAACCCGCGACACCCTCAACGTCGAATTGATTGACCAAATCGGTTGATTTAAACATCTTGGATGTGCGGTCAGGCCCCCGTGCCTGACCGCATTCCTTTTGTCAGCGTCTGAATCGTAGGGCAGCATCGATGTCCGCCGCTAGGCGGACGGATGCTGCCGATAAGATCTCGTGATATCAACAAGACGGCAGCACCCGCTCGAAGACTCGCATCGGTGCTGCCTTACGGTACGCGCCAAAGACCCCCATCATCGTCATTGCGAGCCGCTTCTTAGCGGCGTGGCAATCTTTCAGCTTCTCTGCTCATCATTGTCGCGCAGCGTCATGCTGAGCGGAGTCGAAGCATGATCGGTAAGTGTATCCTACCCTGGATATCCGCTTCTGCGGGTATGACATTTTTGTGCAGTGAGCATCTTAGTCGCGGGTCAGCTTCGGTGCCCGCTTCTTGGCGGCGTGGCAACTTATCGGTTACCGTCGTTCACGATTCTAACGTTACTTCACTTTTCACTAGCCTCCAACCATTAGCTCCCCGAGCAACTAACTTCAGACAAGCTTGCCCCTCCAGGGGACCTTGCCAATGGTATGTCGAAACGAGCGCCCACGCGCTGTCATGCGAAAAGGCTATGCGAGTGAAGCTGATCAGAACCGGTAACACCACTTACCCACGATCATCGCGTTTTCCGTTCTCCGTACCCCACCTACCAGGTGGGTTCGCTCGAGACCGCTTTTCCCTTCACCCATCACTTGCGACTCTCCCCAACGCACCGTTCCTCGCGTGATCCAGCCTCGATGTTCCAGCCATCCGGCACCAACATCCCCGGATTCGCCAAGCCTGCATACCACCGGCAACTCGACCACGACCACCGCGTCGACTCATCGACCAGCCCGGCACGCACCGGGTTATTATGACAGTACTGGATCGCCGCGACCACCGCTTCGTCGCTGCGAAGATTCCGATCGAAACACCGCCGCTGCCAGATCGCTGTCCGCTCCTGCCCATCGCGTACCACGTGAAACGGGGTGCGATGCCTATGCTCGCGGCCATCCAGTAGAACACTAATGGCGCGCCCGCTTAGCCGCTTAATCTCCCCGATAGTTCGTCCCAAATCCACCTCCACAGGCGGCACCACCACCAGATGCACGTGATCCGGCATGTACACCCAGGCAAGAAGGCGAAGACCACTTTGATGCCGCACCGTCTCGATCGCGTCAGAGACCGCCTGACGGGTGGTATTGTTGGTCAAGAGCGGCGTGCGCCGATGAATACAGAAGGTGATGAATCGGGCCCGGCCGTCATGATCATAATGCTTAAGCCGCATACCGCCTCAGATGAACGAGCGGTGGTTGCCGCTCGGGGAAAAGCACAGAAGCCGAACCCACCTGTTAGGTGGGGTACGGTTCCTACGCTCTCGTCGGGAACATAGCGAATGTCATCCACGGTGGCAAGAGGGGATAATAAGGGGCGTTACCGGTTCAGCTCACCATCAATTACCTGCAACCTTGCCTTGAAGTATTTCGCTTCGGCAAACAGGCAATTATCACCGCTTACTCGGAGGGCGTTGATGGCACGATCAACGAAATTATGCTGATAAATACCCAGCCCAATGAGAGCTTGAGTTCGACAAATATCGAATTCAGGACCAAGGTCCGATTCGCCCACGCTCAATTCATCGAGCAGACGAATCGCTTCCTGAAAGTCCCGACGATTGAGTAGTTGACGAATTTCCTGTATCATTTGACGGTACAGCGTTCCTTCCTTCGATCCTGTCTCGGCCGGTGAACATGTTGAGGCCAAACCACAAACAGATGCATTTCCAGGAATTGTCCAAACGAGTTGAGCCTTTTGGTATCGACGGAGATTTGTCTATAACAAACGGATCATCATCCGTCTCCCCACCCATCCCGACTGACGGCCGATACGTACTCCGATAATCCAGGGCCGATACCGACGGTACCACCAGCAACGCGAAAACCGCCACCATTCCTATGGCTATCCACCGCGTCGCCGTTTGCCAGAGTGCTCGCATTCGCTTCATATTCCTTTCACTCCTGATACCTAATATCAACCCCGCGACGTCTGCATCGCCGCTCATCGTTACAATCGTTTGCTATCGTCTCTATCGTGCAATAGACAAGTTATCTCTGATGAGTGGGTCGGCAAGAACCAGTGCATCAGTCTGCACTGTTACTGGAAGATTACGGCTTGAGAACGCGTGAGCCGGAATCTCCACGAGTCCCCGCCGGCCACCTGTCATGTATGAGTAGACTACGACCACCTGCTATAATGTGTCAAGGGAAAAACGCAGAAAAGACTCTAAAAGTGGAAATAGTTATCTCTGACTGATGGTATCAGTGATGAAGCGACATGACACTGTGTGACAACAATCCGTCACTGCCAATTTTATCGTGAAGCATTACAATCGGTTGGCCATTTCTTGCCACTTCCGTCGCCTCTTTGCTTCTCCCCGCTACACCCACCCCGCCGTTTTAACCTTGCTTCCCTCTCCCCCGCTTGTTACGCTATCCCCACACCGCGCCACTGCTTGGCCGGCCTGAAACGGTAAGAGGAACCATGACCATCAACCCGTCTATTTTCAAAGCGTATGATATCCGGGGCACCTACCCCGAACAACTCGCCGAGGAACAAGCCTACGCCATCGGCGCCGCCATCGCCACCTATCTCAAACCCAAAGCCATCGCCGTCGGCCGCGACATGCGCATCTCCTCCGGCCCGCTCTTCGACGCCGTCGCGCGCGGCATCAATGACTGCGGCGTCGACGTGATCGATCTCGGCCTCGTCTCCACCGACGGCCTTTACTTCGCCGTCGGCAAATTCGGCTACGACGGCGGCATTATGATCACCGCCAGTCACAATCCGAAACAGTACAACGGATTCAAGGTCTGCCGCAAAAATGCCGAACCGCTCTCCGGCTCTGAAGGACTCGACGAAATCCTCAAATCGATTCAGGAAAACCGCCACATCACCAAGGCCGGCACGCGCGGCGCCATTGTCCGCAAAGACATTTCCGAAGCGTACGCCGATCATTGCCTGTCGTTTATTGACCGCAGCAAAATCCGGCCGTATTCGATTGTCATCGACGCCGGCAATGGTATGGCGGGCGCCACTCTCCCCCCCGTGCTCGATCAACTGCCCATCACCGTCCATCGGCTCTATTTCGATCTCGACGGCTCTTTTCCGAATCATCCCGCTTCACCAATCGAACTTGAAAACCTGGTCGACCTGCAGAAGAAAATCGCCGAGACCAAAGCCGATTTCGGCGTGGCGTTTGACGGCGACGCAGATCGGATGTTTCTCCTCGACAAATTCGGCACTCAGCTCGGCGGCGATATGGTGACGGCACTTGTATCCAAATCCCTTTTGACCAAACACCCGGGCGAAACCATCCTCTACAACCTGATCTGCTCGCACGCCGTCCCGGAACTGGTCCAGCGCATGGGCGGCAAGCCGATCCGCACTCGCGTTGGCCACGCCCTGATCAAACCGCTCATGAAGAAATACAACGCCATCTTCGGCGGCGAACATTCCGGCCATTTCTATTTTCGCGACTTCTGGTTCGCCGACTCCGGTCTGATCGCATTTTTGGTTTGCCTCGAGCTGATCTCGATGGAGAACCGCCCCCTGCACGAAATGGTCAAGCAGATCGACCCGTATGTCCGCTCCGGCGAAATCAACAGCCGCGTCGAATCGATTGCCGAAACCATCAACCGCGTGAAGGCGAACTTCAAGGACGGCAAACTGGACGAGATCGACGGCGTCACGATCGAGTATCCCGATTTCTGGTTCAACTTGCGGCCGTCCAACACCGAGCCGCTCCTGCGGCTCAACGCCGAGGCCAACAACAAGACCACGCTGGATCAGACGGTTGACCGTCTTTTGAAAATCATTCGGGGGTGAACAGCCATGGCACGAGCGTCAATTCTGGTTGTCGATGATGACGAGCTGCTGCTCGAACTGCTGGTTGATACGCTGACGGCTGTCGGCTACGACGCGGTCGGGGCGCCCGGCGGCATCGAGGCGCTCGACGTCCTTCAGGATCGGAAGTTTGACCTGATGATCACCGACATCAAGATGCCGAATATCGACGGCCTGCAGTTGCTCAAGCGGGTGAAACGCCATTACCCCGCTATGCCGGTACTCTTCATCACCGGCGTCGCTTCGCCCGAGATAATCGGTCATACCGAAGCTGACGGTTTCCTCGCCAAGCCGTTCCGTATCCAGGCCATTGAAGAATTAATCGAATCGGCCCTGCACCAGAAGCCGGTTTCAGCCGAACACCAGCGCCGGATTCTACTGGTCGGGATGGATCGAAGTTTCGGCGATGTGTTAAGTGAAGGATTGAACTGCCGGCATTACCTGCCGTTCCCGCATCAGACGCTGAAAGAGGCACTTCACGATCTGGAAAACGGTTCGTTCGACGCGGTCATCGCCGACACCGAGCATTCGCACACCGGCGTGAGCGACATGGTCGAACAGATCCGTTCGCTTGGCCCGCGTATTCCGCTCGTATTGGTGGGACAGTCTTTCCCGAATGAAGTGATTGATCGGTATCGCGACCGCTTCAACGTTTCGGCTTTTCTGGAGAAACCGTTCAAGGTCGGCCAGGTGATCGACGTGTTGGACCGCCTGACCTCGTCGGTCTCGAGCAACTGATTTCCATTATTGATCATTGTACTATGCGGCAATACACACAGTGGCCGGCGTACGTCTCGTGCGCCGGCTCCTTGCCTTTACCCCACTATCATCCCCGCCACCCCAAATGTCATCCCCGCCTTGAGCGGGGACCCAGTCCTGCATCTCTGCGCGATCTTCTCATACGCCGATTCTTCCTTTGTTTTCAATATTCGCCACCCTCCCCCATCGTCATTCCGGCCCCTTGGTCCGGAACCCATGGGTCGAATTATCAGACGTGGTGTCAGGCCCCCGCGCCCGGCACCGATTCCACTCATTGCGAGGAGCGCAGCGACGAAGCAACCTCATGACAATCGACGTCCTGTGCGCGGCAGGCGTCCTCGCCTGCCCGATCGATGCAGGGGCAGGTCAAGAGCCCTGCCGCCCACGAGGGTCAGTCATCCGGGAAGGTATCTCTCCACTCCCCATTCCCCCGACAGGTTTGATGTGCACCCCACCTGCAGTCGAATAGATGCCCGCCATCAGAACGAAGTTAAAATCCGTGCATCTCAATTCAACCCTGATTGATCCCGAATCTGCCTGCTTTACAAATACCAACAGCGAATCCAGGTAGGTCCCGTCTGGTCTGAGACTACCCTGCGAGCTTCTCGGAACAAGCGCAATTACAGCATCCGAACCCTGCGCCTCCAGCGTCGGATTTGGACATGCACCGCTCTTCTTCGGCTGGTATGAAACCGACAGCCAGGCTGTCGTGTCGTCAACTTGCTTCATCACCGCCAGTATTGGAGTCCCTACGGAGGAGTCTATCTTCGGGAATTCTCCGGGACGAATGTTCCCCCGTATTTTTCCTTTCTCCAACTCCGGCTCATACCGGAAGACGAGTCGCGGATCACCATCCCACACTTCCAGCGAATCGGCGGTCAATACGAAATATCGCATGGTCGCCCAATGTACTCCGTCGCAGTTTATTGTTACCGTCAGGGCACTGGTGTCGGGCGTGGGAAAGCGCAGAGATGCTGTTTCCCGCATATAGCGTGTACTGTCAACTGTAAGCGGCTTGGGTGCGATCGGCAACATGACGATTGAACTGTCACCCTGAATTGCCACTTGTGCGTTGGCACAACTAATTCTCGATTCTGAGACAAATATGTTCACCTCGGCTGTCTTGGCCCCAAAATCGTAGTTGATCACCTTCACTTGCACGTCGTATTGAGGCGGAGGTGGTTTTGGTACTCTCGCACCAGCGAGCGGCGCCATAGCGATTCCCAGTAGAGCAGCTATCAACATTATTGCAACTGGCTTTGCCACTGATAAAAAAAACCGCTCGCATCCGATTGTGGCCGCCCTTCCGGCAGCCAGTTGCTCGAGAACTGATCTCGACCATGCGATCCCCTCCTGCTGAAATACTTGATCCGGACTAGCGGGAGCCTGGAAGCAGGCTCGCATTCCGATTCAGCTCCATCGCCGATACACAGATCTGCCTGAATTCTTCCCACCGTTCCACCCTG
Source organism: uncultured candidate division Zixibacteria bacterium (assembly GCA_963806185.1). Taxonomy (GTDB): domain Bacteria; phylum Zixibacteria; class MSB-5A5; order GN15; family FEB-12; genus CAWDXE01. Next base: position 113,491 of record CAWDXE010000006.1, read on the forward strand.
GATGTACACGAACGTGTACCGCTGCGCCCATCTTGGCAAAGGCTGCTGCAATTGTCAAGCGGGAAATCCCTCCCATAAATCAAGAGCCCCGCATCACTGCGGGGCTCCTGTCTTTGCTTCGCTGAGAGAAGGCGATGCTTACTTAACGAGCATCATCTTCTTCACGTTGGAGAACTCGCCGGACGTGAGCTTATAGAAGTACACGCCGCTAGCTACTGAGCTGGCATCCCACTCAACTGAGAAGAAGCCCGCTTCTTGAGCCGTACCGTTGAAGGTGGTGACAGACTGCCCCTGGATGTTGTAAATCGTCAGGGAGTAGTCGCCGGCCTTCGGCAGAGCGAACTCAATTGTCGTGCTCGGGTTGAACGGGTTCGGATAGTTCTGCGACAGCGCGTACGCGCGCGGAACCAGTTTCGCCGCAACCGGCTGGCCGAGAACGGTCGCCATTTCGATGGAGACCATTTCGCCGGACACTTCAAGGAAGTTACCGGTGAAGCCAGTCATGCTGCCGTGTTCGAAATCGGGATGGATGATGATCCGAGTGATATTGGCACTCTGATCATACTCATAGCCCATCACCGCACTAGTCAGATTCTTAGGCGTCTGGTTGCCGGCAACCACGACAGCCACGGCACCCATCTCGGCATCAACCGAGTAGACACCACCGTCGTTGCTCCAGATAGCGTTGGCTACGCTGACCTTATCGTACGGAGCGGCATCGCCCACGACGACACGGATCAAGTAGACCAGGTCGGCCACTGAAAGCGGGATACCGTCAGCATTGACGTCGGAAGCTGCAATCGCACCCTGCGTCGCATAAGTCGGCGGGATGCAAAGCGGGCAATCCGGCGGGAACGCGGCCAGACCCTTGATGAAGTACTGGGTGAACATAACGGCGTCAGCGATTTCGTAGCCCAGGCCGTTCAAGGTTGATATCACCACGAGCGTCGATCGAGTCGGCGCAGATGACGTCGACACCACCGTTGAGGAAGTCGATCCAAGCGAACCGGTTTACCCTTCGCCGGATACATCACACTCAGGCGATGTCGGACCGGTGTAAGACGGCATCGGAGCGCTGAAATCAGTGATATCGACGTAGGTGTCGCCACCGGCGTCGCCGTAGTAGTCAAACACATTCTTCGCGAGGAAGAGAGTGTCACCACCTACGACTCGAAAGCGTATTATCTCCGCAGTCCATCCAGAAGAACTTCACGGGCAGCAGCTGGCATTCATACGTCCGATCGTTCGAAACGAGGAACTTAAGAACGGCCAGTTGGAAGGGTCAACAAGCGGATCGCCGACCATATAGCAATCAGGATGATTCGCACCGTTGTTTGTTTCAGCCATAGCGACGATGCGAACAAGACCGCTCGGGCAGCCATTGCCGCAATTGCCGTTCGGACCAAAGCGATACGTGAAATATTCCCAGCCGCAATCCTTGATGAACTGACCCTCTTTGACCTCGGTCAAACTCAACCCAGTCGCATCATAGGCGATGAGGAAGTCGAAACCGCCAATCGGGTAGTTCTCGTACGTCGTGGCCAGCAGTGGTTATGTCAATGGTTGTAAATTGACCCTGGAAGACACCCTTACCGTCCGGTCCATGCTGTTTCTGTATGGTGATCTGGAACGGTACCACCTTTACATTGAAGCAGCAAGTATCCGAGTTCGAAGGATTGTACGTCGGACAAATCGACGTACCGTCCGACACCTTCACACAGATCTGGAACGTGCCGGTATAAGCGCAATCTTCACGGTCGCCCAAGTGACTTCACCGGTAACGGGATTGACATTCACCGTACCCGGAGCCGTTGTGCTCACGAGACTGTAGATCAACTGGCCGAGCGGACCGTCGTCAGTAGCACGATACGGTATCTTGAGCATGTCACCCCAGCCGAATCGTCTTGGCTGGATCCACCGTCGGGCACGCTAACACCGGTGCGTTGTTCGTCACATTGATGTTGAACGTTACGGTGTCTTTTGCTCCGCAGGCGTCGGCGGCCACGATCTTAACCGGGTTGACACATACGTCTGCGATCGTCGTAACCCACGAAATGTTGCCATTCGTGGCGTTGACAGTCAAAGCAGTCGGGCCACTCAGCTTGCTGTAGCTGATGGTCTCGCAGCCATTGAGGGTATCGGGATCGGTAGCATGCGCATTCCCGGTGTAGACAAGCCCAAAATGGAGCGTGGCATCGGGTATGGAAGCCAGAATCGGCGCATTGTTTGTTACCGTCACGGTACCTGTTGTCACCGCCACCGGCAGAATGCTGGCATTGGCGGCGTTGACAAACTGAGTGGTAATCGGTCCAAGCGGGCACCCGCAAGCCGTCGAATATTCGAACGTCCCGCCGGCTAACGCCACCGAGCCACCACAGTTATTGCTGGTTTTGAACTTGATCTGGCCAACTACCGTGGACCCAATTTTCAGGGACGAATCGGTAGACTGTAGCCGCATAGCAGCAATTCGGATCGTATCCGGGGAGACATGGTTGACACGTGAATAATCGATCACGCGATCATCCAAAGCCGTAAACCCCGGCGCCCACTGGAAGGTTAGGGAATCAAAGAACGCGCCGCCGGCCCCGGTTACTTCCAGCACTATTTCCACAGCGCTGACCGAGTCTGCCGAGACCACCGCTGTCACATCGAGAAGACCCCGATCACAGCGTAGCGAATTCTTCGACTGGACCGTCACCTGATTAGCGAACGATACCGATACCGAAAAAACCACTATAAAGGAGATCAGCAGCAAAGAATATAAGGTTCTTTTTTGCATCATTTAATGCTCCTTTAACAACTCTAAAGAACTTTACCTTTTAGGCTATTCACTCAGCCACCACTCTGAAATTACTAACCTAATCTAAAGCCGATGTTTTCCAAAATGGACTGGGCATCGGCGCCCACCAATCTCGCTCCAAAGGAACCGGTCAGAACGCGGTGGTAGATTCGCGTGAGAAGTGCGATCTCTGGTTCGAAATTGTTTGGTGATTTAATGAGAGGTTAAAAACCGTCCAGGTGTTTTCCACCGGATAGTTTTGCAAGTCTCTTGAAAACCTGGAGGATCAGAGCTTTAATCGACGTAACGCTAAGTTTTAGTTACCGTTACTAAAGGTGCTGAGGATCCAAAACAGAAGCGTCTTAAACACAACTATTTCCCTAGACGAGCAGATAATACCAACAAACCTTCATTTTGTCAAGACTTTTTTCACTTTCCATCCCCATCTGCCGTTGTTCTACAATGTGTAGTAATAATCGCGCCCCCTCCAACCTCACTCAGAACGATACGCCGAACTCTCCCCACGTCGCCAAATTCGCGCCAAAAACCCCCGCCTCATCTCCGTCCCAAGAGCAAATTCAGCCCCCCCTGTGCTCCCCCCACGGAGCCTGTCCCACCCCGGCCCCGCCACACTCTCGAAGATCCCGAGTCCCAATCCCCTGCACAACCACATCGGCTGTGAAAACAATCACATGTCATCCCTCTTTCGCCTGGCTGGCCGGAATCACTCGCGAATACAACCGGGCATGGTTCATTAGTGAATTGTTTCACATATATGGCCAATGGCCCACCTCCTTCAGGCATTTGACCCCGGCTACTAATTCCCGGCCGCGGCCATGTCCAATCAGGGTCCATAGCGCGCCATCAAGCTAGCCCCAATTTCCTAATAAGTGAATTTATTCACAAAGCTAGCCCGCCCCATGCTCCCTGCCATCTCAATCAGGCGGAGCATGCTTGTGATATAATTCACAAATGATTCGCCGCAAGCTGCGCCCAATTTCCCCAAGCCATTACTCTGTCAGGTGAATTCAACCACAAGTGAGCAGGCGCGGCAACCGCCCTTGGCGACCGATCAGTCATGCCCTAGAACGAATAGACCAGCCCCGCAGAAACCAGATAAACCCGGTTGTCCTGTCCGCGATCAGCGTACCAGTCCCATTCGGCCGATGTCAGCATGTCAAAGGACAACCGCCGCCCGATCTCCAGATCGCCTATCGCCGAAAACCGCAGGACCGTATAATCGGCCTGAAATTCGTCTTCTGTTTTGACATTGCGCCTCGCCCAGACAGCCTCAATTGATCCAAAAAGCCCGGCTGCCTGCTGGTAGTCGAGCTTCGCCTTCCCTCCCAGTTCGAGGTAGTCCCCGGCCGCCAATTGCTCGGTCCCCTTTTCGTCCAGCCAGTCTATTGCCGGCCCGACGCCCAACTCCAAACCGTCCCAAATCGGCCCCACCAGAGTGGCTGATTGCAGTCGCGTATAGTCGCTGCTGAAGGTCTCAGAGTCTCCAAAATTGGCCAACTCCAACTGGAGCTCCTCAGTCGTCTCCAGCCGGCCGCTCCAGACATGACGACACCGCGAGTCAAGATCGAAGCGCGTGTAGTCACCCCGCCCCTCAATCTCCTGTAGATTCCGCCGCTCCAGCCGGGCTGATACGTCGAGGTCGGTCTCGCCAAGCTCGCCCAGATAGGTAGTGGAGAGGCCGTAGCTGTCATAATTCAGGTCCGACGAATCGGCGACGCTTCGGTGGAGGAAGAATAGCTCACTACTGAGGATCGAGAGGCCTGCAAACGTTTGCATAACTCCCAGCGACCCGCCCCACCTATGGTAGCTGTAGACGTAGTCCGAAGACTGGTCGAACGACACGAAATCCGTCCTGAGCTGCCCGGTCAGCGAGAAGCTGCCCGACACGGGGTAGCCCAGTTTGACTCGCGAATCCCCGAGGAAATACTCATCTCCCGGCTTGGTCGAGTCGCGATAACGTATCTGCCTCGAGAGATCGGTAGTCCAACTCAGTTTGGCCCTCCGCCAGGACGGCCGAATTTCCGATCGAAATTTTACACGCAATAGCTCGGGAGTCTGCTCCAGCGAGCCGCGAAGGTCATACCGGCCGGGCCGGTCTCTCCACCGTGCTTCGAGCATCGCCCTGAAATCATCCAGATAGGTTGTCTTGATGGTGGTGGCGACGGCCAGTGAATCGGCCGTAGAGCTGGTTAGCGAATCGTGGAAGAAATCCTGCGAAAAGAAATCGTACCCCATCCCGGCACGAAAACGCCAACCGGAGGTTTGACCGTACAGATCGCTACCTCCGGCGGCAACTAGCGTCACAAGGAAGAAGAACAGACGGAAAAATCGAAACAATCGGCGATGGCCCCACTCAGCGATTGATTAATGCGTGGCGCCAATATAATCGTCCACTTTGTCAATCGCAAGGTGAGCCGCTTGGAGCGAGGCTTCCGCCCCGGAGAGGTTGCCTGCCTCTATCTCCATTTTTGCCTTAGCCAACAACTCTCTGGCCTGGTCCAAAAGGGCCCGGGCTTGAGTGCCCGTATCGCCGGTAAGGCTTGTCACCGGCTCCGCCAGTCGATCCACGTCGCCCTTCAGCGCCTCGTAACGCTGACTGACCCGTGAAAGATCACTGGCAGCCGTCCCTCCGCATTCGCGAATCGCCTTTTGGGCCAGGTCCCGTGCCGTTTGGAGTGCCTTGAGGGCCTGCGCCGCCTTACCGGCGGTGTTGAGCTCCTGAGCCAATTGAAGGTTCTTTTCAGCTTGCTCAGCAGCCGTCTTTCCAGCCTCGGAACTGCAGGCCTTGGCGGCGTCAGTCCCCCTGGCTACCAGGTCGATCACTGTCGCCTCGCGGCGAATATACTGTTCCCGAATACGGTCAGCCCCCCTGGCCGCATCGAGAATGGTCCCTGCCGTTCGCTCCACCTGGTCGGCCAGCTTTATGGCCGGTCGATATTTCTCGCTTCGATAAAACTCCCACGCCCGATCCAGCGAATTGCGAGCGACCTGATACAGACTCTGCAGACGCGGTAGCTCTGCGTCCGCTATAGCCTGCTGAGCCAACTCCAATTGCTCCTCAGCTCGTTCCAGTCGCCGCTGCACTGTCCCTTCCTGATTCTCGCTTTGCTTGCTATTCGTCAGGGCGGTTCTAAGCAGTTTCCGAGCTTCGAGTGAGAGCTTCTTGGCAACGCCATACGCGCCCCGGTTAAAGGCCTCCCAGGCCTTGGCCTGAAGGTCGGTGGAACGGGCCAGAACGTCGAGCGCTATCGGATCGTTGGCGTCCCGAATAATCGGCGTGGCATAGTCGATCAACTGATCTGTCTGCTCCAGAATCACCCGGGCACCATTATCGCCGCTTTGCGCAAATGATGCTCCCGTCATCAATAGGAGCACGGATCCAAGAAGCACAAAAAATGTCGGTCGCCACATATTCACAGCACAATCCTCTTACGGAGAGTATAACAAGCCCTGTGCCGATCAGATCGGCAACAATAACCTATTATCAAACAATATCTTAAACCAGAAAAACAGATCAAGCACAAGTGCGGCCTGTACCGGCGGGTACAACCTCACCGTCCCTTGCCGCACAACGGCCACGACTTACCCCTTGATATCGTGAACTTTCATCCGGCTGTAGAGCCGGCGCCGGGTGATCCGCAGCAGCTTGGCCGCCTCCGTCTTGTTGCCACCAGCCCGCTCCAATGCTCCCAGAATCAACTGCTTTTCGGTCGCTTCCAGCCCCCTTTCACCCATGGGAGCATCATCAAGATCAAGCGGAGCATCATCGATTTCAAGTGAAAAGTCCTCGACCGACAGCGGCTCTCCGCCGGACAAAATGGCCGCCCGCTCCAGGACGTTTCGGAGTTCGCGGATATTCCCCGGCCAGTCGTATGCTGTCAATAGCTCGGTCACCGGCTCAGCCAGTTGCCAATGGGCAAATCCCTGACGCTGCAACATGTGCTCTGCCAACGCCACTACGTCGTTTACCCGCTCCGCCAGAGTCGGAATAGCAATAGGAAACACATTCAGTCGGAAATACAAATCCTCCCGAAATCCCCCGCGCTTGATCTCGTCCTTAAGATTCCGATTGGTCGCCGAAATGATGCGTACGTCTATGTCGACACTGTCAATCCCGCCCACCCGGACCAATTGCCGCTCCTCGATCACCCGAAGCAACTTCGATTGCATTCCGGGCGACATCTCGCCGATTTCGTCCAGGAATATCGTTCCCTTCTCCGCCAGCTCGAACCGCCCCCGTTTGCGCGCCTGCGCCCCGGTAAACGCTCCCTTTTCATGGCCGAAAAGTTCCGATTCCAATAGCGTCTCGGTGAGGGCCGCGCAATTGATCGCAATGAAGGCATTCTCCTTACGCCGGGAATGCTGATGAATCATCCGCGCCACCAGTTCCTTCCCGGTCCCCGACTTCCCGGTGATCAGCACCGAGGCATCCGTCGGCGCAACCTGATGAATCAGCTTCTTCACCTTCTCCGCGGCCGCCGACCGGCCGACAAACTCAGAGAGCAGCGAGGCCTCAGCCTGCTTTTCCAGATGCTCGACCATCGCCGCCTGGCGCTGTTGGGAGATCAGCCGATTGACCAGCAGGGCGAGTTCTTCGAGCGAAAACGGTTTGATCAGGTAGTCGGCCGCCCCCCGTTTCATCGCCTTTACCGCGCTTTCCACCGTCCCGTAAGCGGTCATGATGATCACCTCGGTGCCGGTTCGTTCGAGCGCCTTGTCGAGTATCGTCATGCCGGAGACATTCGGCATGGAAAGGTCGGTCACCACCACATCATATGAGTGCGTCTCGAGCATCTTCATGGCCACCTGCGGATCGGTGGCCGTGCTCACCCGATGCCCGGCATCTTCCAGCTCGCCGCACACGAGGGCGGTCATTTTCGGTTCATCGTCGACTACCAGTATCCGCGCCATAGTCAGTGCATCGCTTTCTTGGGCAAATGGATGATCATGCGAGTTGACGAACCGGGACGACTGTCGACCGTCAGCTTGCCTCGCATTTCTTCAATGAGTCGTTTACTTAAGTACAGGCCCAGCCCGGAACCGGTTTGCTTGGTCGTATAGAACGGGGCAAAGATCCGCTTGGCTTCCTTCGCCGTCATGCCCGGCCCGTAGTCGATCACTACTATTTGTACTTCGTGCTGACGGTCGGTCACGTCCAGGCCCACTTTGATCGGCCGCTCCGCCGCCTGGCAAGCTTCCGCTCCGTTTACCAGTAAATTCAATATAACCTGCCGCAACGCCCGGGGAAATCCCTCCATTGACAGCGCCGGTACCGGTGCTTCCTCCACCCACTGCGCCTGCTGGCCGGCGTACCGGGTGAGGAAGTGTTTCCGAATGGTGCTCACCATCTCCGCCAGATCATACGTTTCAGGCGTCTCGGTGGCAATCAGCGATTGCTCCGCTCGGGCAAAATTCAGATACCCGGTCACCAGCGCGTTAAGTCGGTCGGTCTCTTCAACGATATACTTCGCTTCCTCGGCCTGGTGCTTCTTGAAGAGGCGTTCGGCCGACGCCCGGATGATGCCGAGCGGGTTCTTGACTTCATGCGCGACGACCGCCACCATCCGCCCCATGAACGAGTGCGTCTCGCCCATATACAATCGCTGTTCGATCTGATTGAGGCGGCGCTGCAGGAGGAGGAATACCGCCCCAAGCATCAGCCCGCCCAGCATCGAGATCCCGGTCGCATACCAGAGGTTTTTTCGCAGGGCGGCCAGCGACGCGAAGTAGTCGACATTTGCTTCCACCCCCAGCACCGCCGCCACCGATCTATTCCGGTCGGTGATCGGTGCGAAGGCCGACTTCAGGACGACCTCCCCCACCTGATACGATGGTGTGGCGATGGTCGCATGACTGGTGCCAAAGAACAGGGAGTCGATATATTTCCCGTTGAATGAGGCAAGAAAGTACACACTGTCGACTTCGACCTGCGTAGTGGCGAGGTAGTGAGAACCGTCGTCCAGAATGAACACCTCGGACAGCGAGTCCGACAACCGCAGCCGCTCCAGCCGACCGATGACCGAGGCGTACACCTCCAGATCATTGGCTCTGAGCTTGTCCAGCTCTTCCGTCTGGATACCGTCTGCTCCCACCTGCGCCAGCGCCGATAGACCGCCGCGACAACTGGTTGTCGAGCATCACTTCGGTTTTCCGGTAGTAGAGCCACCAGGAGAGATTGACCAGGGCGATCAGGACGAGAGTAAAGACGGCGATGACAATCAGCCGGACGGAGGTAGTTCGCATGCCGCAAAGAAGCGGTTCTCAGTTCGGCTTGGCAACAAGAGTTGTTGGGGGGGATGTGCCGTCAGGCCCCCGTGCCTGACGGAATCCGTTGCGTCAGGTCCTGCGGCGATTCTTGTCGCCGTGTGACCTGACGCCTCACCCTACTCGCCCTCACCCCAACCCTCTCCCGGAGGGAGAGCAAGCAAGAGGGAATCTGTAGGGCAGCATCGATGCCCGCCGAGGGCGGGCAGATGCTGCCGGGGGGCCCATGAATTCCGAAAGATGGCAGCACCCGCTCGAAGACTCGCATCGGTGCTGCCCTACGTGATGGGTTCATTCCAATGGCCGGCGTACGTCTCGTGCGTCGGCGGGTGTGCCGTCAGGCCCCCGTGCCTGACGGTGGAGGAATGGGCAGCGTGTCGGGCCGAACTACATGCTGCCAAAGCCAAGAATCAAACCATCTCACAATGTCACTACTGAAACGATGTGGATAAATGACTAAAAACAGTGGTACCCAATGAGGATGCTTCTTCAACATTGCAGGCACAGTAATTCCACCGCATTCCTCAGCCATTTCCTGCAATTCCTGCCAGTCCATGGTGTATGGCGGTATGATGGTCGAGTTGTACCCAGTCGGTGTTCGCCACAACAGATATTGCCATGATTCATTAGGGTCGACTCGATGAAGCATAAGGTACGTGTAGAGCGGCCATTGCAGCTTCAGCTCACGTTTCCAGTTCATTCTTACGGCAAGATGCAATAGAGCTTCAGGAGTATAAGCGCTACCTTCGAAATTCTCGCTGATCTTCCCGTCAGCCAATCCGAGTTGAGAGAGCACGACAGACTCGCCGCTATAGTAAGGGGACGCCAAAGGGCATTTTGACCCCGGTTTGTTCGACGTGATTACAGCATCAAGGACACTCATAATTATTTGTTCGGGAGCTGGTGTAGAGTCTACCGTGCGAAGATACCAATAAGCCGCAACATACGACGAGACAGCGCCCTCCCCCCATAAAGACATTTCTCTCAGATGCGAGCGAAGGAACCTTTGTATCATTCCATCAATTTCTTCACTGCAATGTTCAAGTGATCTGTTCCAGATACCGAAAGCACTCAGAACACCAACCAGGAAGGTCACGCGCAATGTATAGAATGGCTGATCGGGGAGTGCATTGCCCTCCAATAAGTGATCTCTCTTTCCAATCTCTTCGATTAGATTTTCAAAAGACTCAAGTACATACTGCTCTACTAATCGAAATGTGGAAGTCCAGTACTTCTGGGGGAGTTGATGTTGCTCAATGACCGCAGATATATAGGCCAAAAAGAACACCCACACTTGTATCTTGGCACAGTGGTTGTTCTTCTCCTCGTACGAGGCTGAAGCAACAGCTGTAATTAAGGCTGAACTAGCTATGGCGCGAAAGAAACTTGCTTTGGAGGGGCTTTTTTCCCTTTCATTGAGAAAGGGCATCGAGTAACTCAACAGCCGTTCGAACTTTTCAGGGGAAGGTTCATTATTTCCCTCCTCGAGGTAGAGTTCGCCCAATATTCGGAAATCGCGCAATTCGCTCGGAAGAAGCGACCGCGATAGCGCCAGAGTCATCGCCAAGAGTTTTCCTCGGGAAATGAGCTCAACCTGTCGCTCGGGAAAGCCCTTGTCGCGAAGACCACTATTAAAATTATTAATAGAGACTTGTATTTCTTCCTCGATGTCTGCGTTTACAACTAGGTAAGACCGATGCCAGCGAGCGCTCGCGAGACCAGGGTAGTTCACCTTCAGCATCACAAGATCCAACAGTTGTGATTCTGCTTCCCTCCAATCGTTTCTCGAAAATCGCTTGTTACTCGTGCTCTTGAGTTGGTACGCATGAATCTCGCCATCTGGGCTGACGCTAATCACGTCCTTGCCCTCCTCGAGGCCGGTATGCCGCGTGGAGTGAACAATTTCGTGTCCCTCGTTGATGAGCATGGCGCAGAAGGGCAACTGGTAACTTCGCTCTGTCGCACTATCCAACCAATTTTCGAGAAGCCTCTCTATCATCAAAGTCCCTTCGTTTTTTGGCTATAAGTGCCTCGAATTGCTTCTTAATCTCCGGATCACTTTCAGACTCCACCATAATCTGCCTAAATCGTTCAGCCATTTGTGGCGCTGCTACTATTGTCGGCAGCTTGATTTTCCCGCTGCGATCGAAGTCCATTTCGACATTCTCTAGCATATCGAGGAAATCGCGAGGTCCAAAACTCTCCCGACGAAATTGAAGGTCCTGCCCTTCTCATCGAGAAACTGCGAAATAGAAGAGAAGAAAGTGCGCTGCTGTTGTTCCGCTACCTGTTTCGCAATACTGTCGACAAGCTCCATCAACTTGGGTTGACCTCCTGCAATCAACTCGGACGGAGCGAAGGAGATTTGTCCGGACAATTTCATTAATGTGGGCTTTCATCGACTGCGCCGTCTGCCCGGATGACGCGCATCTTGTTCGCTTCAAATGCCTTCGATTCAGAGATGCCCAAAACTGATATGAATGTTCTCGCCCGCGTATAGATGAGCTTGTCGATGGAGCGGAGGACGACTTCCTTTGACTTGGGGTAGTCTGGCAACACGGCTTTACCCTACATCCTCTCCACGCACCCCGCGATCAGGTCACGAATTTCGGTTCGGTGCGCGAGGCTGTCCCGATCACATCCTGCAACGAGCACGGATGCATGTTGTCGGCCAGCCCCATATCGGTAATAATCGAGAACGCCAGATATCTTGCTCCTCTGATGATGCGCCGCGATCACCTCCGGCACCGTCGACATCCCGACCGCGTCGCCGCCGATCGTCCGGAAAAACCGGTACTCCGCCGCCGTCTCCAGCGTCGGGCCGGTCAGCCCCACATACACGCCGGTCTGCAAGCGGCAAGTTTCTGCTCCAGCGCCACCTGCTTGGCGATCTCCTGATACTTGTGGTTGTAGACCTCGTACATGTCGGGGAAACGGTCGCCCCACTTGTCGTCGTTCGGGCCGATCAGCGGATTGCCGGGAAAGAAATTGATGTGGTCCTTGATCAGCATGACGTCGCCCGCCTTGAAATTCGGGTTCATCCCGCCGGCGGCGTTGGACACAATCAGCGTCTCCATGCCGAGCATCTTCATCACCCGCACCGGAAACGCGATCTGCTGGAACGAATACCCCTCATAATAGTGGAACCGCCCCTGCATGCAGACCACCGGTTTCCCCTTCAGGTGGCCGAACAAGAGCCGTCCGGCGTGCGACTCGACTGTCGACACCGGGAAATGCGGAATCTTGTCGTACGACACCGTGCCGGTCATCTGGATACCGTCGACCAGCGACCCGAGCCCGGTGCCGAGGATGATGCCGATCTGCGGTTTGAGTTTGATCTGCGATTGAATGTACGCTGGTGGCTTCGCCAAGCTGTTTGTGAATTTCTGCCCACGTCTGCATGTCTGTCTCCATTTGGGTATGTGTAATTATGTTTGTCGTTTACTCCTACGCTCACCAGTAAATGGTGGGGCACGGGAACTATGCGCCTCACCGGCCCTCACCCCAACCCTCTCCCAGAGGGGAGGGGGAGGAAGATGCGCTCGTGGCGCACGGGACGTACGCCACGCACGGAATGCACTCCGCCCACCAATCATGTTCGGCGTTTGCCGTGGCCGGCGTACGTCTCGTGCGCCGGCTTGTAAGTCAGGCTCCCTGCGAGCCTGACGATTGGTCCTTCGTGAAAATGAAATTCGCCGTGCAAGGAAGCATCCGCTGCAAGAACGTCAGGCGGCGAAGCACAAAATAATACACTGTCTCCACCGGCCCCCGCTTCACCAGCGACGGATAGTAATCCACCCGGCAGTTCAAACCGGCCTGGCGCGCCATGCGGACGATGTCACCCGGTACCAGCACATCCTCGGGTACCGACGATCGCTTCTTTATCACCCGTCGATAGGCCAGCGGATACAGCACCTTAGGAGACGTCGGTTCATAAAACCAGCAGGCCGCGCCGGTCGGCTTCAGGATGCGGGCCATCTCGCGCAATGTCTGGGCGTGCGCCACAAAATGGTGTGCCGCCGCATAACAGAAGATCAGATCAACCGACGCATCGGCCTCTTCAGTGGCATACCCCTTCGCGGCATAAGCCCGGTCGATCTTCACTTTCCAGATATGTTCCCATTTATTCACCGAGGCTACCGCGTCCGGGCTGATATCGGTGGCCACGACAATCGCGTCGGGGTGAAGGCGTTTCACGAAACACGACGCCCACCCTTGACCTGCGCCCAGCTCCAGAATCCGGCCCGTCAGGCGAAGTTCTGAGGCGTATCGACGAAGGCAGTCGAGCAGGATCTCCGCATCGGCAACTTTGGATATGACGTTCTCCACCGACTCAGACGTCGGCTTCTCCGCCGGCGAGTTACGCCAGAAAGCCAGTTCCCGGGCCTGCTTTTCCTCGATGCTCACGCTCGCTTCTCTCTCATCAAAGGTCTATGCTCCCCCGCCCGCGCGCCGCATGGTAATAAACCGATTCACGTGGCGCAAAGCTTCTTTGTTCTCCGGCCAGTAGAGCATGTCAATCGCCTCGCCCAGCGAGCACCAGCGGTAATCGTCATGCTCGCGCGGGTCGATCGTGATCGCCGATTCCGGCCGTACCTCGGCCATGTAGACGCGCTCGACAATTTCCTTAACATCCCAGTGATACCTGTCGCGGAAATCGTCATCAAGCGGAAAAGAGTACGAGTATTCGACATCGACGACCGACACGCCTCGGACGCCCGTTTCCTCGCTCAGTTCCCGATTGGCCGCCGCGATTGGCGTCTCTCCCCCTTCTACGCCGCCGGAGACACCCTGCCAGAAACAGTCCTTGCCCGAATTGCGATGCAACAGCAGATACTCGATCCCCCGCTCGTTGATTCGATAGACGAAGACCATGACTTGTATGGGCTGGCGCATACCTGATCATCCGCTCATTTCGGTTTCCGGCCGATTAGCCACATCCACAGGCAATTGGTGTCGATCGGTTCTTCTTTGACCGAGCCAAACCCCTCGATCTCCTCAAACCCAACCTGCTCGAACATGCCGGCCAGTTCGTGGAATGAGTACATCCGCAGGGACACCTCATGCGTCACCTCGCGGCCATCTTTCTTGATGAACGTCCATGGCCCGTGATTGCGCGAGGTGCGGTAATCGAATTGCCTTGAATGCAGCAGCAGAAGATCCCCGTGCCGTTCCCAGTCTCTCGTCGTGTAGTGTTTCAGAATCCAGTCGCGATTGACGATTTGCACCATGAGCCTGCCACCCGGCTTCAGTGCGGCGTAGAGTCGTTTCAAAACCAGCACATTGTCGGCCTCGCGTTCGAAATAACCCAGCGAGGTTCCGAGATTCGCCGCACCGTCGAAGCGATTGGCGAAAGCAAGGCGGCGCATGTCGCCCCTCTGCGTGGCAATGCGCACTCCGGCTTTCGCCGCTTTGGCGTTGAGTCGTTCCAGGTACGACGAGGTGAGATCAACGCCGGTCACCCGGATCCCCAGCTTTGCCAGCGGGATGGAAATGCGGCCAATGCCGCAGGGACAGTCGAGGAAACTCATCCCCTTCTTGAGCCGCAGCTTCGCCATGATGTAGCGCGCCTCGGCACTTGCCTTGCGAGCGCTCTGCAGTTCCAGGACGTCATGAAAGTCCTCAAAGAAATCATTGAACCATTTCTTCTCCGGTGCCATACACACGCTCCTTCCAAGCCCCCTTCACCTTACCCTCGGCTTGCAAACGCCACCACGTGACAGTCGGGATCCATCACGTACGCCGCGTTATCGCCCCAGCCGCGCAATTGCAGCGGGCTCAACTCAGTGGCGCCCGCATTCAACGCCCGTGTCACATACGCCTGCGGATCGTCAACCGTCAGATACAGCTCCGCGCGCGGAATTCCCTCCGCCCGCTCCGGATCCGGCAGCTTGTCGCCCAACAGCTTTTTGATGCCGGAACTGGGCATCAAACCGAGTGTCGAGTTGTCAGTCAGCGCAAATTCGGTCATCCCGGGCACATGAAGCGTCGGCTCGGCCGCCAGCACCGCGCGGTAAAAATCAGCACTGACCTGCTGATCGCGAACATAGAGTATGAAAAGCGAGGCCTTCACCGTTGTCATAGAATACGCTCAAGATAGACATGACTGTCCGGTCGGAAAAGCGAATTTGCAGTCCCGGCACTTGGACTCAGTGCACTATTGAATCACCACCAATTTGCCGGTCTGGTTGCCCGTGGCCGATTCAACCACCCAGTAATAGATCCCCGACACCGCTAACTGGTAATTCTTCGTGATCAGATCCCAGGCATCGTGTGTCGAATTGGGATCATCCGGCGCGTACTCGTGAATGATCTCCCGCACCAGGTCGCCGTCGAGACTGAGTATCGAAATCTTGCATCGCGCCGGCAAATTGCCGAAATGAATCCGCCGCCCCCGGTCGATATACAATGACTGGTCGTGATTCTCGTACCCCTTCAGTTCGTAGTCACCGTCGTACCGATACGGGTTGGGCCAGACATACACCGACGCCTTTTCCCCGGCGACCTCCGCACTTGACGGTATCGCCCACGCCGACGTGATCGTCTCCTGAAGGCGGCTCTCTTGCGCGGTGATACCCGCCGTGGCAAAGCCGAAATCAAAGGCGGTCACGGCTGCCCAGTATTGAACGGTCGGCAAAAGCTTGTCGATGATGTATTCGTACTCATAATATTTGGCCAGTCGTTTGCCGTTCACCACAATCACGTCATCATCCGTCCATTGCAGCGTGTCGTCGCTCGGTTTGACCGCGTCGGGGTAGACTTTGTGCACTTTGTCCGGGGCCAGAGGGGCGTTGTTCCCCTGCGGCAGAAAGCAGAGATATTCGCCGTTGATGACCAGTGGGTGTTCCCGGTCGTAAAGGCTCGGGTCAAAGTCCGGATCGAGATAGTACTCTCGCAATTGCGCCAGTGAATACGGATCGTTGGTCGGCCGCCAGTCCCAGCTTCCGTCCGGCGCTCCGGTCAGCCGATAGCGCACCCAGTCTTCACGATCGAAGGACGTCAGCAGCGAAAAACTCGACGGCCGCTCATCGAGTCCGAGAAAAACATTGTACCCTTCGAAATCTCGTACGCGCGTAAGCGGATCGATGGACGTCTCCGAACGAAACCCGTTCCAGCGAATCGCCAGTTGCTCCAGCGATGGAATCACGCGCATATCGGGCGGCGACGGTGGGCCATCGGCCCGCCAGTCCGGCACGCCGTCACCACGTACCCAGACCGTGTCGCCGTTGCACAACTCGAAGGTGCCGGAGTACCCATCACCGTCCGTATCATACCCGGGATTGTCATACACCCGACCTGCCCACACGGCGTTGGCGGCCAGATGGGAAAAATCGTACCGACTGTACAACCAGTCCGGCTGCTGCGGATTGAATCGACTATACAACATCGGATCGATGATCACACTGTCACCGGCAACGATGGCATAAATGATGGTCCCCTTCGCGCCGGGGGGAAGATCAAATCCGCCCAGCGACGTGGTGGCCGTCGCCGGATATCCCGACGCGAGCCGGTCGGCCTCCGGCGGCGGCGGAAACCAGCCGTCAACGTACCGATCCTTGGCCGCAAATATCTGATCGTAGTCGATCTCCGGATGGCTGAGAAAATAGTAAAGTTCGCCCGCCGTCTCCGGACCGTACTCGTGAAACTGTCGGTATGGATCCTCCGGCGTCGCCCGCTTGCGGGGGCTGTAGTACATGTACCCCGGCAACCAGGCCTCCCAATTATAGTTCGGCGTCATTTTCTCCACCGGGGCCGCAATGAATCGAAAACCGGCCGCCGCCCGCGCGGAGTATTTCGACCAGCGCTTTACCGTCGGCCGCGGATCCGCCACCATCGCGTAGGCCAGATTAATCGTATCCTCTGACAGACAGTTGGCTCGCGGATAGGTGGGCAGGTAGCCGGTGTAGAACTTATCGAATTCCAGATCCAGCTCACCCAACTCGGTGATATGGATGACCGGATTGTTGAAACTGAGACCGACGTAAATGTCGTTCAAGGGATGGTCGGTCACATTCTCCAACTGGCATTCGACCAGGACGAAATCATCTGACCCCTTGCCGGCCCACGCCATCGATCGTTGGTAAATCCGAAGCCCGATCGGCGTATGAAACGGCGTGAGCACGGTATCAAGATATTCGCATCGAATGTCTAGATCCGAACGAGCCGTCGACGAATAAATGCCCGTCCGCGCTCGCTCGGCACTCGAATAGCGGAAAGGCTGAACACCGTAAAACAAAGGCTGCCAGTCGAACATACAATTCAGCGTATCATAACCCGCTATTGCCCCGATCCACATGTATGAATCCAACAGGAATACATGACCGCTGTTGGCGGGATACGTGCATCGCTGGATCGGGTCATTACTCAACGGATCGATCACCGGCATCGCCTGACCAAAAATGTCCCAGCTGTACGGCAAACCAAAGCGACCGCTGTTGCTGACCGAGAGCTGTATGTTCCCCTGATTGTGGGCGGTTTCGTTAGTGGCAATATCGGCCTGCGCCGCCGCGCGCACCGAGGGTATTCGCTGCTGGATGAGCTTGGAGGGAACAGTGTCCGTCGTCTGCCCGACAGCCGACCCCGGGCGCCATGTCAGGAGGAGGAGCGTCCCAAGAAGGAAAACTAGAGGAACCCGCACGAAGTCGCCTGTGGACCTTTCGCCAAAAGTATACTTGGCTATGAATATACTCAGTGAAACCGGTTACTTCAAGACCGACTCTTCCCGGTCCCAGCTGCCCGAGCGTCATTGCCAAGGAGAAAGTGTTCGAACCCGCTTGTCTATCACTCGGCGGATCTTCGATTGACAAAACCGCCAAAATGCGTACTTTATGGCATACCATACTGCTGATCCAACGGTTACCTCAGCAACCGCCGGCGAAAGCTAAGAGCACCATGATTTTGCCAAGCGTGCCGACCACGACGGCGGCCGGGAAAGTCCCGCCCGCGAGTGGTCAACAGTCCGAATTTTCCGACATACGAATATATTGACGCCGTAACTTCTGGAATGGATACACTATGATACCGTACGCACGCATTACCATTTTGACGCTGGCCCTGTCTGTCCTACTGGCGGTCAGCCTGCTGGCCGTTGCCCCGACCGATGAGGCGCGCGAGCGCTGGAAAGCTGAGGGCACCTACGACAAGCAGATTCAGAACTGGACCGACTTTAAGGCCGCTGGCGGATGCCAACCAAATGAGAATACCCCCTTCCCCGAAGGACGAGTCAGCACCCGCACCGCTCTCGATGCCAACGCGGTTGATACCTTGAAAGTGCTGGTCATTCTGGTCGATTTCCCCGACTGCAAGTACGACCAATCAACCTACGCCATTCCGGGCGGCGGCACCCTTACCATGAACGCGGTGGGCACGACTGCAAAATTCGACTCCCTTCTCTTCTCCGTCGCCACCGTGCCGACCGGCTCTATGACTGATTTCTACTGGGAGACTTCGTATCAGCGAATTCTGATCCAGGGTACGTCCGTGGGCTGGTACACCATGCCGCAGAACTACTCGTACTATGTCGGTACGAACGACGGCTTGACGATGGGTTCGACTCTGGCCGGCCAGGCGATTCTCGCCGCCGATGCCGGCGGCGTGGACTTCACGCAATACGACAATGACGATGACGAAACGGTCGAAGGGGTGATCATCATTCACGCTGGACCGGGCGCCGAAACGGGCGCCTATGGCATCTGGTCGCACAAATCGAACCCGCAAGGAGCCGGCCTCCCCGACGGCATGCTGGTCGCATCTTATACCCTGAACCCGGAAGAGTACGGAAGCGGACTGTCGACTGTGGGCGTTTACTGCCATGAGTGGGGACACGTCATGGGATTGCCCGATCTGTACGATATCAACGAGACCAACAGCCCGAATAACGACGGACTGGGTGACTGGTCTTTGATGGCCGGCGGAAGCTGGAACGACAATGGCCGTCACCCGGCCCATTTAGACGCCTGGTGCAAGACCCAACTCGGCCTCGCCAGCATCACCTGGCTGAGCGCCAACCAGAAACAGGTCGAAGTTCCGGCGATTCAATACAATCCCGTGGTGTATGGCTTGCGGAATACCACGGTCAGCACGTCGCAATACTGGCTGATCGAGAACCGGCGCAAGGTTGGTTTTGACGCCTACATCCCGTGGCACGGCCTCATGATCTACCACATAGACAATTCGGTTGGCACCAACGACAATCCCGACCGGCTGCATGTCGGACTTGAGCAGGCAGACGGCATGTTCAGCCTGGAACAGGTGGGCGGTAGTGACGTCGGAGACCCCTGGCCGGGCTCGGCGAATAAGCGCAATTTCAACGATCGGACTGTCCCCAATTCCCGCACCAACATCGCCGGCGCGGTCACCCAGGTCGGCGTCTGGAACATTTCCAATTCCGACTCGCTCATGTACGCTGACATGGATATCCGCTGGTCGCGCCCATATGTCGAATTTTTCGGCAGCGACTCGATTGCGATTTCCGACGCCGCCGGCGGCGACAACGACGGCCTCTACGAACAGGGTGAAACCGTCACGTTCAATTGCCGCATTCGAAACACCATGCTGTCCGTCGGCATGGCGCGCATGCACCTGTCGTGCGACAATCCGAACCTGACCATACTCAACAACGACGGCTTGTCATCGGCCGTATTAACCAGCAACACCAACGTCACGCTGGCCACACCGATGCAGATTCAAATTCCGGCCAATTTCCAGTCACGCAAAGTCAACTTCACCTTGCAAGTGTCGATCGATTCGACCATCTCGCCCGGCAATGACTCCACCTTCTCGCACACTTTCACCTTTGCACGATCTTTCGGCGCGCCGCAGATTCTGGTCGTCGACGACGACAATGGCCAGTTGCGCAGCGGGGTCGGGTATGAGAAGCGAATTAAGGACGCCCTCGACCGCCTTGGCTTCCCCTATGTCGTCTGGACCAAGCTGACGCAGGGCTCGCCTACACCGTCGACCATGTTCCAGTACCTGTCGGTGGTTTGGTATACGGGACCAAGTTCGCAGGATGGCGGCGACTACGGCGGTGTGCTGACTGTCGCCGATGTCACGGCGATGAAAGCCCACCTCGACGCCGGCGGCAGCCTGTTGCTCAGCAGCAATACCGGCGCCGATCAATTAAACACACTCGATCCGTCCTTCCTGACCAACTACCTGCATTGCACTGTCGACGGACACATCCCGGTTGACGAATTCGCGCAGGAATACCATGGTGTCACCGGCAGTTCCATTGGCGACGGACTCAAGATCCAGTTCGGCAGCAGTGAACCGGTCTACTATATGGGGGCTCTGCTGGATACGATTAATGGCGGACAGTTTGAATTCTACGGCCAAGGCGAGATGGGCGGCACCGTCTACGGCTACATCGGCGTCAGCTATCTGGGCACCTATCGCACCCTCTTCCTGACTGTCCCGATCGAATCGACCAATGACGGTCTCATCGCTCAGGGGTGGGCGCCGCGCGATAGCCTGCTCATGCGGGCGCTCAACTTCTATCAGGGCTCACCCGTCGTGCCAGCAATTTCCTATCTCCGCGTGCAGGGCGAAGGCGACATCAACCATGTCGTGACCAACTCACCGACTCTGCAATGGAGCTACGTCCACTGGCTCGGCATCACGCCCCAGCAATACGAACTGGAGGTCGGCACCGATAACGAATGGTCGACCGCCGAAATGTGGGATCCGGCGACCGTTCCAACCGGAGACTCCAGCGTCGCATACGGTGGCGCGCCGCTTGCCGACGGGCAAACCTACTACGTCCGCGTCCGCGCTCATGACGGCAGTGACTGGACTACCTGGTTTGTCTTTGCCATGAGACTCAACTCCGCCCCGGGTGCGGCCGCGCCGCTCGATCCGGTCAACGGTGCCATTAGCGCCACCGGAAACCTGACCACCACCAATGCTGCCGACGCCGAGAGCGACGGACTGGCATACCAATTCCAGGTCTACGCCGACAGCGCGGGAACTTCGCTCCTGCGCTCGTCGAGTGACGTATCCGAAACGCCTTCCACCACCGGATGGATCATTATACCGGCCCTCCCCGATGACAATGTCTACTGGTGGCGTGTACGTGCGTACGACGGAACCGAGTATTCGTCCTGGTCGACCCTCGAAAAATTCGTCCTGAATGCCTCGTCACAGGCGCCGTCGGCTTTCACGCTGACCACGCCGCCCGAGCCGTCGAATCTGCCGGTCTTCGATCTCAAGCCGACGTTCAGTTGGTCGACCGCCACCGATACCGATCCGGGTGATACCGTGCGCTACCGGTTGGAGATCGACGACAACAGCGGCCTGACGACACCGACCACTGTCGACTCGCTGCTGATCACCTCACACGAGGTCGCCGATTCGCTGGCTTTTGGAACGCAATACTGGTGGCGTGTTACCGCGTACGACAAGTCCGGGCTATCCACTCAGGCGGCCGTCAAGAACTTCTGGACCTGGCAGCTTGGTGATGTTGATCACTCGCACGGCACCGACATCGGTGACCTGACCGTGCTCATCAACAATCTGTTCATCACCTTTGAACCGATCAATCCCCCGTTGGTCGCCGACATGACCGGTGACTGCCAGGTGGATATCGGCGACCTGACTGCGCTTATCAATAACTTGTTCATCACGTTTGGACCTTTGGGTATCGGCTGCCAGTAATCTCGGTCGCTGCCGGCAGTCTCAGTCGCTATCCGCACCCTTCTTGCGTCATCCTGAACCTTTTCTAAAAAGTTCAGGATCTCAGTGTTCGGCAAACCCGCGTGCCTGCCATCGCGAGGCGCGCTTCGCGCCGTGGCGATCTCGCAGTTCCATTCTTCCCGTTGATGACGATTACCGATTGTCATATGTGGCACGCAAGTGTCGGCTCATGGTACCTCGAAGTGAAAACAAGGAATCACCGGCGGCGGTCCTTCGAGAAACAGGAAATTCACCATATACGTAAGGTCCCCAGAGGCCTCAACCTGCCCGTCGCAGTTGCAGTCGCCAAGGAGTGGCGTCGGGAAAGGCGGCTCAAAAGAGATGAACATGTAGTCTATCAACCGGGTGAGGTCGTTGATGTCAATGCCTCCGCTGTTGTCGGCATCGCCGCGTGCAATCGAGAGGACAGCCCGAAAGGCGTCGACGCGGCCGTGACCGTACTCCAAGTTGGGCGAACCTGTCCCCAGCGGAACCGCCGAGTGATCAAGAATATCGCATACCTCTGTTCGAGATAAACTCTCGGATCGGGAAAGTATCAGAGCGGCGGCGCCCGCTACGACTGGGCAGGCGGCAGAAGTGCCCCCAAACAGGCAATCGTAGTTGATGTCATTAGGGGAGTCGCAGTTCCATGTTCGCGGGTATGTCGGGTTATATCCGAGCGAGTCCATCTGATCGAGAGTCCACACGTCGCCATAATGCCCGGCCATACCGCTGGGCGCCATGATATCCAGATTCATCCCGTATTGACTATAGTACCAACGCGTATCGCTTGAAGTGAGTGCACCTACGGCGTAGCAACTTAGTCTGAACGATGGATAGCAGATGAAAGAAGCCTCAAAATTGCCGCTCGCGAAGATAATGGGACAACCCTTTCCGTCGCGTCCGAACAATGCAGCCCGGTCGAGCGCATCATCGACATCTGCGTACAGATCATCACCGGTTATGTAGGCCCAACTATTCGAGAGAATATCAGCGCCGTTCTCATATGCCCAGGCAATCGCACTGGCGACATGGTCGTGAGTCACTCCCTGTCCGTCATCCCCAAATATTTTCACGGGAAGTATCTTGATGGCGGGTGACATTGAAATGACTCCTGAAGTTACCCCTAGTCCAGCCAAACTGTCAGTAGTATGACTTGCTGCAATAATACCTGAGCACGCCATCCCATGGTTTCTCCATGGCCCCGGTGCGGGATTGGTGTCATAAGGAGTGACGGAGAAGTCTCGACCGTTGAGGATTCTTACTTGTGGAAGGTCCTCGTGAATAGTAACTCCCTCATCTATCACTGCCACAACAATAGTATCAAGTACCCCGCTAAAATCCCATACAGTCTGCGAATTGAATTGCCCGATCACTTTCTTGACATGCCACTGGTGGCTCTGATAGTGATCAAATAGCTTGTAAGAACACAAGACTGGCCTCAAACCAAATATCGGGTGCGAATAGCGTATTCCGGGCAAGGCGTGAAGATCATTAGCTAGGGTCAATAGGCGTCGCGTCTGCGGATTCAGGTTGCGAGCCACGAATACGTTTGGCAGGTACTCGAGTTCGCGCACGGTGTCTGCTCCATATATGTGGAGGATCGAAGAGAGACTGTCGCGCGAAATATTCGCTTCGAACGCTATGACAAGTTCATCTCCGACCGGTGCGGGCAGTGAATCATTGATGTAGTAGTATGGTTCAGCGACCTCAATGCCGCTCGTGCGATTCAAGGTGTCCAGAAATTCATACAAACCACCCCCCGGTGCGATAGCTACGGACACGAAGCCATCCAACGCGTCCCCGTCCGCAATTATGGAATCAAGTCGCGGCACGGATTCGATCACCCACTCCTGCGGAACTTCGGTATCAAACTTGAGACAAACCTTAGCTGTGTCGACCCGCAGATTGATCTGCCCGCTCCCGCCGTAGTAATACTCCGCTTGTGCCGATGGAGATGCCACCAGCACGAGCAGCGTCATCAGTGCACATGCAATGACGCGCCTCTGCATAACTCCTCCTTTGTTGAAGAACTACCTTCCCGCCTGACACGTGATATCGTAAAAGAGAGCCTGCACATTGAAGTTGCAGTAGCCGGTAATCGTCCGGCTACGCACGTCGAAAACAACAAGATCGTTGCCAATGATCGACCGTACCCCTACTAGCGTCTTGCCATCCGGCGTAATTGCCATCGAGCCGATCGGCATCTGATACTTCAACGGATCCTCCGGCCCACCGGCAAGGCCCAAAGTGCTGACTTCGCTGACGGAATTGGATGGCACGTCATAGATGTAAAAGGCCGAGGGCGCCAGATCACTGATCATGCTTCCCTCGTTGGTGAAAAACACCGTCTTGCTATCCGGTGCAACTACAATGCCACCTGGGCCGGGGGTTAAGTCCTGCCGATAAATCAGCGAGTCAGCCGCAACGTCATAAACTCCAAAAGAATAACCGAAGGAATTCCAACATGAGTACAAGTACCAGAGTTTTTCATCGCGGGATGGTACGATTCGTGTAAGTGCGCCGGGCATCGCCGGGATGGTCTTTCGCTCTACATGAATGGTCCGCCCGATAGTTGCGCACATGATTTCGTTATGAGGTGTCCCCCAGATTAAGCAGTAGAACGTTCTGCTATCGCTGGAGAATATGCCGGCAGACACATTCAGCGTATCATCAGAGAACCGCACGCAATAGCTGGGAAGACTCATGATCGTCAATCCGAGCAAGCTCCGATTGAGCAACGCAAGTAGCTTTCCATTGGGTGAACTTGCGGTTTCCTGAGTCGGATTATGCAGAGTGCGGACAAACTGCCCCGACTCGGTCGTGAACACCATCAACGAATCACCCAGGGACACATACAGAAAGCGGCCATCGGCAGAGACATTCGAGCGAAGCGACGCAGGCAGGCTATCGCTCACCGTATCTATCGCGCAGGTGGAGGGTGCGAGGCGAAGCACTCGACGACTGCTTAACCCATCTAACCCATAGAAGTCGTACGATACCGGTTTAGGATTCGGCCCGATCGGGTCATCACACCCCGCCAACCAGACGGCGACCACCACCCAACAGAGCGGGATCGCGGTCCGTGATAGCTTTCGCCACTTTGATGTCATGAAACCTCCCCATCGTCGCGAAGACGATGACCACTACATCATCTAATGCGTGCCCACTCTCTTGTCAAGTGATATTTTGTGGACAGCCCGGTCGATCACTGACAGAATCTGTCAGTAGATGTGCCGATGTGAACCCTGTACGCAAGGCGCATCTCCGCCATTACCTTGTGACATAATATGATGGAGATTTCTAGATTAGTTTTCAGGCGTGGACTCCGTACCCCATCCAACGGATGGGTTCTATTTCTCTGGCTTTCCCCTCACGATGTTCGATGGACTGAGATTGCCACGAGTCTCGTCGCCGACGGCTCCAGTTCAGAGGACTATGCAAAGGGAAAACCGGAGAAAGAAAAACCCACCTGATAGGTGGGCTACGGAACCGAGATCCTGAATCATCGGAATGATTCAGGATGACGACATGGTGGAGGTTCAGGATAACGAGATGGTGGAGGTTTAGGATGACAATTCATAAAGACGCCAAAAGTGCGACTCTGTCCGCTCCGTTTTTTTCTTGTAGCTATTCAACTTTCCGTCGGCGATATTTCTGGACGACCAACGACGCAAGGAAGGGTGAGCATGGTCCGTTATTTTGCCGCCATTGGATTGGCGATGGGGATTGCGACGCTGGGGTGTTCGAAGGAAGAACCGGCCCCGAAATCATCGACCGAACAAACCGAAGCCAACAGCCTTACCGTCAAACTGCCCATCGAACAGGTGATGACCGAGTTCACGGACAGCCTTATGTCATTTCCGGGAGTAGTCGGTGTGGGCGTCGGCGACTCCGCCGGCAAGCCGTGTATCGCCGTGCTGGTCGTGGAAAAAACGACTGATCTTGAAGCGCAGGTGCCCAAACAATTGGGCGGCTATCCGGTCCGTATCGACGAGACGGGGGATTTCCGGCCCGACGATGATTCCATTCCGCCCGGCGACTGAGCCTACAGGTGGAAATACTCTTCGAAGGAATACCTGAACCCCTGCGGTGTAAACTCGCCGCTCTCCGTGTCCTGCACGTACGTCTGGCTAAAATCACCCGCGACAATCTTCCGAATCATCGCCACAAACGTGTCAATCTCCGCCGTCGTGTTGTACAACCCGAACGACATCCGGATCGCCCCCGGCACGTGCGAACGGTCGCGGGCGAGAATCTCCAGCTCCAGTCGCTTGGCCTCATCGTCCGTCAGATTCAATAAATTACGAATGTACGTGTGGGCACAGAAACAACCCGATCGCACCCCAATGGCTCCCTCGTACCCGAGAATCGCCGCCACCAGCGAGTGTGGCAGATTGCCCACGTTCATCGAAATCACCCCCAGCCGGTTGATCGCCTGCGCCGGATCGGTTTCTCCGTAAACCGTAACCTCGGGGATCTTCCGCAATTGCTCCAATGCATGCGCTGTCAGCTCGCGCTCATGCTCGATTATCTGTTTCCACCCCAGCGCCTGAAACATCAGGATCGCCTTCCCCAGCGCCACTACCCCCACGATGTCGGGCGTGCCGGCTTCTTCCTTATCCGGAAGATCAGTCCAGTACGCTTCTTCAATCGTTACGATATCGACCACCCCGCCGCCGACTGTATCCGGTTCGCCGATTTCGAATATCCGCTTGTCACCCACCAGCACCCCGACGCCAAACGGCGCGTACATCTTGTGCGCGGAGAAAACGAGAAAATCGATGCGATGCAATGGATCGTGCGGCTTCATGTCGATGGGACGGTGCGGCACCAGTTGCGCCCCGTCGACCACAAACCGCGCTCCCAGCTTGTGGGTGTGTTCGGCAAAGTAATCAAGATCGTTGATGTACCCGGTCACATTCGACGCACCCGTGATCGCCACCACTTTGATGCGTGAACCGAACTTGGCGATCTTCGCCTGAAAATCCTCGCGGCTGATCGTCCCGTCAGCGTTCAACCCGACATGCTCGACCCGTCCCACTCGCCGCCAGGGAAGTTCATTGGAATGATGTTCCATGAGCGTCGTCAGGATGATGCTCTCCCGCCCCGGGCGCAGCCGATTGGCCAGCTTGTTGATGGCGTCGGTGGTGTTTTTCGTGAAGATGACCACTTGCTGATGCAGATCGGCCCCGACAAACTTCGCCACCAGGTCGCGCGACTCTTCGTACGCCCAACTCGAAAGCTGCGATTTGAAACCCGTGCCGCGATGTACATTGGAATACCATTTCAGAAACGACGACACCGCATCGGAGATCGGTGCAAAGGTCGGCGTCGACGCGGCGTTATCGAAATTGACATACGTCTTCGGTCCGTGCATGGTCGGCACGACCGTGTGAGCCCCCACCATCAGGTCGGGCAGCCGATCGATCGTTATGTCACCGCTCTGGGCGGTCGCGGCGGTCTTGGACGACATAAGAATACTCCCGTCGTGTGCCGACATCGCGGTCACGATGCATGTACCAAAGTAGAGGCGATGTCAGGATTTTTCCAGAAATTCCAGATACTGCGACGCCCACATCTCCCGGTGATGATACCGGGTCGCGTGCGTATGATACGATTTCCCCAGACTGTCACCGTCGATCTTGCCCGATTTCAAGTCGAGAATCAGCTCCGTTAAGTGGCGCGGATTATCGGTTGCAAACGCCAGCGCACCGCCCGCCCGCTCAAGTTCCCGTACCGCTTCACCGTCGCGCGATCCAAACAGAATCGGGCGGCCGGAAGCCATGTACTCAAACAACTTACAGGGAAACGTACCGCGCGTTATGGGCACTTCGCGAAGACTCTCTATGAGAACGTCACTGGCCTTCAAAAAGTGAGGAATGGTCTCCAGCGGCTGTGAGCCAACGAAGCGGACATTTTCCAGACCGTACTCCGCTACCATCTGCTCAAGCTTCGCCCGCTTCTCACCCTCGCCGACAAACACGAACAGGATATCCGGGCGATCAGTCAGGTGGCGCGCCGATTCAACCAGCGTCTCCAGTTTGTGCGCCCAGCCGAGTGTCCCGGCGTACAGGATAAGATACTTGCCGTGCCACCCGAATTTGGTGCGAATACCGTTGTAATCCGCCGTCGAAAACTCCGGAGCAAACCCGGATTTGATCGTCTCCACGCGCGTCGGTTCAATGCCAAGCTGTCTGATATAGTCGGCGATACCGTCGGTGGCCGCAACAATCTTCTCCGCCTTGCGGTAGAGCGAATGCATCATCCACTTGAGCGAACGGGTGAAGACGGACTTGTTGAGATTGCCGAAATCCTCGCTTGATTCCGGCTGAAGATCGCGAATCTCAATGACAAACCGGGCACCCCGGAACTTGCTCAATAGCCACCCGATCACCGGCGTATTCACCGGTGGCGTGGAGGCCAGCACCAGGTCAACTTTTCCTTTGATCCGAAACGCGTTCAGAAGGGCGGTAAAAAAGAACACGGCGAATCCGATCATCCGCCGAGTAGGGTGACGATTCGAGGCCGGTAGGACCCAGCTTCGGAATACCCGTACCCCTTCCATCTCCTCGTAATAGAACAGCTTACCACGATACTTCTCGGGTACTATGCCATCCGGGTAGTTCGGCATAGCCGTGAGTACTGACACCTGATGGCCTTGCCGCACGAAGAAACGGGCAAATTCATATAGCCGCCGAACCGCTCCGCGTTCTGGCGGAAAATGTTGTGTGACAATCAGTATGTGCATACAATGTCAAGAATTGTACCTCTTTTTGCCCCTGCAAGCAATAATTTTGTTCGCGCCTCCGGCTTTTTTTGACCGCCGTTCCCAATTAACTTGACAAAGCCCCTCGTGATTTTTTTCATTTGCGCCAGTGCTATTGCGGAATTTGTACACTACATTTGTGTATAAAGGACCAAAGACATCTTAGGAGGTTGTTGTTCATGAGACTTGCCAAACTCTCTCTCATCATCCTGGCCTTGGCGGCGATTCTTGCCTCGATTGCCATCGCCCAGGAAAAGCCGAAGGCCACCATCGTTGGCCCGGAAAAATGCAAAATGTGCCATAAGGCTGAATTCACTGCGTGGTCTGCCACCAAGCATGCCAAGGCCTTCGACGCGCTGAAGCCCGAAGAACAAGCCAAGGCCGAATGCGTCGGCTGCCACGTTACTGGTAAGACGGCCGAAGGCGTTGCGGTGAACGGCGTGACTTGCGAAGCCTGCCACGGCGCCGGCTCGGAGTACAAGAAGCCGACTATCATGTCAGCGGCCAAATGGAAAGCCGAACCTGACAAGTACAAAAAGATGGCTCTGGAAGCCGGCCTCGTTATGCCGACTGAAGCCACCTGCAAGAACTGCCATAAGGCTGAAGGAAACGCGAACTTCAAGGAACGCGATTTCAAGGCCCTGATGAGCCAGGTTCACGCGGTCAAGGCGGAAGCCCCGGCCACGAAGTAAGACGAACTGACAAGTTGAAATAGCACGCAGCGGCTCGCGCAAGCGAGCCGCTCTTATTTTGCCGACTGTGGTCGGTGATATCGTCTTCCGGCTGTGTTGCAATCATTGACCCACATAATGTATATTTACCGCAACGCCATGTCACCCGACACACAGGAGGATTGCCCGCTATGGCCGAACTGAAAACCAGAGCCACGACCGCCAGTGTCGCGAAATTTCTTGCCGCCATTACCGATGAGGGCCGCCGCAAGGACGGCCGGAAGATCGCCGTCATGATGGAAAAGATCACGCGCGCCAAACCGAAAATGTGGGGGCCGAGTATCGTCGGATTCGGCGAGTATAAATATACCTACGCCGACGGGCGTGAACTGGATTGGCCAATGGTCGGCTTCTCACCGCGCAAGCAGGCCATTTCCATCTACCTGATGGGTGGATTGCAGCATCAGGCCAAATGGCTCAAAAAGCTGGGCAAGCACAAGACCGGCAAAGGGTGCCTGTACGTCAATCGGCTCGCCGACATTGATTTCGAGGTCCTGACAGCGATGGTGAAAGCATCGGTGGCAAAGATGAAAGCGCGTTTGTGATTTACGTTTGGATAACCTGCAAACATCAACACCGCAAAGCCACCGCACTATGGCATTTTCCTGCGGCAGCCGACAACCGACCATTATCTCGTTGATGAACGCCGATTGAGATGAAACCTCAGGCGTAATTGGTCATCATCTCCGATATCATGCGCATGTGACCCGCCTCGAATTTCGCCAACTGCTCGAACATCTTCTTCCCCTCGGTCTGATCCATGATCTTCGCCTGACCGTCAAACAGGTCATGCGCTTCCTTCTCGAGCTGATAGGCAAGATCGAGAATCTGCTTCACCGTCGTCGTCTTCGCCAATTGGCTGAGCAAATCACGATGCACGGCCGACATATCCTCCGTGATCTCCGGCAGCCCGGGCATTTTGAGAATGTCCGCCGTACTGATCCACTTCTCACTTCGGTTCAGCGAATCGTACTGACGTTCCAGCACGTGAAAATGGTCCTTCTCTTCATGCGCCAGCTTCTCCAGTATGGTCTTGAACGCGGCCGACTGACTCTTCTTAGCCGCCGCGACATAGAAGACATAACTCGCTACCTCGGACTTAATTCCCGCTGTGAGAGCATCCAGAATCTGTCGACTAACCGGGGTCATATCTGCTTCCTCTATGATCAAATGCCAAATCTTCTATCTCTTACCGGCCGCCCGGCAAACACCACCAACTAAGTTATCTTTTTCACAAGCGATGTCAACAGAATTGTGGCGCTCAATCTTCGACGCCGCTGCTTTCCCTTGCGTCCGTTCGGCTCATGTGCTAATATGTCTCTATTAGGTCAAAGTGACCAACCCTGCGCTCATTCAAGCCGGGGACTAAACGTCTAATGCCATCCTCCAGGCGTGTGCATGCTCCGGGAATGGTATGCCGCAGATCAGAGTTCGGATCCGATTCAGTTGTCGCAGCAGATGCGTGCTCGCGCTGGTGTATGCGCTTTTATGGCTCACGGCGCCGACGAGTACATATGCCCAATCCTGCTGTGAAAGCGCCACCGGCAACCTCGATTGTGAAGAGATGTCCATTCCCGACATCGCCGACCTCACCATCCTCGTCGATCACCTCTTCCTCACCTTCACCCCGCTCTGCTGTGAGGCCGAGGGGAATGTCGATGGCAGCGCCGACGGCGTGATTGACATCGCCGATCTCCAGGCCCTGATCGAGAATCTCTTTATCAGTTTTGCGGAGACCTCGCCGTGCGATATGGAACGCGTCGTAACCGACTCGACCCGGCTGGCGATCGTCCGTATCGTTGCCCCGGTCGCAGACTCATTACTGCGTCACAGTCTCCACTTTGGTGAAGACCTGCGCGATTTTCTTTCCACCATCCCCCGATTCGAAGCGACCGGGTACGACACGGCCACACAGAGCGTATGGGGAAGGTTCGTCGACGGCACGCTTTATGTCGCCGTCGACAATTTTGCGCCTTCCACTGACAGCGGTATGTCGACGCTCATATCATCTGCCTCGACGCCTCCGCGCGTGTCATCACCGCCAGGAATGGCATCCATCGCGAAACGTACAAACACTGCTCCCGCCGGCCTGCCCTGGTCGACCTCCGTGCGCTCACTGGTCACGCTCGACAGCACTTTTCGGCCCGGCAATGAGGCGATTGAGACTATGCTCCAGGCCAACGGCTACACCGTTGTTTCGCGCGATGCGTCCGTCGACGGACTGCTTCACGTGGGGGGCGATGGCGTTTTCTATTTTATGACTCACGGCGGCCACGCACACTTGCGCTATGGTCGGGAGACCTTTGCCCTGGAGACCACGACACTCTGTACGGAGTCAACCGTTGCCGTCTATCACACGGGGCTGGAAACAGGTTCCCTGGCGATCATGCAGGTGATGGATCGCGCGCGCCTTACTTCTCAGCTGCGCTTAGCCATCACCACCGATTTCGTGATTGCCCACTGGAATGACTTCGCCCCCAACGCGATGGTCTTCATCAACACCGGCGGCATTCTCGCTCCGCAGGGTTTGTCCCTTCGGGAGATTCTTTTCGAAAAGAAAGCGTCCGCGTGTTTCGGTTGGACCGGCCCGATCGGTGCTGATGCCGCCAATTTCGTCGCCTCATTCTTGTTTGATCGCCTGCTCGGCGCCAACGAAATCGAACCAAAAGAAACTCCGGCCCAACGTGCCTTCGACTATCAGCACATCTATCAGGATCTCGTCTCACGCGCTTTGCATCAATACACCCCCGGCGACAAAACTCCGGGTACGACAACATTTCAGGTTGATGCCGGCCCCGGCGATTTCGGCCTGCTCACACCAAGCATCCGCCGGCTATCGATCGACGCTCATGACGTCATGTCAGTGACCGGCTTCTGCGGAGACAATCCCGGCGCCGCAGGACGCCTGCTCGTGAATGACACATCGCTCCCGGTGTTGTCGTGGGAACCGGGTCTCATTCGCGTGCAACTGCCCGACTCCGGCCTTGGCGCCGTTGGCCCGGTCGCCATCGAGATCGATCCCCGCTCAAACGGCGGCGCAACACCCGCCATTCGTCGAAGCAACATTGTTCACCTCACCGCGTGGGAAGGCTCTATGACCTACACCCATACCGATCTCGGCACTCTCAAGTACACGATCGATTCAGACATCCGCCTTCGCGCCGATCTGCATCCGTACCGCGACGAACCGCATACCGTTCCCCTTCTTCCACCTGTCGACGTCGTTGGATCGCTGGCCACAAGCGCCGACATATCCGCCGCCGGCACACACACGATGACCACGGGAGATTCTTCGATCACCATCAAATGGTCGGGCGGCTGCACGGTGCCGGCCGCTGCAATCGAATCGGCTGACGGTCAGTTTGTTGCCGGTGTGTTTGATGCACAGAACTACTTGCTGAACTTGCGACTTTCCATGAATGGCGCCGATAGTTGCATCACCGCCACCACCCTGCTTAATTCCGGCGATTCAACGCACCGCTTCCTCACCGCCACAATCGATTCCACTATATATGATGATAAACCAGGTCTGATTTTTCACCTGCCCTTGGAAGTTAATTGGGATATTCAGTCCGGAATTCGCCAAAGCATTGTTCCGTCACTCGTTGACCCATCGAAATCCATGAGCATCAGGCTCCAGTGGAACACGCTTTCAGCCCAGTACCCTCCGCACCCTGACGCTCCCCGGTAGCATATTCCGCTTGCCAGCCGGTACGCCGGCAATCATACTCCATATATGCCAACGGATTTAGCAGCGAACCTTCTGCGAGATTGAACGTCAAATCACCGACGCCTGCGTTACGGCCCGTCGTAACCGCGACGCGGTCACCATCATCGCCATCACCAAGACTCACCCCGCGACCGTCATCACCGACGCCGTTAATTTGGGATTGCCCGATATCGGCGAAAGCCGCGTGCAGGAAGCGGAAGAAAAGTTCGCGCAGATCGGCCACATCGGCCGGTATCATCTGGTCGGGCATCTGCAGAGCAACAAGGTGAAAAAGGCGGTGCAGCTATTCGATGTCATCCATTCGGTCGATTCGCTCAAGCTGGCCGAAGAGATCAGCAAGCGCGCCGCTGAACAAGACAAGACGATAGACTGCCTCATCGAAGTCAACACTTCAGAAGAGCCGCAAAAGCACGGTGTCCAGCCGACCGAGGCGGTCGCCCTCATCCGCGAGATTTTCCCCCTCCCACATCTCCGGCTGGTTGGATTAATGACCGTCGGCCCCCTGACTGACAATGCCGATCGGATTCGGGATGCTTTCCGGATGCTCCGGCACCTGCTCTTCCACGGCCAGGACATTGCCGGACCGCAATTTAGCGAACTTTCCATGGGTATGTCGGGCGACTTTGACCTGGCTATTCAGGAAGGCGCCACCATGATCCGTCTCGGTACCGCCCTTTTCGGCGCTCGCGAACCGCAAGTCTGACACTCCCCGATTCACGCTAAGAACCGATCTTTTTTGGAGTTGGCGGTTAACTTTGCCCGTCCCCTGTTCGATAACTAGAGGGTAGCGGCCGATTGAGCTGATTAGTGTTTGCACAGCCAGAGCGCCGGAAAACCAGGGAGTCTATGCCCGCAACCAGTGAGACGCGTATGGAGCTAACACCCAACGATATCCGTAATCTTGAGTTCGCGAATTCCCTTCGCGGCTACGACAAGGACGCCGTCGATACCTTCAAAGAGCAGGTCGCTCGGGCGCTTGAAACCGTCAAGCAGGAAAATGTCAAATTGAACATGGAACTGGAATCCCTGCGGATCCAGGTCGCCGGCATCAAACAATTCGAGGACACCATTAAGAGCGCGGCCATCGATTCCCGCCGCAACGCCGACATGCTGTTGGCAAACGCCCGCAAGGAGGCCGAGCAGCTTGTCACCGCGGCGAAAGCCGAAGCTGAGAAACTGATGGCTTCGCGCAGCGACCGCATGCATGACATCGAACAGCGCCTCCAGAATCTAGATCTGGTCAGAAAATCCTATGTCGCCAAACTGCGCGGCATGATACAGTCGCACATGGAACTGGTCAACGAGATCGCTCGCGAGTCGGCGACGCCCATGACGACGCAATTACGAGAGCATCGCCGCGAAGATAACATCGACATTACCGAATCTACCGAGGTCCGCCGCGCCATGCGCGAGACCGTCGCCACTCAGCCGTCAACGTCCGATGCGCCGGTACTCGAGGAAGCCAACGCCGCCGGCAATATCATTGCCGCCGTCCACCAGGCGACGGAAGAAATCCAGTCGCTTACCAAGACGTTGCGGGGCGAGGATGATCCGTCGGTCGATCCCGAACTGGCCGCCGCTCTGGAGAACTACAACAAAGTAGCACAGTCGCAAGGCGCCGATGGCACCAAGAAGCGGGCCAAAGACACCCAGCCGATTCCGATCTCTGAAAATGCCCTGGGTCGCGTGACGACTATCAACAACGAGCAGGTCCTTGAGGAACCGGATCACGCGCATCCGACAGAAGAACACGACAGTCAGACCGAACACAACTCGATCAATATCGATCAACCGATAGCCGCCAATCCGGTGGCCGACAGTCTGGCGCGCGAACTCGACGAGGTCGCGGCCAAGTTCGAAGAGGAAATGGACAAAGCGGACAAGGTCTGAGCCACACATTGCAGAACACACAAAGCCGCCCGGCCTGCACCCGGCGGCTTTCTTATTTGCACGCCAGTCGACACTTTGTCATCGTGAATCATTCCCCGCTTCGTCATCCTGAATCATCCTCCCGCCTCGTCATCCTGAATCATTCCTATGATTCAGGATCTCAATGTTCACCGAATCGCCAAACAAGTCATCCCCGCCCTCCCATTTGTCATTCCCGCGAAAGCGGGAATCCAGGGTAGGGATTAGCCGGTCCGTGACCTCGTCGGTGATGCTGTAGAGACTCTGCAAACACCCCACCGCGTAGACGGTGGGGTCCGGATGGAGGACGAGGCTGGCGCACGAGGCGTACGCCAGCCATGGGATGAAGAGAGCTGAGAGATTGCCACGGCGCGAAACGCGCCTCGCAATGACTGCGACGAGATAATGGAGCGAGCAGGGAAAGTACGTGATAAACGAAAGTGTTAAGATTGCTTCGTCGCGTTGGGAAACGCTCCTCGCAATGAGTATTGATGCGGTACGTCGCACTGCCCAGGACCTGACTCTACGAAGATGGCCGGCGCACGAGACGTACGCCGGCCACCGAAATCAATCGCTCTTCATCCTCACCCCATAAACGGATACCGGAAATCCTTCGGTGGTACGAAGTTCTCCTTGATCGACCGCGGCGACGTCCATCTCAGCATATTCTGAATGCCGCCCGCCTTGTCGTTGGTGCCGCTGGCTCGTCCGCCGCCAAACGGCTGCTGCCCCACTACTGCGCCGGTCGGCTTATCGTTGATATAGAAATTTCCCGCCGCATTGCGCAAAGTCCGCTCGGCCAGCGCAATCGCCGACCGGTCGGTCGCAAACACCGCGCCGGTCAAAGCGTAGGGTGACGTTTGATCGCACAGGTGCAGAGTCTTGGCGAATTCGTCGTCTTCATAGATGAACATCGTCATCACCGGGCCGAAGATCTCTTCTTCCAGCGTTTTGTAGTGCGGATTGCTGGTGACGATAACAGTCGGTTTGATGAAGAAGCCGTTAGTTTTGTCGTATTCGCCGCCGATCAGAATCTCGGCGTCTTTCTGCGTTTTGGTGTAATCGATATACGCCGTGATCGATTTGAAAGCGCTCTCGTCGATCACCGCATTGATGAAGTTGCCGAAATCCTCCGGATCACCCATCTTCATCGCCGACACCTGCGCCACGATTTTCTCTTTCAGAGCCGGCCAGAGCGACTTGGGCAGATAGGCGCGCGACGCCGCACTGCATTTCTGACCCTGGTATTCAAATGCGCCACGCGTGATCGCAGTCGCTAATGCGTCGACCTCCGCGCTCGGATGCGCCACGATGAAATCCTTGCCCCCAGTCTCGCCGACAATACGCGGATACGATTTGTAGACGGCGATATTCTCGCCGATCGTCTTCCACATCGACTGGAACACGCCGGTCGAGCCGGTGAAATGAATTCCGGCCAGCATCTTGTTTTTCAGCACGACGTCGCTCACCGAGCCGCCGCGCGCGAAGATCAGATTGATCACGCCGGCAGGAAGTCCCGCCTCGCGCAGAATCTTCATGATGAAGTACGACGTGTACGCGACGGTCGACGCCGGTTTCCAGACCGCCACGTTGCCGAGCATGGCCGGCGCGGTCGGCAGGTTGCCGTTGATCGAAACGAAATTGAACGGCGACACGCAGAAGACGTACCCTTCGAGCGGACGGTGATCCATCCGGTTCCAGAGAAGCGGACTGCTGTCGGGCTGAACCTTGTAGATTTCCTGCATGAAGAAGGCGTTGAACCGCCAGAAATCGGCCAGTTCGCAGACCGCGTCGATTTCGGCCTGAAAAATATTCTTGGAATGCGCCAGCATGGCGGCGGCGTTCATGACATAGCGATACGGTCCGGCGAGCAGGTCGGCCGCTTTGAGGAAGATGGCGGCGCGATGTTCCCACGGCATGGCGGCCCAGGCGTTTTGCGCCTCGACGGCGGCGTCGATCGCCATCTGAGCTTCTTTGGGGCCGCCCTGATAATAGTGACCGAGAATCAGCTTATGGTTGTGGGGCGAGCGGATTTCGATTTTGTCGCCGGTGCGGATTTCTTTGCCGCCGATGATCATCGGGATATCGATCGGAGTGGCTTTGAGTTGGGCGAGCGCTTTTTCTATCCCCTGACGCTCGACACTGCCGGGCGCGTAGTTGAGCACCGGTTCATTTTTGGGTGTCGGGACGTGAAAAATTCCCATGACGGACTGCTTTCTGAAATATGGTTAAACGACAACGTCTAATTTTGGGGCAATGTAGCAAAGGGGACCGAGAGGGGCAAGGGGGGAATGGAAAGGGCGGGGAAGTGGTTGCGTTTTAGGCTGTTAAGGGAAATAGGCGAGTAGAGTCATCGCGAGGCTCGCTTCGCGCCGTGGCGATCTTTCAGTTCATTCAATGGCTGGCGTACGTCCCGTGCGCCAGCACCGTTCACCATTCGTACCCCACCGTCTATGCGGTGGGGTATCTGAAAGCCTGGCCCACTGAAGATACCCCACCGTAAATCGGTGGGGTACGGAGTAGAGCGGTTATCGGAAACAGATTTTGAGGTGTGCTAGCGGGTGGTTGAAGTGGAGAGAGTAAAATGAACCAGCGTGATTTGAAAATGTGATATTTTGACCCATACATTCGGTGTATCGTTCGACTTCAACTTGTCGGCGGAATGTATGATCTGTAATTCCGAAAATGTCTTTCCATTGCACCTTCGCCCTTCCCACAACGTCACCCCCGCCTTCCCCACAACGTCACCCCCGCCTTCCCCAAAACGTCACCCCCGCCTCCCCCAAAACGTCACCCCCGCCTCCCCCAAAACGTCACCCCCGCCTTGAGCGGGGGCCCATCAGGATCGTAACGCGATGTACTACGTTTACGTCATGACGAATCGCCGTCACGGCACGCTCTATGTCGGCATGACCAACGACCTGATCAAGCGGGTGGGTCAGCACAAGCAGAACATGGCCGACGGATTCACCAGCAAGTGGGGCCTCCATACGCTTGTATATTTCGAGATGATCGAGCACGCGTACGAGGCTATTCAGCGCGAGAAGCGATTCAAGAAGTGGAATCGTAGCTGGAAAGTGCAGCTCATTGATGAAAACAACCCCGACTGGGCGGACTTGTACCCAGAGATTTTGGGAATGGGCCCCCGGTCAAGCCGGGGGTGACATTGGGGCGGCATCGTTCCGTCAGGTCCTGCGCCGAGTCTGCGAGGCGTGTGACCAGACGGTCTTTCGATAATCACGCCCCCTCACCCCTCCGCCACCACCCTCGCATATAACTGCGTCAGCGTTCCCCCATACCTCTCCCACGTGAATTCGCGCGCGCGATGCGTGCCGGCGGCGATCAGGGCGTGGCGATACGGTTGATCATCGAGCAGGCGGCGGAGCGCCTCGGTGCTCGCTGAGGGTTCGTCGGGTGACACCAACACACCCGCGTCGCCGGCCACCTCGGCACAACTGCTTCGGTCCGACGTTATCACCGGCGAGCCAGCCGCCATCGCCTCCAACACCGGCATGCCAAACCCCTCCTCCCACGACGGCAACAAGGTCGCGGTTGCGTGTTGGTATAGCGCAGTCAGGTCGGCCTGCGCCAGACGCGAAAAGCGGATAAGCCGCTCGGACGGAAAACGGGCCAAATCGCGCACCGCGATATCGTCGTACCCAAACCCCGGTTCCCCTACGATCACCAGCGACAGATTTTTCAGCGGCATGACGGCATCGACAATATGCCCAAGATTCTTTCGGTTTTCGATTCGCCCCACAAACAGCACGTACGACTGCGACAAGACCGGTCGGACCGGTGCGCTGATGTCGGCGTCGGTCGGAATCGACGGGATACTCACCCCCAGCGGGATCGCCACACATTTGTCGGGGGCGACCAGATCAAGTTCGAGCAATTTGCGGCGGGTCCATTCGCTGTCGGCGATAATCAGGTCGGAACGGAAGATATCGTTGCGCATGCGCACTTCCAGCTTCTTCTGGAACGGCGCAGGCTGGTACGGATTCGGGATAGAGCGACCAGACATCGTGCGTGGTGTAGATGACTTTCTCGCTTCGCACGGACGGGAGGCGATGGCACAGGGCATGGACAATATCGTAACGGGGTGACCGGAAGCGGCTCAACAGGCCGGTTTGTTGGACGGGGATGTTTTGCACTTTCACGTTGTTCGGATCGCCGCGACGATAGAGGGCGGTAGGGCGCAGATCAGGGTGTGAGGCGGCCATCCGCAGAGTGTGATGGCAGACCTGCGCGATGCCGCCGTAGGGCGAGACGGCGAGTGAGGTGACCTCGAAGGCGATGTTGAGCATCGATCAAACAAAGGCCAATGAGGGTGGAAATGTCAAGGGAATCGAAAGAGGCTGCTTGCCCTCACCGCAGACCTACATGTCAGCAAGTCTTGTAGGACAGGATCCCCGCTTCTTAGCGGGTGATCCTGACGTCCTATTCTCAAGCGTCAGGTCACACGCCTCGCGGACTCGGCGCACGACTTGACGCAACGCAGGCGTGGCGCACGGGACGTACGCCACGCACGGAGGATTCACGTCGGGCTGAGCCTTCGACTTCGTCATGGACAAACTCCGTCGAGGCCGGTCGTCGCCGCAGGAAAGAATCCCCTGGTTGCGTTCTCTCCCCTGCCTTCCTACTTTGTCGCATGACTGATTCTGTCGCCATCAATTGCGATCTGGTCTGGGGACATGAAAATGCCCGCACTCGCCGCAAATGCAGGACGGATTGTCGTCGTGGTCGACACGCTCAGTTTCTCCACGCTCGTCGCATTCGCCACGATTAAGGGGGCCAAGATCTACCCGGCGGGCACGCGCGATGATGCAGCGAAGGTGAGCATCGAAACCGGCGCCGAGCTGGCCGTACGGCGGAAAGAGGTTCCAGAAAAGGGGCGGTACTCGCTTTCGCCGCTGACCTATGTCGAGGCCACTCCGGACACCAGGGTGGCGATTTTTTCCCCGAACGGCGGCATGGCGACACTTTGCGCCAGAAGTGCCCCACACGTCTTCGCCGGAGCGCTGGTCAACGCCGGCGCGGTGGCACGCCGAATCAACCAACTTGTGACGGACTTTTCGGCCGGTGTAACCGTAGTCGCCTGTGGCGAACGAGTGGAACGGTCGGGTGAGACCGGCGACCACCGTGAGGCGGTCGAGGATTATCTGGGGGCGGGAGCGATTCTGGCCGGAATTGATTTACCCAAGTCGCCGGCCGCGGCTGACTGCGC
The DNA here is from genome assembly GCA_963806185.1 of uncultured candidate division Zixibacteria bacterium. Taxonomy (GTDB): domain Bacteria; phylum Zixibacteria; class MSB-5A5; order GN15; family FEB-12; genus CAWDXE01. The sequence goes on from CAWDXE010000006.1 coordinate 153,592, forward strand.
GAGGGCTTATCTGGTCAACCGGGCGAACATCCGTTCATTGTTGGTGGGGAGTTTTAGCGGTCAGGAGTTTGCCGGGACCGGCTTTTTTGCCGATGTCGAGTTTGCGGCGCGAGTGGACTTGATCGATTCCGTGCCCGAACTTCGACCCGGCCCACACCCTTGGTACGCTGCCTGATCTGCTCGGGGAACTCAAGGCACTAGTACCCCACCGGAACGGTGGGTTCAGCCTTCAATGGCTACCTTGTTCGTCGACAACCGCGTGGCCGATTGCGCGGAGCCGGATTTTCAGCACAAAAAAACCGGCCAGCAGCCGGAAAAAAAATGACCCCAACGGGAGTCGAACCCGTGTTACCGCCGTGAAAGGGCGATGTCCTAGGCCACTAGACGATGGGGTCGCAGTAGCTTCCTGAGAGCCCGATAGTATAAAGATTTCCACCCCGGTGTCAAGAGGTAATGGACCGTCTTACAACCTCAAAGTTGACCCAAGACCAGCTGGTTTAGTCAATGGCCGGGACCATCAGAATTGGGATTGTGGCCCGGTGAAGCAGGGCCGACGACACACTCCCCAGCACCCAGTCGGCCAGAAGACGGTGGCCGTGGCCGGACATGGCGATCAGATCGAACCCTCCCTTGTCAACCAGAGCCAGAATCTCTTTCACCGGGTCGCCACAGGCCAATACGGCCGTAGCATCGAAGCCGTCCTTCCGCAAATCATCCTGACACTTCTGCAGGTAAGCCCGGTCCTGCTGCATTTCCGGGGACTCCCCAAGATTGCGCTGGTTCCGAGCCATGAAACCGTCAGCCACATGAATCAAGGTCAGCTTCGACTGGGCCAAACGGGCGAGCGGTCGGATATGGGTCAGCACGGCCCGGTCGACCGGGCTGTTGTCCAGAGTTATGAGAATATTCTTATACATAGAATCTTCCTGAGACCGATTGGTTTACGACAGCCACCCGACAAACGTCTGGAATAGTAAGAACCCGTTTAGACAGATAATGATCCCGGCGACCACCCAGGCTAACCCCGAGAGCCAGCCGGGATTGACGAATGACCCCATCATCCGTTTGTCTCCTGTGAACTTGATCAACGGCACAATGGCGAAACTCAGTTGAAGGGAGAGGATGACCTGGCTCAAAATGAGCAGTTCGCCGACACCCTGATCGCCGAAGAGGGCGGCGACAATGACCGCCGGGACAATCGCCACCATCCGGGTCAGGAGCCGTCGCACCCAGGGGCGAAGTCGGATATTCAGGAAACCCTCCATAACAATCTGTCCGGCCATGGTTCCGGTCAGGGTCGAGTTCTGACCCGAGGCGAGCAGGGCGATCGCGAACAGGGCGCTGGCCAGCGGAACGCCGAGAGCCGGGGTGAGGAGCATGTAAGCGTCATTAATGTCCGCCACATCCTGATGACCGGTGGTGTGAAAAGCGACCGCGCTTAACACCAAAATGGCGGCATTGATGAAAAAGGCCAGCAGCAGGGCAAAAGTGGAATCGATAGTGGCGAACTTGACCGCCATCTTCTTCCCCTTGTCGGTACGATCATACGCCCGGGTCTGGACAATACTCGAATGAAGATAAAGATTGTGGGGCATCACCGTGGCGCCGAGAATGCCGATCGCGATATAGAGCATGGCGGTGTCGGTGGCGATCCGGGTCTGCGGAATCAGACCAATCAACACGTCGCGGATCACCGGCTGGAACATGAGCAGTTCGTAGGCGAAGCAGCCGCCGATGAGCACAATCAGCCCAATGACCAGCGATTCGATATACCGGAAGGCCTTGTGCTGGAGGTAGAGCACGACCAGAACGTCGGCGGCGGTCAGGACCACCCCGACCACCAGGGGTATGTGAAAGAGCAGATTCAGGGCGATAGCCGAGCCGAGCACCTCCGCCAGATCGCAGGCGGCGATGGCGATTTCGCACAGAATCCATTGGAAAATGACCGCCGGTTTGGAGTAGTGGTCACGGCAGGCCTGGGCCAGATCCCGTTCGGCGACGACCCCCAGTTTGAGGGCGAGGTGCTGAAGTAGGATGGCCATGAAGTTTGAGATCAGGATCACCGAAAGCAGGGCATAGCCGAATTGGGCCCCTCCGGCCAAGTCGGTAGCCCAGTTGCCAGGGTCCATGTAGCCGACAGCGACGATAAAACCGGGGCCGCCGAAAGCGAGGAGCTTTCGCCAAAACTTGGCGTTGGCATCGACCGGAATGGAGGCGTGAGCCTCCGGCAGCGACGGGGTCTGGACCTCACTGTGCCAGCCGGTTTGAGCCGCCCGTTTCGGCGGGGGATCGGCCGCGATCGGGGATTCCTCGGGCTCGTTATGCGGTTCTTTCTCGGTCAATGTATCCTCGCTAAGTCTACTTTCAGGGTTGAGTCAGATCGACATCGGGCCGCTGTGCGGTGCCGCGATCGACCTGTCCAGTGAGTATAACCTGCCGCCGCGATTGGTTCAAGTTTGATTACACAGTTGCGTGTGGCGGGGTAGGCAAGACAACCAAACATGGACATCAACGGGTGGCGTTCGGTCGATCAAAACTGGAGTCTCAGAGTCCGCGATGGGGCGCAAATCCAAGCGGACGCCTTTCCCCCGGTTATGTGATGCGAAGTCGAGCGGGAAAACGGCACAATCGCTCAGGGTGAACCGCTCGCCGAACTGTACAATCTATACACTATGTATGTACATTCTTTTTGACATAAGCTATCAGATTACACAGTAAGTTGTATAAGATGTTGACAAAGCGTTTAGCTTAGATATATCATTGTACAGTCAGTGTCAGCGGGGATGATCGATTCTTCGACCGGGAATCAGGGGAATACGATGGTTATCCTCTGCGAGTCGCAGGGACGCGACCCGGTCGGCAACTGTCACGCGGGCTCGCTTGAGTGTTCGAAGCGAGCCCGTTGTTGCTGTCGGAAAACTCAGGGACGGATCGACAAGTCATGTTGCCCCAGGTTCTGATTTACAATGCGACCGCCACGATCGGCCGAGTTCTGTCCGCCTTTTTGGCCCGTCATCAGGTTCACGCAGTCTACGTTTCGAAGCCCGACGAGACGCTCTCGCGGCTCACTCCCGGCCAGTTTTCGATCCTTTTGCTCGACCTGAATTTTGGGGACGAGCGCAATCCGTTTGACTATCTGGAGGCGGTTTTTGACCGCGATCCGGACATTGTGGTGATCGCCATGCCTGGCCGTCCGCAGTACGAAACGGCGATGGGGATGATGGAAGCGGGGGCGTTTGCCTTCATTCCGAAGCCGCTCAACGAGCACCTGATTTGGGTGACGGTCAACAAAGGGTTGGAGCATTACCGGCTCCGGCAGGTCCGTCGGCGGATGGAAGAGGGGCTTCAGGTCAGCCGATACGGGGAGTTTTTGGGGGTCAGTTTGGCGGTTCGGGGGGCGGTTGAAACGGCTCGAGCGGCGGCCGGGGTGGCCAGTCCGGTGCTGATCAGCGGTGAGCCGGGGGTCGGAAAAACCCATTTGGCGCACCTGATTCATGAGTGGTCGGGGCGGCGGCCGGTGGTGCGGGTCCGGGTTTCGACGGTCGCACCGGACCGGCTGGAGCGGGAATTTTTCGGCCAGGTCCGTACGACGACCAGCAAAGCGGTCCAATTCGACCCGGGTTTGTTTTACCGGGCGGAAGGTGGGACACTGATTATAGATGAGGTCGAGCGCCTGCCGTTGGCTTTTCAGGGGAAGCTGGCGCAGGCGCTCGAGGACGGCAGGGTGTTGCCGGAGGGGGCAACACAGCCGTACCCGATTGCCGTGCGGGTGGTCGGTTTGACGACGGCTGATCTTCGCGAAGAGGTCGGGGCGGGGCGGTTTCGCGAGGATCTCTATTTCCGGCTGGCGACCGTGCCGATCGCCCTTCCGCCGTTGCGGGAGCGTCGGGAGGATATCGCCCTGCTTTTGAGGCAGGTGATGACTCAGTTGGGGCGGACGTTTGAGGAGTTGAGCCAGGAGCTGGTCACGCAGTTGCTGGTGGCGCGCTGGCCGGGGAATGTGCGACAGGTGGAATCGACCCTGGCGCGGATGGCGGCATTGAAACCGTCGGGTGTGCTGGAGGTGGTCGATTTGCCGGCAGACTTCGACGAGCCGGTGGGGGTAGCGCCGAGGGTGGAGTTGCGCCTGACGGATGCGTCGCGGCGGAGTGCGGCGATATACACAATTCAACATGCGTTAGCGCAGGCGCGCGGGAACCGCACGCGGGCGGCAAAGCTGCTTGGAATACCGAGACATACGTTATTATATCGTATGAAGAAGTTGGGGATGCGGTAGGGGGGGGAAAAGGCGGCCTTTAGGGCCCAGGCCTTGTCAATCACAACGGCATGGGAGTTAACGACTACTATTCACCTACTAAGTCGAAATGCCCCAGAATTGGCTCCAAACGGCAGGGAGCACCATCTATTATTACCGAGCTATCAAGTAATACTGTGACTTCTTGACCTGAAGTTCCCGATGAGGGTGTCCAATCGAAAGGCAGCAGGGTGTCTGAGAAAACAGCGGTACTCCAAATTTCAATCACAGGTCGACCGGAACGGCGCACGGCGCTTCCAACCAACCTCACGTCCTGCCCGTTGTACAGAACCCGTATGTACTGCGGCAGGATGTCGAGCTTCGTAGCTCTGCTCTCCGGATAGGCGACGAACGTCACCTCCAGCGAATAGGATTTCTCTCCGTTCCGGTGTGACGGCCTGCTGACAGCAACCAAAAAGCACACCTTAGGGCTCGGGATAACTCTGCTCAGCACTGCCACCGTGCTATCGGTTGCCTCAAGCCATACGATATCTTCCCGTCTTCGGTCATAGATGTACGGATCCATTGTTGCCATATTGGGCCGAGCACAGCCAACGTTGGAGACAACAACACCCAATATGATTGTTGCACCCGCAAGCAGCTTACCCAGATGATCTTGAAGTGACATACTTCTGCAGCAGCGTAATCTGAAGCTTTCCCTTTTACAACATCGCTCGTCCCATCCGCTCTGTCAATAGGCGAGGGGGCTGGGCTTCTCGATCGATGGAAGCGGTCTGGTCTGTTGGAATGCATTCGTCAATGGCTGCCTCTCGTTCGCGCACAGAGCGTGTGCGAGCGGTCAAGAAAAGAGAACTGAGAGATCGCCACGGCCCGAAGCGGGCCTCGCGATGACAGGTGAGTGGATTTGGTGCACCAAGGCGTGGCGCACGAGACGTACGCCAGCCACTGACAGTAATTGTCAGAAATTGGCAGTGGGCGGGTGGTGAGTGTCAGATTGTGTCAGGGGAAGGGGTGAGTGAGGCGACGAGGAGGAGAAGAGGGGGCTGGCGCACGAGACGTACGCCAGCCAGTGTCAGAAAATGTCAGAAATTGGCAGTGAGCGGGTGGTGAGTGTCAGATTGTGTCAGGGGGAGGGTGCGTGAGGCGACGAGGAGGAGAAGAGGGGGCTGGCGCACGAGACGTACGCCAGCCACTAGATCTACCCTGCAAACTGAAAGATCGCCACGGCCCGAAGCGGGCCTCGCGATGACATTTCTTAGGGGGCGGGATCCGCGGAGACAGTGACGAAGGATTCTCACGATAAGAGTGGATCGGTGCGGGACGAGGGATTTGAGGTTGCTTCGTCGCTACGCTCCTCGCAATGAGTGGTGGGAGGGGTAGTGCCGCACTGTGTCAAGCGCGCGCACTGCGATGACAGGTGCTTGGGGCGGGCAACGCGATGACAGCTCAGTGGATTGAGTGTACCTAGGTGTGGCGCACGAGAACGTACGCCACGCACAGTGACTAGCGTCTCTATTTCGAGGTCAGCTTTTCCGGCGTCTTTTCGTCGGACAACAATTCCTTGTGGGTCGCGCCCCGTTCCATCTTCTGCTTCTCCAGCGACCACACGGTCTCGACACCGTCGATGACATACTTCTGTACGTCGATCGTCCGCGCGCCCCGATCGTAGAGGCCGGTCACGGTGATCTTGAAGTCGGTCCGTCCGCCACCCTTCACCAGGTCGACCGAGTGGTCGTTGCGAAGGAAACGGATAAAGGTACCGTCGGTGAGCTTCACCCCGTAATCGTGGCCGAACGTGTCGCACTGCGCGTGCATGGCGAAGGCTTTCTGCATTTCGCAGGCGATACAGGTATAGGTGCCGGTGATGGTCCGTGTGCGATTGGCCGTCTGGCCGAGGACGCTGGCGGCGGCGATCAACAGCATAGCTGCGATCACCAGTAATTGGCGCTGTTTCATAGGCGGCGACTCCGTAAGATATGAGGTTGTTCGTTGATATGGACTTCGTGAATCTACGATCATCTCGTTAGCGAGGCAAGCAGAATCCGATTGAAAAATCTACTTGTGATGGGGCGGGGGTCGGGGGGTAATCGGGGTATCGTCGTGTTTTGTAAGTAGTTGGTAATAAGTGGATTAAACGGCCAACGGGGGAACGGACGGAGGCCTTCGACTTCACTCCGGGCGGCGTATTACGGATTACGCACATTTCAATGGTAGGTCAGGGGCCTTGTGCCCCGGACAGCAAGGCTGGCGTACGCGAGTGCGTGCACAGGGAGTAGGGGGAAGCATTGAATCTTGAACCCACCGTTCCGGTGGGGTACGAGCGACGCTATAGCGAACACCGATGGATTTGAGGTTGCTTCGTCCCCTTCGACTCCGCTCAGGGTCCTCGCAATGAGTCAGTCGAGTTTTCGATTCATCGGTCGCGCTTCGACTTCGCTCAGTGCGACGTATTATCGAGATGCTGAAGCACGATAAGAAGCGGCTTTAGCATGACAGGCTTCAGCATGACGATTCTATGGGCCCCCGCTTTCGCGGGGGTGACATTGGAGAAGGCGGGGGTGACATTAGTCTACTGTCGGGTTTCTCCGCGAGCAAAGCTCGCTCCGGAACCCGACCTACGGTAAGGGGGCCAGGGGGAAGGTGCGCACCGAGACCCAGTGGTCACCGGCGTCAGGCGCGACCAGATCGATCGACGCCGGCATAGAAGTGTTCGTCGGGTAAATACGGCAGGATTCGCTCTTTCACCATCACCACGCGATGATCGGAAATCTCCTTCGCGACCGTCACGTGCGGCACGAATTGCTTGTGCGGCAGAGGCAGATCGAGACGGGCGTGCAGACTCTTGTACAGCGTGTTAATGACCGGGCTGACTTTCACACACCAGTAGATAATCGGATATTCGGGATAGAAATCACCGATCGATGACAGTTCGACGCGAAACGCGGAGCGTTCGGCCGTTTCCGCATAAATCGTCCGGGCGACATCGTCGATGGTCTGTTGCGTCTTGAAGGGGAAGACAAGCGAGATGTGGGAGTCGACCAGTTGATGGTCGGGGTCGAATTTCTCGCGGTGGGGCTGCACGATCCCGTCGAGCTGTGGCGGCAGAAAAATCACCACGGCGAATTCGTTGGTCTCGCCGCGGCGGTGCAGCTTGTCGCGGCGATAATTATATTCCAAATGAGTCATCGGAATCTCTACCTGTAGAAGACCAGTTCAATGCGGCGGTTTTTGGCCCGACCGGCGGCGGTGTCGTTCGAGGCGATCTGGTTTATCTCGCCGCGCCCGAAAGCTTTCATCCGGTCGCTCGCCACGCCCTGGGTCACCAGATAATCGCGAACCCGCATCGCGCGCTTCTCAGACAGTTTCTGGTTGGCGACGTCGGTCCCGATGTTATCGGTGTACCCGTTGATTTCCAGTTTAATATCGGTCACGACCGCCAGCAGTCCAGCCAGTTTCTTCAGTCGTTCCCGCGAATTGGGGTCAATTTCGAAAGAACCGGGCGGATAGTCAATATACAGAATCAGTGGTTTGGCGAAGATGGCCATGTCGATACAGCCGTGCCGATCGACAGCAACACCCGGGAGCGTATACGGACAGTCATCCAGACCGTCAGGAACCCCGTCCTTGTCGCTGTCTATCGGGCAGCCGCTCGAGTCGACCACGGCACCTACCGGGCTGAACGGGCAGGCGTCGAGATAGTCGGGAATGCCGTCAAAATCGGAGTCGATCGGGCAGCCGTACATGTCGATGGACCCGGCCGCCTTGGCAGGTGTGCCGGGGCAGTCGTCGAGGCCGTCGTAAACGCCGTCGCGATCAGAATCAACCGGGCAGCCGGTTTTGTCGACTACGGCGCCGAGCGGGGTCGAGAGGCACCGGTCGGTAGCGTCCGGGACGCCATCCTCGTCGCTATCACCCAGAAGCGTTCTGACGGGCCGTCGGACGTTAGGCGGCGGCGCAGACCAGGCGGAGTCGGACGTCCAGCGGGCCGGTTTTGCGCGTCGGCTGCCGAAATGGACCTGGATTCCGGCGGTGGCGCTGTAGAGGGCACGGCCGCGCAGGCTATTGTAATCGCCTCGGAACGGGGCACCGGCCCCCGTTTGGTAGTCGGCGCGGAATTCGCCGTGGATGGAGAAGCGCGGGTTGGGGGTCGCACTAAGGCCGAGCGCGACACTGGTGATCACCTCTGACGCTTTGTATTTGCGGGGACTGTCAGTGTTGTTAAAGGCGTCGAGGACAGTGTCAGCGATGCCGTCATTGATCTTCCAGGCCATCAGTCCACCGCCCAGGCCGATTTCAAGATTAAACGTCTTATCGGGAGGAAAGAAATTGCGGCGAAACAAGAGCGAAAAGCGGGTGGCCCGGTAGTCGCCACTGAAGGAGGAGTCGCTCGATGGGAAGAGGGGATCATCGGCCGCCAGCCTGAGCTTGTCGTTGCTGAATGAGGCAATATCGCCGGTGAGTTGCCACTTGTCGGAGAGTCTGTAGCCGACGATGCCGCCGAAGAGCTGGCCATTATCGGCGCCCTGGAAATCTGAGAAGGCAATACCTCCGGAGCCGTAGAAACCGCCGACCGACCAGCGGTAGGATTCGGCGGAGGCGGTGGTTGTTGTGAATAGCAGCAAAGCTAGAAATAGGCGCATGGGGACAATGTCGAAGACGGAAGCGGCGATGGCAATTTAAAACACCGGCGGCTCAGTAAAGCTTTTTGAGACTAATTCCGGTGTAGTAGGCGGAAAGAATCTGATCGAAGAGTTCCCCGCGCCGGGCTTTGCCGATCGCACCGCACTGGCACATGCCGACGCCGTGGCCGTAGCCGCGACCGTTGAATACGATATTCCGGGTGTACCCTTCGGAGTCACGCTCGATGGCGACATCGAAACCGGCCGAGGGGAGAATAAGATCGGGATTGGAGGCGCGGCCGATAACCCAGCGGACCCGGTCCTTGGTGAAGCGGTAGTTGTCGTCCACCGTACGCACGACCATTTTGGAGACACGACCACCCGCCGTGCGTTCTTCAACTTTGACGTCGAGAATTGTGCTCAGACGGATGTCGCGCCCACGATCGGTGCTGAGGTACTGCTCGATCCGTCCGCGCAGTTGCGGCTCGGTGAAGGATTCCTTCCAGACGTAGTATTTTGACCAACTGCAGTCGGAGCTGTCCTCGCGTGATTTCAGGTAGGGTTCTTCCTTTTTGTCCCAGACCTGCTCGATGTTATCAGTGATACCACCGCAGGTGGAGTGATAGTAGGCGTTGATGAAGGCATCGTTGTACATGGCCACCGTACCGGCGGTGAGGTCGATGGCATTATTGACGAGCACTACCTCGGCATCGGCGCCTTCGTAGACCTGGTCGGCGACCGATGAGCGCATGTCATACGGTTCGCCTTCATATTGCTGGAGGTGGGCCATAGAATAGGTGCGCGCGGCGACGGCCTGGGCCTTGATAGCTTCGATTTCGTTCTCCTCGCGAGGGCCGATTTCCGGCGGCACGACACCGCGCAGGTAATCTTCCATGTAGAGCACATTGACGAGGCGGACGTTGTGGCCCTGGGGCAGGATTTTCATGATACCGCGATACCGCTTGTTGTTAACCATGAGGCGATTGTTGGAGCCGCGCGGGATGATGTTCACCTCGTCGAGTCCCTCGCTAACCACCTCGCCGCCGCGATCCAAAACCGAAATTTTGCGCACGCCCATCCGGGCGGAAATCGGCTGGCTGGAATAGAAGACTTCTTGTTCGCCGCCGCGGAGGCATTCGACGGCAAAGGCCTGATCGGCTGACACGGAGACCGATTCGGCGTTGTCGTTTAGCAGGACGCGAACGAACGGAACGCGGATGACGTTGGTCACCTGTTCTTCGTGAATCCCCGGAATTCCGGCACAACTGAGGGTGAGTGAAAGGACGACAACGGCAAAGATAACGCGGATCGTCAGGCGAAACGACGGTGAAAATGCAAAACGGCGGTCGGTAGTATCGGTCACGACTTGGTCCTTTTCGGTGGCTGGACGATGTGGCCAAGAACCGGCTGGGGCAGTTGCGGCCGGCTGGAATCGAAGCGGGTGCGCAAAGGTTCGCCGCGCAGGCCGGCCTCGCCCATAACGGCGTAGGCTGACGACTCGACCAGTTGCGGATCGAAGCCGAGTTCGGCGATGGAGGCGACATCGTTTGGATACAGCATATCAGTCAGGCGGCGGACGAAGTATTCATTGCGGGCGCCGCCACCCATTAAGTATACCGTGTGGAGACGGTCGTCATCAGCAAAAAACGGGGCGACTCTTTCGACAATGGTGCCGACGGTCAGTTCGGCGGCGGTAGCGAGCATATCGAACTTTGACAGCTTGAGTTTTCGGCCGGCGGAGTAGATCTGCTGCATGGTTCTCACGCCGAAGTCCTCGCGGCCGGTGGACCGTCGATTACTGCGGAAGAACGGATTGGCGGCGAGCATGGTCATCAGGCGAGTGGAAATCACGCCGCGGCCGGCGAAAGCGCCGTTCTTGTCATAAGGAAGATTGAACAGAAATTGCGTAAGCAGGTCCGACAGGACATTGCCCGGGCCGCAATCGGCGGCACGAACGGCAAGTTTCGCATGGCCGGTCGGAAAGTAGAAGTAGTTTGCCATGCCGCCAATATTGACGATCAGGCGCGACTCTTCTGGATCGGCGAACAAACGCGCCATGGCGCCGACCGTAATAGGAGCGCCCTCACCGCCGAGGGCAATATCGCCCTGTCGGAAGTTGCCGACAGTCATGCAGCCGGTCAGGGCTGCGATCTGGTCGAGCGAACCGAGCTGAAGTGTGCCATTGAGCGGATGGCCGAGAATCTTGAGTTTCGCCGGAAGATGACGGACAGTCTGGCCGTGAGTGGCGATCAGGTCGACGGTAATGCGCCGGCGCTTGAGTTTCGCAATGAATCGCGAGCCGGCCTGGCCGATGACCCGACCGATCAGGTTGTCGAAGCGGATGACAGCATCGAGATCGACCTTGTCGGCGTCGGCAAGAAAATGGATGGATCGCCGCAATTGAGGAGTGAATGGCGCCGAGATGCTGTCGAGAATGCGATAGCTGGTTTTCCCTTGCGTGTGGCTGATGCGCAAGGCGACCAGATCGAGGCCGTCGGCAGAGGTACCGGAATTGATGCCAACGACGGTAAGGCTTTGGCGATGTATAAGCTCGGTCAGTGACATATTGCCTACTGAATGGCCACGCGGCGGAGTCTGCATTTTAGTCCGGCAATCCGTTCCAGCGAAGCGGTGAGTCGGGCAGGCGGGATATTTCCGCGCCGCACCGCATCGACAAAGTAATCAAACGCCTCCATGGCCAGTTCGTAATCTCGCCCGAACAGGAGAATATCGTGTCCGGCGAGGAAAGCCGCAACAGCGCGTTCGCCGATTGAACCGAGCGTTTCAGCGCCGGCCATAGAGAGATCGTCGGTGATAACCAGACCGTCAAAATCCAGCCCTTTGCGCAGCAATGAATCCATCACGGTTTGAGAACCGGTGACGATTGCCGAGTCCAGTTCGGGGAGAACGACGTGAGTAGTCATGATCATATCGGCGCCGGCCTCGATGCCCGCGACAAACGGAATCGATTCTCTCTGGCGCCAGACGAATTCGTCATACTTGATCGTGGGAGTCATAGTGTGAGGATCGAGATCGCCTGCGCCGAGTCCGGGGAAATGTTTCAGGCAGGAAAGCAGGCCGGACCGACGCGAGACCTCGACCGAGGTGCGCACGAATTTGGCGACGTGTTCGGGGTCGCTGCCGAAGCTTCGTCCCTCGAGGACGGCATTCTTCGGGTTCGTGAAGATGTCCGCGACCGGGGCGAGATTGAGGTTAAAGCCAAGGGCCTCAAGATAGACGGCGGAGCGGGAGTAATCTTCGCTGAAATGATCGGTGGTTTTTTCGCGGCCGTAATCGGCAGCCGAGCGGAATTCGGCCGGAGCCCCGCGCAGACGACAGACCCGGCCACCCTCCTGATCAATGGCAATAAAGGGAATAGTGTCGTGCTGGGCACTCCTGATCTGATCGACGTTCTGTCGGGCCGCAAGGTGAGTAGGGCAGTTTTCTTCAAAGAAGATTACGCCGCCCAGGCGTTCCTCCCTCACGAAGTTCCGGAAAGCAGAAGAGGGTGCGGAGCCGGGGAATCCGCACATGAACAATTGTCCGAGTTCTTGCATCAGGTCAGCCATATCAGTAAACCCCACACACTACGTCCTGCTATCAGGCGATGCAGACGAGATTTTTTCCAGAACCTTTGGCTCGATACAACGCTTGATCGGCCACAGAGACGAGTTCCTCGTGCGACCGGCCGTTTTCGGGGAACGATGAGACACCGACTGAGACGGTGATCTTCACTTTTCCGGCCGAACCCGCATCAATGATGGTACTCTCCACCTGTGATCGGATACGCTCCCCGATATGGTGTGCTTCACTCTGGGGCGTCTGAGGGAGAATGACGACGAATTCCTCGCCGCCATAACGGGCGAAGATATCGACATCGCGAATACAACTCTTGATAACGCGAGAAAGTTCCTTTAGTACAACGTTGCCGACCTCGTGCCCGTACGAATCATTAAGCTTCTTGAACCAGTCGATGTCAACCATAATGAGCGACAGGGGGAGGTCGTAACGGGTGGCACGCTTCTTTTCTTCCTGCAGTTTCTGAACGAAGTAGCGATAATTGAAGGTTTCGGTCAGTTCGTCGATGATGGTCAGTTCGGCCGTGCGGCGATGCAGTTCGGCGTTTTCGATCGCCAGGGCGGCCGAGCGGGCCACCACCGTCAGCATCTGGACGTCGCGATCGGTGAAGCGATCCCGTTCAGGCGCTTCGGCGAGCAGGAGTCCCTGGGTCTGGCCGTGAGCGGTCATCGGGACGACGATAAGCGAACGCGACTGGGACATCATGGGCAGGTAATCATCGCGGTCACCGATTTCCTTGATGCGGATCGGCTCGTGCATGTCGGCCACCTTGCGCAGCAGGTCATTCTTGGTGATATCAAGCGCTTTGGCGTGGAAGTTGGCATGGCCGTCGATCTGCCTCGCCCGGTAATAGAAGGTATCCGGGCGATTGCGAAACACCAGCGCAAATTGCTGGTATTGCAGAGTGCGGCCGAGGATGCGTGCTATCTCTTTGACCACGCCGTCGGGTTCGAGAATGGCCGCCAGGATGCGGGTGTTCTCGTAGATCATCTCGAGTTGGGCCTGTGATTTTTCCAGTTCCGACGTGCGCATATTGAGCGTATCGAAAAGCTTCATCAGGCGACGTTCGGATTTGCGCAGATAATCTGAGGCGTAGGCCACGGCCAGGTAACTGATCCAGAGAAAGCCGATGCGCATGGTGACCCCGAAGAGGGCGTCAATGGTCAGATCCTGGGAGATGATTATCAGATAGGCAACCGTGACGATGACGGTCACGGCGGTGGCGAACCAGAAGGTGAGCATGTAGGCGCCGACCGAAACGGTGAGAAAGAACAGGACGAACATCGACGACTGGACGCCGCCGGTGTAGGCGATGAAGATCGGGACGAATATGATGTCGTAGATGATCGCCGAGAGATAGGCCAGTTTCATATCGAAACGGTCGCGAATGGCCAGCGCCAGGAGGCTGAGGTTGGCGATGAAGGTGACAATAATGATGCTGCAGAGGACGGGCTCATCGCGGAGGATACTGGAGGACAGGACGTACCAGAGAAAGCCGATGAGCGTCAATACTCGGGTAAGCAGAAAGATGACGTCAATCCGCGGCAGGAGAGTCTTGTTACGGTCGAGAAACAGTTTCATATCTGGCGCCTGATAGTCTTAAGACTGTATCGGCAGATATGGAGGTTTATTTATTGGAGGAAAAGGGGTTAGGGGGAAGATCCGCGCCGGCGTCAGAGTCGCTCAGAGGGCCGACGGAAATCTCCGCCGCGAGGCGAAGTATGCGGCGACAAGAAAGATGCCGCCGCCGTACAGAATCGAGCCGAAACTGACGCGACCGAACAGATTCCACGGCGCGAACGGATGCAAAGTAGATTGAGACGGATTGGCCGGATCGTAATAGACGATCACGGCCTTTCCTTTTGGATATTCGGCGACGATTTCCCGAGCGACGTCGTATTTCGAGTTGCGTCCGCCAAAGGCTGGTGAATCCATCGCGGTAGTATCGATGAATTGCGTCCCCCCCACGCTGTAGGAATAGACTATTTCGGGATGGAAAGCGCGGTGCCCGGCGACCTGCGTTTGCAGGACTTCACCCGACACCGACGGCCAATGACGGCGATCTTCGGAGATACCGAGCGAGCGGAAGGAGATGAGGACCAGTGCGGCACCACAAAGAGCCAGTACCAGTCCGAGCAGAGCGAAACGGCGCGTGGTCCGGAGTACCCCCTCGCGGAAGAGCAGTACCGGCAGAATTACCAGCAGACTGACAGCCACGAGGACGATGAGGGCGGAAGAGAGCATATAAACTAGTAGAACACGGATTGGCGGGGAGGGTTCGGATTGACTTCCGTACCCCACCGATTTACGGTGGGATATCCACGCGTGGCAACTCCCCAGATACCCCACCGCATAGACGGTGGGGTACGGGTAGAAGAGAGCTTGTCATTCTGGCCCCCCATTGTCATTCTGGAGCGTAGCTCCAGAATCTCAGTGTCCACGAATCTGACGTCATTGTCATTCTGGGCGCTCAGCCCAGAATCCATGAGGCCACACACGCCACTGCGCTACGCCTTAACCTGGATTCCCGCTTTCGCGGGAATGACAAAGGGGGCGGGTATGACCGGAGGGGACGGGTATGACAAGAGGGGTGGGCGATTCCGAGTGGTACAGAGCTCCCAAGAAGAGCAGCACTTTTAGGTTGTCTTTTTGCCCGGCGGGCGGCAACTTAGCTTGTCTGAGGCCGTAAAGATTCTGGGGGTGGGGAACCAGGATAAACCAGGTAGGTCGAACGTGCGAATAGTTGCCGCTATCTTCTGCGTAATCGTACTGCTGCCGCTCGTCGCGGCGGCCTCCGAGTTCGAATCCAAGAAAGATCTCCACATTTCCAACCTTCACCAGATTGATGACGATCTGTACGTCTTTGGGGAGAAGCTGCAGATGGACGGATCGATATCGGGTGACCTGGTGGTGTTTTGTTACGACGCCCGGATGGCGGGGACAGTGGGTGGATCGGCCAATCTGTTCTGCCGATCGGTGCGACAGAGTGGTACGATATTGCACAGCCTGCGGACATTTTCCGAAGAGGCAACGATCGAGGGGAACATCAGCGGGTCGTATCTCGGTCTGGGGAGGCGGATTGATGTCGGCAAAGGAGCGGTCATCGAGCGCGACCTCACGGTGTACGCAACTGACGCGAATATCGAAGGACTGGTGAAGGGAAAGGCCAAGATCGAAGGGGTCCGAATCACGCTGGCCGGGACCATTGAAGGGGACGTGCTCGTCAGGGGAGAGAAGATTTCAATCATTCCGCCGGCGATCATTCGCGGCGCGCTCGTATACGAATCCGAAAAGCCCGAGGCCCTTGATACTACATCGGGAATCATTCTGGCCGGCGGCGTCAAGTGGCAGTTGCCAAAGACGGACGAGGAGAAAAAGGACGAGCAGCCGAACTATGTGCGGAAGATCGTCATAGAGATCTCCGGCATGCTGGCCGCCTTTCTCTTTGGCATCATCGTGGTGGCACTGTTCCGTCCGTTTGCCGCGGCCTCGGTGGACCAGTTGACGCGGCGCACGTCAGTGTCGTTTGCGGCCGGCCTTTTGACATTGGGCATATTACTGGTTGCCATAGCAGTGCTGCTCTTTTCCATTCTGGCGGCGATTGCGGGCGTGATCATGGTGGGCGGATCGCTGGCAATCGTCGGTGCGATGATATTGATCTTCTCGACGCTGATGATTCCGATCAGCGGCTTTGTCACTTTTGTGGGCTTCGCCGCCGTGTATACGGCCAAGATTGTGGCGGCGTTTGTGGTCGGTGCGCTGGTACTTCGTCGTGCCGACAATGGTGATGATCGACTGGGCAAATTGACCTTGCTGGTCGGGCTGGTGATACTCACGGCTTGCTTTGCCATTCCCTACGTCGGGTGGCTGGCCGGGCTGGTGGTCGCCTGCTTTGGCGCGGGTGCAATAGTGCTGGGTGTGCGATCGTGCCGCCTGCACGTGCCGGGTGCGATGAATAACGCTTCAGCCGACGCGATGCAGCCGCCGGCGAGTTAAAACCCGGAAGCCTTTCCCCCGTTGCGATAATCGGATGCGGCCTGCAACAGGCCGTTGGGTTGATACTGCACGATATGCAAGTCACCCCAGTCATCCTGCTCGGCGACTTCATAGCCCATCGTGATCAGCGCCTGAATAGTGCTGATGTCGAACTTCCCCTTTTCAAGCGCGAGTCTGTCCGGCAACCACTGGTGGTGGTAGCGGGGAGCGTCCACAGCCTCATTTATGGTCATGCGGAAACGCGAGATGTTGATGATCGCCTCGGCAACCGTTGTCGTAATACGAGAGCCGCCGGGCGAGCCAAGAGCCATGAACGGCTGACCACCTTTGAGAACCAGGGTGGGCGACATCGAAGACAGCATGCGCTTGCCCGGTTCGATTTTGTTCGCCTCCGAGCCTACCAGGCCGTACGCGTTGGGGACGCCCGGCTTGAGGGAGAAGTCATCCATCTCGTTGTTGAGCAGGAATCCGGCCTCATCAACGATCAGGGCCGAGCCGAACGAGGTATTGAGCGTAAAGGTTATCGCGAGCATGTTTCCGGCCGAATCGCAGACGGAGAAATGGGTGGTCTGGGGAGACTCCTCGACGCCAGGGAGCGGGTTGCCGCTGGAAACGGCACTTGATGGTGTGGCGTGCCCGGGATTGATCAATGTGCGGCGCCGGCTCAAATAAACATCACTCAACAGTCCATCGGGTTGCTTATAGAAAGCGGGGTCGCCCAGGTGTTGGGCGCGGTCGGCGTAAGCAAGTCGAGCGGCCTCGGCAAACAAGTGGATGTACTCGGGTGATTTTGCCGTATAGCGGGAGAAGCTGAATGGCTGGAGCAATTTGAGAATCTGTCCGACGACGACGCCGGCTGAGCTCGGCGGAGCCATAGTGTAGATATCGAGCGAATCGAAAGTGAAATGAGCCGGTTCGCGCCAGAGCGGACGATATGCGGCCAGATCATCTTTGGTGATGCGCCCGCCATATTTCTTCATGCAGGAGTCGATCTTGTCGGCAATCAGTCCGCGATAGAAGGCATCCGGCCCTTCATCCGCGATCATCCGCAATGATACGCCCAGGTCCTGTTGAATCAGCGTGTCGCCGGCCGCTAGCGGCTTATTACCGGGGAGAAAGAGTTTGGCTGATTCCGGGAATTTTTGGAAGTCGGAAGTTCGTTTTTCGACGGCGGAGGCAAGGTGTGATCCTACGACGAATCCGGAGTCGGCGTAACGAATCGCATACCTGAGCAACTGTTCCCAGGGAAGACTGCCGTACCGCTGCCACAGTTCATGCAGACCGGCCACGCTACCGGGGACTCCGGCGGCCAGGGCGCCGGTGATGGAGGCGTCTTTGACGACATTGCCGGAAGAGTCGAGATACATTTCGGCAGTCGCCGCCGCGGGCGCTGTCTCGCGGAAATCGAGTGATTCGATCTTGCCTGACCGGGCGTTGCGGATGAGGGCGAAGCCGCCGCCGCCGATATTGCCGGCTTGCGGGTAGACTACGGCAAGGGTGAAGGCGACAGCGACGCCAGCGTCAATGGCATTGCCGCCCTGTCTGAAAACGTCAAGCCCGACCTGCGTGGCGAGTGGCGAGACGGAGGCAATGGCGCATTTCTCGTATGACTGGTCGATTTCAAAGCCGGTACAGCCGGTGAGGCTGAACACCAGTGCGAAAAAAACAACCCGCCGGAGGACTGACCGGCGGGCGAAATCAAGGCAACATGACATACGAAAACCTTTGCTCCAGGCGGGACTAGGCTCGCTTCTCCACCAGGAAAATGAGACCATCAGGATACGAGACGGTCACCGGAATGCCGATTTTGAGATCCTTGGCGGTGGTCTTGATCGGTTCGGCACCTTCGCCGGCCATGATATTGGTCAGCTTGAGCTGTGCGGCGTTGAATCCGGGGATCTTGAGATCGGCCTGCACGATAATTTCTTTGGACTTTGCCTCCAGGGCGTCGGACAATTCGCCGGCCGGCGGTACGACGACAAAGAGAACTCCCTTCTTCTCCCCCATCTGAAAGGCGAGATCGACGGACGGGTCGGAGCACTGCAGATACGACGTGAAGTTCTCACCGTGCAGAGTGGTTTCAATAAAGCCGAGTTTGTGGTGATTGCCGCCGGAAGCGACGTCAAAGGTGAACAGATATACCGTGCCTTTGAACCGGCTGCAGCAAACGCCGACGACTTTGCCGTCCTCTTTGACGAGTTTCTTCGACTTGGCATCATCGACCGATTTCACGGAGCCGTAGATGTAGGTCGTGAAGGTTCCGGCCTTGTGTTCGACCTGGCCGATATGATAGTCCGCTCCCGTCTTGATGCGGAAATGGTTGGACAGAACGGTGCATGGGCGGAGTTCGTCATCGTAGCGAGGCATGAGGCCGCACATGACGAGCGTCACACCGGCCTTGGCCAGTTCTACCAGCGCCTCCTGATCGCGTTCAGCCATGATCTCCGTGACCGGCACGAAGAGCAGCTTGTATTTCTTCAACGATTCATAGTCGCGGTTTTCCCGAATACCGTACGGTAGTTTGAGGCGAGTCAGATCGCGACAGAAACCGGTGGTGGTATCGTCGAGCAGTCGCTTGAGGAATTCGAATTCCTTGATGCCGTCGGTCATTTTCATCCACTGATAGAGGCGGAAATTGAGCACGGCGATCTGCGGATCGGCGGTCATGTCGTCGAAGCCGATGGTGGAAATCGTCGAGGTGAAGTTTTTCACAACTTCGAAGCCGTCCGAGACGGTTCCGTCGGCGTGCAGGGGGGCGCCGTACCAGTGATCGCGATCGACAAACATGTAATGATTCAGCCCTTTGAAACCGGCCGACATGGCGGCGGCAAAGTAGAAACGGCGCTGGTTGTCGGTGACCGGCGAGAGTTTTTCCTCGCGCTCGGCCGAGACGGCGGCGCGACCGGATGAGAATGAGGCGGCGAAAGCAAAGCCGTATTCTTCCTTCAGAAAGCGGGCCTTGTTGGCCAGATCGAAATAGCCACCCTCGGGGAAAACGTTGGCGCCGAGAAACGGCGCGCGATCCTCAGGTACCAGATTAAACGCGGGCAGCAGTTCACCGGAGCGGAAATAAAGCGACCGGAAAAAGAGCGGCTCGACCGTATAGGCGGTGAAAATATCCTCGAGCGATTGCAGGTAAAGATTGAGCATGTACTCGCGGAACTTGCACCAGTCGACGATTTTGGCGTAGTCATCGAGAGAAATCGAGGTGAACTTTCTCGGCGGCTCGACGGTCTCAAAGGCGGCGTGCTTTTCTTTGTATTTCGCATTCAGCTTCTTGATCTCGGTATACTGGGTATCGAGCCACGACGGCCAGTATTTGGCGAGGACGTCGGGATTGTAATCGGCGCGATCGGGTGCGACCTGGCGGGCAAAGGAAGTTTCATAATCGAGCTCCACCATAAACACCGGCCCGCGCGGGTGGACGTAGTTCTTGGTCGTTTCAATGAAGGCACGGAAATAATTCTTCAGGTGAAACTGGAAATTCGAGTGCAGATAGCTCGGCAAATAGCCGCCCTCGACGCCGTGGTCGGCGGGCAATTTGACTTCCTGGCCGCTGGCATCCCGGGCGAAAATCTTGATGTCGTTGAATAGTTGCTTGGGCAAGCCGCCGTTGGGGAGTTGTCCGCCCACCCAGGGGCCGGGACGGAGTATGACCTTGAATCCGAATTCGCGGGCCAGTTCAAGAAAGACGATCAGATCCTTGCGCGGGTCATCAAAGCCGTTGAAATCGATATCTTTGGAAGCAACCTGATGGATGTTCCATGGCACAGCCGTGGCAATGATGCGAAAGCCGGCCCGTTTGATACGATCAAAGCAAATCGACCAGTATCTTTTTTCGATGCGGAAGTAATGCATTTCTGCGGCATAGGGCTGGTACGTTTCTTTGCCGATGGAGAATTTATTACCGATGACACCGAGCATATAAGTTCCTGTCGTTCAATAAATTAGGCCAAATCACACACATTGATGAGACATTTACAATACCATAATATGATTGGGCTGTCAATAAGATTCGTGTAATTAATTGCGGTGCAATCGATTAACAGTGCGAAATGGTTGGATTCGATTGTCAATCACAAAAAAAGAACCCGCCGAAAAGCGGGTTCTTCCAAATCAACTCGTGCTGACTCTTACTTCATCAGAATCATCTTCTTGGTTTGGACGAAGCTCCCGGCTTCGAGCTTATAGAAGTAGACGCCCGACGCGAGAGCGGAGGCATTCCAGTCGGCCGAATAACGGCCGGCGGCCTTTTCCTCGTTCACCAAGGTGGCGACTTCCTGTCCGAGCAAGTTGTAGATCTTCAGAGAGACCTCCGACTTTACCGGGAGTTCGAAGTTAATCTGGGTCGCCGGGTTGAACGGGTTAGGGTAGTTCTGCATCAGGGCGAACTCTTTGGGGAGACCGTCACCGGGAATAACGTTCACTCCCGTGCCTACCGGGCCAATGACAAAGCAGGCTCTGCCGGACCAGAGAGGCGTGGAGAAGTCGCCGGTATTGCCGCCGTAGAGCATGGACCATTTCCAAACGTTGGTCGGTGGGAATTTCATCGACGAATCGAGGCAAATCGTTTTGCCGATATCGGCGACTTTGGGTCGGATGCGGATCACGAAATGCCGCACGTCAGTCTGCGCGGGCAGGCCGAGTCCGATATCATTGCCGGCGCCGGAAAACGAGATTGTATCCGGCGAAATACCATCGGCGCGTACCGGAGAACCTGTTGGGGTGGAGAAAGTACGCAGTTGATAGACGGTCGGAAAGAGCGCCTTGGAGAGCAGACCGGTGGTGTCCATGCCGATTGGGCCGAGGTTGGAGCCGCGAAAGTTTCCGGGGCAGGAGTCGGTCCAGGTGGCGCCGTCGGGTGACGACAGGATGAACGCATTGGTAACGTTAAAGCCGGAATCAGACAGGTTGGTGTACCGGATATAGAATTTCACGGTATCGCCGGCTTTAATGGTATCAGCAGTCGGTGAGCCCAGCCGATTGCCGACGCTATCGAGCGAAATTTGTGTGAGTGCGTAGGCTTGTCCGCACGACAGCGCAAGAAGTATGGTGAGAAAGACGATCAATCGCTTCATTGGTATCTCCTAACAACTCAAGTAGTCACGTGATGTCAACAACCCTCATCACAATCCGCCGTGAGAATGGACTCTCGGAGCCCATCCTGGCGTCAACTGATCGAGCGATCAGTCCAGGAATAAACGTGATCAATTTACTGCCTTACAGACACCTCCCTGGTTTGGCCACACGGATGGCATGTTACGTCATGGTATTAACTTGAACATACTCCCTGACAAAATGCCAGTCAATAAAAAAAAGGACTCGAAATCGGTCGACCGGTGACCCATGAGGCTCGGTGCAGTGCGACCGAGAAGGGTATGTGGATTATACACTTGAGTCGGGCCGGCGGAGTCAAAAACAGGACAAAAAAACGGCCACTCCCGAGGGAGTGGCCGTCGCTTGCCCTACGGCAAACCAATCGAGCAGTTCACTAGAGGTTCTGGCACGCCGGAAGCGGTGCGAACGTAATGAACAGGTTGTTGATCAGAGCCGTCAAGTCACCTACGTCGACGCTGTTCAACGGATCGCCATCACAGTTGGCTTCCGCCGGGCAGTCAATCGCTTCAAAGGTGATAAACAGGTTGTTGATCAACTTGGTCAAGTCACCGACGTCAACGCCGTCAGTGATGTCACCATCAATATTACCCACGGTGGCAATACAGCAACCGGCGACCACGCAATTGTCGGTGAGGCCGCGCAGCTTACACAGATACCAATTCTTCGCGGCATCGAAGTTGGCCTCGAGATCAGTAAGCGTGCCCTGCTTCACGGAGAAGTAGCCGGTATAGACAACCAGCGTGTCGCTGGTGATCGTGGTGTTGCTCAGAACCGAAAGGACCATGTTATGGTCATCGGTGAAGCCCGTCGCGGCCAAGCCGGAGACGGTGTCACGATTCCAGTAATAGGCGCCTTCGTTGTCCTGCGACATGGTGTCATATTTGAACACCGAGTCGTTCAACTGAGCGTACATACCGTGCGGTACGTCGTGGTTGATCGTGCTGTCGGCCACGTCTTCGCTGCGTTTGAAGTAACCCATGAGCGCATGGGCGCCATAGCGCAGTGAATCCGGGCAGGTAAGCGTGGTGTCGGTGCCGCGCTGATAGGTGAAGCCCTTCAGCGAGACGCCGGTCTTGTTGTCAGAACCACCGATACCCGGGACGTCCCAGTCGGCATGTTCGGCAATCGTCACACCGGAGACGGAACCGGCTTTCGGCCAGTACTTGGTCTCGGCAACGACGAAGTTGCAGTTACCGCTCAACGGGGCGTAATAGGTACGGCTCAGGACGATCGTGGTGTCACGGTTGACCATCTTGCCCGTGTAGAACCAGTTGTAGTCGACTGTGCTGCCGGAGGCAGGGGTCGCACCATCAATGTTCTTAAAGGCCTGGTCGGTCGTGAAGTCACCCTGGAACAGGGCGGACGTGAAGACGTACGTGGAGGCACCGGTCTTCTTGATGACCTGCGGGCCGCCGCTATACAGGTACACGTCGTTGGCCGTCGTGTTCTCGCAGTCGCCGGCGAGGCCGACGAAGTCGAGGTTTACGCCACCGGCGCCGAGATTACCCATGTCACCGTTGGAAGAAACAACCAGGCGGGTGCAGGTCGTGGCGACCGTATCCCATACCAGGCCGACAACCGTATCGGCGACGAGGTAATTGACGATCGGAATGACCTTGACAGAGTCAAGCGTCGGCACGTTCGAGTGCAGAGTCACAGAGCCGTTGAGCGCCCAAACGTTACCGGTAGTGAAGAACGGCGTGGCAATGATATTGATGTTAAAGGAACCGAAAGAGGCTGCCGGTACGATCAGGGAAGGCGCGGACAGGGTGAGCCAATTTTCGGTAGCGTAGCTGGTCTTCGCAGCGACGATCGAGGCGACGTTGAGGACATCGTTACCCTGGTTGGTCACCGTAATCGTGTGAACGTTGGTGGCACCGTGGTTCACGAACATCGGATAGCCAAGCAAGGTCGGCGATATCTTGATACGCGGAGCCGAAACCGGCGCGACGCACGCCAGGCGAGCATAGCGCAGCGGGTTCAGCGTCGGGACGAACGTCAACGACGCGTCCTGCAAATTGTACTGACCCGGATAGTGATCTTCCACATAGAACAGGTGGAGGGTCGAGTCGTTGGTAATGGTACCACCCAAAGTGAGCGGCGCTTCCGGCCAGGTCATGGCCACGCCGTACTGTGAGGAGTCCATACCATTGCGCGATACCGCCATCTTGACGTCGTTCATACAAACGCCGCCGCCGGTGGCCGAGTCGCAGTCCGGGGTATAGGTATTGGTGATGTTACGCGGGGCATCCCACAGGGCGCCGGCGAGGTCATTGGACACCGACATATAGACGTCGGCGTTCGCATAGAACCGCCAGTCGTTCGGAGCGCCACCCGAGGTGCAGTCGTCAGGCACAACCAGAGGGTTGTTCAGGTCGTTGGCCATTGACCAGAATACGTACAGCTTACCGGCGCATTCGGAGACCGACATGTAACCGGTAGTCAGGGCGTTGTAGCCGATCCAGCCGCACAGGTCGCCCGGAAGCAGGCTCTGATCCCACGTGGCATCATAAATCAAGCTGACAACGTTGGTCGACTTGGACCAGTGGTACATGTTGGAACCGCGATAGAGCGAGTTCCAGGAGAAGCCGGTGGTATACGGATTGGCATCGACGTTGGCCGCATTGAAGGCCGCGTGCAAAACGCCGTTGTGATCGTAGACTGCCTGGGCCTCAACCCACGGAGAGTACGACGCCACCGAGCGATCGGACGAAGTGATCTGAGTCCGAGGACCCCAGTTCAAGCCGCCGTCGGTCGATTCGCGATAGAACAGAGCTTCGTCGTTTTCTTCACCGTGCAGATAGCCGCCGTCAGTCGTGCGGGTATACACAACCGCGATGTTGCTGTTCACGCGTGAAGCAGCCAGGTTGATCTGGTTAAAAACGGTATCCAGAAGTTTCGGACCAACCCAGGTACCGGCGGCCGTCTGGCCGAGCTTGCGGTAATACAGCATCGGGAAGTCAGACAGGTTGCTCGGATTGCCGGTCGTGCGGGCAAGAAGAGCGTTCCAGCGAGCCGCAACGTGCAGCACGGTGTCGGTACCGATGATCTGTGTTTCAACAATCGGGACAACCAATTCCGGAGCGGTGTCACCAGGATTAGCACGCCAGGTGCTGTAGCCGTTGACGCCGAGTTTCGGAATCTTCGTTCCCGTGCCCCAGGTGCAGGAATAGGCGGCACCTGAAGCCGGCTGGTAATAGAAGTGGTTGTCGGTCTGAGCCGCCGGGTCGGCACCGGCCAGGATGACGCGGCCCTTGGGGGTCACCGCCATCGAGGTGATGATGCCAAAGTCGCCGGCTGCCTGAACTTCGCAACCAACGCCCAGCAGTTTCGGCCAGCTGGCGAGCGTGGGGCTATACACGTTATAGCCGGCGCGTTCTTCAGCGGTGGTCGAGTTGGGCTGATCCTGATAAACGAAGTGCATATCCGGAGTGCCCCAGAAATCCGCGCGACGGCCGCGGGGTGAACCCTGCCAGTCGTCGTAAGAAGCTTCAACTTCGATACCCGGGCCCGCGGTGGCCGCGTTGTCGCCGGCGGCGCCGACGGAGACGCGACGCGAAGCTCTGGCTTCGTTCGGGCCCATCAGGCCGGCAAAACGATCGGTAACATTTTCAGTCGGCCGATCAGCGCGCGGGAAACTGAGTTGCTGAATCTTCGCTGCCCGTTCGTCCTGAACACGCTGGGTGTCCCAGGAGGCGCGAGCGAACGCGAACGACGTCAGCAGCAGAGCCGCGAGCACCGAGACGACGAGAATTGTCACAAGGCGCTTAGTCATTCTTGATTCCCTTTCGATTCGTTGTGTGTTCCCAACAATCGTTAACAATAAAGTTACAGTTTACGAAAAGCGCAAAACGCAACAGAAACGCATGAGCAGCCATCTCGTCATGACAGCGGCGCATGCCAGTGTTACTCACTTCCTCGGATTCACCTCCCTTCATACCCGTCGGAATAAACCGAAACCGGGGACCACAGTAATCGTCCGCTGTGTGCTAAACGTTATGAGATGCATTCCAATAAATATGTCATTACGCCACGTTCGGCGTGTGTGCGACCCGAACCGGTAGGCACCTGACCAGAGCCGGCTATGTCGTGAGGTTTTATCGTTCGGTATGAACTCTTCTGTCCAAAGGCAATCCCTGCAATCGGATGCTTACCCTTTCACGTCATACAAATTATTGCGAGACGGCGATGTTGTCAAGGTCTTTTCGCTCGCAGCGAGCAGATTGGCCATTCGACAAAGTCGTTATCTCGCACAGCATTCGAGACGCAAATCTTGCGACGAGGACGAAGGGGTGTCAATAAAAAAAGCCGCTCAGCAGTGAACGGCTTTCATACGAAATGAAGATAGATTTCGAATTATCTCGGCGGCTGAGGGCCGTTAAAATACAGGAAGTTAATCAGGTAGGTCACATCGAGAATGTTCACACTACCGTCATTGTCGACGTCTGCAGCCACCATAGTTACCGGTTCCGGGCCTTGGCGGAAGAGATAGGAGATCAGATAGGCCATGTCGTTCATGGTGTAGCGACTGTTATTGTCAATATCGCCCCGGAGGAAGGCAACCACACGGATAACGGTGGTGGCGGTATCGGCCAAGCCGCCCGGGTCGGTGGCGATGATCCGGATTTGCGAGACCAGGCCGATCTGAGCATTGTCCGGCAAGAAGATATAGTTACCCGTACCATTAAGCGAATCCACGAATCCCGCATTAGTGACAATGGGCGTAGCGGTCATGGTGAGTGTCTGCAGGTCCGGATCTGCGGCCCGAGCAACCACATTGGTGATCACATTGGCCGGACAGTTGGTAGTGTCAGCCAAGACGGTCGAGAAGACTGGAGCCTGATTGCCGGCCTCGGTCACGTCGATCTGGATTATGGCGGTATCGCGTGCGGCCTTGGAGTCAACCGCAATGAAGCGTACCGTGTAAATACCTGCCTGACTAAAGGTTGGCGTAAAGGAGAAGGTCTTAACGTTGGTCGTCCCCACAAACGTGGCGCCGACCGGCATGTTCTGTGCGGACAGCGTCGGCAAGGTGGCACCACCATCAGGATCGGTGGCAGAGACCACGAAGCTGAGGGTGACCCCTTCAGCGATGGTCTTGGTACCTTCGCCGCCGGCAACCGTGACAATGGGGAGGGCGTTGCGATCGAGCACCGCTATCTGTACCGGTGCGAGCGCATCTTGTACGATGGACGAATCGGCGCCGTCTTTGGCGTAAAAGCGGACGTAGTAGAAGGTTCCCGGAGATACCGCACCCTGCGAGTAGCTTGGTATGAACCTGAGCAGGGCGGAACCATTGCCCGAATCGGCAATCGACATGTTGGTCGCGAGGGAGTCGGTGACCCCATCAAGGCGCGCCCGGATTTTCGGAATCGTACCGTCGAAATCAAAGGCGTTCACGAGGTAGATCAAGGTGTCGCCTTCGAACATGGTGCGGGCTCCATAGGTGATGATCACCGGAGCCCGATTGGTGTCGAGCACCGAGATATTGACCAGCTGCGAATCGGCGACGCCGGCAACGTCGAAGTCCTCCGCCTTGAAAAAGACCTGATAGAAGCCGGAGTCGGTATCGGTCGGCGCCCAACTGAAGGTGCCGGTACCATTGCGATTATCCGTAAACGTCGCACCCGCAGGAAGCGGGTTGGCGGTGAGTAACGGATAGTTGGTGGCATCGACGTCGGTCGCGGAGATGTTGAAGTTCAGCGCGTTCAATTCTCTCACGCTCTTGTCAGTAATGTTGGCAAGCACCGGCGGTTGATTGCCGGCCTCGACGATGGTAAGGACGATGTCGATGGTATCGGCGACGGTGCCGTCGGTAGCGCGAATTGTGATGGTGTACGAGCCGGCTTGGAGGTAATTGGGGGCCATGTAGAAGGTTCCCAGACCGTTGCCGCTATCCGCAAAAGTAATGAGGGCGGCCGGGACGATCTCAAGCAGAGACATCGTGACCGTACCACCATCGGGATCGTGCACTTTGATACGGAAGAGACCGGTTTGACCTTCGGTGATGGCCGGGCTGGCCGGGATGGAGTCAAACACGGGTGTCTGGTTGCCGGCTTCGATCACCTGAATAAAAACCACTTCTTTGTCGACCGCGAAGCCGTCGTACGCCTCAAAGGTGACAGCGTAGAGTCCGGCCTGTGTGAACGACGGATTAAAGGTGAAGACAGCCGTGCCATTGAGGTTGTCCACGAACGTAGCATTGGCCGGGAGCGCGCCGGTGCGCAGCACGGGAGCGCCGTCGTCCGGATCGCTTCCGGAGACATTGACGACGAGCGACTGACCCTCGGTAACGGCTTTCGTGCCGATGGCCGCGAGCACAGGCGGGAGGTTCACCGTCTTCACCACGACGTTGATCGCTATGAGAGTGGACTTGGACGGAACGCCCTGGTCGACGGCAAGGAAGTTGACGACGTTGGTCCCCGCCTGCCCGGCGGTAGGCGTAAAGCGGAAGGTGCCGGTATTGTCACCGTTATCGGTAAACGTGGCGCCCGTCGGCATGTTGACGGCCGAGAGGAATATCCGATTGCCGGCCACGGCATCGGTGGAATCGTACGCCGTGAGCGTGAAGACCAACGGGTCGTTGACTTTCACGCCGAACGGTCCGGCCGCGGCGAACGTCGGCGGCCGATTGACATCGTTGGTAGTAACCTGCACGATTTCGACACCGGTCTGAATCGGCGTGCCGTAATCGATGGCGAAGAAGCGCACGGTATCGATGCCGGCATCGAAGTAGCCCGGCTTATACGTGAGGGTACCCGTGCCATCGTTATGATCAACAAACGTATAGTGCAGAAGGGTGGTGGACACCGACAATCTCGGGGCCACGGTCGGTGCGTCGGGATCGGAGGCGCTGACATTGAGGATGAGTGAGTCGCCTTCGTTGACAAGCGTATCGGCCACGACCGTAAAGATCGGCGGAACGTTACCGGACGGGAAGATGGTGATCTGCACCAGTTCCGAATCGGCGAGGACACCGTCGGTCGCGACGAACGTAAGCAGGAACGAACCCTCCTGATTGAAATCAGGTGAGAAAACAAACGTCGCAGTACCGTTGCCATTATTGGTGAAAGTGGCGTTGGTCGGCAGTGGCGACGCCGAGAAGGTCGGCAGGGTGCCGTCCGGATCAGCGGCAGTCACGTTAAACGTCAGCAGTCCGCCTTCGACCCCTGCTCGGTTGCCGATAAGGGCGAGGACAGGACGTTGATTGCCGGCCTCGGCCACGGTGATAACCACAATCTCGGAATCGATATCAGCCGGGTACTGACCGTCGGTCGCATAGAAAGTTACGTTGTAGACGCCGGCCTGAGTGAAGCCGGGGGTCCAGCTGAGCGTACCGGTACCATTGAGATGGTCGGCGAAGTTCGCTCCGCTTGGTCGGGTTGACGTAGACAGGACGGGCATGACGCCATCCTGATCGGCCGCAGTGATGTCGAAACTAAGCGCCGCGCCTTCGGTGGTAGTGTACGGACCGATGGGGAAGAGAACCGGTAAACGGTTAGTATTGAGCACGGTGACATTTACCACAATGCTGTCGGCGCCGAGACTGGCGTCGGTGGCAATAAAGCGAATCGGATACAGTCCCGCTTGAGTGAAATCCGGTGAGAAGGTGAAAGTGCCGGTGCCATTGCCATTGTCGACGAAGGCGACATTAGTGGGGCTGTTCTCGATCGTGAGTGAAGGAATACCGCCGTCGGGATCAGTCGCGGAGACTGAGAAACTGAGCACTGCACCCTCGGCGATACTGGTGTCGGCGCGGGTGGCGAACACCGGCGGCTGATTGCCGGCCTCGAGCACCGTGATGACCACGTCTTCCGAGTCGGCGGTTATGCCGTCGGAGGCGTAGAATCGGACCGTATGGAATCCGGCTTGCGTAAAGTTGGGTGTCCAGGAGAAGGAACCCGTACCATTACCGTTATCGGTGTAGACCGCGCCGGCCGGCAGCGTGCTGGTGGTCAGCGTCGGAGTCGTACCGTCGGGATCGCTCGCCGACGTGGAAAACGTCAGAAGCGTGTTCTCAGTAGTTGACTGGGCGCCGATAGCCGCCAGCACCGGATTCCGATTCAGATCGGTAACCGTGATGGTGATTGTTTCAGAATCGGCGGCGAGTCCGGCATCAGTAGCGATGAAGGTGACGGTGTAAACGCCGGCTTGCGTAAAGTCGGGATTGAAGGCGAATGAGCCGGTGCCGTCGCCATTGTCGACAAAGCCCGCATTGGCGGGAAGGGTTGAGGTCGTGAGCGTGAGCGGCGTCAATTCCGGATCGGCAGCGCTGACGGCGAAGTTCAAGGCCACATTCTCGCTGACCGTCTGATTACCAATCGCGGCCAGAATCGGCGCCTGGTTGCCGGCGTCGAGGACACTGATGGCGACCACCTCAGAATCGGTTGCCACACCATCGGAGGCATAGAAGGTCACGGAGTAGCCGCCGGACTGCGTGAAGTCAGGCGTCCAGTTGAAGGTGCCGGTACCGTCACCGTTGTCTATGAAAGTGGCGCCGGTGGGCACGGCCGTTGAGGTCAGGGTCGGAATAACGCCGTCGGCATCGGCGGCAGTGATCGTGAAGGCAAGATTGACGCCTTCATTGATCGCCTTGCCGCCAATCGCAGCCAGGACCGGCAGCTGATTGGTGTTCGACACGGTAATGGCGACCACCTCGGAATCCGTCACGGTGCCGTCTGAAGCGTAGAAGGTGACCGAGTATCCCCCGGCCTGAGTGAAGCCGGGCGTCCAGTTGAACGTCCCGGTGCCATTGGCGTTATCGATGAAAGTTGCGCCGGTCGGCAACGCGCTGGTCGTGAGGACCGGTGAATTGCCGTCAGGATCGTTGGCTGATACGCCGAAGTTCAAATTGGTGTTCTCGCTGATCGACTGTGCGCCGATAGCCGCAAGGATAGGGTCCTGATTCACGTTGTTGACCGTGATAGCGACAACTTCGGAGTCAGTAGCGATACCGTCACTAGCGTAGAACGTGACACTGTATCCGCCCGCCTGTGCGAAGGTCGGCGTCCAGTTGAACGTCCCGGTGCCGTTGGCGTTGTCAATAAACGATGCGCCACTGGGCAGGGCACTCGTGGTCAGGGTCGGCGTAGTGGCGTCGGCATCAGAGGCTGAGACACCAAAGTTCAGATTAACGTTTTCATTTACACTCTTCGCACCGATGGCGGCCAGGATAGGCGCCAGATTAGTGGTGGAGATGGTGATCGCGACCACTTCGGAATCGGTAGCCGTACCGTCAGTCGCATAGAACGTGACACTGTACCCGCCCGCCTGGGTAAAGTCGGGGGTCCAGGTGAACGTGCCGGTACCGTTGGCGTTGTCGACAAAGCCCGCGCCGGTCGGCAGAGCTGACGTGGTAAGCGTAGGCGTAGTGCCGTCAGCATCGGAAGCAGTGATACCAAAGGTCAGAAGGGCACCCTCGACACCACCCTTGGCGCCGATGGCAGCCAGGATTGGATCCTGGTTTACGTTATTGACGGTGATCGCGACTATCTCAGAGTCGGTGGCGATGCCGTCAGAAGCGTAGAAAGTCACGTTAAATGAGCCGGACTGCGCAAAGGTCGGCGTCCAGTTAAACGTACCGGTGCCGTTGGCGTTATCGACAAACGATGCGCCGCTCGGGAGAGCGCTGGTGGTTAGGGTCGGTGTCGTTGCATCCGGATCGGAGGCTGACACGCCAAAATTCAGATTGACGTTTTCATTCACGTTTTTCGCGCCGATCGCCGCCAGAACAGGGTCGAGATTGGTACCGGCGATAGTGATGGTGACGACTTCTGAGTCGGTAGCGACACCATCGGTAGCGCGGAAGGTAACCGGGTAGACGCCGGACTGCGTGAAGTCGGGTGTCCAGCTGAAGGTGCCGGTACCGTTGCCGTTGTCTAAGAAAGCGGCGCCGGTGGGCAGAGTTGACGTTGTGAAGGACGGCGTCGTGCCGTCGGCATCGGCGGCAGTGACGCCGAAGGTCAGGAGGGCGCCTTCCAGACCGCCCTTGGCACCTATCGCCGCAAGGACGGGGTCTTGATTGACGTTGTTCACCGTGATGGCGACAACTTCAGAATCGGTAGCCGTGCCGTCGGTGGCACGGAAGGTGACGTTGAACGAACCGGCCTGTGCGAAAGTGGGCGTCCAGTTAAACGTCCCGGTGCCGTTGCCGTTATCGATGAAAGTTGCGCCGGACGGCAGAGTGGATGTAGTAAACGACGGGGTCGTGCCGTCGGCGTCCGCAGCGGTGACGTTGAAATTCAGATTCACGTTTTCGTTGATGTTCTGTGCGCCGATAGCCGCAAGGATAGGATCCTGATTCACGTTGTTGACCGTGATAGCGACAACTTCGGAGTCAGTAGCGATACCGTCACTAGCGTAGAACGTGACACTGTATCCGCCCGCCTGTGCGAAGGTCGGCGTCCAGTTGAACGTCCCGGTGCCGTTGGCGTTGTCAATAAACGATGCGCCACTGGGCAGGGCACTCGTGGTCAGGGTCGGCGTAGTGGCGTCGGCATCAGAGGCTGAGACACCAAAGTTCAGATTAACGTTTTCATTTACACTCTTCGCACCGATGGCGGCCAGGATAGGCGCCAGATTAGTGGTAGAGATGGTGATCGCGACCACTTCGGAATCGGTAGCCGTACCGTCAGTCGCATAGAACGTGACACTGTACCCGCCCGCCTGGGTAAAGTCGGGGGTCCAGGTGAACGTGCCGGTACCGTTGGCGTTGTCGACAAAGCCCGCGCCGGTCGGCAGAGCTGACGTGGTAAGCGTAGGCGTAGTGCCGTCAGCATCGGAAGCCGTGATACCGAAGGTCAGAAGGGCGCCCTCGACACCACCCTTGGCGCCAATAGCGGCAAGGATAGGATCCTGATTCACGTTGTTGACGGTGATAGCGACTACTTCGGAGTCGGTCGCGGTACCGTCGGAAGCGTAAAAGGTCACGCTATACGGTCCGGACTGCGCAAAGGTGGGCGTCCAGTTGAACGTACCGGTGCCGTTGGCGTTATCGACAAACGATGCGCCGCTCGGGAGAGCGCTGGTGGTTAGCGTCGGTGTCGTTGCATCCGGATCCGAAGCCGACACGCCGAAATTCAGATTGACGTTTTCATTCACGTTTTTTGCACCGATGGCGGCCAAGACTGGGTCCTGGTTAACGTTGTTGACGGTGATGGCGACTACCTCGGAGTCGGTCACGGTACCGTCGGTGGCGTAGAAGGTCACGTTGTATGGTCCAGCCTGAGCTAAGGTCGGCGTCCAGTTGAAGGTACCAGTGCCGTTGGCATTGTCGGTGAAGCCGGCACCGGTCGGCAGAGCCGATGTAGTCAAAGTGGGCGTCGTAGCATCCGGATCGGAGGCGGACACGCCAAAATTCAGATTGGCATTTTCGTTGACTGACTTGGCACCAATGGCGGCCAGGACGGGCGCCTGATTGGTACCGGAGATTGTGATGCTGACGACTTCAGAATCGGTGGCAACACCGTCGGTACCGCGGAACGTGACGGAGTACCCGCCGGCTTGTGTGAAGTCCGGCGTCCAGCTAAATGTCGCCGTGCCGTTGGCATTATCAATATACGTCGCGCCGGTCGGCAGAGTTGAACTGGTGAAGCTGGGCGTCGTGCCGTCGGGGTCGGAAGCGGACGTGACGAACGTCAGCAGACTTCCTTCAGCCCCATTCTTCGCACCGATGGCGGCCAGGACGGGGTCCTGGTTCACGTTGTTCACCGTGATCGCGACTACTTCAGAGTCGGTCGCGGTACCGTCAGAGGCATAGAAGGTCACGCTATACGGCCCGGCCTGAGCGAAGGTCGGCGTCCAGTTGAAGGTACCAGTGCCATTGCCGTTGTCGGTGAAGCCGGCACCGGTGGGCAGAGCTGAGGTCGTAAGTGAAGGTGTAGTGGCGTCGGCATCGGCGGCCGAGACGCCGAAGTTCAGGTTGACGTTTTCATTCACACTCTGGGCCCCGATGGCGGCCAGCACAGGTGCTTGATTGCTACCGGAGATGGTAATGGCGACTACTTCGGAGTCGGTAGCCGTACCATCAGTCGCATAGAAGGTCACGCTGTACCCGCCCGCTTGCGTGAAGTCGGGAGTCCAGTTGAAGGTACCAGTGCCATTGCCGTTGTCGACAAAGCCCGCGCCGGTCGGCAGAGCTGACGTGGTAAGCGTAGGCGTAGTGCCGTCAGCATCGGAAGCAGTGATACCGAAAGTCAGAAGGGCACCCTCGGCACCACCCTTGGCACCGATGGCCGCAAGGATAGGATCCTGGTTCACGTTGTTCACCGTGATGGCGACGACTTCGGAATCGGTAGCCG
Organism: uncultured candidate division Zixibacteria bacterium; assembly: GCA_963806185.1. Taxonomy (GTDB): domain Bacteria; phylum Zixibacteria; class MSB-5A5; order GN15; family FEB-12; genus CAWDXE01. The sequence goes on from CAWDXE010000006.1 coordinate 187,458, forward strand.
TACCGTCAGTCGCGTAGAAGGTCACGCTGAACCCGCCCGCCTGCGCAAAAGTCGGCGTCCAGTTGAAGGTACCAGTGCCATTGCCGTTGTCGGTGAAGCCGGCACCGGTGGGCAGAGCTGACGTGGTCAAAGTGGGCGTGGTAGCATCCGGATCGGAAGCGGTCACGCCGAAATTCAACGCGACGTTTTCATTGACGTTCTGCGCGCCGATGGCGGCCAATATCGGGTCTTGATTTACGTTGTTCACCGTGATGGCGACGACTTCGGAATCGGTAGCCGTACCGTCAGAAGCGTAAAATGTTACGCTATAGGGACCAGCCTGAGCAAAGGTCGGTGTCCAGTTGAAGGTGCCAGTGCCATTGCCGTTGTCGGTGAAGCCCGCGCCGGTGGGCAGAGCTGACGTGGTCAAAGTGGGCGTGGTTGCGTCCGGATCGGAAGCCGACACACCAAAATTCAGATTAACATTTTCGTTGACCGACTTGGCACCGATGGCGGCCAGGACGGGGTCTTGATTGACGTTGTTCACTGTGATGGCGACGACTTCGGAGTCGGTAGCCGTACCATCAGTCGCATAGAAGGTCACGCTGTACCCGCCCGCTTGCGTGAAGTCGGGAGTCCAGTTAAAGGTACCAGTGCCATTGCCGTTGTCGGTGAAGCCGGCACCGGTGGGCAGAGCTGACGTGGTCAATGTCGGTGTGGTTGCGTCCGGATCGGAAGCCGACACACCAAAATTCAGCGCGACGTTTTCATTGACGTTCTGCGCACCGATGGCGGCCAGGATTGGGTCCTGGTTCACGTTGTTCACGGTGATAGCGACGGTCTCCGAGTCGGCGTCACTTGTCACCGGATCAAGGGCGATAAAAATGACATTCACGATACCGGCCTGCGTAAAGTCAGGCGTAAACGTGAGTGTCCCGGTGCCATCGCCGTGATCGACCCACGACGCGTTGGCCGGCAGGGGGCCGGTCTGCATGATGGGTGTTGTGGCGTCGACGTCGGTTGCCGTGTCGGCCACGGTGAGGGTCAACCCTTCGTTGATCGACTGTGGGCCGATCGGGTTGAGCACGGGAGGAGCGGTTTGCGCTCCCGCAGTCATCGCGAACGCCGCGACGATCAGAAGTACCAGCAAACTCAAGCGTGTATTCATAAGGTAAGTCATCCTCCCAGTCCTCTATTTCAGGAAAAGCATCTTCTTAGTTTGGTTGTCGTCACCAACCTGCAAGCGGTACAGATAAAGCCCGGTGGCGACCCGACGCCCGGCGTCGGAAGTAGCATCCCAGGAAACCTTATAATCGCCCGGCGCGCGGGTGTCGTCAACGAGCGTTTTCACATGTTGGCCCAGGACGTTGAATATTTCGAGCTTCGTCTTTTTGAAAGCCTCGTTCGATACCGGCACCGAGAATTCAATAATGGTGGTCGGATTAAACGGATTGGGGTAGTTCTGGCGAAGCAGGAAGCTGATCGGGAGCACCGGATCGACGCCCTTGGACGGTGATGGAGCCGGCCGTGGCAGTCGACAGGAGCGCTTGGGTCAGGCGGATGGCAGAGCGGTCGCCGGCGCGAAAGTCCTTTTTCGCGGTCATCGGGATTTCGACCAGATCGGCCAGTCCGGGCTGTAGTAACTCATTGTAGCGGAACGGCTTCATGTGGTAAATGAGCACCTTCATGCGGCCGCCGCCGTTGTCTTTATAGTTGATGGTGAATTTCTCGTTAAATGCCGTGAGCTTGGGAGCACCGAGCGTCACGGTTTCGGGATCATACTCAACCTCGAGCTGAACCCCGGCTACCTGATCGGGCAATTCGGAGCGAACTGCCATGGTCTCGGAGGAGCCGGACGAAAGATCGTCGTAGGCCAGTGACATAACGGCCACGTCGGTCGGGCTCGGCTGCGGCGGTGCCGGATTGATCGGCAGGCCGTAGATCAGATTGATGTCGGCCACGAGGTCGAAGACGTCGATGTTCGAATCAACAATGATATCGGCAGTACGGAACTGACGGAAAGTGAGGTCGAAGGTCGCGATGATCTTGGCGACGATGTTCACCAGATCGGCGACGTCAATGAACTTATCGAGGTTAACGTCGCCCGGGTTGTCGCACTCGACGACGCCGGAGTCGGTGACCAGCTCGACCGATCCGAAATTCGGATTGGGGTTGATCGAACCGCGTCCGTTCTTGAGGCCGAGCCAGTAGGTGGTCCACGGCACGGCGCTGGAATCGAGCGTCAGCCAGGCGTACATCACGGCCGTGCCGGAGGCGGAATCGACGCCGACCGGTTCATTGTTGAGGCCGAACGACAGCACCCGAACTTCACCGGGGGTGACGCCCAGATTGTCGTACACAATGTACTCAGGCACGCGGCCGCTCACGGTAAAGGAATCGACGCTCACTTGCTGATACGGCCAGGCCAGGTCAAACTGGATGCCGTAGAATGTTTTGTCAGTGACCAGGTTGATGGGCCATTTGACTTCCGGCGTGCCGCGCAGTCCGCCGACCGGCTTCTGGCCGGGGGCGGAAACTGAGAAGAGGCGATCGCGGGCAGTCTGGTTAACAATGACGGTAACCGAACGTGTCGCGGTACTGGTCGTGGTCGCCTGGAAGGTCAGGGCAAAAGTGCCGGACTGATTGAAGTCAGGCGTGAAGCTGCAGGTACCGGTTACCTGAGTTGTGCCGACCACCGGATTTGTTGGTGAAAAATTGGCGTTATTCGGCGGCGAAACCATCGACAAGGTGATACTCTGCCCGGATGAACCGGCCGTTCCTATTACCGAGAACGAGACCGTCTGGCCTTGATCGATGGTATAGCTGACATCGGTCGGGTTGAAGGAGATTGACGGTCCGCCCGGAGTCACACCGCTGATGGTCACCTGGGCCTGGTCGGTGGCGGTCTTGGTCGCCTTATAGGCAGTGATAGTGAAAGTCGTGGTGGTCGTGATTTGAGGCGACGTAGTACTACCGGTTAAGGCAGTAAACTTGGGTCGATATGAAGCAAATTGCGGCGATGTTATCACTACCGAGTCTATATTCGTCGCCACCCATTGGAGGGATGTCGTGCCATTAGAGGCCACCTCGCTCGGATTGGCGATGAGGTCGACGGTCGGGTCGGGGACGTCGACATAGGCGGTGTCAACTTTGAAGCCGCCGTTGATTTGCGTCGGCCAGACCTGATAGGAAGTGGCGACATACTGGGTGTCGACCACCAGAGGCGAGAGGCTGGTTGTGTCCTCGATAAATGTCAGCGAATCGAACCAGAGGGTACTTAGCTGAGAGCGACGGCAGCCGACAATGACCGTGTCCAAAATACCGTCAGCGGGGTGATTTGTGTCGGCCACATAGAATTCGTTAGCCTGATAGAACGTAATAGCGGTAGCCGCATTGTGGAAGACCTTGCCGGCGTGACCCAATTCCTTGACTTTGAACTTCACCGAAAACAGGTTATCAGAACCTCCGGGCAGACTGTCGATCTTGCCGAAGGGGAGGAAGTTACAGGCGATAACGTCCTTCATACCTTGATAATCGGAGATAACGAGATTGTAGAAGGTGTCGATGGAAATCGGAAAGCCGAAATCATCGAGCACAGAATCAATGGTTTTCGGAAAGCGAGCCGACGTGACGGTGTAGTCGACGAAGTTGGAGTCGATCTCCCATTCCAAACAGGCGTTGGTGAGTGGATCCTTGTTGATACACACCGAATCCTTCTTGTATGCCGGTGTGAGAAACGCCGTGTCGAACTTCACGAGGACCTGAAATCCGGCCGTCACCGAATCAGCATCGTAGAAGATCGGCATGCGAGCGGTATCGCCCGGCTTTCCAAGGAACGGGACGACTTTGACGAAGTCGTTCGGGCTGGGCGTAATACTGCCGCAGCCCAACTGCGCCTGTACCCCCGAGGCCCAGAGGACCAGAACCATCAGAAGAAACAGCGGAATTTTCATCAATCTCATGGTCACCCTCATCTATTCTCAGCAGAACTTTGCTATGATAAACTCCTGTCCCTACTTCACCATCGCCATCTTGCGCGTGAGTGAGACGCCGGTTGCTTCCAATCGATACAGATAGATTCCCGAGGCGGCGGCATTGCCGCGGCTGTCATGGCCGTCCCAGCGGATCGTGTGCGTGCCCGCCGGAAGGTCGTTGTCAACAAGTGTCCGGACCTCCTGCCCGAGAAGATTGTAGATAGCCAGACGAGTGTGTCCGGCTGCCGGCAGGGCGAATTCTATCTGAGTTTCCGGGTTAAACGGATTCGGATAATTCTGGCTCAGCGCATACTCGGAGGGGAGCGACGCCGCGTCGGACGGCTTTGTCACCGAGACGTACTGACCATCAGCCGAGGCCAGATCGGCGATCTGCACCCGGCTGGTGGTCAAGTTTCGTATCGCAAAGAGATCAGAGCGGCCGGCGGAGATTGTCTCACCGGACAGGGAGTACAGCAGCACGTTGACTGTGTGATCATCAATGAAGGTCACCATGGTCATCTGCGGCTGCAGATTCTCGACGTCGTCAAGCGCGACGGCGCGATCGATTTCGAGGGAGAGAAACAGGCCGCCGACAGTGAAGTCGGCATCGGCGGAAAACAGCTGCCGACCCGACGCTTGGCTGGTGGTGAGGCTCGCGTGCAGTTCCTGGCCGGAGATGCGGGCCGCGCTCGTACCGTTGACCAGTGTATTGATCATGAAGATCAGATCGGAAATGGTAGCGGCGATGTTGTCCTGGTTCACGTCAGAATTGGCATACTGGAGAGCGTTGAAGCCGTACAGAGCCGGATTGATGAAGTAGTTCGTAAAATAGATGACATCGCCGATCTCGGAGGCCAGGCCGTTCAGATTGATATCGCCAATCTTGATGTTGCCAATCGAGCGGATCTGTACCGAGCCGTCGACGAAAACGACGTCATTGTCGTTTATGGCGGCATCAATCGAGTCGTACAATACATTCATACCGCTCAGGTCAAGGTAGCCGAAGCGGATCGGCACGTTGTAACCGGCGTAAGCCAGATTGCTGGTGGCATGGAAAGTAAGCTTGACGACAGCGCCGTCACCGGCCGCCAAGGCCGGGGTTACCGGAGCCACCGGCAGATTCGCCGTACCAACAATGCGAAGGTCACCGGGAATGCTCTGGGCATTGTTGACCACCGAGAAGTACTCGAAGTATTCCGAGCGAGTCCCGGCGTTGGTGTAGCCGGCCAAAGAGATAGCGGTCGGATCATACCGAAGGATCAGGTCAAAGCCGCCGACCTTCAGTTCGTTTTTCAGACCGACGTTAACCGTGGCGTTTTCATTCGGATAGGCGCTGGTCGTGTCGATCCTGATCGTGTACAGCGTGGTGGCATTGACCCGCACGACCACCTGGGCGGTGTCGGAGAAGCCCTGAGGATCAGCGGCGACGAACGTGAGTGTCTGCGTGCCGGAGTCGGTCACGGCGGTCGACCAGGAGCAGGTGCCCGGGTTTTTCGAATCGAAGGACATACCGGCCGGCGCACCGCTGAGTGTCCAGGCAACGGATTCGAAATCGGGATCGACAGCACTCACGGCAAATTCGCGCCTGGGTACCGGCTACGACCGCCACGTTGCCGGGAGCGGTAATCTGCGGGCTGCGGTTGCGATTGAGAACCGTTACTTTGATTTCCTTCTGCACCGCGGACGTACCGTCGGAAGCCCAGAACTTCAGGGTGAACGGCGAACCGTCGGCCGAGCTGGGGCCGACATACTCAGGCATCCAGCTGAAGCGACCGACGCCGTTGGCGGAATCTATAAATGTCGCTCCCAGCGGTTTGGACGGGAGCGCCAGTGTGAGTCTTGTTGCCGTCGGGATCAGTGGCAACGACGCGCAGTTTGAGCGAGTCTCCTTCGAGAATGGATTGGTCGGAAAGGGCGGCAAATTCCGGCGCCTGATTGGGGCCGGCGACGACCACTTTTCCGAGCACGAATTTCGGACGCACGCTCTGTGCGGTGGTCGCTTCGGCCATGAGCAGTTCGCCACCGGGCGGATAGAACAGCGAATCAATCGTCAGAATCGAGCCGATGGTGGCGGTGGCCGAGACGGTAAACTGAGCGGTGAAAGATGAGTCCGTCGCCCGTAGGGATGGCTGCCTCCTGAATGCGGATCACCGCGACGACGAAATGGCCGTTGATCTGGCTGATGGTCGACGGCGTGGTCAGCTTGTTGATGATGTAGTCGACACGGGAGCCGGAGAACGAAATCGCCTTCAGGGTCAGGTTGGCCGGATCATACACCAGCGGAATCGACAGCGAGCCCAGCGACTCATCGTTTTTGAGTCGCACACCAATGGTCACATCCTGCCCGCGACCGGCCTTGACGGAATCGAGGTAGACGACGTCTAGCGCGCCAAACGGATCGGACTGTGCAAAAACCGAACAGCACAGCAGTCCGCAAAGGACGATCGCGAAGAGGAAAGTGAGTCGATGTGTTGTCTTCACTCGTTGTACCATAGTTGAACAGATGTCAAACACGTGGTCTGCCACCAGAGGTGGAGCAAGAATCAGACCAGAACTCAATTGCCGAGCGCAGACGACGTCAACCGGGTCAGGTTACACGCCCCCCGCTGCGACACCGTTCCGTGGAGTCGATCGACATCCCTGTAATTTCAGAACCGGCAGATACTTACAGACTACAGAGCAATTTCTCTACAGAACACAGTATCAGTATGGCGGAAGATCTTCCTTCGACTATAAGACAAGTACAAGGGTGAGGTATACATCATCAAAACTTCAAACAACCTGCAATCGGCGGCAGGGCGCAACGCCTTGCATAAAGGTCTCACCGACAACGCCACAATATAACAAAAAAAGATGACCATGGGGAGCGAAATTTTAGTTGATTTTCCCGCATCTAGTCACCTGACAATGTTTTAGTCCTCTGTCGAGTTTACATTCTTTAGCAATTATAGGCCCGCGGTTTCTCCTATCTGCTTCATGTTCCCAAGATCGTCCGGAACCTCGAAAGAAAACCCCGGGAGGGATAAACCTCCCGGGGTAATGTCTGTCGAAAATTACTTCAACAGTACGGCCTTCTTAGTGGCAGAGAATTCACCAGCCGTGAGCTTGTAGAAATACACGCCCGAGGCAAGGCCAGTCGCGTCGAACTCGCGTTCCACGATACCAGCGTTAGCAGTACCGGAGAGGTCGGCAACCTTCTGACCAGCAACGTTGTAGATGGTCAGGGTGTAGTCGCCAGCTTTCGGCAGAGCGAAGCTGATGGTGGTCGTCGGGTTGAACGGGTTCGGATAGTTCTGGTTCAGGCTGTAGGCCTTCGGCAGTTCAACTACCTTCGCCACGCCGCCATTGACGGTACCGAATTCTTTCGAGATCACGTTTCCGTTGACCTGGAGGAATTCGCCCGAGAAGGACTGGAAGTGGTTGAGGCTTTCAAACGCCGGATAAACCAGGACGTTAGTGTTGGTGCCGTCGAATTCGGAGATCATGGTCATGTTATTGGCCAGGAGCTTCACATCGGCAGCGCCTGCAATCACGAGAGCCGCAGCACCCATCTCAGCATCAACCGAGAGAGTACCGTGGTTGTTCGTGAAGACGACCGAGGTCACGTTGGTCTTGTCATACGGGGCAGCGTCGCCGACGATGACACGGATCAAGTAAACAAGGTCACCAACAGAGAGCGGAATACCGTCAGCATTGACGTCGGAAGCAGCGATGGCACCCTGCGTCGCATAGGTCGGCGGGATGCAAAGCGGGCAATCCGGCGGGAAGGCAGCCAGACCCTTGATGAAGTACTGGGTGAACATGACGGCATCAGCAATTTCGTATGCCAGACCGTTGAGGTTGATATCACCACGAGCGTCGATGGAGTCGGCGCATTCGATGTCAATACCACCGTTCGTGAACCATACCGCACGAACCGGTTTGCCCTTCACGGTACCTTCGTCGCATATGGCCTGAGCGCCAAGATACGTCGGGAACCCGAAGTTGATGTTCTGAATGGATCCATAGTCAACAACCGTCGTGTCAAATTCAAACACGCCACTTGAGATAAACAGCGTGTGACCGTCTTCGCTCGACAGGGTGTTGTCGGTGCAATCGATCCAGAAGAACCGAATCGGCACATAGGCACATTCATACGTCCGGTTATTGCTAACCAGGAAGCGCAGGGTGGCCAGAGTGATCGGTGTAACTTCGACGCCGCAGTCAGGATGATTAGCACCGTTGTTGGTCTCGGCAATACCAACCACACGGACGAGGCCGCTCGGGCAGCCGCCGTTGCAGTTGCCATTGGCACCGAAACGATAGGTGAAGTATTCCCAGCCACAACCAGGAATGGAATCAGTGTCCTGATTGTAGAGGTCTCCTTCGAACGCCTTCTGGAAGGACAGCGCCGAGTTGTCATACGCTACCAGGATGTCAAAACCGCCGAGGCCGAAGCCGGAGTCGGTGTTGGCACTGTTCAGCGTAATATCAACATCGTAGAACTGACCCTGGAACGCGTGGTGTACTTTCTCAATCTGAACCTGGTACGGGGCACCCTGCTGTACGTTGAACGTGACCTGACAGGAATCTGTCTTGTCGCCGTCCGTTACATACACCCACACGGTCTGGGAAGGAACTTCTGTCACGATCGGGACATAAGTCACAACGCCAGTGAGCGGGTCGATAACGATCGAGTCAAGAGTGTTGGCACCAAGCGAGAAGGTGAGAACGTCGCAATCGTCAGTCGCGTTAACATCCTGGGCAGCCGGCGAGCCGACAGTAGCGGTCTTCGGGCCCGGGCAAGCGATCACCGGACCAAGATTGGAGGCCACAATGTTCACTGTGCAGGTAGGGCCTTGACCACCGGCATCGGCAGCCGCAACCACGAGAGTGTAGTTCCCAGTGGCCAGATTGGGGGCTTCCCACAAACCGGAACTGGCGTTAATAGTCCCCGGACCGCTCACCAGCACGAACGTATACGGATCGAGGTCCGGATCAGCGGCATTGAAGTCATACGAGAAAGCAGTGCAATGCGTATGATCAATGGTCGTCACGCAGTTCGTGATGCTCGGACGGAGGTTCGGAGCATTCCACAGGAATATGCACTTCTTGCCACTCCAGGTCGGAACGACCGCATCACCCGAGCCACCACCATAAAGAACAGCCCACTTCCAAACGTTGGTCGGCGGGAACTTCATGGAAGAGTCGATACAGATGGTCTTGTTCGAGTCGGCCAGCTTCGTCTGAATCAGGATCGAGAAGTTACGAACCGAGGTGTGGGGCGTAAAGGCAAAACCCACATCGGCACCGGCACCGGCGAAACTGACCGTATCCGGGCTGATACCATCAGCTCGCACCGGAGCACCCGACGGAGTCGAGAAGGTACGCAGCTGATAAAGGGTCGGGAACAGGGCCTTGGACAGCAAGCCGGTAGTGTCAATACCGAACGGACCCAAGTTGGCCCCGTGGAAGTTACCAAAGGCCGAATCAGTCCAGGTCGCGCCATCGGGCGAAGTGATGATAAAGGCGTTGGTAATGTTAAACCCAGAATCGGAATCATTAATGTACTTGATATGGAATTTCAACACGGAACCAGCCTGGATAGTATCGTTGCCGATGAGCGGTTCCACACCGTCCAACGCGATTCCAGTGGCTGCCATGCCCTGCCCAAAACAAAGAGCAAGAAGAATGACGAGGAAAAATGAAATTCGCTTCATTTTTGTCTCCTAAAGACTTCGTTAACAATTGACAAACAGTGTATCGCTAAACACCTCTCTTGTGTACTTCCCCCTCAGGTTCCGAAGCGTATTCGGGAAGAATGAGAGCCAACAAATCCTTACCCAAGGACAATCTTCGGCTTGAGAACAGGTGTTTCGCGTCTTTGTCTGAGCGCGTGCAATAAACCTCTTACGAACGTCCTCCTTTCCATCGTCTATCAGTTTACTTGTTTCCTAAGCAGCGCATTATTCATGCGACTTATTTCATTCTGACATTTCAACGCTATGGTCGGTCTGTTCAGATCGTATTGGAGGTCGGTTATCATCCGATCCAAACAGACCGACCGGGTCGCGCCCGTCAGGGCGCCTATGGACACTCGCAGGGACCGGGCCCAAACAGGAACATATAGGTAATGAGTCGGGTCAGGTCGCCGATATCGATGCCCGGACTGCAGTCCATGTCGGCCGTTCCCGCCGGAGGTTCATCGCCGAACAAGAACATGAACGTAATGAGGGCGGTGAGGTCACCGATGTCGACGTTGACGGGAAACTGACCGTCGACGTTGCCGCATTGTCCACCCAACACCGTGAGGGAGCCGGGAATAAGTTTCGTCTTTACCGTATCGAGGATCGGCACCGTATCCAGGACGATCCAGACCGAATCATACGGATCACCTTTGGGTACCTTGGTATAGTGTAAGCAGACCGGGCCGGCCCAGGAATCACAATGATAGTAATTGGTGTCGGTGACCACCTTGGTAGTAAGGCCGATAGCGGTGCCGTTGGGGCGCGAGAAACTGAAGTGTTCGAGGAAGCCCTGCGGGATGATGTTGACCGTCCGATCGGAAGCGGTATCGGCGACGGTTTTGATATCGCCCAGCAGGCGGAAGAGCACGCCGCCCTGTTGCGGGGCAATTCCCTTTTTCACGCCCGGGACATTGTAGGCGTCGGCCGTGGCAGTCACTTTTACGTCGTATCCGGTCTCGGTAATAGAACGTGTCTGGACATATTGCCAGCCGCGCATCAGCGTGCCGGCCGTATCGATGTTACCAGTGGCGACGGTGTCGATTTTGACGTACGTGCGCTGGGCCGTCCAGATATAGCGGCGTTCACCCAGAACTGAGTCAACACGAATGGAGTCGGTGCAGGTCGTGTTGAACGAACCGGCCGTACATTTGAAGTACATCGTATCGATTGCTTTGTTCAAGCCGATTGAGTCGGAGCAGTTCGGGAAAGCGCCATGACCGGGAAGGCAAGCCCACCACGTCGTGTCGTGGACCACCACGTCGTTGGTCTGGAAGATCAGTATATCGGGACTGCTGAGCTGGAGCCAAAGTTCGAAAGCGGCGACGGTGTCCACGAAGTTATCCAGGTAAACGGTAATCACGGAATTGATTTCATCCGAGTTACCGGTGGTATCACCTACTTGCACCCGCAGACTGGGAATCGCCTGGGGCGAAGCAGGGAAAATAAACAATGTCAGGATAAGAGCTACCGCCAGCGCCAGAGAGAAGCGCGCGAGCTGCGACCGAAACGGCATACCGACCTCCTTACACAGAGTTGACCAACGCACGTGAGTGCTGTCCGTGACGTCCGCGAGCGAGGAACGCTCGTGACCGACATACAGACGACAATACCCGACCGAGTCAGACATCATCTCTGTTCGGACTATTACCTATGCTTTCGTCGTTAACGGTAGCTTTGCGAAAGTAACCTGTTTGTACATCTCGGGCGACCCCCACAGTCGACCAGAGACTTGAAGTACTAATTCTGACAGCTTCGCACGGAATGTGTTGGTTGCGCGGTCGAGCCTATGCCGTACTAACGCAATTCTTTCTGAGTGTCACCACCTATCATCCGCGCTCAATATAGGCCGACCCACGGTATCTGTCAATACAAATTCTTCAGATTTTTACCCATGGATCGCCAAATCACCTTCGTGACGCCGCGCAGTGAGGGGAAGTCCCCATAGGTTATATCATGGATGCATAAAACCAATTTTGTGGACGACTCCCGACCGTCTGGCGCTGCTCCGTTACCGATGTTTACCCTACTATTAATATTATATGACGACACAATCTCCTCCCGGCTTAACCTGCCAACCGCGTGGGCATGCCGCGCCGGAGTACTGCTCCGGGCGCGGCGTTACCGATGGGGCATGGTGCTCCGGAGCATACACCGGAGCATCACACCATGAACGATCAACGCCGTGGAGTAATCGCATAACCTGAATAATCTTAACGGAATCAGATCGATCCAGACCTGGCGTGCTCCCGCAATTCCGCCCGGAAAGACAGCGAGCTCAGGTAAGGTGAAGTCGAATGTTTTGTGTTGACGGTTCCGGGGAGTTGGATTACCGTGCTCAAGACAAGATTTTCTACGAAAATAGAGGACATACTGTGAGGATTTCCCGTCAGACCCGAGAGATCATTAATATAGTGGTGGCGGTGGTTGTGGTCGCCCTGATACTATTCTACTACGTTGTTTATCCTCTTAATAAAGCGAAAACGTATTGGGCGCGTGCCGATTCCGGCGCGACGGTCACCAATGAGGCCAACGATCCAACACCTTTTCAATCGGCGGGGTCAACTATCGATACGTTTCGACTGGATGTCGACGCGAAGACCAAGTTGGCCGGATTGTATGCCGTCCCGCCAAAGGACAGCATCGGGGTGAAGGGAACGGTGTTGCTGATGCACGGCAATCGCGGTGATCGGAGTTTGCTGGCGAGCCTGGCCAAGGCGTTGCTCGATTCCGGCTATATCGTCGCGGGTTACGATCAGCGGGCCAGCGGGAAGTCGACGGGTGAGTACCATGGCGACGGCCAACTGGAGGCGGCCGATATGGAGGCCGTGATTGCGTATCTTGATATCCGCGGGAAGATCATCCATCCATTTTTCGTGGCCGGCTATGAGACAGGAGCGGATGCCGCCATTTTGGCGGCGCGGGAAGAGACACGGATCGATCGAATTGTGGCTGTGGCGCCATATCTATCGACGCGCGCCTTGGTTACGGCGATGTACAAAGCAGACAGCCCGCTCTGGTTCCCCTTCCATGAATCAACGCTCTGGTGGTGGTACACGGTACGGTCGGGGTATGCGACCACATATCTGGAAGCAGACAACGTGGGCCGGGCGACGGTTCCGACAACGGTGCTGGTGCCGGCCGCGCGAGCCGGTTCCGAGGAAGTGAAGCGGTTCGATGAGATGTCGACCGACATGGTGGTTACCATTGTACCATTGGCGGCCGACAGCGCGGCGGCACAGCTGCAGGTGATATCGAGTATACTTCAGAAGTAAGGGAACGAGTCAACCGCTCATTCAGTTTAAGTCATCGATGCCTGTAAAGCGTTCCATATCAATGATGCTGGCCATCTGGCTCGGCCTGTTCATGGCTGTGCTCATGCCCCTGCATGCGAATTCGCATTGCCATGGGACGGCGATTTCGTCCGTGACTGCGTCGGTCTCGGAACCGTACGGGGGCATCCTCGACCACCCGGATCTCTGCTCAATCTGCAAGGCGCTGTCGCATTTGGCTGCAGTGAGTTGGCAGGGTGGGACGATCGAGGTCCACCGGACCCCGATCATCGCGTCGGCCGAGCAGGTATCGCTGCCGCGTTCACTCGACATTCATTCGCTCTCTCCCCGTTCGCCACCGCTCGTCTGAGCGGGGCTGATTTTCTTCATCCAACACTAATCAATGACTGTGGTCGCCATGGGCGATCGACGGCAAAGGAGAGAGTATGCAGAAATACGTTCTGTGTGCTCTGCTGGCCTGTGTATTGGCAGGTTCGGCGGAGGCACTGGTCCAACCGGACATATCGGCGATTGGAGATTTTCGCGCTTACACTGGAAACTGGAAGCTTGCCGATGGTTCCAAGACGGCGCGCAACGGCAATCTCAATATGTCGTTCGACGAATTGGAGTTGGCGGTGAGCGGGTATCTGAACCCGTATGCCAAGGGGTGGGTGACGGTATCGTCGCCGGGAGACGGGTTTGAGATCGAAGAGGCGTACGCGACTATCTTTAAGGGTTTGCCCCTCAAGAGCGAACTGAAAGCGGGTAAGTTCCTGGTCGACTTCGGCAAGTTGAATTCCAGTCATGCGCACGCCTATCCGTTTATCGACCGGCCAATAGCTCATCGGGTGCTGTTGGGGGGTGATGGTTTCAAAGATCAAGGGATCAACTGGAATTTCCTGCTGCCAACGTCGTTTTACAGCAAGGTCTCACTGAATGCGCTCAAGGGGGACATTTTCGCAGGTGAAGAAGCACCCGAGGATTCGCTGGCGGGACGGAACACCGAGCGGCCGATATTCAGCGTCAGGTGGAATGTCTTTGTGCCGATCGGCGCGAAGGGTGATCTGGACATGGGGGTGTCCGGACTGTACGGGCCATACAAAGGGCGAAATGCCTTTGGCACGGGGGATGAGGCGAACGGCTTTCGCAATCTGTACGCGACAATGGGGGCGGTCGACTTTAAATACAAGATTCGGTGGGATGATTACACATCGATGATCATACAAGGGGAGATCATCACCAATCGCCGCGACGTGTTCACGGACAAATTCAAGACCAATTCAAATTACGGGGCGTTTGGCTTTGTCGATTACCGTTTTCGCAAGAGGTACAATGTCGGGGTGATGTTTGACCGCGCGCCGGGAATCTATGACAACACCGACGACGATTACGAGCAGACTGTCGCCGAGGATGCGAGCAACACACCGCTGGCGGCGTTCGACACGAGAAATTCGACCACGGCTTTCACGCTGTTTACCGGTTTCTCACTTATGGAGGAGACGACGCTCTTTCGCCTGATGGGGCAGTGGAAGCAATACCACATTTCCGACTCCAATCAACTTGTCGACCCGGCGGTGACAAGCAAAAATGGTGAGTTTACGCTGGTGTTGCAGATGATCTGGTCACTGGGGCCGCACAAACCGCACGAATTTTAGGAGAGAAAAGAGATATGAAGCACTTCATAGCAGTTGTCGGTCTACTGGTCGCCGCGGCTTTGCCGCTTCAGGCGAAGGTAACGGCGGTAGCCTCGAGTTCCGATCTGGCATCGATTGTGGCTGAGATCGGCGGGGACAAGGTCGAGGTATCGTCGATTGGTCAGGGGAAATCCAATCTGCACTTTGTGGAGATGTTGCCGAGCTACATGCTCAAGGCGTCAAAGGCCAACGTCTATTTCAAGATCGGCCTGTCGATGGATCAATGGGCGGGCGGCATCATTGACGGCGCGCGCAACGACAAACTGGTGGTGGTCGATTGTTCGACCAACATACCGGTTCTGGAGAAACCGACCGGCAAGGTAGATGCGTCGATGGGCGACGTGCATCCGGACGGCAACCCGCACTACTGGCTCGATCCGAGAAACGGGAAGGTGATCGCACAAAATGTGCTGGAGGGGCTGTCCAAGGCTGATCCCTCCAATGCGGCGCAGTACAAGGCGAATTATGATTCATTCACGGCACGGCTCGACTCAGCCTGGCAGGTCTGGTCGGGCAGAGCGGCAACGTTGAAGGGGATGCAGATTGTCAGTTACCACAGCACGTTTGTCTATTTCGCCAATGCGTTTGGGATTGACGTGATCGGGTATGTGGAGCCGAAGCCGGGAATCGAGCCGACGCCGTCGCATACGTCGGAACTGATCGATATGATGAAACAGCGCAACGTGAAAGTGATTTTCCGCGAGCCGTACTACTCGGAGCGGGCGCCCAACGCGATAGCGAAAGAGACGGGAGCGACCGTATGTACGGCGCCGTCGTCGGTGGGTGGCACGGAAACCGCGAAGGATTACTTTTCACTGTTTGACACCCTAATCGGCCTTTTGATGAATGCGAGTGGCAAGTCATGATGGAATTACTGCAGCAGCCGTTTGTCCAGATCGGGATCATGGTCAGTCTGATATTGGCGGGGATCCATGCTTATCTCGGTTTTCACGTTGTCAGTCGGGGAGTGATCTTTGTCGATCTCTCCCTTGCCCAGGCGGCGGCGTTTGGGTATGTGGTGGCGATTTTCGCCGGAGTGGGCGAGCATTCGGTGGCCGCTTACTTCATTTCGCTGACCTTTACGATGATCGGGGCGTTTTTGGTCTCGGTGAGCCGGACCAAGGACGACCGGATACCGCACGAGGCATTTATCGGCATCATTTACGCCGGGTTTGCGGCGCTGGCAATCCTGTTTCTGGCGCACCGTGCTGAGGGAATGGAGGTGGTACAGGAGATCACCAACGGTTCGATTCTGACCTGCACCTGGGGGGAGCTGCTGACGATAGCCTCGCTCTATACCGGAGTGGGGTTGTTTCATTATATCTTTCGGAAGAAGTTCTTCCTCATCTCGGAAAACCGGAAGAATGCGGCGGCAAGCGGTGTGCGCACGACGCTCTGGGATTTCCTGTTTTACGCCACATTTGGGGTGGTGGTGACTTCGTCGGTGCATATCGCCGGGGTCCTGCTCGTCTTTTCGATTCTCGTGATTCCGCCGGTGATAGCGCTCCTGTTTACCCCGTCGAAGGGGAAGCGGTTGGCGATCGGGTGGTCGATAGCGGCGGTTGGGTCGGTGGTGGGAATTTTGCTATCGCTCACCTACGATTTGCCGACCGGACCCAGTATAATGGTGGCTCTCATCGGGTTGCTGCTCCTGGCCGGGGTGGGAAATAAGATAGTTGTCCGTGTATAGGCACCTTGCCTTCGGGTCGGCGTTACATATATTCCCAGTCCGACCATAAGGAGATTACTAATATCATGAGCGCGCTACAGTTGGCTGATAATGTCTGGTGGGTCGGGGTCAAGGACCCCGGGCTGCGGACATTTGACATTTACATGGAAACCAAACACGGCACCACCTACAACGCCTACCTCGTCAAGGGGTCGCAGGGGGTGGCGCTGATCGACACGGTGAAGAAGGAGTTTTCCGACGAGTACTTTGCCACTATCGAGTCACTGGTCGGGTACGACAAGATTACCCACCTGATTATCAACCATACCGAGCCGGACCACAGCGGCGCCATCACGGCACTTCTGGAGAAGAATCCAAATATCAAGCTGGTCTGCGCTCCGCCGGCGATGCCGTTCGTGAAGGCGGTCATCAACAAGGACCTGCCGCTGACGGCGGTGAAGGACAACGAGACGATCGATTTGGGCGGCAAGAAACTGATCTTCAAGAACACGCCGTACATGCACTGGCCCGACACGATGATGGAATTTCTTGAGGAAGATGGGATCCTGTTTTCGTGCGACGGTTTTGCGGCACACGTGGCGGACAAGTCGCTATGGGCCGACGAGGTGAAGGCGGACCTGAAGTTTGAATTCAAGCATTATTTTGACGCGATCATGCGGCCGTTCACCGGTTACATCCGGCGCGACCTGCCAAAGCTCGACGGACTGGATATCAGGATGATCGCGACCTCGCACGGGCCGATTCACCGGAAGAACTGCCGCGAGGTGATCAAGCAGTATGCTGACTGGTGTGTCGACAAAACGGAAGCGGCCAACCAGGTGACGATTTTTTATGCCTCCAACTACGGCAACACCAAAAAGCTGGCCGAGCTGGTGTCGGGCGAATTGCAGAAGGCCGGGTTTCACGGTCGCTTTGGTTGATGCCGAGGTAGCACAGCCCGATCATGTCAAGGACCTGATTGAAATCAGCAAAGGGGTGCTGTTTGCCACGCCGACCTTCAATGGCGACGCGGTCAAACCGATCTGGGACGTGGTCAGCATGATTTCCACGGTCTACTCACTCGGCAAGAAATCGGCGGTGTTTGGCTCGTACGGTTGGGGAGGCGAGGGGATCAAACTGGTCGCGGACCGTCTGGCCGGCCTCAAGATGAAAGTCCTCGAGGAGCAGTACCGGGCGCGGCTGATACCATCGGATACCGAGCTGGCCGAGGTGGTCGAATACGGCAAACGAGTGGCGGCATTTATCAAAGGGTAGACACCCGCACGAATGAGCAACGGGGCCGGCGGACCAAAGGGTTCGCCGGCTTTTCTTTATCGTCTCGCGAAATGCGCTTGAGTCCGACGATTGTGTGAGTGTATCATGGGGCATGTCGTACCGCTCGAAACTAATCATCACCATTCTCTTCGCGATCGCCATGGCCTATTTCGAGGCAGCGGTGGTCGTCTATCTGCGGGCGCTCTTCTATCCCGAAGGGTTCTCTGTCATTGTCAAGAATCTGCCTGCTCCGTATGTGAAGGTCGAGCTGTGGCGGGAAGCCGTGACAATTATTATGCTATTCCTGGTGGCATGGCTGGCGGGACGGCGGGGGTGGGAGCGATTTGGGTATTTCGCCATTTTGTTCGGCGTCTGGGATATTTTCTACTATGTCTGGCTAAATGTGGCGATAGGGTGGCCGTCGACTCTGACGGACTGGGACATTCTCTTCCTGCTTCCGGTGCCGTGGGTGGGGCCGGTGATCGCGCCGGTGGCGGTGTCGATACTGCTGATTATTACCGGGATTGTGTTTACTCGTCGGTTTGCGCGCGAACGGCGGATTCATCCGCCGCTGGCGACCTGGATTATGGCGCTCGTGGCGACGGGGGTCATACTCTACTCGTTCATGCGCGACGCGGGAAGGGTGACACACGGGCAAATGCCGGAGCCGTACGCATTCTGGGCCTTGGGGCTGGGGTTGCTGCTCTATATATGGGCGCTGGTGTTGGCGGTGCGGAAGCATGATGGCCGGTCGGGGTGGCGGGGGTAGTCCTGTGGCCCGCCCATCGGGTGGGGTACGGTGTCCGCGCC
Organism: uncultured candidate division Zixibacteria bacterium; assembly: GCA_963806185.1. Lineage (GTDB taxonomy): Bacteria > Zixibacteria > MSB-5A5 > GN15 > FEB-12 > CAWDXE01. The sequence goes on from CAWDXE010000006.1 coordinate 205,854, forward strand.
GGAAAGACAATTCAAAAATCTCTATCCTGTTTTGGCACAAGGTAATCGCGAAGACGCGCGATGCATTGGGGCCTCAAACTAGCACATCCACTGACAGATTCTGTCAGTGATCGACCGGACTATCCACAAAATATCTCTTGACAAAGACGTGGACTCGCATTAGGGATGTAGTTGTCATCGTCTTCGCGACGATGGGGAGGTTTCATGACATCAAAGTGGCGAAAGCTATCACGGGCCGCGATCCCGCTCTGTTGGGTGGCGGTTGCCGTTTGGTTGGCGGGGTGTGATGATGATTTCGTCGTGCCTCCAGTGGGGCCGGAACCGGCTCACTTGTACTTCTTTGAAGGGAGCTACAACGATCAGATATTTCTGTTTGACCCGGTCGCCCTCAGTCTCGACTCGTTCATCCTTCCCGTGCTGGCACGCTGGGATATACGTGTGTCTCCCGATGAAAAGACACTCTACGTACCAAACGACGAGGGTCTGCATGTCATCGATCTTGCATCACGTCAAATGACGCAGACGCTCCCGTTTCTCGGATTCTGGCGGGTTGCTGTTTCGCCCGACGGTGCCTTTCTGGCCGTATTGGGCGACAGCCTGTTAGTCGTGCGAACCAGTGATTACTCGATCATTTACTCTGACACCAATTCGGCCGTCTGGTGGGACCAGGGTCGGTTCAGCAGGGACAGCAAGCACTTTTTCTGCGCGAAGTTGTATTACTCACCTCCTGGACCACGGGCCTACGGTTCCGCTTTTCATTTGGACCTGAGGAAGAGGCCTTATCGCACCTCGGAGCGGGAACGCCCGGAAGGCGCCGTCCGCATGGTCGTGCCTTCGCCGCGCCTTGATCGATGGCTGCTTATCATCGGCGGCGGCCGGTTTGCCGTGCTGGATACTCTGGGTGATTCGCTGATTTATGACGAAACGCTGCCGGGTCCGGCAGGTGCAGTGGTCGTGACTCCGGACGGCAGGAGAGTCGTCTATTCGTATCCCGGCAATCTCGGCTATCCGACTCAAGCGCATTCTTTCCGCATATATGATCTCTGTAGCAATCAGCGCGTAATGGAAGTTGAAACCTGGTTTGTCCGATCGGACAGCACGGTCGATTTCTTTCAACCATCATCTATCGTTTTCACCAGCGATGGAGATCACATGTACTGCACCGGGTTCCTGAACGAGACAGGCTTTCTCATATTCGATGCGCGGACATTCGAGCAGGTATCGCAATTCGATTTCACACCGCGCCAGGCGGGATCACTTACTACCGTCGGCGTGCAATAAGTAACTGGGAGGGGATTATGCGTTGTTATCACTCATTCTTTATCACGAGTTTCGTGATTATAGGTCTTGTGTCAAGCGCTATTGGTGACGATCCGTACTACATCTATGATGGCAGACAGATTCCTGTAAGCGTCGACACGACCAAGATGGTACTGGCTCTACGAGAAGGAGAAGTGGTCAATGTCGGCAGCTTCATTGGCGGGCTAAGCCGAGTGAGGTCGTACGTGGCTCGTCATAACGGGTATGAGGAACTTTACATTTGTTCTCTAACGGTGTCGCATGATTACTTCCAGTACCTGGACACCGTACGCGCTGTCACTGCCGTCAGGTACGCGGGCCCTTTGTACAAAGATGGTAGCGGAAAGGACCTGTTCGCAACTGACCTGATCTGCGCCGGATTCGATCCGACTCTTGACTCGATGACTATAGACTCCATTCTGCAACACAACGGAGTCGAAGCCGTCGCCGAGATAATGCATAACGCATGGTCAGCACGGAATGTGCAGCCCGGCGTGCGTGGCACTCTCGCGACGGCGAACGCACTTGCCGCTGAGCCGGGTGTAGAATTTGCCGAGCCGGATTTTATGGGCAGCGTGGAAGTGTTTTCATACAAAGCGTACGATTACTTTCATCCGCGAAACCTACAAATAAAGGAAGTCATAGGCGAGTTCAACGAAAGAAGCGTGTGGGATTTTGCGCGCGTTGATCGACCCTGCACTGTCGCCATTCTGGATGACGGATTAATAAGCCATGAGGATATGCCTGATTCGCGCCTCGTTCAAGGCAAAGACTGTTTTGGCTCCAGACTTACGTACCCATGGGCGCTTACAGCGCATGGGATGGGTTGCGCTGGAATCATCGGAGCATCACACACGACCGATAGTACTCAAGGGTATTACAGCAACTCTGGGGTGATTTCCATGAACCCGCACAGCCTTCTGATGCCGATTCGCATGATCGACAGTCTTGGCGTAGCTGTGGTTCATTCTTTGGAAGCAGAGGGTATTCGGTATGCCTGGACACATGGAGCCGACATTTTGAACTGCTCTTGGGGTAATCCTAGACTGGGGGCCGGTAGTACCATAGTGGATTTGGCGCTTGATTCGGCATATACCTATGGCCGCAACGGTAGGGGATGCCTGATAATTGCCTCGACAGGTAACGACGCCGATTGGCAACAGTTATGGTACGATTCGGTGTGGGTAAGCTGGCCGGCCCGCCTTGAATGCTGCTTTGCTGTTGGCGCTGTGGAACTACGAGATGTCCCCACTGGACAGTTCGCCTCCTTTAGCCAGTTTGGTCCTGAATTGGACATGGTTGCACCGGCAAGTGGCCCGGGTTTCATCAACGGGTATATGTGGACATTGGATCAAATGGGGTCATATGGCTATAATCCTGATGGCGTTATTGGACTGATTGGTTTATGGGATTGCCCTCCTACAGCGCCAAACAACCAGAATTACGATTGCCATTTCGGGGGCACATCCGCCGCCGCTCCTGTCGTCTCCGGTGCCGCTTCGCTCGTCCTCGCATATAATGACACTCTGACGGCATCAACAGTCTACGATATTCTTCGACACTCCGCCGTCCCAGTTGTTGGTTCTGTTCCGAGTGACACGTTTGGCTGGGGAGAGGTCGACGCCTTCCGGGCTGTCTTATCACTCGCGCGCGGCGATGCCGACAACAACGGGTCCGTTGACATCACCGACCTCACCCGTTTGATAGACTACTGGTTTATCTCTTTCGAGCCGCCGTTCCCAACTCCGCTTCTTGGGGACTGCAACTGCGACGGGCAGGTTGAGGCCTCTGGGGACCTTACGTATATGGTGAATTTCCTGTTTCTCGAAGGACCGCCGCCGGTGATTCCGTGTTTCCACTTCGAGGTACCATGAGCCGACACGGGCGTGCCACATATGACAAACGGCAATCGTCATCAACGGGAAGGAGAGAACTTAAGGATCGCCACGGCTCGCTCAGAAGCGAGCCTCGCGATGACTTCTCGGGCGGATTCTATCTGTATTCGCATGTCCCGGTGCTCACTCTTGCTCCCTCTCCCGCCGGGAGAGGGTTGGGGTGAGGGCCGGTGAGGGAGCGTCGGGCCACACAACGATACGAATTGTCGCAGGACCCGACGCAACAGGCAAGCTGCCCTGCTGGGTCGAAACCAGAAGGGTTCCGACCTACAAGATGTGCCGTCAGGCACGGGGGCCTGACGGCACATCTCCAAGTCAAGTATTCGCCGCCTTCTTCAGGCCCGGGGCCATGGCTTCCTTAAAGGGCTCCAGCGCTTTCGATACGTATTCCGGATCCTCGCAATGGATACCCTGCTCGTACTCCATCCGATACGTGCAGAAAGGATTGTTGGCGCGACTGCCGGTAGCCGAAACCGACGTGGTCGCACAGCCACCGCGACAGAGCGGCAGATACTTGCAGTCGTAGCAGAATCCATCGGCCGTGTCGCGGGTGAACTTGCGATTGTAGGACGCAAAATTCGGGTCATTCCAGATTTCGGTGAATGAGCGTTTGCGGATGTTCCCCTCGACGAATTGTTCCGGCATCGACAAACAGCCTTTCACGTCGCCGTTGGATTCAATCCCCGCCACACGCGTGCCGGCAAAGCAGCCGAAGGTCGGGTCGCCGTCGCGCAGTTCGTACCCTTTGCAGCCGTAAAAGCCGATGTTTTCGCCGACGTCGATGCCGATATGTTCGTCTTTTTTCAGTTCGAGCAGCTTGTCGATAAACTGCGGGAACTTGTCGATGGTCAGCACGTAGTTGGCGACTTCCTTCATGCGGCCGGTAGCCGTGGTCATCTGGATGCGCCAGGTGGGGCACTTGATGGCCACGAGCAGGTCACGAATGGCATCGAGCTCGCCCAGGTTAATGTTGGAGATCTGAGTGACGGCGCAGAACTTCATGCCGCGCTCGGAGAACATTTTCATGGCGGCATAGGCGCGTTCGAATGAGTCAGGGCGCTGGCGGATGTAGTTATGCGTTTCGCGCGTACCGTCGAAGCTGATTCCGATCTGGTCAAACTTCACTTTCTGCATCTGGTCGACCACCTCGGGTGTGACGGCATAGCCGTTGGAGATAATGGCTGTCTTAATGCCTCGGCTCTTGGCATGAAGGGCCAGTTTTTGCCAGTCTTTGCGCAGCAGGGGTTCGCCGCCGGAAAGGGTAATGATTTCGGTGCCGAGACCGGCGAGTTCGTCGATCAGCTTCAGCGCCTCATCGGTGGTCAATTCATCGGGGCGGGCCTTGCCGGCCGAGGTGCCGCAGTGGATGCACCGCATGTTGCACGCGAACGTGGTTTCCCACACGACATAGTGCGGAAAGAACTTAAAATCAGTAGTCATAGGAGCTACTCCTTTGCGGCGGGCTGAGCCTGCCGGTATCGTGAAAGAGCAATCATTTCCAGCATTTCCGGGAGATTGTATTTCCAAGCCTCACAAACATCGGTGTTTAGTTCATTCGCCCGTTCGCGGCGCGCGGGGCAACCGCCCATGCAGATGGGCAGGATGTTGCACCCGGTGCATTCCGAGATATCGAACGGGTTGAACTGGTACAACGACAGAAAGTTCGGGTGATGGTAATCTATGTCGTGGCGAATATTGCCGGCGGTCTTCGACTTGTCGCCGATAAAATTGAAACAGCGATAGATGTCGCCGTCCTGGTCGAGCACGAAACCATTCTTGGTCTGCGCCATGCAGAAATGCGACATTGGCTGCGGCAGTTTTTCCACCTTTAAACCGTGCTGCAGCATGACGCGGAAGAAATTCGATTCGATCTTTGAGAAGTCGGAGAAGGTGTAACAGTCCTCGGCAATATTACTGCAGACCTCGGTGGCCGGGTCGAGGCAGCCGAAGTAGACGTGGATGCGATCGCTGATTCCCGCGACCTTGAATTCGTTGAGCATCTCGACAATGGTATCCTCCGTGAAGGACCGATCAATATTGACGCGGACGCCAATGCCGAGCCTGGTCGAGGCGTAGGCGATATTCTTGAGAATACGATCGAAGCTGGGCTTACCATTCTTGAGTGGACGTTTTACGTTGTGCAGGCGCGAAGGGCCGTCGACGGTCACCTGCACGGTCGCCACTTTGAGGGCCCGCAGTTTGTCGACCGTGGCTTCGTCGAGCAGGTAGCCGTTGGTGATCATGCTGGCGGTGTAGTCGAAGGTGTGCTCAGCCTGCAGGGCAAAGACGGCCTGGGTGAGGTACTCGATAGTATCCATGGCCAAAAGCGGTTCGCCGCCGTACCAGGAGATGCTGAGTCCTTTGCATTTGGCAATCCGTTGTTTGACGAAAGCGATCAGGGCGTCAGCCGTTTCGCGCGACATCTTCCCTTTCTTGTTCGTCTCATAACAGTACGGGCAGGCCATATTACAGGCCATGGACGGCGCGACGACGAGGCCCAGGGCCTCCTCGGTTTCGCGGGCCATCAGATGCTGATCGTGCAGGGTGGCCAGCTCATCGAGGTCCTCGGGGCGCGTGAAACCGCCATAGTTCATCTGATTGAGAAGTTGTTCTTCCTCGGTTGTGAACACGGCGGCAGGACGGTCGGTGAGTTTATGGGCAACCAGCTGATAGGTCGCGAAGTTTTCCGGGTTCATGACCGCCAAGGCGCCGGAGCGAGCGTTGTAGGCCAAGTACATGCCGTCACGCCAGGGCACGATGACGTTGTAGCGAGAGAGCTTTTGCATCGTCTGTAGTGGTCCCTTTTGTTATCTATTGGCGCCCAACGGTGAGCAGGTACCCGGTCTCGTCGTTGTCGCCTGATTAATTAACAGTCACCAGCAGGACTTCGCCCCACTTGGTGCATGGCCACCCGGAGAAGAAAGGCGAAATTGGGGGAGGCTACTGTCGTCGATTGAACGACGAACGGGAACCTCCCTTTCCTGTTTGTGCCAGGTCAAATCGTTGTTACGCGATTAGACCTCGACGCCGTAGAGCGGCACGCCATAGAGCGGCTTAATTCCGCACTTGCTAGGGCAGAGGAACTTGAGCGTGCAGACGCTCGGGCCCTGAACAACGGACGGATCAATGATGAATACCATCAAGGACCTCCCTTGGTTTTAGGGTGTAGCACATTGCAGAACAATCCCGTCGGAGAATCCGACAGGATATTTGGTAGTTAACATCACGGTCCTCTATTCTTTGCGCACACCCGAACGACAGGGCGCAGGAATTCGCAAAGTGAGGTAGGATCCGTGTGCTCATATATTTTGGTTAGGGAGGGCCTGAGCCCCCTCATGCTCCAGTATTTGTCTCAAAATGTCGACATGTCACCGAATTGTCAAGACGAAAATGGGCAGAGGCACCCATTACTCTACCTTCAGAGCATGTTCGTCGAGATGCAACTCAATCCAGCGTAAGCAATTGAGGGAGGCCCAGGCGAGCCGAGAGCGCGCATCGACCTCCCTTGAGATGTCTGTGATCAGCAAGCCGCCTTTATCAAGTGGTCGGCACGCCGTACAGCGGCTCGTAGAAATCGAGCGGGCACTTCGTCGTGCACACAATGATCTTCAGAGGGCACGGTTTCGGACCCAGGACAGTTGAGGGGTCAATAATGAAAACCATCTTCGGCCTCCAGGTTTGAGGGTTAATGCATTGCAGAGCGTCTTGCCGCACGGGCCGGCACGACGGTGAAATTCAAAAACTTTGTCCCGCTTGCGGTAAAGCCGTCAATTGGCTGCGAGGAGTGAGAGGTGCAATACCGCATAAAGCGATGTGTGCTCCAAAGAACCAATTGAGGAGAGAACTCCTCAGTTGCCGGTTTGACGTACCAATTTGATCAAAAGATATCATCAAAAGTGGTGTCTGGTCGCGAGCTTGTCAAGGACAAACGTAGGTATGAGCGCCGACTTCTCCATGATACTACGAGGAGAAATGCGCGACCGAGACTCGAGTGTGAGTTGAATTGTGAGGATAACTATTTATCGAGCAACAAGGTAGAGCATGCGGATCACAGCAGGGGGAGTACTGCTTCGTGCAACGCGGCCCGATAGTGCAGGCCGGCCGAATTGAGACTCCGCATGATAGAACCGTAGCGATCGAAGTCACTCAGGGAGGCGAGATGTACCTCGCGGATCTCGTCGTGGTCGGTGAAACTAAAATCACCGGCGACGTATTCGCCGAGGAAGACAAATGATCTCCAGAACAAGGTGTCGTGCTCGTGCACGAAATCGACGGAAGTTCGCAGAAGGAATCGAAGCAGGTTGATTTCGCAGCCGATCTCCTCGCCGACTTCACGATAGACGCCCTCAAGGAATGTCTCGCCCGGATGAATGCCACCGGACGGGGCGCGGTAGAGATCGGGTGGATACATGTGCTTGGCGATGACGATCCACTGATCACCTTTGCGCACATAGAGGGTGGCATCGTGGTTGCGGCCGTGCTTCTGCGTTTGCCGGATGCGAGTGAGCTCGGCCGCGGAGGATTCAATACGAAACCGTACCGGCTTCGGCGCACCAAATTGCGCCTCCATCTCCCCTATCATGGCCTCAGTCACAAACATCAGACAGTGGCCTACAGGAGCGGCGTGATTTCAGCCTGCAGCGGCATAGTGGTAACTTCGACCCCTTCGTGGCTGATGAGCACGTCGATCTCGGTCCGGAAGCCGCAATCCTTCATGTAGATCCCGGGTTCAATAGAGAAGAGATGGCCCTTTTGGAGGCGGCGCTTATCCTCGGTTTCCAGATTATCGATATTCGGTCCGGTGCCGTGAACATCAGCCGAAATCGAATGGCCGGTGCGATGAACGAAATAGTCGCCGTAACCGGCGACGCGGACGATCTCGCGGCAGGCGTCATCGACCTCGGCGCCCAGCACCGGCCGTTTTTCGATATTATCCCGGAGGAATTGAACGGCGCGATCGCGAGCTTTCATCAGGACGGCAAAGATGTCGGTGTAACGATTGGGTATTGCCGCCCGGGAGCCGGTATACCCCATCCAGGTGATATCGGCAAAGACACCGTGTTCGGTCTTGAGCTTACCCCAGAGGTCGATCAGCACCAATTGGTCGTGGCCGATGACGGTGGAGTGAACGGCATCCGGCTCGTAATGCGGATCGCCGGCGTGAGCGTCGACGGAGCAATTCGGGCCGTGATCGGTTTCCATGTCGAAGGCCGTGAATTGCTCGCGTATGAATTCACAGACATCCCATTCCGTGACGCGCTTCTGGTCGTGCAGGGATTTCGTTATGAACGCAAAGGTCTTGTCTTTGATTTCGATGATATTGCGTGCGGCCATGCGATGGGCCGCAATCTCCTCCGGCGTCAGGCGTGATTGAAAGCGAGCCACGAGATCGGCCGAGGAAACGATCTCGACATTCCACGACCGAATGAGATCGATAGTGCCGGCATCGACCATCGCCACATACGGCAGTCGGCCGAGCGGGGAATATTCCATGGCGACTTTGCCGGTTCCGGAGACGGTTTCCTTGAGCTTCTGTTCGAGCATCCGGTAGCCGGCATAGGCGATGAATTTGCCGGGGAGGTGCTTGAATTTGTTCGCCTCAATGGCGTTGACCAGGGCGACCGGATTGCCGGACGCCGGAATATAGTAGAATGACCGTCGCGTCAACATGCCCTTGACGCCAAGGGTGCGGGTGGCAATGAAATTGTATCCGTGAAAATCGGCCAGAAGCCAGCCATCGATCTCGTGTTCCGTGAGCCATTGCTGAATCGCCGCGATGTCCATCGTCATTCTCCGTGTTAGGCCTGGTTTGTATCAGGGTGTAATATATGGCAGAGCCCTGAGCTTGACACCTGATTTGTGGCGGACCTATATTGCGACACATCGATCAGGAGAGAAACGAATCGTGCGAATGGTCATCACGGGTGCGCCGGCATCGGGTAAGACGGTCTTTTTGGAACGGCTGAAAGGGGTGCCGGAGCTGGCGACATTTGCCTTTTTCGATGAACTCGCCCGCCAACTTCTGATCGAGAATCCGGCCTATCGGACTCAACGCACCGAATTTCACCGGGAAATATACCGCCGCCAGACGCGGCGCGAAGATCAATTGGCCGATCAGTCTTTTGTGTCGGATCGCGGCACGGTCGACGCGTTTGCTTTTCATCCGGAAACGCTTACCCTGGTCGGTACGACTCTGGAACGAGAGTATCGGAGGTATGATCTGGTGGTACAACTTGAGTCTGCGGCCCGGCTGGGATTGCCCTATTATCAAACCGATACCGTTCGCACCGAAACGCCGAAGGATGCTCTGGTGATTGAGTCGGCGATTGCGTCGGCCTGGAAGGGACATCCCGGCTACCACCGGGTACCAGCCCGACCGTCATTTGATGACAAATGGGCCGATTTCATTGATTTGACCCTGCGGGAGTTGCGCGACCAGGGGTCGAAACAAACGGGCCATAAAAGCGTCTAATAAGAAATAACCGTTCAAACCTATGCGGAATACTATGAGAATATTCATCTTTCTGCCGGTCTTCCTGCTTGTGGCGATCGTGGCTCGGGCGGAATCCAGTTTTCTCAAGGAATTTGACAATAATTACGATCTCGCGGGCATGGATTACCTCAACACCGACTGCGAGGTGGCCGACGTCAGCGATTTCACCTACCAGAAGGACATCGCGACGTTCACTTTCACCAAAGGTCAGTTCTTCTTTGTGCGCTACCTGATGGGGCGGCCGACTACGGCATTTTTTGTCGGCGAGGGCCGCTGTGACATTGAGATTCCCAATCCGAACGAGGTGCAGTCGCTGATCTGGGCGTCGGGCAAACCGGCGGTACACGAGAAATTCCAGGTGCTGTTCATCCGTTTTGCGGACGATCTCGACACGCAACTTCGGGAAAAATTCTCATTCCGGAAAGACAAGCTGAGCTGGCGCGACTACAACACGGTCAAGCAGGCGCAAGGGGAGTTTTTCTTCAATCCGGTCGTGATGCATGAATACGACAATTACTTTGAGCTAATGCGCTCCCTCTATGAACGGCGAGCCGATGGTTATTTCTGGGCTGACTTCAACCGGTATTCGTTCACGTTTGATCCCAATCGCCCCGAAGAGGTCATTGTGTCGTATGAAAAAGAGGGTGGCACGATCAGTCTCACCGACGGCGCCGTTCTGGCGCGCAAAGAGAAGGGAAAGACGACCAACGCCCAGTTGTCGCAGATTGCCTACCCGCTGACCACTCTGTCGCGTATCGGAACAATTGAGATGGAGGGACTGGACGGCAAGGCGATAAAGCGCGCCGACGTTGAGATGAAGGTACTCGTGAATGCCGACAGCCTTCGGTTCGTGTCGCTGTATCTGCACCGAAATCTGGGTCTCGACTCTCTTTTCTGCAACGGTCGGCCGACAGACATACATCGGCGGGTTGACTTTTCGTTCATCGGCGCGATCCTTCCGGAATACCATAAGAAGGGTGATACGCTGACTTTTCGTTTCGTCTACCACGGAAAGAATTACTTCTCTCCCCTGCCGTTCGTGGAGGATCCGTCGGCCGCGACGCACAACTTGACGTTCATTGTACCCAAGGGATACAATTATATTGTGCCGGGGAGAGGCGAGATTACGATGACGGGGGACGGTCATCAGACCTTTGTCGTGGCGCCAGCGGAGCCGATGCAGACGATTCAATTTCAGCCGATCGCGGGCGGGTATGACACCATCCCGGTGGTCACTGGTTCAGGGTTGACGCTCAATTTTCTGAAATCCTCGAATCTGTCGAAAAGTCGCAATGAACATTTTGTGGACGACGCAATTTTTCGATCGACCGTCACCAATGCGTTTGACTTCATGACGACACGACTGGGGCAACCCAACGTACTCGATCTGTATGTCTATCCCGAGGAGGTGAACAACCTGCCGGGGCTGATACCGGTGACTCAGGTCATGGAGATAATCGACGGTACATCGGGGCTGAACGGTGTCGCGGCACCGTCCGTGGCCCGCCAGTGGTTCGGCGGAATGATGCGTCCGGCGACCGACCGGGAAATCTGGCTGCTGGACGGCGCGACGGACTATCTGGGTCTGATGTCGCTGACGTCGACGATGGACGGCGGGATGTTCTTCGGGGAATTGCAGCGCCGGCGGAACGAATTATTTACCGAACTCGGCATGCAGCACGACATGCCGCTGGCGGACGGTCGCAGGACCAGTTCACTCATCCGCACGATCAAGGGGTGCTGGCTGATGCACCAACTTCGCTACCTGATGTACGACACCGACAAACAATCGGATCGTAAGTTCATACTATTTCTGCGCGACCTGCTGACCATGGTGAACACACGCGAATACACCAATGACGATATCCAGAAGCTGGCCGAACAGCACTACGGCAGTTCACTGGACTGGTTTTTCAACCAGTGGTTGTACGGCATCGGTCTGCCGGAATGCGATGTCACGTACACCATGGGTCAGAGTGAGACCGGCAGCGTAGTCAATGTCGAGGTGAACACAAAGAAGGTCGGCGCCGATTTCGCCGCACCCGTGATGATGCGGGTGGCGTTGGCCGACGGAACCTCGGTATACGCGCGACAGACAATCAAGCCGGGACAGACAACGTTCCAACTGGGACCGTACGCCTCAGCCCCCACGGAGTTCGTGTACAACGAGTTCTTCAGCCTGCTGGCCAAGGACAATGTGAAGAAGAAATAGGCGTTCCCAATGACTGGCAAAACGGCGGCCGATTGGCCGTCGTTTTTTTGGACTCCGGGCAGCGGATTCGCCGTCGGTCGGCCGGTGGCGGGGTTGGCGGCTGATGGTGTATTGGCGCGTTTGGGCCTACTTTCCTTACTTCAGCGGGTTGACGCCGTCCGGGTTTTCTTGACATTGTCGTAAACAGCCACGTAGATTACACCTACTATTAAGAAACAGCAGTAACCGATTTGGGTGAACATTCCGCGGTAATACGCGTATGTTGTGCGGGGTGTACCCCTGAAAGGAGAAAAGAAGTGAAGGTTTTCGGAATCATCTTACTGGTCTTGTTGGTGGTTGTACTCGGCGTGTTCGGCTGGATCTGGTCGGGCCGTGGAGGGTTGATCGAACGCTCGCAGGCGGTTGATGCTCAATGGTCGCAGGTGGAGAACGTGTATCAGCGTCGCTTTGACCTGGTGCCCAACCTGGTGGCCAGTGTCGACAACTTCATGCAGCGCCAGCAGTCGACTCTCACCGAGGTGATTGCAATGCGCCAGCGCGTGATCGATCTTAACGCTCAAGCAACTGATGCGTTGAAGAGCGGCTCGCCGGGCGTGCTCGATTCGATTTCCGGCGCGCTGTCACGCCAGCTCAACTCGTTTATCAACGTCGTGGTAGAGCGGTACCCGGAAATCAAAGGGGACAATCTGTACAGCGACCTGATGACCCAGCTCGAAGGATCGGAAAACCGGATCGCGCAGGAACGGCGGACCTACAATGACGTCGTGCGCGAATACAACGTCTATCGTCAGCGCGGCCTCAAAGCGCTGGCGGCCGGCTCCATCTTCGGCTTCCCCTATGAGCGCGAGTTCTTCAAGGCGCAGGCGGGAGCTGAGACGGCGCCGAATGTCAAAGACATGTTCAACAAGTAACCGGGACCACACTCATTGAAGATTATCAAATTTATCATTTGCGCTGTGCTGCTGACCTTCGGGTCGGCAGCACTGGCGTTGCCGGTTCCCGGTTATAACTCACCCGTCACCGATCAGGCCGGCATTCTTTCGTCGTCGGCCCGACAGCAGATTGAACAGAAGATTCTCGCCTACCGCGATGCGTCGAATAACCAGATCGGCGTGCTCATCATCAAGTCGCTCGACGGCGAGCCGATCGAGGATTTCGCTCACGACGTATACGTGAAATGGGGTATCGGCGAAAAGGGAAAGGACAACGGCGTCCTCTTCCTCATGTCGATCGACGATCGCCAGACTCGTCTGGAAGTCGGGTACGGACTCGAAGGAGAGCTGACCGATCTGGAGAGCGGCCGTCTGATCGGGCGGCAGTCGGTCATGGCCGACAATTTCGGGCGGGTGACTTTGACGCCGGGGTGACCGCGGTGGTCGACGGCATTATCACTGCCATCGGCGGAGAATACCAGATTCCCAAGGACAAGCTGAAGAAGAGCAAAGAGCACAAGCCCATTGGTGTGATCATCTTCTTCATCATTCTGGCCGTCTTCATGTTCATCTCACGCGTCGGTCGTTATGGCTCCGGCATCGGTCGATGGGGTGGCTTCGGCGGACCGTTCGGCGGAGCCGGTTTTGGTTCCTTCGGCGGCAGTGGCGGCGGCGGGGGTGGTGGTTTCAGCTTTGGCGGCGGATCATCGGGCGGCGGCGGCGCCAGTGGAGGGTGGTGAGATATGGCTTCATTGGTTGACAAATATTTTTCAAAGGCCGACTTCGACGCCATATCGTCGGCGGTGGTCGCGGCCGAACACCGAACCTCCGGCGAACTGGCGATCAAGCTGGCCTCGCATACGCGCGAATGGCTGACCGAGCGGCTGATCTATTCGTCGGTGCTGGCGATCCTGTGCCTGTCCGTTGCGCTGGTGCTCACGCGTGAGCAAAACTGGGGCCTGTATTACAATTTCAGCCAGGCTCTCATCGGCGGCATCATCGGCTTTGCCGTCGGTTTCTTTGTCTTGCCGCTCTGGCTGCAAAATGAAACACGGCGGCGGCAAGCGGTCTGGAACCGGGCGGTCTTTGAGTTCTCTCGTCTGACACCGACCAAAGGGCATACCGGCGTGCTGATTCTCGTCTCGATGGAAGAGCGTCAGGCAGCGATTGTCGCTGACCGGAAGATTGCCGAAAAGCTCCCCCCCGACTACTGGGACAAGCCACATGCAATGATTATGGAGGGGATCGGCAAGAGCGAGCATGCTGAGGGAATCATTGCGGCCCTGGACGAAATCGGCAAACGTATGGCGGAGTTTTTCCCGCGCGCCGATGATGATGTGAACGAGATTCCCGATCGGCCGGAAGTGATAAAGTGAGTTGCTTCCAATCTCCGTTCGAGTCGGTGCGGTTTTTGTGCGGTCAGGCCGAATGGCCTGGCCGCTATTTTTTTGGGGTAAGAGTCATTTACCTTTGGACGAAATCTTGGCACTCGTGACCTGCATGTCAGGCTTCTTGATCAATTGGAAATAGAAGCCTGACCTACTCCGTACCCCACCGATTTACGGTGGGGTATCTTCTATGGGGGGGGATTCCCGAATACCTCACCGCATAGACGGTGAGGTACAAACATCAGCGCAGTCGACCGCTTTCTTGCTCTCACCCTTCCGCACCCCCGACCAATACCACCAGTTGCACTTCTCTTTGGGGAGTTTTGGATTCTTCGCCTGTGCCACCGCCGCCCGGAAAACGTCGAGCACGCAGATATCCTGTTTCTGTCCGGTAAGACGGTTGAGCCGGGCGTAGAGATGGTCGGGGTTCTTGCGCGCGAGTTGGGCGACACTGGTGACGCCCAGTCTCTCGAAATCGCCAAGCATTGCTTTGCCGATGCCGCAGAGATCGGCCAGTGTGCGATCATCTTTCATAGGTTAGTTCTCCATCCTGTGTTTGAGCAAGGCAATATAATGGATGAGGATGCGGGAACGGATCACATGTTTATCTCGGGTTTCTCCGTGCGGCTGCACGGCACTCCGGAATCCGGCCTGCAGCCCTATCATGCGTCGGCGAATTCGGAAAAATCGATGTCCACAAACGGCAGGCCGGCTTCGATTCGCTCGCGGCGACCGGCCATGAACTGCAATATCCAGTCGTCGTCCGGAAGATTACTGACATCGAAACTTCGGTAGATCACCCCGTACAAATCGATCTCGCGAAGCGTGAGAAAGCGGGCGAGCGTCGGCAGCCACTCCGGCGCCAGTCGATTGTGCCTGCGGTACCCCTCGAGGAAAGGGGGCAGAAAGTGGCGGGTCAGCGCCGGTTTATCTTCGGCCACAGCTAAGACGTAGAACAACACAATGGCGATGTCGTTGGCGAACCAGCTGTAGGTGCAATCGTCAAAGTCAAACAGGGTGATCTTTCCCTGATCGTCGACAAAGAAATTCCCGCTGTGCGCGTCCTGATGGATCAGACCGTACGTCTCCCGCGTAATCGCCAACTTCGCGAGCGATGCCAACAGATCGCGAAACCGTTCCCGAACAACCACTTGGTCGGGCGGCAGAAAATGAATTATATCCAGCATCGCCGGATCATTCCAGTGGCCGCGTCGCCACTCGGGGCGTGAGGGCTCGTACTCCTTGGTGAGCGCGTGCATCCGACCGATGAGCTCGCCGTAGGTGGTAAGGAAGGCGGGTGTCCAGTGCTCCCGTTTCAGCCTCTCCCCCTTTGCCCTTTCAAAAGCAGTCGCAAGGAACTGGCCACCGTGGCCGTCGTCAATCGCCTCAACCAGTTCACCATCATCAGACTCGATCGCCCGGGCCACGCCGACTCCATGGGCATGCAGGTAGTTGAGCCAGTCGACCTCGCTGTTGATCAGCGCCCTGGTGCGCCGAATGCTGTGCGCGAGGCGGAGGATATACCCCCGGGACTGGCGGTCAAACTCATATATAAAGCTCTCGAACCCGTCGAGGAGCCGGATCGCCTCCGACCGGATGCTGTAGCGCCGCATGGCCTGGGCCAGAATTTCGTCGGTAAATCGTTCTTTAATGCGATGTTCCATAACTACTTTTCAAATTCCGCTTGGCTCAATATAGTCAACGACTTGCGTCGATGGCGAGCCAAATAATCGACTGGTCTTGCGGGGGGGGCGGTCGATGCACGTGCTGATTAATGTTGACACGTTTGCCCGCTCTCCCTAATTTAGAAAAAGTAACAACCATCATGTCACCGAGCACACGTGACTGAATTTGTGACGAGTTCTTCTTATTCATTTCGGCAGTCAGATCCCGGACTAACGGGATGTTCGGCGAAGGTATCTTCGCCTGGGCATGTTGTTGCCTGGGTTGACGGCATAGTAACTAACTGTTAAAACCCCTGAAAGGAGAGGCGAGATGAAACTCATCAGACTACCAGGGATCGACCCGATCGAGAAGCCCCATTACATCATCTGCAGCATTAATGGGCCGTACAAGATTATCTGCTCGAAATACTAGCAGGTAGTTTTGTCAAGTTGACGCTGTGCGCCGGCAGTTGACTGTCGGCGCATATGCTAATCCCAGTGCCGGTTCGGGCGCCGCACGAAATACTTCCCTCGGGGCTAATATGAAACCTTCGCCGTTTAACCACTTCTTTTCGATCAGTGCCGGCCGGACAATTCTGGCCTATAATGCCTTCTCTGGCGCCTTAGCCGAAATTGAAAGCGAAAATTATGACCGCGTCGTCCACCTGCTCAATCATCCCGATCAGGCGCAGTCGGCGCAGGATCAGGAATACCTTGAGTATCTCAAACAGGGCGGCTTCCTCATCGCCGATCCGGTCGACCAAATCACGGCTCTCCAAATGCACGGACGGGCGGTCCGGAACCAATCCGCCGCGCTAACCCTGACAATCGCTCCGACACTCGCGTGCAATTTTGACTGCGACTACTGCTTCGAGTCCCGGTCAAACGTGCGGATGTCGGAGGAAACGCAGGCGGCCCTCATTCGGTTCACCGATTACCAGCTCCGGCGGGCCGATGCCCTCCGCGTCTGCTGGTTCGGCGGCGAACCGACCCTCTGCTTTTCAATGATTGAGAAGATGCAGACGCAGCTTCTCGAACTGGCGGCCAAGTGGCGGACCGAAGTCGTTCCGGGACGGATCATTTCCAACGGGTACCTTCTGGACGCCGCCATGGCGACCCGCCTCAAAGAACTGCTGATTACCGATGCGCAGATCACGCTGGACGGTCCTGAGACGGTGCACGACGGTCGACGCAAATTGCGGAACGGCAAAGGGAGTTTTGCCCGCATTATCGAGAACCTGCAGGCGACCGTCGACACGCTGTCGATCACCATTCGCGTCAACATCGATCGCGGCAATGTCGACTCGGCGTGGGAGGTGGTCGAGTATCTCCACAAACTGGGTATTCTGCCCAAGGTGCGGCTGACGTTCGCCCAGGTGCAATCGACCGGCGCGGCCTGCTCCAATATCCGCGATCGCTGTTATGATACGGAGGATTTCGCGCGCTCAGTGGTCATGCTGTACCAGCGCCTGATGGCGGCAGGGATCGGACGGGTTGATTATCCGCGTGCGCTCGGCGGTGTGGCGTGCGGAGCGGTGGCCGGCGGCCAGTATGTCATCTCACCAGTCGGACAACTCTTCCGCTGCTGGGAGGATTTGTCGATGGACGGCCGCCGCTCGATCGGCGATATCTTCTCGACGGAAACCACCGACCAGCAGAAGGCGGTCGCCGCGGCATACCATTCGTGGGATCCGGTCAACCTCTCGGAATGCAAATCGTGCAATGTCCTTCCGATTTGTCTCGGCGGCTGTCCGCTGCACGCGATGGAGACGGCCAGCACCACCTGCGGCCTCTGCTCGGCATGGAAATACAATCTCGGCGACATGCTCCACATGGCCTACACGGCCGATGTCGCGACGGCCCAGGAGCAAAGCCGATGAACACAACGGAGCGAGCACCGAAAGTCATCGGCTGGGAGATCACCCGCTGGTGCAATCTCACCTGCCCACATTGCTACAGCGCCGCCGCAAAACGGCCGCACGACGAGTTGACCACCGATGAATGCAAACGGGCGATCGACGCCATGGCGCGAATAGGCGTCGGCACGATTGGCTGGACCGGCGGGGAACCGCTCTTGCGCGAGGATCTCGAAGAACTGACCGCGTATGCGTCGGCCCAAGGAGTGAAGGCAAATATCACGACCAATGCCGTCCTGCTGGATGAACGTCGCGCGCTCAGTCTGCTCGAGGCCGGTAATCGGGCGATTCAGATCAGTCTCGACGGCTCAAACCCGGCGATGAGTTACCGGACCCGCCGCACGACCGAAGAGGAATTCCATCGCATCATTGAGGCCATACGGATTTGTAAGAAGCTGAATATCCGCACGCATCTGGCGACCCTTATCGGCCAGGAGACGCTTGATGATGTCCGCGAGATGGTCAAGCTCGCCAAACGTGAGGGGGTTGATGCTATCCGATTCTGCGGTTTTACTCCGTCGGGACGAGGGAAACGCAAAGAGGTGAAGGACCGCCTGCAGTTCACTGAAGAACTGGACGGGTTGCTTGAGTTCATCCATGAAACGCTGGCGGACACGTCCATCACGATGATGTTCGACGTAAGTTTCGGCCCAGTGCCGCCCGATTACAGTTTTCATAAATGTGTCGCCGGGATGGAGACATTCTATCTGAAATCCAACGGCGACGTCTTCCCCTGTACGGCGCTTACGGACAAGCAGTTCAAAGTGGGGAATATTCGGCAGACACCGCTCGAGGAAATCTGGGCGTCGGATGCGATGCAGGCGATGTCGCGCCTTCCCGACGAGCGCATTCACGGTCATTGCCGTGACTGCGAGAATCTGTCGAACTGTCACGGGGCGTGCAAGGGATCGGTGTTGGCGTTTACCGGTGACTTGAATGCGTCGTTCCCACCCTGTTTATATCAGGCGGCGAAGTGCGCGTCGCGATGACGAGAAATTCCAATTGTCGCACGTACCCCCTCCGGCCCTCACCCCAACCCTCTCCCGGAGGGAGAGGGGGTAAGAGGGGCAGCCGTGACGTGCGAATACGGATGGAATCCGCATATGACGTCATCGCGAGGCTCGCTTTCCTCCACCTCGTCATCCTGAATCATTCCCCGAGATCGTCATCCTGAATCATTCTTATGATTCAGGATCTCAGTGTCCACAGAATTCACCTACGCGTCATCGCGAGGCTCGTTTCGAGCCGTGGCGATCTTTCAGTTCTCTTCTGTGGCCGGCGTACGTCTCGTGCGCCGGCGACGTCCCACCGGCCCTCACTGTGCAAGCCGAACATGGTTTACACGGTAAACCGGATACATGGTTTACACTTTTTCTTGTTGTCCATGCCAGCTCTCAGGTCGCTGGATGGTAAAGCTTCGCTCGTTCAAATAGCCCAGCAGGTGGAAGCTGTACCGGATCTCCCAGCGGTCGGCTGCGATTTGTCGGAACGAGACCGGTTCCTGGGCAAGGACATCGGAAACGTAGATCAACCGACCGCGCCATTTGATCTCGCCGTTCTGACGCACCTGCCGTACGATGACGCCCGCAGGATACGGAATGTCCGGCAGCTGGTCAGGATACTGACGGGGTGATGCCTCATACAGGCTCCCCGGCGTCTGTCGTCCCAACGCTTCGTGCGAACGCTCCCAGTTGAAGTCCTCGACCCAGCGGTCAAACTGTCGCTGCTGAGCCGCCATCGTCGTTTGGATGGGATGTACGCCACTTTCCAACGAGCGATGCATCCGTTCATGGCGGCCGTTCTGATTCGGTTTTCCCGGTTTGATCCGCTCGGGCCGAATGCCCAGCCGAATCCACCACTTGGACAGCTGGGTCACGCCACCCAGAGCCAGCGAAGCAAACGGTCCGCCGTTATCCGTCCGGATCGCCTGCGGCAGGCCGTACTCACGAAACACCCATTCAAACCACGGCCGCACCAGGCGATACTGCGGCCTGGCCATCCCTCGACAGGCCAGCACAAAGCGACTGTAGTTGTCACTGATCGTCAGCGGGTAACACCGCCGACCATTACCCAAGGCGAAATCCCCCTTGAAGTCGGCACTCCACTGCGCGTTGACCTGTAGGCACCGACCGAACGGGGCGGTATCGGCCGCGACCCGGCGTCGGCGACGTCGCGCCTGGACCAACCCTTCGCGACCCAAGATCTCACCGACCGTGCTGTCAGCAGGCCAGCGCTCGGACGAATGCTGTCGCCGTAGCCAGTCCACCACCTTCTTCGGACCCCAGTCCAGATGGGCCAGCTTAAGGCCAATTATCATCTCACGCTGTCGCTCTGCTATCGTGGCCGGATGCCCATGCGGTCGTCGCGACTGATCCACCAGTCCCCACGGACCATAGGCCTCACACCGCCTAATCCACTTGTCCCCCGTCGGCCGACTGATCGCATAGCTGCGACACAACGACGTCTTGGTGTACCGCCCGCTCAGCCAATCCGTGATAAACCGAACGCGTTCTTCCACCACACTAGTCTCCTTCCACGCCATCGGCAATTCCTCCTTGCCGACAAACTAATGTGTAAACCATGTTCCCGGTCTATTCTGTAAACCATGTTACCGGTTTGTACCCACCCCAACCCTCTCCCTAAAGGGAGAGGGAGTAAGAGCGGCGTGTGAAGTTGAGAGAATTCTCGCAATTGGCATAAGTGTCCCATGGATTCCGGACCTTCGGTCCGGAATGACAATTACCTTCTCTGTCAGGCTCACAAGGACCCTGACCTGCCCTTGTACCGATCGGGCAGGCGAGGACGCCTGCCGCGCACATGAATTTGAGTCCGCTCTTCAAAAAGCATTCAAGAATCTCCATCATGTTATGTCACAAGGTAATGGCGAAGAGGCGCGAGGCGTACGGGGTTCACCTTGGCAAGTTTACTGACAGATTCTGTCAGTGATCGACCGGACTGTCCACAAAATATCACTTGACAAAGAGGTGGGCACGCATTAGGGATGTAGTGGTCATCGTCTTCGCGACGATGGGGAGGTTTCATGACATCAAAGTGGCGAAAGCTATCACGGGTCGCGATCCCGCTCTGTTGGGTGGTGGTTGCCGTCTGGTCGGCGGGGTGTGATGATGATTTCGTCGTGCCTCCAGTGGGGCCGGAGCCGGCTCACCTGTATTTCTTCGAAGGAAGCTACAACGATCAGTTGTTTCTGTTTGATCCAGTCGCGCTCAGTTTAGACTCATTTATCCTGCCCGTGTTGGCTGGCTGGGATATGCGAGTGTCTCCCGATGAAAAGACACTTTACGTACCAAACGACGAGGGTCTGCATATCATCGATTTGGCGTCGCGCCAGATGACGCAAACGCTTCCGTTTCTCGGATTTTGGCGGGTTGCTGTTTCGCCCGACGGCGCCTTTCTGGCCGTATTGGGCGACAGCTTGTTGGTCGTGCGAACCAGTGACTATTCAATCATTTACTCCGACACCAATTCGGCTGTCTCGTGGGACCAAGGCCGCTTCAGCAGGGACAGTAAGCACTTCTTCTGCACGAAGCTCTATTACTCCCCGCCTGGACCACGAGCCTACGGTTCCGCTTTTCATTTGGATCTGAGGAAGACGCCTTTTCGTACCTCGGAGCGGGAGCGTCCGGAAGGTGCCATCCGCATGGTCGTGCCTTCGCCGCGCCTTGATCGTTGGTTGCTTATTATCGGCGGCGGACGGTTTGCCGTGCTGGATACACTGGGTGATTCGCTGATTTATGACGAAACGCTGCCGGGTCCGGCAGGTGCAGTTGTCGTGACTCCGGACGGCAGGAGAGTCGTCTATTCGTATCCCGGCAATCTCGGCTATCCGACTCAAGCGCATTCTTTCCGCATATATGATCTCTGTAGCAATCAGCGCGTCATGGAGGTTGAAACGTGGTTTGTGCGATCAAATGGTTCCACCGTCATGTTTAAACCGTCGTCCATAGTCTTTACCAGCGACGGTCGTCACATGTACTGCACCGGGTTCCTGAACGAGACTGGCTTCCTCATATTCGATGCGCGGACATTCAAGCAGGTATCGCAATTCGATTTCACACCGCGCCAAGCATGGTCGCTTACTACTGTTGGCGTGCAATAAACAGATGGGAGGGGATTATGCGTTGTTATCAACCAATCATTAGTTCCGTAGCCTACCTATCAGGTGGGTTTTTCTTTCTCTGGTGTTCCCATTGCATAGTCCTCTGTACTGGAGTCATCGACGGCAAATTCCATTCCGTACCCCACCGATTTACGGTGGGGTATCTTTTATGGGGAGAGGATTTTCGAGTACCTCACCGCATAGACGGTGAGGTACGGTGTGGGGAACAAGTCGAACATCGTTGGGAGAAAGCCAGGGTCCCGTAGCCCACCTATCAGGTGGGTTTATCTTTCTCTGGTTTTCCCCTTGTATTGTCCTCTGTGCCGGATTCGTCGACGACGAAACTTGCGGAGATATCGGTCCGTCAAGCATCGAAATGGGAAAGCCAGAGAAGCTCAACCCACCCGTTGGGTGGGGCACGAGCGTGCATCGTGACGGCCGTCAGCGCAAATTCTATCGCCTCTCCCCCATACTCATTAGTCTTTGCCCCATACATTGACCGCGTCCGCAGCGTCAGGGTCTGTTGATATTCAACCACTTGCGTCTCTTGGCATACCCCTTGTTGCCCATTCACTGGTAAGGACACAGAACCGGAGGGATGCACGTCGTGTCACGTTTGCTTTTTCTCATTGTCGCGTTCTTCACTGCTACGCTGGTGACCCTGGCCGCGCCGGATCCAAAGCCGGACTCGCTGGTCAGTGGGACCTCGGCCGACATGTTGTCGCCGGAGGAATGTCAGGCGCGGCTCGACACGGCAATGGAGCGGTGGCACAGTGCCGTTCTTTCCGGGGACAGTAAGAAGGTGGAAGCCTGCCGGAGCGTCATCGACAGCCTGATCACGGCTGACCTGGTCCGCCAACTGCGCGACCTGGAAGCGAAACGCGCGATGGTGCTCGAGCAGGCGGCTCTCCTGGGGGATACTCTGTCGCCGCTCGATCCCGATCGTGGGACCGCGGACAACGCCGAGTATGTTCATCTCCTGGATAATCTTCACGCCAAACAGGTAGTCTTCTCGTCGTATCGACGGTCCGAGGCGTTCTCTAACAAGTATCGTCTTCTGGGCGACTACATTGATCTGGTGCGCAAGCAACTGGGGATGGCCCGCTTGAAGTTGGCCGAGCAGCGGTCGCTGGAGGATCAGTTATACCAGGAGGAGCGAGGACGGGAAGATTAGCGAATTTGCCCCTCTTACTGTGTGTGGACCCTTCGCGCACGCGCCGCTGAACCGCAACCCTCAGCGGCGCGCTTTTTTTTGCCGATTCGGCTAGATTTCCGGGTCGAGCAGGCGCAGGTGTCCGACGCTGAGGCGACCATCGCCGCTCACCGGATAGATTCGTATTCGATCATACCCACCCGTGGCTAAGTCTAAAGGGACGCCTACGACACAGAGACGAAGGCCACCGTCCGGCCGTGGAGCGGCGTCAATCGTGACACTGTCCACGTCCTGCCCAGCTCGAGCAAAGACAAGTTTATACCGGTCGTCATCGTCAATAGTCAATTCCACCGTATGACAATGAACGATTGAATCCATAACCACCGTCATGCCATTTTGCTCAAGGACAGTGTTTCCATACCTTCCCCAAGGCGTCCCGGGCAGTTTTCTCTCTCTGATCTCGGAGTAGGGCACCTCTATTCGCGGTGCAGCGACATACCGTTGGACCAGGTAGTCATATGCTTTGAGATTAAACCTGGCGATTTCCTTAAATCTCGACCAGGAGAAGACGTCTCCCTTGGTGAGAACACAGAGATGGTCGTAGTACTGCGCAAGATTACTG
This sequence comes from uncultured candidate division Zixibacteria bacterium, assembly GCA_963806185.1. Lineage (GTDB taxonomy): Bacteria > Zixibacteria > MSB-5A5 > GN15 > FEB-12 > CAWDXE01. The sequence continues at coordinate 229,545 of CAWDXE010000006.1, forward strand.
TCAAGAAGTTCATTCTTTCCATTGCTCAGGGATTGGATGTATCCGAGCGGCACTATTCGTCTAAAATGACCGATGCGCCAGTCCTGCCTATCGACAGTCGGAAGGCGACTCAATAGAGGGTCACCCAACGCGTCCTGGTCTACCACGGTCACCTGTGGACCGGCATAGTAGCCTATCATACCGGCGCCGCCTGCAACAAAGACTCTAGTTGTGTCCGTCCGCAACTGCCTTCCGAATCGAGCCCATCGGTGTTGGTTGGGTGCGTCAACGTCCAGGTTATTTCTTAGTGCAGTGTCAGGAGAGTACTGAGCCCACTCATCAGTAATCCCGTGAGGATTCAGCTCTGCAGGCCGGGAGTGTCCTAATCCATGGCCAAAGATGATCGGAATCAGGCCCACAATCAGTGCCGCGACAATGGGTGTAAGAACGCGCCAGCCTTTTGTCGGCATCGGCTGTCGGGCCAGGATAATGAGGGCCACTACGAAAGGGACAGTAAAGAATCGCCCCGACATGAAATCGCCGCCGACATTGATCACATATAGCGAGTAGAGAACTATCCCGCCCGCGGCGGCCAGCGATCGGAGATTGCGTACTACTGCCGGAGCGACCACCGCCGCCACCAGCGCCACCATCATGAGCGGATGCTTCGTAACCGCATCGGCCAGGTACCGCAGACCCTGAAGCCGCAAGGCGCTGGCGTCAATCCCCGTCGAAAGTTTGGCGTAATACGTATTGGGAAAGGGAAACCCGTAATACAACAATGAAAACAGTTCCCACGCCACGATCGGCAGGAAACCGAGCGCAACACAACGAAGAGCGGACCACGAGCGCAGGCGCCACCAGACAAATCCTAGCGCCGGCGCATAAAGCAACAGCGTGTCAAGACGGGTAACTACGCCGAGCGACGCGATCAGGGCAAGATGGAAGAGTGTCCGATGATTCCACTCCTTGACGAAATAGATGGTGAAAAAAACCGCCACCAGGAAATGATTAAGCGGATTCTCCAACCCCGACGTCGAAAAGTCTATGAACGGTTTGGAGAACAGAATCAGCAGAAGCACCACGATCGCTGCCTGTGACGATTCGGCGTGCCGCTTAAGAATCAGGAATACCGCAGCCAGGGAGAGTAGAATTGATACAAATAGAGCAGTATAATAAATCTCGGAATAAATCAGATGAAACGGTATCAGAAGCAGAACCCAGAGTGGGTTGGTAAAGGATTGCACCCTTTCAACCGGATTCCAAGTAAGGCCGTAGCCGTGAATAAGATTGTCGACTGGGCGAAAGGAGAAATAAGCGTCGTCACAGATCCAGGCTGTCCAGAAGAGAACCAGGGTAAATACAATGAGTCCAACGCCTATGATGACTGTGCGCAAGGGTGTCGATTTCATAGTTCATTCTCCCCTACCGTCAATATACGGCGACTCGTAAATCACTGCAAACAACTACTGCAGCCGGGTCCGGATTGTGCCATATCGGCGCGCTTTTCTTTGCGGTTTTCGGATGATTCTGCTATCATGGAATTACCGTGAAGACAAAATTATCCCCCCCCCCCCGCCTCACCATCGCATAGCCGCTGAACGCACCAAGCAAGCACTCATCGCCTACTATTTCACGCTGGTGCTGTATATTGTCTTCTCTTTCCTCCCGGAGTACCGCGTCTGGGGGTTCAACTGGTGGGCGTATTACCCGTTGTGGCTAAGGCTCATGTTGGTCCTCGTTGGCGCGGCGGCGCCACCACTCGCGATCAGGTACCTTGGTGCAGACTCTGTCAGTGACGAACAAGTGTCACATGGCTCTCGCCGGTTCTGGTTAATCGCCTTGTCGATATCGATAGTCCTGGTTGCGCTGTTTGTCGTGTTACGGGCAAGGATGCACTTCCTTGGTGACGGTTACTTATTGCTCGGTGTGCTGTCCGAACAGCATGTGATGGGACGAGCCTGGACGGCGGTCGGCGATCAATTGCACGCTGCGGTCTTCGACCTTTTGTCGGGCAACGCCGAGGAGAAGGCACTGGGCACGTTTCAGATGTTTTCCTGGCTATCCGGTCTCGCGACACTTACTGTCTTCGCCTTCCTCGCTCGCTATCTGGCGCAAGGGACCCTGCGGCGTACACTGGTATTCCTGTCGCTGGCCACCGGCGGATATGCCCTGCTCTTCTTCGGGTATGTCGAGAACTACCCTCCATTCATTTTTGCCGTCGCACTATTTCTATTGTTTGCATTACTGATTGTGAAAGAGCGAATCACCGTCTACTGGATTATCCTGCCGCTGGTGCCGGCATTCTTGACGCACATTTTTGCCGTTGCTTTGATTCCCCCGACCGTCTATCTGCTCCTGTATCGATCACCCCTCGCCCGCCGGTACGCGTCGGTACCGGTAAAGACCCGGCGGATGTTGTTCCTACTTACGGTCATCGCCGGGCTGGCGGCCTTGATAGCCATGTACGTGAAGGTACTCTTCATTCGGTATGCTTTGGTCCCCCTTGTCGCCAACGAGGTAACCACCGACAGCTATACGTTCTTCTCATTGGCTCATTTGCTCGATTACGTCAATCTCTTGTTTGTGCTGATGCCGGGGCTATTGGTCGCCATGGTTCGCGCTCACCGGCACGCGATCGCGATCGCCGCTCGATCTATATAGTCGCCTGGTGCTACTCACGGCCGGTGTCTCGCTGTTCATGGCGCTGGTTTTCAACCCGAATCTTGGCATGGCGCGCGACTGGGACGTCTTCTCCTTTGCCGGTCTCCCCCTCGTTCTCCTGTTCACTCTCCTGCTCATCGAACAGAAGCAATTGGCTGCCCTCGGTCTGTGCGCCATGTTGGCTCTGCTGGTACTTCTGCCGCGAGCCGGGGCACAGGTAGCACCGCAGATTGCCATTTCTCACTTCCGCAATTACGCAAAGTTGAACCCGTTGATGAACCGAACCGGCGTGTATGCTCGCTGAGCCGCTACTATTACCAGACGGGTGACAGCGCGAATGGGAGAGCAGTCGAACAAGAATTCTTGAAGTCGTATCCGGCATACAGTCTGGAGCGACGGGCGAAGGTACTTATGAATCAGGGTGACGCGCGCTCGGCTGCCGTGGCGGCACGCCAGGCTGTTTCAATTGACGGACGACTTTTCGATGCCCATATCGTGCTGGCCAGCGCCTATATGCAACTGGGTGATCTCGCCAATGCGGAGAGATCGGCCGAAATCGCGAACGCGGTCAGTCGGAACACTTCCATGGGGCTGCACGTCCTTGGCGCCGTGCAGTGCGCTTCGGGGGATACCGAACGGGGACTGGAGAATATGTACGAAGCTCGGGAGATTCTTGACTCACTGGGCCAGATCACCAACGACATTGCCCAAGTCCTGATGGTCAAGGGGGATATGGCCGGAGCGATGCTCGAAATTCAGCGGTTGGTCAAAGACTCCACGGTTCCGGCCGGCATCTTTGCCGGCATGGCGGCGTCACTTCAGAATTTTGGCAATATCGAAGCCGCTCGGACCATCTGGAAGGAAGCCGAAGACCGGGGACTCGACAGTGCCACTGCCGCTCAATGGCGGGCGCAGTTCCCTCAGCTCGGCCTGTAGCGGCGCGCTTTTTTTTGCCGACTGACCTTTCGCCTATTATCTTCCGCGTGCAGTGAAGAAACAGACACCACAAGCATCTCGCCGCGACGGTCCGTCAGATCGAATGACGCCGTCGCTCATCGCCTACTATTTCACGCTGGTGCTGTATATTGTCTTCTCTTTCCTTCCGGAGTACCGCGTCTGGGGGTTCAACTGGTGGGCGTATTATCCGTTCTGGGCAAAGGTGCTGCTCGTCGCGATTGGCGCGCTGGCGCCAGTGCCGATTCTCCGGCTGAGTGATACGCCGCGCGCCGAGGAGTCAGCCGACCGGCGCTACGCGCTGATCCTCGGTTCGGCAGTACTTGCCTTCGGCCTTCTCACCCTGTTTCTCCGCTCTCACATGCACCTGTTGGGCGACGGTTTTCTGCAGTTGTCGCTTTTGGAACAGGGAAAGACCACCGGGCGGTTATGGGATGTCTTTGGCGGCTGGATTCGCGGCGGTTTGTTCTCGGTGCTCAGCGGAACGCCCGCCGAGCGGGCGCTGGTGGCGTACCAGGCGACGTCGATCACCGCCGGCCTGATTACGCTGGTGGTGTTCGGCCTGATCGCGGGAGCGACCTATCCCGACCGAGTTCGCCGCCTGCTTTTATTTGCGCTGCTATCGACCGCGGGGTACGCTCTGCTCTTTTTCGGATATGTCGAGAATTACGCGCCGTTTGTGATGAGTCTGGCGATCTTCCTGTGGGTGCAGATCCTGGTGTGCAAGGGAAGGATTCGTTGGTGGTGGCTGCTCCCCGCCGCACTGTTTGTGCTCGTGTGGCACATCTTCGGCGTAGCTGTGCTGCCGGTTGTGGGGTATACCATTTTTGACCACTACCTTGCGGGACGTAACAAAAAACTTCAGACGGTCATCCGCCGGTGGCTTCCGTGGGCGCTCGTGCTCGCCATGGCTTTGGGAGCTGTTGTGGTGGCGAGCCGGTCACTGTTTGTGAAGTTCTCGCTGGTGCCGTTCACGGCCAGTGAGGTCACGGTCGGCGGCTATACCATGTTCTCGCCCGCACATCTGGGCGATCTTCTCAATCTGGCCTTTGTGCTGGTTCCGGGACTGGCCGTGATGGTAGTGACCTTTCTCGGGAAGTCGAAGCGACAATCGGGCGATCTTTCTTTTTATCTCTGGTTGCTGGTCATTCCATCCTGGTTCATAGCGATTGTCTTCAATCCCAACCTTGGGATGGCGCGTGATTGGGATCTGTTCGCATTCGTGGGCGTTCCGACGGCGATGTTGCTCGCGGTTGAACTGCTGGATCGACACTACAGCAGAGGCGCCGCATTGGCCGTTGTGCTGGGACTGCTGGTGTTGCTGCCCCGGGCGATATCGCAGGCGATCCCGGAGGTAGCCATCGCGCATTTTCGCGCCGACGCGAAGCGCGAGCCGGTGCAGAGCCGCGGCGGTCGATCATTCCTCCTCGCCTATTACAAGAACCTGAGCGACACGGCAAAAGCACGTGTGGAGGAGGAGACATTCTACCGGGATTATCCGGTTCAGACGATTCGAGCCGACGCTCGCCGTGCGCTCGATCAGAATCGGCCCGTCGACGCTCTCGCCTTTGCCCGGCAGCTCCTGCGTATCGATCCACGCTTTTTTGACGCCTACATCGTAAACGCCAAGGCATATATGCAAATGGGGAACGCCGACGCAGCCGAACACAATGTGCGAATTGCCGATGCGCTCAATCCGAACAACGCCTATGCCCTGCAGCTTACGGGCCGCTTGCTGTGCGCGCGCGGCGAGCTGGACACCGGCTTGCGGACGTTCTATCGAGCACGAGCGATTAATGATTCCCTCGGCATGATTACCGGTGAAATCACCCTGACCCTGCTCGCTCATGGCGACATGCCAAAAGCACTGACCGAAATCCAGCGGTTGCTCGATGATCCGACCGTCCCGGCCAGACTGTTCGGCAGTGTGACCGTGGCGCTTCTGGATCAGGGAAATGTCGAAGAGGCACGAAAGGCCTGGCTGGAAGCGGGCCGTCGAGGGATGGATAGTTTAGCGGCTGCGGATTGGATGGCGCAGGACCCACGCCTGCGGTCGTTGAGCGAGTCGAAGTAGCAATCTCTCCGGCAATTCAGTTTACTGGATCAAGCAGACGAACGTGACCAACACTATACCGGCCGTCGCCGCCAATAGGTACTATCTTAAGGCGATCATACCCTTCTGTGGCAATCGCCAATGGAACATCCACCGTATCAACAGCAAGGGCGCCGATCGGACTCGGGTCTCCACCGGTCGTCACGCCGTCGAGCTCCCGATTTTGCCGCATAAACACGATTCGATACGGAGAGTAATCGGCGACGCTCAACTCCACCCGCCGGTTGTGGGCCAGTGAATCCAGCACCACCGTCATGCCGTTCTGCGCCATGATCTGCATGCCGTACAGTGACCACCCCCGGCCGGCTCTTTGCGGTTCTCTCAGTTGGCTGTAGTTTACCTCGATTTGCGGCGCATCGATGTACCGTTGAAGCAGGAAATCGTATGACTTGAGGTTGAATTTGACAATCTCACCCAGTCGCGACCAGGAGAAGATGTCAGCTTTGGTGAGCATACTCAGGTGATCGTAGTACCGGGCAAGATTACTGTCGAGCAGCTCATTCTTCCCGCTTCTCATGGTCTGGACGTATCCGACAGGAACAGCTCGTTTGAAATGGCCGATCCGCCACACGTATTTGTCGACAGTCGGGAGTCGAGCAAGGAGCGGATCGCTCAGTCCATCTAATTCGACGAGGCAGAGCTTTGGGCCGGCATAGTAACCGGTCATGCCGCTGACGTAAGCAAGAACTTTGGTGGTGTCGTTACGCAGCTGTCGACCGTACTTGGCCCACTTGTAGCGATTTGGCTCGGCGGATCCCAGATTGTCGAGCAGGCCGTTGTTCGGTGAGTACCAGGCACGTTCGTCGGTGATCCCATGCCACACCGGAGCGGTCGCTTCGGTGGCATGGGATCACCGACGAACGTGCCTGGTCTTCCACCGAACAACGGCCTGCTCGACGATCTGAGATGCGCCAACCAATGGCTAAAGTGGCCAAGTACGGTCGACAGCTGCGTAACGACACCACCAAAGTTCTGCTTACGTCAGCGGCATGACCGGTTATCCCCAGCCCAAACTTTCTGCTCGTCGAATTAGATGGACTGAGCGATCCGCTCCTTGCTCGACTCCCGACTGTAGAACAATCGTGTGGCGGATCGGCCATTTGCAAACCAAGCTGTCTTCTATCCGGATACGTCCAGACCATGAGAAGCGGGAAGAAGTGGGCTCGACGGTGCATCATGTACCCCGGTACTACGATCACCTGAGTATGCTCAGCCAAAGCTGACATCCTTCTCCTGGTCGCGACTGGGTGAGATTGTCAAATTGGACCCTCAGAGTGATTGGATTTTCCTGCTTAGACGGTACATCGATGCGCCGCAAATCGAGGTAAACTACAGCCAACTGAGAGAACCGCCGAAGGGGGTGGTCACTGTACGGCATGCAGATCATGGCGCAGAACGGCATGACGGTGGTGCTGGATTCACTGGCCCACAACCGGCGGGTGGAGTTGAGCGTCGCCGATTACTCTCCGTATCGAATCGTGTTTATGCGGTTCAGGAGCTTGACGGCGTGAGATCGTCAACTGCCCCGAGTCCGATCGGCGCCCTTGCTGTTGATACGGTCGAAGAGTCCCATTGGCAATTGCCACAGAAGGGTATGATCGCCTTAAGATAGTACCTATTGGCGGCGACGGCCGGTATAGTGTCGGTCACGTTCGTCTTCATCCAGTAAACTGAATTGCCGGAGAGATATTCGACTCGCTCAACGACCGCAGCGTGGGTCCTGCGCCATCCGAACTCGATCCGCAGCCGCTAAACTATCCATCCCTCGACGGCCCGCTTTTATCGTGTTCTTCGACATTTCCTGATCCAGAAGCGCCACGGTCACACTGCCGAACGGGACTTCGCCGGGACGGTCGGATCATCGAGCAACCGCTGGAGAAGTCGGTCGGTGCTTTTGGGCATGGCTCGAGCAGGGTCAGGGTGATTTCACCGGTAATCATGCCGAGGGAATCATCGAATCGCTCATGCTCGATAGAACGTCCGCAAGCCGTGTCCAGCTCGCCGCGCGCGCGGCAAGGTGCAGGGCATAGGCGTTGTTCGGATTGAGCGCATCGGCAATTCGCACATTGTGTCGGCTGCGTCGGCGTTCCCCATTTGCATATATGCCTTGGCGTTTTCGATGTAGGCGTCAAAAAACGTGGATCGATACGCAGGAGCTGCCGGGCAAAGGCGAGAGCGTCAAGCGGCCGTTCTAATAGAGCGCACAGCAAACGTCGGCTCAAATCGTCTGAACCAGATAATGCCCGTAGAATGTCTCCTCCTCCACACGTGCTTTTGCCGCCTCGCTCAGGTTCTTGTAATAGGCGAGAGGAGGAATGATCGACCGCCGCGGCTCTGCGCAGTTCCCGCGCTTCGCGTCGGCGCGAAAATGCGCGATGGCTACCTCGGGATCGCCTGCGATATACACCCAGCAGCAACGCGCCATTGCCCACACAACGGCCAATGCGGCGCGTCTGCTGTAGTGTCGATCCAGCAGTTCAACCGCGAGCAACATCGCCGTCGGAACGCCCACGAATGCGAACAGATCCCAATCACGCGCCATGACCAAGGTTGGGATTGAAGACAATCGCTATGAACCACCACGACCCAGAGATAAAAAGAAAGATCGCCCGATTGTCGCTTCGACTTCCCGAGAAAGGTCACTACCATCACGGCCAGTCCCGGAACCAGCACAAAGGCCAGATTGAGCAGATCGCCCATGTGCGGGCGAGAAAGCGTCGTCGACCGTGATTTCAATGGCAGTGATCGGCACGAGCGAGAATTTCACAAACAGTGACAAGCTCGCCGCGACAACAGCTCCACTGCCATGGCGAGACAAGAGCGCCCACGGGAGCCACCGGCGGCACATTCTGGAGCTTTTTGTTTCGCCCCGCGAAGTAGTGGGGAAAAATGGTGTAGACCACGACCGGCAGCACGACTACACCGAAGATGTGCCACCGAGCACGAAACACGGCGCGGCGGAACCACCAACGGATCCTTCCGTTGCACACGAGGATTTGCAGCCACGGGTAGATCGCGAGGCTCATCGCAAACGGCGCGTAGTTCTCGACATAGCCGAAAAAGAGCAAGGTTAGCCCGCGGTCGAGATAGGAGCGCAAATGAGAGCAGACGTCGAGGAAGGTCGGGATAGGTCGCTCTCGCGATCAGGCCGAATACCCCCAGCGAGATCAGACCGGCGGTAATCGACGTAGTCTGGTACGCCGCCAGAGCCGGCTCGGCGGCGTGCCGCTGAAGACCGCGAACAGACCGTCGCGAATCCCCGCCGAAGACATCCCATAATCGCCGGGTGGTCTTGCCCTGTTCGAGAAGCGACAGCTGCAGGAATCCGTCGCCGACAAGGGTCGAGTGAGGAGTAACGGAGGGAGAGTAGGACGACGCTCGACGATCAGCGCGTAGCGCGGTTCGCTGTTCCTCGGCGCGCGGTGTATCACTCAGCCGGAGATCGGCACTGGCGCCGCGCGACAATCACGAGAGCGCTTTACCCAGAACGGATATACGCCCACCAGTTGAACGCCCAGACGCGGTATTCCGGAAGGAAGGAGCAGAGGATGTACCGCACCAGCGTCGCGTAATAGGCGACCAGCAACGGCGTCTCGTTCGATCTGGCGGACCGTCGCGGCGAATGCTTGTGGTGTCTTTTTCTTCACGCACGGCGGAAGATAATCGGTGAAAGGCTTGATTCGGCAAAAAAAAGCGCGCCGCTGAGGGTTGCGATTCAGCGGCGCGTGCGCGAAGGGTCCACACACGGTAAGAGGGGCAAATTCGCTAA
>CAWDXE010000007.1:0-1042058 GCA_963806185.1 uncultured candidate division Zixibacteria bacterium
GCGGGCTGAAGCCCACGGCAACGGCGGAGCGAGAGCGATCCGGCCAAAGCCCGAGGCCGGCTTCCGATTCGGAGTGGGATTCGCCTGCATCGCGTCTCTGAGAGCGTCAGGGGCGAGCCCGCTGCGAGCTTCACGCGAGCCGATCCCTTCCGCCATTGCCGAGGGCTTCAGCCCGCGGAATGCGGGCGGCCCCGCGCGAAAGCCGTCGCGGAGGCCAGACCTGCGGTGCGCAACTCCCCGCCCAGGGAATCTCACCGTTCGTGGTGAGCGCAGCGGCGAGTCTGCGAGGCGCGGAGTCGATCCACACTCGGATCTACCCCACCGAGTCGCGAGCGGCCGCAACCAACCTCTCCACCCGTTCCCCCGAGCCACCCGCCCGGACCGTGCGCCTGAGCGCGCTCACCCTCTCAATCTCGAGCCACAGTGCGTCGCGCGGCACGGCGTCCGCGAATCTGTCGGCCCACTCGGCGACGACGAGGCCCTGCGCGCCCTGGTCGAACACGCCGACGTCGGCTACCTCGTCTACGGATCCCAATCGGTACAGATCGGCATGCACGAACGGGATGCGCGCGGCGTAGCTCTGTACGATTGTGAACGTCGGCGATGCGACGCGCACGTTCCGCGGGCACACCGATTCCCTGGGCAATGGCCTGCGCGAGAAACGTCTTGCCGGCGCCGAGCCCACCGATGAGCGCGATCACATCGCCGGGTTGCGCCGCCGCCCCGAGTCGCTGGCCCAGTCTCCTCAGTGCGGCACGGGGGCCGGTCAGGAGGACCGTGTCGCGTGCGGGCGGGAGCATGACGCGCTTGTACCGCCGCTGCGCCGGCGGCAGAAGGGCTTTCGCTCGGTGCGATGCGCGCCACGCGGGGCGCGTACGATCCGCGCGTGTTCGGCCGGCGACGATGCTCGTGCTCGGTGCAGTGGCGGTGGCCAGTGGCTGCACGCGGCACGAGACAGTGACCTCGCCGCAGGATCTCCGCCTGCACACGATCGAGGCCCCGGCCGGGACCGACGTCGCCGAGTACACGATGGCCGCGCGGCTCGATGGCTCGCACCGGGTGATCGACGGCGACCGAGCACATCGTCTGGCGCAATCGCTCGCGATCGCCCGGCTGACGTGCTGTGGTGGCACTTGTACATGAACGCGTTCGACGCACCCGACACGCTGTTCATGCGAACGGGTGGCGCATCCGGTCATCGCGGTCACTCGCCACGGGATGCGCGGACGCATCGATGTGACGGCGCTTCGCTCGTCGAGCGGCGAGGATCTGCTCGCATCGAGTACCAACGACGAGAACGTCCCGCGCGACCGCACGCAGCTGCGCACGCCGTTTCCGCGCGCAGTGATGCCGGGCGAGACCATTGCGCTGGACGTACGTTTCGAACGACGCTCCCCGCGACGTTCGCGCGCACTGGCTACTTCGATGACTTCACATTTGCCGGACAGTGGTTCCCCAAACTCGCCGTGCTCGAATCCGACGGCACCTGGTCGCACTTTCCGTTCCACGCGAACAGCGAGTTCTACGCGGACTTCGCGCGGTACGACGTCACGCTGACCGTGCCGCGGGGCGAGCGTGTCGGTGCGTGCGGCATCGAGAGTCGATCCCTCACGGCAAAGTGGCGATGGCGATCGACACCATTTCGTCGCCGAGCACACGCACGATTTCGCGTGGACCGCGTGGGCTTCGTTCCAGGAGACGTGGCGCACGATCGATGGCATCGCGGTCCGCGTGCTCGCTCCGCCCGGCGAATCCGGTGTCGTGACACGATCGCTGGCATCGCTCGAGCGCGCGATTCCGGCATTCGCTGCACGCTACGGACGCTATCCGTACCCGCAGCTCACCGTGATCATTCCACCGCGCGGCGCCGGCGGTGTCGGCGGCATGGAATACCCGACGCTGATCACCACGGAGGGCTTGTGGTTCCTCCCGTCGAGCGTGCACGCCATCGAGTGGGTGACGATCCACGAGTTCGCACACCAGTACTTCTACGGTCTGTTCGCGAGCAACGAGTGGGCCTGGCCGTTTCTCGACGAAGGCCTGGCGGAATACACCACCGGGCGCGTCATGACCGACTGGTTCGGCTCCGGCTACGAACTGTTCGACGGGCTGGGGCTCGGGCTCGGCTACCACGCGTTCGAGGGCGGACTGGCGGGGAGCATCGACGACGCGCTGCCGGCCGCGGGCGGATCGTCGTCGTTTCCGTCGTATCGAGCGTACGGCGATCATGTGTATCGGCGCACGGCCGCTGCACTCGAGAGCGCGGAGCTGTTGTTCGGGCGCGATCGTCTCGACCGCGGATTGCAGGCCTACGCGGTCGCCGCTCGCTTCGCGCACCCGACACCCGACGTGCTGTTCGATGCACTGCAATCGGCGGATCCGGCGATGAGCGGATTCGTGCGCCGCGCACTCGTCGGCCCTGGATCGCTCGACGACGCGATCACCTCGGTGCGCGTCGCGTCGCCCCGACGGCACCTGGACGACGTCGGTGCACACGCCACACGACGGTCCTGGACGCGCTGCGACAGCTCGGGGTTGCCTTCGCGGACGGCAGTCGCCAGCGATCTCCGCTCGTCCCGGCGACCGAGCGCTGGACCTCGCCTCGGCGCTCCCGCTCGGTCCGCACCGCTCGATCCCGACGCTGCGTTCCGTGCGATCAGGACCCACTCGACGACGCACGCCTCGCGACCGGTGCGGCCCGCCCGCCCTCGAACTTCGTGTCCCGCACCTGCCTTCTGGCTCGAGGCGCTCCTCCGCCTGGTGGGCCCGTCACGGGCGCTGCGTTCTGCTCTGCGCCGCGACGCGCCGCTCGTCCTCGCGCTCGTCGTCGCCGAACTCGCGCTCGGGTGGTGCTCTCGCACGTCCTCGTGTCGGGGGTCGCCGAGCTCGTCGCCCCGCACCCCGACGGCGTGCGTGCGCTGTTCGCGGACGGCTCGCGCGGGATCTTCGACGTCGTGTCGAACGGATCACCCACACCATGTCCGCGCGGAATCGTCTGCTGGCTCAAATTGTATAGACGGTCGATGACGATCACGAGAAAGCTGCCCAAAAAGAGCAGGGGGATACTTCCTCGTCCATACTTCTCCCAGATATAGAAAGCGCAAAACACACCGGCGAAAACGAGCACCATCTCGAATGAAAACTGCGGCCACTGCGTGGCAAGATTGAGATGTCGGGCCGCCAGCCAGGCATGCTGTGCCGACTCCGACCCGTATCGATAGATCGCGCGCAACAGCGGCAGCCAGTAGACGGCACTGACGATGGCGACACCACCGGCAATTATCAGTTTGTGTCGCAGGTCACGCCAGACGAACCGGAGAGACTTGGTCTGCACATACCTGGTGATCAAGATGAACGGCGTGACGATGAATCCAACGAAGAACCAGTAATAATAGGTAATGAACAGAATTCCGCCAATCAGTGAACCGACAACGTAATCCTTCACCGAGAGCGGATGAGTGGTCGGCGTCCACCCTCGTTCCACGTAGTACAGCCACCAGGGGATGAACAGCCCCGCCACTACGGACTCGTAAAAGAGTGAGTCCATATATTTGTATGCGAAGAACAGCGTGACTACTACGATCGCCGCGCTCATCTTCGGCGAGACCAGCCGCCGCCACGAAAAGTACAACAGCCACGGGTAGACGAGGAAGATGAGGTAGTACCCCCACTTGACCGTCTGATATGCCTCGATGCCAATCAGCTTCGCGTATAAGGCCGTGATGGCGAACCAGCCGGGAGGATAGAAGCTGGGCAAGTCTTTCAGATACCAGTCCTGGAAGAACGAACCGTAGGCCATCATTTTGCAGACTTCGGCCAGCCGGTTGCCGTTGTCGCCCCAGATGCTGTTCATGCCATATTCGCTGGCTCGGAATAGGATCCCGTACAGAACGAGGAAGTAGGCCGAGACGCCGAACACCGCCCAGAATGGTGCCAGGCGCGTCTTTCGCACCGCATACAGTACTGTAACCGTGACCGCCAGCCAGCCCAATGACCAGAGCCGCGCTCTCACCATGTCCTGGAAGTGATCGTCCGAACCGAACCAGTACCCGACCGCCTGACGGTATAACTCAGCGCCGAAATAGGCGAGCAGCAGCTACCGCCGGCGCAATGACCAGCCACTCCCAATACCGAATGCCGGTGCTGCGCAATACTTCGTTCTTGGCTCGCTCGGAAGACGGTTTTCGATTTGCTGTTGCCATTGTTCGTTGGATGCCTATTAGTTCCGCCACTCCCATCGACCCACGGTGATCAACACGAGGTAGTGGCTGGATTCTGAGCAGGTCAATCTACTGCACTTCAATCTCCGGGACAACAGCCAAGATTTTTCCGCGAAGCTACGGCAAACCTGGCCAATAGTAGAACTTCACCTATGTCCGTCATCACCCCTGTACCGGTCATCACCCCGCGGTTGCAGGAATCATACGCTCAACGAATGTATCCGTTCAGTCGATCCGGCTCTCGCGCCAACCGTCTGAAAGACAGATCGTTGGATTACGACAAATCAATTGACAGGGCCGATGGTTCTGTGCATCTTAGGGCCCGCGTAAAGCGGACAGACAGCAGTTGCCGAAGTGGTGAAATTGGTAGACGCGCTGCGTTCAGGGCGCAGTACTCGCAAGGGTGTGGGGGTTCGAGTCCCCCCTTCGGCATTTTCCATGTAACCGATTACCCAACAACCACTTAACACATTATGTTCTGGTCCCATACTCGTTAGTCAATTTTGTAACCATGTGATTTTCAATAACATACAAATTCACGAAACGTAGAGTTCTAGTGTCCTTATTGTGAAAGTGTGCGATCTGCTGGTGCCAGTACTCCCACATGATCGATCAACATCTCATCAATTTTGTGATGCCAGAATGTTAGCCCATGCAGTCGCACAAACTTGTGTCCTCGGTCGGGGGTTCGATTCCCCCCACCTCCACAATCGTGGGTCTAATATGCCTATATTAAGTGAAGTATTTCCTGCAGTGAGAGCTGTCAACAAACGAAAACCGGAACCGCTGGTTGATCTAAGCACGGCCCTTGGCCGAGGCAGTCAGATGCCGTTAACCTAGTTCTCTTCTATTTGTCAATGCTCGCCTTGAATTGAGGCGATGGTATCACTGGCAAGAGCACGTGCGAAGGCCGGTCCTTGTCATGATAGATTGTCTGTCTTGCGCTGACAAACGCGGTCTCCGTTTCATTGTGCCCACCGGTGTTGAGATTCCTGGAGAACATCGGGAACGACGCTGATGCAACTTCGACTCTCAGTTTCTCACCCGCAGGAATGGTCACGCCTGTTTGCCACATATCAAGATGATACTCATAGACTGCGTCGGGCTCTAGGAGTTGCGGTTTTTCGAATGAAGTTCTGTACCTTGCGCGGATGACGCCGTGTACTAGTGGAAAGACTTGCCCCGTCGAATCGACTTTGGACAGGCGCATGAACCAATCAGTGTCTTTTGCGGATGAAGCTGCAAATAGGACCGCGGATACCGGGCCGGCGAGTGTCAAAGCTTCGGAGAAAGCAGGGGTTTCGTATACTAAGATGTCGTTCCTAGTCCTGTTTACAGTCGCATAGTTCGCGCGGATCTTAGCTCTCGACTCCTCGGAGGATCGTATCTTAGTCGAATCAACGAGCGAATCATCGAGGAATTCTTCCGGGTCTATATAGTAAAGCGGATCGGGCGTCGGATCTCCGGGATCATAGGTAAACGTATCGGTCGGAGCACCCGTGGAAAGGTCGGTTGAAAGCACACCATTCCCTTGAGAAGTATTCGCGCTGCCAGAACTACTGAGATAATACTTGGTGAATCGTGTTGTCGATAACGGATAGACACTATCCTGCAGCCACTGATTTGTCCCCATCACGAACAGCGAAACAAGCGGTTCTTGGTCAAGGCCGTTGTCCATGCCCAGCAGCCAATGGTCAAGCCAGCGAGTATACTCAAGATCAAGATCAACAATGGCATTTGGTCCAAAGTCTACTCCGTTGGGGCCCGTCCTCGTTGCCTGAGCAGAGTGCCCCCACGGTCCGAGTATTAGCTTCTGATTGTCATGCCCGGCAGTTGACATCGCCAAGTAGTTCAATTTCGAACCGATACCGTCTCCATCATACCAACCTGATTGATGGAACACCGGCATATCAACATCTTTCAGGTGCTCCAGAAAACTGGCCCTTTGCCAATAGTCATCGTTATCCGGGTGAGCAATCCAGTCGCGCCAGTACTTGTTCCTCTTACCCAAAACGACTGAATCAAGATCCGACACAGGCAGATGCATCAGAAGTTTTGCGTACTTCTTCTCATTGATATTTCGCATTGCCTCACCGGTTATGTCTCCCGTAGCATCCTCTTCAAGAATGTTGGCCCACCAGATGGATCCTAACAAGAAGAACGCCCCATATTCATACGGGATATTGAAATAGGGATCGGGAGGAGAGACATTGGGGATGATCGTCACCAGGTGTGGAGGGCGTTCTCTCGCCGCCCACCACTGGACCCATCCGACGTATGATGCACCTATCATCCCAACCTTGCCGTTTGACCAAGGTTGTGCAGCGAGCCATTCGATAGCGTCATATCCGTCCTTCGGTTCGTCAAAGAACGGCTCCCAATTGCCCGGAGACGAAAACCTGCCTCTGCAGTCCTGTACCGCATACACATATCCTCGACGAGCGAAAAACTTTGCCTGAAGTTCGTTCAGCTCCTTCTTATAGGGCGTTCGAACGAGGACTATCGGAAACTGCCCTTCGCCCTTGGGGCGATAGATGTCGGTGGCAAGCTTGATCCCATCACGCATCGGCACACCGATGCCACTATCAACTTCGAAATCGTAGGTCGGCAGCGACATGAGTGAGTCAGCTGCCGGCGGAATGCGCAGGGCCTCATAGCCGTTTCGCACATAAGCCCCACGCTGTGCTGGTACGTCTCCGTAGCATACTCTGTGCTTCTCGTCAACCCAGAGTGTAACATCCACTCCCGGCAATCCGAGTCTGTACAGAGTGAAGCTCTGGAATCGGCCCATGATATTCCTGTCCACTACCTGCAATCGCTCTACTGAGACATCTCGTACTGCCTGGGGAATGAGAAAGACCGGAAAGACCTGTTTCCCCCCTGCGGCCTGATCATAGGCCACCACAATCTGGCTCATTAGCATCGGGGTGAAATTCTCAAAGAGAAGAGTGCTCGGCCTAAGTACAATCGACTGGGTTTGACCGAGCGCGGTTACCTTGACGAGAGTATCTTCTCTAACGACCTCAACTGCACCCTGAGGCGTGGTCATACTAATACCTGTCCACAGCCCTAAGGCGTCCACACTTATCTGCATCGAAACCGCTACGGTCTGACCAGCGGTCGCCACGGTGTACGCCGATCCAACGGACCCATCCCTTTTCCACTCCGAGTGATTCTGAACTAAGACTTCTTCGTTCAGATAAAAGGTATAGCTGGCACTGTCTTCGAAGACAGCCAGAGAGGGAACCGCCGATACAGACCGGGTAGGCGAAGCGAATACCAGGGACTCCGGAATCACTGCAGCAACGATCAACATGGCGATTATCGATAAACGACTGTTCATGACTTTTTCCCTCATGGTGCTTTTCGAACTTTCATCACGATTGAATAGCGCACGAAAAGTTTCGAGCGATCGTCAGTGAAGCCTCTTTCCTAGTGCATTGAAAGAAGTGAAAAATGCCGTGACCAGATTATCAACGCACCGTTGCCTGACACCTTCGAAAATAGAATATTCAAACTAATAGCCTCATGCAACAAGTGTCTTTATCGATTTGGTGTCCTCTGCACACGAATTGGCCAGAGGAGATTAAGCACACCTTCGGAGCGGCGGACCTCATCCCTTCGTCGCTACCGCGAAAAGACATTAGTTAGTCAGAGCAGGTCCCAATCAGAGCTACCTTCTATGACCGATAATTGTTCTGACATCACGCGAGAATGCACCGGATCGTAACTACCGCAAGGTTGGCATCAACAGTCTCCGGCGTGTATAGGCGATCAGACCGCCGGCATCTATAATTGCCTGTCGCGCCGGCGGCAACGGCTCCGTCATAAATCCCTTTCCGGTGGTGACGTTAATAATCTTGCCTGGGATAATCTCGAGCTCGTCTCCTTCACTCGCCTCTATGGTCGGACAGATTACGACGTTCAGACCAAGGTTAATCGCATTCTGCAGGAAGATGCGTGCTATGCTCTTGGCCACGACTGTCAACTCGTGTCCACGAATTGTGCTTGCCGCCTGCTCGCGGCTGGAACCACAACCGAAATTCTCATCGGCCACGATCACGCTGCCGGCCGGAATCTCCTTTGCCTTCAGCCTGGCGTTGAATTCCGTACGATCGTTGAAGCAGAACTGTGGCGTTTCGGTCGGTAGGACGGTCGCCATGAACCGACCGGGGTAGATATCATCGGTGCTGACATCTTTACCGAGTTTCAGTACGGCTTTGGCCATGTTATCGTCCTCCTGCGCGTGGATCGGTGATGACGCCGGTAATGGCGCTGGCGGCCGCGACGGCCGGACTGCAGAGATAGACTTCGGACTTCGGATTTCCCATACGGCCTTTGAAATTGCGGTTGGTAGTCGCTAACGCTACCTCTTCATCGCCCAACGCCCCCTGGTGCACACCAAGACATGGCCCGCAGCCGGGATTCATCACCACCGCGCCGGCCTTGATCAGCTCTTCGATATATCCTGCCTGCAATGCCTGTGCGTAAACGCGGCTCGAAGCGGGGAAGACGATCATGCGTGTGCTATTCGCGACCTTCTTCCTCTTGATGATCTTGGTCGCGATCTCAAGATCATCGAGGCGGCCATTAGTGCAACTTCCGATAACGATCTGGTGAACTGGCTTGCCGGCAACTGCACCGACCGGTTTGACATTGTCAACCGTGTGTGGACAGGCGATCTGCGGCTCTAACGCTGAGACATCGATCTTGACAACTCTTTCATAGACCGCATCCGGATCAGGAAGCACACGGTTAATCGGATCGGTTACGCCAGCTTCCTGCCTGAGATACCGTTCGGTTTCGTCGTCAGCCGGAACAATACCGCTCGTGGCTCCTGCTTCAACGCTCATATTGCAGATGACGAGGCGACCGCTTGTCGACATCGCCTTGATGGTTTCGCCGTGAAACTCCAGCACACGGAAGTTCGCGCCCTGAGCGGTCAGAACGCCGATCAGATGCAGGATCAGATCCTTGGGGCCGACATAGTCGGCGAACTTGCCGGTTACAATCACCTTGATCGTCGGTGGTACTTCAATATTCAGCGCCACGCCGAGCGTCCAGACTGAAGCCATTTCAGTAGCGCCAATTCCGAAAGAGAATGCTCCGAGCGCACCATGACTCGTCGTGTGGCTGTCAGTTCCAACGACCACTGAGCCCGGTTTGACATAGCCAAATTCCGGGAGTATCTGGTGGCAGATACCACCGCGGTCGCCACGAATATCATGAAACTTCGCAATCCCGTGATTGCCGACAAAGCCGCGCACGAGTTTCTGATTGGTCGCAGTCTTGGGGCTTTCTGCCGGCACGCGATGGTCAAAGATGACGGCAATACGTGAGGGATCCCATGGTTTTGGCTCGCGTCCGGTTCCCTGATAGATCTCTTTGAACTGGTTTACGACCAGCGCGGCGTTTTCGTGGGACATCGCGAGGTCAACCTCTGGCTCCACGACATCCAACGCCCTGACAGACTTCGAACCTACTGCCCGGGCCAGGATCTTTTCGACAACAGTCATTCCCATATGTATCCTCACACTCTGGTGATCAGATCACCGCTTTCTGTTTCAACTCATCAAGCTGCACCTTGGTGTAGCCGAGCCGCCCCAGGATCTCGACATTGTGCTGTCCCAATGTCGGTGGCGGGGTTTCGACAGCGGCCTCCGACTGGTTAAAGAGCGCCGTCAGTCCAAACACCTCAATCTCGCCGATATCCGGCACGTTGATCTTCTGGAGCGTCCCGCGGTGCGCAATCTGGGGTTGACACAGCGCCTGGCGAAGACTCAGAATCTCGCCACTTGGTACGTCACGTTGATTCAGCACTTCAACCCAATAGCTGGTCGGCTTGGTCGTCAACTGTGCTTCGAGTAGCGGGGTCAGCTCCTTGCGGTTTTTCTTTCGCGTGTCCCGCTCTTGGAAACGTGCGTCAGTTTTCAGTTCCGGCAGACCGACGACGTCGCAAACCGCCTCCCATTGCTCCTGCTTATTGGCCGCGATATTGATGTGACCATCGAGAGTCTTGAACGTGCCGCTCGGTGCAGCGGTGAAATTGTCATTCCCCATCACCGGTGGTTCCTGCCCACCTATGAGAAAGTTAGCCGCGACCCAGCCCATAAGCGGCATGATCGAGTCAAGCAGTGCGACATCAATATGCTGCCCCTCACCTGTCCGCTGACAATGATAGAGTCCGGCCATCACGGCAAACGCAGCGTTGAGTCCGCCGACCGTGTCGCACACCGGAAAGCCAGCGCGCAGCGGTGTCAGTCGCTCGTCGCCGTTAATTGCCATCTCGCCGGACAGTCCCTGTATAATCTGGTCATATGCCGGCCGTTCAGCGTCCGGACCTGTTTGACCGAAACCCGAAATGCTGCAGTACACGATTCTGGGATTGATCTCGCGCAGAACGCCGTAGCCTAGCCCGAGGCGGTCCATGACGCCGGGTCGGAAATTCTCGATCACTACATCGGCGTCCTTTACCAGCCGCTTGAATATCTCCTTCCCTTCTGGGCTTTTGGTGTTGAGCGTGACCGATTTCTTATTGCAGTTCTGAGCCAAAAAGCTGGTTCCCATGAGGCGTTTGTTGTAATCGGGGACAATGCCAAGCTTGCGCGCCAAGTCACCGTCTTTGGGATTTTCAATTTTGATAACCTCGGCGCCTAACAGCGCCAAGTGGAGTGTGGCGAACGGACCGGAAAGCACGTTGGTGAGGTCGAGAACCTTGATACCGTCGAGTATTCGCGTGTTGTTTCTCATGCTACATCCACCTTAATAGGAAAGAAAGCCTGACTTGTGGACCCGGCCGGGCATCTCCCGTCCGAAGTAGACGGCGACATCTCGCGCAACAGCAACGAGTGCGGACAGATCGATTCCCTTGCGCAAGCCGGAGCGCCCCAGGGCATGCACAAGGTCTTCAGTGGCGACGTTACCCGCGGCCACTTTGGTGAACGGACATCCGCCTAAGCCCGCGAAGGAAGTTTCGAAACTCACCACCCCCGATTCAAGCGCTGCAAAGACGTTGGCCATACCGAGACCGTACGTGTCGTGGAAGTGGCAGGTGCAGTAGATATCGGGCGCAAGGCGGCGGATATCGCCGAATAACTTCCGCACCTGATCAGGATGGGCATGACCGGCGGTATCGGCCAGACTAATGTTGGTGAGTCCTGCCTCAAGATAAGTGCGGACCATGGTCAGGACGCGCTCGCGGGGGATCGGTCCTTCGAATCCACAGCCGAAAGCACTCTGTACCGAAACCTGGACAATGGTACCAGCGGTCATGGCTTCTTTCGCGATGGCTACAATCCGGCCCAGAGCTTCGTCGGTCCCCGTGCCAGTGTTCTTCCTGCTGTGCGTCTCGGATGCTGATACGCCAAGGCAAAACATTTGGACGCCGCAAGCCAAACCGCGCTCGAGTCCTTTTTCATTAAGGACGAGCCCAGAGAAGATCGCACGGTGTTTCTCGTTTCTGAGCGCCAGAAACAACTCATCGGTGTCGGCCATTTGCGGCATTTTTTCTCTATGAACAAATGAGCCAACCTGGATGATATCAACGCCGGTAGCAGCAAGAGCACGAATCCACTCGAGTTTCTTATCGGTCGGGACCGTTTGCCTTTCGGCCTGCAGGCCATCCCGAGGGCCGACTTCATGAACGATAATCTTCGACATTGCCGGATCCTCGTGCATTATAATTTCCGAGCGATGGCTTCGCCCATCTCCAGGGTCGTCGCGCTGCCGCCCATGTCGTAGGTTCGCACCTTGCCTTCAGAGATGACTGCTGCAACAGCTTTTTCCAGTCTGACGGCCTTATCCGTTTCACACAGCCATGCGAGCATCATCTTGGCGGCCAGAATCGTAGCGATAGGATTCACTTTGTACTGGCCGGCGTACTTGGGCGCACTTCCGTGTGTTGGTTCGAACACCGCAAGCTTGTCACCAATGTTGCCCGAGCAGCCGAAGCCAAGTCCGCCCACCATTTGAGCGGCGAGGTCACTGACTATGTCGCCAAACATATTCGTGGCCACGAGTACCCCGTAGTTTTTCGGGTTCTTGAGGAGCCACATGCAGATCGCATCAATGTTGGCATCATCCATCTGGATGCCGGGGTAATCTCTCGCGACGCGCTTGCCCGTCTCAAGAAACATCCCTTCAGTGGCGCGCACTACGTTCGCCTTGTGAATCACCGTGACTTTTGGATAGCCGAACTCTTTAGCGTACTGAAAAGCGGCACGGATGATCCTCTCGCAACCCATTTTGCTATTGATTTTGCACGTGATAGCATAATCGCTATTGGGCATTTTCGCGAAATGGGCAAACGGCTTGCTAAGTTTCGACAATGTGGCAACTAGTTCGTCAGGAACCGTGGCAAACTCAACGCCTGCGTACAGATCTTCGGTGTTCTCACGAAATACCACTAGGTCAATTCCCTCTTTGTAGTTGAGAGGATTGCCCGGATAGGCCCGGCAGGGGCGCAGGCAGGTATAGAGATCGAACATTTGGCGCATACGCACGATAGGGCTTCGGTACACCAGACCTTTGCCCTTCAGTTCAGAGTCAAGCTCACTCTCAGCCTCCTTGACGGGTTTCGAGGTGATGGCGCCGAACAGGGCAGCATCACTTTGCTTCAGTAGGCTGACGGTGCGATCGGGGAAAGCATCGCCTTCCTTGCACCAAAATTCCCAACCGATATCGCCATGGGGGTAGGTGGCGTCGAACTTGAGGGCGTCGAGGCAGATCTTGGCCGCCTCGAGTACTTCGACTCCTACCCCATCACCAGGTAACCATGCGATTCTGTGCGTACTCATCTATCCTCCTTCGTCTGATAGGTGTCGGATAAGCATTCGTAGGTTGGCAATGTCTATATTGGCGGCGCTAAGTTCATGCCATTTAGGAATGAACCTGAGCCAACCGATAGAAACACTCAAAAACAACAACCATACTAATTTGCTATTGTCCTCGAGTAACATATACGATATCGTTAAGCTGATGCCAAACGATGATTACTCAGAGGTTCATTCTAAAAAGTCATGACTTCTGGTCGAATTCTACCATCACTAATGTCGCTTCAGTGCTTTGATGCCGCTGTGCGTCACATGAGCTTTACCAGAGCGGCACGCGAGTTGAACGTCACTCAGAGCGCGGTGAGTCGGCAAGTTCGGCACTTAGAGGAATATGTTGGCCGGCCGTTGTTTCAGCGCCACAAACAACGGCTGGTCTTGACCGAGGCGGGAGAGGCATATGCACGTTCGATTCGTGAGCTTCTCGACAGAGCCGAAGCGGCAACCCTTCAGGTAATGGCCTACGGTAGTGGGGGGGGAACGCTAACCATTGCACTACTGCCTACCTTTGGATCGCGCTGGCTCGTCCCTCGTCTCGGCGACTTCACGGCTCGCTATCCGGACATACAGCTAAACTTAATGACGCAGGTGAAGCCGTTTGATTTTGCAGGAAGTGATATGGATGTAGCGATTCACTTTGGCATTGACAGCTGGCCGGGTGGGGACTGTCATAGGCTCATGGGCGAAACGATCGTCCCTGTGGCAGCACCGTCGCTCCTAGCAGGACGGCCGGAACTAGTCAGTCCCGAAGACATTGGTCGTTTCACTCTCTTGCAGCATGTCACCCGACCACGGGCCTGGCAGGAATGGTTGTGCGATTGTGGAGTGACGAAAGTCGACGGGAGATTGGGACCGCGATTTGAGCAGTTTCAGATGGTCATTCAAGCCGCGATTGCTGGCCTTGGATTGGCGGTATTGCCATTGTTCCTAATTCGCGAGGAACTCGCGAGTGGTCAGTTGATTGTAGCTATTGATCACCCGGTGACGAGTGAGCATGCGTACTACCTGGTTCACCCAGAATCTAAAGCAGATCTTCGGCGCGTTGTCGTGTTTCGTGATTGGTTGCTCGCCCAATGCGCATCGCAGAAAACGGACAAATAGGAACAACTTCAAGCCCCCCTGTGCATCACCTCTCAAGAGCTATTGACCGAGTGCGCAGCGGCAACCTTGCGGCGGGCTCAATGTTGCCTCGTCGATTTGGCCAATGATTGGACGCCCGCGATTGTCCTGGATCAGATTCAATGAAACGCCTGCTCCTTCCAAGAGCTGAGAGTGTGGTGCATGCAGCCGGTATCACTGCTGTAAGAGCCAGGTCGTCGGGCTATGGGCTTCTCTGTTCGTCGGCCGTCGCATCTTCGTTCCCCCATGACTATGATCCAGCTGCTTTTGCCAACTGAAGGAGTTCTACTTCGCAGTCCTGCCACCTCCTCTAGGCAACGGTTCTTTTCGAAATATCAGCGTTCTGGCCGTGTTGCAGATCGCTACGACGGCAGGATGCTTGATGCGGCGATCGACGGTTACTGCGTACAGACGCTCCCGCACGTCCGTAATGGTGCCCACTGCGCGCACCTGGTATTGACGCTCTATCTCGGTTGCGATGACCGACATTGCCGGGAAGATGCCTACGCCGCGCATGCCGAACACTTTCAAGAGGGCGCTGTCATCGAATTCACCGACGATATTGGGACGGATTGCCCGGGCATCAAACCACTGCTCAAGCGACCGACGTAAGGAAGTGTTTTCGGCGGGAAGTAGCATAGGTGCGCCACTCAACGAATCCGGGAACTTCCTTCGGAGGTCCGCAGCGAGATCCTTCCGACCGAAGAAGGTGATGTCAGATTCTCCTAGCAAGTGATTGTACGCGTGTACCTTCACATGGGGGCTGGCAGGGGCATCCGACAGGATCACGTCTAACTCGTGCAGGGCAAGGTCAGCGAGCAGTCGTTCCGGTTTGTCGTCTCGACAGACCAACCGTACTGGCCCGCCAAGCTGAAAAGCCTGACTCAGAACACGTTCTGCTACCAGTTTTGGGATGACATCAGCAATGCCGACATTCACCCGCAGCGACCGTCCGGTTGGCCGATCCTTGAGGGTATCGAGCATCTCTCTACCGAGCCCGAAAATCTCGTCGGCGTATCGGTAGGCAATTCGCCCTTCTTCGGTAAGGACAAGATTTCGACCACATTTTTCAAAGAGCTGCTGGCCAAGGACCTCCTCCAACACATGTATCTGCTTGCTGACCGTGGATTGTGCTAATCGTAGTTCAACACAGGCGCGCGCGAGACTGCCCTCTCTCGCCACGAGCCAAAAGTATAGCAGGTGGTGATAATTGACCCATTCCATGTCTTTATAAATACTTCGATTAGAGCGAAGAGTCAATGACAATTTATCTATGAATCTAAGTACCAGGGAGGACGTAAAATAGGCACGATCGGAATTGTAATGGAGGCAAGGGATGAGGATTCATGTAGTAGGCCGAACAGTCGAGATCGATGACAACTTACACGGTTTTGTCGAACGCCGCATCCTCTTGGCGCTGGGGCGACTTTCTCCAGGCATTCACTGTGCCATCGTGCGCCTGCACGATCTAAACGGTCCGCGCGGCGGTATGGATAAGACGTGCCAAATTGAAGTGCGCTTGCGATCTCGTAATGGTCTGGTTGTCGAGCATACGGACAGTAATTTGTATGCAGCGATCAGCCGAGCGGCCGACAGGGCCGGGCGAGCCGTTGTACAGACGAAAGAGCGCGCTCGGCGGCACCGAAGGGACAGGGTCCCGGCCGATACCCGCGAGCATGTAGAAGAAAGACGGGAGAATATGGAAGATTTATGGTACGAACGAGATGTGGAACAATCAGGAAAGGAGTACCATCGATGAAATGCCCGCGCTGTGAGTCCTCTGTGCTCGCCGAACAGAATCGAGGAGGAATTGCCGTAGACGTCTGTTCGCAATGCCGCGGCGTTTGGCTGGATCGGGGAGAGCTGGAAAAACTGATTTCCCAGGCGCAGGCAATCGATGAACAGGCTCAATACGATCGCCCAGATGACTTCGATGATGATGACCACAGTCGAAACAAGGGACAGTATCGGCATCACGATGATCGTGAGTCCGGTGATCGTCCGTATGATGCCCAGGGTCGGCCGCGCAAGCGGCGGTGGTATGAGTCCTTCACTGATATGTTTGATTGACAGAGGTGCGTCCTTGTAGCTAGCTGCCAAACTGGCGTGGACGAGCATTCGCCTCTTGAGGCGCAGCCCACCATGGGCTGCGCCGCCCAGAACTGTCAGATGGTCAAAAAGGCGCCAACTACGTCTACCTAGAAAAGAGGCGCGGTGGGGCTATTCTCAGTGGAGGATGATTGAAGTGAAGATAGTGATTCAGCGTCCAGGAGCACCTGTGCAGGACCGCCTTGATTGGTATGCAGAGAAGTTGTGTCTTGGCACCCTCCGGACACCTGGGGTGGAATCGGTCACAGTACAATTGGATGTACTGCAAGACCCGGCTACGCTACTCGAGCAATGCGATAATCTCTGTCGCATCCGTGTAGAATTAGTAGACGGTTGCCACGTTGCGACCGAGGCCGTCGACTCGGATGAACTCATGGCTATGTGTCATGCTGTAGACAGAATAAAATGTGCCTTGATTGAGCGCCCATCCGGCCTTGTTGAGGTTGACCGAGTTGCTACAGGGTTCGATGAATCTCGAATCGCAGAACACTTATAGCATCGGAGGCAGTACAATGAAACTGGAACAACTGCAACAACACATCCGTTTTCTCGCCTCATTAGAGGAGAGTGAGCAACCGATCGTTTCCTGCTATATCGATTTGACAGCGCCTAGAGATGAACGACAGAAGTATCTTGTCAAGCGTATCGACAGCATAGTCCGAACGTGGCCCAACGGTGCGCAGCGTGGGCACATCGTGGATGCCCTAAATTCGGTAGTGCGTCAAGCAAGCCTGGCTAACGAACCCGAAACCAAAAGTCTGGCCGTGTTTGCTCGCGGGGGCGTCAGCTCATTCTGTCTTCCTATGCGTTTCCCGCTTCCTTTGCCTACCACCCTTACAGTGGATAGAGTTCCTCATCTGTCACACCTCGTCGTCATGAAGGACCGTTACTATCGTTACGTCGTGCTGGTAACTACCAGTAGGAGTGCGAAGATCCTTGAAGTAAGTCTGGGTGAGGTTAGCCAGCATATGTCGGTGGAACGACAGGAGCCAGAAGCAAAAGTCGGCCGAGAATGGACGCGCCTGCATTATCAGAACTATCGTAGCGAAAAGAAAAGGCAGTTTATCAAGGAGAAGATCGCCGTCCTGGAGCGACTCATGGCAGACGAAAGGTACGGTCACCTCATTCTGGCAGGTGAATCTGACTATGTTCATGAAGTGCGAAGGGCACTTCCCAAGCACCTGTCGACAAAGCTAATTGACGTGTTATCGCTCTCCAACCCTGCCGACCGCGAGACAGTTCTCAAGGAAACGCTCGCGGCTTTCATGAAGGCTGAAGAGGACGAGTCGTTGCTAACGGTGGAACGGCTCTTCAACGCCTTTTACCGAAACGATCTGGCTGCACTTGGGGCGGAGGATACTTTTAATGCGATGCTCCAGGAACGGGTCGATACACTGGTAATTGAGGCAGATTGCGATCTTGGAGCAGTGCAAATTTGTAAGCTCTGCCGGTGGGTGTCGATGGCTGAGCCACAGCCTGAGGTATGTGGCGTCTGTGGTTCGCCTGTTTTACACAAGTACGACACCCGAGAGGAGCTTATCAGATTGGCGGAGAAGAGACGGTGTCGAATTGAAACCGTGGGCCGATCTGAACAGCTACATCGAGCCGGCGGTGTTGGGTGCTTCCTTCGCTATGCCCTGATACCGGACAATGTTATGTCGGGAGGCAAATAGTGGAGCCGTAGCGTAGCGATGAACTTTCGCCTATCGTCGCAGGGTTTTGTGCCCTTGGAGTCGAAGCTGTGATCGATCAAGTGCGGATGGCAATTGAGCCGAGTTGGAATCAATAGTGAGAACGAGCAGAAATATGAAAGGAGACGAGCAATGTCCGAGGTGAAATCTGCAAAGCGACGCGCTCATCAAGAATCGCGTAGAGCAGCACGGTGTAACGGGGGCGGCGAGATTTCCGCTGAAGAGCGCTATCGCATGATTGCGGAAGCAGCATACTATCGTGCTGTGAAGCGTGGTTTTGCCGGAGGCGACACAGTTAATGACTGGCTCGAGGCCCAAGCGGAAGTGGATGCCGAACTGGCCAGTATACAGCGTCAAGGGGAACAAGGCAGTAAGTGACGATCCTTGAGCATATGCAGAATCTGGCCCTTTCAACGATGGAAGATTCAGCTGCTACCATTTGGTAATGAATATTGGAGGTTAGCGCAATGTCGCAGAATATGAAATGCTTCGTAATGCAGGGAATAGGCAAAGTTGGGTTTGCGGAAAAGCCCATACCTAAGGCTGGGCCGAACGATGCCGTCATCAAAGCGACGCACGCACTTGTATGTACATCAGATATTCATACTGTGAACGGTGCAATCGGTGATCGCCGTAATCTCACGCTTGGGCACGAGGCGGTTGGAGTTGTACACGATGTAGGTGAGCAAGTGACGTCCTTCAAGAGGGGTGATAAGGTTGCAGTGAACGCCATTACACCATGTTACAAATGTGAGAACTGCCTGCGCGGCTATACGTCTCAATGTACACAGATGCTCGGCGGCTGGAAATTCGCTAACATCAAGGACGGTACCTTCGCGGAGTATTTCCATGTAAATGATGCGGAGGCCAATCTAGCCCTCATCCCGCAGAAAGTGGGGCCCGAGGCAGCGGTTTATACCTGTGATATGATGTCTACCGGATTTATGGGGGCCGAGTTTGCCAATGTTCCGCTAGGAGGGAACGTAGCTGTATTTGCCCTCGGACCGGTTGGACTTATGGCGGCAGTGGGCGCGAAGCTCAAGGGTGCGGGTCTGATTATTGGCGTGGATGGTGTGACCGAGCGGCTAGAATTGGCCAAGAAATTGGGGGTCGATATCGCAGTGAACTTCAAGAAGGCCGATCCGATTAAGAGGATTCTCGAGTTGACCGATGGCCAGGGCGTGGACTCTGCCATCGAATGCCTCGGTGGGCAAGTGACATTCGAAGCCTGCATAAAAGCCACTCGACCTGGCGGTACAATCTCGGTGACGGGTTACTTTGGCGAGGGCGAATATGTCAATATTCCGCGCATGGAATGGGGTGTGGGCATGAGTGACAAAGTCATACGAACCGGACTTTGTCCAGGTGGTAAAGAGAGGATGAAGAGACTCCTCAGACTAATCGAAATGGACAAAGTCGACCCGACACCTCTGACTACGCATACCTTTCCCTTTGAACAGGTAGACAAGGCGTTCCATTTGATGGCAACCAAGGAAGACGGCATCATCAAACCACTCATTACATTTTGATTGACAAAAAGCGATGACTGTGAAATAGATAGCTGGATTAGCGGAGATGCTTTGAATATGTGTCGGCATCAATGGCTTGTCAAAACGAACACTGCTGTGACTTGTCCTCCATTTATGGAAACGCGTAGAGCAGCACCGTCTGGCGCGGGCGACGAGATTTCCGCCGAAGAGCGTTATCGCATGATTGTGGAAGCAGCGTACTATCGTGATGTGCAGCGTGGTTTTGCCGGAGGCGACACAATTAGTGACTGGCTCGAGGCCCAAGCGGAAGTGGATGCCGAACTGGCCGGTACACAGCGTCAAGCGGAACAACGCGGCAAGTGACGATTCTTGAGCATGTGCAGCATCTGGCCATGGCAACGATGGCAGATACGGTTGCTAACATACGGGACGTGAAGGATCGAGGAAAATGGTCAAAAAGATACTCCTCGGCATAGGTGGTACACCTTATTCAAATGCTGCGATTCAGCGGGCGGTCGAACTTGCTTATCGGTTTGGCGCAGCGGTCACGGGCGTAACGGTGGTCGATCTCGACAAGATGGCACGAGTGGGACTAGTGCCAAAGGGGACACTACACGAAGCCAGAAGGCAGAGTGTGATTAGCATCCGACTGACAAAAGACCATATCAAGAAGGCCATTGACACTTTCGAGTCCGCCTGTAAATCCGCTGGAATCAGGTACCAAGTGAGACAGGAACAGCACGGAGAGTCATTCGATCTGATGATAGATCTCGCCCGTTACCATGATCTCATGATCTTCGGTCTTCGAAGCATATTCGAATATGATATTTCAGAGGAGGAGCCCAGTAACACGTTAGCACGGCTAATATCGGCCGGAGTGAGACCGATCATTGCCGTGTCGGCAACGCACCTGCCGATTCGAAGGATTCTGATCGCCTACAGCGGTTCGATGGAGTCGGCCAAGACCATGAAGCGATTCATTCAGTTAGGTCTCTGGCCGGATGCAGACATACTGATTGTGACCGCTCATGACTCAGAGGACACAGCACGGCACCTTCTGATCGACGCGGCGGGCTATTGCCGAGCGCACGGCCGGTGTGTGAGCTGTGAGTTAGCCTCGGGATCTCCAAAGGATTCTCTAATGACCTTGGCGACCTCGAGGCAGGCGGACTTGATTGTCTTGGGCAACAGCGCACGGAGTCTCTTGCTGAGGCGCGTCATCGGAGAAACCGCATTGCATATTATCAGGAATGCCGACCGGCCGTTGTTTCTATGCCAGTGATTTGAACCATGAGATCACGGACGCAGCATCGTAAATCGCTGCCAACCGACACTCTCGTGTTGCTGGCCATCTGTACTAGAAACAGGCAGTAGCAATACTACCTGATCCCGACATCAATGAGAGGTCCTGATGTCAAGTCCGTTCTGCTGGAGGATCTTATTGGCATAGTCATCCGAATGCCCTCATGCGTATTATCGACTGAGAGCAGAAAGCAAGAGTAGAGACATGCATGGTCGTTCCTCGATGTGGACTTCGCTTGAAGTCGAAGAACTGGTGAGGCAGCTGGGCACTAACACGCTGTACGGTCTGAGCAGTGCAGAGTCAACTCGTCGCTTAATTGAAGCTGGACCTAACGAACTGCAGGCTCCGCGCCGCATCTCACCGTGGGCGATATTTGTCGAGCAGTTTAAGAGCGTTATCGTCCTCATCTTGATCGTCGCTGTTGGTCTATCAGTCTTTCTTGGGCACGGCCTTGAAGCGATTGCCATAGGCGTAATCGTACTGTTTGCCACATTGCTGGGCTTCATACAGGAATACCGCGCTGAACGGGCACTTGAGGCGCTTCGCCAGATGGCCGCGCCGACGGCTACGGTTCTCCGTGATGGCAAGGAGATTGAAATCCTGTCGCGAGAGCTTGTGTCCGGCGATGTCATTATTCTTAGGACAGGGGACAAAATACCAGCTGATGCTCGACTGATCGAGGCCATCAACCTGCAGGCCGACGAAGCCACTCTCACGGGTGAGTCCATCCCCGTTGAAAAGCACACCAGCCCACTGCCCAACGATGAATTACCAATTGGCGACCGGAAGAACATGGTTTTTGCAGGTACCGCTGCGACGTACGGCCGAGGCCGCGCGGTCGTGGTTGCTACGGGCATGCAAACAGAGTTTGGACGGATCGCCAGGTTGCTTGCCACCGTTGAAATTGGCCAGACTCCACTGCAGAACAATTTGAAGAGAGTTGGGCATGCACTTGCGTATGTCGCTCTGGCGGTCGTCATACTTATTGTCGGACTCGGATTCTTTCGTGGTCAGCCGCTGCTGGAGATGCTCGTATTTGGCATTGCCTTAGCAGTCGCGGTAGTTCCGGAGGCCTTGCCGGCCGTTGTCACAATCTCGCTTGCAATTGGCGTGCAGCGGATGGTGAAGCGTAACGCTCTTATCCGCCGCTTGCCGGCTGTGGAAACTCTCGGCAGTACATCGGTCATTTGCTCTGATAAGACCGGCACACTGACCAAAGACGAAATGACAGTCAGGAAGATTGTGTTGCCCGGTCAGAGTATAGAGGTCTCAGGCGCAGGATACGAACCGCAGGGTGCGTTTTCGTGCAACGGTAATGCCGTCGATCTTTCCGGGCCAATCGCGGAACTGCTGAGGGCCGCCGTACTCGCGTCTGACGCTCAGCTCACCCGAAGCGACGAGCGGTGGGATATTAAAGGCGATCCGACTGAAGGGGCGCTGGTAGTCGTTGCAGCCAAAGCCGGACTACACAAATCTGATCTCGACGTCCAGTTTCCACGATTGAGCGAGATCCCATTCACCTCCGAAAGTAAGCGCATGACCACGCTCCATGCGTTACCAGTTGGCTCGGTAGCCTATGCCAAAGGCGCTCCCGAGGTGATTCTCAATGCCTGTACTCGGCAACTTACCAATGCTGGCGAGAACGTGCTTGACGACGCTAGAAGGGCAGAACTCTTGGCCGAGGCGCAACGGATGGCGAGTGAAGCACTACGAGTACTTGCCGTGGCGACCAAAACGGAGACGACACTTACCGACGCGGAATGTGGGATGACATTCCTCGGTCTAATGGGGATGATTGACCCTCCCCGACCTGAGGCTCAGGCCGCGATCCAAACGTGCCGGCAGGCGGGTATTCACGTGGTCATGATCACCGGAGACCATCCCCTCACAGCACAAGCCGTCGCGAAGGAACTGGGTCTGTTCGTTACTGGCCGCGTAGTCACTGGTGCTGAAC
This sequence comes from uncultured candidate division Zixibacteria bacterium, assembly GCA_963806185.1. GTDB lineage: Bacteria > Zixibacteria > MSB-5A5 > GN15 > FEB-12 > CAWDXE01. The sequence continues at coordinate 22,715 of CAWDXE010000007.1, forward strand.
TAGAGGGGATGAGCGACGCCGAGCTCGAGGCTCGTATGGGAGACATCGATATCTTCGCCAGAGTTTCACCAGCACACAAGCTCCGCGTGGTAACCGCGCTACAAGGGAAAGGCCACGTTGTGGCGATGACGGGCGACGGGGTAAACGACGCGCCAGCGCTCAAGAAAGCTGACATCGGCATCGCGATGGGCGTCACCGGGACGGATGTGTCCAAAGAGGCTGCGGTCATGACACTCATTGACGACAACTTCGCTTCTATCGTCGCCGCAGTGGAGGAGGGACGAGGCATCTTTGGGAACATCAAGAAGTACCTGACATATTTGCTCTCCTCCAATATTGGCGAAATCACCCTGATAGCCGGCGCCAGTGTATTGGAGATGCCCATGCCATTGACGGCGGTGCAGATTCTGTATATCAACCTTGCGACCGACGGCTTGCCGGCCCTCGCCCTGGCCGTGGACCCATATGAACCGGACTTAATGCGGCGACCACCACGGAGTTCTGGTACTGGCATGTTCACACGACCGGTAGTTTCCCTGATGGTAGTCGGTGGGTTGTGGTCGGCATTGGCGAATCTGTCGCTTTTCACCTGGGCGCTGCAGTCCGGCCGCAGTCTTGAAGAGTCAATCACGATGACCTTCATTTCGCTCGCGCTCATTCAGTTTTTCAAGGCCTACAATTTCCGCTCCGATCGGCACTCGGTTCTGGATCGGCCCTTTTCAAACAAATGGCTGAACCTTGCAGTCGTGTGGGAAGGGGTGTTGCTGATTTTGATCGTCTATGTGCCTTTTCTGCAAGGGCCGCTCGGCACTTTCGGTCTATCACTAATGGATTGGACAATAGTCATCACCGTTGCCTTTACAATCACGCCGGTGTTGGAGTTGGCAAAATGGATGGAGCGACGAGGTTGGTTTGGAAAATTAACCTGAAACGATTTGTCGCCGTTAAGCCTGTCATGGATGAAGACGGTCTGCTTCCCATCCACCGCTACCTGCGCTTTCTGGATGCTGCTATGATATAGGGTGCGGCCCTACATCCGTACGCTTACCGGGTCGAGAGAGTTGAAACAAGAAACTGAATCCTCTTTCCATGAGGAATCGTTAAGAGCGTCACCTATGAAAGGGCTGGTGTGAAGAGCTTTTTTCTTTCTTTCCGGTCTTTCTGCGACCTGCCCGTTCTGGCGGATTGCGCCCACTTGAATAGTCCACGTGAGCGGTTCCTAAGTTCAAAAAAGCGTCACAATTTGGTCACGATGACCCGTAAGTTATTGTCCCACATGGCGAGCCGGGTGTACAATGCCCCCGGCCCGTCAGTTCATGTTCTTAATTCACAATCTGTTATAAGGACTCAGTTCACTTCTGTTGAGGCACAATTCAGAACGGTTCAGTTCGGGGCAGGCATGAAAGCGTCGACGCGACAGTTCTTATGTCATTCGTAGCGCAAGGCGTCAATAATATTGAATCGCGCGGCCCGTAACGCTGGATAGAACCCCGCCGCAGCGCCGACTCCCACGCAGATCAGGATGCTATTACCAATCCACAGCCACGGAATAACCATAGTGCCGTCGATCAGCATCCGATTCATCAAGAGTCCGCCAAGGATGCCAAGGCAACCGCCGCACACTCCCAGAACTACCGACTCGATCAAGAACTGCAAAATAATCACTGATCGGGTTGCTCCTACGGCGCGACGAATGCCGATTTCGCGCGTTCGCTCAGTCACCGACACGAGCATCACGTTGGCGATACCGATCCCTCCGACCACCAATGAAACCAGCGCGATGATAATGATGAAGTTGGCCAACTCGACGTTGGTCTCCTGAATCGTGCTCAAAAAGAAGTCCTGGCGGCGGACGCGGAAATCGTTCGGTTGATCCGCGCGGAGGCGGTGATTCTGACGAAGCAATGACTCGATATCATAAAGCGCCTCATCGTAGGCATCCGCCGAGCGCATCTGCGCCATTACGGTGTTCAGGTAATCGACGCCGAACATCCGTTCTTGGGCCGTAGTGAGCGGCACAAATATCTGGTCATCGGGACTCGACCACGATTCTCCTTTTGCCGGAAGGACCCCGGTGACCGTGAAACTGTTCGATTTCAGGAAGATAGTCTTGCCGACGGGGGACTCATCGCCGAATAGGTCCTTGCGGACGGTTGCGCCGATCACGCAGACACGCGCTCGCTCGAGCAGTTCCTGAGGCGAAAATACCCGTCCTTCAGAGGGCTGGGCATTGTTAACCGGGAACCAAGCCGACGTGGTCCCGGACACTCGCGTACTGCGATTTTTGTCGCGGTACTCCGCGGATGCATTTCCCGAGAAAATCGGCACAGCCTCAGAGATGACTTTTGACGTAGCGGCAAGTTGTCGAGTATCATCCCAGGTCAGGCTAACGACGTCAACATCCACATGTACGCCTTGTCCGTGGGCAAACTCGGGACGGATGATGAGAATGTTCGGACCCATTGCCTCGAGGCGCTGAGCAATGCGCTGCTTGGTCATCTCGCCCAGTGTGACGACATATAATACTGCGCCGATCCCAACGGCAATCCCGATCAGGGTCAATGTCGACCGCAGAGGATTGGCTTTGATGCTGTGCAGACCTTCGGTGATATTTTCTAAGAGTATCATCGCGTGTCCCAGCTATTGCGTATTAGTGCCCACCGCCACCGCGAGGTTGACTGCTACTCGATGAGCCGAAGCCACGCGAACTCTTGATTTCCTGCTGCATCCGGTCGTTCTCTTCTTTTAAGCGAGAAACCATAGGAACGCCAACTGTGTCGCGGTCGGTCAGTCCGGAGAGGACAACCGCCTCCTGAGCATTCATAAGTCCGAGTTCGACCGCGCGAGGGGCAAAAGTATTCCCCTGTTTCACCAAGACTTCTCGCGATGACATACCGGGATCGGCATTGTCCGATTCTCGCAAGGCAAGCATAGGAATCAACACGGCGTCTTCGGCGCGGGCCACGGTTACCTCGGCGTTGACATTCATACCGGATTTCAATAAGCCGTCAATGTTTTCCACCTTGATGACGATGTCAAAAAGAGTAACATTCTGCAAAACACGGGCCTCGGGAGCAACGCGTACGATGGTACCAGTGAATGTACTTGACGGATACGCGTCGGCGACGATCGTCGCGATTTGACCGACACTGATCTTCCCGACATCGATTTCGTCGATTCCGGCCTCCACATACACTTGGCGCATATCGGCGATATCGGCTATCTTGGTACCACCGCCGACGTTGCTGATGCCGGATGCAATAATCTGGCCAATTTCAACGTACTTCTGAAGTACGACGCCATCTATGGGTGCCGGCACCAGCGTTTCAGCAAAACGGATTCTGGATCGCTCCAGTGACGTTAGGGCGCGGACGAGTTTGCCCTTCGCCTGGGCCAAAGTCAGCGCAACCTGGTCGTACTCTTCTTGGGAAATGAGGTTCTTCTCAAGCAATTGCCGTCGACGTTCTTCGGTATTCTGTGCCTGTTTGATCTCTGCTTGCGCGATCTCCAGGTCCGCCTGGGCCTGATCAAGATCTGCCTTAACGTCGGTTTGGTCCAGACGACAGATTAATTGACCGCGGGAAACGGACTGACCGGCTTCGACCGGCAGCTCTTCGACGCGGCCGCTGGCCTTCGACTTTATCTCCACCCGGTAAATCGGTCTCACGACGCCGTCGGCGGAAACGACGGTTGTCAGCGTGCCCCGCCGCAACGGGTACGCCTTATAGCGCGGTTGCTCATCGGATGCGATAGTATCGCCTCGTGTCCACATGATACCAATACCAACGCAGACAATCGTCAGCGTCAGCGATACTGTGATTAACCAGGGACGTCGTTTCATGCTGCGTCACTTTTCCTGGGGTGTTAAGTCTTGCGACATTGTTGTGGTCATTGCGTTAGCCCCTATTGCGGCACGCTCTTCGACGATCTGCTGCTGAAGGCGCTCGATCGGATAGAGCGAGACATTTTCCGCAGAGGACCTTTCCTCGAAAGCAAAGGGATCATCAAGATCCCGAATCAGCAAGAGCAAGAAGATCATCAGGAAGGAAATCACGCCAACAAAGAAGAGCGATTCGGTGAAGGGCTCGATTTTCGAGAGAATCAACCCTATACAAAGTAGACCAGTGACCGAGCTGGCAATGAGATAACCAGAAGATATGAAGCTGGTATCCCGGATCGTGTCTGTACGGACGATCAGTCTACGCAGGCCAGTTAGCTCCGATTTCAGGCGAACCACATGGTTAGCCGGGACAGTCGGTTCCAGATCACTTAGCAGAATGTTGCAGCGGCGCGTGAGGTCCAGCAACTCTCGAGTTCGAATTCGGCGATGAAACCAGCGGCCAGTCTGGTCGACCAGGCCGGCGACTATGTCCACGCCCTGCTGGGCCGCCTGATTGTTCTTGGCGGTGGCGATGTATACGCATTCCTCGTAGAGAGTTGCCAAAGCATTAGCCATTTCGCCGGGGATCCGCTCGGCCTCTTTATAGTCGGAAAGGACACCGGAGAGCAAAAAGCCCATCAGGAAGACATTACCGGCAATAATACCGGAGAACAAATTGTTGAGCGACAACAGTTCAAGGCCGAAGGAATGGACTGCCAGTTTGGATCCGACCACAATTCCCACAAGAAGCAGCGCCTGAAGGAAGAGTACCCAGTTCTTACTACGAAGATGAATCATTGGCGTTGGTCCGGATATTCTTTGCCGACGTCACGAGATGTGACGAGGTCTGGTTCCTGATGCACCTGCATGAAACAGCGTGGGATGGTGCTGCAGACTATGGCTTCAAACCGATCGGCGATAGCGTGAGCATCATTGAGTGGCAGAGAGCCGTCGACAGTAATCTGTATGTCGATGAAGACATCGGCGCCCGATGTACGAACGCGAACATTGCCTACCGACGAAATCTCAGGAATCTGTGTAGCCGCCTCATAGACTAGCGTTACAACCCCTTGTGGAGCACGATCTAGGAGGACGTCGATTGCGCGCTTGCCCAGGCGGTAGCAAACGGAAATAACAATCGCCGCCACGATGAGCGCTGCAATAGAATCTGCCGTATAGACTCCAAAATTGGCGCAGATCAGTCCCAGCAGAACTACCGATGAACTCCAGATGTCGGTTGAGAAATGCAGGGCATCGGCTTCAAGAGCCTGACTATTGTATTTCCTAGCCGCTTTCATCAGTGCCCGGGAACGACCATAATCAATGACGATCGAAGCGATGACAACCGCGTAGCTCCACGGTGTCACTTCTATATGAACCCGACCAGTGAGAAGTCGCGAGACTGCTTCGTAGATAATCCAGGCACAGGTAATGAGCAGAAGCACTGTTTCCACCAGCGCCGAGAGGTTCTCTATCTTTCCGTGTCCAAAGTGGTGTTCTTGATCTGCCGGTTTGTCGGAAACGCGCACGGAAAAGTAGGTAATTGCGGCCGCGACCAAATCCAGCCCGGAATGCAAGGCTTCTGCCAGAATGCCTAAACTGCCAGTCAATAGGCCAACGGTGGTCTTGCCACCGGTCAATGCAATCGCTGCAAAGACCGAGAGCAGCGCAACCGATTTCTTCTCCGCTATGGCTGACTGATTACTCAAAGGATTACCTGTAACTCGCCGACAATGCGATCGCGGCTACTCAATGGATCTGCACGTAAATACCTGACCGGTTGTGCCGTCATCAAATGTCATGGTCTGCTCCATAATCGCCTTGATACTGTCTCGAGTAATGAGGTCGGGGTCGTATGTTATGACGGCCTTGTGCTCTGAGGCAAACGTTTCGATGCTGATAACACCGTTTGTTCTGTCGTACAGGCTGGAAAAATAAGCAGCCGTTCCCTTGCACTTCAGCCCGTCGACAATTGCGGTACAGGTTGCCCCGTCAATTCCCTGGAACCCGGTCAGAGTCGTGGGCTGAGTAAACGCAGTGCGAAGACAGTAACCTCCGACCAAAGCTATCAACACGAGCAGGGGAAGTATCCATGGGGAAAGTCGCATATTACCTCTACAGTTTGGTGCGCAGTTCAAGGACCCGCGGCTCCGGACAACTGGTCAGACACTCAAGACAGTTGGTGCAGTCACGATGACGAATTACTGGAAGGGTGTGCACTGGAATGTCGTGTGGACAGGCGCGCGAACAATTACCGCAGGCTGTACAGGCCGAAACATTGCGTACGACCTTCACGAGTCCAAGCCGACTGAACGGATCAAGAGTTGCCGTCAGGGGACACAAGTACCGACAGAAGAACATTGGGATGATCAGCGCACCGGCAACCAGGAGAACCAAGACGCCGATCGAAATCACCCCGGCCGTTCCATGCCCAATACCCGAGAAGATCAAGTAAAAGGGATCATAACCACGCAGCACCAGTTCACCAGTCTTATAGGTGAAAAAGAGCACCACGATGAGCACGACATAGCGGACAAGCTTGGCCCAGGTATTGGCTGCCGGGTGTATGACCGGCCGCTTCTTCCAGATGACACCACCCAGGCGTCCGCCCAATTCACCAAGAAATCCAATGGGGCAGGCCCAACCGCAGAATGACTTCTTTGACAGTATAGCGAGGCCGATGACAGCCAGGAACATCGACAGATTCAGAGGTCCGAGGGCGCACGAGAACTCTCCGGCCGTAAACAGCCCCCACAGGCTCTCGGGGCCGCCGAACGGACAGTAGGCTTCAAAGGAACGAGTTCCGTAGCCGAACGCCAATGCCGTTACAGCGATGAGAATCAACGATAGAAGCAGATACCGGGCGAAGTGAAGTCTGCTTTGTGGTAAGATCACGATCACTCCTCTACAATTCGTCAGTCCATTACATATATACCAAACCAGAGGCAAGCCGCAACGGCTGTTGGACCGAGCAGACCATTTTTAAGCCAATTTTAGGAATCCTTATAGGCTCTCTTTAGACCCGCGTCGTTTACTGAAGTAATTGACAATGCACAAACAAGGAGACTCTCATGATTGACCAAAGCCACTTGCATCCGATGATCGTCCATTTCCCGATAGCCCTGATCATCATCGGGTTTTTGTCTGATCTCGCAGGTGCGGTAACCAAGAAACAGTTCTTCACGAACGCGGGACTGTACCTGATTACGCTGGGCAGTTTGGGCTCAATCGCGGCCTATCTGTCCGGCGATATGGCAGGTGACGGCGTAACGGAGGCCGGCGCCCTGGGTACGGCACTGGAGATTCACGAAGGAGCTGCCACGCTGGCCCTTTGGACAATGATCGTTCTGGCAAGCCTGCGCATCACGCTGGCGCTGACCAGGAAAATGACGGGTTGGAGACAATGGGCTATGGTGGCGCTGTTGGCGGTCGGAGTCGGAACGATTGCCCGCACGGGGTACTACGGCGGCGAACTAGTATACAAGCACGCAGCGGGCGTACAGCTTACCTTTGGCGCCGCCGATCCGGCGACTGCAACACCGTCCGCGCAAAGCCCGGAACCAAATGGATCTGAAGACAATGACTAACATAACCCCTATAGAGAGTCATAAGGACACTCACGCAACGCAATTTGGAGGATGGTTTCAATGAAGAAAGCACTGATTCTCATGTCAGCTCTCATGCTGATCGCGACCGTAGCGTTTGGCGAAGACAATCCGGCTCGCACCCAGACGATCGATGATCTCAAGGCGGCGTTTACCGGCGAATCGACGGCTAGCGCCAAGTACGCGGCGTATGCCAAGAAAGCCGCCGACGAGGGCTTTACTAAGGTAAGTAAGCTGTTCGAGGCCGCTTCAAAAGCCGAGGCGTTTCATGCCGCCAATCACAAGGCGGTTCTCGAGCAACTCGGCGCGGCCGCGCCCGAAGTGTCTCCCAAGTTTGAGGTGAAGACGACAGCAGAAAACCTGCAGGATGCAATCGGCGGCGAATCGTATGAAGTCGCGACCATGTATCCGGAGATGCTCAAGAACGTCAATGCGTCAAAGGTGACGATCGCCGGAATTTCGTTCAACTATGCGTTCGAAACCGAAAAGACTCACAAGATTCTCTACACCAAAGCGCTCGAGGCGCTTAAGGCGGGTAAAGAGAGTTCATTATCGGGCCAGTACGCCGTGTGCAGCACCTGCGGTAACACCTACGATGCCAGCGTACCGAACCGCTGCGGTCTTTGCATGACCAGCAAGGATCGGTTTATCATGATTGCCTAGGGTGGGGCGTGGCTGCGTTGTCCCTCTGTGATATCGGTCGGTCTGAGCTAAACTCCCACGGGCCTGACCGGCCGATCCCACCTGACAAGAAAAACCGTTCGTCGATGCACCGATTCAGCCGTATATTTTGATCCAAAGACCATGCGTATACTGATTGTAGAAGATGAACAGGGGATTGCCAACTTCCTTCAAGAAGGCCTGAAGGAGGAAGGGTATGCTGTGGATGTAGCAGTCAACGGAAACGATGGGCTGCAGGCGATCCATGCCAATGAGTATGACCTATTGCTGATCGACTGGATGTTGCCTGGGGTGAGTGGCATCGAACTCTGCCGCCACTTTCGCAAGCACAATACCACAACGCCGATCATTCTTCTGAGTGCTCGCGATTCGACTGATGACGTCGTTTTCGGTTTGGACTCCGGGGTGAACGATTATGTGCGCAAACCCTTCAGTTTCGATGAATTGCTGGCCCGCGTCCGTGCCCAGCTGCGCCACAAAGACCCGCAAAGTACAATCATCACTTTGAACGATTTGCGGATGGATATCTCGGCACGGCAGGTGTTTCGCGGTGAGCGCTTGATCGAGCTCACAGCCAAAGAATTCAGTCTCCTGCAGTACCTTTTGCGCAGCCGGGGCAAGGTCTGCTCGCGCACCCGCATAATCGAAAACGTCTGGGATATTCATTACGAGACGGACACCTCAGTGATTGACGTCTACATTAATTTCCTTCGCAAGAAGCTCTGCGCGGCCGGCGAATCGGATATCATTGAGACGGTCCGCGGCGCCGGATACGTCATTCGGGAAGTATAGTCGTGCCAACTCTCAAGAATCGCATCGCGCTTGTCTACCTCGTGACCACTGGCGTGCTAGTAGGTGCGATGTACCTGATTATCTACCTAAGCACTGCGAAAATCCTGTACTCCCACTATGACGAGGATTTGCTGACTGAGTTCGGCGAGGTGAGCACAAGTATGTCGATTCAGGATGGTCGCGTCTATGTGCTGGCCCAGCCTGAATGGACAGAGCGCGAGCACGGCGAAGCTACGGTGTCACCGATTTTCCTGCAGGCTACCGATACAACCGGAAATGTGCTTCGCACGTCGCCTAACCTTCGCGATACGCGGCTTTACTTCGAGGCGAGAAGGACTGACACGTTCGTTGTATCGCGGCAGCTGGGAACGACCTGGGTTCGACAGGTGCAGGGACCAATCGTCAGCCGTCAAGGTGAACTGGAGGGGTATCTTCTGATCGGCATGGGGATCGCTGAGGCAAAGCTGCTCCTTGATTATCTGCAGTGGATCATGCTGCTTTCGTTCCCGATTTTGGTCGGGGTCATCATTGTTATCAGTCGCTGGTTTGGCGCCAGCATCGTGCAACCTATCTTGACATTGATAACTACCGCCGACCGCATCTCTCGAGAGAACCTGGACGAACGCGTTCCATTGCCTAAAAGTCCTGACGAGCTGCGACATTTGTCGGAAACGGTTAATGATCTGCTTGATCGTTTGCAGGAACTGATCTTGCGCGAGCAGACATTCGCGGCGGACGCCGCCCACGAACTGCGCACTCCACTGGCCGTGATTAAGGGAACACTGGAAGTGCTAATCCGTCAGCCTCGCGATCCCAAACACTATGAGGAGAAACTTAAGTACTGCATCGCGGAAATTGATCGAATGAGTGGGCTGGTCGACCAGTTACTGCTCGATGGCAAAATATGAGGCCGGAGAAGAGCGACTGCGGCTCGTCGAGATCAATGTAGCGGAATGCATGGCCAGCGTGCTGGAGCGGCTAGAGGTGTACTCTCGAGCCAAGCGGATTGCCCATCAACTTGATTTTGCCCAGGGAGCCGCGGTGGAGCCGATCAGTTTCTGCTTACGACGGTGTTTGAGAATGTCGTGTCCAATGCTATCAAGTTCTCGCCTGAGGGTGCGGCAATCGTGATCAGTGTGTGCGAACAGCCGGAGGCAGTCACCGTGTCAGTTCAGGATCACGGTCCTGGTATGACTGAACACCAGGTAGCGAAGGTGTTCGACCGATTCTATCGAGTCGAGAATGATGGCGCCGTACATACGAAGGGGTTTGGACTTGGACTCGCTTTAGTTCGTCGCTTGGCGGATCTTCTCAACGTTCGGGTAGCTGTCAAAACCGCTCCAGATCAGGGGACGCTTTTCACACTGACGATTCCTAAACATTTGACCTAATCGCGACCAGAGGTCTGGGCCTATCGTAAAAATAGCGTCACAATTTGGTCACAATGACCCGTAAGTTCTTGTGCCACATAGCGAGTCGGGGGGTTCGATCCCCCCACCTCCACTATATTAGGTCCACGTTTCCTAGTATGACCGTTGCGGTCGAGATGACGAGAGCCTACAAGTTAATGTTCACGCCGGTTATCAATACGGACTTTTCATTTTGCTCGCCATACAGATCCTGCCAAACAGGAATCTGAACCGATACTGAAAGACTGGTGACGGTCCCAAGCCCAAATCTTACTCCTGGGGTCAAATAGGCGACTGAGCCACCAGTATTGTCAACAATTTCGCCGCTGTCAAAGTCGCGACGAGCGTGGCGACCATTCAACTGTAAGCTCCCTGTGACACTGGACGAAATGGAGCGTTGCGCACCGATATTAAAAAGGGCAGCGTTGCCGTAGTGGTAATCAAAGCTGTTAGTGCCGTTGCTCCGAAAATAGGCACTCGCAAAGATGCGATTTGTGCGGGTGGCAAGCGAGAAGGCACCGCCGACCACTATATCATAGCTTCCGGTTCCGCTTTGGAGGTGCTCATCGGCTCGCACTCCTCCACTTTGGGCATTGTTATGCCCGGTGGGGAGCTTGAAGGAGGCGGATAAACCGACTGTCAAGTGCCGATCAGCTTTGTAAGCGAAATTCGTCATCCACAAAGCGGTCATTTCGGCGTCACCGACGCCAGAAGACTTGTCCCGCTCCACACCGTCAGCAGTGGTCACCTCTAAGCGACGAAATGACATCGGGAGTTCGCCTGAGAAGGCGAAGTGATCTGATAGTTGATACACGGCCTTTATTGACGGTCGCAATTCGTGCTGCTGCTCTGTCCCGGTCCCTTCATCTGGAGACAAAGCGTTCGATTTGGTCGAATAAGAATTAGCCAGGCTCAGCCGCAGGCGACGTGCATCGGCCTGCCGGGAAAGGGAAAGATCTTGATCGGAGAACTGAAACGCGTTGTCACCACACCTGCAGACCGAGCAGGCCGTCGCAGTCGAGAAAGATCCCAGTGCAACCGCCAGGATAGGTATCAATACAGTCATCTTCTGTTTCACTCTGACTCCCGATAGTTTAGCGTGTAGGTCCACAATATGCTCTTTAACCACGAAACAAGGCAAGTAGTTTCCGTGTGACCGAAATTGGAATGCCTTGTAGTCACTTCAAGGCGGTCCAGCGGGCCGCCGTAGTTTTTGAGGGCAATTTCATTGTGGAATCCGTTGACTGCAATGTACATATGTGCTACCTTTGTGATGAAAGGTGCTATCATGAAGAAGGACTTGAATAGGTTTGGAGTGTCAATGTCAGCGGACCTGCTGACCCAGCTCGATGATCTGGTTAAGGCCAAGGGATATACCAATCGCTCCCAGGCTATTGCTGATATGGTGCGCGATCAACTTGTAGAACATCGAGGCAAGGAGGGTAATCGTAAAATTGCCGGTACAATTACCCTGGTCTATGATCACCACAAACGCAATATCCAGTCGCTCTTGACCTCGATTCAGCATGATTTTGGCGAGCATATTATTTCCACCATGCATGTTCACCTGGATCATCACAATTGCCTCGAAATACTCGCCGTGCGGGGCCGTGCCAGCCTAATCAGACAGCTGGCCGATAAGCTGATCGCAGCCAAGGGAGTCAAGCACGGAAAATTGACGATGACTACCACTGGCGAAGAATTCACCAAGTGAAGGAATCAATGGGCCGATAGATAAGAGAAAGATGCATGCACATACCTGATGGATTCTTAGACCCAAAGACGGCGGTAACCAGTGGAGTGGCCGCAGCAACTGGACTTGGCATAGCAATCCGACACGTTAAGCGGACATTTCCTTCCTCTCGCATACCTCAAATGGGGTTGGCTTCGGCCTTCGTGTTTGCCGCCCAAATGCTCAATTTTCCGGTTCTTGGCGGTACCTCCGGCCATCTGATTGGCGCTGTTCTGGTCTCAGTCTTACTTGGCCCAAGTGCAGCGGTGATAGTGATGTCATCGGTGCTGATTCTACAGTGTCTGATGTTTGCAGATGGTGGCATTACTGCTCTGGGGGCGAACATATTCAATATGGCGATTGTAGCCCCGTTTGTTGGGTATGCCGTTTACAAGCTGCTATATCGAATCCTGGGAACGACTGAACGGGCTCGCTTCACCGCGATAGCGTTTGCCTCCTGGCTTTCCACCGTAGCCGCATCCATTGCGTGTGCGGGACAATTGGCGGTATCTGGAACCGCCCAATGGAGTGTTGTTTTTCCGGCAATGGCTGGTATACATATGCTGATCGGTATAGGGGAAGCAGTCATTACGACCTTCGTTGTGGCGGCAATCTTGCGACTCTCCCCAGACATGACTTTGGCTTCTGGTGGCGAGCAATCACACACCAGTTTCCGGCCTCTGCTTGGATATGGGCTTGTGGTCTCACTTGGGCTTGTCCTGTTCATATCCCCCTTTGCATCAAGCTGGCCCGATGGCCTTGAAAAGGTGGCCGAGGCAATCGGCTTTACCAACGCCGCTCATTCTGCGTCTCTGATTCCATCTCCCCTCGCCGACTATGGTGTTCCGGGGATTGCGTCATCAAGCGTTTCGACCATCCTGGCCGGCACAATCGGAACGCTTTTCGCATTCGCGCTATCACTTGCCCTGGCCCACATAGTGACGTCCGGCAAGAAAGAAATCGGAAGCCAGTCCTAGAGATTAGAGTTCGATTTTGCATGTTTCAGACCCATACATAGACGGCCAGGGTCTTCTAAACAGGCTTTCGGCCTCGATCAAATTCACATTTGTGATAACCACTATTGTTGTGGCCGTCGCCCTGCCGCGATCCTGCTGGCAGGGATATGCGATCATCGCCACGCTGCTAGTTGGCATTCTCCCTTCATCAAGACTTCCGATCGGAGTGGTCACAAAGCGCCTGTTGTTATTTGAACCTTTTGTCCTCGTGGCAGCAATGTTGTCCATCGTGCAACCTAACGGATGGATCGTGTTCTTGTCCCTGGTCTTCAAGGGCACCATAAGCCTCCTTGCCATGGTCCTATTGGTTGCCTCTACAAGGTTTCTGGATCTGTTAACTCTGCTCAAGCGATTACGTTTGCCTGGCATTCTTGTAACCAACATCTCGCTGATGTACAGGTATCTGTTCCTATTGCTCTTCGAGGCCGAGCGCATGAGCCGAGCCCGTTCCAGCAGGGTGTTCAAGCGTGAACAGTGGCGTATCTGGCACTCCAACGCTACTGTAATCGGACACCTCTTTGTACGAACCTCAAAGCGGGCCGAGAGGATTTATGCGGCTATGTGTGCCCGCGGGTGGAGAGTATGAAAGCAGTTGGCATCAGAAACCTGTCCTATAGATATCCCAATGGCATAGAGGCGTTGAAGGGAATCTCCTTTGCAATCGACGAAGGCGAGAAGGTTGGACTGATCGGTCCCAACGGAGCTGGAAAATCCACTCTGTTGTGGCATCTCAACGGTCTGCTGCCGGAAAAACCGGCGCGAAATGCCTTCATTCACATCATGGAAATCCCAGTGACAGAGGATAATTTCCCGCTGGTTCGCTCGATGACAGGCATCTTGTTTCAAGATCCCGACGATCAGCTCTTTATGCCAACTGTTCATGAGGATATTGCCTTCGGCCCGCAACAATTGGGCAAGAGCAACTCTGACATAGATGCGATAGAAAAGGGAGTTTTGACAAAGGTCGGCTTGCCCGGTTTTGAAAAGCGCCATACCAATCAACTTAGTCAGGGTGAAAAGCGAAGAATCTGCTTGGCTGGGCTACTCGCCTGCGATGCCAAGGTGTTAGTTCTGGATGAGCCGACAAGCGGGCTTGATCCCAAAGGGCGGAGAGAACTCAAGACTCTCTTGTTGACGATGCCGGAGACGATGTTGATCGCAACTCATGACCTCGAATTTGTTGTGGAGGTCTGTACTCGGGCTATTGTCATCGATAACGGACAACTGATTGCCGATGGCGCCACGGTAGATATCCTGAATGATGAGGATTTGATGCTGGCCCACGGTCTTGAACGACCCCATATCCTTAGGCACATGCATCCGCACTAGCTACACTGGTGTAAGGGCGAAAGAAGCGTCACAATATGGTCATCTATGAAAGGGCCGCGGTCGAAAAAGACGTACCATGGAACGCGGAGTCCATGATACTTTCTCGAAGCTTGGGACCAATTTGGGACCACGAGACTCCAAAACGGTTCAAAAGGACTAGAAACGACTCCAAGTGGTTGAAACTCGCAAGATCATGATATTGGGATAGTTACGACGCAAGTCGCGGGCCGTCAACGAGTTGTAAAATGGACCACAGGCGAGTCCCCCCTTCGGCACCAAAATTTGAGCCCGTAAATCTCACCGGTTTTCGGGCTTTTCCATTGGCCAAGCCATCGAACCGGCTGTGTTCCAACGGCTGCCCGCCCTCAAGGCTATGAGCGTATTGCATTGACAACCGGAGCCATTATACTATCTTAAAATCAGCACACCGAATTTCACCTGAGCACACCTGAATCAGCCAATCGAATCTTGACATAGTCGCAAGAGAATGTACAGGCTGACAAGTACAGCCACATCATTGTCTATCGTGACGTCGTGTGGACACGTCCGATCGGGAGCCTCGCGGCGGCTAACGGTACTGGTTCAACTTCACATGTAGATGCTGGCAGCGGCAGGTAGGACATGATTTCTAAGTTGTATCTGACTCTTATCAAACGCGAATCGCACATCCTCAAGTCTGAAATGAAACCATTCTATCAATAGGAGGTCACAATGCGCCCGGGTTTCTTCATTGCTTGTGTATTGTTGGTAGGGATGATCCCTGCGATCACCTCGGCCGCTACGCCTACTCTGATCAATTATCAAGGTAAACTTACCGACGGTACTGGGTTGCCGTTTCCTGACGGCGTGCCCTGTACAGTAGTCTTCACCATTTATGATGCCGCGACAGGAGGTACCGTCATCTGGACAGAGTCCCAGTCGGTAACCACATCGGGCGGCATTTTTGCGGTGCTATTGGGATCGACGACGCCGATAACGGATGCCGTCTTTACCGCGACCACGCGCTATTTGGGCATTAAGGTGGGTGCGGATCCTGAAATGACCCCACGGGTTGCACTGGTAACTGTGCCTTATGCCTTCCGGATAAGCACTGTTGATGGTTCAACAGGTGGATCGATCAGTGGGGATATCCTTCTGGAGAATTCCACTGCGACGACGGGGAACATCTGGAAGGGCGGTTCTCCGTTTATTCACGCAATCGGTTCTGATAATACTAGCATTGGCAAAAATGCAGGCAATATCAATATGACGGGTAGCCGGAACACAGCTTGCGGGTCAGGCGCACTTGCGAGCAACAGCACTGGTAACCGCAACACTGCCGCTGGAAATGGTGCGCTCGTTGCCAACACTACCGGCAGCTACAACACCGCCATCGGGCTTAGTGCACTCGTGAGCAACATTGGTGGTTCCGAGAATACCGCCAGCGGGGCTCATGCACTCTTACTCAACAGTACCGGCACCTTTAATACCGCCAGCGGATTCTCTGCGCTCTCCGGTAACACGACCGGCGGCGGCAACACTGCCAGCGGGCTTTCTGCGCTCTCCAGTAACACTACCGGTGACGAAAACACTGCGATTGGCGCAGGGGCAGACGTCGCCAGCGGTGACTTGAATAATGCTACGGCAGTCGGTGCCGGCGCTATTGTCGACGCCAGTAACAAGATTCGGTTGGGCAACAGCGCCGTCACGGTGATCGAAGGGCAGGTGGCATACACCTATACCTCTGATAAGAGCCAAAAAGAAAACTTCAACCCGGTTGACGGAGAAGATGTTCTTCGCAAGATTCGCCAACTTAATCTGACCAGCTGGAACTACAAGAATCAGGATCCGCGCCATTTTCGTCACTACGGTCCCGTGGCACAGGAGTTCTTTGCGGCGTTTGGGCGTGACAGCGTCGGCCAATCGGGGACGGAGACCACGATCAATTCTGGCGATCTGGCGGGAATCACCATGATCGCGGTGCAGGCGCTGGAGAAGCGCACAGCCGAGCTGGATGAAATCAAGTCAGACAATTCCAAACTCAAAGCAGAAATTCAAGAACTGCGAGCGCTGATTCAGCAGTTAGCCGCCGAAAGAAGGGGGAAGTGATGAATGTCGCGATAAGAACCAGGCTGCTCGCAGGTCTGCTGGCATTGATTCTGAGTTCAGCAGCGACGTCCGCCGATCAGAAAGGCGCTGCAGCTGAGGCGTCCAAACCCATTACGAGCGCCATGGCTGCGAGAGCCTCAGCAGTTCAGCCGTCAAGTTCGGTTCAATCCACGGCCGGTTTTGCGGCGCCAACCGCCCGGCCTGCCGCCGGAGAACAGATCAAATGGCAGGTAATCTCAAGCGGAGGTAGTAGAAGCGGTTCGACGAATTTCAGGATGTCGGCCACAGTCGGTCAGACGGCTGCTGGTCCTGCTTCTTCATTCAACTACAAAGTCAATCAGGGATTCTGGCAGAATTTCTCCGGGGGAAGCTGCTGTGTGAACCTGACTGGCAACGTTGACTGCGACCCCCTTGACGGCGTCGACATCGGTGATCTGACGACCCTGATCGACAATCTTTTCATCTCATTCACACCGTTGTGTTGCGAAGCCGAGGCTAACTGCGATGGGTTAGGCGGGATCGATATTGGTGACCTGACAGCGTTGATCGATAACCTGTTCATCACCTTCACGCCGCTAGCGGGGTGTCAGTGATGTTGCCGCCAGCAACGTGTCCTCGGCTTATTCAATTGGCCAACTTCGATAGCCCGGTGCTGGATGTGTGCTAACAGCGCCGGGCTTATGTTTGCCTCCCCGCCTTTCTCATTGACACCCGGAGCCATTTATCCATATCTTTGCAGTAAGCACACGACAAGGTAATCATACGGTCCAAACCGATTGCACTTGAGGACGATATGACCGCGAGCGCCCGCGAGTTTGACTGTGTCGTTGCTGCTCTGGGGGCAACGAGTCTTCTCTTCGCCGACCCCTTGGCTGATGACTTGTTCTCTGCTCGCTCAAACACGTCAGGCCGATGGGGTCTCGTGTCTATCGCACCCCGTGCACCAGAGGCCATCCAGCCCTCAGACTCATTGACCATGGCTATCGCATGACCAACATTCAAGGTGGAACAACATACGGGGCAGGTCAAGGGAAGCGAAACACTTTCGGAAGTCAATTATGATCCTCACGTCATCAATTCATAGGAGAGATTACCATGAAGCGCAGACATCTGGTTTTGTTGGTCACACTCGCCAGCTTCGTACTAGTGACCATTGCGGTGGCAGAAGCGCCAAGTTCTATTTCCTATCAGGGAAGACTGACGACAATCGCAGGATCACCAATACCTGACGGAAGCTACACGGTTCTCTTCACCATCTATGATGCCGCTACTGGTGGGATCAGCAAGTGGATTGAAACGCAGTCGGTCACAACTTCAGGAGGCCTCTTCTCGGTGTTGCTGGGATCAGTCTCCCCAATCAGCGATACGGTTTTCGGCGGAACGACGCGCAGCCTCGGAATCAAGGTAGGAGCAGATCCAGAAATGACCCCTCGTATCACTCTGGTTTCGGTTCCCTACGCTCACCGAGTGAAAACGATCGACGGAGCCACGGGTGGCACCATCTCCGGTTATACGCTCGTTTCCAGACCCGAGGCGGGCTTTGCAAACGTGTTGACGCTGGCAAGCAATGCCAACACGGCAAATCTGGATATCATTCCGGAGGCCGCTGGAACAGGTGTCATAAACGTTAATAGTAGCGATGCCTCTCTTGCTCTTGCCATCGGCAACAACCGACATCTGACGATCTCGAACGGTGGAAATGTCGGCATTGGGACGACAAGTCCATCGTCCAAACTTGAAGTGGTTGGTGATCTGACAGTAAGCGGCAACATAATCGGCTCGACGCCCTGGACTGCTTTTCCCTTTGCATCTGGCTATGACAACTACGAAGACGCACACGGCGGAGGTACCCAGCGAGTTGAGTATCGAAAAATCGGCGACATCGTTTATATTAGAGGGACCGTGCATAAAGCAGACCATTCGTTAATTCCGGCTTTAGGCCTATGCGGGACTCTTCCTGTTGGGTTTAGACCACCTGCGATAGTCGTCTTCTTAAATGCTCCAACTCCAGGCGGTGTTTACATCTACCCCACGGGTGAGATCAAGTTTGTTTACAACGGGCCCAATGAATTGCAGTATCTGGATGGCATCTTCTTCTCTACGACCCCATAATCACCTGTGAATGGGCGGATATTGAGAGATTTGCCCCCCGCGCTGGCTCGCGCTTCCGAGGCCCGCCGGGGGAGGAGCAGTTGAATTGAAAAACGACTCCTGCCAACGACAGGAAGTAAAGGACGTTATGAAAAGGCAATTATCCACTTTAGAGGTCGCGCTTACTGTGACTGCATGCTGGTTTATCGCTGTCACTGAGCCAACAGCAAAACAAGGTAGCGCCATCGCGAACAGCACCTCTGGCGAGCAGATAAAGTGGCATGTGGTGTCCAGCGGAGGAACTCAGAGCGCATCGACCAGTTACATTATGACCGGCACAGTCGGACAGACCGCTACAGGGTTGAGCCAATCGACCAGTTTCAAAGTCAATTCCGGGTACTGGCAGACATTTGGTCCGGCCTCGTGTTGTATCGGTACGACCGGCAACGTCGATTGCGATCCTCTTGACGGCGTCGACATCGGCGACTTGACCACACTGATCGACAATCTGTTCATTACCTTCACGCCGCTCTGTTGCGAAGCTGAAGCCAATTGCGACGGTGCTGGCGGTGTGGATATCGGCGACCTGACGGCGTTGATTGACAACCTCTTCATCACCTTCACGCCGCTGGCGGCCTGCCAATAGAGGTGCACTGATCATCGTTGATCCATAGCCCCCGAGGTTGGGAATATCCTGACCTCGGGGCAAGAACTGCCTCCCAGCCTCCAAAATGTCCATATTGGGATGCCACTCATCGCAACCCTCCCGGGCATCCTGACTCTCAATGTACCTCGAAGTGGACCAACGAGTTCCGGTAAATCGCGGGTTGACAAATGAGCATTGTGGTAATATGTTACCATTATACCACGATTATCGACGGTCCACGGTACTCACAGAGGATGACACTATGAAGATTTCAACCGGAATTATCGCCTCGTTTGGGTTGTGGCTTGGTCTGGCTGTCAACGCGCTCGCCGTTACCGCAGATCACACCAGCGTGTCCCATTTTCCCGAAATCCCGGATTCAGTGATTCAGCAAGTCCGGAGCAATGGTAGGATATTCTACGGCCATACGTCACACGGAAGTCAGATTGTAACCGGCATGGCCATGCTGCGGGCCGAAGATACCCTTTATCGCTATAACGAGGGGGCCGGCTCACTCAGCTTGACAGAAGAAGGAATAGATCTGGGTAATCCTGACTACGTGACCTGGGAAGCTGTGACAAGAAACCATCTAAACCAGCCCGGAACTACGACAAATCTAGTGGTGTGGTCATGGTGCGGGCAGGTTTCAACCAATACGGAAGAAGGGATAAATACGTATCTCAGTCTGATGAATCAGCTGGAGATTGATTTTCCAGACGTGAAGTTCATTTACATGACGGGGCATTTGGACGGCACGGGGCCGACGGAAAATCTGTACGTACGCAACAATCAGATCCGGGCGTACTGTTCGGCTCACAACAAGGCGCTGTTTGATTTTGCCGATATCGAGAGCTACGATCCCGGCGGTACGTGGTATCCGGATGGCGCGGATGATTGCGCCTGGTGTCAGACCTGGTGCGAGACGCACTCGTGTCCCGATTGCGACGCCTGCGCCCATTCCCACTGTTTCAACTGCTACCGCAAGGGACAGGCCTTCTGGTGGCTGCTGGCCCGTCTGGCCGGCTGGCAAGAGGGGCCGTGTTGTGCCGGCGACCGGGGTAATG
This sequence comes from uncultured candidate division Zixibacteria bacterium, assembly GCA_963806185.1. Taxonomy (GTDB): domain Bacteria; phylum Zixibacteria; class MSB-5A5; order GN15; family FEB-12; genus CAWDXE01. The sequence continues at coordinate 43,048 of CAWDXE010000007.1, forward strand.
TGGACTGCGACCCCTCCGGAGGTGTGGACATCGGCGATCTCACGGCTCTTATCAATAACTTGTACATTTCGTTCGATCCGCTCTGTTGCGAAGCCGAGGCCAACTGCGACGGCATCGGCGGGATTGATATCGGCGACCTTACCGCGCTGATCAATAATCTGTTCATCACCTTCGCTCCGTTGCCGGTGTGCCCGTAGCATTGCCCTCGGTACTGTCTCGCGGGATCGGCTGCCTGACCCTGGCAGGCCAGGTGGGCCGGGCGGTTACTGTCGTACCCACGGAAACCGGGCAGGCGCGTCCACTATTAATTGTTGCGTCAACTGACCATAAATGGTATCCTAAGTTCAGCATTTGACAACGGGCGGATTCACGACCGCCAAAACCGGGATATTGTCGATGGCGTCAGACGGCGACTCAAACGACATAACCCGATCATATGTTCAACTCGCACACGACATTATAATCGGGCACTACCGGATCATCGAGAAGATCGGCGCCGGTGGCATGGGTGAGGTGTATCTTGCGGAAGACACCGAACTCAATCGGAACGTTGCGCTCAAATTCCTGTCCGCCCATCTGTGTCAGCTGGCCGACTGCCGGGCCCGCTTCAAGCGTGAGGCGCAGGCGGCGGCGAAACTGAATCATCCCAACGTCGTGACCATCTATGAGGTCGGCGAGCACAATGGGCGCCCCTTCTTTGCCATGGAGCAGCTCGAGGGTCGATCACTGCGGGACGTTATCAAGCAAAAGGAAACTTCTCCACCTCAGATAATTCAAATCGCCGTACAGTTGTGCGAAGGTCTCAAGGAGGCACATGCGCACGGTGTAGTTCATCGCGATATCAAACCATCCAACATCACGTGTGACGGCAAGGGACACTGCAAGATTCTGGATTTCGGACTCGCAGCGGTGTGCGGGGGCGAAGGCCTGACCAAACCAGGCGCCACGCTCGGCACGGTCGGATACATGTCGCCCGAGCAAATTCGAGGGGAACCGGTCGATCATCGCACCGACATCTTCTCGCTGGGTGTGGTCCTGTACGAGCTCATTGCCGGCCGGTCACCGTTTCAAGCCGATTCCGACCCGGCGACAATGCATAACATCCTTGAGGCTGTCCCCGAGCCGCTCGCGCGGTACAAAGCTGGGGTGCCTGAAGATCTGCAACATGTCGTTTCACGGGCGTTGGAAAAGGATGTCGCGATCCGCTACCAGTCGGCTGCTGACATGATGGCCGATTTGATCCGGCTGCGTCGACGAGGGTCAGATACGGGGAAGGTGGCGCAGGTCAACCGGTCGAAGGTTTCAGTGGGGTGGAGGGAGCTTGGCTATGTCCTCTCAGCTGCGATCGTCATTGTCATGGCGATCGTCGTGTGGGGTATGCTCCGGTCACCGGCGGCAAGAAACGGCTCCGTCAATAATCATCTGGCCATCATTCCATTTACCAATTTGGGAGCACCAGCCACCAGTCAGGCGTTCTGCGACGGGTTGGTTGAGACCCTCACCAGCAAGCTGACTCAACTCACCCAGATCGAAGGATCGCTGCAGATTGTTCCGACTAGTGAAGTTCGAGAGAAGGATATTCGAAGTGCCGAGCAGGCCCGTCGGACCTTCGGCGTGAACCTGGTGATTACGGGAAGTATTCAACAACATGGTGAAGGCATACGCGCGACCCTGAATCTTGTTGATGCAGTGAGCGAACGACAGCTTCGCTCCACGGTCGTCGACGAGAATCGCGAAGACGTGTCACAGTTGCAGGACTCCAGCGTCTACGAGGTTGCCGAGATGCTCGATATTCAGCTGCGACCGGAATCCCGCCGGATTCTGGACGCCGGGAATACTCGACTTTCAGAAGCATACAGCGCCTATCTCGAAGGGCGGGGCTACCTGCAGAACTTCCAGAGTATGACCAGCCTGGACAGCGCCGCAGGCCGGTTTGAGTCGGCGATCAAACTCGACTCCAATTATGCTCTCGCTTATGCTGGGCTGGGCGAGGTCTGCTGGCGGAAGTACAGCCTGACCAATGATGTCGCCTGGGTAGAACCGGGCATGAGTTACAGCAGCCGCGCTATGGAACTCAATGATCAACTGGCGCCGGTGTTAGTGACGATCGGGCTCGTTCACAGTCAGACGGGCCAGTATCAGGAGGCCGTAAGCTATCTCAAGCGCGCGTTGCTGATTGACTCATCGAACAGTGAAACTTTCGTTCAACTGGCGAATGCGTACGAGTTGTTGGGACGGGCCGCCGAGGCCGAATCCACTTTCAATGGAGCCATCGAGCTGCAGCCAAAATTCTGGCGCAGCTATTATAATCTTGCCCGCTTCCTCGCGTTTCGGGGACGAAGCAACGACGCCCTCACTCAGGCGGCCAGAGCGGAATCGCTGGCGCCGGCCGGAGAACTTCCTTACGAGCTCCTGGGCAGCCTGCACGCCTTTCTCGGTGACTACGACAGAGCCAAGATTCTCCTCTCACGGTCACTGAGTTTCGCACCAAACTATGTCTCCTACTCCAATCTGGGGGCAATCTATCAGGCCGAACAACAGTACCGGCAGGCTGCTGACATGTATCGACATGCGCTTGAGCTCAACGACAAGGATTTTGCGGTTTGGGTTAACCTTGCGGCCGTGAGCAGAGAACTTCCGGGCGGCGAGAATGAAGCAACGCGGGCCTATAGCCGCGCCATCGACCTCGCCAGGCAGAATCTTGAAATCAATCCCAATGACGCCACCCTGATCTGCTACCTGGCCGACTGCTACTGGCAAACCGGGCAGCGCGGCCAGTCACTCACCCTGGCCGAGCAGGCCGAGAAACTCGCCCCGGATGACGTTGAGGTCATGGTTCGAGTCGGGACAATCTTTGAGCGGGCGGGCAGACGTGACAGAGCGATGCGTCTCATCGGTACCGCCGTACGGCTTGGATTCTCAAGAGATCGGATCAACTCTACCGACGAATTGCGACAGTTGATCGCTGATCCTCGTTTCGATAGTCTCGTTTCGATCAAGCAACGGTAATCACGGCAGGGAATCTTGTCGTGAGTGCACCTGTTCGCCCGCGACGGAACAATGGCCGATTCCGTCGCGGGTTCCACTATGCATCGGCCGGCAAAAGGAAGCTTTTATGAGCAGTACCATCAACGTCCTCATTAAGAAGGTTGGCCAGCGTTGTGTCGTCGTCCCCGGAATCATCGTCGTCAAGCCCGGTGACGTCGTCAATCTTCGCAACACGACCCGTGAAATTGTCTACGCTCAGGCATACGGCCTCTCGAAGACCTTCGAGATTCTCCCGCGCCAGACTTACGCGCTCAAAGTGCCTGTCATCCGGCCCGGTATCTATCCGGTTGCCGTCTTCTGTGCGGGCAGCAAGGTATTCGGTTGGACGCCGATTCCGATGACGGCGCCGATGCCGATCATAATCGTTCACAGGTGAAGACTAAAGGCGCCGATGTTTTCCGATCGGACCGACACGTGTCGGTCAGAGCCGTAGACGTGAACCGGACAATGAAAAATGACCAGGCGGTGATCCTGAATTATGCAGAGAATGCCGGCCGGTGGACGAAGTTGTCAGCTGGGTGATTGACCGGTGCGGGAATGAGGCTGTGCCTCTAGCAGTGATTCTGTCGGGGAAAAGCACTCCGCACGCAGCATGTACCCGTCGGCACACTCTCGCTTGAGAGAGAAGGCTCGGCCCGGAGCGCCTCCACTATGACGCGACCGCCTTGGTGGCCTCGAGACGAGAATCGTACGTGTCAAACACCTTGACGAGCTGCGTGATGTTCAGCAGGTTCTGGACGTTGGTGATATTCGCCAGCGCGAATCGGCCGCCCCGGTTCAGGACTGAGGTGTATGTCTCGACCAGTGCTCCGAGACCGGCTGAGTTCATCCATTCCACGCGCTGAAGGTCGAGGACGAATGCTCGCTTGTGCAGGTCGAGGTAGTACTGTACGCGCCCGCGGAACGAGTCCAACTCATCACTGGCCATGATCTTGCCGCTCAATTCAAAGGTGACGACGTCACCGATAAGATTATCCCTGGTTCGCATATTCAGTTCTCCTATAGCTAGCGTGATTTGGCCAGTCCTGGCGTCTGTGCTCAACTATACGTGAGTCATGGCCGATAGTTTCGGCCGTTCGGCGTTAAGAGTCGTTAACAAACTTGCCCAAGCGCACTGATCACGCTGACAGAGAATTGGCGGCTCGTGACAACAGCCTTGATGCAACCGCGGAAGGGGATTGGTCGACCGGATTGGTGTTCGAGGCTTCAAGGTCACACGTCGGCAGACCGATCTTCCCACTTGGTCACGTCACTGACTTCGATCTCCTTGCCGCCTTTGCGGGCAATCGACCAGGCGATCACGAGGAGAAGGATGGTGTTGAGGATAGTCACCGTCAGGATGGCCGCGGTCATACGTCACGCTCCCCCCATCGCCCATCTGATTCGTCCGGCCATTGGTGCGGGTGCGCAAAATCCCGTTCCTCCTGAGGCATGCCCAGGAAGAGCCAGAGTGAGAAGATGAACGGCAATACGATAAGGCTCATAAGCACGATGAGTGCCATGTAGAAATGATCTCGCAAACTGCTGGTCAAACGGTCCATGGTCAGCAAGCTCCTTTCGCACCAACCTAGGCCGGACCACTGACAGATACGGTCAGGGAAAATGACAATTTCACGGTCCCGGCCGCCGCCAACGAAAATCCACCGTCAAACGTATAGATTATCAAGATGCTTAGACTCTTCTATCTGATCTTGATTCCCGTGAACCCGAGAGGAGTCTTTCTGTGCGGTCGCCTTCTGCGGCTGCCCTGTTGACCGCTTCCTGTCACCGTCTTTGGCTTGGTTTAATCATCGAGTCCGTCGGTCCAATCTAGCCACAAACCGGGGAACGTCCTGCGCCCGCGGGCGTTATAGACCAGTACCCGTTGCACAAAAGGAGCCCGTCCATGCGTTTTGATTCTGTTGTCGACGCCATCGGCCATACGCCGCTGGTCCGCCTGAACCGCCTTCCCGGAGAAGGCGCCGCGACCGTCTATGCCAAAATGGAAAGCTACAACCCGGCCGCATCCATTAAGGATCGGATTGGCGCCGCCATGATCCTTGCCGCAGAGCGAGACGGCCGGCTCAAACCGGGCATGACCATCGTCGAACCGACCTCCGGCAATACCGGTATCGCCCTGGCGATGGTGGCAGCTGCCCGGGGGTACAAGTGTATTCTGGTCATGCCGGACACAATGTCGATTGAGCGCCGCTCCCTGATGAAGATGCTCGGAGCCAGCCTGATTCTGACCCCGGGAGCGGAAGGGGTGAAGGCGGCGATAGCCCGCGCGACAGAACTTAGTGCCCAGCCGGGCCATTTCATGCCTATGCAATTCGATAACCCGGCCAACCCGGAGATACATCGTACGACCACAGGTCCGGAGATTATTGCCGATCTGGGCGACATCAAGCTTGACGCCTTTGTGGCAGCTGTCGGGACTGGTGGAAGCATCAGTGGCGCCGGAGCGGCACTTAAGCAGAAGTACGGCTGTCTGGTGGCGGCGGTAGAACCGGAGCTTTCGCCGGTACTTTCCGGCGGGACACATTCGCCCCACCCAATTCAAGGGATCGGCACCGGTTTTGTACCGAAGAACTATCATCCGAACGTGGTCGACGAGATCATCCAGGTGAAGAGCGAAGACGCTTTTGCCACCGCGAGAGGGCTCGCCGGTCAGGAGGGCATCTTAGCCGGCATATCGGCCGGGGCAAACGTCTGGTCGGCCCTTCAAGTGGCCCGACGATTGGGCAAAGGGAAGACGGTAGTAACGATCATCTGCGATACAGGCGAACGGTATCTCAGCACAAAACTATACACCGAGTATATCGAGGCATGAGGCGAGTTGACGCATGATAGCCATTCTTGAAGATGTCAAAGCGATTTTCCGGAACGACCCGGCGGCCAGGAATGTCGAATTTCTGCTGTATCCCGGTTTTCAGGCTATTACGGCGCACCGGATCATTCACTTGCTCTGGCGGTGGAAGATTCCCTTCATTCCTCGGCTGTTCTCCCAAATCGTCCGCTTCCTCACCGGGCTTGAAATCCACCCCGGCGCCGAAATCGGCAAGGGGTTCTTTGTCGATCACGGCATGGGTGTCGTCATCGGCGAGACAGCGGAAATCGGGCGCAACTGTGTCCTGTTCCACAATGTCACGCTGGGAGGAACCGGCAAACATGTCGGCAAGCGACACCCGACGATTGGCGACAATGTCCTTATCGGCACCGGAGCGGTGCTCCTCGGACCGATTCGCGTGGGAGACAACGTCAATATCGGGGCCAACAGCTTTGTACTGATGCGTGACATACCGGCCAATTGCACCGTTGGTGGTACGCCGGCCCGCATCACCAGGCGCAACGGGATGCCGGTGGACGAAGAACTGCCCAGGACGATCGTTGACCTCAATGCGGCTTGATGCTGAAGCGCGATGCGACTTCGAGGCTCTTTCCGCGGACTTCCAGCACCTCCGAAGCCTTTACGGCGGATGAAGAATCTAATTCAATCTTAATGCTTTCCTAACATAGCTGGGGTTTGTTATGCTCGTAGTAACCCAACACCGTGCGGGCACTGTGAAAGGGCCATAAATGGCAAGAGAACATATCCTGGTGATCGAAGACGAAGTCGATATTCTGGAACTCATCCGTTACAATCTCAGTCGTGAAGGGTATCGGGTGGCGGTTCAGCCAACCGGGGAATCCGGTCTAAAGGCAGCGAAAGCTGAGATTCCGGATCTGGTCGTGCTGGACCTGATGCTTCCCGAAATCGACGGCCTTGAAGTCTGCAAGGTACTGAAGGGCGACCCCAAGACCTCCCATGTACCGATCGTGATGCTGACGGCCAAGGGCGAGGAATCGGATATCGTGACCGGCCTGGAGGTTGGGGCGGACGATTACATTATCAAGCCATTCAGCCCCAAGGTGCTGATCGCGCGGGTGCGGGCCATTCTCCGGCGCAAGAGCAAAGCGCAGAACGGCGAACAGGCGGTTCTGAAGATTCATGAGTTGACTATCCATCCCGGCCGACACGAGGTGCTGGTCGGCGGCGAGCCGGTGTCGCTTACCCTGACGGAGTTTCAAATTCTCCATCTTCTGGCGCGCCGCCCCGGGTGGGTCTTCACGCGCGACCACATTCTAAATGAAATCCGCGGTGAGGATGTGTATATTACTGACCGCTCCATTGATGTCCAGATTGTCGGTCTGCGCAAGAAGCTGGGCACCAGCGGGGCGCTGATCGAGACGGTCCGCGGGGTGGGGTACAAGTTTAAGGAGTAAGCATGGCTCGTCGACGGATTCTCTGGCAACTCTATCCGTCATATCTGGTTATTACTATTGTTGCTATTCTCACCGTTTCCTGGCTGGCGTCCAATTCCTTTCGCAAACTCTATCTCAATCAGACCATCAGCGATCTGAGCGCCCGGTCGGCCTTTGTCCAGCCGCTGGCAGAGGACAGGATTTCTCCGCCGGATACGTCCTACCTGCAAGCACTCTGCCGCGAGTTGGGGCATCAAACGAACACCCAGATGGCATTCGCCGACCTTCGCGGTCGCATCCTGGCCGATTCGCGCAATGCGGTCAAATCGTCGGAGAACCTCCTTGGCTTGTCCGATTTCGGCGAGGCGCTGCAGGGACGAATTGGCACGTCGGTCAGACTTGATCTGAGCGACAATGCCTCCCACCTGTTTGTCAGTGCCCCAATTAAACGGGGGACAGAGATAGTCGGCATCGTTCGGATGTCCTATCCTATTGCGGCTATTGATGAAGCCTTGAGTTCGCTGCGCATCACGGTGGTCGTCTCGGTCGTCATGACGGCACTGTTGGCGGCCCTCGTTACTCTGCTCGTGGCGCGACGAATCGGCCGTCCGCTCGAAGAGGTGAAAAGAGGAGCGGAACGTTTCGCCGCCGGTGAATTGGACTACAAACTCCCCGTACCCGAATACGAAGAGATCGGCGGACTGGCGAGTGCGATGAACCGGATGGCTGAGCAATTGCACGAACGCATTCGCACCGTCGTCGCACAGCGAAACGAGCAGGAGGCCATTCTGGCGGGGATGACCGAGGGAATACTCGTGGTCGACCCCAACGACCGTCTGGTTATCGTCAACCAGGTGGCGGCCGACTTATTCGAAATCGATATCGCTGCCGCTCGGGGGCAACTCCTGCAGCAGGCGGTGCGCATTCCGGTCCTGCACAAGTTCGTAGGAGATATACTGACCCTGCGGCGCGCGCTCTCCGGCGAGGTGATTCTCTACCGCGGTACCGAGACGTTTCTGCAGACTCACGGCAACGTTTTGCGTGGTGAGAGAGGCGAAATCACGGGCGTGCTGGTGGTTTTACACGATGTCACGCAACTGCGAAAGCTGGAGGGCATGCGGCGGGATTTTGTCGCCAACGTATCGCACGAACTCAAAACGCCGATCACATCGATCAAGGGATACGTTGAAACACTCCTCGACGCGCCCGCCGGGCCGGAAGATACTCGGCGCTTTCTCGATGTCATCATGCGGCAGGCCGACCGACTGAACGCCATTATTGATGACCTGCTCAGTCTGTCGCGTATCGAGCAAGGCGCGGAGCGCGCGGAGATCGCGCTTGAAGACGGGAATATCGAAGCCGTCATCCGAAACAGCGTAGTCGGTATCGAGAAGTTGGCCCAGGCAAAGCACATTCACGTGGCACTTTCCTGTGGGGCCGACATCCTCGCCCACATCAATGCACCCTTGCTTGAACAGGCGATCGTGAATCTGATCGATAATGCCATCAAGTACAGCCCGGAAGGTAGCAAGGTGGCTGTGTCGTCAAGACAGACTGCTACCGAGACGACCATCTCCGTCACCGACACGGGCCCCGGCATTGCAAAGGAACATCTGCCTCGTATCTTCGAGCGGTTCTTCCGGGTCGACAAATCGCGGTCGCGCGAGGCTGGCGGCACGGGACTGGGCCTGGCCATCGTCAAACATATCGTCCTCGCTCACGGCGGGACGATCTCCGTAAAAAGCGAACTCGGCGCCGGGAGCACGTTCACTATCCATTTGCCGAGGTTGGCACAATCCGGCCGGAATGCCTCGCAGGTACCCGCCTAATCCGCTTGTCCTCGTAATCGTCTTATTGTCAAGCAATTGCGACTATCGCACGGTCTTCACTCGCCAATCTTTACCGAATATCTAACTGAGGTCTAACGCATTTCTAACAATTCACGAGTTGTTTTCTAGTGAGTACAGAGGGTTGAGGAATTCACGGAGAGATTTTCGCTGTATTGTTAACTGGACCTGAGAGATAGGAATCCTACCCATATGAAAAAGCTCCTGCTGATAACTGTAGCCGTCGGTTTGACCGCCGCACTGGCTATGTCCACCGGAAATATTACCGTCAAAGGCTCTGACACGTTGGTGCGCTTGGGACAGCGCTGGGCCGAGGAGTATATGAAGGCCAAGCCGGGCGCCGTGATCCAGGTGTCGGGCGGTGGCAGCGGAACCGGCATTGCCGCGCTGCTCAACGGTTCAACCGACGTCTGCGAATCATCGCGCGACATGAAGCCGAAAGAATACGAACTTGCCAGGACGAACAGGATTGAGCCGTATCGGGTCTCAGTGGCGCTTGATGGGATCGGTGTCTATCTCCATAAGGCGAATCCGGTGGACACGCTGTCCCTGGACCAGCTCAAGAAGATATATACAGGCGTCATCACCAACTGGAAGGAAGTAGGCGGGCTGGACAAGCGAATCATACTCTACGGCCGGGAAAACAACAGCGGCACCTATGCGTTTTTTAAAGAGCACGTGCTGAATGGTGAAGACTTCGCTGACGTCACACAGACGCTTCCCGGAACGGCGGCGGTTGTGCATGCGATTGCCAATGATCCGAATGGAGTCGGGTACGGCGGCGTGGCCTGGGCGACCACGATAAAAGATGCCGCCGTGAAGCGAACGGCCGACTCAGTGGGCGTCAAGCCGACCGTTGAGACGGTTACGTCAGGAGCATACCCAATTTCACGCGAACTGTACTGGTTCTTTCGGGGCAAGCCGGACGGCGACCTGAGAGCGCTGTTGAATTGGGTGTTGTCGCCGGACGGTCAGAAGATAGCGACGGAGGTTGGCTATATCCCGTTGCCGGAGGACCTGGCCAAGAGGGGGATGATTCAGTAATCCTGAACCGTTGAATCTGAGCGGCCGGCAGGAGCCTGAAGACAGAAGCAATGACGCAATTTCAATTCAAGCCAAAGAACCGCCTGGTGGAGTTTCTCGGCGAGAAACTTCTGTCGTTAAACGCATGGGCGGCACTGCTGGCGATTCTGCTCATATTCATTTTCATCTTCAAGGAGACGATTCCCATCTTTACCGATGCCACGGTACAGGAAGAAGTGACCGTGGAGAAGATGGTGTTCAAGCAGGCGTGGAAAGAAGGGCAACAGCCCAAGTACAGTTGGCAGCCGAATTCGGAAGTGCCGAAGTATTCGTTGCTCCCGTTGTTTGCAGGGACGATCAAAGTGGCGCTGATTGCCATGCTGTTTGCGGCCCCGCTCGGTGTGGGAGCGGCCATGTATTCGTCGGAGTTCGCCTCGCGGCGCATGCGCGAGATCATTAAGCCGGCGATTGAAATGCTGGCCGGGATTCCGTCGGTTGTCCTCGGCTTTTTTGCTCTGATCATTCTGGCCTCGGCCCTGCAGACTCTCTTTGGCTTCGAGTATCGACTCAATGCCGTCACGGCCGGCATTGCGCTCGGCATCGCGGTGATCCCGATTGTCTTCACGGTTACCGAGGATGCGCTCACGGCCGTGCCGCAGTCATTGCGCGACGCCGCGCTGGCGCTTGGGGCCAACCCGTGGCAGGTGTCTTTCACGATGGTTTTGCCGGCCGCACTGCCGGGCGTGGCCGCGAGTATCGTGCTCGGTTTTGGCCGCGCCATCGGTGAAACCATGATCGTACTCATGGCTTCCGGCAACGCGGCGATTCTCTCCTGGGCTTTATCGGACTCGATTCGAACTTTCTCGGCGACGGTCGCGGCGGAAATGGGCGAGGTGGTATTCGGCAGCGCCCACTACAATGTGTTGTTCCTGATAGGCACGCTGCTGTTTGTTTTCACCTTTATTGTCAACGTCGGCGCCCAGATCGTGCTGGATCGAGTCAAAGCACGATTCCAAGGGAGGATGAAATGAGCGCCCCAGTGGTTGACGTGGTTGGTACGACGGAAGCAAATTTCGAGCAGAAATACGGCCCGATCGCCAAGGGGAGCGGGGTGATTCCGCGCGGGCTGACGTTTGCCGCCGTGTTGATCATTCTTGCCATGCTGGGCGTGATTTTGGTCAACGTCATATACGGCGGACTCGGGACCGTTACGTGGGAATTCCTGTCGAAGCCGCCGGAGCAGGGAATGGAAGCCGGTGGTATCTTTCCCGCCATTTTCGGCACCTGCTTCCTGGTTATTCTAATGACCATTTCCGTAGTGCCGATCGGCGTACTGACGGCAGTGTACCTTTCCGAGTACACTCGTCCGGACGCGTTCGGAACGCGCATGATTCGACTGGCCATCGCCAATCTGGCAGGTGTGCCATCGATCGTTTTCGGCCTGTTCGGACTGGGCTTTTTCATCGGTTTTGTCGGCGAGGGAATGGACAGCCTGTTTTTTGACGCTTCGTCGGGCCCGGTCTGGGGGCAACCCGCCATCCTCTGGGCGGCGCTCACGCTGGCACTTCTGACGCTTCCAGTGGTAATCGTGTCGACCGAGGAAGCCCTGCGCACGATCCCGCGTGAGTTGAAAGAAGCGAGCTATGCGCTGGGGGCGACGAAGCTGCAGACGATTCGCCGCATCATCCTGCCCCAGGCGATGCCCGGTATCTTTACCGGCGGAATCCTGGCGGTGAGCCGGGGAGCCGGAGAGGTCGCACCGATTCTATTCACCGGCGCCGCCTATTATTTGCCGTATCTACCCGGCAAACTCAACGATCAATTCATGGAATTGGGGTATCACATTTACGTGATGGCCACGCAGTCGCCTGACATCGAAAAGACCAAGCCGATTCTCTACGGCACCGTCCTGGTTTTGCTTGCCCTGACATTCCTGTTGAATTTTGTGGCCGTGTTGATTCGATCAAAGATGAGAAGGAGCAGAGTTCGTGGACACTCCTAACACACCCCTCGGGAAAGTTGCCTGGGAGAATGGCCCAAGCGGCGCCGATACGTCTCATGCTCTTCCCGCGAGGCCGTTCAAGATGATCGCCCGGGAACTGAATTTTCATTACGGCGCCCACCAGGCGCTTTATGACATCTCGATGGACATCCGCGAACATCAGGTGACAGCCCTGATTGGGCCGTCCGGCTGCGGCAAGTCGACCTTTCTGCGCACGCTCAACCGGATGAATGAAACGATTCCGGGGACTCGCCTGCAGGGAACGGTGCTGCTGGACGACAAAGATATCTATCGGGATTTCAAGGACACCTCAACCGTCCGGACAAGGGTCGGGATGGTGTTTCAGAAGTCCAATCCATTTCCGAAATCGATATTCGAGAATGTGGCCTACGGCCTGCGCGTGAACGGCATTTCGGACCGAGGTCTGATTGCCGAGGCCGTTGAGGACAGCCTGAAGCGGGCGTTTCTTTTTGATGAAGTCAAAGACAAGCTCCACAACAGCGCATACATGCTGTCGGGTGGCCAGCAGCAGCGGCTCTGTATCGCGCGCGCGCTGGCGGTGCGGCCGGAGGTTGTGCTGATGGACGAGCCGGCGTCGGCGCTCGACCCGTTGTCGACGTCGAAGATCGAAGACCTGATCGCCGAACTGAAGAAACATTACACCATCGTGATCGTGACGCATAACATGCAACAGGCGGCGCGTGTCTCGGATTACACGGCGTTTTTCTTTGAGGGGCGGCTCATCGAATTTGGTGAGACGACCCAGATGTTTACCAAGCCCACGATCAAGAAGACAGAGGATTACATTACCGGCCGGTTTGGATGATCGGCCCGCCGGCAGTGACAAAGGAATAGCATGTCCCGTCATTTACAGCATGAAATCGACAAACTGAAGAAGAAGATTCTCTCACTCAGTGCCCAGGTCGAAGAGAACGTGCATCTCGCCGTCCGAGCCATCGCTCAGCGCGATGGCAAACTGGCGCGGCAGGTGATCGATGCCGACACCCTCGTCGACCAGGCCGAGGTGGAAGTCGAAGAGGAATGTCTCAAAGTGCTCGCCCTGCACCAGCCGGTGGCGGTCGACCTTCGTTTCATCATTGCCCTCCTGAAGATCAACAATGACCTGGAGCGAATTGGTGATCTGGCGGTCAATATTGCAGAACGAGCGACCACTCTGGCCGCGCAAACGCCGGTTGACGCGCCGTTTGATTTTACCGGTATGGCGGAGATCGTAAAGTCGATGTTGCGGAAGAGCCTCGATGCGTTAGTCGGACTTGATTCGGAGATCGCCCGTTCGGTGGGGGCGGCCGACGATCAGGTCGACGAGATCAACCGGGGGATGTACCGGAAAGTCAAAGAGGGCATCCTGCAACATCCGGAGCATATTGACGCGTACATTGCTTTACTGTCCGTGTCGCGCCATCTGGAGAGGATTGCCGACCACACAACCAATATTGCCGAGGACGTGCTCTATCTGACCGAAGGAGAAATCGTGCGCCACGTATATGAAGCTCGCTCCTGAGTCGCCAAGGTTTTTGTAGAGTTTTTCCCACTCGCCCTCCATACTGGAGGGCGTTTGTTTAAAGAAGCAGTTACGTGAAGAAGATGAACATCCATACCCTGATAACACTGGTTTCGGTCGGCGGAATGACTGCGATGGCCGCGACGCCCGGTCAGCAATATGTGGTCGACGTGACACCGGCCTATGTCGTACCGGCAGGCGAAGGAGCCGAGCGGGGGAGTGTCAGCCCGGATGGTTCCCGGCTGGCCGCATGGATCAGCGTGGGTGAACGAGGGTATATCTGGTGTGACGGAACGCGCAGTCGCATGTGGGATGCGGTGCTCCTTCCTAAATTCAGCAGCGACAGCCGGCACGTGGCGTTCATTGGACTTGAGGAGAGCGGAGCGGGAAGTTATCAGTCGTATATCGTTTTCGATTCGATAACTATGGGGCCATTCAGTTATCTGGCCTTCGACAGGTACGGCACCGATGAACTGGTGTTTTCAAAAGACGGGAAGCACTTTGCCTTCCGCGCCTGGGAGGGGAAAAGCGCATATGTCATCGTTGACGGTCGGCGCGACGGACCGTACGGCGGAGTCGTCGGCCCGCCGCCGGAATTCAGTCCGGATGGCAGGCGGTTAGCTTACTTCGTTACCGACAGTGCGGGTAGCCGAGCAATCATCGACGGGCAGGCCGGCCGAACGTTTGCACGGACAGCCGCTATCGCCGGCTTCTCCGATGATTCGAAATCGTACGCCTATGTCGGCATTGCCAATGACAGCGCGTATTGGGTGATCCGTGACTCGTCGATGTTCGGACCCTACTGGCGGATGCTGGCGGCGACTTACCGGCCGGGGACACGCGAGCTCTGGTATAGCGCCGCGCGTGATTCCAGCGGGGGCGATTCCTTATATCAGGATGGTCGGGCGGTGGTCGGGTATCGACGCATTCGTGAGATCACTTTCAGTGACGATGGCAGTCGGATCGGGTATGTGGCGGGGGGAGGCGACGGGCGTTCAATCGTCGTCATCGATTCTTCAAAGCAGGTGATGGCGGAGCGGGTGGAAGATCTGCAATTTGCAGCCAACGGTCGGCACTGTTCTTACCGCGAAGTGAATACTAACGATTCGTTGCATGTTCCGGTGACTCTGCACGTGGATGAGTACGCCTTCGGTCCGTTCGCCGAGATTTCACCGGCCGCATATTCACCCGATGGGCGACAATTCTTATTTGTCGCGGTGGACACGAGTCGGTCGTACTTCGCGGTCGTCGACAGCAATCGGTTTGGCCCTTTCGATTCAGCCGCAGTGGTCGGTTGGAGTCGTGATTCACGGCACTATGCGTTCACGACAGCAGTAGGTGATACGGCGAGGATGTACCTCGACGGCGTCGCCGGGCCATCGTTTCGCCACGTCATGCGCCAGGTATGGAATGACACGCTTCACGGCAACGCCGCCTATATTGCCGACCCGGAAGCGAAAGGGATAACGCTCGTGGTAAACGATTCGGCGCTGGTGCCGCTCGATTATTTCTTTGGCGCGGCTCGCGGTTTCGGTGATGACGGCAGCCTGAGCGGCTACGGTCAGCGCGGTGACACGATCGTACGGTTCATCGTTCGCCCGGCCAAATGACCGCTTCGACTAGCCTCGGATAATCTCTGTAATCATCTTTGAGCGGAAGTGGATCTCGCCTGCCGGCCCTGTTGCCTACCTGCTGTGGGCTACCAGATCAACCAGGCGGCGAATATGCTGTGGTGTCGTGCCGCAGCAACCGCCGATGAGGCGTACGCCAAGGGCCAGAAACTGTCGGGCGGCCAGAGCGAATTCGTCGGGTGAGTTGGCGTAGACAAGCCGACCCTCAACCAATGTTGGCAGCGACGCACTGGGCAGCGCCGATAGCGGCAATTTCGTTTTCGCCACCATCCGCTCGATGACCGGGATCATTAGGTGCGGACCGACAGAGCAATTGGCGCCGATCACCTCCACCGGTTGGGCGGAGAGGTACTCGAGGCAATGCTCGGGAGTGGTACCGAAGCTAGTGGTGAGTTCGGCGGTAAAGGTCATCTGCGCAACAATCGGCAGTGCCGATTGTCTGCGAATCGACTCGATAGCCATGCCGATTTCAATCAGATCCGAAAAAGTCTCGACCATAAACAGGTCAACGCCTCCCTCGAGCAGGCCTTCGACCTGATGAGCATAAGCGTCGCGGATCTGGTCGTGCCTGACAGGATCAAGGGGTGCGAGCGAGTTGCCGGTCGGGCCGATTGCGCCGGCGACGAAGATGTTGCGCCCGATCTCCTCACGGGCCTCGTGGACAAGGGAAGCTGCTGTTCGATTGATGATTTTCGTGCGGTCGGCCAGGCCGTGGACCTCGAGGCGGATCGTGTTGGCGCCGAAACTGTTTGTCTCGATCACGTCGGCGCCTGCCGCAATGTATTCGCGATGAATTGATCTGACCAGTTCGGGGGAGGTCAGACAGATCGAATCAATGGAAACATCAAAGCCAACCCCTCGGTCATACAACATCGTCCCCATGGCGCCGTCACAGACCAAGACCCGGCGCGCCAGCTCTTCGAGAAAGGTGCTTTTCATTTACGGCTCACTAAGTGCGCGACGGAACGCTCTTGAAATGGCATCTCGCCGAATATCGAATCCGGCGATTCCCAGCCTCGGTTCCGGCTTTTACGGGCAACCGCAGGCGGATAGCGGGGCGAAGGTAATAAAGAGCGTATTGATCAGGGCGGTCAAGTCGCCGACATCCACACCGCCGACACCGTCAATGTTAGCCTCCTGCGGACAGCAAAGCGGCGTAAAAGTGATAAACAGGTTGTTGATGAGCGTGGTTAGGTCACCGATATCCACCGTCTGCGTAGCGTCGCAATCGGCATTGCCGACGTCGCCGATACAACAGCATCCCGATTCACACTCGTCAGGAATGCCGTTAGCGTTGACGTCGAGCGAAGTACCGAAGGCAACGTCAGCGTCGTCGCGAATGCCGTTATCATTGCAGTCAGCCAGCACATTCCAGCTATAGGTCTCCTGTGGGGAAGCCAGGCGGATGAGCGGCGACGGATAGGTCACTTTCAGAGTCAGCACGCCGCTGGTTTTTCCCCGAGCCGCCATCATGTCGCCGGTAAACTGCAGGGTTGCCGCATGGGCGCCGGTTACCGCGGAGTCGCCAATAGTCCAGGAGTAAGCGGCCCCGGTGATGGGCGACGGAATGATGCCGAACAACTTGCCGGTTGAGTTGACCAGATACGTGCCGGGGCCGCCGGAAAGCAGTACGGAGTCCGCGAAGCTGGTCAGGGCGAGATATTCCAGGACATGCTGCTCCTTGCAGATTGTGCAGAGAGGAACACTGAGCGTCTTCATGAGGCAGGTCCGCATCGGGCGGTAGATGCCGGTGGTGAGATAACGGGCTCCCTGGAAGGCGCCGACGACATTGTTGTAGGTCGAGTTGTCGGGGGTCGGCAATGGAGTCCCGGGTGCCACCCAGGCGTTCCACTTGAGCGAAGGACCGGAGAAATCGTAATCGACATTGGGCTCGCCGTCGCCCGGTGGAAATCCGGGGTAAGCGTCGGTGTATTCGTCGGCCAGGCCGCAGAATGTGTGTCCGGTCTCATGGAGGACAATCTCCGGTGCCAGCGAGTGTACCGAGGAGACGGCGATCGACCCGCCCGAGCCGCCGTAGGTGGTCGAGTTGACCATAACGATGATGTAATCCCAGACTCCCGCACCAACGAGCGTATTGGCGGCACTGTACGCCCGGTTGTATCCTGTGCCATCGAGCGCGAGAAGGCGGGCAATGTTGTTGGTGTAGAACGATGAGTTGAGATAAGTGTCCTTGAACGTCCCCTGGGGATCGTTGTCCGACCCCTGCTGATTGCTTTCAACGTCGACGCGATAGACGTTGGTACCGGCGAAGAGAATATCCCACGGCACCTTGCCGACGAAGGCATTGACCATTGTATTGGCTGCGGTGGTAAAGGACCCGGCGGTGAGGTTGGCCGCCGTATACCCGTCGCCCATGATCACGATTACCAAACGGTTGCCGTCGGGACCGGTGTTGCGAATTTTGGTGACGCCGACCGGTCCGGCGAGCGCGGCCGCGGCGGTAGAAATCCGTGATATCGGCAATGACTGCACCGACGGCTGAAACGCCGTGGGGAGTACCTGAGATGGCATGCCATGGTAGGCGATATCGCGACGTTCGAGTTTGAGGGTGGCGGGCTGTGCAGAGCGGTCATCCGGCCCCGCGACGCGAACGACAAAGACGCCGGATTCCGGGACGCTGGCGACGCAAGGGGTGTTGGTCTCAAATACCTGGCGGACGCCGATGGGGAGCTTGATATCTGATTGATAGAGCAGCTGACTTGCGGCATCCTGCCACTGGGCCGAGTAGGTGATTACCGCCGGGGCTCCGGCGAGGCCGGGCGTAGACGGGGTTTTCTGCATGGGTGCAATCGGGGTGATCTCGTCGACGCGGAGGCCGGTCGGATCATAGGAGAAGGTCACCTGCCAGTAGGTTGTGGCAGAGAGGGACGACGCGAGGATAAACAGGCAAAGGAGAATTCGGACGAACATGTCAACCACCCCAGTTACAAGAGACGCATATCAGGTACGCTCGGCGAGTATTGAAGGTAATATACGACAAATCCCGAATTGGTCAAGGCGGGGGATGGTGCGTCATGAGGGGCCGGTTGGCCCGTTGTCGTATCGTTTTATCGAGGCTGTCAGCATCCTCCGCAAATCGGCAAGGGAGTGAAGGTCATGAAAAGGTGCTCGATGAGGGCTGTTAAGTCGCCGATATCGATGTTGCCTTGAAGGTCGCCATCGCAGTTTGCCTCACTAGGACAGGGAATAGGCTCGAAGGTGACAAACAAGTTGTTGATCAGCGCTGTGAGATCGCCGATATCGACGCCGTCATCAAAAGAGTTGTCGACGTTCCCCACGTCGCCGATGCAGCAGCCGCATGGGAACGGACGCAGATACGTGTAAAACCAGCTCGTTGCCGCAGAGAGGTTCTCTTCCAGATCTGTAAGAGTGCCGCTTCTTACGGTCGTCAACACCGACCAGCAGGTGAGTGTGTCGTCGCTTGAGAGCGTGTTGTTGAAAACGAAACTGGACACGGAAGAGAAGTCATGGATACCCGACTGGGATTGTAAACCAGGATTAGCCATCTCATTCCAATACCATGCCGCCTCGGCATTTTCCGAGAGGGTATCGTACTTCATCACGCTGTCGGTAAACTGAATATAAGACCCGACTCCTTCATGCCGCACGACCCCTGAGCTTAAGAGACTATCAGATACCGTATAGTAGCCGAGCATAACCTGTGCGCCGAAGCGGCCTGAATCGGGATTGCAGCCGGACACACTGCCGGAATCCAGTCCGTGCTGGTAGACGAAGCCGTCCAAGGAGACGCCGGTACGATTCAAGTTGTGGTTCGCTCCAAGATCGGACCAGATATCCCAGTCTATCGCCTGACCAATCGTCACGCCAGTAAAGGTACCGGGAGTCATTTTGAATACCTTCATCTGTTGGAATATGAAGTCGCAACTGTCGCCCCCGCCCGTTGGCGCGTAATAGTGAATATTGATCCCGATAGAGGTGTCTCTGTTGACCATTGTGCCAGTAAAGAAACTGTTGTAATACAATCCCGCAGAACTTCCAGCCGAGGTTCCGGCAATCGGTTTCCAAGCCTGGTCGGCTTCGAAGCCGTCCTGATAGAGGCCATTGGCGTATACGTAGTCGGAGCCATTCTTACGAATCACAATCGGCCCACCGTCAAACAGGTAGACGTCGGCTTCCGGATTGCACTCGCCAACCCCGGTAAAATCCATATTGACGCCCCCCTTGCCCATGCCGCCCAAATTGCCATGATTGTCGACCACGAGGCTCACTCCGCAAGTGACCAGTGTATCAAAGAACAAGCCGACTACGGTATCGGTGACCACATAGTCGATTATGTTGACATATGTCGATTCCACGGTGTTCCCGGGTGTATGCAACAGCACCCGCCCATTGAGCCACCAATTTGAGCCCGCTGTAAAATACGGTGTGGCCGTGATAGTCAGGGAGAACGAGTCTGAAGAGGTCGGCGGGATAGAGAGGGCGGTCGGCGATACCGACAGCCAGGACTCGGAAGAGTAATTGGTTTCGAGAGGCGTGATTGAGACAATCTCGAGTGCGATCGGCTCGGGGTTGGATAGGCGTATCCAATGGGTGTTAGCGGAGCCGTAGTTTACGAATTGCGGATAGCCGAGAGTGGGGATAGGGCTGGGCCAATTTGAAGTCACGACTTCGTCGGTGGCGGTAGTGGCGGTCACGGGCCAGAGAAACAGACACAGAGCAGTCAGGAGAATTCTGGTGAATCGGTTTGTTGTTATCATGACGCGCTCCGCATGCATCGAGTTACTACAGCAATCTCATTGATAATCTACGTTCTGACCCACAATCATGCAAGACTTTCCCGGACTGTCGGGTAACGGGGATGAATTTCCTCGCCGAACGGTCTTGACACCCACGGAGGTCGGGGATATACTGATCGTACACGGGCAGCGCGCTCCATGTTGCGCACATAGTCCGGAACTGCGAGATAAAGGAGATGACGTATGAAGGGAAACGATCACATCATAGCCACCCTCAATATTCTGCTCGCCGAAGAACTGACGGCGATCAATCAGTATATGGTTCATTCGGAGATGTGTGCCAACTGGGGGTACGAGAAACTGCACAAGAACATCGAGAAACAGGCGATCGACGAAATGAAACATGCCGAAAAGCTGATCGGGCGGATAATCTTCCTGGAGGGGATGCCGATTGTCAGCAAGCTCAATCAGATCAAGATTGCGCCGGAGATTCCGCACCAGATGGAAGACAACCGGGCCGACGAGACCGGGGCGGTGAAATCGTACAACGCGGCAATCAAGCAGGCCATGGACCTCGGTGACAATGGAACGCGCGAGATGCTGGAGTCGATTCTGAAGGATGAGGAGCGGCATCTGGACTGGCTGGAGGCGCAGGTTGATCAGATCAAGCAGATGGGATTGCAGAATTATCTGGTCGAGCAGTTGGGGTGATGCGCACTTGCCATACCTGCGCACGCGGGTAGGTGATGGGTGATTGGACTGATCGACGCACTTCGACTTCGCTCAGTGCGACGGGATGTTAGGCTCCGTGCGACGGCTGGGCGATGAGCGTCTACGGTGACTCCAAGTCATACGAAAAAAGAGCGTCAGGATCACCCGCTCAGAAGCGGGGATCCTGACCTACGAGAGGAGTTGTGTCAGGCATGGGGGCCTGACACCACGGTAATATATTCTCACTGACCCTCACCCCAACTGAGAGTGAGCAAGAGGCAGCTGCGATGATCCCGTAGGGCAAACCCCATTTTCCCTTTATCAAGGGGTTTGCCATCTCCTCCTTTCGACATTGCATCTGGCGGACCCCCTGATAATTTGAAAATGGGGTCCGCCCTACTTGTTCTACTGACCTACCAGCGAAGACGCACCCTTTGACTTGCGCTCAGGGTGACGCAGCGCGACGTCGTTTGCTTTGAGTGATATCGATTGTTTGGATGACCATCAGAGAGAATTGACTGAAGGATCGCCACGGCTCGAAACGAGCCTCGCGATGGCTTGGATGAAAGAACAGTGGACACTGAGATCCTGAATCATGAGAATGATTCAGGATGACGCAGAAAGGGAAGCGAGCTTCGCGATGACAGTGACGGACGATTAGTGCGACGAGGGAAGGGCGGGTGGAACGAGGCATTTGAGGTTGCTTCGTCCCCTTCGGCTCCGCTCAGGGTCCTCGCAATGAGTGGCGTGACATGATCGGGGTCGGGGAAAACACTGGGACCACAAATGTAGAAACCGCCGGGCGAGGCCGTCCGGCGGTTTGTTATTTCTGCGGAAGGCGGGACTCGAACCCGCATGGATTGCTCCGCTACCCCCTCAAGATAGTGTGTCTACCAGTTCCACCACTTCCGCTAGTCATCTGCGCCGTTGGACTGACGAGGTGTCGATGGTCAGCCTTCGGAACAAACGGTCTTACTTCGTCGTGTCGATCGGCGTGGTCGAGGGTGCTGCCGGTTGAGCCGCGTCGGTCTTCTGCTGATCCGCCTGCTGCTGACGCTGCTGCTCTGCCTCCACCGCTCTCTGGGCTTGGCGTGTTACCGCCGAATCAGTGGCTGTCGTGCCGGTAGACACGCCGCTCCGCTGCGCGGACATGTAGGCCAGAGCGCCGCAATTGAGGAAGAACACGACCGCAAGTATCGTGGTGGACTTGGAGAGGAAGGTCGCCGCACCGCGGCCTCCAAAGACCGCTCCGGAAACGCCGCTCGAAAAGGCCGAGCCGGCCAGACCTTCGCCCTTTGATGACTGCATCAATACCACCAATACGAGAGCAATGCAGACGATCACATGAAAGATGACCCAAGAAACAAACAACTGGAAACCTCCATCTATACCGAACCGAGTATTTTCAAAAAGTCCTCAGCCACCAGTGACGCACCGCCCACGAGGGCGCCGTCGATATTCGGCTGAGCCAGCAATCCCTTGGCGTTGTCGCCTTTCACCGAACCGCCGTACAGAAGCGGCACCTGGTCGGCGAGACTGCCGTGTGACTTCGTCACCAAATCTCTGATCAGCTTGTGAACTGCCTCGGCCTGTTCCGGTGTGGCGACACGTCCCGTGCCGATAGCCCAGACCGGTTCATAAGCGATTACGGTTTTGCGGAGATCATCGGCGGAGAATCCATCCAAGGATCCGCGAATCTGACTGGTGACCACCGTTTCCGTTTTCCCGGCCTCGCGTTCCTTCAGGGTCTCGCCGACGCAGATGATCGGTGTGAGCCCGAAGCGAAAGGCCGTCTTAGCCTTAGCATTTACCAGCTGATCCGTCTCAGCGTGGTACTGCCGCCGTTCAGAGTGGCCCAAGATAACGTAGGTCACCCCGACTGTCAAGAGCAGGGGGGCGGAGATGTCACCGGTAAAGGCGCCCTTCTCGTGCTCGGACATATCCTGAGCGCCCAAAGCTATCCGGCTATTGACCAAAAGCTTAGCGGCCGTGGGGAGAGAGATGTACGGCGGGCAGATGACGGCTGTCGCCTTGGGAGGAGCAGCCAGACCGGCGACAAGTCTGCCGATCAGCGTTTCCGTCTCGGCGGGAGTGCCGTTCATTTTCCAGTTGCCGGCAATAATCTTCTGGCGCATATCAGACCTTTACCGCCGTATGGTCAGTGAGGGCCGCCACCCCCGGGAGGGTCTTGCCCTCGAGGAATTCAAGTGACGCGCCGCCGCCGGTAGAGATGTGGGTCAACTTGTTTTCCAGTCCAGCCTGCGCAACGGCGGCCGCGGAGTCACCGCCTCCGACAACCGTAACGGCGCCTTTGGCCGTGAGATCTGCCAGCAATTTGGCGATGGCCAGGGTGCCGTTCGCAAACGGCTTGTTTTCGAAGACGCCCATCGGGCCGTTCCAGACGATGGTGCCGGCGTTGGACAGCTCTTTCGAAAACAGTTTGATCGTATCGGGGCCGATGTCGAGTCCCTTCATTCCGTCTGGAATCTTGTCGATAGGCACGACCTTCGTTTGGGCCGTGTCGGAAATCTCCGACGCGATGACAGCATCGGTGGGGAAGAAGATCTTGACGTTGGCCCGCTTGGCGGCGTCAATCGTCTGTTTGGCGAGCGCGACCTTATCTTCTTCGAGCAGAGAATCGCCGATGGGGTAGCCCATCGCCTTTGAGAAGGTGAAGACCATGCCGCCGCCGATGAAGAGCATGTCGACTTTGCTCAGCAGGTTCTGGATGACGTCGATCTTGCCGGAGATCTTCGCACCGCCGAGAATGGCGGCAAAGGGGCGCTTGGGGTCGCTGACGGCTTTGCCCAGGTAACGGAGTTCCTTTTCCATAAGGAATCCGGCGACCGACTGACTGAAATATTGCGTCACGCCCTCCGTTGAAGCGTGGGCGCGATGGGCCGAGCCGAAAGCGTCGTTGACGTAAATATCCGCCAGCGAAGCCAGTTTCTTGGCGAACTCCGGGTCGTTCTTTTCTTCTTGCGGATGGAAGCGGAGGTTCTCCAAAAGGATACAGTCGCCGTTTTTCATCTTGTCGACGACGTTGGCCGCTTCCGGGCCGATGCAGTCTTCAGCAAACTGCACCGGTTTTTTCGAGCAGCTCGCCGAGGCGCTTGGCAACCGGGCGAAGCGAAAACGACGGATCCGGTCCGCTCTTGGGGCGGCCCAGGTGCGAGCAGGCGATCACTTTGCCGCCGTCATTCATGATCTTCTGAATGGTCGGCAATGCCTCGCGGATACGGCGATCGTCGGTGATCTGTCCGCTCTTGTCGAGCGGGACGTTGAAGTCGACCCGGACGAGCACTTTGCGGCCGCGAAAGTTGATATCAGCAACAGTGACTTTGTTCATCTTGACCTCCCCTTAGAGCATCATGCGGAGCATGTCGACCATGCGGCAGGAAAAAGCCCATTCATTATCGTACCAAGCGAAGACTTTGACCAAATTGCCATGGACCGAAGTCATGCCGGCGTCAAAAACGGAACCGTGCGGATTGCCGACGATATCGATGGAGACGATCGGGTCTTCGGTATATTCCAGCGTCTGCGACAGCGGGCCACTGGTGGCGGCTTTCTTCATGGCGGCGTTGATTTGTTCGACGGTCGCTTCTTTTTCGAGAATGACGGCCAGGTCGACGAGTGAGGCATCCGGAGTGGGGACGCGGATGGCCAGACCGTTGAGTTTTCCCTTCATTTCGGGCAGTACTTCCGAGATCGCCTTCGCGGCGCCGGTAGTAGTGGGGACCATCGACATGGCGGCGGCACGGGCGCGTCGGAGATCTTTGTGCGGAGCATCCTGCAGCCGCTGGTCGGCGGTGTAGGCATGGATGGTGGTCATGAAACCCTTCTGGATGCCGAAGTTGTCGAGCAGTACTTTCACGACTGGAGCAAGGCAGTTGGTGGTACAGGAACCGATCGAGACGACGTCGTGTTTGGCTTTATCGTACTTATCGGAGTTGACGCCGAGGATGAAGGTGCCGTCGTGGCCCTTGGCCGGGGCGGAGATGAGTACTTTCTTCGCGCCGGCGGTAATATGCTTGGAGGCATCTTCCTTGGTCGTGAATTTGCCGGTGCATTCGAGAATGATATCGGCGCCGAGTTGTTTCCAAGGGAGTTTGGCCGGGTCCTTTTCGCAGAGCACCGGGATCGCTTTACCATCGACCACGAGATTGGTACCATCGACTTTCACTTCACCCGGATACCGACCGTGGATGGAGTCGTATTTCAGCAAATGGCCAAGTGTTTTGGCGTCGGTTATGTCGTTGATGCCGACTATTTCGATGTTTGTTCCGCGAGCGGCTTTGAGTACGAGACGCCCGATCCGTCCAAAACCGTTGATTCCTACTTTCATCTTCCTCTCCTTGATCTATCGTCGCTCTTCTTGAATGACGAAAACAGATATTTGACGCCGACGGTGATGGTCAGCGCGCTGTAATCCTTAATGTCAATAATGGGGTCCGAGAAATTCACGGGGAGATACTGACCGGCCACTTCCAGGCCGATCATGCTGGCGAGCGGGATGTCGACACCGCCGCCGAGGACGTAATTGAATTTCGTTTCGGATGATGTGTTAACGTAGCTGTAGTAGTAACTGGACTCATAGAACTGAATGTTATGCTTGGCATAGTAGAATCCGCCGCCGGCAGTGAAATACGGGAATACTGAGCCGAGGCCGCCGGCGATGGGATAGATTTTGGCCCGTATGGTCATCGGATAGATCAGGAGGCTGCCGTAGAAAACATCCGTGCCGTCGGCAATAGTGACATCGCCACGGTTTACGACGCCCAATGTGATCTCGCCCATCAGCATTCGGCTGAAGCGGTGTGCGTAGTATCCTTCGATGTAGAAACTACCGCCGTTGAAATCAGTCTCGACATAGGTATTGGGGTTCTCGATGATGGAGCGGGGGGATTCGCCGAGATTGGCCCAGCCGCCGATTCGAATGCCCGCCTGATGGCGTCGGGTGAACTGATAGTCATTTGACAAGGTGTCCTGGGCGAGTAACTGGCCGGACAGTGCGGCGAGGAGGGCGAAGGCTCCGACGAGGGTGGGTATCTTCAAACTAGACAAGAACATACTCTCCTTATGCGCGCTGTCGAAGCAGCCGTTACAGATGAATGATCCCAAACTTTGTAACCCATGTCAAGTCTTACAGTTTTGTATCGGCAGGATAAAGGAAGAGTCGTTCATGAGAATAATCAAACAGGACCTTAAAACTCCGCAATACCTGATTGCCGATGTTTCCTGCCAGGTCTGCTGAACCGGCCATTCCGCTCGTCGATTCGGTTGCCATGACCTGCACGCTCGTCAGGTGAATGGAATCACCGATGACGAGTGAGTCGACGGTGAAGGACCTGGCGTTGAGTCCGCCGCCGATTCCGGATATAGTCGCGGGCACACGTTCGCGGTTGGGAATCGACTTCATTATCTCCGGTCTGGTCGAGAAGGCTTGGTGCAAGATTAGTCCAAAGGCATTACCCAGGTCGATGATGAAGTCGCCGGGCACGCCGTTGACACTGGCCTTGACCGTAGGCACCTGCAGCGTGAGTTGAAACGGTATTTCCGTTCCGCCGGCGGGAGGCACGAAGCTATCGGGATCAAAGACGACCAACGAAGAGTCGGGGTAGTCGATCATGACGGGAAAACGGGAGAGGAAATCGTAGCCGAGCAGGCCGCCGAAGGGGATGCCCGAGGGGTCGTCGGAGCCGATCCCGCTCAAGTCCATTCGTCCGCCGATCTGATTGAACAGCCGCAGTTCGCCGATCGCGAGCGAATCGACGCGAATCAGGGCGACTTCCTTCCAGTCAGTCACGCCCTTGGCGTGCTGGGAAGCAACTTGAGGCAAGTTGAGGGTGGCGACGGCCGGATCGTGGAAGATATTGGACGAAGCTCCGGAGTCGAGGATGAGCACAAGCCGGGTGGAACCGTTCAGAGTGACGGGGACGTAAATCTGGCCGTTGCGGATCGTGAAGGGAATGCGCAAGCGGGATTGGCCATCGGGAAAGCGACAATCCTGCAGGGCTCTTCCCGGGCGACGAAAGAGAGCCGTGTCAACCGGCGTGTTAAACTGGGCCTGGGTGACCTGAAAAATGGAAGAGAGGGGCGCACCAACGGATACGGCGGTCGACCGGAATGGCATGAGCACACCCTGAACGGACCTGTAATCGTCAAGGGTCGTGGACACCTCGGTGTTGTCCAGGTGACCGATCACGGCGCGTCGCAGGCCGGTGGCGACGTCGAAATAGACACGCACGGTATCGCCGCCGGCGGGTGTGATGTCGATCATATGGCATGGCGAGCCCTGGTAGGTGGAATCACCCACAAAACGGATCGAGCCGGGCATACGTTGCGGGAAGAGGTAGGCGTAGGATTCGAAGTATACCTGTTCGATCAAATTTTTCAGTTCGACGCCGTTGACGGAGGTCACGCTGCCGTTCTGATCGCGCTGCCAGTAGTCCCGGCCGTCGCAAGCCTGGGTGATCCTGAACGCGCCGAGGTCAATTTCGAGATAGAAATTCCACGGCGGGACGAATAACTCGGTGAAAGTACCGGGCGTGCCATTGATGGAGACCGTGCCTTCCGCCGTGTACGAGGTCATGACGCTAAGGCGCTCGTAGGCGGTCTGTCCGCCCACGGATTTGACGAGGAGGGAGTCGAGATCAAGGGCGTGTCCGGCAGTGATGAGGAGAAAGCTGAGGAGGAGCGTGTATGGGAGTGACCTCATATACTTAGTATACACGGCAAGGAGGCGATTGTCGAGTAGTGACGGCGATCATTCGACAATTGGTACAATTGTAACGAAAGAGCTCAAACCATCGTCGCACAATCGCTACCGACAAATAGGTGGCGCTATTCCTTGATGCCCAGTCGATGCTTGCCGTTAATCTCCGGCGTTTTCAGCGGATATTTGCCTGAAAAGCAGCCGTGACAGAAGGTGGTGTTGGGCAGCGAGGGCATGGACAACATCCCCTCAAGCGACAAGTAGCGCAGAGAGTCAACGCCCAGATATTTCTCAATCTCCGGGACGCTCATGTTGGCGGCGATCAATTCCTTCCGGGTGGGCATGTCGATGCCGAAGAAGCAGGGGGAGAGGATCGGCGGTGAGGTGATGCGCAGGTGAATTTCTTTGGCACCCGCCTCGCGCAGCATCTTGACCAGTTTCTTGGAGGTCGTGCCTCGGACGATGGAGTCATCGACGACGACGACGCGTTTGCCGTCGAGCACGCCCTTGACCGGGTTGAATTTCAGCTTCACGTCGAGATCACGAATCTTCTGATGCGGGTCGATAAATGTCCGTCCCACGTAATGGTTGCGAATCAAGCCGATTTCGAACCGGATGCCGGATTCCTCGGCGTACCCGAGGGTGGCCGTATTGGCGGAGTCGGGAATGCCGATGACGATGTCGGCGTCGACCGGGTGCTCGCGAGCCAGCAGCCGCCCGAGGCGGCGGCGGACCTTGTCGACGTTCTCGCCAAAGACTTTGGAATCAGGTCGCGAGAAGTAGATGTACTCAAAGATGCAGAACGCGTGCTTGGTCTTTTTCATCGGGAAGTGCGACTCCAGACCACGAGCGGTGATTTCGAGCACCTCACCAGGCTCGATGTCGCGGATATATTTCGCGCCGATGATATCAAAAGCGCAGGTCTCGGAAGCCACGATATACGTATCGCCCAGCTTGCCCAGCGCCAGCGGGCGGAAACCAAACGTATCGCGGGCGGCGACAATGGAGTTCTCGGTCAGGAACAGGAGCGAGAAGGCGCCCTGGACGGTTTTGAGGGCGTCGCAGATCCGATCCATCTTGGTCTTTTTCTTCGACGTGGCCACGAGGTGGAGGATGATCTCGGTATCGGAAGTGGTCTGAAAGATCGAGCCCTTACCATCGAGTCTGTTTCGCAGTTCGACTGCATTGGTCAGGTTACCGTTATGAGCAACGGCCAGATTGCTGGAGCGGTTGGTGATCAGGAAGGGCTGGATATTTATAAGTGACGAGGCGCCGGTGGTGCTGTAGCGGGTATGGCCGATGGCGATCTTGCCTACGAGTCGATCGACTTTCGACTGGTCGGCGAAGACTTCAGATACCTGCCCCATCCCTTTGTGCAGATGGAAAGCGCCGTCCTCGGAAGAAACGATACCGGCGGATTCCTGTCCACGGTGCTGCAGGGCGTAGAGGCCGAGGTAGGTCAATTCGGCTGCACGGGGTGAACCGAAGATGCCAAATACGCCACACTTATCCCGAACCATTTCATCCAGCATGCTAAAGCGGGCCTCCAAGTCCCGAAAAGAGAACAACAAGGATACAGGCGGGTCGTTCCCTTGTCAACTGAATGTGCGGTTGTGAACCGGAGTGCAGGCAAAAGCGGGTTACGGGGGAGTGGGCAGGAAAAGCACAGCAAAAAGGGCTGGCTAAGTCGTTGGCGAGTGGGTATTTTCCGACGTACTCCAATTGTACTCGCGTCGGAAAGATACATTCAGATAGCGCATACTGTTTGCTTTAGTCGGATAAGGCATGGCTGACCATCAAGATAATACCCACCGCGACCGGTTCGAAATCCTCCGCGCCCTGACTATAAGCGGCGTCCGCGGAGACGAGCTGAAGCAGACAGTTGCCACGGCGCTGGCGGAAGCCTCGGCGCTGGTCGGGCTGTCGGCGGCGGCCGTCTATCTCTGGAAAGAAGGATTCGAGATTTCGTTGTCGGTGACCCATGCGGTCGACGATGCTCACCGGAAGACGCTGTTGTCCCTGGAAAAATCGCTTTTCGCCACGCTTCGCCACGAGCGGGGACTGACCTCGGCCTATCTGTCGTTCGGGGGCGATGCCCCGGCGCAATCGTTTACTTTGCCGCTACGACACGGCAAGACGATTTTCGGCGCCGTCATTGGCCTGCAGGACAGTGAGCATAAGCTCATCTCGGAAGATTACTTTCTGGAGGCATTCAGCGGCGCGGTGGCGTTGAATGTCATTGCCGACGGCCTGGTAAAGGAGAGCGGGATCTCGAAAGAGATGCTCGACAAAGAGCGGCTGAGTGCGATCATCGAACTGGCCGTGACAGTGAATCATGAAATCAACAATCCGCTGACGGCTATACTCGGCAACGTCCAGTTGCTTCTGCTCAAGCGCGCCGATCTTGATCCGGAGTTGCAGGCGAAGTTGAAGACGATCGAAGTATCGGCGATGCGCATTCGGGATGTCACCCAGAAATTGTTACGCCTCACCTCCGTCAAATCGAAAGAGTATGCTGAAGGGACGAGCATGCTTGATTTGGGCGACGGGGAAAGAGAGTAGCAATTTGCCGGAGCGAGGCTCCCGCGGCATATAATCGGGCAATCTCACATCACTCTTCAATACTGATCTGCTCATATCTTTGTCCCATACCAACACCTTAATAAGGTGTTGCACTTCGTTTGTGAACTCATGGCATCCAGGGGAGGGTAAAAACCCCCATCGGGCTTCGACTTCGCTCAGCCCGACGCTTCCGGCACCGCAATTGTGGCGCCATGATAGTCAATCGTCGAAGGACGAGAGGTATGAGGTTGCCACGGCGCGAAGCGCGCCTCGCAATGACAAGAGAGGGGGAGCGCTCCTCGCAATGAGTATGGTTATGTAGTCGGGGCACGATTGTCGTCGCCCTTCGTCTCCGCTCAGGGCGGCGGCTCGGAGGGGCATCAAGCACTAAGAGAGAAGATGGCAGAACCCTTGTTCAATGGAAGATGGGTTCTGCCCTACAGAAGAGTCCGACGATGTCAGGCTTCTTGTTCGAATGGATGGTGAAGCCTGACCAACAAGACTCATGGATTCCGGACCAGAGGTCCGGAATGACACACGAATCGGCGACAACAACATTACTTCTGCAATACCCAGGTTGCGACGGCCGACATGGCGTCGGGAAGCTGATTGGTAATGTCGGTGCCGTGACGGTCGCCTGCATATGTCAGCAGTTTGGCCGAGGGAACTAACTTGGCAATCGACGTGACCGAAGCGAAGGAATACTCATCCTTATCAGAGGCCACGAGCATTGTGTTTCCGTGGAATGTTTTCAGCGCGTCAGTCGGTTTCAGGCCGCGGTATGCTTCGCCGGGTGATAAGAGCACGATCCTGGTCACGCCGGGGAGTTGTTGGGTCAAGAGGGCGGCAGTGTTGGCACCTATGGACGCTCCTATGACGCGGATATCGGTCGAGTCGATGTGACAGGCGGTGTCGTGAACTGCGGTCCGAATGATCGAGGCGACATCGATCGGGCATTTGACAAATTCCTCGACAGCCATACTCTCGGCCGACAACGTGGTGCTCCCTTTCTTAGTAGATTTGCCGTGTCCGCGCATATCGACAGCCAGGATATAGGGAACCGGTTGCTTGGCGAGCAGCGACTTTTCAATGAGAACCTGCACGAGATCGTCGTAGCTGGTGTGGTCGTTGCCGAGCATGGGGAGCAGGACGACGAGGGGTGCTTTCGGTTTGTCGGGGGTAAAGGTGAGCCAGCCGTGAATGACGAGAGCGTCAGAGGTCACGGCGGTGATCTCGGTGGTGAAGAGGCCGGGTTTCTGCGCAAAGGGGGCAGCGTTTGCCAACAGACAAATGAGAAGAAACACTCCGAGGAGTGCTGAGACGGGAGTTGATTTATTCATGACAGACATCCTTTGGTTATTAAACACGGAAGGGGTAGGAATCGAACCTACCAAGGACGATGCGATCGCCCCACGCTCGGCTTTGAAGGCCGGGACCGCCACCAGACGGCATCCTCTTCCGTCCGTAGTATATGGGGCCGATGCGCGGTGGGCAATTGGTTTCATGCCGGACGCGGGTTCGGCGGCGTCCTGTAACCTGCTGGCTATTTGTGGGTTATAGAGATCGAAGATTGCCTCGATTTGGGTGTACTTTTCACTTTCGCGAAGGGGGAGAACGATATATCCTTACGGCCCATGACGGGCAAACGGACAGATTACATTAGTTGGGACGAATATTTCATGGCGGTGGCGCAGTTATCCGCCAGGCGGTCCAAGGATCCCTCGACGCAGGTTGGCGCCTGCATCGTCAACAAGACGAAGCGGATTATCGGTATCGGGTATAACGGGTTCCCGGTCGGCTGTTCCGATGATTTGCTTCCCTGGTCACGCGAGGGGGATTTTCTGGATACGAAATACCCATATGTCTGCCACGCCGAGATGAACGCGATCACCAACGCCTCGAACAAGCCGGATCTGGATGGGGCGAGTCTGTATGTATCCTTATTCCCCTGCAACGAATGTGCAAAATTGATCGTTCAGGTCGGTATTAAGGCGGTGGTCTTTCTGTCCGATAAATATGCCGACGACGTTAAGTTCGTTGCGGCCCGGCGGATTTTCGATATGGCCGGAGTACAGTACCGTCAGCTCGTACCGACAACCTCTGCACTTACGATTTCGCTGAAGATCGACTGAACAAAATCGATCGGATTCGGCGAAGAAAGCACGGTTTCCGCGAACACGGGGCCCGATTTTAGTGTTGCAGACATTTTCGCGGGAAATAGATTAGAGGCTTCGTTCATTCGTAAATACGAATACTAAACCGGCAAAGGGAGATAAATCAGTGACCAAGACCAAAGAAGATGTACTGCGGTTGATCGACGAAGGCGAAGTCCGGTATGTCCGGCTCTGCCTGACTGATATTCTTGGCCGCATCAAAGGGATGGACATCACCCGCTCGGAGATCGAGCAGGTGCTGGAAGAAGGACAGGGGTTTGACGGTTCATCGGTTGAGGGGTTTGCCCGAATCGATGAATCGGATCTAATGGCAATTCCTGATCCCCGGACGTTCCGCATCATGCCGTGGGATGTGGCCGGCGAAAAAGTCGGACTCATGTTCTGTGACATTCAGACGCCGAGCGGCGATCCGTATGACGGCGATCCGCGCTGGGTGCTGAAGCGCAATCTGAAGAAGCTTGAAGCGAAGGGCTGGAACCTTTTTGTGGGGCCGGAATGCGAGTACTTCTACTTCAAGGACTCAAAAGGTCCGGAGATCATCGATCGGGACGGGTATTTCGATTACCAGTCGGTCGATACCGGGACGCAGGTCCGGACCAAGACGGTCAATGCGCTTGAGCTGATGGACATTCCGGTGGAGTGCGCACACCACGAAGTGGCGCCGAGCCAGCATGAGATCGATCTGAAGTATCAGGAAGCGCTGGTGATGGCGGATTTTGTGCAGATCTATCGTTCCATTGTCAAAGAAGTGGCGGTGGCGAACGGGCTGTATGCGACGTTCATGCCGAAGCCGATTTTCGGACAGAACGGTTCGGGCATGCACTGCCATATGTCGCTGTTTAAGGGTGACAAGAATCTGTTTTTCGACGCCAAGGCGGAGTATCATCTGTCCAAGACGGCTCGACAGTTCACCGCCGGCGTCCTGGCGCATGTCAGGGAAATCACGCTGGTGCTGAACCAGTGGGTGAATTCGTACAAGCGTCTGGTGCCGGGGTATGAGGCGCCGGTGTATATCGGCTGGGGTCAGCGCAACCGGTCGAGCCTGGTGCGCGTGCCGATGTATCGTGTGGGCAAAGAGAAAGCGACGCGCATCGAGTTGCGCTCGCCCGATCCTGCCGCTAACCCGTACCTGGTGTTTGCCTGCATGCTGGCGGCCGGGCTCGAGGGGATCGAGAAGGGGTACGAGCTGCCCAAGCCGATCGAGCAGAATATTTTCCGGATGTCGGCTGACGAAAAAAAGAAGATGAAGATTGATGCGTTGCCGGGTTCGCTGCCGGAAGCGCTGGCGGCATTTGAAGCCTCGCCGATCGCTCGCGAGGCGTTGGGCGATCACATTTTTGAGAAACTGATTGAGAATAAGCGGAAGGAATGGGATCAGTTCCGCATCAACGTGACCGACTACGAAATCGAGCGGTACCTTTCGCTGTTGTAAGAGTGACGACAAGGGTCATGTCAGCCGTCCGGCCTGTGCCGGGCGGCTTTTTGTTGGTGCAAGGTGTATGTCAAAGTCAAAAAAGTCGTGCGACGGCGATTGAGTTGATACCAACGCCGAATGCGTCGTACCACGCATGATGAAAAAAAACAGGGTATGACGCAGTTATCTCCCGAGTGAAAAAAAGGCAGGGGCCGACGACTGGAGAATTGCGGGGCGGATCAGAAGGGGTGGTGGGGTGGGTCCATGGGGATTTCTTGAGCTTTCGCCGTACCCCACCGCAGAGACGGTGGGGTACGGGGGTGAAATGTTCGTCGCGCTTCGACTTCGCTCAGGGCGACGTTAGGTTTCCAGTTGGTTAGTAGAGCAGTTACGATGGTGCTCTTTATAAAGGGCCCCGATTCCGCATGTTGTAGCGAATTGGTAGCGGTGTGTGCAGGAGGGTGCGACAGTCACATTGGTGCCCGCTAACTGATTGCGTAATGTGTGTGCAATGGGGTGGAGATAGTGGGCTGGAGAAACGGTCGGATTTTTATGAGATGTCGTGATGTGGTTTTGATGGGGCGTAGACCCATGGATTCCGGACCGTTGGCCTGGAATGACAAAGGGGGTGAGTTAAGTGGACACTGAGGTTCTGGAGCCTTCGGCTCCAGAATGACAAGGTTAGAGATCGCAGAATGACTAGGGGGGTGGTGAAGGGCGGTTGGCACACGGGACGTACGCCAACCACTGAATGGGAGAAGGCGGTGGACACTGAGGTTCTGGAGCCTTCGGCTCCAGAATGACAAAGTGAAAGGCCCGGAATGACAATGGGGGTGAGTTAAGTGGACACTGAGGTTCTGGAGCCTTCGGCTCCAGAATGACGGAGGGGGGCCCAGAATGACAAGGTGAAATGGTCCGGAATGACAAGAAGGAGGTTTGAGGACTACGAGATTCTGGGCCAAGGGCCCAGAATGACAATGGGGGGAGGGGCCGGAATGACATTGGGGGAGAGTCCAGAATGACTTTGGGGAACGGATCGGTTCCGCAAAAACCCCTTGCCCACAATGTTTTAGGCCGTCATATTCCGGCCGTGAATCCTGAACATTTTCCCAACTACATGGAACTGGCAATTGCCGAGGCCGAAAAGGCGTTTGAACGGGGTGAAGTGCCGGTCGGTGCGGTGGTCGTGTTCGAAAACAAGGTGATCGGCCGAGGACATAACCTGACCGAGTCGCTTCACGACGCCACCGCTCATGCCGAGATGATTGCCCTGTCGGCGGCGTACGAGCATTTCGGCGACTGGCGGCTGGAGAACTGTTATCTTTTCTCGACGCTTGAACCCTGCTCCATGTGTGCGTCGGCGTCGGTACTGTCGCGCATTCATACGATAGTCTACGGAGCGGCTGATCCGAAATTCGGCGGGTGCGAATCGATCTTTCAAATCCCAACCGAGCCGAAATTGAATCATCGCTGTAAACTGGTCGGGGGGGTAAAAGAGGCGGAGGTGGCTGAACTGATGCGGGAGTTTTTCCGGAGAGTTCGCAAAGATAAGGAGAAGATCAATTGAGTCCGACTCCTGCAACCGGATCCGGGACAGCGCCGGACCGGACGTTTCGTCGGGTTCAAGGACTGGCGATCATCATGCTGGTCGTGGCGCCGCTGCTCTACCTGGGCATTGCCTATCTTCAGGAGATGGAAGGGATCGCGCCCGGATATGCGGTGGATCTGACAGTGTATTTGCTTTTGGCGGTGGGGATTCTGGAGCCGAGCGTCTATTGGTTGATCGAGCGCTCGCAGATAGCACATTACCGGGAATCGGGCGGCCGAAGCAAGATGTCACCCTCGCAGGTGTACTTCACGCTGTCGGTCATTCGCATGGCATTTGTCGAAGCGATTTATGTCTTTGGCCTGACCGTCTATTTTGTCACCGGCAGTTACCAGGCGATGTTGTATTTCTATCCGGTAGCTCTCGCCTGGACCGTCGTTCATTGGCCGCGCCGGGCGGGGTATGAACGGCTGATGCATATGTTAGGGGCACCATGATGGAGAAGAAGACACGAGCGGACGTCGACCTGACTCGAATCATGATCAAGCCGATTTATTTCGGCATGGCCGTCAATATCCTAGCGCCGGCGGCCATCTTATTGATCTGCTACTTCCTGCAGAAGCAAAATCTGGAAAACCTGGTGGGTGATCTGGCGCGCCCGATGTTCTGGGTGTTTTGCGTGCTGGCGGCGGGCGTGTCCGGGTTTGTCTTGTGGTGGCGATCGAGGTTGCTGAAGGAACCGGCGGCACGATCAAAGGAGACGCTCGAAGAGGATTTGCGGGAAGCGCTGGGGCTTCGTCTCAGACCGGTACTGGTCCTGGTGGCGGCGATTTCGCTATTTGGCTACAGCTATTTCTTTCTGACCGGGCGGTTCCAGGAGGCGCTGATATTCGTGCTCTGGTCGTTCATACTGTTTCAGATCATCCGCCCGCGGTATGGGGCGGTGCAGACCTGGGCCGATTACCAGTTGGAGTTGGCGGAGCAGGGGAAGTTTCTCAAGCCCAAGCCGTAATCGGCGATGGCGCGAGAGAGGGTGTGAGAATCTCGGGCGCCGGCCGATGTGTCGATAAACCGCTTTACAGCCGATGAAATTCGAGTACATTAGGCATTCGCCGAAAGCGGCGGGATGGTTCAGTCGATCGGAGAGGTGGCTGAGTGGTCGAAAGCGGCGGTCTCGAAAACCGTTATACCCTTCGGGTATCTAGGGTTCGAATCCCTACCTCTCCGCATGTAACATATTGATATATAATTGGTTATGGCCATTTCTTGGCCGCCTGCCTTTTCGTACCCTCTCCGCTGTCAATATCTTTAAAGTTAGTCATTGTAGCAATGAGAACTACTCTAATTGCTGTTGATTCGATCCTCCATCCTTTTGCACTTCGAAGCTTTTAACAAACTATTGCACTGAATATCACCAATCGAATAACGACACAAATGGCCCTCACGGCCTCCATCGATAAGACTTTGCCTGATTGTGATAAACTACTCTGATGCGACGGAACAACGGGTAAATGCTCGCCAAAGATGTCTTGACACTCTGCCGATATGAATATATATTCGCCTAGGCGAATATATGAATATGTTGCGGTCTGGTTTACGGACTGAGTTAATAGAGTGAGAGAGTTTGAAAATGAAAATGTCAGTGTATGATCCTGCTATGTGCTGCCCGACTGGTGTCTGTGGTCCGGCAGTCGATCCGAAACTGCCGCGCTTTGCAGCCGACCTCGAGTGGCTTGGAAATCAAGGCATAACCGTTGAACGGTTCAACCTGGCCCAGCAACCGGCGGCCTTCGCACAGAATCCGGTGGTAAAGGAAATGCTCGGTAAGCAGGGTAACGACTGCCTGCCGCTGATCTTGGTGGATGGCGCAGTCGTGTCCACGGTCAGTTATCCAACCCGAGAGAAACTCGCTGCCTTTGTCAATCTCTCGTATGCTCGGGTCCCCAGCATCTTCACCGATGCAGTTTCCGAATTGGTCGCCATTGGGGCCGCGATTGCCTCAAACTGCGAACCATGTTTCCGCTTCCACTATGATAAGGCGCGGAAATTGGGTGTCTCTAAAGAGGATATGGCTCTGGCCGTCGCAATCGCTCAGGGCGTCAAAGAAACTCCGGCCAAGTCGATTCTTGAAATGGCTGATCGTTACCTCAAATCGAAAAGTACCGACGAGCCAATGACTCTTCCCATGGCAGAAGTCGCCTCCAAATCCAGCGGCAAATGCTGCTGACCAAGGCTAGATTATGTTGATACTAGATAACCCATCGAGGAATCTGTTCTTCACCGGCAAAGGGGGTGTGGGAAAGACATCGTTAGCCTGTGCCACGGCGGTGTCCCTTGCCGATCGCGGCAAGAGGGTGCTACTGGTAAGCACAGATCCCGCATCAAATCTCGATGAAGTCCTTAATGTGCACCTTTCCGCCGTCCCGACCGCGATACCGGACGCTTCCAACTTGTTCGCGCTCAATATCGATCCCGAAGCGGCTGCTCACGCCTATCGGGAGCGAATGGTCGGGCCGTATCGGGGCCTGCTTCCTGAAGCAGCCGTAGCCAGTATAGAAGAGCAGCTGTCTGGCGCCTGCACCACTGAGATTGCCGCGTTCGACGAATTCGCCAAACTACTGGGCGATCCCGCTGCGACGGCCGACTTCGACCACATCGTTTTCGATACCGCGCCGACCGGCCATACTCTGCGCTTACTGCAGTTGCCGGCAGCGTGGAGCGACTTCATTGAGTCGAGCGCGGGTGGGACCTCGTGCCTGGGTCCGCTATCCGGATTGCAGACGCAGCGTGAACTCTACGCGCAAACGGTCCGCGCATTGGCCGATCCAGCTATCACGACTCTGGTTCTCGTAAGCAGGCCGGAGCGAGCGGCTCTGCAGGAAGCGGACCGGACGCGACAGGAACTGTCGGCTGTCGGCGTTGGAAATCAGCACTTCATTCTCAATGGGACGTTCGTTGCCCAGGACCGCGAAGATCCAATTGCTTTGGCGCTTGAAGAACGTGGCAGACAAGCGGTGAACTCCATGCCGGCAGCTCTGGCACAACTTCCGCAGTCTCGAACACAGCTTCTTCCCTTTGGTCTGATTGGCGTACCTTCGTTACGGGCTCTGGTAAATGCGGACCCCCGAGAAACGACTCCAGCGGCACCTGCTCGACAAACTGCTGGAATCACTTTGCCGGCGCTTTCGACGCTGATTCGCCAATTGGAGACAAGCAAGCGCGGCGTGATAATGGTTATGGGCAAAGGGGGAGTAGGCAAGACCACTGTCGCGGCCGCTATTGCGGTAGCACTGGCCGATCATGGCCATACCGTTCACCTGACTACCACCGACCCGGCCGGACAGGTGCAGTCGGCACTGGCAAATAGTGTGGCGGGGCTGACCGTCAGCCGCATCGACCCCGTTGCCGAAACCGAGGCGTATCGTCTGGAAGTAATGCGCACTGCCGGTGGCAAGCTGGATGATCAGGGACTTCGTCTGTTAGAGGAAGAGCTACGCTCTCCCTGCACCGAAGAGATGGCGGTCTTTCGCGCGTTCGCGCAGAAGGTTGCCGAAGGGGCAAATGAATTTGTCGTGCTTGATACCGCTCCGACCGGTCACACGCTCCTGCTCCTGGATGCTACTGAGGCCTACCATCGGCAGGTCTCGCACACTATGAGTGATGTGCCGGATTCCGTTCGGCAGCTACTCCCGCGGCTGCGGGATGCGGAGTACACCAAGGTGCTCATCGTCACCTTGCCGGAAGCGACACCGGTCCATGAGGCCGCGCAACTCCAGAAGGATTTGAAACGAGCCGAAATCACGCCGCACGCCTGGGTGATCAACCAGTGTCTGACGCCGCATGCGGTCTCTGACCCCGTCTTGAAAACCAGGCAGGCGAGAGAAGGTCTGTTTATCGACGAGGTGACGCAGGTGCACAGCACAACGGCGTACATGATCCCATGGATGGAAGCAGGAGCAACTTTGGCAGACAGCCTGCGCAAAGTGGTGGCCGCCACGGCGGTAAGCGACAAACCTATGGTCAGCAGACAAGGAAGTTAGGAATTATGGCGCAGCAGGAAGCAAAGCGATTGTCGTTTCTTGACCGCTACTTGACACTCTGGATTTTCCTGGGCATGGGAGCAGGCGTGGCACTGGGATGGCTGCTACCGCAGACCGAGCAGTTCATCAACCGCTTTCAGGTTGGCACGACCAATGTCCCGATCGCCATTGGTCTCATTCTGATGATGTATCCTCCGTTGGCGAAAGTGAAGTACGAGGAGCTTGGAGACGTATTCCGCAACACGAAAGTTCTCGGGCTCTCACTATTACAGAATTGGGTGATCGGACCGATTCTCATGTTTTTCCTGGCGATTGCGTTTCTCTCGGGCTATCCCGAGTACATGGTCGGGTTGATCATGATCGGCCTGGCGCGCTGCATTGCCATGGTGATTGTCTGGAACGAATTGGCCAAGGGAGACACCGAGTATGCCGCTGGACTAGTGGCATTCAACTCGATTTTCCAGGTGCTCTTTTATTCAGTCTATGCCTGGGTGTTCATCACCGTGCTGCCGCCACTGTTCGGTCTCAGCGGCTCAGTAGTCGATGTCAGTATGAGGCAAATCGCCGAATCGGTATTCATTTATCTGGGGATTCCCTTTATCGCAGGTATGCTCACCCGCCTGATCGCGCTCAAGACCAAAGGACGGGAATGGTACGAGCAAAAGTTCATTCCGAAAATCAGTCCAATTACTTTGATCGCTCTGCTCTTTACAATCGTTGTGATGTTCAGTCTCAAAGGGAATCTGATCGTGCAAATCCCGCTTGACGTGGTGAGGATCGCGGTGCCACTCTTGATCTATTTTGTCGTCATGTTCCTGGTTAGTTTTTGGATGGGTCGCAAAGCGGGCGCAGACTACTCAAAAACGGCCACCCTGTCCTTCACGGCCGCCAGTAACAACTTCGAGCTGGCGATTGCTGTGGCCGTGGCGGTATTTGGCATTAACTCCGGCGCGGCCTTTGCGGCCGTTATTGGACCGCTTGTCGAGGTGCCCGTTCTCATTGGATTGGTCAATGTGGCACTCTATTTCCAGCGAAAATACTTCGCACAACCGAACGCAGCTATGGAGGCGGCACGATGAAGACTCACGAAGCGTTTAAGGGGCTGTCTGATCCGACGCGGCTTCGCATCGTCGCGCTTCTGCTGGAGCAGGAACTCTGCGTGTGTGACTTGATGGCCGTCTTGCAATTGCCTCAATCAACAGTGTCCCGTCATATGATACGCTTGAAAGCCGCGGGGCTGGTCGCGGATCGACGCGCGGGCAAATGGGTGCACTATTGCCTGCTTGAAAATTCCCTGGTAAGCGATCTGCGGCGCCTGCTGCAGAACCATTTGGCCGGCGCTGAGCCCTATAAGAAAGACGCAACTGCCTTGCGACGATATGTCCGAAACGGGAACTGTGCTGAAAACTCGTGAGAAGATCGAACCGATGAACGACAACAAGACACTGCGTATTTTGGTGCTGTGCACCGGCAATTCCTGTCGATCGCAGATCGCCGAAGGGTACTTTCGTCACTATGGAGGAGACAGAGTGGAAGTCTTCTCTGCCGGGCTTGAGCCAAAGGGAGTCAACCCACGGGCGATTCAGGTGATGAAGGAAGTTGGCATTGATATATCGCAGCATGCTTCAGACCACCTGTCAAAGTACATGGGCCAGTCATTTGATTACGTCATTACTGTCTGCGATAACGCGGCGGCCAATTGCCCGGTGTTTCCGGGAGCCGGAACGAAACTGCACTGGCCGTTTGAAGATCCCGCCGACGCGACTGGCACGGAAGAACAGGTGTTGGCGGTTTTCCGTCAAATACGTGACGAAATTGGTGCAAAGGTGAAGAACTGGTTGAGGACAACCCAAGAGCTGGCCCGATAGCTTTTCGGGATATGGCTTCCTTGTCCGACCAAAGGCAATGCGCAGTTTGTGAGTAAATGAACAACAGAGGCGCGACGCCTGTTTATAAAATGGAGAAAGAAGTCGATTACATGGGTCCACGATAGTAAGGTAACCACAGAATGGAGGAACAGATGTTCAGGAAAATCAGCATTGTGACCGTTGCTCTGCTGCTTATGGCGGTAGCGGCCTTTGGCGCGGCACAACAACAACTGGAAGCGGCCGCAAAATCCGGCAACGTGGCCTTCGTCTTGGTGTATGACGCCACTGCTACCACTCTCGAGCAGGCGCGTCAGCTAACCGCGCAGGCGGTCGGCCGCGTGCCCGGATCGATAGCGATCGAAGTCAATCGCGGTGACGCCTCCGAAGCGGATTTTGTGAAGCGATATGGGCTGGCTACTGCTCCGGTACCGCTCATCTTAGTGAGCTCATCTGCCGGCGTCATCACCGGCGGTGTCATCGCCGCCCAGGCCAATGTTGACCAACTGGTGAAACTTGTACCATCACCCAAGAAAGCTGAAATCATCCAGGCGTTGTCGCAGGGAAATGCCGTGTTCATTACCGCGAGTCGGAAGAGCATGGCGACAGCAACAACTGTCAATAGCGCATGCGCCGCCGCGTGCCAACAGATGGCTGGGAAATCGGTACAAGTGACTGTTGATATGGATGATCCAAAAGAGGCCGGTTTCCTGACCGAGATGAAAGTCAATCTGCAATCAGCAGAACCGATCACGTTGGTAGCCAACGCTCAGGGGCAGATTGCCGGGATGTACACTGGGGCCATGCAGGTTACCGATCTCGTGACCGCCGCGACCAAGAAAGTTGGCGGCTGTTGCCCATCGACTGTTGCCAAACCGGACGCTTCATGCGCGCCTAAGAAGTAAGGAAAGCCAAAATGAAGCTTCAAACTATACTCTGGCGCGAGCTATGGCTGCGAAAGTCGCAGCTCGTGTCGGCCTTACTTGGAATCACGCTTGGCATCGCCGTAATAGTTGGCATTCAATCGGTTTCAGCGGTTTCCGAGACAGCGGTCAAGGTAAGTCTCGACAACTTGGGGGCTAATATCCTGGTGCTGCCTCAAGCCGCGTCGGTTGATGACTACTATTCGTCTGATATTGACGCACCGACGTTTTCCGAAGACTATGTAGAACGACTTGCCACGTCGATGTTGCCGGGTGTCGACAACCTTTCCCCAAAGCTAACCCGGCGCGTGAAAGTTGGCGATGTGCCAATTATCCTCACTGGTATTCTACCAGCTAACGAGCTGGCTGCGAAACCGATTTGGCAAACGGCCGGTTTGGTCGGGGACGGTCTGAATGCAGCGTGTGATCCTGGCACCACGGCTAATCAGTCGTTTGGATATCAGGACGAACGGCTGCAACGCAAGGCGGTCGACTCGCTGGCGACCACTGATGTGTTGGTCGGTAGCAGCGCTGCGCAGCGGTTGAATCTGCGCGAGGGACAGACCGTGACAATTGAAGGTAAGACTTTTACTGTTGCCCGCGTTATCCCAGAGACCGGCACCATTGACGACAGTCGCGTGTATGCCCACCTGCACACGGTCCAGCAGCTTTTGGGGACTGGCCGGCAGGTCAGCGCCATCGAGATCATGGGGTGCTGCTCAGCTATCTCGGATGGACTCCTTGGCAAGCTCCGCAATATCTTGCCCGATACGCGGATTACGACGATCAATCAGATTGTCAGCACGCAAATCAGGACCAATCAGCTCATGAGCAAGATCTCCATGGTCTTTCTGGTGATCATCATCATTGTCGGAGCCATAACGATTGGCAACTACATGTGGGCGAATGTCGAAGAGCGACGTCGCGAGATCGGCATTCTGATCACCATCGGTACGAAGCGTTCGGCCATCTACCGTCTCTTCTTGTCAAAAGCAGTGTTCCTGGGTGTAATTGGCGGCATTGGCGGTTTCATCGTTGGGACCGGGGCTGCAATGATTCTTGGACCGCAACTAGCTGGGCTACATGTTTCGCCGATGCCACTTTATTTGCTGTTATCAGTGGTCGTAGCAGTGTCGATAGCATTGCTTGGCAGTATTCTTCCGGTTTACCGGGCAGCGAGATTTGACCCAGCTGTCATCATGCAGGAGGTGTGAGTGATGTTTGCCATTCACAACTTGAGCAAGGTCTACACCTCTCAACACGGCACGGTTCGGGCACTGGATGACATATCGCTGACCGTCGAGAAAGGCAGTTTTGTTGCCGTGACCGGCGGGTCCGGTTCGGGCAAGACGACCATGTTGTTGACGCTTGGCGGTCTCATTCGACCGACGAGCGGAACGGTGTCGTTCTCCGGCAAGACCATTTACACTATGTCCGAGCCAGAGCTTGCCGAGTATCGCAATCGCAAGATTGGTTTTGTACTACAGACATTCAATCTGATCCCATACCTTACAGCGTTGGAAAACGTCATGCTTCCGATGATATTTTCTTCTAACGGCAACGGCACCGCGCAAGCCCAGGCGGAAGCATTGCTGGAGAAAGTAGGCCTAAAAGATCGCGAAGAACATCTGCCGAGAGAGCTGTCCGTGGGGCAACAGCAGCGGGTGGCTATTGCGCGAGCTCTCGCCAATAGTCCGGAGGTAATTCTTGCTGACGAGCCAACGGGCAATCTGGATCCCAGTCTGTCACTCGAAGTGCTGAAGATTCTCAAACGGCTCAATGAAGAAGAGGGACGAACGGTTATCATGGTGACTCACAGCCCGGAAGCGGCGACATTCGGGAATCGCCAGGTTCGCCTAAAAGACGGTAAGGTACACGACTGATATGGGGAAACACGACAACAAGCGCGACCGGCACGGCAAAAAGCACTCCGGCAAGCGCAGCCACAGGCAATCGGTAGGTAGCGGGACCTCCCGCCATTGGGTGGGATGGGCAGCGCTCGCAGTTGTCCTGGTCGCCGGCGTAGGCATCGCATGGACGCTTTTCAAAGAAGAAAGTCCGAGAATTACTGCGTCTACTCCGGTGACCAAGCTTCCGGAGTCAGTGTTACCAAAGAATCTGGAGACCAGGCCCGCTGAGTCGAAGCCAGTACCGCCACCGGCTGCGCCGCGTCTCGACATTCCGGAACCGGAATTTGATTTCGGCTTCGTGCCACAGAATGCGAAGATAAGTCACGTGTTCTGGCTACACTCGGCCGGCACCGACACACTCAAGATCATCAAGGTCAACCCCGGCTGAGGCTGCACCCAAGCGCCCTTGGAAAAGGACGCACTGGCTGTCGGCGACAGCACTACCCTTGAGATTATCTTCAGTACCGGAAGCTACAGTAACCAGGTGAGCAAAGCGCCGTCGATATTGACCAACGAAGCGCAGGGGGCCAAAAACGTCACCATCAAGGCCAACATCGTCACAAAGCCGGACTCGACTTATCCGATCGTCATTCAACCGCCCAAGATCGAATTTGCGAGCCGGCGACAGCACCGAAACGATGGAGTTTACGATCACGAACAAGTCGGACGGAGCGCTAATTCCGAGAATTGTTAGCGCACCGCGCCGTTTTGTCAGTATAAACTTGCCGCAGTCTATTCCGGCGGGCGAATCTACCATAGGGAGTGTTACACTCAAGAAGGCCGGACTTAAGACGGGTTTCGAGAAGTCAGTGACCGTCCAATTAAACGA
The DNA here is from genome assembly GCA_963806185.1 of uncultured candidate division Zixibacteria bacterium. Classification (GTDB taxonomy): domain Bacteria; phylum Zixibacteria; class MSB-5A5; order GN15; family FEB-12; genus CAWDXE01. Next base: position 87,755 of record CAWDXE010000007.1, read on the forward strand.
TCAGGCGAAGAGCCGCTTTACCATTCCGATCAAGCGATCGGTGGTTGGCCAAGCTGTTGTTGTTCCGGCCGGAGGGCATTGAGTTTCGTGACGGCCCAGGACACATAGCGCATTTGCATCATTTGAGGATAGTCGAACAGTCTACCCAAATAACAGGAGGATTCCAGTGAAACGATTTATTATAACGATGGCCCTTTTCCTTATGGCCATTACAATGGCCTGTAACAAATCATCGGAAACTCCTGCTCGCCAAGGTGCGGGCACTAATTCGGGCGCAGCACAGCCTGCCACTGCATCTCCCGATTTGTCCAAGGCACCACCTGTCACCGTGGCTAATCCTCCTGCGGCTACACCACAAACTCCCTCTGGGTATGCTACTGCTCCGGGCATGAATCCTCCGCACGGTCAACCGAGTCATCGCTGTGATATTCCCGTTGGGGCACCACTTAATTCGCCGCCAGGTACACAGTCGACACCGGTCGTTCCTTCACAGCCCAATGCCACTGTCCAGACTCCGCCAACTACGACGGCTCCGGGCATGAATCCACCGCATGGACAGCCGAATCATCGCTGTGATATTCCCGTAGGAGCGCCCCTCAGCTCAGCCCCTTCGCAGCCGAAGTAATTGTGCTGGCTACAGTTAAGAGGAGAGCGAAAATTCGTGAGAAATTCTGTTGATCTTGTTGGTAATTTGGCGATATTACCAAGTATAAGGAAATAGCGAAGGAATTCAAAGTATGGATAATAAGACTAAAGCACATTTCGAGGCCAAGGCCAGAATTATTAAGGCGATGGCGCATCCGACGAGGCTCTTTATTGTGGATGAGCTGTCGCGAAAGGAACGGTGTGTATGCGATCTGACCGAAATGATCGGCGCGGATACATCGACCGTGTCCAAACATCTGTCCATTCTAAAAGCGGCCGGGATAGTGTCCGATGACAAGCGCGGTCTGCAGGTCTTCTACTCCCTGAAGGTGCCGTGCATCTTGAATTTCTTCGGATGTGTTTCGCAGGTGCAGAAGCTGTCGGCGAAGGAGCAGGTCGCGCTGGTCGTACGAAAGTAGTTTTTTTGGGTCCATCTTTGGCTGTTTGGCCAAATAGACATATGAAAATAGGCGTTTGATATGAAATGGAAAGCAGAGTGGAAGCCCCTGACCCTAATAATTATCATATTCCTGGTCAGTTTCTATCTGCCGGTCGGCAAACCGCGTTTTGACAATGCGGTTACTGAATCGTTACAACTGGTAAAATGGTACGCGCAAGAGCATGTTCTACTCTGCCTGATACCGGCGTTCTTCATTGCCGGAGCGATTGGAGTCTTTGTCAGCCAGGCTTCAGTCATGCGCTACCTGGGAGCCAAAGCCAACAAGGTTCTCGCCTACGGTGTGGCGTCGATCTCTGGAACCATTCTGGCAGTATGCTCATGCACGGTGCTCCCCCTGTTTGCGGGTATCTATCGGATGGGCGCAGGGCTCGGCCCGGCCAGTGCCTTTCTCTACTCCGGACCGGCAATCAACGTGCTGGCCATATTTCTGACCGCGCGGATTCTCGGGATCGAAATGGGTGTGGCCCGCGCAGTCGGCGCGGTCGTGTTCAGCGTAATCGTTGGGCTCATCATGCATTTCATCTACCGCAAAGAGGAAACGGCCAAAGCTGACGCTCAAATGGCTCTGCCCGATCCACCGCCGACGCGCCCGCTCTGGCAGACGATACTCTATTTTGCTTCAATGATAGCCATACTCGTCTTCGCCAACTGGGGCAAGTCAAGCGAACCAGTCGGCATCTGGAATGCAATTTACGAACTCAAATGGTATCTGACTGCCTTGTCAGCTGCGGCCCTCGGATTGATGCTGGCTACCTGGTTTAACGTCACCTGGTGGAAAATTGGCGCGGTCGCAGTTCCGGTCGCGATCCTAGGCCTGGTCTTTCGCGAATATCCGTTGATTCCGTTCGCTGCGGGGTTTGTAGGGCTCTCCATCATTACCAGCACCGATGACGGCGAGATGGGGAGCTGGTTCGAACAGACCTGGGGATTCGCCAAGCAGATTCTGCCGCTACTTCTCTTTGGCGTTCTCGTCGCAGGACTTCTCTTGGGCAGGCCCGGACACGAGGGAATCATTCCTTCCGAGTGGATCAGTCGCTCGGTGGGCGGCAACTCACTCTGGGCGAATCTCTTTGCCTCGGTAGCAGGCGCCTTTATGTATTTCGCCACGTTGACAGAGATCCCGATTCTGCAAGGTCTCCTGGGGAGCGGCATGGGTAAGGGTCCGGCGTTGGCGCTTTTGCTGGCCGGACCGGCGCTTTCTCTTCCGAGCATGCTAGTACTGCGGAGCATTATGGGCCTTAGAAAGACGGCAGTGTTTGTGAGTATCGTGGTAGTCATGGCTACTATCACGGGAATGACGTACGGCTATTTCTTTGGATAGGAGATACACAATGAAACTGATTCAAATCCTAGGCACGGGCTGTCCCAAGTGCAAGAAGCTCGAAGAGCAGACGCGCGAAGCGGCCAAGGCCATCGGCCTTGAGTGTGAGATCCTCAAGGTGACCGATATCGAGGCGATCATGCGCATGGGCGTGATGATGACCCCGGGGCTGGCAATCGACGGGCAGGTTGTTCTGTCTGGGAAAGTACCGTCGGTTGATGAACTCAAAAAGATTCTGGCCTGAAAGGGAACCTCAGATGAATAAGGCAAAAGTCGCAGCGATCCTCGTAGGCATCGCAGCAATGTGGGTGGGTGGATACCTGTTGGCCAATGCGGGTAACGGAACAGCAGATTCGCCGTCCACCGTTTCTCCTACCGCCGCCACGACCGATAGCGTTACCGCTATACCCCACAAAGTCGTTGCCTACTATTTCCACGGCAATGTCCGCTGTGTGACCTGTCGAAAGATCGAAGCATACACCGGCGAAGCGATTGACAGCGGTTTCGCGGCTGAACTCAAATCCGGATTGCTTGAGTGGCATGCGATAAACACGGATTCATCGCAAAACGAGCATTATTTGGAGGACTACCAATTATTCACCAAGTCGGTAATTCTCTCAGATCTGCACCATGGTAAGCAGACCCGCTGGAAAAACCTCGACAAGATCTGGACGCTGACGGGAAACAAGTCCGACTTCATGAAATACATCCGGGATGAAGTCAGGATCATGCTGGATTCAACCAAGTAAAGGAACGACAGACAATGACCCCTCGCAAAATCATCACGTTTGTTCTGCTCCTTCTGGTTGGAGTGAGTATTGTCGTCTTCGTGGCGCGACAAACAGGTCTTATTTCCGCGGACCTGGTATCAATCGGTGCATCAGCGGATGCGCCCCGACACAAGGTCATCGCCTATTATTTCCACGGCACGGTGCGGTGCGAAACCTGCCTGAATATCGAGCACTACACCGACGAAGCACTCAAGACCTACTTTGCCGATGACCTGGCCGATGGCCGCTTGGAATGGCGCGTGATCAACCGCGAAGTACCACCCAATGAACACTTTGTACAGGACTATGGACTGTATTCTCAGGCTCTGATCATCATCGACTCAATACCGGGACAGAAAGCCGAATACAAAAACCTCGAGGCCATGTGGGATTACGCCCACGACAAACCGGCGTTTATGGCATGGGTGCGTGGTGAAGTCGATCAGTACCTGAGGAGGCTGTAGTGGAGTCACTCTACGTTGCGGCTCTTTCGGCGATCTGGCTGGGCATACTGACTTCCATCAGCCCCTGTCCGCTCGCCACCAACATTGCGGCCGTTTCCTATATAGGCAAGCATGTGGCCAGTGGCCGGCATGCGGTGTGGTCCGGACTTCTCTATGTACTGGGCCGTCTCGTGACCTATGTGGCGGTGGGCGCGATCGTGACCGCTGGTGTTCTCTCCATTCCGGGCGTGTCGAATTTCCTGCAGAAGTACATGAACAGCTTGCTTGGCCCGGTCCTTATCCTGGTTGGACTCGTCTTGCTGAACTGGTTACCGATCAATATACCGGGCCTTACCCCCAGCGATAAAATGCAGGAACGCGCCTCACACGGGAGTCTTTGGGGTGCATGTGCCCTTGGTGCCATCTTTGCGCTGTCGTTTTGCCCTGTGTCGGCGGCTCTGTTCTTCGGAAGTCTGATTCCGCTATCGGTTCAGCACCACTCATACTTACTCTTGCCATCGCTATACGGCTTCGGTACTGGATTGCCGGTGCTGGTGGTGGGCATTATGCTGGCCTATAGTGCTAAATCGGTGGGAAGGCTGTTTACCGGTATCCAGCGCTTTGAGAGTTGGGTCCGCGTCATGACAGCGGTGATCTTTATTATCATCGGGATCTATATGATCCTGCGATACGTTTTTTACCTATTCTAATCATGGGCCGGTGCCGGGCAAGAGCTCGACGCCGCCACTTACGCAATTCAAACGCATGCAAATGTTCGATTGACACTCGTGCGAGAATCCATATATTTCGATATATGTCGAACTATAGTACTAAGACCCTCAAGCGTGTTTCGCAACAGTTTGCCGCCCTGTCTAATCCCAACCGAGCCGCAATCTTTGCGCGACTGGCCGGTTGTTGTTGTGGAACGGCCGAGACCTGCAGACATGACGCCATGCGCACGTGCGTAGGAGATTTGGGAAAAGATCTCAGCATCGCCGCTTCGACGGTGTCTCACCATATCAAAGAGCTCCATCGGGCTGGTCTGATTAAGCTCGAACGATGTGGCAGAACGGTCAGATGTTGTGTTGATACAAAGACCGTGAAGGAAATGGCTGGATTTCTAGATGGCGCAACCGCAGCGGGACGACAAGCGCCGACGAACAAGCCGAAACGAGCCTGACAATCGGAGGATAGACGTGGACGATATCAACAAAGACAATCTACCCGGCTGCTGTGAGGGTGGCCAGTGCTGCTCACCAACGCCAGGTGGCGATACCCGCAAACCTGACCGTTGGAAATCTCTGATGTTCTCGGGAGTGATTTTGCTGGCATGTGCAGTGGCAGCATACTCTCTGTTCTGGCGAAGTCCGGATGCCGCGACCTCTGCCTGTTGCCCGCCGGGATCAGCGGCCGCGGTAGCTTGTGGCTCGTCGGCGGTCATTCCGGTCTTCGACCACTCCATGGCTCCGGCGGGTTTGTCGCTGTATCTCTTGTTATCGGCGACCGATTCGCTTAGCCAGCAGCAGTTCGCGGTAATAAGTGAAGTTCGAGGGGCCGTGGAGTCAAAGGGGTCGCGGTTGGAACTTGAGACGTTGAGGCCCAGCGACGGCTTCTTTCCGGCAATGGTCAGTGGTCATGGTATCACTTCCTTTCCGGCATTTCTGGTGTTCGGACAGCGCGACAGTTTGACCCTGAGTCTCACGAGTTTTCGAAGCGATACGATATTGAGCGTCTTTGTCCTGCCAGCTGAATCGTCGGAGGTGTCAACTACGTCCGAAACTAACCCTCAATAGCTGGTGAATGCGATGGATTGGATAGAGCAAGTACTGCGATCCCCGGAATTCAGCATGGCTGCCCTGCCGGCGGCCCTCGTGCTGGGCCTGCTAACGGCAGTAACGTCGTGCTGCAATTTTGGCATCATCGCAGCTGTGGTAGGATATGCCGGAAGTCGCGACGAGCAGTATCATCGCCGCGACGCCGTCGTGACGGCCATTTCCTTCATGGTCGGCACGGTCGTGGCCCTCTCCGTGTTGGGGCTTCTCATCGGCCATGTCAGCGGACTAGCCGGAACCTCATTCAAACGCTACAGCACACTGATCATGGGGTTCGCTGTAATAATTGCCGGCCTGTGCCGCACTGAAGCTGCTGCCATTTCGATTGCCCTCCGTTAACTGGTCAAAAGTGAAGCGTCCCGGCGGTCGTTTCGGGTCGATTGTTTTCGGATTAGTCATCGGAACTGCGAGTATCGCGTGCACTGCAGCCTGCTGCGGCCCGCTGGTTCTCGTAGTCTTAGGCATGACCGCAATAGCGGGTCAGGCACTGCAGGGGGCAGTGATACTGGGGCTCTTTGCTATTGGCTACGGTCTTCCTCTGGCTGCGCTGATGCTTGGCGTTGGCCTCGGACGAACCTCTGCGATTGCCCAGAAGTTGACTAAACCGATTCGCGTCGTTGCCGGATCGGGACTGCTTTTTGTGGGGTTCTGGTTACTCGCGACTATGTGAGGATGCGCGGATATGCTTGACACACCAGACCGTGGTTTGCCGCCCTGTTCGCCTGATTGCTGCTCGCCGGTGCAGATCACTACTCTTCAAAGCCATCCCCGGGTGGCGATACGCATGCCCATTCCCAAAGATCCGTGGGTCATCGGAACGGTTGCATCGCCATTCGGGGAAATCCCTCAGGTTGATGCGAAGTTGCAGTGGCTCGATACTCTTGGCTCCTGGAAGGCTCGATGGGGCATCGGGCGTTCGAATTACAGCGTCCAGCCGCGCCTCTATGCCGTCGGCAATCCCGCCAAAACATCACCGGTGTTCGTTACGGCCAACTATAAGATGAGTTTTGACCGTCTCCGGTCGAACCTGGCTGATATCGACGGCTGGATCCTGGTTCTGGATACCAAGGGCATCAACGTATGGTGCGCGGCTGGTAAGGGCACCTTTGGCACCGAGGAACTTATCCGTCGAGTTGAGGTAGAGGGTCTGAAGCAGATTGTGTCTCATCGCCGCCTGATTCTCCCGCAGTTGGGTGCCACCGGCGTCAGCGCGCACCACACGCGCGAGCGCAGCGGTTTCCACGTTTTCTACGGCCCCGTCCGGGCGAAGGATATTCCAGAGTTCATGCAAGCCAGGATGAAGGCGACCGAAGCCATGCGGAAAATCACCTTTACGCTGGCCGAACGGGCAGTCCTGATCCCGATCGAGTTTGTAAACAATCTTAAATACGCGCTCTTCGCAGCTGCGTGCCTGCTGCTACTCACCGGCGTTGGGTTGGATATCTACTCTCTGGATCGAGTGAAGGATTTCGGCATCACCAATGCCGGCTTGGTACTTCTGTCAACTTTGTGCGGTGCATTGTTGCCCGCGCTGCTTTTGCCGTGGTTACCGGGGCGGGCGTTTTCGTTCAAGGGAGCTGCTGCCGGGCTACTGCCAGCAATCGGCATCGCCGCTCTGATGTGGTGGCATCCGGAGACTTTTCGCAATCGGGTCAGCGGCACTAGCTGGATGTTCATTTTCCCAGCGGTGTCGAGCTTTCTAGGGATGAACTTCACGGGTAGTTCGACTTATACGTCGTTGTCAGGCGTCAAGAAAGAGATGCGCGTTGCCTTGCCAGCACAGATTTCAGTCGCTGTGTGCGGACTCGTATTGTGGCTAGTAGGATTGTTCATATGACGACCAAGTATCTCTCGGGCGTTGTAACGCTCGAGCTTAATTCGGATAAGTGCAATGGCTGCGGTATGTGCCTACAGGTTTGTCCGCACGCCGTCTTTGCGCTCGAGAATAAGCGGGCGAAGATTGTCGATCTCGATGCATGTATGGAATGTGGGGCTTGTGCTTTGAATTGCCCAGAAGGCGCGATTAGCGTTCGGTCCGGAGTTGGATGTGCAGCGGGCATTTTGACCGGAGCTTTACGAGGAACTGAACCCACTTGCGGTTGCGGAGATGACTCGGGGGGTTGCTGCTAACATATGGCCTCAAGTGTGCACCGTAGTATTTCAACAGACATGTTGTATGATGTTGAAGTCACTTGTATAGCGGTTCAGCTAAAGTTGCATATCACAAAGCTATTTGCCAGAGTTGGGGCCGGAGCTTGCGAATATCTGTTGAATGCCTCGAAGCTCTTAAAACGGAATGCGCAATCCATGATCGGATTGTGGCGTTTGGGACCAATTGGGGACCGTGGGACTTCAAAACAGTCAATACGCACTACGAATCATTCAAAACTATTTGATGACGCAATCAATTGGTGGAACTCACCTTACGGCGTAATTGACACAATGACAATCATTTATGGGAAACATACAGTACGAATCCCTACCTCTCCGCATTTTTCTTACTAAATCATTACAATTGAAGTTGTAGACGATGTGCGCTATGTTGGAGATAATGGGCGGGCAGGTCGGAAGACTTGCTGCGCACGGAACCCACCGCTGGCCTTGGGCCAGCGAAGATAAGAGAAAGACGCGGGCCACCGGCCGTCGTATTCGGGAAATAAGGTGTGCTACCGGCTACGTGTGCCACCAGTCGACAATATGCTCATCTTTCCACCGAAGCCAGATGGTGTCGGGAGCCTGTGGTCCTCTCGTGAGCAGAGAATCTTCTTTCGCCCACGCATGGAGCCAACTCATGACGACGATCGTACTATCATTTAGGACGGTTACGGATGCTGAATCTGCGTCGTGATAAACAGCGAGTTTCTGGCTCAGCCCGGGCAGCTCCCATCCGCGAAATAGATAATCCGCTATTGGAAACCGAACCCACAGCACATCGACGGTATTGCTGGGCCACGGGCACTTAAACACGGTAACGACGTCGTCATTGATCACGTGTCGTTCAAGTCGATCAAGTTGTAGGCCCGAAAGTACTATGGGACCCAGCATTATCACTAGAAGGCAAACGAACGCAAAGCCAAGTCTGCGTGCCGGTGTGGACCTTTCCATGAAATACATATAACTCTCAACAATAGTACAATTGAAACTCAGAAATTGCCGTAGAATCCTCGAATCAAATAGTATCTGTCGATCGACTGGTGTCCCACGGCAAGCCGTGGGCCACCGAAAAGAAGAGAAAGACACGGGCTGCCCACCGCATAGGCGGTGGGGTACGGAGAACAGCCGGCTGAAAACCGCGCTTGACGAAGCCCTATCGCTCCACATTTATTAGCTCAACGCTATCCTAAACTCCTTATAGAACGGCAACTGTATTGACGGCATCAAGGCCGATCGATTTGTGAGTGCAACGACGTAAGGATGGACCCCCGACGCAACCGGGGGACGGGAGTAATCATGATGAGCAATACCAACAGGCGGCGTACCTTGGGTTCAAACGCTCTTGGCTCGAGGCAGGCCATGGAGAGGACTTGCCTCCTCCTCGCGTGCGCGGTGATCTGGTTCGCTCCTGCGGGTGAAGCCCGCACGCGTAGCCTGGATGATACGCTTCCCAGACAACTGACTTCCTATGTCACCGTATTCGGAGGGTATCATCTCGGCTTTGGCGGCAATACCACGGTCGAATGGCAGGACGAGTACAACTACCATATCGCGACTCTGGGGTATAGCGATCTCTTCAAAGCCTCCCCCAACGTCGGTGTATCAATCGGTACCTATGGGAACGGTTTTGGCATGCAGGTCGGGTTGCGGTATTCCCAGTACCGCGTCAAAAGCTCAGTGCAGGTGCGGGACGAAGTCGGCAACGTAGTTTTGTTGATACCGTCCGACCACGATCTCTCGCTCTACAATTTTGATTTTGGGCTGATCTTTCCGCTCACCAATATGCACTCGCGCGTCATTCCCGTGCTGGCACCGTCGATCTCTTCAGCCGCCGATGAATCGTTTTTTCAGCAGAGCGGACGTCTGTTCCACGTAGTGATCACCGGCATGGTGATCATCCGGGTTAACGCGAAGGCGGCCGGCAAGAATTATCTCGGCGTGATTCCGAGTGTTTCGTACGATGTGGGTCGGAAAGACAGGCTGCCGGCGACGTTGTTTGTCAATGTCGGCTTGGGATGGTTTATGTCCCGATGGTAATGACATCAGGATCGCCCGGCAGGAGTGGTTGGGCGGTCAGTAGAAGGAGTGCGATTCATGCCCTCGAAGTTTACGCGAGCGATTGTCCGGCAGCCGGGAAGATCGATGGTGCGCGGGCTCACCACGGCGAATCTTGGCGTGCCGGATTTCGAGAAGGCCCAGAGGCAGCATTGTGCCTATGTACAGGCTTTGCTCCAATGCGGGCTGACTGTCATCTATTTGCCGGCTGACGAGAGCAACCCGGACTCGACATTTGTGGAGGACACCGCGCTGCTCACACCGGCATGTGCGATCATAATGAGGTCGGGAGCGGAAACGCGCCGGGGGGAGACGGAACATATTGAGAACCCCATTCGAGATTTCTTTCCCTTCATTCATCGAGTAGAAGCTCCGGGGACGGCCGACGCCGGCGATATCATGGCGGTCGGTCGGCATTACTACATCGGGATTTCAGAGCGGACGAATGAGGAGGGAGCCCGGCAAATTATCGAAATACTGCAGCGGCACGGGATGACGGGATCGACTATTTCCGTCGGGCAAGGCCTGCACATGAAGTCCGGTGTTTCGTATCTGGAGAATGACACGGTGCTTGTCACCGACAGCTTCAGAGCAGCGTCCGGATTGAGTCAGATGCGTCAGATCCCGGTGTCTGACGACGAACAGTATGCGGCCAACAGCCTCTGGATCAATGACACGGTCCTCGTGCCGAGTGGTTTTCCCAAGACAGAACGGGCCATCCAATCCTGTGGCTATAAGACGATTTCTCTCGATGTCTCTGAGATTTCGCAAGCTGGACGGTGGGCTGAGCTGCCTGTCCCTGCGACTCTAATCCAGCTTCTTCAACAATTGACTTCTGAAGGCAGGGCTTTTACGGCGTACTCTGCCTGGATGAGCACGATGAGGAGTTCTGTATCTTGCGGAAGAGCGGCAAATTGGAGCCCAACGTCAAAGACGCCACGGTTGGCGGTTTTCGATTTCCATTTACAGGTGGCTTTTAGGTCGATAGTTCGGGTACTCATGACCGGTCTGGGCAGGACGACCTTGAGTTGGTACTGTCGCCCTTTCTCGAAGGGACCCTTGCCGGTGAGCATCATGCCATGAATGGACAGGTCGCGCAGGAAACCTACCGTGACGTTGGTGGCGCTGTCTTTGACGGGGATGGTCTCAGGGGCGACAATCCTTCGCGCTTTGCGTTTTTCGGCCATGCGGATGCCCTCCGTCACAAGTTGGTTGCCCCCTACAACGGTATCGACACAACTGACGACGGCCTGAACGGCCGTTGGAATCCGGCCTGATATATCAGGTCTGGGTAGTCAGCCACGCCTGCATCCGTCGGTCGAGCATATCGAGCGGAAGGCAACCGGCGCCGAGGATCTGGTCGTGGAAGGCGCGAATGTCGAAACGGGGGCCGAGCGTCTTTCTCGCATCTGGCGCGAATCTCGCTGATCCTCAGTTCGCCGATTTTATAGGCGAGTGCCTGGCCGGGCCATACGATGTAGCGGTCGATTTCCACCTGGATGTCGTGGCGTGACTTGCTGGAATTCTCCATGAAGAAGGCAATGGCTTGCTCGCGAGTCCAGCCCTTGGCGTGCAGGGCGGGATCGACGACGAGGCGGATGGCGCGCCACATCTCGTAGGTGAGCTGGCCGAATTTGGCGTAGGGGTCGCCGTAGAAGCCCATGTCCTCGCCGAGGCGTTCGGAATAGAGCGCCCAACCCTCGCCGTAGGCGGTAATCCACATGTATTTTCTGAATTCGGGGATGCCCTGCAATTCCTGCATCAAGCGCGATCTGCAAATGGTGGCCGGGGACAGCCTCGTGAAGGGTGAGGGCTTCCATTTCCCACTTCGGGCGGGATTTCAGATCATAGGTATTGGCATAGAAATAGCCGGGGCGGCCGGCGGCAGGTGAGCCGGGTTCGTAGTAGGCAGTGGTCTGGGATTTTTCGGCATACGACGGAATCGGGGTTACGCCGTAGGGGAGGCGGGGCAAAGTGCCAAACAGGCGGGCCAGTTCGGGGTCGACGCGTTTGGAAATGTCGCGATACGTGGTGAGCAGTTCGGCAGCCGAGGTGCAGAAGAAGCGGGGATCGGTGCGCAGGAATTCACACCAGGCGGCAAAATCACCGGAGAAATTGGCGGAGGCAATGACGGCCTGCATTTCGCGCTTGATGCGGGTCACCTCGGACATGCCGATGTCGAAAATCTGATCGGGGGTGAGATCGGTGGTGGTATGGCGACGAACGAGGAAGCGGTACCAGTCGAGGCCGTTGGGGAGGTCGGTCCAGGCGGTGGTTGTCCGGCAGGCAGGGAGGTAGCGGTCGCGCAGGAAGGTATGGAGTGATTTCAGGGCAGGAGTGATTTGTTCGGTGAAGATCGCCCGAGCTTCTTCGCAGGCGCCGATAAAGTCGACGGACTTGTCGGTGCGGGCGGAGCGTTCGAAGGCGGCGAGCATCGGAGAGGCGTGGGGATCCTCGATAATCTGATTGAGCACCTGCTGAGGGAGCTCGGCGACACAGGCGCGGGGCGGCGTTATGCCGCGTTCGATGCCTTGCGCGAGAAGATCAGTTGTCTGAGCGAGGAAGGCGGGGACAGCCTCGAGGCGGCGGAGGATATTTTCGCGCTGTTCAGCCGATTGCGCGCTCATCATGGAAAGCATGCGGGGGATATTCTGATGAGGGCCGTCCATCTGCGTGACCAGCGTCAGCTCGGTCGGGAAGGTGAGTTCCTCGGCGTCGACGTCGAGGCTGCGTTTGAATAAATCGTAAGATAACTGATCGTCGGCTGTCAGGGCGGAGCGATCGATGGCGCTCAGGGCGCGGAGTTGAATGCCGGTGGCGGAACGGCGGCGACGCCAGCCGTCGGCGGAGTAATCGGGCCAGCGATCATCGTAGCCGGGGAAACCATTGGCCGTGGCCGCGTCGGGGCTTTCGGCCATGGTGTAGTGCCAGGCGAGATCGAGAAGTCGGTGGAAACGGGCTGAGACATCCGTGATTGAGTGGTTGGCGGGGAATAGCTCTAGTTGTGATAATAGCTCTATTTGCGTGGGGGTCATGATCGCATCTCCTTACTCATGCCGAAAGATACGGCACGAAGGAATACGTTGCAATGGCCGGCGCGCGGCGGCATTCGGCAAGGGTGATGGATTGATGGATTTAGCGAGCGGCGACCGGTTGCTCGACATCGGCAAGATGTCGCTTCAACCGCTGCTCAACGTTGGCCATGTAGGAGGAATCGTGGGCCAGAACGCCATCGGTGGCGGTAATCTTGGTCAACTCTTCGATGACGGAACGGAGAGCGTCGACGCCGGCAATGATACTGTGGACGTGGTCAGTGACAATGCGCTGGGGGTCGACGATGCTGCCGCTCTCCACGGCTTTCTGTACCTGGTCGGCGCGATCGCGGACGATAGCGGAGGCCTCGTACATGTACCGAGAGAAAGTAAGGGTAGCCTGCCGGAGCGATTGCCAGCTTGACCGAGCGAGCTGGTCGTGGGCGATCTGCTGCTGCATCTGGCGGTTTTCGCGGAGGAGAGTCTCGACAGTCAGGTACTGTTCGAACAGAAGTTGGTTGGCCTGAGAGAGGATCTCCTCCGGCTGGCCGATTTCGATTTCGAGGAACTGAGCCTCCTTGATGGTCTGTTCGAACAAGCGGACCTCGAGGGCGGTCAGATGCTCGACCGGGATATTCAAGTTGACCCGCATGATGTCTTTGTTTTCGATATCGAAAGCATTGGAAGTCGCGTTGGCGGCCAGGCCGAAGTGCGAGATCAGATGAGCGAGGGCGACGATTTGCGGAAGGATCAGTTCCGGTGTTGTTGTCCCAGGGACGAAGACCGAGTGGTGGCGGCCGACGGCTTCGCAGATGCGATCGGGGAGGTGCCACTGTTGAAGGAGGAATTGTCCGACGCGGGCGTGATTGGTGCCCCAGAGTTCTTCCTCCTGCTCCATCATTTCGCCATTTTTGTGGGCCTGTTTCCAGAGGCGGGCGAATTCGGCGGGGTATGATTTTTCAAGAATCAGCACGCCGATATCGTGCAGCAGGCCGGAGATGAATGCTTCTTCCGCGTGCGGGTATTTGATTTCCTCGGCGATCAGGCGCGCAGCGATGGCGACCTCGAGTGAGTGGCGCCAGAAACGTGTTCGTTCGAGTGACGACTGCCAGCTATCGGTCATGCGGTAGACGGAAGACGAGAGGGCCAGGGCGGTGACCTGGCGCATGCCGAGAGTCATGACGGCCTGGGTCATGGTGCCGATTTGCCGGCCGACGCCGTAGAAGGGGGAATTGACGATGCGGAGGACGCGCGCAGTCAGGGAAGGGTCCTTCATAATCACGCCGGCCAGATCGCCGGCGGAGGAGTTTTCATCGTTAACGACACGCATCACTTCGGAGAGCGTCTGAGGCAGAGAGGCCAGATGGCGATTGTCGTTGAGGACCTTTTTGATGACGTTGTTGTCCATAGCATGCCCTTGAGAGGTTATCGGCGCGGCGGCGGAAAAGTTGAGTAGGGAGGTTATATCTGTCGTGATCGTTTGACCTGCAGGCGGGCGAGGCGGTGATTGAGTTGCTCGCGATGGTGCAGGCCAAACGGGCAGGTGGCGAGGGCGGCGTTGGTGCAGGCGATAGCTTGAGTGACATCGGCGCCGTGGCGCTCGAAGTACTTGGCCAATTCGAGATTGGCGAAATATCCTTCGCGAGTCTCCAAGCCGGCTAACTGTTGCCAAAGGGCGACCGCGCGGTCGTACTGGCCGCAGCGCTTAAAGGTGTTGGCGTGGTAGAGGGTAATATCCGGAGCGAGGGCCGGCTGAGAGGGATCGGGCTCGATGCGGCCGTACAATTCAACGACGCGGTCGAGCTGACGTCGACGGCCGTAGACCCGGGAGAGGGAATGGAGATCGTCGACGTCGAACAATACCTCGCCGCGCGTCTGGAAGATTTCAGCGATGTGCACGGCCAAAGCGGCGAGGGCGATGATATCCCGACGATTGTGTTCCAGAGTTCCCACCAGACCGTCTGTTTTCTGGTAGGAAAGCCAATCGAAATAGAGGGAGGGAATGAGGTAGCCGGGAGTGTCGTTGACGCGGTGATAGTCGAAGATCATCCGTTCGATATTGGTGAGCTGACAGTCGCGCAGGCGGCGGCGGTAGAGGCGGCGGGCGGCGTGGAGAAGATCAAAATGACCCGCGTGAGGGAGTTCTCGGGCGACCCGATTAATGATTACGCGATCGCGGAGCAAAGGGAGATCGAAAGCGGCGCCGTTGTAGGTGACGAGGTGGGCCTGAGGGGAGAATTCGTTCAGCGCGAACTCAAGCATGGCCGCCTCGTCGGCATAGTCGGGAAGCAAGTATTGTCTGATCTCAAAACCGGATTCGGTCAGGCGACCGATGCCGATGAGGAAGGCGACGGCGCCGGCGCCGCCGAGGCCGGTGGTTTCGGTGTCGAGAAAGA
Source organism: uncultured candidate division Zixibacteria bacterium (assembly GCA_963806185.1). Classification (GTDB taxonomy): domain Bacteria; phylum Zixibacteria; class MSB-5A5; order GN15; family FEB-12; genus CAWDXE01. The sequence continues at coordinate 102,863 of CAWDXE010000007.1, forward strand.
GCATGTCGCGCAGAGACACCTGGCCCTCGTGTTCATCGGCGGTGAAGCAAGAGACGGGCAGGTCGGCCATGGCGAAAGCGTCGTTCGGGGTCAGGTCGCGAATGAGATGAGTGAAGTCGACTGATCGTCGCACCAGGCAACTGCATCCGGCAGTATGGTGGTGAAGTTCGCCCTCAACCGAAGCGGCCAGGATGGCGTACCGATCGTGCGTTGGGTCTTTTCCTGATGTTGGTGCCGGGGTCGGGTTGAGGTGATGCTTCAGGCGGGCGAGACGATCGTTGAGGTTATTGGGTTCCATGGGCGTACGTATCGATAGCCGACTGGATGCGGACGCGCACGAGCCGGTCGGTTTCAGCGTCGAGCATAGTCTGATGGTACCCGTGAGTGTTTTTCGGGTCGGCCTGAATGAGAGCGACGGCAGCGGAGCCCCGGCGGTCGGGATCGGCGGCTTTTGATTGGGTGAAGAGCAACTGCACGGCTTCTTCGCCGCCCAGTTTCCCCAGTACCGAACAGGCGACGTCGCCGAGAAGGGCGCTGGGTGAAGCGAGGGAGTCATTCAAAGTCCTGAGGACTGTTGTAGTATCGAGCGAGAGCAGAGATGCTGCGGCCGACATGCGGGCGCCGTAGAAGGGGTCGCCGAGCAGGCCCACCAGTTTCGCGGTGCTCCCGTTAAGTTTCAATTTGCCGGCCGAGACGGCCGCGGCCTTGCGGACAATTTCATTACTGTCGGCGAGGGCAGCGTCGACCACAGCGGCACCGCGCTGGTCGCGGATGCTGCCGAGAGCGCCGACCGATTGCTCGCGGACCTGCCAGCGGTGGTGGCGAGAGATTTCGACCAGAGGGAGTGTGGCGGACGAATCGGCGATTTCGCCGAGGGAACCGCAAATTCGTTCGACGCGAAGGCCGCAGGTATCGCCGAGATTGTGCACCAATTCAGGTACGGCGGCGGAGCCGATCTTCTTGAGAATTTCCATGATGGTGACACGTTCGCGGGCGGATTTAGTGTCCAGCTTCTGGACCAGGCGCGGAGCGGCCTGAGCGCCGAGCGCGGCAATGCTGTCTTTGGCGGGCTGGACCATTTTCTGAAACTTGACCTCACCTGACGACGCGATAACGAACAACGAATCGATCTTCTTGTCGAGCACGGTTTTGCCGGCCGCGGAACTTGCCCACACTCCGACAATGAGAAACAGAAGGGTCGGAACACAAATCACATATCGCCGTAGGGGTGTCATTTTGCACCTGTAGTCGTGGTGGTGTCCGGAGGGGGAGTCAGTTGAATATCGAGGCCACCGCCCCAGACGGACTTGGATTGCCAGTAGAAATTGTCTTTGCCATTGCCGGCGTATTGGTCGAGGCCGCCGAGATCGATGAACAGGCCGATCGAGCCATAGTCGCGGCGGGGGTTGCCATACCCTTGAGTGTTGGCGTAGTTTTTCGCAAAGTAACGGTCGTCGCCTTCATTATCAGCGAGGATTCCGACGCCGTTGGCGGAACCAGCTCCCTGTGACAGATCGTAAGCAGTGTACGTGTCATTGCCGTGACGGTCGAGCAGCATGCCGCACGAGTAGTCGTGGCCGCACCCTTGCATGAGACCTTTGCCGAAGTAGACGTCGTTGCCAAAGTCATCTACAAGGATGCCGACGGTCATATGCGTGGCGCACCCCTGACCGTATTGGAAGAGTGAATAACTGTCGTTGCCCGAGGAATCGTAGAGGACACCCAGGCCCCACCAGTAGGAAGCGCCCTGGGCGAAGATGTCGCCGAAATACTGGTCATTTCCGGTGAGATCGACAATGGCGCCGATGCCGCCGGAGAGGTAGGGGCGAAGTCCCTGGCCAAAGCCCTGCGAGAGGGAGAGGTAGCGATCTTCGTAACGGAGGATGTCTTTGTACTTGCCGCCGGCGAAATAGAGATCGTTGCCGGCCATGTCGTAGATTATCCCGGCGCCCTGGGTGAAGCCGAAGCCTTGCGAATATACGGCCGAGCGGTAGGTGTCGCGGCCACCCTCATCAATCAAGAGACCCAGGCCGAACGAGGCTGCCCCTTCGACGTGGGTATCTCCGTCGTAGCAGTCGTCGCCGGCTGCGTCATATAACAGGCCGAAGCCGAAGTAGCCGGAGCCGAGGCCGAATGATTTGCAGTCGTACCGATCGTCGCCGCCGAAATCGAGCAGGAGGCCGACAGACAGGCAGCCGGAGCCGACGGTGAAATCGGACTTGCCACGGTAGCTGTCATTGCCGCCCAGATCGATGATCAGCACGGGGTGCGGCTTGGCCGGGTCGTAAGTCAGATCGTAAACGTCATCGCCACCGAGGTCGAGAATAAACGTGTAATCGCCCGTGTAGTAATCGTTGCCTGGGCCACCGATTTTCCATCCGGTCTGTTGACCGAGGGTGATCTGGCGATCGGTCTGTTCGCCAACCGGATTCCCGCTCTTAATCAATGCCTCCGGGGTGACGCGATTGGAATCGAGGAGGCCCTGGATATGACGAACCTGGAGCAGGATGTCGCGCAGGCATTCGATGCCGGCGGCGATAACGGGATCTTTGTCAATCTTGGAGCCGAACAGGGCGAAGGACTGGGCGTACTTCTCTTCAAGCTGCTCCAGCGAGTCCATCGCTTCGGCCGAGAGTTGTTCGTCTTCCTCGCGCATCGTCAGCATGAATTTGAACTCGTTGAGCAGGAATTTGCGTTCTTTCGCTGTGAGGCGGGCGAGAGCCATCTCAGTCGACTTGGGGATGACGATATTCAGATAGTACGACGCTCGACTGAGGAGTTCATTGGTGGCCAGGTGCGAGTAATACAGATTGTAATTGCCGCGGATTTCCTCAGCGGAAGCCTTGTAGAAGCCGGATCTCCCGGTGTGACCCTGCCAGGCCAGATCTTCGAACATAATGCGGGATAGAATTTCCGGCTGGCCCTGTACATGGGCCTGTCGGAGGGAAGCGGTATAATCGATCATCCCGAGCGGCTTGTGCATCAGATTGGCGACCAGGTCAAGGCGGAAGGAGTCGAGGTCGGTGTAATCGTCGCGAAAGCCGATATCATCCGGAGTCAGGCCGAGCGACTGGGTCAGGCGGCGGAGTCCGGTGAACTCCGGCGCGGGCTGCGTAGAATCCTGAGCGACGGCGGTCGTATACAGGATCAACAGAAGAGTGAGGACGATACGTTTCATAGTGGTAGGGATAATAGGCCGAAACCTGTTGGCCGTCAACAAGAACCGTCGAATGTCGAAGAATCCCGGAAACACCGCTGAAGTGAAGCAAGGGCGGTCGAAAAAAAATGTAACTCAAGGCGCTTCAATCTGTTAATCCGTCAGATCGGTCTTGCCAAGAGAGTCCGGCTACTATATATTATTCGGCTAAGGGTGAGGCGAAAGTTGAGGAACTTTTCGTCTCAGTATGGTATTGTTTGAAGAGTAGCAATTGGTGAATAGAGGTAATGACGTGAAAGCTGGTATCCATCCGGATTACAAAGAGGTGACCATCACGTGCGCCTGCGGGGCGACCTATCCGACTCGTTCGACGCGCAAGACGATCAACGTAGAAATTTGCTCCAACTGCCACCCGTTCTTCACGGGTCGTCAGAAACTGATCGACACGGCTGGTCGCGTGGATCGGTTCCGTCGAAAATACGCGAAGATGGAGCCCAAGAAGTAAAGCGATCCTGGCCGTATAATGCGGCCGGCAATCGATGAAGAGAGAAAGTCGCCGACTGCCTGTCAGTCGGCCTTTTGTATACGGCAGGAAAGAGACTGATGCCCGATCTGAATGTTGGTGGACAAGCGGTAATCGAAGGGGTCATGATGCGCGCCAAGGATAAGGTGGCGACCGCCGTCCGAGTTGCATCGGGTGAAATCCTCATCAAGACGCAAGACTACAAATCACTGGCCGGTCGGCACAAGTGGTTGAAGATTCCGATTCTGCGCGGGGCGGTTGCCTTCGTGGAGATGCTGCTTCTGGGCATCAGTACGCTGAATTTCTCCGCCGACATCGCAATGAAGGAATTGGAGAAGGCGGAGGCCGCCCAGAAGGGGGAAGCATACGTTGAGAAGACGAAGTCGTCGTCCAACGTCAAGCTGGCTTTCACCGCCCTGTTTGCGCTGGCGATCGGGCTGGCTTTCTTTCTCTTCCTGCCGCTGGCTCTGGCGAATATTTTTGGGGTGAGCAAAGATGCGGTGGCGTTCAATTTGATTGCGGGCACGGTTCGGTTGGTGATGTTTGTCGCATATGTGTGGGTGATTTCGTTCTTCAAGGATATTCAGCGGATCTTTCAGTATCACGGCGCGGAGCACAAATCCATCTACGCGTACGAGATGGGCGACGAGTTGACGCCGGAGCGGGCGGCCGGTCACACCCGGTTTCACCCGAGGTGCGGGACGTCGTTCATTCTCATCGTGGCCTTGTTCGCCGTGCTGATTTACGCCATATCGGACAGTATTTATCAGGTAGTTGCGGGTGTACCGCCTCATCTATTGCTGCGGTTTGGCATTCATCTGTGTTTGTTGCCGTTGGTGGCGGGCGGATCGTATGAGTTGCTCAAGCTTTCCGGCAAGACACGCGACAACGCGGTAACGAAGGTACTAATCAAGCCAGGGCTCTGGCTGCAGAAGATTACGACCAAAGAGCCGAGTCACGACCAACTGGAAGTGGCGATTGCAGCGCTGGAAGCGGCGCTGGGTATCACCGAGTCGCGGATCACCTCCCGCAAGACTGCCGTCTACTAGCGAGCGCCTCGCTTGCCCTAATTCCAACATCCCATTACATTGTTATTTCCCGGGTAGAAGTCCGTATGATAGAAATTGTAGACAAACTTGAGCAACGCCTGGCCGCACTGGACCAGGAACTGGCCGATCCGGCGAATCAGGCCGATCGAAAGAGACTCATCGAGTTGAATCGCGAGCGCCGAGGTCTGGCTGAAGTGGTCGCGGTGGGCAGAGAGTACCGCAAGGTGCGGCAGGCGGTCGACGAGGCGCAGCAGATTATTCGTGACGGGGGCGATGAAGACCTGCTGACGATGGCAAGGGAGGAATTGGCGAAATATGAAGGCGAAGTCGAAGGGCTGGAGCAGAAATTCAAGCTGATCCTGTTGCCGCGCGATCCGAATGACGACAAGGCGGCGGTAGTGGAAATTCGCGCCGGGACCGGAGGGGATGAAGCAGGATTATTCGCCGCCGACATGTTTCGCATGTACCAGCGGTATACCGATCTCAAGGGGTGGAAGCTGGAAATCCTGTCCACCAGTGAATCGACGATGGGTGGATTCAAGGAAGTGATCTTTTCGGTGGCGGGTGACGACGTCTACGGCCATCTGAAGTACGAGTCGGGTGTTCACCGGGTGCAGCGGGTGCCGGCCACGGAGGCGCAGGGGAGAATTCACACGTCGGCCGTAACAGTCGCCGTCTTTCCCGAGGCCGAGGAAGTGGATATTGAAATCAAGGAGAGTGAGCTGAAGATCGACGTCTACCGGTCATCGGGGCCGGGAGGGCAGTCGGTCAATACGACTGATTCGGCGGTGCGGGTGACCCACATTCCGACCAATACGGTGGTCACATGTCAGGATGAAAAGTCGCAGCTCAAGAATAAGCAGAAAGCGCTTAAGGTCCTTCGCGCCCGATTGTACGACCGCAAGATGGCCGAACAGCAGGCGAAGATCGCCGCTGAGCGACGTTCGATGGTATCGACCGGGGATCGTTCGGCGAAGATACGGACGTACAATTTCCCGCAGTCACGAGTGACGGATCATCGCATAAATATCAGCTTGTACAAATTGCCGGAAATCATGGCAGGCGCGCTCGATGACCTGATCGAGCCGCTCCGCCGGCACGATCAGGAAGAACGGCTTAAACTTGAAGCGCAACAGGCGGCGTCGCACGTATGAAGTGGAAATTCGTCGGATTGGCGATCGTGATCACGGTCATCATGTTGTTCATTGCCCGGACCAACTCCCGAGGGCGATCGGAACATGTGAAACGAACTATCGGCGATATCACCTTTGAGATGAATACCGTGCCGAAGATTGTTGAACATGAGAAGGATACGGTGCGAGTGACGGTCACGGGAATCGGCAAGAACGACAAAGTGCTCTTTCGAAACATCATGCGCGATCCGTCCGGCCACGACACGGTGGTAACGTCGCAGTTATTACAGTCGTGGGGAACTGACACGTATCGAGCCGAGGTGGTGGCGGGCAGCAAAGGGTTGCGACGCCTCTACGCCATAGATGTAGTTGACAGCGCCAATCAGCATCGGGCACGCTTTCTGGGAGAGAAGGGGGAGCCCTTCTATATCCGGTATATCGGGAGAGTGCCGGGATCGGTGTTAGCCTTGCACGTCATATTCATTTTTGCGACGGTGTTCTTTGTGGCCATGGGGGCATTGTATGCCTGGCAGTTGTTCAAGGGAGCGGAGGTACTGAGGCAGATCGCCTTCCATTTCTTCTGGGCGGTTGTCTGCTGCTGGCTGGGCGGTTATCCGTTTGGCTTCGCCATGAATTACTATGCGTTTGGCGGATTGTGGGAGGGTGTGCCGTTCGGCACCGATGCCACCGACAACAAGACGCAGTTGATCCTGGTGTATCTGATCATGGTGGCGGTGGTGGCGGCCGGGCACTATGGGAAGGGGATGCTGGGGCGTGCGGTGTTCAGCCAACGGACGCTGGCGGTGATCGCTATAGGCGCCGTGCCGGTAATGGCGTTCATCTACCTGATACCACATTCGATACAGTTCTCAGCCGGGTTCACCTACGCGTTCTGTTATGCCTTTACCGGGATAGTGGTGGCCATCTACCTGATCGGTTTTCTCACCAGCAAGCCGGTGACGGTGGCGATATCGACCGATCCGGGCAACGCGAAGCCGGCGCGTCGAAAATAGCAGCATGACGGAAACTGTTGAGCATCTTCCGAAGCTGATCGCCGAAAGGGCCAAGGTACTGACGGCGGCCGGCATTCAATCCGCGGCCGCCGAGATCGAATGGATGCTCTGTCACATCCTCGACGTCGACCGACTCAATCTCTATCTTCACGGTTCCCGTCTATTGACTCCCGAAAAACTGGTGCGACTGGATGAGCTCATTCAGAAGCGTTTAACGCGCTGGCCGCTGCAGTTCATCCTGAATGAATCCTGGTTTTATGGGCGGAAGTTCTATGTCACACCGGATGTCATGGCGCCGACGCCGGAGACGGAGCTGCTCTGTGAGGCGGCATTGCGACTCATTGCGCAGCGGAAGCTGCAGGTCCCTCGAGTGCTGGATGTCGGAACGGGTTCGGGGGTGGTGGCAGTGACGATGGCCAATGAGGCGCCGACGGCCGAGGTGGTGGCACTGGATGTTTCGGAGGCGGCGCTGGCGGTGGCGCGACGAAATGCGAACGCTCTTGGTGCGGATGATCGCATTCGGTTTCGCCAGTCCGACCTGTTCGAGGCAGTCTCGCCGGACGAGCGGTTCGATCTCATTCTCTCCAACCCTCCCTACATCGCCGAACCGGATTATGCCGGTCTGGAGCCGGAAGTGAAGGCCGATCCAAAGATCGCCATGACGGCCGGGGTGGAAGGGCTGGATATTATTAAGCGGTTGGTGGCCGAGGCGCCGGGGTATCTTGCGCCCGCGGGACGGATCATGTTTGAAATCGGGTATGGACAGTCTGAGAAGATTGCGGCACTGACCAGTCAAGATGAGCGGTATTCGTCGCTGGATATATTGCAGGATTTGAACGGTATCGATCGAATAATCGTTTTGACGTGCGGAGACTGAGAATGGCTCGCGAGTCTCAAGCGGCCAAGATCGAACGCGGGAAAGAGGTCGTGAAGCGGCTCAAGCAGACCTACCCGGACGTCCGCTGCATGCTGATTTTTTCCTCCACACATGAATTGATGATCGCGGTGATGCTCTCGGCACAGAGCACTGACGAGCGGGTCAATATGGTCACGCCGGCATTGTTCAAGAAGTACCGGACGGTCGAGGCGTTTGCCAAGGCGAGGGCTGAGGATATAGAAGCGATCATTCATTCGGTGGGGTTGAGCGGGGGCAAAGCGAGCAATATCAAGCAGTCGGCGATCGAATTGCTGGAGCGGTTTGGCGGGGAGGTTCCAAGGACGCTTGGTGAACTTGTGACGTTGCCGGGAGTGGGGCGGAAGACGGCCTCCGTGATACTTGGAGTTGGTTTTGGACTGGCCGAAGGGGTAGTAGTCGACACGCATGTGACGCGACTGTCCAACTTGCTCGGATTCACGAAGCAAAGTGATCCTTTGAGAATTGAGCGCGACCTGGTGAAGATCATTGGGCGTGATGATTGGATTGTATTTTCGCACCTGATGATTTTCCATGGGCGGGCGATCTGCAAGGCGCGCCGGCCTGAATGCGGGCAATGCGCTGTTCGGCGACTTTGCCCGTCGTCACTGGTGTAGTCGGAGGGTGTTGACAGGAAGGGGCTTTGAGTCGACAGGCCAGAGCACACTAGGCAAGGGATGAGCTGATTTAGAAGACCAAATATCCTAACTGCAGTGATGTCTTGATTTTACCGGGGATCCGGTGGTGGAGCGGGGTGAACGGGAACTTTGGATCTTGAGGGTGGTTTCACAGGGTAAATAATCTCTTGGCGAGCAAGGGATTAAGGCCTATATTTGGGGCTGGGGAAGAGGAAAACTGTTCAGAATCTGAACGGATTGACGATAAAATTAGTAGAGCAGGAGCTACCTTGTTTAACGAGTCGTTTTTGCTGATGGGGGGGCCACAGGGAGGTGGTTCGGGCAGCAGTGTATTTCTGCTGGTGTATTTGGGGCTGATTTTCGTGCTGATGTACATGCTGTTGATCAGGCCGCAGCGCAAGAAGGCGAAAGAGCACGAGAAGCTGATCAGTGAGTTGAAAAAAGGTGACAAAGTTGTGACCAACGGCGGGATGTTCGGCATAATCTTCGCGATTGACGACGACAGTGGTCGGGTCATTTTGAAGATTGGAGAGGATACCAAAATGGAATTCCTCAAGTCGGCCATAGCGGCGAAGGTCGAGAAATAGGAACAGTGTGAGGAGTTACCGTGGCTGAGCGTCGGATCGTCATATACGGCGACCCGGTTCTACGGGAAGTATCTCGACCGGTTGAGGAAGTCAACCAGGAGATCAAGGATCTCGTGTCCGATATGGTGGACACGGTCAAGCAAGCGCGAGGATTGGGACTGGCGGCAGTCCAGGTCGGTGTGGCGAAGCGGATTTTTATTGTCGATTTTTCCGCTATCGATATCAACGGCTCTTTGATGGTCTTTATCAATCCGGAAATACTGGAAGCATCCGGCCAGGTGGAAATGGAAGAAGGGTGTTTGTCATTTCCGGAAATTTATCAGAAAATTACCCGCCCGGCGCGTGTACGGATTCGCGCCCTTGACGGCAATGGCCGGCCGTTCGAACTGACGGCTGAGGGTCTGCCGGGGCGAGCCATTTTGCATGAGTTTGACCATCTCGAAGGCCGGTTAATCATCGATCATATCACCCCGATCGCTCGAACGTTGCTTCGCGGCCGACTCCGGAAACTAGCGGCAGCTTCATAATCTGCTTCCGCGTTAGAGCCCACGCGCCGACAGGCGCCGGCACTCTCTCACGGCTGTCCCAACATGCGAATCGTCTTTATGGGTACGCCCGAGTTTGCTCGGGCGGTTCTGGCCCATCTATGTGAGAGTAAACACCAGGTGGTGGCGGTGGTGACCGGCCGGGACAAGCGGTCGCGCCGTGGAGGGGAAGTTCTGCCTACAGCCGTACGCGTGGAGGCCGAGAAGCAGGGCTTGCCGGTTTTGACTCCTGCCAGGTTGACGGATGACGCCTTTTTTGAGCAACTCAAAAAGTTGGTGCCGGACCTGTTTGTCGTGGCAGCCTTCAAGATTCTTTCGCCACGTCTCTTTACCCTCCCGAAGTACGGTTCCATCAACATTCATGGTTCGCTGTTGCCCAAGTATCGCGGCGCCGCCCCGATTCACTGGGCGCTCGTCAACGGCGAAACCGAAACCGGGTTGTCGAGTTTCTTTCTGAAGGAGACGGTCGACACCGGAGCGATCATTTTGCAGGAGAGAACGACCATCGAGCCGGACGCGACGTACGACACCCTGTACGCCAAACTGGCTGAAATGGCCGGTCCGTTCTGTGTGCGCACCATCGACCTGATTGAAGCCGGCAAGGCGAAGGCGTTGCCACAGGACGAGAGTCAGGTGACCCGGGCGCCGAAGATCGGACCGTTTGACGCGATGGTCGATTTCGGCTTTCCGGCAGAACATGTTCGCAATTTTATTCGCGGGTTGGCGACCAAACCAGGAGCGTACACCTATTTTCGCGAGAAGAAGGTGAAACTCCATGCCGCCCGTGTAGTCCAGACCGAATGTACAGGGCAGCTCGTGCCGGGAACAGTGATTCCCGACCGTAAGCGTCTGCTGGTGCAGTGTAACAGCTCGGTCATCGAATTACTGAAGCTTGTGCCGGAAGGGAAGAAAGAGATGGACGGGGTGTCGTTCGTCAACGGCTTTAAGCCGCTTTCGGCCGAGCGATTTGGCCAGATGCCTTCAGGGGCTAAGGAGACTGCGTGAAGAAAGAGATTGTTGTAAACACCACGGCGTACGAGACACGAGTCGCGATTTTAGAGGACGGCCTTTTGGTGGAGTTGATGGTCGAGCGGGCCAACGCCGACCGGATGGTGGGGGATATCTACAAGGGCAAGATCAAGACGGTCCTCCCCGGGATGCAGGCCGCGTTTGTCGATATCGGCATGGAAAAAGCGGCCTACCTGCATTCGTCGGATATCGGCAAGGTGTCCAAGGGGCGGTACGACTCGGACGACGAGGAGGAAGAAGCACCGGCGGAAATCATCCGCAAGACGCGACGCGCCGGGATTGAGACGGTGCTGAAGAAGAACCAGGATATTCTGGTGCAGGTGATCAAGGAGCCGATTTCCACCAAGGGGCCGAGGATTGCGTCGGAAATCTCTCTGCCGGGCCGATTTCTGGTGATGGTGCCGGGGGACGATCATATCCGGGTGTCCAAGCGGATCAGCGACTGGGGCGAGAAGCGGCGGCTGCAGAAAGATACTCGATCCGCTTCGGCCGGAAGGGTTCGGGTTGATTATTCGCACCGAGGCCGAGGGAAAGGACGAGCGGGATTTTGCGGCTGATATCAAACGGCTGCAGAAGCTCTGGACCAAGCTGAAACGCAAAGCGGACACGTTGCCTGCGCCGGTGCTGATTCACAAGGAATCGGAGATGATAGTCGGGATGATCCGGGACATTTTCACGGAAGATGTAAATCAGATTGTGCTCGACGACCGGGAAGATTACAAGAAAATCATGGGGTTTGTACGGCAGATCGCGCCGCATCTCAAGGACCGGGTCAAATTGTATCGCGGCGGGAAGCCGGTGTTTGATAACTATGATCTCGAGCCCGAAATCGACAAGATGCTGTCGCGAAAGGTCTGGATCAAGAAGGGGGCCTACCTGGTGCTCGACCAGACCGAGGCGATGATGACGATTGACGTCAACACCGGCCGGTTTGTCGGGGGCAAGGACCAGGAACAGACGATTCTGCAGACCAATTTGCTGGCGGCGCGGGAAATTGCGCGGCAGATTCGGCTTCGGGATATCGGCGGACTAGTGGTTTGCGACTTCATCGATATGTACAATCGGGACAATCGTCGTCGCCTGTACGAGGAATTCAAGAATTGTTTTCGGCACGACCGCGCCAAACGGGCGATCAACCCGGTGACCGAGTTCGGGCTGGTGGAGATGACGCGCGAGCGGGTGCGTCCGTCGCACATGCAGACGCTTTCCGAGCCCTGTCCGCACTGTGCGGGACTGGGGCGGGTGATGTCCAAGGATGTGCTGGCGACCAAGATTGAGCGGTGGTTTGACCGTGCCCGGGTGGATAAGCGCTTTACCAACTTCCATTTGGTGGTCAACCCGAATCTGGCGGCCCTTTTGGTGGAAAACGGCACGAATCGAATTGACCGGATCATGCGGGCGTACCGATTCCGCATTAACCTGATCCGTGACACCACTTTGCCGCATCAGGAGTTCAAGTTATACAGCGCCGAAGACAACAAGGATATCACGGAGATGTATACGGTGTAAGCTTCGGCTCGACAGACAAGTGAGAGCAGGCCGCGCGATTTGTCGACAAACCGCGCGGTTTTTTGTCGAAAGAGGTTGCCAGAGCATTCGAAACAGGCCTATATTTTTGATGCTATGACTACACAGGGCGAACCCAATCTGGAAATCGAGATCAAACTTCAACTAGCATCCTTCATGGACTATCTGAAGTTAATCGGTTCGTTGTCGCCGCTCGACGGCGAGCGGCACCATGTCAACAGCTTCTACGACAGCGAGGATCGGTTGTTGTCCCGGGGGGGCTGGGCACTTCGCGTGCGGGCGGAATCTGATCGTGGGTTCGTGACGCTCAAGAGCATCGACGCACCGTTGGGGACGGCCACCGTGCGTCGCGAGATCGAGGCGGAGATCGGGCCGGCGGCGGCGCACCGGATATTGCTTCTTCAGGAGGAGGTCCTGGACCTGGATGTAGCGCCGGTGAAATTTATCCAGGAGCATTTTCCGAAGATTCGTCTCGCGAAGCTGATCCAGTTTGAGAACGTTCGTTCGTTGAAGAACTATCAAATCGGCGATTATCAATACTTGTTCGAGATCGACAAGACATCGTTCAGTGACGGCTCGGTGGATTATGAGCTGGAGGTGGAGCTGGAGAGTCAGGATCGGGTGGTATTCGTCGAAAATGCGCTGCGACGGCTGTTTAGTACGCTGGCGATACCGTTCGAGAAGCAGATGGAGAGCAAGTTTGCGCGGGCGTTGAAGCGGGCGAGGATGGTGTAGGGGGGGGCGATAAGGACAATGCCGCCGGGCGATGGTGCCGGGCGGCTTTTTTGTTTGGGGGAAAACCTATTCCATTTCACAGCTTTTCTAAGTATCCGAACTGGTTCATGATCTCGCAATCTGCAATCGGAAGATTGAGTTCTTCAGTTCGTGTATTATCTTACAAGTTAGTCAGCCGAGATAGAGTCGAAAAAGGAAGTGTCGTAACATGTCTGTATTCCCGATTTTGTCGGTCATTCCCATCTACAGGTGCACTGAAAGCGATCATCACGCAACTATGGAGAGGAAAAAGGCAGAACTTCTGGCAGAGTGTTCTGACGGAGCGACCCCACTCGCAGAAGCCATCACGGTCCGACTCAACTCGTACTTCGAAAGGGTCATTAACTATTCGTGGACTTTCAATGAGATTGTGGGATGGATCGAATTGTACCTTGACGACGAACGTGTTGTCGGCGATTTGTGGCTCGACGAGTCGAAGCGATTCTGTAGTGGCATCAGAAAGAAGAAGATATGCTACGTGGGCAAGTGCCTAGAAGTCTCCACAGGCATATGTCGTTCCTCCGTTGAGGTATTTGAATCCATGGTAGTAGAATTGAATCGCGTCGCTAGCAAACGTCGGTTGCGAAAGCGATACGTTGACCTGGAGATTTTCACGAACACGGGCCGGTTCTTGGATTGGAAGACGCTTGTGGAATCCAGGTTGAAAGATCAGTTTGTTGAGGTTGGTAATATTCGGTGCCCTAAGCGTTTAACCCATCCAGGATGAACTTCAATTGATCGATAATCTGAAATCAGTTCGAAAGGTACCTTTCAGCAATGTTCCTCGATGACGAACTGAAGGATCTCTTTGAAGCACCCAAAGAACTGCTTATTGAAAGGCCGTTTGCCAATCGCAGACACGTAGTGATACTCGGTGCGGGTGCTAGCAAGCAGGCATTTCCAAATGGAGATGCTGCTGGCAATCGCATCCCGCTTCTCGACGAATTAGTAGAGACCATCTGTCTAGGCGGCGTCCTAGGACAGTCGCACATTGCGTGGAAGGGCCTAAATTTCGAGGCGGTCTATAGCAAGCTACACCAAGCCGATCCGAACTCAAGTGTTCTCAAAGCGATCGAAGGACGCATTCGTGAGTACTTTGGGGGCTTTTCTTTGCCAAACACAGCTTCACTATACGACTTTCTCGTAGTATCGCTACAGCCTAAGGATTTAATTGCCACCTTCAACTGGGATCCGTTTCTTCTCGAAGCGTACGAAAGGAATGACGGCTTTGTCCCTTTGCCGCAGATCGTCCACTTGCATGGATGTGTTGCGTTGGGCTATTGTTCGGAACACCGAGTTTATGGTCGCGTTGGAAGGGCGTGCCCTACCTGCGGTTCTAGACTCGCGCCTATGTCGCTGTTATACCCCGTTGAAAAGAAGAACTACGCGGCCGATCCACTAATTAAGGATCAGTGGAATATCTTACGGCGCGCCCTGTCAGAGGCCTATACCGTAACGATTTTTGGCTACGGCGGGCCCAAGACAGATCGTGAGGCGCTGGAAATGCTCAAACGTGGGTGGAACACGGGGAACAAGCGAAGTTGGGAGACTAGCGAAATCATCGACATTCGCAATGAATATGAATTACGTAACTTCTGGAACAAGTCCGTCAAGAATCATTCATTCATTTATACGGAAGACTATTTCTCTTCTAATATCGCGCGTCATCCACGCCGAAGTTGCGAGGCATTGTACATCCCGAAGATTTACGGTAGACTGGTTGAGGACTTCCCATTGCCAAGAGTCGAATCTCTTCAAGACCTGCACGAAGCAGTACAAGCTCATGTTTCTGCTGAGCAGCGACTTGCGAGGACCAAGTCGTCGGTGTAGACCACTGCAACGGAGGGCAAGCAAGGTGCCCGGCGGGTGACAGTTAGAATCGGTTGGGTATCCGATCCGTCGCCTTAAGCGAATCGGCAGGGCTCGCGGCGACTCGTCGCGCAGTGGAGGGGTTTCTGCCCGGTCGAATCCGCGGGGTTTTCAGCCAACATAAGAGAGCTGAGAATTCGCCACGGCGCGAAGCGCGCCTCGCGATGGCGGGTATGATAGCTCAGTGTACATTGAGATGCTGAAGCCCGATAAGAATTGGCTTCAGCATGACAATTTTATAGGCTCCCGCTCAAGGCAGGGGTGACATTGGGGGAGAGATGTGCCCCATGGATTCTGGACCTTCGGTCCAGAATGACAAGGGAGGGGGGGAAGTGGACTTCGAGATTCTGAAGCCTGACAGGCCAATCTGGCGCTTGCCCTGTCAGACTCCGGAATGACAAAGGTTGCGGGTTCAGGATGACGATGAGGGGAGATGGTCGGGCGTGGCGCACGAGACGTACGCCACGCACGGAATGGCTTCTTGCCAGGTTGACGTTTTTTGGGTGGGCGTTGCCGGAGAGAGGGATACCGGTTATATTACCAGTTATCAAAAACGGGAGAAATCAATGACCGACCGTGTAGAACAATGGCAGGAAGAGCGCAGGAAGCTCAACGAAATCGTCCTGGGGCGCAAGGACCTGAATATCAAGCGGTTCTTCGGAATCGATTCGGCAGTCTACCGCGACGGGGGATTGGACGCCAAGACCAAAGAACTGCTGGGGCTTGTTGCATCATTGGTTCTTCGCTGTGACGACTGCATAACGTATCACGTCATACGAGCGCATGAATGTCAAACTACTGATACTGAATTCGACGAGGTCATGTCAATCGGCCTGGTGGTGGGAGGATCGATCACCATTCCTCACCTTCGCCGCGCCTTTCGCACCTGGACTGAACTTCAACAGAAATAACCTATGAAACAAGTCATCATCGCACTTCTCCTGGTCGCCGCAACGTCGAGTCTCGCCGCGGCCGAAGGCACAATTAATACCGCGCAGCGGCCGATTGAATGGTACCTTCAGCAGTATCCGTTCATTCAGTACAAGGGAGTTATTTTCTCCTTTGAGAATCAGTTTGACTGGCCGAGCGGGTTTGCGCGCGTGGATTCGGCCAAGTTGACGCCTTACCAGTTCTGGATTTCCAATCTTCCACTCTGGTTTAAGGATCGTCCGGTCGGATCACTCAAGCACGGCACGGTTCAGAAGGCGGATTCGATTTCGCGCGTGGTGCACTTGCCGTGGCGCACAATCAAGTTTTCCGACAAAATCATCCCCCTGCATTTGACGGCCGATTACCTTTTCGTAAAAGGGCAAGATGACAAACTGTCGGCCATTACCCTGTCGGGCGATACCATTACGTTTGACCGGTATCTCTCCGGTACGGTAGGTTACGGCCCGAGGCAGGAGATTCGCTGGACACCCGTCAAGCGACGGCCACCGACGGAAGCCGAATACGACAGGTGCGTCGGGCTCATTGCTGATAACACGACCTATCGCAGCCTATTGCACAATTGCGTGTCGATAGCCGAGAGCGATGTCCTGCCCGGTGATTTCTATATCACCTGCGATTCGACCGGAGAGCGCGGCAGAGTTGCGGTCGCGCTCGTGACGATCGAAAATGCCAACGGTCATCGACTGTATATCTTTGGCACCGGCTGTGCCAACGAATGCGACTTTCATATTCCGTTATTCAATAACCGGCGGGATTATCCCTGGACGACCACTGAAGAAGTAGTGAAGCGGTTTGGACCAGCGATGGCGATCAGCGGTTTTTATCGGATCAAGCTTCCCGAGCTAAAGCGCTGACATTCGTGGTTTTTTGTTGCCATGCTTGTCGCTATTGGGGTATCGTGCTGGTGTCATGAATCTCAAATTGTCTTTCGTCCTATCTTCAATCGTCGCAGTCGGCGTGACGAGCGGATCGGCTGCCGTGCGAACAGTCGGGCGTGGCGCTGATCTGCAGGCCGCCATCATGTCGGCTCGGAGCGGCGATACGTTGAGATTGTCGGCCGACAGTTTTGTCGCCAAGCCGACGATGTTCACCGACACGCTTTGCGGGAATTGCCAGGATCCGCGCACCAAGGTGGCGGCGAGCTTCGGTTTTCGCGTTGCGAATAAGGCACTGGTTATCATAGGCGCTAGTCGGGGAAAGACACGACTGGTAACCAACGCCGGGTACGGGCTGTTTTTTGATAATGCCGGGAGTAGTGCGCTCTTCAATCTGACAGTCACCGGCGGCATGCGTGACGCCGACGGCAGTGCCACCGATGCGGGGATTGTCGTGCGCAACAGCCGGGTGACGGTCGAGCAGTGTGATATCAGAGAAAACAAGCGGCGGATTGATTCGGTAATCGTCGGGATCGGGGGCGTATTTGGCCGCGAGGGGGCGGAGTTGACGGTCAGCAACTGCAATATTGTCGGCAACACGTGGGACGGGATAGCGCTCTATCGCGGGGCGAATGCGGTAGTGTCGGATTGCCTGATCAAGGATGGACGCGGGGTAGGGATCGGCGTGACGTGGGACGCCAATTGTGATGCGTATCGGAACGAGGTGACCGGGTATTGGAAAGGGATAGGATCGTTTGGTACGTCGAATGTAACGGCGCGAAACAACCTGGTGCACCGAAACCTGGGGTGGGGAATTATTGCGACCGGCGAGTCATCGATGGAGGCGACGAACAACGTCGTTTATCATAACGGCAATTGCGGCGTGGCGTCGTGGGGAACTGACGCGCGGGGGAAATTCATAAACAATGTCATCGTCGACAATGGTTGGCGGGATCAGTGGGTCTGTCCTTGTGTCGGTGTCTGGAATTACGGGGACTGGTCGAAGTGGGTCTTTCGGAACAACATCATCTGGGGAAACAAGGCCAACCAGTTTGAGGGGATTTGGGATCAGACCGAGGTGGGGGGAAATCTATCAGTCGATCCGCAGTTTGCCGACGACGGCACGTTTGCGCTCAAAGACAGCTCACCAGCGATACATGCCGGGGATTCGACGATTTACAATTTGGACGGTACGCGGTCTCACATCGGCCTGACCGGTGGCGGCCGGGCAGATCGCAAGTAGTTGGAAATCAATCGGGTCAAGATATTGGAGAATCAGACTCAGGTTTGGGGCTGGGCGAGCCGAAACTGAGAGATATTCACAGCAGTTTTCATAGTTCCGGAAAGAGAGGAATTCCACATGAGACGACTCACGATTTTGTCCCTTTGCGCTATTGTCATCGGAGCGCTGGTCATTGCTCTGGGCTGCAGTTCCGACAAATCGACCAATGAGCCGTTGCCGCAGCCGAATCAGGCGACGGCCGATTTTGTGGCGTCCTCAGTGGGGACCTCGCTGATTGATGGCGCCAATGAGTCAATTCATCAGACGCTGGAATTATTCGATTTCCCGGTGGGGTCACCGAATCGCCCCAGTATCGGCAGCTTGCGGGCGGCGGATTCATCGGCATTCGATACGGTGATCTACACCTACACCGACGGACACCACGCGTTCTATTTTGTTTCGTCAGTAACGGAGACGCTGGGCAGCGACACGCTTTGGACCGCAACGCTTCGCGGCTGGGATACGGTGACATTGTGGAATAACGGTGTTGCTCAGCCTGACCGGGACACCACGACTGATTCAATCCGCGCCAATCTGGTGGTGGAATATGCGCAGTCGGGACCCGGCTTCGAGATTATGGCGTGGCGCAAGCATGGAGTGGGCGTTGACGGCAATCCGTGGACGGATTCGTCGTTCGGGGTGGACGGCAGTCTTCTGGATTCGGCCCGATTTTCGATCAGTAATGACAGCGGCTCTTGCGAATTGAAGACACATTCGACCGGCAGCGTTGTAGACGTAGTGCTGGATAGTAATGTGATCTATAACGACGCCTGTCCGTCGTCGGGCGGGCTCAATTTCAATGCTGCGCTGGCGCTCACTTGCCAGGGGAACGGCGGCAGCGGGATGCAGAGTCTGACGATCAACGGCAACTGGGGAATCGATGTGACCTGGGATGGCGTGGTGCAGACGACGCACCTGACGCACAATGGGGCGGTGTTTAATTCGACGGACTCCTGCGGCACGGAACCGTCGTTGGCCAAGCTTGGGCCATGGCTGCAGGCACGTTAGTAAGATTCCTGAATTACGCCGATAGCGTGATGGCAGTGCGCACTGCCGGGAATGCGAGCGCCCCGAGGGACCGGGGCGCTTTTGTTTTGGGTGAGGCCGATGCGGGGCGGGCGATGAGGGAGAGGGCTTGACTTGGGGTAGTGAAAGCGGCATTTTCCTTGAGCGATCGAAGAACGGAGGAGTGGCTGAGTGGTCGAAAGCGGCGGTCTTGAAAACCGTTGTACCGCAAGGTACCGTGGGTTCGAATCCTACCTCCTCCGCTTGTAACCCATTACAATGTAGTCATTTCGACTTGTTCTCGGGCTGAAGGCTTCTTTGGGCTCCTCCGCCGATCAGACTTATGGAATTTTTGCGGATTGATGTCTGCCCAGAAGGGGGAGAGATTCCTCCTCTCAACTCACACTGCTGATTGAGTTCCTTTGGCACGGTAACAGTCGATCAAATGGTCGGTCGGTTTATTGACCTCTCTGTACTTCCCGTTAGAACCCATTGAAGTGCTCAAGAATCGGGCAACGTGGATTGCCCCACACCTGCTCGCTATCTCAATACTCGATCCTCTCAATTGGCGGAACGCGGCATTGTCACGTGATGCCGCTGAGACGAAAAGATGGTTCGAACGGATAGCTGTCCTTGGGCGCGAAACAATATTGGGAGTTGCCAAATCCTGCACAGGGCGGTACCGCCCTTTTCCAAGCGTACCTCAAGAGAAATACTAATATGAGGGCAACAAACGCGCGATTTAGAATCGATCACCAGCGGGTTCGAAGGGTTTGTACTCTACGTTTCGCGACAAACTGGACGAAAACTCAGATTGAATTCGGTCTGAATTTCAAGTGGCGTGGAGCACCGCGACAATCAATCCGCCTGGTATCTGTGCTCACCCAAATTGCCCGATGGCAGCAGTTCAATGCGCCTGGAGAGATGCGATGCGATCTCCACTATCACTTCGGGCGAATGAACTGTGGGGCGATGGGCAGCCTTGCAGTCTTGACATTCAGATTCTCACAGCATTTATTTAATGAATAGAATTTTCAGGAATGGCGCTTCGAGAGGAGAGTCTGCCGGGATGGGTAAAGTTCGAAGGAAATCAGCAATTCCAGTTGAAGAAGAGGGGCATCCCCACTTAAGTGAACACCAATCGGCATTCGACAATGCGCTGAGGCAATTTGACCGGGCGGCTCACATTATCAATTTGTCCCCGGATCAGATCGCGATGATTAAGGAGCCTCGCAAGATTGCGCAAGTGGAACTTCCCGTCCGCATGGACGACGGCCGTATTCGTTTATTTACCGGCTATCGTGTTCAGCATTCTGTCGCCCGCGGACCGGCAAAGGGCGGCGTGCGCTTCCATCCGCAGGTGACACTTGACGAAGTCAAGGCGCTGGCATTCTGGATGACGTTCAAGTGTGCGACGATCGGCATCCCGATGGGCGGAGGCAAAGGCGGCGTGGTGGTCGATCCGCGGCAACTTAGCGATGGTGAGTTGGAGCGCCTCTCGCGACGATACTTCGCAGATTTGATCGACATGTTCGGTCCCGATCGGGATGTCCCAGCTCCCGATGTTAACACCAATCCCCAGATCATGGCCTGGTTCATGGATACATACTCAATGCACTTCGGCGGCGACTATCTGCCCGCAGTCGTCACCGGCAAACCACTGGAGCTGGGCGGGTCGGAAGGGCGCGGTTCGGCGACGGCACAGGGCATGGTGTTTTGTGTCGTGCGTGCAGCCGCACACCTCAAGATGAACCTCGCGAAAGCGTCCGTAGCTATCCAGGGGTTTGGTAACGCAGGATCCCATTCTGCGCTTCTTCTTCACGATCAAGGATGCACGATTCAGGCAATTTCGGATATTGATGGCGCCTTCTACAATCCCAAAGGTATCGACCCTAAGATGGCCATCACCTATCTGGCAAAGCACAAATCCTTGAAAGGATTCCATACGCAGGCAGAAGTGGAGAGTATCACCAATCCGATGGATCTGCTTGAATTGCCCGTTGACATCCTCATCCCTGCCGCCCTTGAGAACCAGATTACCGCAAAGAACGCATCCAAAATCAAGGCGAAGATTATCGCCGAGTGCGCCAACGGTCCATGCACACCGGAAGCGGATGATATTCTGGAGAAGAAGAAGACATTCGTCATTCCCGATATTCTCTGCAATGCCGGCGGAGTCGGAGTCTCATACCTGGAATGGGTCCAAAATCGAATGGGATATTATTGGACCATCGAGAATGTCCAGAAGGATTTGAAACAGATGATGGACCAAGCGTTTGACGTCGTACTTGAGACATCACTCAAACACAAGGTGCCAATGCGGACGGCAGCCTTCGTTGTCGCCATTCAGCGAGTTGCCCGAGCCGCCGAATTACGGGGGCTATACGCCTGACCTGGAATGAATGTCGAGGCAGATCGAAGCGAGTTACGGCTGATTTGACGACGGTCCGGTCCCGTGGATCCGTCCGGTGCGTTTATGACTTGCTACTTCGTCTCTGATCTCCACGGTTCAATCGCCCGATATCAGAAACTCTTTGCCGCGATCCGGAAAGAAAAACCACAAGCGGTGTTTTGTGGCGGCGATCTGTTGCCGACAGGGCCGAAGGCACAGTCTTGGTCGTCCAGCCATTACCGCAACTTCGTGCATGATTTCCTCGCCCCCGCCTGCCTGGAGTTGAGAAGCGCAGTGGGGAATGCCTATCCGCGTATATTCATCATTCTCGGCAACGATGATCCCAAATCTCAGGAACCGTCGTTGTTGGATGGCGTCGAATGCGGTCAATGGGAGTATGTTCACGGCCGACGCGTTGCCTTCGGTGATTACCACGTGATGGGCTATAGTTGCGTACCGCCGACCCCTTTTCTACTTAAAGACTGGGAACGATACGATGTGTCACGGTTTATCGACGCCGGCTGCGTGTCGCCGGAAGAAGGTCGCTATTCTGTCGAAGTATCGCCTGGGGAGAAGAAATACTCGACTATCCAGGCAGAGCTTGAGAGTCTAGCCATAGGTTTCGATTTAGCCCGAACGATCTGCCTTTTTCATTCGCCGCCTTACCAATCCCACCTTGATCGCGCAGCACTTGACGGACGGATGGTAGACATGGCGCCGCTCGACGTTCATGTCGGAAGTATTGCCATACGGAGATTTATTGAAAAGCATCAGCCATTCCTCACGCTTCATGGGCATGTACATGAAGCGGCCCGCCTGACGGGCTTCTGGCGCGATCAGATCGGCCGCACGGTGATGTTGACGGCGGCACACGATGGCCCAGAGCTGGCTCTGGTAAAATTTGATCCCGAGAATCCTGCTGCGGCCGTGCGGGAGTTGCTCTAGTTGGCCATCACTTGTGCCCGAGCGGCAGACGGCGGGCCGGATCGGTCACGGCGTCGATCTTCGCGGCGAATGATGTATGTGCAGCAATGTCCTCGTCTGTCACGATGTGGACGTCAAGCAGGCCGCCCGTCCGATGGCCGGTATGCAAGTAGTTGACTTCATCCAGGCAAAGACTCCAACCGCTCAGCCAGGATAGCAGCATCTCCCTTTGGCACGTATCGCCCGCGAAATGAATGAGAAGATCGATGTCGCTTGCCGGGCCTGCCGTGGCGTTCTTGCTGCTGCCAAATATGTACATGGCCTTGACACCGAATCGCTCTGCGTCCAGTTCAGACGAGATCCTTTCGGCCACCCGCAAGCGCCAGCGCCAAGGACTTTCCTGCTCCTCTTGATGCAATGGCTGATACACGGTCCCTTCTGCAGGCTGGCTCTTGGGCTGCGCTAAGAGTCCGATGGCCTCCTCTTGATCAGCATTCAGGAGTATTTGTAGTATCCGCCCTCCGGTAGCCTGCGGCACATCTATCACACGAACGACATTTGCCAGCGACTCAAACTCCGGCAGGAGTTGACTCAGCATATTAGGTGATTCGGTGAAAAATGTTTCGTTGAACACATTGACCGGGTCATCGGGGTACAAAGGAAGATACCTGATATTCGCCTCCACCAGATCCTGGAAGAAATGCGTGCCGAACGAGAGGTCCGGAAGATAGTTTCCTTTTTTGCGCGCTACTTCAATCAGGCACGATGTATTGCTGACATCGGAGTAGGTAACACTGACGCCGAGCTTAATATCGCCGCGACTGCCCCAGCGCCCGGGACCGATCAATATGAACTGTCGTTTCGGCAGCAATTTGTTCAACCGTCCCACTGCGCGTCCGACCGCAAGCAGTTGCTGACGGTCTGGAATCTCACCGTATTCCAGCGGATCGACGTACACGATGTGCGTAATGTCAGGCACCCGGCCGTTGGAAATGTACTTGTTGGCCGTAAACACAATGTCCTTCGACGGCACACCCCGGGGAATCGGTGTCGAACTGCTTCGTTTGGAATAGCTCTGCGGACGACATTGGAGCAGATAGAAATCGGTACCGTCAGACGCAAACTCGATATCCACCGGCGTCCCAAACGTTTCTTGCAGCAGTTTAAGAATGGCCTGTATGCGTTTGATAAACGTTGTCTGCGTCAACATTCCTTCGAATGTCACCAACATCTGCCCCTCTTGCAAATCCATACCGGCATACGAGAGAGCATGACTGCGGTCTCCCTCAATCATCGACACCATGTCAGCAAGGTTGGGAATACTGTACCCCGATAACCGAAGCACGTCGGCGACCGGTACTGTCTCAAACGCTCTGGTCCTGAGATTGATGAGATCGATGAAATGAGGTGAGTAGCGGATTTGCTCATCGAGCGACACATTGACGCGTAGTCCTGGTTGACCCGGAGCTACGAGAATCGGGTAATCATCAGTGAGACGATCCACCGCCCGGGTGCCCAGTCCGGGTACCAGGCGAATCAGACCGTCCTCACGTCTGATACGAGGTGACCATCTGAATTCGTTGTTGCTGAACGCCACACCTGCGAATGCCGGCATGAAATAATCACCGACCGTGATACCGACGACCTCCTGGATCATGATGCCCATTTCCTCGTTGAAATCCAGTAGTCCGCGCTCAACTCTATATTCGACAGGATCGGGACCAAATGTGGATGCGTAAACTTCTGCAATGGCATCCTTCAAGGCATCCAGCCTCTCCTGCTTTGTGCCCTGGTTAGCAAGAAACAGGCTTTTGTATTTCCCCGAAAAAGCGGAGCCCATCCGATCCTCGAGCAAACTGGAACTACGGACGATGATGGGTACAATGCCCAGATCATCAAGCGCGACCGACAAACCCTGTACGATTTCCGGAGGGAAATTTGAGTGCTTGAAGGTCTGTACGATGTGAGGGTATTCGAGTCGGATCTGATCGAGTTCCTTGTATTTCTGCTCTACGATTTCCTCAAGATTGTTGTGGTACATGAAGCTTAACAGCGCATCGGACGTGATATACCACGTTCTAGGTACCTTGATGTCCGCCAACAAAGGTGAATCCTGCCCAGCCCGTTTCAGAATCTTTGCCGCCACATACAAGCCCGCACTTTTTCCGCCCAAATGGCCGCTGCTCTCCGCAGTGAAGATCACGTAGGGGAGAAGATCGTAAAAATCAGCCACCGTGACGAACCGCTTAGCAACATCGACAAACTGCACCTGCTCGCTAAAGAAGCGCCTGACCAGCGCCGCGCTGACGCCGCGCTGAGTGGGACTGCGCGGCTCCATCTCCTGGGGAGCTATACGCCGATACCGGCGAATGGCCTCCGCGACCTCGGAAAGGGTAAGATTCCGATTAAGCGCACGCACGAGAAATCGTTGTTTATCTTCTTGTATCCGCTTTTGTATGAATAGCAGTATTTCGGCATCACCAATTTCATCGGAAGCGATCTTGAATATCTCGTCGCTGAGGAAATCGTTTGACGTTGTCAGCATTTTGCGATGAAGTGGAACGTTGGAGTCCCCGTCGGCCCCCTCAGATTCTTTGGTGGTACCAGCCGTGTAATACTGCTCCAGCTTCTTGGCGGCCTCGACACCGCACCAGCACAAGTGATTGAGAAGTTTGTGAGAAATACTGAAAAATAAGTCCTGATCGGTTTGGCGTAACATATCGACAACGCCCCGCCACTCCGGTCGTTGTTGTTTAGACACACTAGCCTGAACGGCCTGCCAGTCTTGATAAACCGCCCTCATCTGTCGATACATCAGGAAGTGACTCAATCGGTCGGCGATTGAGTGAATCAGGCGAGTTTCCTCTTTGAGAAACGGGCCGTGATCCACCGATTCCTTCTCCGTCGTATAATAAACGCTAATGCGTCCGATTACTTTCTCCTGAATTAAGATGTCGGCACTCTGTACCCACGCGGATCGAGCAAATCCCGGTGGATAATACCTGGCATCGTTGAGGACAATCTCGGCAACACAAACCTCGGGATACTGCCATCCCTGCGGAATTGCGTCAACGATCTGTCGGCAGACTTCCGCTACCGTGAGATTCTGCTGGTTCAGGATCTCCTCGACACTATAGAGGCAGTTGAGCTCCTTTGCCCGTTCCGACAAAAACCAGATCAGATCATCAAGGGATTTGCCCTCGTCAGCCATACAGTATTACCCCGCGAGCTGTGCGTCCATCGGCTTTGATTAGCAGAGGTCTTTCAGATTGCACGTGCCTAACAAAATGAGACTCTGATACGATTCGCTGTTGATTTACCCATCGCCAATCAATAGCGTACTTGCCGCTATGGGCGACAGAGAAATAGAGTACTTGAAAGCTGGAGAGATTGTGGAAGAAGTGTGATCCCTGGCTCAGCTCTACGTCAAAAGAAGGTAGTGTCGCTTCAACTACAACCCTGGCCCCCGATACGTTGGACCACGCAACCGGAATACCCAGCCACGGTTCAGAGCTTCCCCATCGACCAAAACCGATGAGCGCATAGGGGCGACCCTCATCCAGAAGCTGACTGTTTACCCTGTCGATTTCAGCGGCAATTTGCGGCGAATGTGCGGCATCAAATGTCTCCGGTTTGACGAATACAATATCCGAGACGGAATCGATAATTCCGTTGCCCATGGCACGTTCGGTCGCGACGATTGCATTCTGTGCCGATAGTTCTGCCATCGTCACATCCACCACGGCCGCAGACACCACCATCGGACGCACCTGAAGAAACCCGAATCGGCCGTGCGACGATCTATCGGGTTCGAGCGTCGCCGCAAACTCGATCTCGACGGGACTCCCGACTCGCTCTTCGCACAGCTTCAAGAGCTGCTTCACCAATCGATTGAGCGGAATGAGTTCAGATTTGAGAATCGGTCCGAAATCCAATAGCCTGGGGCCCGCAACGTTGATTCCACTCACGATTCTTTCCTCGCCAGGTACGAAGGTTGAGGCGACCCCCACCAAGGTCCCGTCCTCTTCCGCCTCGCGAATGCCTGTCTGAACAAGGTACTCGGTTTCTCGAATCGGATCGTACTCTGGCGGTTTCCCCATGTTCACCGCCCAGAATTGCGTCTGCGACTGATCCAGCAGTTCTTCAAAATTGCCATACGGGGGCATGGCCTTCGGAAACGCAGGCGAATACCCGTACGAAATGCCGCCATCAACAATCGTCTTGCCCAGCCCCAGCGCGAGATTCACGACGCCATCCAACGGTTTTGCGTGTCCGGATGGATAGTAATTATGTGAACGCGCTACCCCGGAGATGTTCGGGTAGAATCGATCATCGTGTCTTAGTCCGACGACCTCCTGAATGATCACGGCCATCTTCTCGGACTCGATCGACTTGCCGGTAGCTCGGAAATACGTCTTTGCCTTGCGAAAAAACGTCGATGCGTAGACAAATCGGATGGCCTCAATCAACTTGCGGAACCGTGTATCGGCATCGGCCTGATTATTCGGTATCATCTTGGTGTGGTAAACCCCTGCGAAGGGTTCGAACAGCGCATCCTCAAGCAGACTTGAAGAGCGGACCGCCAGCGGTGTGTGAACAAAATGGACAAGCGCCCCGAGATCCCCAACCAACGTTGCGGGAAGAGAGCCTTGCTGGAACGCGGTCGCGATCCGGTTGTCGTGTGCGTCGGAAAGAGCGACTTCGTACAGATTGTTCGATCGCATGAACTCATCGAAGCAATCCGTGGAGAGAACCGTCAGCCTTGGCACCGCGACGTCGATCTGGTCATCGCGAAACGCATCGACGTGCTCTGCCAGCACCCCCCGCATCAACGCCAGCCCTTGCGCCTTGCCACCGATTTCACCGGTTCCTATACGTGTAAATGTCTCTGTGCCGTCAAAAAAACGACGATCAAACGCCGGCAGACTGTTGAGGGGGATGCGGAAAGAGTCGGCAGTCAATCTATCGCTCCTTCGGGATGCTAATCCTTGATAGACTAGGTATCTTATAAGTAACGTGCGACATACCCTAAGTCAAGAAATGATTGCCTGTCGAGTCGTTCTTGTCGATTTCTACTCTGATCACTTGTACGAAGCGTCCGAGCATGGTATGATATTTATTAAGGGTGTTCGTTATGTTAAAGCGGATCATAAAAGTCATCATTATAGATCACCAGTGCCTGGTACGACAGGGTTTGGCAAGTCTTTTGAATACCGATGGGAATTTTCAAGTTGTCGGTGACTTCGCCTCCAGCCCGGAGGCGTTTGATCAGGTAAGCCTGGTCAAGCCGGACGTAGCCATCATCGATGTACAAATGCCGGGCCTTGACGGCATCAGTATTGGCCGACGGCTGCGGCAGATCAGCCCGACAACAGAGATCGTGTACCTGACCGCGAATCATTCTGACGATCAATCCCGGGATGCGTTTGAGTCTGGCGGACGGTGTTATTTGCTCAAGGACTGTTCATTCGAGGAATTGGCACTCGCTGTGCGAAAGGCAGCCGACGGCGACTACTACCTCACCGGTCCTTCATCGTCAGAGATGATCGCCGAGTACGTAAAGCCGCTCCTCAGCGCTCAGCGGCCGGGAGGGCAAATGACATTGCGCGAGAGGGAAATCGCTCGGCTGTTGGCGGACGGTTACTCTACCAAAGAGGCGGCTGACGTGCTCAATATCAGTGTTAAGACGGCAGAGGCACATCGTACTTCTATCATGAAGAAGCTGAACGCCAAAAATGTGACTGATATTGTCAAGTATTGCATCCGCAATCAAATCATTGAGACATGACGGCTTCTGGGGAATATTCGTGAGGTGGATAAGGTAATTCCCCTTCCAGATCGAGGGTTTTACCCTATTGCCGTATTCTAACTTGTCCATTCTATTGCAATCAGAGCATTGAATGCCGACCCTCGCGTTGGGTGCGACCGTATCGGCCGGGCACAGTTGAGCTCCGGCCGTTGAAACCCCATCGAAGGCAGCATGACACAACCCAAAGGAGTCACTGTATGTCGAGTTACGTCAATGATCTGATGGCGCTCGTGAAGGCGAAGAACCCTGCGGAGCCGGAATTCCATCAGGCGGTCCACGAGGTCGTTGAGTCACTTGCAGCGGTATTGGATAAGCATCCCGAGTACCGCAAGGCTAAGATTCTGGAGAGGATTATTGAACCGGAACGCCTCATCATCTTCCGCGTGCCGTGGATGGATGATCAGGGAGAGATACAAGTCAACCGCGGTTTTCGCATTGAGATGAACAGTGCGATAGGACCGTATAAGGGTGGTCTCCGCTTTCACCCATCCGTCAACCTCGGCATCCTCAAATTTCTGGCCTTCGAACAGGTGTTTAAGAACAGCCTGACTACGCTTCCCATGGGGGGCGGCAAGGGCGGCTCAGATTTTGATCCCAAGGGCAAGAGCGACAATGAAGTGATGCGGTTTTGCCAATCATTTATGTCAGAGCTGTTCCGGCACATTGGTCCGAATACTGACGTTCCCGCCGGCGACATCGGCGTCGGCGGCCGTGAGATCGGCTTCATGTTCGGTCAATACCGGAAACTTCGCAACGAATTCACTGGCGTCCTGACGGGCAAAGGTCTCAATTGGGGTGGCTCATTGATTCGCCCCGAAGCCACCGGCTACGGCGCCGTCTACTTCGCGGCGGAAATGCTTGCCACCCGCAGTCAGACACTTCAGGGTAAGACCTGTCTTGTGTCCGGTAGCGGAAACGTGGCTCAGTACACAATTGAGAAGATTAACCAGCTTGGGGGCAAGGCGGTCACGGTCTCCGATTCCGGCGGATACGTCTACGATCCGAGTGGAATTGACGCCAAGAAGCTCGATTTCGTCATGGATCTGAAGAACGTGCGTCGCGGACGCATCAAAGAATACGCGGACAAGTTCCACGGTGTCCAGTACGTCCCGATTGACCCCAAAACAGACTACAACCCGCTCTGGAACATCAAGGCCGACTGCGCGTTCCCAAGTGCTACCCAAAACGAGATCAACGGCAAGGACGCGGAAAACCTCCTCAAGAACGGTGTGTTCGTCGTTTCTGAGGGCGCCAATATGCCCACCACACCGGACGGCGTTAAGCTCTTTATCGATGCGAAGATTCTCTACGGTCCCGGTAAGGCCGCCAACGCCGGTGGCGTGGCAACTTCGGGACTCGAGATGTCTCAGAACAGCATGCGGTACGGCTGGACCCGGGATGAGGTAGACAATCGCCTCCATCTCATCATGAAGAGTATCCACAAGGCCTGTGTGGATGCTTCCCACCGGTTTGGCACTCCGGACAATTATGTCAATGGTGCCAATATCGCCGGCTTCCTGAAGGTGGCTGATGCGATGATGGATCAAGGTCTGGTGTAAGTCCTGTTTTCGAGCATTACACCAAAAACGGAGTGGTATCACACCACTCCGTTTTGTATGTTTGGTTTTTGGTCTGCGTCAATGTGCGGGTATAACCGGGAAGCTGAGACTCGACAAGATGCTCACGTTCAACGATCTCCTGGCAGAGCACGGTTACGTAAACCGCTTCAACGAATTTCAAGGATTGATGCAGTTTCGCGTGCGCGAAATTCTGCTCGCCTCCAGCTTGTACGACTCGTTCATCTTTGAGCAAGATGGTCGTCTCTCGGAAATGCTCCTTTCCGAGTACCTTGATCTCAATCTTAGCCAGGCCCCTGGCATCACCCGCGTATCGACCGGTGGCGAGGCGCTCGCACGGATTGTCGGCCCTAACCGCTTCGATCTGATTATCACGACGATGAATTTGGCCGACATGACAGCGGTCGACCTCGCCAGACGGATCCGCGCCGAGCGACCGAATCTTCCGGTTATTGCCCTGCTATACGATACCCGTGAATTTGCCGAACTCACGACTTACCACGATATTGCGGTGTTCGACAAAGTATTTATCTGGCAGGGAGATTTCCGAACCCTGATGGCCGTCGTCAAGTACGTCGAGGACCGCCGAAACGTCGAACACGACACTGCAGCAGTCGGTGTGCAGTCAATAATCCTCATCGAAGACAACGTCAACGCGTACTCCTCGTTCCTCCCCATAATCTATACCGAGGTCGTTAAACACACGCAGCAAGTTATGGCTGAGAGCTTGAACCTCTCGCATAAACTTCTTCGCATGCGGGCGCGGCCGAAGATCTTGCTGTGCAGTTCGTTCGAGGAAGCGTGGGACTTCTTCAAGCGGTATGAGAGTTGTGTGCTCGGAATCATCTCCGACATAGAGTTCCCCAGAGACGGTCAACTTGACCGGGAAGCCGGCCTTCGCTTCGCAGCCCAGGTACGGGCAGTGCACTTCGACATACCGATTCTGCTGCAATCCGATTCTCCAGATTTCGAGGAAGCGGCCCGTGAGATCGGGGCCGGATTTCTACTAAAACGATCGCCCCGACTGCTCCAACAATTGCGCGAATTTATGGCTGCGCATTTTAGCTTTGGTGAATTCATTTTCCACTTGCCCGATGGACGTGAGGTGGCGCGCGCCAATAGCCTGCTTACGCTCGAGGAACAACTCCGGTTGGTTCCCGATGAATCAATCCGCTTTCATGTCGAGCGAAATCACTTTTCCAATTGGCTCAAGGCTCGTACGGAATTTCTGCTGGCGGATCGCCTTCGTCCACAGCGAGTCTCCGACTTTCCCTCTATTCAAATGTTGCGCGCCGATCTCGTGCGTTCGTTGCAGGAGTTCCGCCAGGAACGAAGTGTCGGCATCATCGTTGATTTCGATCGCAAGTCGTTTGATCCTCTGTCTTCCTTTGCCCGGATTGGCTCGGGCTCGCTCGGGGGCAAGGCGCGAGGGATGGCTTTTGTCAATGGGCTTTTGAAAAACTTCAAGCTCCATGATCGGTTTGATGGCATCCGGCTCCAAGTGCCGTCGGCAGTCGTGCTGGCCACGGACATATTTGATCAATTTATGGACGGCAACAATTTGAGCAAGATCGCCATAGAATCGACCGACGATACTCGCATACAGAGCCATTTCCGCTCGGCTCAACTTCCGGATTCCGTAGTGCGTGAACTTGCCGAATTCGTAGATATCGTCCAATATCCGTTGGCGGTCCGCTCTTCAAGTCTGCTGGAGGATTCCAGATTCCAGCCCTTTGCGGGGATCTATGACACCTTAATCCTGCCAAACAATCATCCTGACCCGTCTGTTCGTTTGAACGAGCTGCTGGACGCCATCGTCCGGGTGTACGCATCAACATTCAGCGCGGCCGCCAAGACGTACATGGCCACCACCGTGTTTCGCCTCGAAGAGGAGAAGATGGCGGTCGTTATTCAGCGCCTGGTGGGCTCCGTCCACGAATCAAGGTTCTACCCCAATTTTTCCGGTGTCGCGCGATCCTATAATTTCTATCCGCACCCGCCCATGTCTCCGCAAGACGGCGTGGCCATTGTCGCGCTCGGTCTGGGCGCCGCCGTGGTCGACGGTGATCTCTCTGTCCGATTCTGTCCCCGATATCCCAGGCATCTGTTTCAGTTGTCCGGCATCGAGGATGCTCTGCGATACTCGCAACGGGAATTCCTGGCGCTGGAACTCAACGACACAAGTGAAGCGGAGCAAAAGACTGGCGCGACGCACCTGACGCACTGCGGACTGGATCAGGCCGAGCGAGATGGAACCTTGTGGCATGTTGTCTCCACGTATTCAAGGGAAAACGACGCTATCTCCGACGGACTGTCCCGAACGGGGGTGAGACTGGTCACCTTCGCGCCGATCCTGAAGAATAGTTTGTTTCCCCTGGCCGAAATCCTGAATGTTGTGCTCGATATGGGAACCTGGGGAACGGGCACTCCGGTCGAGATCGAATTCGCGGTCAATATTCCGTCATCCCCGGCCGATCGCAGCGAGGTTGCGGTTCTCCAAATGCGGCCGCTCGTCACCACACGGGAGTTCGAAGAACTGTCCATTGGTGATGTTAACCCCGACGATGTCATATGTTTTAGCGATCGCGTTCTCGGCCACGGGATACTTGAGACCATCCAGGACATAGTGTTGGTCGACCCGGATTGCTTCCGGCGAGACCGCAGCACCGATGTAGCTCGCGAAGTAAGCAGATTCAACGCGGAACTGGTGGCCGCCCGGCGGCCGTACCTGTTGATCGGGGTCGGACGTTGGGGCTCTGCCGATCCGTGGCTGGGTATTCCGGTATCCTGGGAACAGATTTCGGGTGCGCGGGCAGTGGTTGAATCCAGTTTCCGGGATTTTGACGTTACGCCGTCTGAGGGAAGTCACTTCTTTCAGAACATGATTTCATCACGCATCGGATATTTTACCGTCAATGCCAGTCAGACCTGTGGGTACGTTGACTGGGCCTGGCTCCGACTTCAACCTGCGTTTGAGACTCGCCACTACGCTCGCCACATTAGACTGGATTCGCCGACTATCATCAGAATGGACGGACGCACAGGTCGCGGTGTCATCTACAAACCAACGTTTCGTATACCGGCACTGGCGCAGCCTGTGTACCCACTGAACTCTCAGGAATGATCGAAATCCCACTCGGAACTCGGGGAGCTCTGAGATCCCCGCGTCACCAGTGTGTTTTCTCATTAATTTATTCTGGCAATCTTCAATTGGCGAACATTAATGAAGTGCATAGACCTTCCTCCCAATGTATTATTTGGTAACGAACCCAACCCGCCTGGCAGCGTTGGAATGCACCCAATCTCTCGCGATTCCAAAAGTTGTTGAAGACCGGCCTTGCCTGAATCTCGTGGACCTCGCTTCAGGCGGCGCCTCGACTGCGCTCGATAAACGCCGAAAAGTTTGAGTAGTGCCCGCTCGGGGGAGCATAGCTGAACGAGAGTCGAAATCCAGTAGAAAACTGGATGGCGATGTGTAAGTTCGCTTATACTCTTGCAGTCATACGTATAGCTTATAGCCCGAATCCCAAGTGTATGAACCGACACAACGGATCATGAATCCGGATTGGCTTACAAGTCTATTGTCAGCGTTCAGTCGCCAGTTAGGACCTTCAACCCGACAGCCAATTGGTCGTTCACTTCCGGGGAACTAGCTGACTTTCAATCAGCCGCATTGAATTTAGATGGCCGCTGGGGCTTGTTCCAGCGGCCACGAACGGGCAGGTCCTGTATGCGAGGGGGGACCAATACCCTGCGTATTCAAATGGCCTTTCCCCATGGGCCGGGCGGCGGCCGACGGGATCGAGGTTGACGGCCACCGTGAGGCAGCTTCGGTACTTACACCGATGGTGCCTCGGACCCAATTACCTCCAATCGCGTCAAATCCGCCCGCCAGAAACGGGAGTGCGTCCACTGCTGGAACTCCCAGTCCGCTTCATATGGAGATCCTGAACTTGCTCACCATGCTCTGCAATCCCTCGGCCTGGCGATTGAGTTGTTCGGCCGCTGCGGCCGATTGCTCGGCTCCCGCTGACGTTTCCTTGGTCACCGACGCGATATGTTCCACATTCTTGGAAATCTGCTCGGCTGCAGTGGACTGCTCTTGTGAAGCGGTCGCGATCTGAGCGATCATATCCATCACCCGCTGGCTCATGCTAACAATCTCGGCCAAGCTAGAACCGGCCTTGTCGGCCAGATCCCGCCCCTTGTCGACTTCTTGAATACCTGACTCCATCGAGTTAACGGCTTCCTCGGTGTCGGTCTGAATCCCCTTGATCATGCTGGTGATCTCTTTAGTTGCCTTGCCCGTCCGCTCGGCCAACTTCCTGACCTCATCGGCCACGACGGCAAAGCCGCGGCCCTGTTCGCCGGCCCGGGCTGCTTCGATGGCGGCATTTAGGGCCAACAGGTTCGTCTGGTCGGCAATATCATCGATGACGCCAATAATCTCGCCAATCTGATCGGCTGACTTGGCCAGCTTGCCGATCGACTCAGCCGATTGGCGCACTACCTGGGCGATCTTCTGCATGCCTTGAATAGTGTCAGAGACGATCTGCCCCCCCGAAGTGGCTGTGCCCGAAGCCGAGCGGGCCGTATCAGTGGCCTCCCCGGTGTTTCTCGAAGACTCCAAGATGGTCGCCGACATCTGTTCGATAGCAGTGGAGACCTGGGCCACCTGGTCGGCTTGGACTTTGGCTCCGTTGCTCATCTGCTCGGATGAACTGGAGATCTCATTGGCCGCCGACACGAGCTCCCGGGCGTTGTCGGTGAGCTGCCTGATCATCCCGCTCAAGTTCTGCAGCATAGTCACGAATGCCTTGCCCAGAGCGTCGTGCTCGCTCTTGGGCTCGACTCGTACCGTCAAATCGTTGGCCGCAATACTCTCCGCCGCCTTGGCCATCGTCTTCATATAGTCGATCAGTGCCCGGAACGCATCGGCCAGTACGCCGATCTCGTCTCGAGAGTGAATATCGACGGTATTGCGGATGTCCCCGATCGCCACGGCCTTGGCCGCCGCAGTCAACCTTCGCATAGGTCCGATCAACTTGGCGGATAAGAGCACGCCGAGACACAACGACAACGCGAGTGTCACAATACCGATTGTCACGAGCGTCGTCATTCCGGAACTGATCCTCTCTCGGGCCGTGCCCTCCAAGCCGGAGTTCATCGTGGCCGCGTCACTGACCGTGCGGTCAATCGCCGCCCGATGCTCATCGTACAGCGGGGCCAGTCGATTCTCTAATAGGGTCCGGGCGGTCGTTACGTCGCCGCTCATCACCGCCGGAATGACGTCGTTTTGTGCGATCTCATAAAATCTTTGAGCCGGCTGGTACGACTGCTCCACCAGAGTTCGCTTCATCGGTCCCTCGGGAAGTGCCTTCTGCCAGAACTCGTGTCTGGAGGCGTACTCGGTCTGCAGTTGTTTCAACCGATCGACGAGCGGCGGAATTGCCTGACGCTCCGTGGCGTACACGATCTGGTAGGTCACCAAATATGACTCGAGGATGTACTCGGGCGGTGGCAGGACGTCAGCCACCAGGTCCTTACCCATCACGATTTCCTGATACAACGGGCCGTTTACCTGCAGTGTCCTCGTCATGCTGATCGAAAAGATGCCGAACGCGATCAGTCCCACGACCGGTATAGCCAACAGCACGATCAGCTTTGACCGAAAAGACAGGTTATTTAG
Source organism: uncultured candidate division Zixibacteria bacterium (assembly GCA_963806185.1). Taxonomy (GTDB): domain Bacteria; phylum Zixibacteria; class MSB-5A5; order GN15; family FEB-12; genus CAWDXE01. The sequence continues at coordinate 138,124 of CAWDXE010000007.1, forward strand.
GAATTCCATCGACGTACCTCCATACTGAAGCGTGAGCTTGTTTGCCGTTTTCTGGGCGGTCTTTCCAAGGGTCTCCCGGCTAGAACCCGCACGTAAACTCAACCGCACCGGAGAATCGCCGGTCGCGAATGTCTCCGTGCGAATTCGCAAAACTCTTCTTGTCCGACCAGTCGTATCGCGTCTCCAATAGGCAGGTCAGCCCCTCAACGATCACCAGCGAAGGCGCGATCAGAATCGCCTTCCACTCCTGGGCGACTCCGGTTCTGGAACCATCTTTGTCGTTGAGGTAGTCGAGACGAGCGGTCACGCCATAACGGGAGTCGGGCCGCCAATGAGCCGTGACTAATCCGCCCTGCCAGCGGCCGTCACGGCCGTCCCCCAGAGCATCCTGCTCCGTGCCCAGCTGTAATTCACCCCCAATCGTCCATTGTTCAGTCGGTGTGTACGCGGCGTCCCAGTCGATGACTGTTCGCGGCCCGGTCGTACTTCCCGCCACTTCCGGCCCCGTGATCGCCGAAAGGCCCCACGCAAAGCTGGGTGAAAGTGTGACTCCCAGCCGCGTGCCAATCGTCTTCCCATTATTATTGTCCGGTGTGGCGTCCCAGCCATTGACTATATAGAGTTTTGTGTCGAACCATGAATTTGGCTTAGCGGATAGCATTAACCCGGTGAGATTGGTGGGCAGGCCGTACACGAAGACCAGGGCGTGGGAGTACTGATACATATCGGGAGCGTCCAGCAGCTCAAAGCCAATCGGGGCATTGAATTTTCCAAAAGTAACCTGCCACGTCGCCGACCGACCCAAATCAAATGTCAGATAACCTTGTTCCAGGTCCGTGCCAAAGTGTCCATTCCCATCGGCCATCAATTCAATATCAGCGCGGACCTTGGCCCGCTCACCCAACGACCTGCTGATATCCACCTCGACCTGATCGAGACCAAAGGAGTTTTCCCGATCGCCGTCGTCATACGCCTGGCTGGCATCAACAAACCCCGATAGCGCCAGATTGCTTACGATTGGCGACGGTCTACCGGCCGTCGAATTTTCCACGCCTGCCGACCCGGCGTCGGAAGCCATCGACGGAACTCCAAACTCCTCAAGGGAGGCGATCTGTGATCCGGCATTGCGGCTGGTATCCTGACGGAGGTTACGGCATTCGGCCCGCAGGTACTCGATATCGGCGAGCAATTGCGGCCAGAGCGAATCCGAAGATATCCTCGGGCTCTCGACGGGCATCTTCATGGCCTCGACCTCGGCGCGAAGTTGCGCGATCTGCGCTTCGAGTGCCTGCACATCCACGCGGTCAGGCGTCGCCGCGCTGTCCGCGCGTGACCGAAACATCGACTCCAAGCGAGCCACGGACTCTTTGCGGGCCTTGCATTCACTTTCGACCTGGGCTTTGAGACGTGACTCCATTCTGTCCACCGCCTCAAGCAGCTGGGCGAAGTCCTGCGCCCGACAGCATCCCGCAACCAGGAGGACGACCGACGCGTACAGGCCGATTCTCTTCAGTTTGTCCATATTCCCTTCCCACTTTGCTGTCGGCAGGCTCGGCCAGCGACAAGATTTTGCTGATCGTAACAGAAATCGCCAGGCAGCGGGAACGCGGCTCAATGCCCCCATGGAAATGTCAGACCGTGTGCGACCGCGCTCCCGCCGCCCGACCAGCAAATGGTTCACTATCCCTCTTTCGGGAGTCTTACTGAAAGGGCGAGGGCCAGCCAAGGGTCACCCAAAGGCTACTCCGACTGACCTCAGCCTGAATTGTGGGATGGACGGGCTACTCGTTGGTACCGCGAAGAACGGTAACGAGATCCGACGTTTTGCTGGAAATGCCGAGTTTTCTGCGGATCCGCTTGCGGGTGTTGACGACCGTAGCGGGGGAGATGCTCAGAGCAGAGGCGATTTGTTTCGACGAATAACCGGAAGAGATAAGGCTGCAAATCTGCAATTCGCGTGGCGTCAGATTTTTCCTTTCCAATCCGATCTCGCCGCCATGCTTCCGACTAATCGACTGCAACGCTTCCTCGAGGGCGGTGACAACGGGCCGAAGCTCGCTATCCGCCCGGTTGCGCAGCGCTTCCAATAATGGACTCAGTTGCAGCTCGATGTTCGTCAGAATGGTAGTGCGAATATCGTGGGCCTCCAGATCGATCTGATAGAGCAGTTCCCGCAGTGCGATGTTCTTTTCGGTGAGCTCCTTCGCGACGGTTTGCAGCCTGAGGTTCGCCTCTGCCAGACCCTCGCGTGACTTGGCCAGCTCGGTCACGTCGCGAAACGTAAACAGAAACGGACTGCCGGGAAGACCGGTGTCCTTCACGTCGGTCAGCACGCACACCTCTCGGCCGTCGGCAGCCAGCAATTTCGCCGGCACGTCGCGCAAATCGCGATGACTTTGCACCGACCGAAGCCAGTCGGTGCCCTCGCCGCCCAGAAGCTCAAAAATGGTCGGCATTCGCTTGTACTCCTCGTACGAGCGGCCGCAAAATCCCTCGGCGTTGGGGCACACAAAGGTGATGTTCCCTTCCTCATCGGTGAGAAAAGCGACATCTGAAATCGCCTCCAGAATCACCCGATGCAATCCCTCTGAATCCGACAATAGACGGTTCCCGTGACACTGCTTCAGAAGGATGTTCAGGATTCCATTGACGGCAGCCGACAGGCATGCCTGCGCGCTGTCAGGGGTATCGTCCGACTCGGTGCTGGCAGGCTGGTCATACGTCACGTCCGCCAATGCTCGTGGTGAGTTCGGCAAGTCATTGGCCGCCATAGACTGACGGGCCGACTCGCCCACCATCCAGCCCCCGGTCCGACAGCCAAGCCCAATTCCGGTCACGCGTTGACCGGCCGGCCAGCTCTTGGCGAGAGTGTTCAGGTGCTCGAGCAATTCCGCGGCGATTGCCTTACCGGCCTCGCAATGGACTCGAGTAGAGGACGGCAGCGACCGCCGAACGAGGTTCAGAGGGCCGTTGGCATTGAATCGTTTGGCTGCAGACTTGGTTGTTGATGCCACAAGTGCTTCCGGCGTTGGAGATGGTTGTTTACGGACAGTATCGGCCGATCTGTTGAAAAGTTGAACAGGCCAAAAGAGAAAAATAAGCCGGCTAATCATTATGGTTGTTGTGAGTCTCTGGCGCACTATCGGATAGTTCCGTGATTGGGGCGGCCCGGAGTGAACTTGCGCGACGCCCGATTCCTCTTTCATGAAGTCTGCCACTGTGGTAGCGGTGAGTACGACGACAAACCCGGGCTACTTTCAATCCGGTGTCAACCGAATTGAGGGGCGAGTAAGCAACAAGCGCGGGACCGACATGGGACTGGACCTGATCGGCTATGTGACGGCTGACATCTTTGCCATACTAGCGCCTGAATGCTGTAGTGCAAGTTGTTGCATCAACCTGACCGGCAATGTCGGCCGCGACGCAGCTGACGGCGTCGATGTCGGCGAGATCACGTGTTTGATCGACGACCCTTTAATCCGCATCGCTGGATTGCCACCAAGCGAACAGTATCGTGATCCAACCTGGGAGAGACGAGGGCCGATCTCAGCGAGGTGCGTGACCCCTGTCATTTGTACCCAATTTGGGTCCAATTCGCTCCGGTGTAGACAAGTCTACAAGCATCTAGACAAAACCATATGGAATTGCTAATTCGTTGGCGCTATTGGCACTATGGCGTAATCGATTGTATCGCAATTGGATGACGAATAAGGCTCGGGCGAATCCTACCTCCTCCGGTTGTAAGTCATTGTGGGACAATCGTGTATGCCGCCCGTCAATCGGGTTCGCCGCATGACTCCTCCACCACCGGGATTGGGATTGTGAGACTTCTCTGCGGCGGGTTATGCGTGTGGTGGTCGCGCCTGCACCTGTTCCTACGCTCACCATCGATATCTCATTCAGGCGTAAAGCCCGAGTAGTAGCCTTCTTGCGTGTACAGCCAGATCAGGCTGCCGACCCATATGGCCTGATAATGAATACGTACTCCCGCAGCTGAGTTCCGCCTCACCCCGACAACCATTGACAAGCGGAGCCATTTATCCATATCTTTTGACAAGCACACGACAAGGTAATCATACGGTCCAAACCGATTGCAGTCGAGGACGATATGGTGCACTCCACGGTTCGGTGGCAGGGAGTACTCACATTAGCGCTTCTCACAAATCTAATAGTATCGGGATCCGGACTGACTGCGAATGTGGTTCGGGTCGACCATCGTATTTCTGCAATTCGATGGTACAGCTTTGGCGTTGCCCGGCAGAACTCATCCGCTGTCTCCGAAAGAGACAGCTTGGTGTCTTCTACGACCACGATGTCCGGCAGTCAGAAGTTGTCGGTCGGTCAAGCGGCGACCGCGTCGCGGCGCCTGGGCCCGGGCTTCGTCGTCGATAATACTTATGACGATTGGCAGCACGGTTCCCGCGGGCGTAAAGTGGATTTCTGGTCCACCCCCGACGTGCATTTTGCCTACTCCGATCTGCCGCAAGCCAGCCTGGATTTCTCTCGCCTTGGTTACAATGTCTATGATCCTGTAGGCGGGACATGGCCGCATCTTGCCGGCCAGGGCTGCGAAATTCAAACAACCGGCGAATATGGCAGCATGGTCTCGTCGTCGATCACACCGTTGGGCCGCGCCGTTCTCGCCGGTCATGAACCCCGCTTGCAGGCGGATCATCACCTTTATTACCAGTCCGCTGGCACCGCGTATAGCTGTCTATGGGGGATGGGCACAGCCATCCCGAAATCGAACTATAGCCAGTGGCGTGGCAATCCAGCCGATACCGCACCGGAACTGAATTTCCCCATCATCGAGATGCAACTGATCGGCGCCGATACGGTGCTTCACCTGGCTGCGCGCTGGAATGGTACCGTCGCTCCCGGCGGCCCAAACGCACTCGGGTCGGTCGAATACCCAATCCTGTACTATCGCAAGCTCGGGCAGACTGCATCGGGAACATGGACCGGCCCAACGGTTATCGATACATCCTACTACTATCTGCACCTTGCAGCGTCACGCGTAAATCAAAACGTGGCCGTCTCCTACATCAAGATCACGGACGCCGGGTATGCCCAGGGTGAATCGTCAGACGAGATGGCGTGTTATCGTGAGTCGAATGACGGCGGTCTGACCTGGGGACCGCGCACCGTGATCCACTCGATAGATCGATCCGTGCAAACCATAGCGCCGTGGGTGGAGGCACAGTGCTTGTACGACAGCAACGGCGATTTGCATATCGTTTTCAATGCGCGGCTGGTCGCTGCTAACCCATACCTTACCGGCTATGAGTGGAATTCGCTCCTTAGTGGCTCGAACGTTTATCATTGGTACAAGCCCACCAACGCTGTCAGCTTGGTTTATGATGCGACGTGGCCTGCGGATCAGATCTACGGCAGAGTCTGTGGCTGGATCGGTTACAACGCCCTCACGACAGCCTACGTGACCATGTCTGAGTGCGGAGGCCACATATACGTCTTTTGGTCCATGGCCAACGACATGAATACCCCTGGAGCGCCGACCGATGATTGCGCCTCCAGTGTCGGTGCGAGTGACTGGCGTTTTCAAGGAAACGCCGATATCTTTATGTCTGTCTCCAATGACCTCTACGGAAGCCTCTGGGACACACCGCGAAACGTTACGGCTACCTATACGCCGAACTGCGATTCAGCCGCTGGTAATGGAATCTGCATGAGTGAGGTCAAAGCGGCAACGTCCCGTTACGGACTTGACTCTTCCTCTTACGGCGCGGCCCTTACCTGGCCGGACACATCCTTGACTCTCGGGGGCGAGCGAAATAATGACTCGTCGATTCAGCTGTTCTACGTGGAAGATCATTATCCTGGTCAATGGACACTGTCGGGCCAATTCACTTTCGTGCCGACACTCAATCCGCTGAAGTGGGCCCGGATTTCCTGCGTGGCTCCCGTTCCCGAAGCGAAGCTTGTCGCGAATCCAAAGAGCGTGGGATATCCGTACAATGTGCTAAACCATTCAATTCACGACACCACCATCGAGCTCCGAAATACGGGAAACATCGAACTCGGATACACTGTCGCGGCTCAGCAGAACAACGGGCCGACCGGCTGGCTTTCGGTTTCTCCTGGGAACGGAACGGTTCCGCCAGGGGGGGCTACCCAGCCGCTGAACGTACGGATCGATGCCAGTTCGGTTGAGGCGGGAGATTCCGTCGTGTACCTGCAGGGGCGATTAGTGTTCACCTCCAATGCATTGACCAGCCCCGACACGGTTCCGATTATAGTAGCGGTTGTTGACACCATCGGTAACCTCGTCTGGGACACGATCAGCACAACTTGTCTGTCGTTAACCGTCGCTAACAATGGGACGGCCGGACACCAGGGGCTCGGAAAAGTCAATTTGGATTACTTCAATCATGGCGACTGCGATACGTTGTCCACCGACCACACAGTGTCCGAACTTTACCTCTTTGATGCGTCGCCGGTGGTTGGCTGGGTGAAAAACGGTGATACTGTACTGTATGATGGGCTGTATACCGGCTCGATCCGTACGCAGAGTAGCCTCCTGCCTACGGAAGCACCGACCGGGCCGGTGCAAATGCCCGGCTACACCGCCTATCAAACCGGTACCTTTGTGACCTATGACTCCACCATTGGCGTGCGTCGCACATGGATGGCGCCGACCGGGGCCAGTTCCTGCAACTATTTGATTCAGGAACAAAAAGTATTTGTTCGCGACGGTCAGGTGCACAGCGGGCTCATGATCGGCGATCTCGTGGACTGGGACATTCCTTCCAGCACCGATCGAATGAACGTCGGTGGAGTGGATCCGTCTCGAAACCTGCTCTATCAATCCGGGATTGGTAGCGACTGTCAGTCGAATGCTGATAGGTTCGGCGGCTTGGCGCTCATCGGCTGGCAGAAAAACTCACAGACGACCGGCCACACCTGCAGTGGTGGTTACGTCATGCGCACCGACTCCATGCTGCTCCGGCCCTTCGTCGGTTTTGACCCGCGACAGCTGTATCGTCGTATGTCCCTGGTGACGTCGCTGACGGCCAACCCGGCTGACACGGCCGATCAATATATGGCCATTGCGTACGTGTCCGGCCTCTCTCTGGGGCCTGGAGATACACTGACGATCTACAGCGCCTACGCGACGGTCAGAAATGGTACGCTCAGCACTCTGCAGAGAGCGATCGATAGCGCCAAAACATGGCTATGCAACTCAGGCCGTCATCCTTTCCTCCCGACGCCGGACATCTGTGATTTCTGCGGGGATGTGAATTCGGACGGCGTTATCGAAATCAGTGATATCACTGAACTAACATCCTATCTCTACCACTCTGGTGCGGCTCCACAGCCGCTGAATGTGGCGGACATGGACGGATTCAGCGGGGTAACGAACAATGACCTGATGCGCCTATATGACTACCTGTTCGAGAGCTTCCTCCCTCCAAGCTGCGAGACTGCGCCAATACCCTTCCCGGCGATCAGCGACACGATTCTTATCACGGGGAGCTACGTTGTTCCCGGCGTCAGCAAGCCGGTCGTGAATCTGTGGATGCGCACGCAGACGCTCTGGCAGGGGCTGTCATTTCCGTTCTCGGCGCATTGTCTTACATCAGATCTTTACATCGATTCGCTGGTGATCAACCCGGCGATGAAATTTGAGGAGCAGTCCTTTGCCCTTGTTGATTCAATTCACAACCCTTCTGACGCGAGAGGGTTGATCGGTTTCGCCAGCCCAGCGCACGAGTACAGCGGTGATGTCCTGCTCGCATCAGTATACTTTACCGTAACACCAAGCGACCGAATACAACGAATTTCGTTCGATACTTCATCCTTTTTGCCTGGCCATACGACGGTTCTCTCCCGTTGGTCGGGAACCGGTGAAACGGGGGTACCGACCCTGAAAGACGAATTCGACATCGACCACGATAATGTACCTGACACGGTGGATAACTGCATGCTGATTGCGAATCCATCCCAGAGTGATATCGATTCGGATTCGCTCGGCGATCCGTGCGACAATTGTCCGTCGGTTGCCAACGGCGATCAGATTGATTCGGACGGTGATGGAAAGGGTGACGCCTGCGATCCTGGCGTTGGCGACTTTTCCGCTACGCCTCGATGTGGCGGCGCACCTCTGACCGTCTCGTTCGTTGATGCCACCGTTCCGCTACGGCCCGCCGTGAGCTGGCATTGGGATTTCGGGGACAACGCCACGTCAACCCAAAGCAATCCGACACACGAGTATTCTGATGTCGGCGTGTTCGACGTGACAATGATAGTGTCCGACGGTTTTGGGGCAGACACCATCACGAAGGAGTCGTATGTCACAACGCAGGAGGGTCTCACTGTTGAGTTCTCGGCCATACCTACGGCCGGTCAATCGCCGCTGACGGTGGCCTTCGCCGCCAATATCACTGGGTTGGTCACTGACTATCTCTGGGAATTCGGTGATGGTGATACCGGCAACATCGCGAACCCGATACATACGTACGCCGTTCAGGGCATCTACTCTGTGATGCTGAAGGCTCGGTTTGTCCAGGACGGCTGCAATCAAGCCGACTCCCTCATCAAACAGCAGTTCATAACGGTACGTGATCTGGTGGCTCGGTTCACAGCCGACAAACAGGTCGGCAGCTTCCCGCTAACGGTACAGTTTATTGATCAGAGTTCCGGCGAGCCGACATCTTGGTACTGGGATTTCGGCGACAATGCGACATCGTCGTTACAGCATCCGATCCACGTGTATTCCACAGCGGGCCGATACGACGTGAAACTGAAAGTAGCGAACAGTCTCTTCGAGGACAGTACCGCCGTCCTTGGTTTTGTTCAGGTCGATACCCCGTATGTCGATCTGGAGACAGATGTCTGGACCAATGGAGCCAAACCCGGTTTTGACTTCTGGTTCCGGGTCCCCTGGAGTAACCTCGGTACCAGCGATGCCGCCGAATGCACGCTCAAGGTTCTGCCGCCGGCGTTGATGCAGCTCCAGTGGGTCGATGCCGATTTTGATCCTCAGGGTGCCTATCAGGGATTCACTTTATCCGGTGACACAGTGGTGGTGTCGCTTGGCGCGGTTCCACCCAACGGTCGTTACGGCGGCTATCTGAAATGCTACGGCACCCTGCCGGGCTGGCCGGATGTCGAAGTCGGGGATACCCTGGTCGGCGAGGCCTGGCTGACGACTGCATCGATAGACGCCGACACGGGTAACAACAGCGTGATCCATGCCTTCGAGGTGACTGGCTCAATCGACCCGAACAACAAGACCGCCTATCCGGAGGGCATCGGCACGTTGCAGGCGATCAAGCCGACCCAGCGACTGGATTACCTCGTGCAATTCGAAAACACGAAAGAGGCCAGCGAAGCGGCCACGTACGTGCTGGTGGTCGACACTCTTGATCCCAATCTGGACTGGCGCACGCTCGCAATTGGCGCCGAAAGTCACCCGAGCAAGTGTGTGCACAGCTTTGACCCCTTTACCGGCGTCATTACCTGGTTCTGCGACAGTATCATGCTTCCGCCCAACGTTGTTGCCCCAGAGGGCGAGGGGTACTTCACCTATTCTATATCGCCGAAGACAGGCCTGCCGGAAGGAACCGAGATCAGCAACCGCGCTTGGATTCGCTTCGACTTCAACAAGTGGCTGGAGGCACCCAAGGCGGGTCCGCTGATACGGCATATCTTTGCTGGATGCTGCGTGGCACAAACCGGCAACATCGACTGCGACCCAACGAATGGTGTGGATATTGGCGATCTGACCACACTCATCGACAACCTCTTCATCAGCTTCACACCACTATGCTGCGATGCTGAGGCCAACTGCGATGGACTTGGCGGGATCGACATCGGTGACCTTACGGCCCTTATCGACAACTTGTTCATCACCTTCACGCCGCTGGCGGGGTGTCAGTAGGCTATGACAAAAAGACACGAGATTTCTGTGCGAACGTTCGTAGTGGGTGGCTCTTGGGAGTCAGTATTTTGTTCTCGGTATTTGAGATGTTCGATACTTGATCCTAATGATTAGGGCATCTGTGCACGCCATGGGAAAGGAAAATCAGTCATGATCGCACCTGCAACCCTGATGCTCCGATTGGGTGCTCTGCTCACTGTCGTCGCGTTGCTCTTCGCGTCTGCTTTGACGGCCGAGCCAATACAGCACGAATTGAACGCGCCCGACTACCGCCTGTCGCCCCCGCGACCTCCGGATTGGGTGATGCCGAAGATGCCGCTACAGCCGCAACGATCGGCTGCAGCGTCAATGACCCACGATCAGTACCTGTCGATCGATGTGTTGGTCGTGGTGTACACAAACTACGTATTTGACAATGTCACTACGTCCGAGATCCAGGCGTTGCAGGCCGAGGTGGCGCAGGCCCGCGAGTTCGACTTTAGAAACTCCCAGTGCCGCCTTGACTTGAATATCTCGTACGAGGTCATCAATCGTAACCTGACGCTCAATCAATTCTGGAAAGTTGCCCCGCCGTACGGATACTGGTATCCATTTTGGGAGGTCGATGGGATTCACTCGGTACGGAACGACCTCTACGCGCTTGGATATTCCGACAACCAGTTTGCGGCCGTCTTTGTGTACTATGCGTGGCAGAATGTAGACACTGCTGCCGCCGCATACGGCGGCGGCGCATACGGTCCGGACGTCGGGTTCATGGGCAATACCGCGTACGCATCGGTGCCACTTTGTTGGGACCCGGCCACCAACGACTGGTACTTCATACACGAATTTCATCACCAGCTCGACGGTATGTTCAATTACTCGGGGCATCCGGAGTATCCGCATGCCGATCAGCCGGGGGATTATAATGGAGGATATGACGACGGATATTCATTCAATGCCTGGATTATGCGAAGCTGGCCCTTTAATGACTGGGGCGGAATGTCCACAAGCTGGGGCAGTGTGTCAACCTTTGACGATCCCGACACAGACTCGCTGCCCAATAGCGGGACGTTCCCGATCACGGAGACCACATTTGGAAGTGACCCGACATCCATTGATGGCGACTACGATGGCTTGTCAGATATGGGTGAGGCGACGGCCGATTATTTTAAGGGATCCGATCCGATGGAACAGGATACGGATGGTGACGGGCTACCAGACGGACTCGATCGCTACGCGCTAGACTCGGTGAAGACGCGTGTGCCGTACGCGAATCCGATTATCGACGGCGTCATTAATTGTCCCAACTGCAGTATTGCTCATATTGTGGGAGAAAGCAGCGCCGACTTGAACGCCACTCTGTATGCCGGTCACAATGACTCTGGTCTGTATATCGCCTTGCAAGCAAACGATGATATCGTACAGACACCGTGGGGAGACCCGTGGTGGGACGACGGCTTCGAGATAAAGCTGGACGCCACTGATGATGGCTATCTCAACCGCGGAGACAATGACTATACGATTTCCGTGGCTCCCACAGGTGGTACAACCACACCGCTCGTCAATTGGGCTATCCTGCGGTCCAATGGAACCCGCGACCAGACGTATATCCCTCAAACCGACGTTCGAGCGGCGTACACTAGGGGATCAAACAGCTATTCAATCGAAGTCTTCATCAAGACTAATACCCTGACCGGCCTGGGAGTGTCATCTCTGGACACCATCGGTCTGCAGGTTGATGTAATCGACTATGACACCTATCCGGGATGGCCCCACTATGTATATTTCACCAAGTTCCTAAGTCTTGATTTTATCGCCAAAGACGAGGCGCCGCCCGCGCCGCCCCAGAATTTAACTGCCAACGCGAGTACCGATAGCGTCGTATTGGCGTGGAACAAGAACCTTGAACTTGATATCTCTCGGTACCGGATCTTTGGTGGCGTCAGTCCCCATCCGACAAGTAAAGTCGACTCCACGACTGGAGGAATAAGTGACACAACCAAAGTCGTACACGGGCTGGTTGCGGGGACAGCTTTTTACTTCAGAATAGCCGCCGTGGATACGGCTGGAAACGTAAGTTCCTACTCGAATGAAGTAGCAGTGTTGATGACGTGTTGTGTCGCCGCCACCGGTAATGTCGACTGCGACGCAGCTGACGGTGTCGATATCGGAGACCTGACAGCCCTGATCGACAACCTGTTCATCTCGTTCACACCACTCTGTTGTGAAGCCGAAGCGAACTGCGACGGTTCGGGCGGAATAGACATCGGAGACCTGACGGCCCTGATCGACAACCTGTTCATCACCTTCACGCCGCTGGCGGCGTGTCAGTGAGGTAGCCGTAAGTGTGATAGTTCCGAGGCCATTCATCAACGGGTGAGTGGTCTCTTTCATTTGTGCCCGATTTTGATCCAATCAACTCCGGTATAGACAAGTCTGCAGCGATCTAAACAAGACCATATGGAAATGCGAACTGGTATTCGTCTGATGACCGGCGGATAGCCAAACGACACCTATATTGGGAAGAGTACTCCTGTCCTGATGCCTTGATCGCCGGAATTGTTTTCGATTTTGACCTCCTGTTCTTTGCCGTATTATATCCTGTAGAGAACGCATGTTTGGTTACTCTTGTCTGTCCGGGGCGCCGAGTAGCTCCGATCAGGCAAGGTAAATGGTTCTTTCCGTCTGTTACACGAGCCCTGAAAGCGAAAGGGAAGAACACGAACCCTCGCCGACCGAAGATTTGTTACGTCTGTCCGATACTGAGGATCAGCGGGGCCAAATATTTGCTGATCTACGTGAAAGATTCTCGCGAATTGCCAAAAGACGAATTGGGGTGCAGGATGCAGAGGACGTTGCCAACGAGGCGAGTCTAACGGTTGTGAATCTGTGCGGATATGACGCCCCCGCGATCTACTGCGCGCGTATCGGTCATGCGTGACCAGTCGCCGGATTAGACGGATTTAGCGTGAGCTGCAAACGCCCAAATTGTCTGCACCTCCTAATCGCATGCCCCGGTAATCGGGAGTCGCAGTGTCGCCACATGGGTACACACTCTGGATGGACAAGTGAAATGTAGACATCAATTATAATACTTCAATCGGCTGAATATTGCCAGGAGAAAGGTATGTTCACGAAAACTGCGTGTTCAACATTCGCGCTGATCGTACTGCTGCCGATTCTTGCATGGGCTGAGCGCATCTCAGTTGCGTCGCAAGAAAGCTCGGACGTAGTCGTGACGGTGCTCGAATCAAGCGATACTCGCACCGTCGTCCGCTTCGACATTAATGCCTTCAATCAGGACACTGTCGATGTCGAGGGAAAACCATACTTCAGGCTCAGACTGTCGGGGGAATCCTTTGCCCATCAACTCGGTGCACCCGAGTTGCCGGTGATTTACCGGAGTCTCGGTCTGCCTGACAATGTTGATGCGAGCCTGCGGATCGTGTCGTCGGAGTTTGTCGACATATCAAACACCCCGGTAGTTCCGTCCGATGGCGGGATCGTACCCGAGGCGGGGGAGCGCAAGTGGACATTCGGATCGGCCTATTATGCGTCAACCTGGGTGCCTTCAGCGATAGCAGAGCTGGCGGACCCGTTCATAATGAGAGGCATTCGAGGGGTCACTGCCAATATCAACGCGTTTCAGTATCAGCCGACAACGCACACTCTCCGCGTGTTTCGCTCGATAACAGTCGAGATTTCCGCTGATCATGCGGCGGTGACCAATGTGAGACGAGCTGATGCCTCACGCCCCGCGATAACTGGGGACTTCCAGCGGATTTATCAGGGTTTGTTTCTCAATTACGGCGCCGTAGAGAAGAGATTGGTTGCGGATCGATCGATCGCTCCATCGTCGACATCGGGAACGGGCATGCAGGCCTGGCCGGATCCGGAGATGCCGGACGAGCTGGGAGAGATGCTGATCGTCGTTTACGACGACTTCCATGATGCCATGCTGCCGTTTGTGGAGTGGAAGCAGCAGAAGGGGATGAAGACCACGATGGTACGGGTGTCGGAAACGGCGAACTATCCGTTCACGCCAGTCAGTTATCCGTATGAGTTCTGTCCTCTCACTGCGGTTTGTAATAGCGTGAAGTCATACATTCAGAATTATTACAATGAGCACCCTACGTTGTCCTATGTGCTCCTGGTTGGAGACGGTAACGAGATTCCGGCCATCGAGTGTCGATCGTTTGAGAGCGAAGTCACTGAATCTGATTTCTCATACAGCCTTATCGACGGTGTTGACGCCTATCCGGATGTCATTGTCGGTCGATTCTCAGCCTCCACGGTCGCACATGTTCAAACGCAGGTGAGCCGGAGTATCGACTATGAGAAGGCGAATATCGCCCCGGGCTGGCTGGAAAAGGCGGTCAACATCTCAGATCTCAGTTTCGCCGGCGGCGAAATGGATCAGATACGCGATCTGTTGGTTGCCGATGGATATCAAGTGGACAACTGGTATTGTCAGGACGCCATGAACTGCCCGGAGGGTACAACGATCGAGTCGAACCTGATTGCTGCCTTGAACGGCCCGGGACGAAGCGTAGTGAACTACTATTGGCACGGGAATGAGAATAGCTGGGCGTTCAGCCCTTTCACTGTCGATGATGTACGCGGTTTGCATAACACAGGAAAGCTGCCTATTCTCTTCAGCATCGCCTGTCGACCGGGACACTTCGTTGCCACGCCGTGTTTTGCTGAAGCGATGCTGCAGTCTCGCGAGAACTATGTCGGTGACCCGATCGGTGCGGTCGGTGCGTATATGTCATCAGAGATCATTACCGGGCCGGAATTGTGGAACGGCATCATGAGCGCTATCGGCGATCTCACCGCCGAAAACGGTAACAGCACTTACGGCGGCATGTGCTTTCATGCAGCACACACGATGGTACAGCGGGGCTCTGAGGCCTGGGCCGGCGTAATGATCGTTTTCGGAGATCCTTCGCTGCAAGTGCGCAAGCAGGCACCCGGTACACTGGCGATTGCGCCCTTAACGAGTATCGACTACAACGCAGCCAGTGTGACCTTATCTGGCGCAACGCTCAACGGCGCGGCCGCGCCGAACATCCGGTGCGGGTTATATGGCGATAGCACGATGTGGGGTTCGAGTCTCACGGACGTCGCTGGCCAAGTGTCGGTACCGTTGAGTTCTCCCATCTTTGCCTCTGGTCCGCTACTGCTGACTGTTACGGCGCGCGACGCGGACGTAATCCAGATGCCGGTGGCGTTGACGGGATTGACCATTCAGGCTGCGCAGTTGCCGAATACCATTGAGATCCTGGAGCCGTATACCGTAACCTGCAAGGTGTTCCACGACAATTACTCGTATTCGACTCCGGCGCTCGAATATCGGGTGAATAGTGATCCCACATGGCAGTCCATTACCATGACGTCCGGGACAAATCCTGACGAGTATAGCGGGCAAATCCCCGCTCAGGCACCGGGCAGCACCGTCTACTATCGCGTCTCGGCTTCGAACGAGAACTCCTATTCGTACGTTACGCCGGAGTACAGCTTCTGGGTCGTCGACTATGCTTTCACCCTCGATGTGCCTGAAGTGACGATCGACACGGAACTGTATAACCATCCCGTGTATTTCGACATGGGCATAACAAACGAAGGCGCGGTGACGGACTATTACACTCTCAGTGTCGCCGAGGGACTACCGTGGACCGCGACGTTCGTGAATATGGCTGATCAACCCATCACTCAGACTTCGACGATGCACAGCGGACTCGGGTATGCATTTCGACTCAAGGTAATAGTCGGTTCCGCAACTCCAGATGCGGCGATTGATATCCCGATAACAGTTGCGTCGGGACAACGTCCGGAGCTTACCCGGTCCGAGACTTTCACGGTGGTGTCTGAGGGTGCTGCGTTGACGCCGCCGTTCGCGGACGATTTTGCCGGTTCGACGCTCGATTTGGACAAGTGGCGCGACTGTCTGCAGGCAATCAACAAGTTGCTGATTTCAAGCAGCGCCTATTACGATGCGGGTGGCGCACGACCGCAGCCATACTCTGCCTGCCTGTATACGTCGATGGAACTGGGGCTGGCAGCCTCAGCTGCTCTTGTGATGTGCTCCGGGTTGACGAGCAAGATGATCGACCTGTCATCGTTTGCCAATGCAAAACTGTCGTTTTGGGGAGAGCGCGGCGGAATGCTAAACCTGCCGGAAGGCGATGACGAATTGGTTGTTGAGTACATGGATGGTCAGAAGGTGTGGCAGGAGTTGGCTCGATACGGGTCTACATATTTCACTAATGCTGCGTTCACGGAGGTGCGTCAGGCGCTGCCGTTGGCTGCACTTCACTCTCGGACTCAGATTCGTTTTTATTCAATCTCAACCGTCGATCTCAAAGACCCGATACAGGGCGATCGGGACCATTGGTTCATCGATGACGCTTCTATTTACGTCGTGCCCAGTGCTCCGGTGTTATCAACGCCCATTTCGGGGACTCATTCGACGAACCAAACGCCGACGCTGACCTGGCAGCCGTCGCAGCCATCCGGGCAAGTGAGCTCATATCATGTGGAGATCAGTCTGGATCCGACATTTGCACAGATCCACCGTTCAGCCTCCGTAACCGGTACCACCTGGACAGTCACGCCCGCCCTCGGAACGGGTGCCGCATCCTACTACTGGCGAGTGAATGCTCAGATGCAGCTGGCGAGTACACAGCTGACAGATTCAAGTGCCTGGTCGACGACTTATACCTACGTCACAACGACGGGGGGGGGCGGTGGTGGGGGCTCCTCATGTCCCGTCTTGTTTGCATATAATGGGGCAGCTTATCAGGAAGAGAATCCGCTGCTCACGCGTTGCGAAGAGAGCGGTTATAAGGACGCAGTGACGGACTACTATCTTGTTCAAACGCGAGTTGATGCGAAAACCGGGTTGCTCAGATTCGAACTTCGCGAACAGGAAGATGAGATAACTTATCTGGACAGTGTCTCCTTGCTGCAAGTTGATCATAGCAGCGGCACCAAGGTAGGATGTTCGGTCGATGGGTTCCCGTTCCTCTACAACGATATCATCTCGCCGATTGCGGCGATCGACCAGGATGGAAACGACTGGCTGGAGGCAGTCAGTGACAAAGATAACGTCTTGTTTACCGCCATTGGGCCGGGGGAGCTGACGGTTACGTTTGAGGTACCGGCTGGGCGGACAGGTCTCAGAATAGCTGCCGGTCTCAAGCCGCCTTACTGTATAGCGCGGAAACCCGGATCAGGTACCCCCGTCGCCGGAATGAGGGGGGTGAATGTCTCAGGTCGATCAGCGGAAGTCGGCTGGAACGACCTCGCAACCTTGCCGTTGCGAGAGCGGCCGACGGACGAATATGTGCTTCTTAACGCGGGTACAGATGGAAATCAGAGGACGATCGAGTTACGAATTACCTGGCCAGATGCCTATGTCGCCGATGTAATCAGTTTGGTCGTGATTGCCGACGAGCAGCCGGTGGTCTCTCCGCTATTGGCAGATTGCGGCAAGTTGACGCACAAAGACGGGACAGGTATCGACGTAATTCGGCCGAGTGAGGACCGAGTGACGCTCATAAAGGGCGACGTGCTCGCACTTGATTTCAAGGCGGAAGAGACGTCAAGCCCGTGGACGACGCGCGACTACGTCGTAAAGGCATCGGGTCGGTATGTGCCTGTCGTTGTCGCGTCAACGGATCTACCCGTGAAATTTGAGCTGTACTTCAATTACCCGAACCCGTTCAATCCGACCACCACTGTCGAATACGACTTACCCGTCTCGTGTCAGGTGAATCTCAAGGTGTACAACGTGCTGGGTCAGGAGGTCATAACCTTGGTGAACGCCATGGAACAAGCAGGACATAAGTCTGTTGTCTGGAACGGTCGCAACAATGCGGGGGAAGCAGTGGCGAGTGGTGTGTATATGTATAGGCTGGCCGCCGGCAACTTTGTGCAAGTGAAGAAGATGCAGTTGATCAAATAGCTGCGTTGATTTGCGGCGACAGTGCCGTTAGAGCGCGTTATTCAGAGTGCCATGTCGCTCACGATCGGGTGTGCATGGCACTCGCGATATCGACATTTGGCAAGGTCAGTCGTCCTGCGCACGATCGATCCGGATGGTTTTGGTGGTATTTCGGATTACCTTTCGGCTTGGCAGCGAGCTCGGTCGCTGGAAGAGTGAAGAATCACTTGCATCCACTCAATCGTACTGTAGATTGTGGTTGCCATTGTCGGTGATGCCTGGATAGAGCACCGACAACAGGCTATGGTTACAATCATCGATCTTGAGTGCCCGGTGGTGAGTGAGCGTATGACGTTCTACGAACACACCATCAGGGATTCACATACGTAAATCATCTGAGCTAAACTCTGTGGGCAGTGCTGCCCAACTGCGCAGTTGGGCTGTCTGCCGAGAAGGGAGAGGAGTAAACCATGGAACCGGGTAACTTCATCAAGGTTTCCAGCTTACTGTTGGCAGTGTTGACGACGGCGTATCCGTCTGCAGGCGGGGCTACAGAGAAACCCGACGGGGGAATCGACAATCGCCGTCAAACAATCAAAACCTACGATCTGGCGGCGGATCGACCACGCGAGCGGATATCTACGAGACTTTCGGGGATTGTTGGTCCCCAATTAGCCGCACCCGTCCGACGAATCTCCGTCGGCGCCTCCGGCGATAACGCGGCTACCGCGGGCCCGGGTATCGAAGTTGAAGCTTCTTACGACGACTGGCAGGGCTCGTCTCGCGGCCGTCGCGTGGATTTCTGGGGCACCCCGGATATGCACTTCGTTTATCAGGATCAGCCCGCACCGATTACGACTGAAGAGCGTGCCGGCTATAACGTGTATAGCCCCACGCTCAATAACTGGCCGAAAGGCTTGGGCATTGGTTGCGAAGTTCAGGCCGCCGGCGACTACGGTATCATCACCTCGATGGCTGTGACCCCCAAGGGCCGCGTCATCCTGGCTGGTGCAGAGCCGCTGTCTCAGATGGACAACCACTTCTATTATCAGCCCTCTGCCACAGCTTACTCTTGCACCTGGGGCACCGGCACCAAGATTCCGAAACTCGGCACCAACGGCTACAGCACCTGGCGTGGCCTTGCTTCCGATACCGCTCCGGAAATGGTTCTCCCGATTGTGGAAACACAAATCATCGGTTCTGATACCATTACCCACGTTGCGGCTCGTTGGCAGGGCACGGTTAATCGCCCGCGCGACCGGCAATCGGCCACCGCCGGTTTCCCGATGCTGTACTACCGCAAGCTTGGCCAGACGGCCTGCCGGTACCTGGACCGGTCCGGTACTTCTGGATACCGTCTTCTCGCAGTGCAACCTGGCTGCTTCCCGCGTGAATAGCAATATCGCCGTTGTCTACACCCGTAACGACCGATCAGGGTTACATTCAGGGGAAGGCAACGACGAATGCGTGGCTTATCGGGAATCCACCGACGGTGGATTGACCTGGGGCCCGCGTACGGCGATTACCACGCAAGACCGGGCGTCGCGTCAATCTCTCCGTGGATCGAATGCTCAGGCGCTCTACGACCAGCAACGGCGATCTCCACGCGGTTTTCAACGCGGTCAACGTTGTTGCCGATCCATACGCGAGCAGGATATGAATGGAATTCGCTATTCAATGGGTCGAATGTCTATCACTGGACGAAATCCATCAATCAGATCAGCCTGATTTACGATGCCACCTGGCCCGATCCGGCTTGGGTATGTGGGTGGATGGGATTCGACGCCCTGACTACGGCACAACTGAGCATTTCCGAGTGCGCTGGCCGTCTCTATGTGTTCTGGTCGATGGCCAACGATCTCAATACCCCCGGTGCTCCGACCGACGATTGTACTTCCGGCGGTGCGCCGTATGACTGGCGTTTTTATGCCAACGCCGACGTCTTCATGTCGGTGTCCAACGATCTCGCCGGCGCCCTGTGGGATGCCCCGCGTAACATCACCAATACCTATACCCCGAACTGTGACTCTGCCACCGGCAACGGCGTTTGTATGAACGACGTCAAGATGGCGGTGTCGCGTTATGGTATGGACTCCTCGCAGTACGGCGTGGCCATGACCTGGCAAGAGCCGCCGCTCACCATGGGTGGTACCATTACCAACGACTCGACTCTCCACCTGTTCTATGTGGAAGATCACTATCCGGGCCAGTACAATTTACAGGACGCCTCGTTGACGTTCGTTCCGACGCTGAACCCGCTGCGCTATGCTCGCTTGGCGTGTGTTGCGCCGAACACCGCTCCGACAATTCACTTGGAACCTCTTGTCGCCTCGGCCTCAATCCGACATGGCATGAGCGCCGCGGTAACCGTGACCGTTCGCAATAGCGGCAATACCACACTTACGATAGGCTCCATCGACATACATAAGGACAACTACGCCCCTGAGAACTGGCTCGGAGTGTCTGCCACTTCACAGTCCGTTCCACCCGCAAGTACGGGAACTTTCAATGTCAGCTTCACCGCCACACCTTTTTTCACGGCGGGTACAATTTGGACTGCCGGCGGGAGTGTGACTCTGCATTCAAACGTGCATACGGCTGACTCGGTGCTGGTCATTCCTGTAGGTTTGGCGGTAAAAGATGACACGACAGAATCCGTGAAGATATATGAGCTTGATTATCGAACCGCGGGACCCGAAAAGCCCCAAACGGTGTGGGCTTGGGCGCGAATAGCATTTCAGCCGGGTCCAGGAATCAAGTACTTCAACCTGGCCGTAAATGATGCTTGGCGGGTGAAGAATGTGCCGGTTTACGCGGTTGAGGGTGGTTTCCCTATCCAATCTCTTGACATCCTATTTCCTCTGTTGGAGAGCACACCCAGTGTTCGCTATGGCTTTACAATTACGCCTGGAATCGGGACACAACCAGAATGCAGACTTGTGGACGATCCGACCAGGATGTTAGTTTATTGGCCGAGCGGCCTTGCCGAACAAGAGGTCGTGGACACGGGACTCGCCTATGTCGCACCGACCGCTATTACCGGGGGCTTGGTCGCAGATGGCACGGCACACAGACATCTCGATTTCCCAAGCCAACAAGCGTGTGTGATGTGTTGTACTCCGACGTCCGTTTCGAACTCACTGAAATTTCTAAATACAAGGCACAACCTGCATATCCCGGAGGCGGAATTGTCGCCTGAGGCGATGAAGGCAGCGACCCATTGGACTGCCAAGGACGGTTGCTGGGGGACCATTGACCCGGAAAGAGGACCCAGCAACTGGAATACATGGTATGCATATAAGAAACAGTACTTGCTTAACAATGGAATTCCCATTTGGACTGAGCGGCGTTCGCCTTATCGTGTTAACGAAATGGCGGCAGAAATAGATAAGAACAACGTCGTTGAAATGAGCTTCTGGGGACGGCGCTACGATCCTTCCGAAAACGAGTTTATAGAATGGGGACATACAGCTTCGTTGATCGGCATCACTGACGTAGGCGGCGGCCGCTATTCTATGGTGTTTGCCGACGATTTACAACAGGGGAATGATTCCGTACCAACCTGGCCGCCGTATATCATGGTCTGGGACGCCAATACACAGATGTTCCAATCTCATGTATATCGTACGATCCGGAATCTCGTCATTGAGACTCCAGTCGATTCCGTCTCCGGTTGCTGTATTGCCACGACCGGCAACGTCGACGGCGATGCCCTTGACGGCGTAGACGTCGGTGATCTGACCAAGCTGATCAATAACCTGTTTATCACCTTTGAAGCCATTGACTGCCCGGCGGAAGCCAACTGTGATGGCGACGGTGCGAACAGTGTCGACGTAGGTGACTTGACGGCGTTGATTAACAACCTGTTCATAACCTTTGCGCCGCTTCCTGCCTGTCAGTAGGCAAAGTCGAATCTTCGGAGCGAGGCCACAATCATTGAGATTGTGGCCTCGCTCTGACTACGCAGCTCACCGATCCATGCTGCACCTCGTCCAACTTGATACTGCTTCTGCGAACTCAGCTGTCACAGTAACCGGAGGATGTGAGTAGTCGGCAACCTCGCTGAGAGCTTCCGACAATTGCCCAAACCGAATCCCGGTCTCTCCACATTCGTGTGTCGTGCGAGAAATCCAGAGCTGCAGCCTAGTGAAGGCAATTTTGGTGACCGAGTGAGCGGTGTAGTTTTTGTGTGCCCAATTTGGGTCCAATCCGCTCCGGTGTAGACAAGTCTAGAGGCATCTAGACAAAACCATATGGAATTGCTAATTCGTTGGCGCAATTGATCTATGGCGTAATCGGTTGTATCGCAATTGAATGCGAAAACAGCCTCGCCGAATCCTACCTCCTCCGCTTTTATATTCAACGCGAAATATCCATTGTCAATGAGCGGCGAAGAGCGGGTGTTGAGGCAAGGGGCTGTGCGTCCGTGGAAGCACGGATGCAGTCGCACGGAGAAGATCAAATAGAGAAAAACTTGCCTGATAGGTGGGATACCCGTAGGGGACCAGGGGACCGACGCCTTGACCGCCGAAATTGTTTTCGATTTGGACATGACGCTTTTCGCCGTATTATGACCTGTTGAGAATGCGTGTTTGGTTACTCCTGTCTGTCCGGGGCGCGGACGAGTTCCGATCAGGCAAGGTGTACGATACTTCACGATTTGTCTCACGAGCCCTGGAAGCGAAATGTCAGCACACGAACCTTCGCCGACCGACAATTTACTGCGTCAACTTCTGTCCGAGAGCGAACATCATCGAGACCAGGTATTTGCAGATTTGCGTGAAAGATTCGTGCGGATCGCCAAAAGACGAATTGGGGTGCAGGATGCAGAAGACGTCGCCAACGAGGCGTGTCTGACGGTATTCGAGAAATATCGTGATTTGCCGGCGGACGTGAATTTTGCCGCCTGGATGTACCAGGTGCTGCGCAACAAGATAGGGAATCGTCTGCAGCAGCGGGCGCGGTCCAAACCGTCTGCTGGAGCGGCGGTGGAACTGCTGTCGGCACCGCTCGCGAGTACGGCTCTGGAGATTCGTCTTCTGGCCTGTCTGCACCGGATCTTCCAGACGAATAGTCGATATGCCCGGGTGCTGAATCTGGCGCATCTCGGTTTTTCGGCGGCGGAGATTTGTCAAAAGATAGGTACTTCGAAGGAGAACCTGTATGTTCTCCTCAACCGGAGTCGAGCGCAGTTACGACGCTGTCTTAAGGAGAGCGAACCTCATGAGTAATTGCCTGGATGAGAAGATTGGCGCTTTGTTGCACGCCTATGAACTGGGTGTGCTCGACGACGAGCAGGAGCAGGCATTCGAGACGCATCTGCTTCAGTGCGCCTATTGCTGGAATGAATTGAAGAATAGCCATGACGTCACCCAGCTTATCAGGGGCGATCCTCGCGTGCGTCAGGCGATTAACCGGGCGGCCGAGGGCGACGAGTCTGCTGTTTTGGCCGCTGACCCGACGCAGACCCCGCCCAGTCGACTGCGGTCGTCGCGACTTCCGCTCTATGCCGCGGCCGCGATGATACTGTTGCTCCTTTACCCGGCCTATCTCGGAATCGTTGATCGCGGTAACCCGTCAATCATGAGGACGGAACTAGTGACCCTGCTGCCGACCCGGTCGCTAACGTTGCCTGCGGTTCACAGAGCGTCCGGCGACGATGTGACGCTGACATTTCTCTACCCGGGCGCAGTACCGGGTGAGCGATACGCCGTGGCGATCAGAGACGAATCCGGCCAGGTGATCTTCTCAGATGCGGCTTTTGGACCATTCAGTGAATCCGGAACAGCGCATCTGTTACTGAGACTGAAGAGTCTGCCCGATGGTGATTATCGGCTGACCATAGGTGATCCCGAGACGCCGGCGCAAGAGTATACTTTTCGTATCACACGATAATTGAATCGGTGTGGCAACGAGAGGTGGCCGCGATCTGATTGGGCTTCGGTTCTGCTATTGCGGGTCGCCGACGAGCACGAAGCCGCACCAGAGGTACGGATGCGTGTGGCCGTAGCGCTGTTGGGCGTGCTTTTTGGCGAGGAGCAAAGCGCCGCGCAGGGCGTCGGCCTTCGTCGCACCGCCGGTCCAGAGGCGATAGAACTCAGTCATCGTCTCGCCGGCCACTTCATCGGGAGCATTCCACAAATTCATAATCACGGATCGTGCGCCGGCCTGACGGAAGGCTCGGGTCAAGCCGAGCACTCCTTCGCTACGGGACACGTCGCCCGCACCAGTCTCGCAAGCTGACAAGACCACAAGCTCCGTGGCGGAAAGATTCATAGCCGAAATCTCGTAGGCGGTCAGGATGCCGTCATCCTGGGTTGATCGAGCCGCGCCGCGCAGTGTCAAGTTTGCCCCGGCCAGGGCGAGGCCCGAGCGAAGCAAGGGTGAACTCAACGATGGGAGAGCGGCGGTTTCAGCCTGGTCGCAGAAGAAGCCGTGAGTGGCGAAATGTATGATGCTGGGGCCGTTGGCAAGCAATCGCACAGAGCTCTCGGTCGCTTCCTGACCGATCCGCACCGTGGTGGGCACATTGATGCTCTCCAACAGAGTCGCGACCGAGTTGGCTTCCCGATCGGTTTGTGGCAGCGGGACAAAACCGTTGCCGAAGCAGCCGGACAGTTCCTCACTGATGGCCGCCCGAGTTTTGATTAGTGATGATTCATTGGCAACCGGATTCTCAAAACTACCCGAGGCGTCAAATGCCGGAGCGGCGAAAATGACAGCTCGTCGAGTGGTCAGAGTAGAAGCTACGTCGGCGGCCAGGTCGCGGGAACTCGCCAGGTAGACGATGCGGTAGCCGTCGATGAATGACCGGTTACTATCCAACGCAAGCAGTTCGAAAGGGAGCAAGCCCAGCAGACCGTCAGGCGAGATATACAGCGTGCCGGGCGATGCTGAGTCACGTGCAGGCAAGGGAGGCAGCTTATGGGTAATCTGTTCGG
This sequence comes from uncultured candidate division Zixibacteria bacterium, assembly GCA_963806185.1. Lineage (GTDB taxonomy): Bacteria > Zixibacteria > MSB-5A5 > GN15 > FEB-12 > CAWDXE01. The sequence continues at coordinate 162,896 of CAWDXE010000007.1, forward strand.
CGATGCGCCGAATCCTCTCCTCGTGAAGGGGAGCCAGAGGCGAGTAGACACATTCGACTTCAGCGCTCACGGCTTTGCGCAGAGCAACCACCAGGCTATCGATTTCTTCTACCGGCCCCATATCCTGCAGGGCACGGACACCGGTGGCGTCGCAGACAAACACGGCATAATTCTCATCGCAGGGGCAGTTGCCGTATTGGATCGGAGAAGACGTATCGGAGGGACAATATCGGACGACATCCCACAGTACAGCCCCCGGTGCGAGCTGAGCGAATACCGTTGAATTGCTGACCGTCGGCTGATTCAGCGGGCCCTCAGACTCAAAACAAACCCTGCTCAGGCTGAGTTCAAGCGAGTCTCGTCTGGCGGCAAGAGCGGAGAGCTTGTCCGTCGCTAAGCTGGGTTGCGACTGGGTCATCTGCATATAGGTCAGATTGGCCAGTTGGCCGGAGACGCTGAGATATTCATCCAGAATCGGCCGGGCCTCTTGCGCCGAGGAACAGAGAGCGATGTGCCGCTCCGCCAGGCCGGCATCGATAGCGCGAGCCTTGGCATTGATCGTCATTTCCAACGCCGCATCTAGGTACCGCGGTTGATTCACTTGCAGAGCCAACGAGATAAGGCCGGAGTGGACCAGCGGGACGGTATTCAACCATTGCAGACGCTGGCTCTCGGTGAGGTAAGGAAAGGAGCGCTCCAACATCGAACGCTCATTCGCGATCAACTGACCGTAGAGCTGTAAGGCCGAGTCGTATTGATGAGCAGCGCAGAAAATCTCTGCGCCATTCTTCAGATATGAGCGTACGCTGGAGTACGCGGGCGCTGTCTGTTCCTGCAGTTCCTCACGTGCCAGCCGAATGCGGGCTAATGCCTCTGGGTATCGCTTCTGCAGTGCGGCGGCCAGACCAAGTCCAATGTGAACTGAGATACTACGCTGGTGGGTCATCGTGCCGTGTCGATTCCAAACGTCCCCGGCCATCTGAAACATTTCCGCCGCTTCCGGCGGTCGCCTGGCGGCGAGGTACAGCGTGCCAAGGCTACGGTATGCTTCTCCAGCTTGTTCAGTGTCTTGTCCCCACCCCGCACGCGCTCGGGCCAGTGCCTGCATGTAAAGCGTCTCTGCTTCGTCATATTGACACTGGATTCTTCTCAGGTCAGCCAACCCCATGAGTGGATAGCAGAGCTGAACGGTCTGGGGACCATACATGGATGAATCGAGAGCAGCCTCCTTATAGAAAAAGTTCTCCGCCTGTGAGTAGAGACCAAAGGATGAATATGCACCAGCAAGATAATGGTAAGTATAGGGAAGTTCCGATCGCAGCGAATCCGGCAGAGATTCGAATATTTCGATCGCTCGCTTGGCCGTCCCGATGCCTTCGTACTGGCGCCCCGAGTAGATGAGCGCGAACGAAATCTGGGCGAGCGCAATCGCCGATAATGCATGATTGGGTCCGTGCGCCTGTTCGAATGCTGTGCGCGTTTGCACCAAGGTCGATTCGGCTGCCGCCCACTCGCCGCGGGAGGTATAAAAGCTTGCGGTACTCATGAGTGCGCCGCTGATGAACCCTTCATCCTGAAGAGGAATAAGACGGACCAGACCGAGAATCTGTTTCCAGAGCTTGATGGCCGCGTCAAAGTTGCGACGGTCGTACTCTATGCTTGCGAGTGTCGTCAAGTTGCCGGCAATGGCCGGGTAGTTCGGGGGCTCTTGAGCGAGACTTATGTTCAATGCCTGCTCAGCCAGAATTGCGGCAGTGTCGAACAGCTTTTCTTCGCTAAAATAAAATGCCCGAGCTTCCAATATCCTTCCGCGCAGGGAGTCTGCGATCACGGGGCTGCGCAGCATCGTCTCGAACGCGAGTATGCAGTGTCGTCTTGCGTCTTCATCCTGAGATTGAGAGTAATAGTGCGAGCAAAGGAGACAATTGACTGTCGCGGAATCAGTCACTGTAAGGGTGCTGCAGCCGTCCAACGCTGACAGGGCCTTCTGTAAGATTGTGCCGGCGGAATCGAGGGAACCTCGATCGCAGAGACTCTCAGTTTGAGTTAGCAAATCGATGATCGCCTGGGGAGACTGAACTTGAGTTTGTAATGAGGTCTTGTCACGGCACGCGGCGGGCAAGAATGAGACCGCACAGACGGTTAGGAGCAGAGCACAGAGGCTGGTAAGTCCGCGTGCGGCCGGTGTCTTCATGGTCGAGTGTGCTTCGCCGGAAAGTACTGTTCAGTGTGCTCGACACGCGGCAAGCGTTCGTCGGAGACTATCGTGCCCAGCGGTATTATTCAAGTCTGTTTCGCGTAGAGTGTATGATCTCTCTTTTAATTATACCCTCCGTAGCGCGTCAAGTCAAGGGCGGAGTCGGCATTCGCTTCTGACAGAATCGACTTGTCCCCACAAATAATGTCAACTATGGTGACCTCGAAGAGGAACGGACGGGGAATCCCGCCGCACACGACATGGGTATGGCGGACAACATAATCATTCGATCATTTGAGAGCGGTGAGGAGACGGAAGTCAGCCGACTTATCGTCGATAATCTCATACTGGTCAACGTCATCGATTACGGGGAAGCTGCGGTCAACCAGCTGGCGATTTTCTACACCCCGGAGTGGATACTGCGTTACGCTCAGAGCTGTGAAATGCTTGTTGCACTCGCGGGTGCAGAGATCGTTGGGACGATAGCTCTGGATCACGAGCGGGTTCGCAGTCTGTTTGTGCGGATTGATCACCAAAGGCAAGGAATCGGCAAACGGCTGATGCGATTTATCGAAGAGGCGGCCCGGCGACAAGACATGAAGCAGTTGAATCTTCTCGCCAATGTGGGAGCGGTCGAGTTCTACCGGAAGCTGGGTTTCGTGCCACGGGAGAAGCGGGAGATTGAAGTAGGCGAAGCACGGCTCCTGGTGGCCTGTATGGAAAAGGCGTTGGAGAAAGCGTAAGCGGATTTTGCCGAAGGGGGAGCGACCCTCTTGCGTCGTCACGCATCTTCTTGTGACACAAGCGATTGGATTGACGGGCGCCCATTCCGAAGCGATCCGTTAAAACTTGACATGGACCGTTCGAACCTTGACACTTCCCGTATATACCCAATAAGGAGAATAGAATGAGAGACCAAATTGGACTTGTCGCCGGAAAGGTCTGGCGGACGCTTGAATCGAAAGGCGAACTGAGTCTGCCGCAGTTACCCAAGCAGTTGAAGGAACCTGAGACGATGGTGTACCAGGCGTTGGGTTGGCTGGCACACGAGGGGAAGGTCAGTTATCGGATCGACGGTAATCGCACTTTCGTTTCGATCGTGAAGTAGTATCCCGTGTGCGCAATACATCGTCGCCTTTTCATTGTGGCCCAGGGGCGGCGACGTGTTCGCGCCGTTCAGCTGATTTGCGGACGTCGGGTAGAGCCGGGTTTCTGCAAGGAAGGTCGATTCAGTGTCGGCAGGAGCAAGCGGCTCCTGCCCTTCGGGCCGCAGTCTTCGGAGGAATGACATCATGGAAGCGCAGAATTATGCCAATCATCGCCAGTGGGTCTTCATGTACCATGTGGTGCTGACACTCCTTGTCTTGCTCGGCCTGATCGGGTCAATTGTCAACCTGATTGTTTCGTGGGGCGACCATGCCCGATACTACAGTGCGTCATTGCTGGTGGTCGTGTTTCTCTGTCTCATGCTGCTTTATGTCTTCGCGCGGATGTTCGCTCTCAAGGCGCAAGACCGGGCGATTCGCGCCGAGGAGAATCTTCGGCATTTCGCCGTAGCGGGTAAGCTGCTCGACAGCCGCCTGTCGGTCCGGCAGATAATCGGACTTAGGTTCGCCGGCGACGATGAGTTCGTAGCGCTGGCCAAGCGGGCGGCCGAGGAGAATCTGTCCGAGGATGACATTAAGAAAGCGATTAAGAACTGGCGGCCGGACAATTACCGGGCCTAAATATCACGTTGATCTGCGACGTCGGCCGGACAGATTGAAAGACCTGTTCGAGCACGGAATTCGTATATTCCCGAAAAGCAAACCGACCTCGAAAGGCTCGAACCCATGCCCTGGAGCAACCAGATTCAGATTGCCATTACGGTGACCGACGAACATGGCATTATCACTGACATGAATCCCGCGTCGATCGACGTCTTCGCTGCCGACGGTGGAGCAAGGCTGATCGGCACCGATGTTCTTGCCTGTCACCCGGAACCCTCCCGAGCGCAACTGGCCGAGATGTACCGGCACCCTCAGCCGAACCACTATACCATTCAGAAGAACGGGCGTCGGAAGATCATTCACCAACTGCCGTTGTTCGAAGGATCGGTGTTTAAGGGGTATGTTGAGATAGCGATTCCGATCCCGGACGACCTGCCGCACCATAACAGAGACTGAGTCGCTGTCCCTGGACGGGCAGACCGGAAGACCTGCGGTGGGCAAAGTGATGGTTTTGTGTGGGCGGGAGCACGGGGCTCCTGCCCTGCGGACTCCGCCCTCATCGTCAGCGGCCGAGATTGCTGAGATCGGTCCGCCTCTCCATCTCGTACGACTGCTTCAACGGAAAATACTCGCCAAGCTTCGCCAGTAGTCCGGCAGCTTTATCCTCGCCCAATTGCTCAGCGAGGGCAGTCTGAAGTGAAGCGGCACCGTGATACTGCACAGAATCGCGCGCCAACCACAGGAGCATGCACTCGCCCTGGGTGCCGGTGTAGACATTCGTATAGACGCGACAAGCCAAGGGATATCTGGCAGCTGTCAGTGTTTCCTGCAACTCTTTCCACAGCTTCTCGAATTCGTCCCAGTGATACCAATCGATTTGGTGAATTTCCATACGGCCGACGGCGGCGGTTACGTCAGTTAGCGAGTCGCTTCCTGACCAAACAATATCTGACTCGACCGACCGTCGCCAAATCTGGGAGCCATGCGGCGGTACGAGGGCCTCATCACCGGCATCGTAGGTTTTGACGGCGGAATCGCCGACCAAAGCCTGTGTTTGTTTGATCATTTTCCCACGGGTATCCAACTCTGTCCAGGTGCGGAAGGGGTAGAAGGTGAAGTAGGTCCGGGCAATTTTCGCATGGGCGCACCAGAACAGGGGGCGACCGTCACCGAGCAGAGTATCCCCGCGCTGTAGATTGGCCAGCCAACCCTTACGGGCGCCTTCGAACAACTGAATCTTCTGCACATCGACGTTATCAATATGAACCCATCGATATGGCGCCTGCCACTCGAGATCGCGGTGAGAAGAGAGGGTCTGGGCGTTCACGGCGAATGTAAGCAGTGTTAAGGATAACAACGAATCGCGAAGCAGAGTCAGGCCGCGCATGATAAAAGAAGCTCCTTTCCCGAGTCGGGGACGATCTTGCGGGTAGTCCCCGCCATGAATGGATTGCAGTCGTTGGAAGTTTAGGCGGTCTCCTGTCGTTTGTACAGATTTAGTTGAGGCAGGATCCAGCGAGCATTTCTAGCCTTGACTTAGCGGCCCACTTGCGACTACTATGACGATCAGAAAATAACTTCCCCGTCACCCTGGATCACGGAGGTCCGTGTGTCACAACGTCCGGAAATTACCTGGCAATCGATCAGTGGAGCCATCATCGTTTCGGCGGTGGTTTCGATGGCGTACCCGTATATCGTGCTCAAGCTCGGCATGGGGCCGAACATGAGTGTCATCGCCGCCTTTCTGGGCGCCGTCTTTCTGGCTGTGACCGCCCGAGCCACGGCCGGGCGAAATGCGGTCCAGAACAACATCATCCAATCGGCGGCGACGTCGGCCGTCTCCACGGCGTTCATGTGCGTGGTAGCGGCGGCGTTCGGGTATCTGGCGATGAACGAGTCGGTCGATGTACACCTGACTATCACGCCTTGGCAGATGTTTACGTGGCTGTGCTGTTCCGGGGCGATCGGTGTGTTCATGTCGGCGATGTTTCGCAAGTATTTCGTCGATGATCCGGAGATGATTTTTGCCGACGGCGTCGCGGCGGCCGAGACAATAAATGTTCTCGACCAGGGGACGGCGGCCGGGGCAGCGGTTTGCCGTGCTCGGTATCGGCACGATTTTCGGCGCCGTTCTCGCGTTTTTGCGCGACGGTCTGGCATGGATCGGCACGCTCGGTCTGGCGATGCGGTACCGGATTGGCATCGAATGGGGTTTCCTGAACATTGGCACCGGCATGTTGATCGGTCTGCATGTCGGCGTGTCGATGTTGCTCGGCACCCTGGTGGTTTGGATATTTGCGCCGATGGTGATGGAGCGGGCGGGGATGTTTATCGTGCAGAACTCCGTCGCGCCCCAATACTGGCCGCAGGTGCAGGCGCTGATGAATGTGGCGCAGCTTTCCCCGGAACAGACGGCGTTTCTGCACCAGCACGGCGGTCTCATGGCGAATTACCTTTCCGACAGCCACTTTGCGATCATCATGCTCTGGTTCATGTGGCCGGCGACGGCACTTATGATATTCGCGGCCATGACGGCGGTGGTGCTGAAGTGGCGGTCTATTGTGACCATGTTCCGGGAGCTTCGCGCGGCGAAGGCCCCCGGGCACGAGCGGGTCGATGTGTCGCTGCGGACGATCATAATCATGACAACACTGCTGACTATTCTGATGGCTTATGTCCAGCAAGTGCACTTCCAGATGCCCTGGTGGCAGACGATTGCGTCGGTGTTAGCCGGTTTCCCGCTGATTCTGGTGGGTGTGCGCGTGCTCGGGGAAACCAACAACGGGCCGGTGTCATTGATGGCCAATACGCTGCAGGCGATTTTCCGCGTGTTTTCACCGGCTATCAGTCATAACCTGGTTGCTGCCGGCATGGCGGGAAATATCAACTCGCAAGGGGAGGGGTTGATGCAGGTGTTCAAGACCGGCAAGCTGGTCGGCTCGACCCCCCGTATCCTGACCTGGGTGCAGTTTTGGGCGGTACCAATCGGGGCGGCGGCGGTGGCGATCATGTATCCTCTGCTCATTGCGCGGTATGGACTCGGCGGTGATGGTCTGGCGGCGCCGACGGGACTGAAACTGGCCAACATGGCCGTGCTGATGTCCAAAGGGGTCTCGGCGTTTCCTCCGGGAGCGTTGCTCTGGACGGTGATCGCGGCAGTGGCGGGTGTGCTGATGGCACTCGGTCAGGGAAAACTGGGGTGGCGCTGGATACCAAGTGCGGCCGGTTTCGGCTTTGCACTGATTTTGCCCGGCACGCTGAATCTGCCGATTGCGTTGGGCTCAATCATCGGGTGGATCTGGATGAAGATGTCACCGGTATCGTATGAGAAGAACTATGTAACGATTGCGTCGGGGTTTATCGCCGGTGAGGCGCTCATCGCCGGGCTGATCCTGCCGCTGTTGTTCTATTTCGGATTATTTTAATTCTGATATTGAGCATAAAGGGCCGGGCAGCGACTTGTTGCCCGGCCTTTTGTCGTCTGCTTTGCCGACCGGTCGGAGCAGATTGATCATTGCCGGAATTCCTCAGAATCCGCCGTTCCATGCGGCTCTCCATCAATAACATTTCCCCAGTATTTGCCGATATCAGATACGAAAGGGGCTATGGCCCTACATACCTCGTCGAGAGATTTTGGCGTGGGACATTTCTCATCTGCCAATGACTCTCATCGCACACCGAGGCCAACGGCAATGTGACATATTGATCAAACGAAAGCGGAGACCATGGAATATTCCGACTATCAATCGATCAACGGGGAGTATGGGCAGGCAGGCGATCAAACTTCGGTCCGGGACGATTCGGCTGAGCGCCAGGCAACAGGCATAGCGTTGACCCCCGTTGTGGCATTGGTATCGGTGGAGGAGTTTCGGCGACTGAGGATCGCACCAGTGTCGTTTGACCCCGCAGGACGGCGGCTCAAACTGGTTTGTGCTGCGTCTGTGGATGAAAATCAACGACGCGATTTTGCGGGCCGGATGAACGGCATGGACTGCGAATGGTATCATGCGGATGAAGAAGTGCTCGATGCCATGCTGCAGCGGCTGGCGGGCGAATATGCGCCGATTGACTCGATTTCGACTGATACCCTGGATGACATACTCATCGGAGCCGAGTCAACCTCCGCGCCGGCGACCGAGGAGCCGGTCGCAGCAGCGCAATCCACGCCGGCGATTGCCGAGACGGCGCCTGAGAAGTCTCGTGATGCGATTGTCCCCCCCGGACAGAAGTACGTCTTATTTATTTCGCCCACGGGAAAGATCAGCCAACACCTCCTGTTCGCGTTCAACGCCGAGCGGTGTAGGCCAATAACGGTCAACAATCCGGATCAAGCACTCGCCGAGCTGGAAAAGCAATCGATGGCGTGCGTCTTCATTCACGAGAAATTTCATGGGCGCAGCGACCAGCTTATTCAGAGGCTGCAGACTACGTCGCCGGCGACGCCGGTGCGACATTACAGTTCGGAAGCAGGCCTGCTGCTCAACGACACGCGCAACCAGGCTGTCTTTGATCTTGTTCGTCAGAATCTGACTCTCTTCAGCCGACTGCATAGCGCGCAGGGGAGTGCGCTTTCCGGTCATGCGGCTGCCGTCGCGAGATATGCCGATCGGATGGCGGTGCGCCTGGGCGTGCCCGATCACTGCCGCCTGATGATTTCAACGGCGGCATTCCTGCACAACATGGCAGAGGAGACGTTGACAAGCACCGAGGGGTTGCAGCCAACCGACATTATCGGACTGGCGGCGTCGCGGCTGGAATCCTGGGATTTCCCGGCGCCAGTGGTGCGGATGCTCCGCCGGATGTATCGCCGGATAGGCGAACCGGGGGTCGCAACCGAAGGTATCGAAGCGACGAGCGGATATATCCTGACGGCGGCCGACGCCTTTTGTCATCTCTGGCCGGAGTGTGCCAGTGCCGGGCGTCAAATGGATCTGGTGCAGAAGAAGCTGGAAGATCAACTCCAGTGGAAAGTAATGCCGTCAGTGATAGGCACGCTGGTGGACGTCATCTGTGACGATTGCACGGCGCGCATGCTCCGCCCGACCACATTCCACGTCCACCTCTTTGAATCTCGCGGATCGCTGCCAGCTGGTCTGGTGGAAGCGCTGGCGAGTTCGGAATTCAATGTGGCTGTGTCCTCGTCCATCGGTGAGTGCGCGCAGGGATGCCGACAGTCGAAGGCAGATCTGCTGATCATTCGTGATTCCGGCTCGGTACAGGACATCTACGACACGCTCATGAGCCTGGCGCTTCGGGGAATTGCCGTCGACCAGTTGCACGCGGTGTTGCTGCTGGAGGAATCGATAGTGGCCGACGCTCATCGTCTCCTGCCGCACGGCGTGGAGGAGATTCTTCCGTGGAACGCACAATTACCGGCGATCACCACCAAGTTGGTGCGGATCAAGAACAGACTTGACGAGCAATACCGGCATCGGGTCTCAGCGATTGAACGGCTGGGCACGCATGGTTCGCTGAGTGACATGAGCCTCACCGACATTCTGGAGCTCTGGCGGGGCAACCGGAGGCCGGCCCGAATCTCGGTTACCGCGTTCGGCAACCAGCTGACCGTGTATCTCGACCGGGGTAAGGTCGTTGCCGCCGAGAGTGGAGAATGTGAAGGACTGAACGCGCTGCTGCGGGGCGTGTCGTGGCGGCAAGGGATCTGGAACATAGATTCCATCGAAACGTCAGAACTGCCTGAGCCGAATATCGACCAAAGCATTGATGCCGTACTGATAGAGGCGTGTTCAAAATTAGACGAGGTGGTGAAAGAGGAGCCGATGTACGCGCTCCCCTCCAGCTCCCGATGAGCCTGGCCGGCCGCAGGCCATGGCCCCCCTGTTATCAAAGCAGCCGCCCGTAATTGGGGGGCTCTTTTTTCTACGCGGTATATGCCCGGCCGGCCAACGCCGTTTGCAATTTCACCTCAAATTCAATATTATTGATAGGTTCCTCATGACTCAACCAGGATTTTCCGAGCATGAACGAAACTTTCGAGAGGATTTGGAGCGGTGAGCGACATCAAGCAGCTTTTTGCCGGATACGAACGCTTTCGACGGCGGTATTTCGACGGTCACAGCAATCTCTATGATCGACTTAAACTCGCCCAACAGCCGAAGGTCATCGTCATTGCCTGTAGCGATTCGCGAGTCGATCCGGCGATCCTGCTGGATGCAGAGCCGGGGGAGCTGTTTGTGGTGCGGAACGTGGCAAACCTGGTGCCGCCGCACGCAGGCGATCACGGGACACACGGCGTCAGTGCGGCACTGGAATTCGCCGTCTGCACCCTTGAGGTCAGCGATATCATAGTTCTGGGTCACTCGCAGTGCGGCGGAATCAAAGCGTTGCTGAGCAACGCCACCGGGGAATATGTTTCTCGGTGGATGGATATTGCGCGAGAGGCGGCAACAATCGTATGCCATCGGCACGATGTTCAATCGGACGAGGCGGCGCGCGCCTGCGAGCAGCACTCGATCCTGCTTTCGCTGCAGAATCTCCTGACCTTCCCCTGGATTCACGAGCGGGTGAAATGCGGCACGCTGAAGACTCACGGCTGGTATTTCGATCTGGCGAGCGGGACGATCGCAGTATTTGACACTGAAGTCGGCGAATTCATAGTGGTTGACCACGCCATCCGTGAGTGACGTGTCGGCCCACTGGTAGATTTGTGTTTGAGGAATAGTAAGGAAATGTTATGAAGTGCCCCTTGGTACTTGCGGTCCTGTCAGTCGTGATGGCCACGCTCGTGGTCCGAGCCGAAATACCCCAACCCCGACACGTGCTCTCGCACGACAATGTCAAGGTAGTTACCGATCAGACGAAAGGGATAGCGCTGTATCCTGCCTGGGCCCTCTTTCCGCCGAAGACAGTGGACTACAGGAAGGTAGTGTTGTATATCACCTACCGTTGCCCTGACGGTCAGCATTGCGGCGAGTGGGACTATATCGACAATGTCTACCTGCGCAAGAGCGGCGGCGGCAATGCCGACGAGCGGCACCTGGAGCTGGCCCGCATGATCTCACCGTACGGGTGGAAATTCGATTCAACCTGGTCGTTCACCTGGCACGTGGACGTGTCTGATTTTTCCTTTCTCCTGCATGATTCGGTGCAGATCGAATTCGCTCACGGCGGGTATGAGAGCAACACCGATCGCGGATGGTTGGTGACGCTCGACTTTGTGATCACCGAGGGCACGCCGCCGATGCGGTGTGTCGGTGTGGACACCCTGTGGCAAGGATCGTTCAAATACGGCGACAGTGCGCTGCCGTTTGACAGCGCTGTGCGCGCCATAGCCGTTGGGGCAAAGTTTGGGCCTTCAATCGCTCGATTACGAATCCTTCAAACCGGTCACGGGATGGATGATTCGGAGAATTGCGCCGAGTTTTGCAATAAATATCGCCGCATTTTGTGGAACGATTCCCTGGTAGACCAGAGGCAGATCTGGCGGACGTGCGGTGACAATCCGTTGTATCCGCAGGCGGGGACCTGGCTCTTCAATCGCGCCAATTGGTGTCCCGGTGGAATTGTTCATCCTGACTGTTACGACCTGCCAATTGAACGCGGCCTTCCGTACAAGATCGATCTCGATATGGAACCGTACCTCAATCGCAAGAATCCGACCGCGAATTATGCAATTTCGGCCTACCTGTTTTATTTCGAAGCGCCGCGAGCGATGCTGGACGTCGCCCTCGAAGGAATAGTGGCGCCGAGCGAGGCGGATGAGAACGCGCGTGAGAATCCGATTTGCGGCCATCCCCGGGTGCGGGTGAAGAATTATGGAAGTCGGGTGGTAACGTCAATGAACTTCACCTACGGCGTCGAGGGGTTGTCGATGCAGTCGGAATGGTGGGCAGGGAAACTGGCCCCGCAGCAGACGGTCGAAGTATCCCTGATGGGCAATGCGCCGGCCAACAAGATCACTTCGAAATTCAAAGTGCGAGTCGATTCGCCGAACGGGGGAGCGGACGAGTATCCGCTGGACAACGAAGCATCTACCGAGGTCACGCCGCCGCCATCCTATGACACGCAGCTCGTCGTCGTGTTTCGAACGAATCACGATTCGACAAGCACGTCGTATCAGGTAGTAGATGATGCCGGAAGGATTGTGGCGGAGCGTAACACCGGCAGTCTGGCGGCCAATACCGTGTACCGGGATACCCTGAGACTAACTCCGGGATGTTACGCCATGCAGGTGACAGATACGGCCGGTGACGGATTGGATTTCTGGTTTAACCCGGAGGGCGGGTATGGGTATGTTCGCCTGCTTGATGCGGCCGGCCGGCTGGTGAAGGCGTTTCCGTCGGATTTTGGATCGGGCGTTTATCATGCGTTCACCGTTCTGCCCGGTGTCAAATCGTTGTTGCCCGAAGATCAGCTTCCTTTGGTGACGGTGTTTCCGGCGCGGACAACAGGGTCATTTGAGGTTGAGTTGTTCCGCAACGAGCCGGGGGGTATAACGCTACAGGTCGTGTCGGACAGCACCAGGAAAGTAGTCTACGAGAAGGCATTTGCAGACGTCAAAGAGGCACTGATCCCGATCGATATTGCCAAGCAACAGGATGGTATCTACTGGTTGAAGGCGAAGGACGGCGAGAAGACGATAGAGCGTCGGGTACGTCTCAAACGTGAGGTGAAGTAGGCTCTTCAGTTGGCCGGAGTTAAGACTGCGGCGTATAGATGTAGCGATAGGCGTCGTCGCGGAGTCGCTTTGCTATGGCTGGATGCGCTGCTACGCGCCGATGCTGCGCGTAGAGTCCCATCAAGCGCAAGGTCCAGGCGCGGCCAGTGAGCCGTTCCGAAGCGAGCGATGACGGTCCCGGAATCGCGAGGGCAAGAGCCGCCAGTCGTGTCTGTCGCGAAGCCTGCCGAAAAACGCCCGGTGAACGCAAAATATCGTATCCGGCCGACCGATAAAGGGAAGCCCTGGCTGTCGTCTGGTGGTCCGGTGCAACCGGTAGACAAAATGATTGCCATTTCGGCTCGGGGCGCAAGAAGATGTCGGTGAGATGCGACGATGGTAATCGTGCCAACAAATCGGCATTCACATTTTCCAAATATGCGCGGCGAATCGTGTGCGCCCGCTTCCAGAGCGGCGGCACGGACAGCAGGAATTCCACCAGATCATAATCGAGGAACGGGTACACTGAGTCCAGCTTGAGCGAGAGAAGTCGCTGGCTGAACAAGGCCGTCTTTCGCCGCGTCCAATTCATGAAGTAGAACATGGTAAAGCGATGATCGCTGACCGGGAGTTTACGGATCTCGTCGGCGATACGAACCGCCAAGGGCGGTTCAGGAGCCGGGTGAGAGAAGTGCGATGACCACAGATCGGGGAAGCGCTCGATGACGGAGTTGGCGAGCCAGGCGGGATCGTCGATATGTTCGGCCTGGCCGTCGAAAGTGAAATTGCCGTCCTCCAGAACATCGCCGCCGCTGCCGTCAAAATTGATTCCTCCTCCCATCGCGATGCGGGGCAGAAGTGGCATTATCCAGGCGTGGGCGTCGGTTTCGTAGTCGAGAAGCTGATAGGTTTGGCGGACCATTCTAGCCTGCTCCGTCGGGGCAGGTAAGTCGGAGTGGACATGCGGGACGCCGAATTCACGGCAAAGGGCGCCGGCGACTGAGGTGTCGATCTCAAACCCGCCCTCCGGCTGGATGATCGAAGCGGTGTAGGCCGTTGATGTACGATTTTGGGCCAACATTTCCAGGAGTATGCGGCGTGAATCGAAGCCGGAACTGAGCATGCAGATCGGCTGATTCACCTGGCTGAGTAATTTGCCCATCGAGAGGCCAAAGAGTCGTCGCATTTCAGCAACAAACTCATTTATGTCGGTTGGGCCACCTCCACGCACTCGTCCGAAGTCCCAGTAACTGCTATTGGCCAACCGGCCATCGCGGAAAGTCAGCACGGTGGCAGGAGGGAGTCGAAAGATCGACGGATAAAGCGTGTGATCACCTATCGGAGCGCCCAACGTGAACAGCTCGTGAGTCGCGGCGAGATTGCCGCTGAGGTCGTTTTCACCGGCGAGCAAGGCCCCGATCTCCGATGCGAAGGTGAGCGTAGACGCTTGTTGCCGGTAATACAACGGTTTTAGTCCCCAGCGGTCGGTGCCCAGGGAGAGCGTCTGACTGTCGTCTTGCCAAAGAGCAAACACAAAACATCCATTGAGATTGGCGAGAATTTCCGGGCCGTGACGGGTGAAGAGGTAACCGACTATCTCAGCGGCTGTGGTCGCCGGTACGCGACCGTGGCTCTCGGTGCGTACGCGGTTGGCAAGGACAGCCTTGTCACTTAAGTATCCGGAAAAGACGATCGAAAGGTGATCGTCGGCGAACTGAGCGAGATCGGTTCCGAGATTATTTTGCGGGAAGAAGACGCAGCCGAGGGAAGCGCCGGCGAGATGTGCCGAGGTCGAGCGGAAGCCGGTCGAATGGAGTTGAGCGGCGACTTGCATGGCAAGCGCTGATGCGCGTTCCTCTCGACCCTTGGTCGGTGCGACAATCCCACAGATGCGCGACATGCTGAAGCGTCCTTCTCGAAAAATGATCAATCGAGGATCACTCTCGTAAGATGGCGCAAATACGGAGAAGGGTCAACTGCTATGCGAATGTCGAGGCGCTCGCTGGTTGAGGGGAACAGACTATCGGCGTCGGAGAGAGAATAGATAGCCGACAGATAGACGGAAGCCGCCCGTACGAAGCTGGGACTGGTTGCGGCTGGAATAGGAGGCCGGGCCGTGACTGCGGATGTACTGCAGCTGGGGCCGTGACTCGGTGATAGCCATTTCGATTGAGTAGGATCGCTGGAGGCGCAAGCCAAAAGTTAATCGATATCCAAACGCGTCAGTGACCTTGAGATCGGTGACGCCCCAATTTCGGCTCAGCGAATCAGCGGAGGTCTCGGTCGGATTGAATGAGTTAAACGAATAGACAACCCCTGCGCCAAGGTAGGCCAGCAGGATATCGGTGCCACGGTAGCAGAGTACATCCAGTGCCAGAGACGCCGACTTGAAATCACCACGAGGGTAGAGGGGCGAGTTGAAAGCGCTGAGGTGGTAACTCCCCTCGGCTCTCACGATGAGCGGATGGGTTACCAGAAGTTCATATTTGGCGGCTATTTCCGGACCGGCGGAGAGGACAGCGGTCGGACCGCTTAGTCCAGCGGTGACGTGGATGCTGGCAGGAGCGACCGTATCCTGAGCGATCGGATTAAGTGGCGCCAGGGGCAAGGTCAGCCATGAACACACCAGGAGCAGCAACATACTTTTCTTCTTCGTCCTGTCTTTTCGGACCCGTGTGGAGCGGTGGACAGTCAGCTGTTACATCAAGATACAAAACAAATTCAGTATCACCAACATTCGGCACTAAACGTTCTGTCCCACCCAAAGAAGACGTGGCAATCTCTGGTCTGTGTAAGTTATTGTGCCGCAAGATGAAAATAGGACTAATCCGGAGCCGAAACCGTTTGACATTATAGGTGGGAGACGTATATTATCCGCTTGTGTTGCGCCGGTGTGAATAAATTCACAACGTAATTTTCCATCTGCGCGGCGAGAAGCTTTTAGATCACATGGAGTTAGCTATGGCAGCACCAACCTTCAAGAATTACATAAATGGGCAATGGGTCGATTCGAAATCAGGTCAAACGTTTGAGAATCGCAACCCTGCGAACACGAGTGAAGTTCTGGGTCATTTCCAGAAGTCAACGGCAGACGATGTGAAGCTGGCAATCGATGCGGCTTCTGAAGCCTACAAGAGCTGGCGTCTGGTCCCGGCCCCCAAGCGGGGCGAGATGTTGTACAAGGTGGCCTCGACCATTCTTGCTCACAAGGAGGAGTTCTCGCGCGACATGACGCGTGAAATGGGGAAGGTGCTGGCCGAGACGCGGGGCGATGTTCAGGAAGCAATCGACATGACGTTCTATATGGCGGGAGAAGGGCGAAGGTTGTTTGGCCAAACGACCCCGTCGGAGCTGCCGAACAAGTTCAACATGACGATTCGTCAGTCGGTAGGGGTGTGTTCGTTTATTACGCCGTGGAATTTTCCGATGGCGATTCCGTCGTGGAAAATGATGCCGGCGCTTATTTGTGGAAATACGATAGTCATCAAGCCGGCGACTGACACTCCGTTGTCGGTGGTTAATTTGATGAAGGCCTGTGAAGAGGCAGGAATCCCGAAAGGGGTGATCAACATGGTCACCGGCTCGGGCGGGGCGCTGGGCGACAAGCTGATAAACGACGACCGGGTGAGGATCGTATCGTTTACCGGTTCAACTGAAATCGGCCGCAAGGTATCCGAGGCGTGCGCTCCCAAGTTCAAGCATTGCTGCCTGGAAATGGGTGGCAAGAACCCGATGATGGTGATGGAAGACGCCAACATCGACCTCGCGGTTGACGGGGCGCTGTGGGGTGCGTTTGGCACTACCGGGCAGCGCTGCACGGCGACGAGCCGGGTCATCCTTCACAAAGATATCGCCAAGAAGTTTCTCGACAAGCTGGTCGAACGGGCGTCGAAGCTCAAAGTCGGCGATGGCCTGATAGAGGCGAGTCAGATGGGGCCGTGCATCAACGAAGGACAAATGAACACGGTGCTGTCGTATGTCGAAATCGGCAAGAAAGACGGGGCCAAGCTCCTGTGCGGCGGCAAACGTCTGGACACGGGCGAACACGCCAAGGGATGGTTCGTTCAGCCGACGATATTCGGCGAGGTTACGCCCGAACATGCGCATCTGGAAAGAAGAGATTTTTGGCCCGGTGCTGAGCGTGGCGACCTGCAGTTCGCTGGACGAAGCCATTGCCCTGGCCAACGACACGCCGTACGGCCTGTCGGCATCGATCTATACCAACGATGTCAACCGGGCGTATCGGGCAATGCGGGACGTGTACACCGGAATATTCTATATTAACGCGCCGACCATCGGAGCCGAGACGCACCTGCCGTTTGGCGGCACGAAAGAGACCGGCAACGGGCATCGCGAAGCGGCGACGGCCGCGCTGGATGTGTTCAGCGAATGGAAGTCGGTCTATGTCGATTTCTCCGGGACGATGCAGCGGGCACAGATTGACAACCAGTAGTTGAATTGTTGATCAGGCACCTGAAACGGGAAGAGTTGAGCGGTCAGCGTATGCGACATGATGATGCAAGTCACGCCGTTTATCTGGTGGCGTTCATCTGGCTGTCTTCGTCGATATAGTCACGCCCTGTCCGGCTGACGGACAGACTGGTAGGAAATGGTCCAGTGAAAACAAGTGACTCTTATCGCAGGAGAACAGTATGAGCACGAAGAAAAGAAAAGTCATTATCATGGGCGCGGCCGGCCGCGATTTCCATAATTTCAATACGCTGTATCGGGATAATGCTTCCGTCGACGTGGTGGCCTTTACGGCTACCCAGATTCCGGACATTGAAGGCCGTCGCTATCCGGCGGCACTGGCCGGAAAGCTTTATCCCAAGGGCATTCCGATTCACGACGAGAAGGAACTGCTTGACCTCATCAAGAAGCATGACGTCGACGAAGTAATCTTCTCGTATTCCGACGTATCGTTTCCAGTATGTGATGACCAAAGCCTCCATGGTCATGGCGGCCGGGGCCCGGTTTTCGCTCGAGGGTGGCGCCCCGACCATGGTCAAATCAACCAAGCCGGTGGTGGCAGTTTGTGC
This sequence comes from uncultured candidate division Zixibacteria bacterium, assembly GCA_963806185.1. Lineage (GTDB taxonomy): Bacteria > Zixibacteria > MSB-5A5 > GN15 > FEB-12 > CAWDXE01. Next base: position 180,458 of record CAWDXE010000007.1, read on the forward strand.
TGTCCGCACCGGTTCCGGCAAGTCGCAGACGACCCGGCGCGTGGCCCAGGTGCTTCAGGACATGGGGAAGAAGGTGGTGGCGATTCGTCACCCCATGCCGTATGGCGATCTGGTGAAACAGACGGTGCAGCGATTTGCCACGCTGAAGGATCTGGACAAGCACGATTGTACGATTGAAGAGCGCGAAGAGTACGAGCCGCACATCGCGAGCGGTGTGATCGTGTATGCCGGTGTGGATTATGAGAAGATCCTCCGCCAGGCGGAGAAGGAAGCCGACATAATCTTGTGGGACGGCGGTAACAACGACATGCCGTTCTACAAACCGGATCTGCACATCACGGTGGTCGATCCGCACCGTCCGGGGCACGAGATCAGCTACTATCCGGGGATGAGCAATCTGCTCATGGCCGATGTCATCGTGATCAACAAGATTGATTCGGCTGATCCGGAAGGGGTTGGCGAGGTTCGTGCCAATGTCGCCAGGTTCAATCCGAAGGCGATCGTGATCGATGCGGCCTCACCGATCTCGGTCGAGAAGCCGGAATTGATCAAAGGCAAGCGGGTGCTGGTGGTCGAAGACGGCCCGACACTGACGCACGGCGAGATGACTTACGGCGCCGGTGTCGTGGCGGCCGAGAAATTCGGCGCGGCCGAGTTGGTGGACCCCAGACCGTATACGGTCAAGTCGATCAGCGATACGTTCAAAAAGTATCCGGACATCGGCATCCTGCTTCCGGCCATGGGGTACGGCGCCCAGCAGATGAAGGATCTTGAGAAGACGATCAATCGTACGAAGTGCGACGTGGTCATCATTGCCACGCCGATTGACCTGACTCGGATCATCAATATCAAGAAGCCGAGTGTGCGGGTCTTTTACGATCTGCAGGAAATCGGCATGCCGAATTTACCGCAAGTGCTCGGCGAAGCCTTTGGCGGCGGCTCCAAGCCCAGGAAAGGGGCGAAGAAGTAGGACGGCAGGGCAGGTTGACCCGTGCGAACGGGTCAACCGCCAACGTTGACCTCGAGTATCATGGGGAAAAGTAAAACAGCGGTCGTCGCCCTGGGCGGCAACGCGATCACCCTGCCGGGTCAGGAAGATACGATTGCCAACCAATTTGCCAACACGCGCAAATCGCTCGACGGGATCATCGAGCTGGCGCGTGACGGATATCGTTTGGTGGTGACTCACGGCAACGGTCCACAGGTGGGAAATGCCTTGCTGCGCATTGAGCTGGCGCGGGGCAAAGCCCCGGTGCTGCCGCTCGGCGTCTGTGTTGCCGACACCGAGGGAGGCATGGGGTACATGATCGAGCAATCGCTGCAGAACCGGTTTCGGGTGGAGGGGATTGACCGGTCGGTGGTGACGATCATCACGCAGATGGTGGTTGATCCGAACGATCCGGCGATTGCGAATCCGACCAAGTATATCGGCCAGTTTTACACCGACGGCGAAGCGAAACTGTATTCGGAGACGCGGCAGTGGCAGATGAAACAGGATGCCGATCGCGGTTGGCGTCGCGTGGTGCCGTCACCGGTACCGCAGAAGGCGATTGAAGGTGACACGATTAAGACGCTGGTTGACGCGGGTGTCGTGGTGATCGCCGGCGGCGGTGGAGGTATTCCCGTGTATGTCGACCATCGCGGACTGCTGGAGGGGATTGACGCCGTCATCGACAAGGATTTGGCCTCGGCGGTGCTGGGTAACGAGATCGGCGCGGAGATACTCTGTATTCTTACGGGGGTCGAGAAGGTTGCGCTGAATTTCGGCAAGCCGGAGGAGCAGGAACTGGAAACGGTGAGACTGTCGGAGTTGCGGAAGTATGTGAGCGAGGGTCATTTTCCTCCGGGGTCGATGGGTCCAAAAATAAACGCCGCGATCAAGTTTCTGGAGGGTGGTGGCGAGATGGTCACCATCACGTCGTTCAAACACGCACGCAATGCGGTTGCCGGCCGGGCCGGAACGCGCATCGTGCCGGACTGAGGTATGTGTACGTTGTCACAAGAGACGGTTGCCGCCATTCGCCGACGCGGGCGCATCTATGAAGTTGGCGGCGCCGTTCGCGATCGTCTGCTCAACGGGCAGGCGGCGGTGAAGGATCGCGATTACCTCGTGACCGGCATCCCGTATGAAGATCTCACCGACATATTAAAAACCCACGGCCGAGTCGACCTGGTGGGACGGAGTTTCGGCGTTATCAAGTTCACGCAGCACCGGCGTTCCGGGTCGTACACGTTTGATATTGCTTTGCCGCGGAAGGAACACTCGACGGGCATCGGTCACACCGATTTCGCGGTCGACTTCGATCCGAGTTTGTCGGTAGAGGACGATTTGATCCGCCGGGATTTCACGGTCAACGCGATGGCGTATGAACTGGAGACTGAGCATCTGGTCGATCCGCTCGGCGGCCAGATCGATCTGCAGAAACGGCAGTTGCGGATGACGTCGGCGTCGTCCTTTGAAGAGGACCCGCTGCGGATGTTGCGGGCGGTACAATTCGCAGCCCGATTCGAATTTCTGATCGAGCCGGATACGTTTGCGGCCATGCGCAAATTTGCGCCGCTCATTGCGACGGTCTCGGCAGAACGGGTGAACGAGGAATTGAATAAGTTGTTGCTTTCGGCCAAGGAACCGTCGCACGGATTCCGGCTGATGGAAACGTCGGGTCTATTGCGGCAGGTGCTGCCGGAGCTGCAAGCGTGTGTGGGCGTGACCCAACCGGGGCCGTACCACAAGTATGACGTGTTTGAACACACGATGCATGTTGTCGATGCCGCGAAGCCGAGTTTGCGGCTGCGGCTGGCCTGCCTGTTCCATGATATTCGCAAGCCGCAGTCACGCCGAGTCATCGACGACGGCAAGGCGGCCACGTTCTACGGTCACGAGGTGATCGGTGCGCGGGCGGCACAGGAGGTGATGGTACGGCTGCGGTATCCGAGGGAACTCACGCAGGAGGTCTGCACGCTGGTCGAGCGGCACATGTTCACCACCGACGTCACTGACAAGGGGCTGCGCCGCTTGGTGAAGCGAGTGGGCGTGCCGCTGATTTTCGACCTGCTCGATCTGCGCCGGGCCGACGTGATCGGACAGGGGATGAGTGGACGCACGGACGACGTGGACCGGTTCGAGAATGAAATCAAGGACGAACTGGCGAAGCGACCACCGTTCGGCTACGGCGACCTGGCGCTCAAGGGTAACGATATCATGCAGATGTTCAGCCTGACGCCCAGTCCGCTGGTCGGGAAGATACTTGAGTATCTGCTCGAGCGGGCGCTGGACGATCCGAACGATAACACCCGCGAGAAGATGGAAGCACACGCGCGCGACGCCTATGCGCAATTCAGGGAATCAATGATTGATCATAGAACCAAGGAACCAAAAGAATGAAAGTTCACGAATATCAGGCGAAGGAGCTGTTCGGTCGGGCTGGTATCCCGATTCCACAGGGAGACGTGGCCACCAATGCCGCGGAGGCGCGCGAGATCGCCATCCGATTTGCCAAGCCGGTGATGGTGAAGTCACAGGTGCACGTCGGTGGTCGCGGCAAAGCGGGTGGCATCAAGTATGCCGAAAACGCCGAAGCGGCTCAGGTGCTTGCCCAGAAGATCATCGGCATGGAGATCAAGGGGCTGATAGTCAAGAAAGTGCTGGTGACGGTGGCCGAGGATATTTTGTCCGAAGCGTACGTCGGCATCATTCTCGATCGGGCCACCAAGAAACCGGTGATCATTGTTTCGCCCGCCGGTGGTATCGATATCGAAGAAGTGGCGGCCAAGACGCCGAACAAGATTTTCAAGCTGTATGTCGACCCGGTCGTGGGTCTGAAGTCGTTCCAGGCGCGCAATCTGGCGTATAAGCTGTATCGCGACATCAACCAGGTCCGTCAGGCGGCTGACATTATCATGAAGCTGTACGACCTGTTCTGGCAGTGTGACGCGTCATTGATTGAGATCAACCCGCTGGTGACGACGCCGGGTGGGAGGATCATTGCGCTGGATGCGAAGCTGAATATCGACGACAACGCGCTGTTCCGGCAAGCGGAGATTGCGGCGATGCGCGATCTGGACGCCGAGGATCCGGCTGAGGTGAAAGCACGCGAAGCCGACCTTTCGTTCGTGAAGCTGGACGGCAGTATCGGGTGTATCGTCAATGGCGCCGGTCTGGCTATGGCGACGATGGACCTGGTGAAGCGGTACGGCGGCGAGCCGGCCAACTTTCTCGATATCGGCGGTTCGTCGAACCCGCAGAAAGTGGTAACGGCGCTGCAGATTATACTCTCGGATCCGAACGTAAAGTCCGTGCTAATCAATATTTTCGGCGGCATCACGCGGTGCGACGATGTCGCGACGGGTATTGTCACGGCGATCGATCAGCTCAAGCCGAAAGTGCCGATTGTGGTTCGGTTGACCGGCACCAACGAAAGAGAAGCCCAGAAGATCCTGGCAGGCGTGAAGCTCCCGTCGGCGGACACGCTTGACAACGTCGTAAAGAAGGCGATTGAACTGGCGCAGGCTGAGGCGTAGGAAAGGGGCGGATATGGCAATATTCATCGACAAGAAGACAAAACTTCTGGTGCAGGGCATCACCGGTCGGGACGGCGGATTTCATGCGGACCAGATGAAAAAATACGGTACGACAGTAGTTGGCGGCGTGACGCCCGGCAAGGGCGGATCGAAAGTCCATGGCATTCCGGTGTTCAACACGATGGAAGAAGCGGTGGCGGAGACCGGCGCGAATACGTCGGTAATCTACGTGCCACCGGCGTTCGCAGTGGACGCGATCTACGAAGCGGTCGATGCCGGCATCAAGTTGGTCGTCTGCATCACCGAAGGCGTGCCCGCGAACGATATGATGAAGGTATATCCGTACGTCAGAGCGAAGGGCGCCCGCCTTATCGGACCGAACTGTCCCGGACTGATCTCACCGGAACTCTGCAAGGTCGGAATCCTGCCGGGGATGATCGTGAAGAAGGGGCATGTCGGCGTGGTTTCCCGCTCCGGCACGTTGACATACGAAGCGATCTGGGCGCTTACGCTGGCCGGCATGGGTCAATCGACCTGTATCGGCATCGGCGGCGATCAGGTTATCGGCACGAATTTTATCGACTGTCTCGAGGCATTTCAGGCTGATCCGCAAACCAACGCGATTGTCATGATCGGCGAAATCGGCGGTTCGGACGAAGAAGTGGCCGCTGAGTATATCAAGAAGCATGTGACCAAACCGGTGGTATCGTTTATCGCCGGTCAGACGGCTCCACCCGGAAAGCGGATGGGGCATGCAGGGGCAATCATTTCAGGTGGTTCTGGTACCGCCGAAGGGAAGCTCAGGGCGCTGACTGCGGCCGGCATACCGGTCGCCGGATCGCCGACCGAGATTCCGCGGCTCATCGTGGAACAGTTCAAAAAGAAGTCGGCAAAAGCCAAGCCGGCAAAACCCAAAGCGGCCAAAGTGAAGCCGACCGCAAAGGCGAAGGCCAAACCGTCAACGGCGACCAAGAAGGCGGTGAAGCCCGCCAAAAAGAGAAAGTAATGAATGCCGGGACAACCGGGCAGGATATTCGATACCGGGCCGAGGAGAATGTATGAGTGAAACAGCCAGGGCCGGCGATGCCGCAGCGACACCGTCGACCAAACAGAAGATCCAGTATTCGAAAGACAATTTGCCGCTGGCGATCAATCTGAGCTGGTGCAAGGCGTGCAATCTGTGCATCGCGTTGTGTCCGACCCAGGTGTTTGAGCCCGACCGCGACGGCAAGCCGATCCAGGCCCGGCCGGAAGCATGCACGCAGTGTACGATTTGCTGGGTGCATTGTCCCGACTTCGCCATAACCTCGAGATTCAAGTAGGAAACCCTGCAATGGCACAAAAAGTACGACGTCTGATGCAGGGGAATATCGCGTGTGTGCAGGGCGCTTTGTACGCCGGCATGCGCTTTTTCGCCGGATACCCGATCACGCCCTCGACCGAGGTGGCTGAGGGGAGCGCGCGCGAACTGCCCAAGATCGGCGGTCGCTTCATCCAGATGGAAGACGAGATCGCTTCGATCGCGGCAGTGGTCGGCGCTTCCGTTTCCGGATTGAAGTCGATGACCGCGACCTCCGGGCCGGGATATTCCCTGATGCTTGAAAATATCGGTTATGCCTACATGACCGAGACGCCCTGCGTGGTTGTCAACGTTCAGCGCGGCGGGCCGTCGACCGGCCTGCCGACCAAAGTGTCGCAGTCCGACACGATGCAGGCCCGCTGGGGCACGCACGGCGACTATACTGCCATCGCGGTGGCGCCGTCGACTGTCGGCGACACGGTCACCGAGACTATTCGCGCTTTCAATCTGGCCGAGCGATTCCGAACGCCGGTGACGATTCTGCTTGATGAAGTGATCGGGCATATGCGGGAGTTGATTACGCTACCGGAACCGGGTGAGTGTCCGAGTGTTCGATCGGGTGAAGCCGACGGCTCCGCCGGACAGATTCGTCCCGTTTGAATTCACGCCGAATTACGTGTCGCCGATGCCGGCGTACGGCGAAGGATACCGGTACAACGTGACCGGCCTGACGCACGATCCAATGGGCTTCACAACGAATCGGGCGGACGAGATTTTTCCGAAGCTGGATAAGCTCAAAAGGAAGATTGAACTCTACACCGACGAAATCGTCAAGCTTCGCGTCGAACATATGGACGATGCTGAGATAGCTTTTATCAGCTACGGTACCGTCTCCCGCGCCGCCCTGCAGGCGACCTCACTGGCACGTCAGGCGGGCGTCAAAGTCGGGACCATTCAGCTCTACACGATCTGGCCGTTCCCGGATAAGCAGTTGATCGAGCTGTGCTCGCGCTGCCGGGCGGTCATCGTTGGCGAGCTGAATATGGGGCAGATCGTGACCGAAGTGCAGCGGGTCCTGCCGCGAGAGATCAGGATTCACCAGATAAATCGATACGACGGTGAAATACTCACGCCGATGCAACTGCTGGAGAAGCTGGAGGAGGTGCTCTGATGGCTACTGTAGAAAAACAGAAATCTGACGTGATGCTGCAGTACCTGCGGCCGAAGAAGAAATTCCCGTCCGTCTGGTGTCCGGGGTGTGGGAACGGGATCGTGCAGGGTGCACTTATCCGGGCGATCGACAAACTGGGGTTGTCACCGCGACAACGTCGCGCTGGTGTCCGGTATCGGCTGTTCGAGTCGCTTGCCGGTCTATCTTGATTTCAATTCGCTGCACACGACGCACGGTCGGGCGCTGGCCTTTGCCACCGGTGTGAAGTTCGCTCAGCCGCACATGAAAGTGATCGTCATCACCGGTGACGGCGACGCCCTGGCGATCGGCGGCAATCATTTCATTCATGCCTGCCGTCGGAATATTGATATCACAACGATTCTGATCAACAACTTCATCTATGGTATGACCGGCGGGCAGGGATCACCGACCACGCCGGCCGGGGCGAATTCGACGACCACGCCGTACGGTAATGTTGAGAAGCAGTTCAACCCGTGTGGACTGGCACAGGCGGCGGGAGCGTCGTTTGTCGGACGTACAACGGTGTTTCACACTCCGCAGATGGAGAAGATGATCATGGCGGCGATCGAGCACAAAGGGTTCTCGCTTGTCGAGGTGATTGCCAATTGCCACACCTATTTCGGTCGTTTGAACAAGCAGGGTGACGCGGTGGCAATGATCAACCAGTTCAAGGAGAACGCGGTGCTCTCCGGCAAAGCCGCGACCATGCCGCCCGATGAATTGAAGGGGAAGTGGGTCATTGGGACTCTCCATCAGGACAAGCAGATCACCGAATTCTGTGATGAGTATCAGAAGACGGTCGATGCCCAGATGGGAGGGAAGAAGTAATGGCCAAATTCCTCGACAGAGTGAAGGTGCCCGCGGATCGTTTTGAAATTCGTCTTTCGGGCTCCGGTGGTCAGGGGATGATTCTGGCCGCCGTGATTTTCGGCGAGGCGATCGGACGCGGGTCGGAGAAGAACGTCGTGCAGAGCCAGTCGTACGGTCCGGAAGCGCGCGGCGGGGCGTCGAAGGCGGACGTGGTCGTCTCGACCGACGAGATTTACTACCCCAAGGCGATGCAACTCGACCTGCTTCTGGCCATGACCCAGGAGGCGCTCGACAGTTACTTCTCGTATCTGAAGCCGAACGGGATTCTGATCATCGACGACGTCTTGGTAACGAATATCCCGACGGATAACTACTACGGCCTGCCGTTTACGCGGTTGGCGCGTGAAGAGGCGGGCCATGTCATGGTGGCGAATGTGATCGCGCTGGGAGCGATTGCCGCCCTGACGAACGTGGTGAGCAAGGAAGCGCTCACCGAGGCAGTCGTGGCGCGCGCGCCGCGCGGCACGGAAGATAAAAACCGGAAGGCGGTCGAGATCGGTTTCCGGGAAGCACTGAAGATCAAGAAGTAGTTAATAGAGGAGTGGCATGAGCAAATCTTTGCTGATCATAAAGCCGAATGCGGTAGCGAAGAACAAGATCGGACATGTGATTAATCGGCTGGAAGACGCCCGGTACAAGATTGTCGAGATGCAGTTGATGGAGCTGACCGAACAGCAGGCTCGCCAGTTTTATGCCGTGCACGAGGGGAAGCCGTTCTTGAACGACCTGGTCAAGTTCATGACGTCGGGTCCGGTGGTGCCGATGGCGGTGGAGAAGGAAAACGCTGTCGAGGATCTTCGCGCATTAGTCGGGGCAACCGACCCCAAGAAGGCGGCGTGCGGGACGATTCGTTTCGAAATCGGCGATGATATCGAGAAGAATGCGGTGCATGCGTCCGATTCTGACGAGAACGCCGCGAAGGAGATTAAGTTCTTTTTCGGGTGAGAATGTGTGGGAACGAATAGCACATAGGATGAGAATGCCGAGTACATGAATGTAACATTGGCATATGGTCAGGGGAAACTGGAGATTCCAATACCGACCGCGGCGGTTGTCGATACCTTCGCACCGACCGAATCCGGCCCGGAGATAACCTTTGCCGATTTTCAGTCTCGCCTCGCCGCGGCCAAAGCGGACGCGTTCTTCGCGGCCCATCGTCACCCTCTGTTTCTCGTCAATGACGGGTACCGGCACACGCCGACAGCCCGCGTGCTCGAATGGCTCGACCAACTCTATCCCGATCTGATTGAACGATCCACGTATGGCATTGCGACCGGCGCCCACGAGGCACCGTCGGTCAAACATCTTCAGACAATCTTCGGCAGGTATCTTCCGCGCGTGGCGGATAACATCTGGCACCATGACGCGCGCGACAAATCGTCGATGGTCGAAGTGGGCATCGATTCCTTTGGCGCGCCTGTCTATTTGAACAAACACTACTTCCAGGCCAAACAGGTGGTGGTTATCGGCTCGGTGGAGCCGCACTATTTCGCCGGATTTACCGGCGGGCGCAAGGCGCTCTGCCCGGGCATAGCCGACCTGGCCACGACCGAGCGCAACCACAACATGGCCAATTCGCTGGAGTGCCGGCCGATGCGACTGGAGGGGAATCCGGTGGCGGAGCATCTTCAGGCCATGGTCGACCTCATTCGCACGGATCACATCCTGTCCATACAGCTGGTAGCCGACTCGGGCGGCCGAGTGTCCGGCTTGCATTGCGGTTCACTGCGAGATTCGTTTCTCGAGGCGTGCACATCGTCGCGTGCGATGTTTGGTCGAACGATAGCCGATCGGTATGACATCGTTTTAGCCGAACTTCTGCCGCCGCTCGATCTGAACTTGTACCAGGCGCAGAAAGCGCTGGAGAATTGTCGGGAAGGAGTCAAGGACGGTGGGGGCGTGTGTCGTTGTGGCCGCCTGCGCGCAGGGAATCGGGTCGGAACACTATGCCAGGCTGGCCGAGAATTGGGACGAGGAGAAGAACGAGCCGAAGGACGGAGTGCACCGGTTTGGCTCGCACAAGCTGTCGCGCGTCAATGCGCTTTCACGCCGGATTGACGTACGTATCCATTCGACGATGGCTGAGGCCGACGTCCGCAAGGTGTTCTATACGCCGTGCCCGGATATCGGGACGTATATCGAAGAAAAGACTAAAGGAAATAAATCATGCCGCATCGCGGTCGTGCACGACGCCGGCCATACGGTGCTGCAAATGGCATAATCAATGCTGAGTAATACAATACACTACTTAGGAGAGTTGTATGAATAAGAAAATTGCCGTCATCGGCGCTGGTAATGTAGGCGCAAGCTGCGCCCTGTATCTCGCGGAAGCGAACTTCGCGGATGTCGTACTTGTCGACGTCATCGAGGGTGTCCCGCAGGGCAAGGCGCTCGATCTGTCGCAGGCCGGCCCGGTGCGGCGCTACAATGCGATGGTCACCGGAACCAACGATTACAAAGACATCGCTGGAGCGGATATTGTCGTTATGACCGCCGGTCTGGCTCGCAAGCCGGGAATGACCCGCGAGGATCTGCTGATCAAGAACGCCGAGATCGTCGGCATGGCGGCGGAGAACATCAAGAAGTACGCCCCCAATGCCTATGTGCTCGTGGTGTCCAATCCGCTCGATCTGATGACGTTCCACATGTTCAAGAAGACCGGCTTCGCGCAGAACAAGGTGTTCGGCCAGGCGGGCGTGCTGGATTCGATCCGGTTCCGCACGTTTGTCGCGATGGAACTGGGCGTGGCGATGACCGACATCCAGGCGATGGTGCTCGGCGGCCACGGCGACACCATGGTACCGCTGCCGCGCTACACGACGGTGGCCGGTATTCCGATTGCCGAACTGATTTCGAACGAACGGATCGACGCGATCTGTGCCCGCACCGCTGACGGTGGCGGCGAAATCGTGAGACTGCTCAAGACCGGTTCGGCGTTTTACGCTCCGGCGGCGGCATCGGTCGATATGGTCCGCGCGGTATTCAACGATGAAAAGCGTGTCCTGGCGGCGTCGGCCTGGCTGACCGGCCAGTACGGCATCAAGGATATCTACATCGGCGTGCCGGTGGTGTTGGGCGCCAAGGGCGTGGAGAAGATTCTCGAACTGAAACTCGACAAAGCCGAACTGGATGCGCTGCAGAAATCGGCCGCGACCTATAAAGAACATCTCAAGATCATGGGTTACTAAGGAACGGTGTATGGCAAAGTACAAACATATTCGCATTCCTGAAGGCGGTGAAACGATCACCGTCAAGAACAAGAAGCTGGTCATCCCGGACAAGCCGATCATCCCGGTTATCGAGGGTGACGGCATCGGCAAGGACATCATGACCGCAACGCGCCGGGTCGTCGACGCCGCCGTGGAGAAGGCCTACGGTGGGAAGAAGAAGATCGCCTGGATGGACATCTACGCCGGCGACAAGGCTTCCGAGCTGTACGGCGAGGTGGCTGCCGAAGGAGACGATCGACGCGATCAAGAAATACTATGTCGCTCTCAAGGGGCCGCTGACCACGCCGGTCGGCGGCGGTTTCCGGTCGCTCAATGTCACGATGCGCCAGGTGATGAACCTGTACGCCTGCGTGCGTCCGGTGCGGTATTTCAAGGGAGTCGGCTCGCCGGTAGTGCATCCGGAGAGGCTGAATGTGGTCATCTTCCGCGAGAACACCGAGGATGTCTACGCCGGTATCGAGTGGAAGAAGGGGAGCCCGGAGGTGAAGAAAGTCATCAACTGGCTCAACAAGAACATGAAGACCAAGATTCGGCCCGATTCGGGTATCGGCATCAAGCCGATGTCGGCGACCGGTTCGAAGCGGCTGGTCCGCAAGGCGCTCCAGCACGCCATCGACAACAAGCTGCCGTCGGTGACGCTGGTGCACAAGGGAAACATCATGAAGTACACCGAAGGCGCGTTCCGTGACTGGGGGTACGAGGTAGCCAAGAAGGAATTCGGCGACAAGTTCGTCACCGAGGCCGAAGTGTTCGAGAAGCACAACGGCGTAACGCCGGCAGGGAAGATCATGATCAAGGATCGCATCGCCGATTCGATTTTCCAGCAGGTGCTGTCTGCGTCCGGATGAGTACTCCGTGCTGGCGACGCCGAACTTGAACGGCGATTATCTGTCCGACGCCTGCGCCGCGCAGGTGGGCGGACTGGGGATGGCGCCGGGGGCGAATATCGGTGACTTTATCGGCCTGTTCGAGGCGACGCACGGTACCGCGCCCAAGTACACCGACAAGGATATGGCGAATCCCGGTTCGTTGTTGTTGTCGGCGGTGCTGATGCTTCGCTACATGGGGTGGGACGAAGCGGCGAATCGGATCGAGGCCGCGATCGAGAAGACGATTTCGCAGAAGACGGTGACGTACGATTTGGAGCGTCAGATGGAAGGCGCGACGAAAGTGCCGACATCGGGTTTTGCGACGGCGATAATCAGCAATCTGTGATATCTGTATCTACTGCGTGGCGCACGGAGACGTGCGCCATGTATCGATATCGACTCAATCAGACCGCGACCACAAAAAAGCCCGCGTTGCCGCGGGCTTTGTGTTTTCAATTAGAATTGCGAGGCTTACCAGCCGCCGCGACGACCACCGCCGCCACCGCTGCCACCACGACCACCACCGCCACCGCGGTTGAAACCACCGCCGCCGCCACTGCGGCCGCCACCACCGCCACCACCAGTGCGCGGTTCGCGCGGCTTGGCTTCGTTGACCACGATCGCGCGGCCGTCGAACTCTTTACCGTTGAGTTCGGCGATCGCCTTCTGAGCGTCGTCATTCGAAGTCATGGCAATAAACCCGAAACCACGGGACTTGCCGGTGAACTTGTCGGTGACGATGTTGGCACGGCCAACTTCGCCAAACTGTTCGAAGATCTGTCGCAGATCCGCGTCGCTCATGTCAAATGAGAGATTGCCGACGTAGATATCCATCTGTTACTCCATACGTTTGTATTTGGGCGGCGCGGCCTCTATGCGAGGATCAACATCCACAAATACCTGATTGCTGCGCACCATTGCGCTGGGTCACCAAAATAACCTGTGTCTGTTGATTGATCTTGTGGGAAGAATCGTAAGATACCATTAGTTTCGGAGACTCGTTAACTCTGCCTCAATAAACACTGTTTTCGGCAAAAAGGATAATAAATCTCACGACAAACAAAGAATTTTTTGGCCCACAATCGCGGTGTTCAAATGCGATTGCAATCGGTAACTCATTGACGTATAATGGCATATGGACAAATTAAAGTCGAAACACTTCGCCGACAGCCGGCTCTGGCGGGCCTGGCTCAAGCAGAATCATGCGTCCGAGACCGAAATCTGGCTCAAATTCTTCAAGAAGCATACGGGAAAGGAAGGGTTGACGTATCTCGGTGCGCTGGAGGAAGCGCTCTGCTACGGCTGGATTGATACGACGGTACGCACGATTGATGATAGATGTTACATGCAGCGGTTCACACCGCGGCGAAAAGGGAGCCTCTGGTCGGAGCTGAACCGTAAGCGAATGAAGGCGCTGGTGGCATCGAAGCGAATGACCACGGCGGGGCTGGCGGTGTTTGACGAATCGGCGCCGGTCGCGACGAGTAAACTGAGGAATTTGCCGCCGATTCCCGTGCCGGACGATCTGCTGAGGGCGCTCGAAAGGAACCCGGAGGCGAAAGCGAATTTCGCCAAACTAACAGAGAAGTATACGCAGCTTTGTTTGCGGTGGATAACAGTCGCGAAGAAAACAGAGACGCGCGCGAAGCGGGTGGCGGAGTTTGTGGAGCTAACGGCGAAAAAAAAGCGGCTGGGGATGAAGTAGGCGCGCTTGATGCACGCCTACTTCACCAGCAGCATTTTCTTCTGCAGAGCCGTACCATCGGCGGTCACGCGGTAGAGATACACGCCGCTGGCGGCAATATCACCGGAATCATCACAGCCATTCCATATGATTCTGTGAGTACCGGCACCCATTGGCCCGTTGAGCAGAGTAGCGACCTTGCGGCCGAGCGAATTGAAAATTTCCACCCGAGCGTTGGCGGCGCTGGGCAGAGCGAATTCAATCACCGTGCTCGGATTGAACGGGTTGGGATAATTTTGCGCAAGCGCGAAGGAGGACGGCAGGCGATCATTCGGATTGTCGGCCACGTCGGTCGGCTCGTAGACGTAGTAGTTCCCCCACACCGAGGCGCCGTTTTCGCGGGGATCGATCCAGACAGTCCAGGCGTTGCCGACGGCGGCGTAGACGGTCGGGGAGACAACATATTCGGGTGTGCCGTTGGTCATCTGTTGATTGGCGCCGATGGGAAGGAAACCGCTGGTGAAGGCCTGCAGCCAGACGCGTGTTTGAGCGGCGCGGTGATCGATCCACGACGCGGCGATGTAGCCGGCGTTGTCGATGGAGACTGACGGTGTTTCCGCATCCGACGCAGCCAGATCGTTGAAGTTGTACGGGGCGAGCGTCTGAGTGCCGGTCGAGGAAAGGGCAGCAATATAGATGTCTTTCGCTGCGCCGTTGAGAGTCGTGAAGACGACCGCCAGCGCTCCGGCTGGGGTGACGGCGGCGGACATTTCTTCAATCGTCTCGGTAGGCGTCCAGGTGAATGAACCGACTTCGCTCTTGTTCGTATTGTACAGATGCGCCTTCACACTCGGAGATGCGGTGCCGTGGTCAAGCCAGGAGACCCAGAAGCGGTCACTATTATCCGTTCCGATACACAGATCATCGTTCTGGGTGTCGGTAGCGACGGTGGACACGCGGAAGTCTGCTCCATCGTTTGAGCCGTCGGCGTTTCGCCAATGCCCCCACACCTGGTAGCTACCGTCGCGATTGTCCAGCCAGACAACCAGCGCCCGGCCGTTGGGGCGACTGGCCACCCTGGGAGATCGTTTGGAGGCGACGCTGGCGGAGTCGGAAATGATGAATTCATTGGAATAAAACGTGCCATACCTGCTGCTGAGTCGTCCGTAGATCCGTTGGCCGGATACGGCGTTGACCGCTCGGCCATCGACCCAGGCGATGAGCACCTGTGAGTCGGCCGCGGCGGCAGTCGGTTCCGACTGAAGATTCGAGCCGATATCCTGATTGACTTTTACGTTCGTTCCGACCAATCCACCGAAGTAGCCGAAGCGCTGGAGATAGATGTCTCCCGCATCGGCTCGTCGAGAAGAGAAGACGGATATCCACCACCAACCGGTACCTGAGATCACGGAGGCGGATGCAACGGGACTGCCGGCGGCGTCGTCGTTGAGTCGGATTTCACTTCCGAACAGCCGGTTACCGAGAGTGTCGAAAGCCATCATCTGAGCGTCGGCGTCTTCGCTTACAAATTCGGTCCAGACGACACCAAAGTTATTTTCGGCGGCGAACCGGGCTGCGGGGCCCCAGCGGTGACCGTCGGCGTCAAGATTGACAGAGAGCAGTGATCCGGCGGTGGTGAGAGCAGCGCCGAAGCGCTGAGATTGGATTAGGTTGGTCGATTGCGACGCACCCCAGGAAGCCAGGAGTTTTCCACTGGTGGCTACGGCAAGATTGAGATCCCAGTTGGTGGTGACGGAGTCGCCCGAGCTGATGAGCGTGTTGGCTCCCGCAAGGCCGGAAATCGGGTCGTAGCGCTGGAGATAGACTTCCTGTCCCGTGCGGCGATCGATCCACCCGATGACGTACTGATTCAACGAGGAATAGGCGACCTGCGGCGCATACTGCGCATAGTTTGACTCGGGGGACGGTACCAGGGCAAAATCATTGCCGATCGATGCTCCCGCTCCGGTGAAGAGTCGGGCGTATATGTCGGCCTGACCGTTGCGGTAATCTTCCCATGCTACCAGATACCCTGAGCCGGATTGTACGGCAACCGAGGGAACCCAGCGCTGGGAACTGGAAGCGTCGGAATGTACGGTGGTCGGTCCGGCGACAGTAGCGCCGGCGGCGTTGTAGACGCGCATCTGGATCGTGGAGCCGGTCACGCCGTAGTTCTCCCAGACGACAACGGTGCGTCCGTCGGGAAAGACAGCAACGTCGTACGGACCTGCGAAGGCGCTGTTGCTGGAATCGTTGACCACGAAGGGGGCCAGATTCTCGGTGAGATCCGCATTGTACCGCGAGCCGTAGATGAGACCGTTGGTGCGATCTCGATAAAACAGATATACCAAACCGACCGAGTCGGTGAGGATTTCCGGATCGATGAAGTCGGCACCGGTGGTCGAGCCGGCAGCCAGTACATTGGCGCCCACCAGCGTACCGCCAGTAGTCAACCGTTGCTGCCATATTTTCTCACTCCCGGAACGGTTATCGTTCCAGACGGCCAACCAGTCGCTGTTGGCCAGAACAGCCAGTCGGACATGGTCCTGGGTGAACATGGCGGGGGAGCCAGCCTCGGAAAGACGTAGGTCGGAACCGGCGGAGCTCGCCTGGGGCAAGGCAGGGGGGGTCGAGATATACGTTCGTTGGGTGAGATTCAATCCGGATAACTGATCCCGGTGAATCTGGTCCCGGTCAAATCCGTGTGTTACCGATGTCGTTGCCAGGATCAGGCCGACGCTGAGAGCAGTGCGAAGAGCAGGTGCCATACATCCTCGAATATACACTTTTTGGGTCGGTGATAAAATATGGTTCTGGGAGTATTCCCAGTCGCCTCGGGGCCTCTTCTGGGAGGATTTTCGTAATGTTATATATAACTTACGGTTACGCCGGTAAAGGGTGATTGCCCGATTTCCACGACAACAATTTTACAGTTTATTCTCATGTTCCGACCAAATCGATTGTCAGAAAGTATATCGGCGCAAAAGTGCGATTGGTTCACCTTGCGCAAGTTATTCACATATGAAGAATTAGGGGAATTTCCGGTGAAACTTACCCGGGGTGGTTTCGTAATGCTTACTGTAGGGGGCGACCTGCCTTTTGTATTGGCCGGGGGCCCCCCAACAATGCATACTCGGATGTCCTGCCGGGCTTTTTGATGGGGAAGAATATTGCGGCGGGCGGGTAGCACAAACAGGTGAGTAGCATGGGTAGAATTCGTCCGAACCACATTGTTTTGGGTATCGCCATTCTGGCTGTGGCTGGGATTGTCTATGGGCAATCGTCGTCGGGCGGAACGAGCAAATCCAAGGCAAGGGCTGGTACCGACGAAATTCACGAAGTTGCCACCGAGTATGTCGACCTTCTTCAGGGACTGCGCGACGTCATTTCAGATTACAGCGACTACCTTGGTTCGGATGGGCTAGACTCGCGCGCCGTTCTTGAGACGTCACTCGACAAGTTCAGTGAGGGGCTCGATGAAGAGATCTACATGCGGGACAACAAAGTCCTGGAACAAGATCTGTCGGCGGTGTCGGCGCGAGTGGTCGCTGAGAGAGCCCAGTTGGGGAAATCGTCGGACGCCAGATCGCAGAAGGCGATGCGTGTACTGCGAAGCTTCGAGCGCGAGTTGCAGTTGATTCAGGAACTGCTGTCCGAGCACAATGCCCGTCTGGCCGAGATGAATATTCGCCAGGCGGAAGTTGCGGACGCTGTGGGCGGAGATTTGTCCTCGAGCCTTGAAAAACTGAAGCAGAGCCTGAAACTGCTGCAAAAGAACTCCAAGAAAACCTATGTGATAGAAATGCCGCCGATCCCCAAGGCGCCCGTGCCCTCCATTCCATCGGTACCGTCAACGGGGACGCCCGCGCCGACTATCCCCAGGATTGCTGTCCCGCCGATTGGCGCCGCAGCTGGTGTGCGGGGGATGCCCAGAGAATTTAGCGGTACCATGCATGTTACGTCGTCGGGTGCCCCCATCTACATCTCAAACCCATCAGGCAATGTCGAAGTGGCCGGGTGGGGAGAGAGTGACATCACTGTTGTGCTCGAAGTCGAAATAGCGTCCGGTTCCCGGGCGACTGAGAAGGAATTGATTGATCAGATCAGCCTGACGTTGGAAAATCCCTCGAACGGCCGGTACAATGTCCGAGTGGGATTTCCCAGAATCAGCGATCCAAAAACGCGAATAGTAGCCAGCCGGCTGGCGGTAAACGTACCGTTTCAGAACCGAATCTATGTGGAGAATGCCTTTGGCGATATGGATGTAAGCGATCTTCGCGGAGGCGTGGAAGTTACGGGCAATGTGTCGCAGATTCAGGTTTCCTCGATTCGCGGGGGGACCACGGTCAAGAACGCCATGGGGGCAATTTCGGTCTCGGATGTCAGCGGCGGTCCGACCTTCATCAGCAATTCGTATGGCACGATTTCCGCAAACTCGATTGAAGGCCCGATGACCATACAGAACGCGTTTGCGACCGTTTCCGTCGAGGATACTCACGGGGAGTTACGCATCAATAACAGCGGTTCCGTCGAGGTCTCCAGTCATGAAGGGAACGTGTCGATCGACAATTCATACGGCGCGGTTACTTTGGGCGAAATCACCGGGAATGTGACGGTGAAAAATGCCTTTCAGTCGATCGAGGCTCAATCGATTAGCGGCAGTGCACAGCTGGCCAACCAGTACGGCAGTATCACGGCAGAAGAAGTGGGCGATGGGCTGAGCGTGTCCAATTCGTTTGGCTCGACTGATCTGTCACAGATCCGAGGGCGGCTCGATTTGAACTCGACAAATGGCAGTCTGCGGGTGAACCTCGACGGTCAATTGCTCGGTGCCTCCACTATTGTTGCCAATGCCGGCAGTGTCTTTTTGAATTTGGCTGACAATCAGGATTTGCTGTTCAAGGCTCGGGTGGAGGGGGGCAGTGTGACAAGCGAGGAGCCGATGGATATGTCGAATGATGGCTCAGTGAAAACAGTCGTTCTTCGACTGGGCGCCGGACGTCAGGCTCTGAGTCTCCGCGGGATTGGCTCGTCGATTGTCATCGCCCGCGATTGATCCCGGCAGCGCACTCCTGGGACCAGGGCCATCCGACAGGATGGCTTTTTTGTGTGTGGGCATATATGCGGCACGATGGTGACGTCAGTATTTGTACTTTGGCTCCCAGCCATTTGGACCGTTCGGCAGCAGGTCAAGCAAAGGCCAGACGCTACAGAAATCATCGCCTGGGCCGAAGTAGGTATGGGCGACCTGCTCTATCCTGCCGTCGCTGAGTCTGCGAAAGGTAGACACACCCGGCCACGGATCATTCTTCTCTGAAGCGAAGCCGGAATCGCGGAAGAAGCTGGTGCCGTGAGACGAATACATGCGGAATTTCCAGCCTCGCGACGCGTAGAATTTCTTCTGAGTCTCCGGATCGTCCGGGGAAATCACCACAAAGGGCGCGCGATTTTCAAGATGCTGCCACACCCCGTTGAGTCCATCCGCCCATAGGGTACAATACGGGCACTGCTTGCCCATGTTGTGAATGACCATCAGTTCATCGCCGCCGGCGAATAGGCTGCTGAGTGTGACTTGTTGTCCGTCATGCGTCAGAAACGTGTAGTCGGTTACGGGCGTCGGCGGCTGTTGGCGGCGTAACGTCACCAGTTGTTTCTTCTTCTCCTGAATCTCTTTCTCCAGAGCGTCGATCTGCGGGAGAATTCTGAACGGCGATGTTGAGCCCATAGGCTGTCCCCTTACAGTAATTTTGCCAGGTTCCGGTTAGGTGTTCACCCCAGAGTCAGGGGGTACAAAGGGGAATATACGCTGAAAAGCTGGTGTGTGACAGTCCTTATCGTGGCGTCCATGGACCCGGAATCAGCTTTTCCGAATCAGGGATTGGGTGTGCCAGAGCAAGCTATTGGTGTGTTCGCAGCGCTTGTGGGACAACGGGGAGGGCGCCAGGTCTGTCCTCGCGTTGCTCCAATTGCCTGGGAATTACGCCTAATGATGCGGTATTCCGGGCTTCGAAGAGGAGATGGGCCGATAATGGCGGGGTAGTGGACCCAGTTTAGGGGGAAGATGATTGTGCCGATACCTAACTGACCGGTGTCCGCCGGGAATTGTATTGACAGCGGAGCCATGACAGCGTATCTTTTTAGAAATACTTACACAGGCACAAGTCTCGCCCCAATTGGCACCCGCCTGGTATACTTAGAGTTGACGCGACTACCGTAGGGAGTTCATGCATGCCTCACCATAGCACACTCTTCGCGGCCGTCACAGCAGCGATTATATCGCTGTCGCCGCTCAATGCGGCAGCCGTGAAGACTGGGGGCACTCCTGCCGCCTCGGAGCATCGATTCGGCGCTACTCTTACGCAAACGCCTTTGACGTTCGTGCCCAACCGCGGACAGTGGCCCAAGAACGTATATTTTCGAACTGAATCGCATGGTGCGACCGCTTGGATCGGGGCGGGCTCGGTCTGGTATTCATTTGTTCGAGAGACTTCGGTCGGCCCATCGCAGTTTGAGTCCGACGTGCGATCGTTGGTTCGCGCCGGGCATGATTGCGGACAGCCGGAACGTCTGAACGTAACGGTATCATTTGAAGGGGCCCTCACTCCGGCGGCGGTTGGCGAGGCAGAGCTGTCAGGGGTGACCAATTACTTCATTGGTCGGGATCCGGCCAAGTGGCAGACGAATGTGCCGACCTATGCTTCCGTCCGCCTGGACGGAATCTACCCGGGAATTGACGTCCGGTATTATACTATCAACGAGCAGCTTGAATACGACTTCATTGTCGCTCCCCAAGCTGATTACCACCAGATTCGATTAAATTACAGCGGGGTACGCCGGATGGAAGTATCGTCTTCCGGGGACCTCAATATCGAAACCGAATGGAATACGGTGACGGAGCACCGGCCGATAATTTTCCAGGAGGCTAATGGTGAGCGCATACCTGTTGAAGGTGAGTACGCTCTCACGGGTGATCGGTCGGTCAGTTTCAACCTGAAGAATTATGATAAATCTCTCCCGTTGATCATCGATCCGGCGATAAGCTACAGCACGTTTCTGGGCGGAGTGGCAAATGACAACGGCGGGGCGATTGCCGTTGACAGTGCCGGGAATATGTACGTGGTCGGATCGACGCGCAGCTGGGATTTTCCTGCCGATCAGGGGTATGACAGCGTATTTAACGCTACCGATTCGGTTGACGTATTTGTGTCGAAGTTTTCACCCGATGGACAAACCCTGCTTTTCAGCACGTTCGTCGGTGGCACCGGCAACGATTACGGCTACGGCCTTAAACTGGGCGCGGGGAATGAGGTTGCCATCGTCGGCTATACGCGCTCGAGCAACTTCCCCACGACCGTTGCGGGAGACACCAGTTTCGGTGGCGGGATGTTCGACGCGTTTGCGGCGCGTTTATCGGCCTCGGGTGATTCCCTCATCTGGTCGTCGTATATCGGCGGCTCCAGCAACGACTATGCCTTTGGTGTTGCGGTGGACGCGTCGGGCAATGTCTGTGTCGTTGGTGCGACGTCGTCGTCGGATTTCCCCACGAAGTTTGCCTATGACACCTCAGCGAACGGGCTCAACGATATTTTCGCAGCCAAACTCGCCGCGGCGGATGGAGCGCTGGACTACGCCACATATATGGGTGGGCTGCAGAATGACTTCGGCCTGGGCATAACTGTTGATGCTTCCGGTCGCGCGTATATCACCGGGTATACGGAATCGCTGATTTTTCCGTGCATCAATGCACTCGACTCGACACTCAACGGCACCCTGGCCGACATCGTTGTCGCCAAATTCGGCCAGCGGTCGGACACGTTGTTGTTCTCGACCTTGATAGGGAGTGCCGGTGCGGATCTCGCCCGTGCCATTGAATGGGTGAGTCCGAATACGCTCTGGGTGGCCGGCCAGACCGGATCATCGAACTTCCCGGTACCGTCACCGTATGACGGCACATTCAACGGCGGCACGTATGACGCGATCCTGATGAAGTTGACTGCCGACGGATCATCGTACACGACCGGCACATATCTAGGTGGCATGGGGGACGAAAATGCGATTGACCTGGCGGTAGACCCGGCCGGTGAAGTGTTCCTGACCGGCACTACAACGTCCAACGACTTTCCTTTGGTCAATGCATTTCAGCTTTCTTATCAGACGGCCGGCGATGCGTTTCTGGCAAAATTCAATTCCGGCGCCACAAGTCTCCTGTTCTCCTCGTATTTGGGCGGTCAGTCTGTTGACAATTCATATAGTGTGGATGTGAACGCCAATGGTTCAGCCTACCTGACCGGCGAGACTTCGTCGGCGAACTTCCCGAAGGTCAATCCGTGGGATGCTTTCTTTGGCGGTCAGTTCGACGCCTTCATTACGATAGTAAGTTTCGACTCCGACGGAGATGGTGTGGAAGACGCGCATGACAATTGTGTATTTACCTCTAATCCCGGCCAGGAGGATGCGGACGGTGACCTTGTTGGCGACGTCTGCGACAATTGCCAGAATACGATCAACGCCAACCAGGCCAATGCCGACGGTGACGCGTTTGGCGATCTTTGCGATGTGTGCCCAAACGACGCTAATAATGATATTGATGGCGACGGGGTTTGCGGCAACGTCGATAATTGTCCGTCGCTGTCCAATCCGCTACAGGAAGATTCCAATAACAACGGAATCGGCGACAAATGTGAGACCGGGTATACCGTTCCGGGTACCAACGTGGCGATTACTTACGGCGGCATAACGGTCACCTTCCCAACTGTGACAACCGCAGGCGTGACAGAGATTATCATCGGTGTGACCGGTCTTCCGCAGCCGGACGGCTACGTGATTCAGCCTGCAGCCGGCCCCCTCGGCTATGAAGTGAAGACGACCGCAGGCTTCACCGGCACTCCCGTTGTCTGTCTGAATTACAATCCCGGTCAAATATCCGGCTCCGAAAGCACACTCAAATGGCTGAGATACCAGAGCGGCAACACCTGGACCAACGTCACCGGTGCAGGCTATCCAAACGTCAGCACCAACTACATCTGCGGAACGACGACCCTTGGGACCTTTGCGCTGGCCCAGGCGGGATCCTGCTGCGTGTCACCGGTCGGGAATATCGACTGTGATCCCGCGAACTCGATCGATATCTCGGATCTTACGGCACTCATCGATAATCTTTTTGTCAGTTTCACCCCTTTGTGCTGCACCAAGGAAGCAAATGTTGACGGTGCAGGCGGGATTGATATCGCCGATCTGACTTTCTTCATCGATCACTTGTTCATCACCTTCGTGGCTCTGGGCAACTGTCAGTAGACTGGTTGCCCGACACGACCTGGTCGCACGACACTCTTCGATCGTTTCTACTTCGCGTTGAGGCGTTTCCGGGGACAAAAAAACCCGCGATTGCGGGTCTTCAACTTCAAAAATACGCCCGAGAGGATTTGAACCCCTAACCTTCTGGTCCGTAGCCAGACGCTCTATCCAGTTGAGCTACGGGCGCATCATGCATTTGGGATGCCTATGGTACGGTGGAACAGGTCGGATTGTCAACTGGTTTCCCGAGCCTTACTTCCCGCCGGATAAAACCATGATGGTCACGGCAATAGCGATGAACACAACGGCGATGACGATCAAGACGGTCTTACTGGTGCCGGGGGTCCGACTGGTCACGTCGTTTTTTTTTTCGGCCGGTTCCGCCTCTACCAAGAGCTGTTCCAGCCACCGATTCTCGGCCTCGAGTGCGGCCTCGGATTCGTGGGTAACGGTGAGCACGTCCATCTGAGGCAGGGGGGACTCGGAGGTTTCGATAACCTCGATCACCACTACGGTCACGTTGTCAGAGCCGCCCCGATCATTGGCCATCTGGACCAAAGCTCCCGCCAGTTTGTCGATGTCTTTGCGGTAACGATCGGCGACGGCAAAGATTTCGTCATCGTCGGCGTACCCGCACAGGCCGTCCGAACAGAGTATATAAATTTCGCCGGGAGCCGTTTTGACTATTCGGTAGTCAACCTCGACGGTTTGTCGGACCCCGAGGGCTCGCGTTATGACGTTCTTGCCGATAATAGACTGCGCCTCATCAGCGCTCAGTTGCTGCTCGCGCTGCATTTCGGCCACCCACGAATGGTCGCCGGTCAGTGGCTTGAGAGCGCGCTCGTCCAGCCGATACGCCCGGCTGTCGCCGACATGGGCGATTGACATGATATCCGACTCAAAAGCGACCGCCACGATGGTCGTCCCCATACCCGATTTCTCAGGATCTTCGGCGGAACGGACGTTAATGGCCCGATTTGCCAGTCGAACCGCCTTGACGAGGAGATCGCCCGAGCCCGGGAGGGTGCGTTCGAGCGACAGGCGCGGATCACCCATGAGCTCTCCGGAGTAGCGATGAAAAACGTCGTGGAGAATTTGCGAGGCCGTCATGGAGGCGACTTCGCCCGCCTGGTGTCCACCCATGCCGTCGCAGACAGCGTAGACCCGGTTATCATCATCCAGATGGAGGTAGTCCTCATTCCCTGAGCGAACTAATCCCTTGTCTGTTATTCCAGCTACGCGGAGTCTGACGGGCACTAAGCTTTCCCTCTCTGATGTGTGCTTCGAGATTCTGAACGGTCAAAATATCCGATCTTCAACGCGTGGGCAAGTAGATATTCGCGATTACCTGGCTGGAGCAATCCATAAAAAGGCCCCGCAGAGGACCGCAGGGCCGCAAGCATAGAGAAGTGGTGTAGTGAAGAATCCTATTTCATCAACATCATCTTTCGCGTTTCGGTATTATGCTCCGTAGTCACGCGATACAGGTAGACGCCGGAGGCAAGTTGGCTCGCGTCGAACTCAAGACTGTGGTCACCCGCGGTCAATTCCCCCAGGTTCCGCGACTCCACTGTTCGGCCAAGAATATCGAAGACATCCAGAGTAGCCGTCGAGCGGGTCGGGAGCGTGAAGGAAATTGTGGTGGAAGGGTTAAACGGATTCGGGTAGTTCTGATGGACCGCGAAACCGCCCGGCAGGTTGTCAGTCGGATCCTCCACGTCGGTAATCGACATTGAAATAGTAAACGAGCCGGTCACCGCTTTGGACGGATCGAGTTCTGAGAAGACTTCCAGGTTAACCTTGTTCTCCGTAACGGCGGAGAAAGTGGCCACCCGAATCTGGAAGTATACGTAAGCAGTCTCGCTGACATTGGCATAGGTCACCGCCGTGGGGGCAAAGGATCGCCAGCCCAGCGGGTCGGATTCGGCGGCATCCATCGTAATGTGCATACCATAGAGATCCAGACCGTCGCCATCATTGCGAACGCCCACGCGGAGAGTATACGTGTGTCCCGGGCCACCAAGCATATCGTCGGGGAATTCGATCCCCGTGATCGCGATATTGCCGGTCGCGGCCAAGGAAGCAGTGCGCAAGGTCTGATCGGTCCAGCTCGCGCTGCCGGCAGTCACCGCAGCCGGTCGGCCGTTGATCTTGAAGGAAATGGTCTGAGAATTCGTAGCCCCTTCATCGGCGGCAGAATTGGGGTCATCACCGTACACCGGCATAAACCCATAGGTGCCGGCTGTATGTACAGTGAAGGCGCCGCACTGCACTCCGTCGGGATCAAAGGCGGAAACCACCGATCCGACGGGGAGGGCCCGACCGTTAAACGTAGAAGTCATGAGCGAGTCGTAGAACGACGTGAAATAAGGTGTCGGTGTGATACCACCGGCCATTGCCGATCCGAACATCACCGTCACCGCGCTCAGGACACCGAAAAGAATACGAAATTGTTTGCTCACCGTTATCACCACTTTTCTATCCGGCCCGCCTTTCGACGGGCCGGAGTTATGTGCAAACCACTCTTCTCGTTTGCTACTTCAGCAGCATCATCTTCTTGGTTTCCGATGCCGCGCCGGCGGACAACCGGTACAAGTAGATACCGGAAGCAACCGACTGTCCATTGAGATCTTTACCGTCCCAGACCACGGTCGTGGAACCGGCAGTCGCCATACCGTCGAACGGTACTGCAACCAGCGCGCCAAGGACGTTGTAAATCTCAACCTTCGCATTGCCGGCCACCGGCAAGGAGAAGCTGATTGTCGTCGACGGGTTGAACGGGTTCGGGTAGTTCTGGCCCAGAGCGAAGGAGGCCGGAAGTGTGCCGGCACCGGCGGCCGTCGTCAGAGCGCCGACTTCCATTCGGTCGCCATTGGCCGTCCAGGTAAACTGCTCCTGAGTCTCTACGCCGTCGACAGACAGGTAGAAGGCATCACCCGGCTTCAGAGCTGACGAAGCATCGGCGTATACCGGCATGAAGCCGAACTTGCCGCTCGTGGTCATCGTGAAGATGCCGACTTTGGTGCCATCAGCCGCCGAATGGGCGGTAATGACTGCGCCGGCCGAGACTACATTGCCGTCAACCTTCAGATTAGTTGCATACAGGTTCACCCAGGCTGTCGTTGTGGCGACATCGCCGGCGGCCGCCGCAATGTTCGAATTCTGCACAACGTAGCGCGGGGTTGCGACGGTTTCGTCACCCGGATAGACCAGCGTGCCGTTCGCGTCAATCTTGACCCAATAGCCGTTGCACGGGCTGAGCGTCAAAGAAGAGTCGGCGAAGTTCGGCGAATAGAACTTGATGCCTTCGTCCCAGCCGTAGGCATAAAGCAGCTGATCAAAGATGCTCGCGAAACCGTCGGCCGGCTTCATTGAAGTCTCCGGCAGGTAGCTCACCAGGTTCCAGCCCTTCGTGACCGGAATCGGAGTTGAAA
Organism: uncultured candidate division Zixibacteria bacterium; assembly: GCA_963806185.1. Lineage (GTDB taxonomy): Bacteria > Zixibacteria > MSB-5A5 > GN15 > FEB-12 > CAWDXE01. The sequence goes on from CAWDXE010000007.1 coordinate 206,852, forward strand.
CGGGTACCGCGGTACCGGTGAGTTCGAGGGTGACGGAACAACCGGGCTTCACTTTGATCCAATAGCCGTGGAGGTGATCAACCGACCAGAGGTCGGAGAATTCTTCAAGCTCCGGATCATAGGTCATGCCACCCTGGTCGAAGCCAAGTACGACGTCGACACAGTTCAAATAAGGGCCAAGCACGGTCTTGATGTCGTCGGAAGCAGTGTTGACGTTCCAGCTCACCAGATTCCAGCCCTCTTGCAGGGTGCAGGTCTTGGTGACTTCTTCGCCGGCTTCAACACAGACTTCTATCCGCGGGTACATGTGATCCCCGGGGAAGGTGACGCTGGGAGTAGCTGGGATGCCATTGACGTAGAACGTGATGGCCTGATCGGTGCGCGCGCCGTTAGTGGCGGTCTCATCATCGGCAGCATAGACATGAAGCGGGCCATAATGGCCGACGCTATCAACGACACACTGACCGACGAGAAGCATCTCAGGCGTGTACGCCTCAACCACTGAACCAACGGGGATCGGGGCGCCAAAAAGCGTGCTCATGTTGTCACCCGTGCCGCAGATGTAGTCGACCCAGAACAGGGACTTTTCAAAGGTGATATCCTTAAGGGGCTTCAGGACGATCTTCTCGCCCTTTTCGCGGAAGTTCAGATTCTCGACCCGGCCGGGATAGTATCCCTTTTTGTACGCATATACGTCGAACGGAACTGCTGAGAAGTCGGAGAACGCAAACGAGCCGATGGCAGTTGAAACTGTGGAATCGATGGGTGAACCGTTTGGCCAATCGGCGTAAAGAAGAACGGTCGCGCCGGGGATATCATTACCCAAGGTATCGACAACCGTTCCGCAAGTGAAGTTCTGTAGTCCGAACCCGACGTTTATTGAACCAGGATAGGATATGGGCTGATCATAGACCAAGCCTGTTCCGCAATTACGGCCGAAGACGACCGAATCCATTACCGCGAAATCCTTTTCGCCTGCGGAAGCGTCCGGTCGAACCGTAAAGTGCATGTCGGCCAGATTGCCGAAACCGGTCGGCACCAGGTAGGCATCATCGGCTATCGCTTTAATCGTCACTGTACCCAGGACGTTGTCGATCGTTACGAATTGCAGTTCGAAGAAGGTGATGCGGGAATTGGCGAACGACACGGAGTCCAGATAGAACTCAGCCGGGTTGAAGTGCAGGCCGAATTCCGCGGATTTGAAGTCACAGCCATTCTTGAAATTGATCGGAACGACCACCCGTGCACCGGGGACAGCAGGCGTGTTCACCACGACAAGTGTGTCGGCGGAGGCCGGCTTCACGACCAACAGGTTGACGCAATACGACACCTGGCTGTTGCATATCTGTGCGACCTTGGCAGTCGGCTCATCCGTCGCAAACGTTACGCAATACTGGTAGGTGCCGGCGGTGGCCGGTGTAACGGTAAACGTGAGTCCGACCACGCTGGGCGTCGTGCCGTTATCGCTGCTTAGCACAAAGGTCCCGTCATGAATAGCGTGCCAGCTCAGTTCATCCGGACTGGTGCTCGTCAATAACAACGAATCGGCCTTCGTATACGTATCGCCGAGGAAGATCGTGTCATAGATTGCGGTCTTATTGAGCGCCAGAATCGGACACTCACTGATGATCAAGTTGACTTTCACCCACTGCGGCGAATTGACCACGGCAGCGGAGGTCACCTGAACGGAATCAGTGTACGTACCGGCGGCCAGTCCGGTGATATCCGGAGTAACGACAACGGAATCGGGCGTGTTGCCTGACGTCTTATTCAAGGCGAACCAGCCGGCGCCCTCAGTGACGGCGAACGCAACCACTGCGTCATCCTGCTCGGAAACGAGGAAGGGCTTTGCCTCCGGATTCGGGCCACCCAGGAGCGCCGTGAAATCAAGCGACGTCGGGCTTACCACGAGATGTTTCGGCGGTTCGTTGACAGTGACGTGAATGCACACCTGCACCGATGACGGATCGCAGTCAGCGGGAACAAGCTCGCCGGTAGTGCCGATCGTGAAACACTCGGTGTAGGTGCCGGCGGTGGCGTATGCTTTCTTGAACTGGAAGCCTACGACTCCCGGCGTAATACCGCCAACGGGATCGAAGGCGAAGTTCGGAGTAGCAGCGGCAGCGAAATCAAGGTTGCTGCCACTTGACGTTACTGAGACGGTCTCACTGAGAGTCAGACTATCGCCGACCAGACCGACGAGGTTGAACGACAGCGGGTCGCCAACCAATACGGGACAGGATGAAACCACCAACTTGACCGCAACTTTCTGCGGTGAGTTAGTAGCAGCGGCGACAACGGCAATCGTGTCTTCATAGGTGCCGACAGAAAGGCCCGTGCCGTCGACATTGACCGTGACCGTCTTCGGGGTTGTGCCGGCGCCGTCGGTGAGAGTAATCCAGGTCGCGGATTCGCTTGCCGCGTACGCGATAGCCGCGCCGCCCTGTTCCGAAACATCAAACGTCTTCGGAGCCGCTACAGGACTGGAAACGGTGACCGCAAAGTTGAGATTGAGTGGCGTAACCACGAGTACCTTGGGTCGCGGATTTACCATTAAGTGGACTCTCACCCATTTCGGCGAATTGTTCGCCGCGGGCGCCGCCACCTGGATAGAATCCACATACATATTGGGGGCTAGGCCGGCGATATCTACGTTCACCGTGACGGTTCCCGGAGTATTGCCGCTTGCATCCAGCAACGAAAACCAAGCGGCGGTTTCAGTCGCATCAAAAGCGATGATCGCTCCGCCGGCCTCGGTGACTTGGAACGACTTGGCGGCCGGATTTCCGTCACCTTCAGTCGCTTCAAAATTCAGGATAGTCGAATCGACGGCCAGTACTTTCGGCGCCGCGTTGACGGTCAGATTGACCATCACCCAGATTTCCGGATTCGTGGCGGCACCGGCGACGACGAGGATTGAGTCGTTGTAGACACCGGGAGTCTTGCCGGTCATGTTGACGTCGACACCGACATCACCCGGAGTCATTCCGCTGGGATTTGTCAAAAGAACCCAGGCGGCATCAGTCGCCGAATTATAGGATATGGCGGCCCCAAGCTGTTCGGATACGTGGAAAGACTTCGCGTCCGGGTTGCCGCCTTCGGTAACCTCAAAATTCAACACTAACGGACTGACGACCAAGACCTTCGGCCGGGGAGTCACCGTCAGGATGACCTTCACGTACACCGGTGAATTGGTCGCGTCAAGAGAAGATACCTGAATGGAATCCGTGTACGTACCGGCGGTCAGACCCGTAATGTCGGGGTTGACCGTGACGATGCCGGGAGTAGTGCCGTCAGGATTGGTCAAGCTCATCCAGGCGGCGGACTCGGTCGAGGTGTAAGCGATTGGATGGGCTGTCTCCTCGCTGACCGTAAAGTTCTTGCTTGCCGGATTGGGATCGTTCTCCTGGGCGCTGAAATTGAGAACGGCGTCGGACACCTGGAGCTTAAAATTTGACGGCGGCACATAATTCGGGTCATGAATTACGATCTTGCCGGGCCATCTGGGGATGTAGCTGACCGACGGCGGCGCGACGAACTTCAGGATAGCGCCCGCCGCAAATGCGTTGGTGTCGACCACAATGGAGTCGTTCACCGTCCAGTTGTCGACCACGAAGTTGTAGGTCGCCAGTTTGGTCGGAGTCGCACTCGCAGGAAGTCCGGCCTCTTCGGTCTGTCGAGCACCGGAGGCCTGGAAATTACGGAAGAGATTTGTTTGGGCGATATTGTTACTGCGATAGAGGTACTTAACGAAGTCCCACGCAGCAAGTCCGTCAGCTGTCCAGGCGGCGGACTTCATCCTTACATCCGTTCGGTCCCACTTGAACCCGCAGGAAGCGCTGGCCAATTTCTGGACATCGTTGGAGAAGTAAATCTCCATCTTAAACGTCGAGTCATCAGCGGCTCCCGCCACAGGTGGGGTCACGACGAAGAAGACCGAGTCCTGACCACCCTGATCATTGGGGTCCTGTTGCGCAAAGCCGGGGATAGCCAAGAGCAACAACAGGGACAGGGTCCCGATTACTGTTTTGAAGTTCATCTGAAACATACCCTCCAGAAGACTTGGTTAAATACTATGTTTAATATCTTGTATTCTATCATTCGCAACTTGATCAACGAAGCATACCGCTCGCCAAAAACGCGGGGAAATGCTCTCAAACGAGTGCAGAGACGAGTGACCTCTCTATTGCAGATGAATGATCTCGGCGAAGGCTTCTATGGCGACGCGAAAAAGGGTTGAGGAGTCCCCTTCGCCCGGGGTGGCGAAGCTGAGGCAACGAGCGGGACGTAGTGAGGCAAACCCGTGAGGATAGCGTCACTCGACAGACCAATCAGTCCTCCGAACCAAACTACGTGAATCTAATTTGTATTACCCAACCAACTCAGTTAGACCATTTGTAAGGGATTGAAAGGGGCCTGTAGTAAGGTAGAAACAGACGCCGTTTTTCCCCTTAACGACCACTCCAAATATACCATCTCGACAGCCAGAGTCAAGAGATAACCGCTTGCAACATATGAGAAAAATTTGATCAGGTTGATGGAATACGTCAGGCCCCGGTATCCCTTGGCTGTCGTCGTGCAATTGACCACATAATCATTACCACCAAGCCGGCTCCGAGGAGATCGGTGGAGAAGTCCCGGATGTCGGGTCGGCGACCGGGAATGAAATTCTGGTACAATTCGTCACCAGCCGCAAACAGTGCCAATCCGCCGATAGCCGCCAGGGCCACTGTCTGGGTCGTTCTTAGCCAGGGGAACCTTATGAAGGATCGAAAGGTGAGTCCCGCAAAAACTGCGTATTCGCAAAAGTGCAGAATTTTGTCGACTGGATACTTGTGCAGAAAGGGAGTCTTGAGGTTTGGGATCGAAGAAAGGCCAATAACGAGCAACGCATAGAGCATGGGAGGGAGGTGATATCGCATGAATGGTGTGAGCACGTCAGATCCTTTCGCAGTCCAGTGGCTTCTCTGAGTAGCAAAACGGAATACATTCGTCAACAAATAACGCAGGTCGCATGCAGGAATGGCCCTCGGGCAGCGCAAGCAGTTGCACAAAAGTGGCTAAGCCGATCATCCGTTACTACTGCCGCTTTCGACTGGATGGTGGAGACAATGACGGGTCTGAGTGGAGTGGCAAGGGGCGAGGCGTCGGACGCAGACTGATCTAATCTATTATAAGGTTATTGACCGCGGCATGGGGGACTGTCCCGGCAACCGCTCCATTGGCGCCCCTTCGCGCCGTAGAACGGTCGTGTGACAGGGGATGCGAGTAGGGCGTGACGGTCGCGAGAGGGGCCAAGCGGGCTAAAAAGACCTTGCCATGCTCCTCAAGCGTACCTATGTTTACGCGACCTGTCTATCCCTGTGTCTGGAACGGACTATTCAGCGCCGTAATTATCCCCTCGTTCGCGGAGTAGTTATTGAACGTGGGGTGACGTATTGACGGGAATTGTGAAATAAATCGCCGACCCGCCTGCCAGTGTCTGCGCGACAGGTAAGAGCGACACAGGTGAAGATCAGAACGCATGCAGGTCGTCGGCACAACGTGTAGTTCTTGTAGTTATAGGACGGTTATGTCTGGGAGAACCCCAACCTGGGTCTTGCCGGGGATGCTTGTAGGCGTCATTCTCGGCGGACTGCTCGGCTTCTACCTACCTGATGTCATGCTCTCGGCGAGCTTTGTAGGTAAGCTGTTTACCAACGCCTTACGTATGCTGGTGATCCCGCTTTTGGTGGGCACCTTGATTGTCGGAATCGGCCAGATCGCCGACAATCGCCGTCTCGGTCAAATCAGCGGGATGGCACTTGTGTATTACCTTGGTACAACGCTATTGGCGGCCATAGTGGCTGTCGTCACGGTCAGTCTTCTGTCGCCGGGTGTGGGAGCGAACCTGGTCGGACTGGATTCCATGCCCAATCTTCCGAGCGCCGGCGGTCGATCGCTCACCGGCATTCTGGGGTCCATTTTTCCGGAGAACATTATCCGCGCCATCATCGAAGGGCAGTATCTCGCGATTGCGGTGTTTGCCGGATTGCTCGGCGTGGCTCTGACGTGGCTGGCGTCACGCGGGCGAAGTGTCGTGTCGTTCTTTATGGAAGTCAACGACGCACTTATCCGCCTCGTGTCGTTTGTCATGTATGCAGCCCCGGTCGGTTTACTGTTTCTGATGGGTGGCGTGGTAGCCAACAGCCGGAGTTCGTTTGGCGAAATGGCCGGCACGCTCGGCATGTACACGCTCACCATAGTGGCCGTGCTTCTCGTCATCGGCGCAGTGATTTTCCCGCTCATTTTCATTGCGGTCACCAAGCGGAGTCTCGGCTCTTATCTGAACAACATGTCGACAGCCCTGACAACGGCGTTTGCGACATCATCGTCTGCCACGGCGTATCCGATCACGTACGACGCTGTAATCGATACCAATCGCGTCGACAGCAAGGTGGCCTCAGTGGTCCTGCCGATGGGTCTTGGTTTGAACATGGCGGCGACGGCGGCCTATCTGGTCGTGGCGACCGTGTTTGCCGCACAGGCGTTCGGGGTCGACCTTCCGTGGCCCAATCTCATCTTATTGGTTTTGACGTCGTGCGTTGTCTCACTGGGAACGCCCGGGATGCCGTCAGCAGGGTTTCTCCTTTTGACGACTACGTTTACCATTGCGGGACTGCCGCCCCAGGCGCTGGTGGCGACCGGGATGATTTTTGCCGTTGACTGGCTTGTCGACCGTCTGCGAAGTACAGTCAATGTCTGCGGCGATGCAACGGCCGCGGCCGTTGTCGCCGATGGGGTTGAAGAAATGCGCTCGACCAGCCGCTCTACGATCGGGCGATCCCAGGCCGGCCGCGAAAGAACAGGTCGTCCTGCGGAGAGCAGAGATTCCAGAGAGGATCGATTTGCCGCCCGTCGCGGCGGCCGATTCGGCCGACCCGATCAACGGCCGGGCCGTGACCGGGTGGAACGACCGGACAGATCCGAACGTCCGGAGCGGGCCGAACGTCCGGAGCGAGGTGATCGGGGAGATCGTCCGGAACGCGGGGATCGCGGCGATCGGCGTCCTGGAAGTCGGCCTCGGTTTGACGAACGACCGCGCGACCGTCAGGAACGGACCCGACCCTCGCCGTTCGAAATGCCGGCGTCGACTATGCCGGCGCTCGACGAACAGCCATCGGCTCCGGAAATCAGCAAACCGGACCGTCCCGAACCAGTAGATCGTCCCGCCATGTCCGAGCGCTCTGAACCGAGAAATGTCCCGGAGAGGGGCGAAAGCAAAGAACGTCCCGATCGCAGTGACCGGCCGGAGCGTCCTGAACGGCCGGAAAGGTCCGACCGGGAACCGCGTCGCGATAGATATGACCGCCGCGGCCGCGGGCGATTCGGAGACCGAGATCGCGGTGGGCGCCCCGACGGAACCGAAGGAGGCGGACCGCGACCACCCCGTGCTCCATATGTAAGGGAATCATCAGGTGCAACAGCGCCAGGCGAAATGGAAGATCCGAGCATCGAGGTGAAGCCCGAATCCTTCGAGCCGGCCGAGTCGCCACGTGCCTCCGAGCCAGCCCCGTTGGCCGAGACACTACGTCCGATTCGGCCGACCGAGCCGACGGAAACGGCAGTGCCGACTCCTCCGCAGAGCCGGCGTCCGTTTGAGCGCTCCGAACCGGCACGCACGAGTGAACAGGAGGGGGCCAGAGAGTCGACGTCGAACGAGAGCACCCAACAAGAAGGTTCACAGGAGTGGGGGCGCGGTGTGAAACGGAGGGGTAGAATGGTGGGTGGAGAACACTCCGCTGAAGAGACTCCTGCTACCCCAACGCCTGAACCGACATCCAGTTTTTCCGCGGAGAATATCGAATTTGGAGGGCGGGGGCGGAAACGCAAACCAATTGTCTGATCGCTTTGGCTAACTAGTTATCGGACATAAGGCCCGAACCGCCATACTGGCAGTTTGGGCCTTCCGATTTTGCGGAACTTTGAGAACTGAGTTTCGCTATATCTGGTGGAGAAAGTAGTTGACCGGCATCGTGCCGGTCGGTTAACTGATCCCAGGAGCTACGAGAGAGAATATGAATAGTGTAAAAGTTGCCCTATTGATGGCTGTGCTGCTGATCCTGTTCATGTGGGTCGGCGGTATCGTCGGGGGGCGTAACGGCATGATCTTGGCGTTCGCGATGGCGACTCTGATCAATGTCGGAACGTACTGGTTTTCGGATAAGATTGTTTTGAAGATGTACGGCGCGCGCGAAGTGACCGAGGCTGATCATCCGAGACTTGTTCGCATTGTCAAACGGGTGACCACGGCGTCATTGATGCCGATGCCAAGAGTGTATATTGTGCCGAGCAAGGCGCCGAACGCTTTTGCGACGGGACGTAATGCCGAAAATGCCGCGGTGGCGGCGACGGAAGGCATTTTGGAGTTGCTCGATGACAGTGAACTCGAAGGCGTGATTGGCCATGAAGTCGCCCATATACAGAATAAGGACATGCTGATCGGGACGATCGCGGCAACTTTTGCCGGGGCCATCGGCATGTTGGCGAGTTTTGCCAGATGGGGCGCAATCTTCGGTGGAGTGAGCCGTGATGGAGAGCGCGGGAGTAATCCGATTGCGCTGCTGGTTGCGGCGATTGTGGCGCCTTTGGCGGCGATGCTGATTCAAACGGCCATCTCGCGTCAGCGTGAGTACAAGGCGGATGCCGAGGGTGCCCGTATCACGGGTAAGTATCTGCCTTTGGCGTCAGCGTTGCAGAAGCTGCACGCGTCACCCAAACGCGCTCTGCTGGGTGAACATAAGTCTACGGCCAATCTGATGATCGCGAATCCGCTTTCCGGAAGCGGGATCATGCATCTGTTTTCGACGCACCCGCCGGTTGAAGAGCGCGTTAAGCGGCTTCAGGAGCTGGCGATGAATCCGCCGGCGACGGTCTACCCGGGTTGATGCTTCGGTATGTCACCCGATAATCCTTCAAGTAGCACCGGGGCGGTCTGCCTGTATGGATGACCGCCTCTGGATAGAGATCGGTGCAATTTGTGTGCTCGTGTTAGCGAACGCATTCTTCGCGCTGGCCGAGTTCTCGATCATTGCCAGCCGAAAGAGCAAACTTCAGCAGGAAATTCAGGATCGCAAATCCGGGGCCCTGGCTGCCGCGCGCCTGCATGGTAATCCCGAGAGTTTTCTCGCGACTATTCAGGTGGGTATTACGCTGGTCGGCGCCCTGCTGGGGGTTTTCAGCGGTGCGACACTGGTCACACGGCTGGAGCAGATCATCAGAGCGGTGCCCTTATCCGGCATTGCCGAGTACGCCACGCCAATCGCTTTTGGTCTCGTCGTGTTTGTGTTGACTATCCTGAGCGTAGTCATTGGCGAGCTCCTCCCGAAGTACATTGCCCTGTCGCATCCGGAGCGCTTCGCGCGCCTGATCGCTCCCCCGATTACGCTGTTCCTGAGAGTTACCGCGGTGTTTGCACGATTTCTCGGTTATCTGGCGCGGCTGATTGCCGGGCTGTTGGGCGTGCGGCGCGACGCCTCTCAGAACGCGATCACCGAGGATGAAATCAATCACATGATCATCGAGGGAATGGAGAAGGGAATCTTCGACGAGACCGAGCAGGAATTAATTCGGTCGGCCTTTTCATTTTCCGACTCGACTGTCCGTCGCGCGATGCGTCCGCGCACCGATGTCGTGGCGATCGACGTGAATGCAACGCCGGAGCAGGTTCAGAAGATCATCTTCGACAGCAACTACAGTCGCTATCCCGTGTACGAACGCACGATCGATAATATCGTCGGTGTACTCTATGTGAAAGATCTGATTAGCCGGGCGATCGACTTGAACTCCATTTCCCTTCGAGATTTCCTTCGCAAACCGCTTTTTGTTCCTGAGTCGATGGAATTGTCCCGCTTGCTGACTGAACTCAAGAAGGGTTCGACCCACCTTGCCATTATCCTGGATGAGTTCGGCGGCACGGCCGGGATCGCCACGATTGAAGATGTGCTCGAGGAGATAGTCGGCGAAATCCAGGACGAATACGATGCGGAGCTGCCTCCGGTGGTGAAGCATTCGGACACGATCGCGTACGTCGACGGGGCGGTCTGGCCCGGCGAAATTAACGAATTGCTCGGAGTGCATCTTCCGGAAGAGACAGCTGACACCATAGCGGGGCTGTTTATCGAGGAGGTCGGTCATCTGCCGGATCGATACGAATCAGCTCGCATTGCCGACGTGAAGTTGACGATTCTCGCGAAAGACCGTAATCGGGTCCTGCGGATGAAGATTGAAAAGGTGGTTGCGGGAGCAGCCTCCGCCGAGTAGTCCTGGCGCTCAAGGACGACAGGGCGCAGGCCCGCATTTGAAGAAGTAATCTGCAAGACAGAGCAAATCAACGAGGCTCGCCTCACCGTCGCAATTGGGATCGCCGGCCTCCAGCAGCTCCGGTTTGATCTGACAGCCTAAATACTAATCGTTCAACTCGACCAGGTCGTGCAAGTCCAGACCGACGTCACTGTCGGCATCACCGCAGATCGAATTGTGATTGTGCCCCAGCCACTTAGATGGTACATTCCAACGATGGACCTGTTCGGAAAGGACAAACCCTCGGCGCGGTCAGAACGGCCAACCGGACTTCCTCCTCTAGCTGACCGGATGCGTCCGCAATCATTCGACGAATTCGTCGGCCAAGAGAAGATCGTCGGGCCCGGGACGCCCTTGCGTAAGGCGATAGAGCAGGACAAGGTTGGATCGCTGATTTTCTGGGGGCCGCCCGGTTCGGGCAAGACGACGCTCGCCGAATTGATTGCGCGTTCGACCCGGGGACAGTTTGTCCATTTCTCGGCCGTGAGCTCGGGCATTAGAGATGTCAAAGAGGTGCTGTCAAAGGCGGGTGGTTACTTTCAGTCGAGCGGACGTCGGACCTACATCTTCATAGATGAAATTCATCGCTTCAACAAGGCCCAGCAGGACGCCTTCCTTCCCTACGTGGAAAAGGGGGACGTCATCCTGATTGGTGCCACGACGGAGAATCCGTCGTTTGAGGTCAATGCCGCGCTGCTTTCTCGTATGCGCGTACACGTGCTGAATCGCCTGGGCGAGCCTGAGATTCGCGTCCTTCTGGAGCGTGCCTTGACCGACGGCGAGCGCGGCCTCGGCCATATGAACCTGACCGTTGACCAAGCAGCGCTTGAGCTCATGGCGGTTGCGGCCGACGGCGACGCACGGCGAGGGCTGACCCTGCTGGAAACAACGGCCACGTATATCGGCGCCGATGGAAAGATCACGGTCGAAATTGCGCGCGATGTCCACCAGAAGGGTGTGCTTCTCTATGACAAGTCAGGGGAAGAGCACTTCAACATCATCTCCGCGCTGCACAAGACAATTCGTGGCGGGGATCCTGATGCCGCCCTGTACTGGCTGGCGCGCATGTTGGCGGCCGGGGAGGACCCGATGTACGTTATCAGGCGATTGGTCCGTTTTGCCGTTGAAGACGTGGGCTTGGCTGATCCGTATGCTTTGACTCTGACACTCAATGCTCGCGACACCTATCATTTCCTCGGCTCGCCGGAGGGGGAGCTGGCTATCGCTGAAGCGGTGGTATACATGGCCTGTTCTCCCAAGTCCAACGCTATCTACACGGCGTTCGGCGAGGCGATGAAAGACGCCAACGAGCATGGTTCGTTGCCCGTGCCGTTGTCCATTCGAAATGCCCCGACCGGACTGATGAAGGCGCTGGATTACGGTAAGGATTACCGGTACGCCCATGACTACAAGGACGGACTTACGGGGCAGGAGTACTTTCCGGATCAACTGGCGGGGACGGTATACTATCATCCGCGACCGGTGGGTAAAGAGGCGCGGATGGTCGAGTATATCAGCAAATACCGGGAATTCCGGAAGCAGGCGAATGAAGACCCGGCGCTCGTCAAACCGGCTGAGCGGAAAAAAACCTGAACTCAAGATTACCCCTGATGTGTATGAAAGAAATGCGCCGAGTACTAACGTTACTATGTATCGTCCTGGGTCTGCCGTGGGTCGCGACGGCGAATTCAATTCTCATTCCGATGGACGAATCTCAGACTGACCATCTCAAAGCCTATGGTGTAATATACAAGGCGCTCGAGTTGGGAAGGCAGTGCCAATGGCTGCTAAATTATCGGGGGGGATCGTTCCTGATAGACTACTCGAAGGATATTGCCGACCTATGTCTTTTGCGTGGTGTTTCGGCCGAAGATGTCTCTTCGGGCACCGTAGCCGACATCTATTCCCAGATCGAGGTCTCCAACATGGAGCGGGTCGAACTGCAGAAGGCGCCCAGTATCGCCGTCTATGTGCCGCCGTCGTATCAGCCGTGGGACGATGCGGTCACGCTGGCGTTGACCTACGCGGAGATTCCGTACAAGAGTATCTGGGATGAAGACGTGCTCAACGGTTCGCTGGATGATTATGACTGGCTGCACTGCCATCACGAGGATTTCACCGGCCAATATGGGAAGTTCTTTGCCGCCTTCCGCAATCAGCTCTGGTATCAGGCCGACGTCCGCGCCAACGAGGAAATGGCCAGAAAGCTCGGCTATCGGAAGGTGTCGGAGATGAAGCGCGACGTGGTGAACAAAGTGTACGATTATGTGCGGCGGGGCGGCTTTTTGTTCTCAATGTGCTCGGCGCCGGAGACGATGGATATGGCACTGGCGGCAAATGGCGTTGACATCGTGCCACAGGAGTTCGACGGCGACCCGGTCGATCCGGGGGCGCAGTCGAAGCTCGATTTCACGCGCACCTTTGCCTTCGAGAATTTCACTATCAATATTGATCCGATGGTCTACCAGCGTTCAAACATTGATACGTACCCCGATCGGCTGGTCAGGTTTATTGACCCCAAGGACGATTTCTTCTTCCTGTTTGAATTCTCGGCCAAGCTCGACCCGGTGCCGACGATGCTGGTTCAGGACCACACGTCGACAGTGAACGGATTCATGGGACAGGTGACTGGTTTTCGCAAGTCGCTGCTCAAAAAGCATGTCACGATACTTGCCCAACCCGACAACTACGACGAGGTGCGGTATATCCACGGTAATCTGGGGCGTGGGACATTCACCTTCATGTCCGGTCACGATCCCGAGGATTATCAGCATATGGTCAACGACCCGCCTACGGATCTGTCGTTATTCAAGAACTCTCCCGGTTACCGACTGATTCTCAATAATGTTCTGTTCCCAGCCGCGAAGAAGAAGGAACGAAAGACCTAGTTTGCCGGATTACCAATAAAACGACTGCCGGTGCATTGCCTGTGCACCGGCTTTTTTGCCTTTGGCCGTCGACGCTCGAGCAGACAAACCGGGCGACGATCAATTCAGGCTTGGGATTGGTCCTTGCGCTTGGCCGCACGAAACGCCATTATCACCATAGCTATCGTGACCGGCACGAGCAACACTGCGAGCGCGAACATGACGATGAGCATTTTCAGACCGACAGACATGGGTCACCTCTCTTCGAGGAGACACAGCTGCGGCGCCGACTGAACCGGGTACAGCGCCACATGCAAGTGGTCCTCACGTGGTGTAATCGATATCGGATCTTCTATCTAAAAACGTCGAGTCAATGTCGCGTTCGCGAGGGTCGTCGGAAAAGTGGTGCTCGTTGTACGATTTGAGTTGACAATAACGACCACTTTTGTATTGTTAACATACGTCTTAAAGAAAATCGTGCAAGAGGAAAAACGGGAATCATATGCCCAAAATTCCACAACAGGTTCTTCCGATCGTGTTGATTTTCTCGTTTCTCATTGCGGCGCTTTTAGTTGGGCGGGCGATTCTGATCCCCAAAACGTTTGGAGATTTCGGTTTCTACCGTGCCGCTGCGCTCGGCGAGATCTCAGCTTTGCCCCAATCATATGCCGGTGGGCGTGTGTGCGGGGATTGTCACACTGATGAGTGGGAAGCCAAACAGGGGTCGCACCATGCCTCTGTCGCATGCGAATCTTGTCACGGACCCGCATTCGCCCATACGGAGAGCCCGGATGAGGTTCAGCCAAAGGTCAATTCGGGTCGCGACGCCTGTACTATCTGTCATGGGTACAACATATCGCGGCCATCCGGTTTCCCGCAAATTCAGGCTGATCTGCACAACGCCGGTCAAAAATGCATCATTTGCCACAACGCCCATGCCCCTGAGTTGCCGAGCGCGCCGGGAGAATGTGCCGCCTGCCATCGAACAATTGCCAACCAAAAGCGGGTATCCCGTCATGCCGCACTGGGGTGTGAGACCTGCCATCCAGTACCGGCGGAGCATAAGATATCACCTCGCACGGCCAAGGCCCAGCGACCGACATCGCAGGAAGTATGTCTGAAATGCCATGCGGGGACGGCTGCTCTACCGCTTGAGGCGCCGCAAATTGATGCTTCGACCCACGGGGGGAGTTACCTTTGCTGGGAATGCCATTACCCTCACGATCCGGAGGCGAACCGATGAAACCAGAAGTACCAGACATGCCTCGCCGGGAGTTCCTGGAAACGCTGGCGGTCAAAGTGCCGCTTTGGCTCGCCTTTGCGACAGCCGTGCCGCGGTTTGTTGCCGAAGCAGCTTCGGACGATACACCCTACGATGCAACCAAGCACCTCTATGCGATGGGTGTCGATATCGACAAATGCATCGGCTGCGCCCGGTGTGTGGATGCCTGCAAGACAGAAAACCATGTTCCGCGCGAGCCGTATTTTTTTCGCACGTGGATTGAGCGGTATCTGATTCCAATGAATGGTGACGCGATTGTCGACAGCCCCAACGGCGGGCTGGACGGATTTCCCGAGGTCCACAGCGACGTCGCAATTCGTCGTTCATTCTTTGTCCCAAAACTCTGCAATCATTGCGCCAATCCGCCCTGCGTGCAGGTCTGTCCGGTCGGCGCGACCTTTTCATCGCCCGACGGCGTAGTGCTGGTTGATGGAGAGTATTGTGTGGGGTGTCGGTACTGCATCCAGGCCTGTCCGTATGGAGCTCGGTATCTTGATCCAGTCCGAAAGGTCGCCGACAAATGCACCTTCTGCTATCATCGCATCACCAAGGGGGGGCTGCCGGCCTGCGTTGAGGTATGTCCGACCGGTGCACGAATATTCGGCGAGCGCAATGAGTTGAGTTCGCCGATTCAGCGATTCCTTCGCTTCAACGACGTCACGGTCCTCAAGCAGTGGCTGAATACGGCTCCCAAGGTGTTTTACGCCAACGCTGACATGGAGGTGAGGTAAGACATGAAGCTCATCCTGCTGGCGATGCTTGATCAATTGTCCGGCGCGACCGGATACATATATCCCAACGAGTATGAATTGCACTGGGGTCTGCTCATTGTTGTCTATCCGTATCTCACCGGTCTGGTGGCTGGTGCCTTCATCCTGGCGTCACTCGAGAGGGTGTTCAACGTGAAAGTCCTCCAGCCGGTCTACCGGTTGTCTCTACTGACGGCGCTGGCATTCCTGTTTGTCGCCCCGATACCGCTGTTGAGTCACCTGGGCCATCCCGAACGAGCGCTCGAGATGTTCCTTACCCCACACACCGAGTCAGCCATGGCTATGTTCGGTTTTGTGTATGCCTGGTATCTCATGGTTGTGCTACTGCTGGAAATCTGGTTTGATTATCGCCGCGCGATCATCGAATGGGCCAACGAAAGCAAGGGGATCAAGCGGCTGTTTTACAAGGTACTCAGCCTGGGGACGAACGATGTCACCGAGCGGGCACTGCAATTCGATGAAAAGGTCGGACGGACGATCACCTTGATCGGCATTCCCTCCGCTTTTCTTCTGCATGGATATGTCGGGTTCATTTTTGGGTCGGTGAAGGCCAATCCCTGGTGGAGCAGTGTACTGATGCCGATTGTTTTCTTGTTTTCGGCGATCGTCTCCGGAATCGCCATTGTGTTGATCATATATATGGTAAGCTCAATGCTTCGTTGGCGCCGAATTGAAATGAATTGCCTGAACAAGCTGGGCGAACTGCTCTTGTATGCGATCCTCGTCGATTTCAGTCTTGAACTGCTGGATTTTGTGCACCGTCTGTATGAGTCGGAAGAGTCCATTCACATTCTTTCGGAAATGATATCGAGCCGACTATTCATTAGTCTGATTGTTTCACAAATCCTGTTGGGGACGGTCGGGCCGTTAATATTGTTGGCCTGGGCGAGATTCGGACGTTTGCCGGACGAAATGCGGCGGATTACCTACCTCATTGCGGCGCTGCTGGTGCAGGTGGGCATTTTCAGCACCCGGTGGAATGTCGTCATCGGCGGACAACTCTTCTCCAAGAGTCTTCGAGGACTGACGGTCTACAAACTGGATCTCATGGGGCGCGAAGGGCTGTTTATGAGCATTGCGCTTCTTATCCTTCCGTTCATCATTCTGTTCATACTTACCAAGATACTACCGCCGTGGGATAAGAATGAGACGATTGTGCCAAGAGGCGGTCCGCTGACCGACACCAAAGCTGAAGCCGCAAGTGGTTGATTAACTTCGCGGATGTTCTCTGCAACACTAAGTCGGTTGCCGAGGTTACGAACATTGCGTGAAAGAGACCAGTCATTGAATCGTGGCGCACCGGGTGGTGCGCCACGAACAGATGGTATTGTTTCGATTTGTCTGTCAACTATCTAAGCAGGATCATCTTCTTCGTCTGCGTGAACGTACCGGCCTCCGCCCGATACAGGTAGACGCCCGAAGCATAGGCTGAGGCATTCCATTCAATACTGACCACCCCCGGCCCGCCATAGCCGTGGAACTCGTCCACGACCTGGCCGGCGATGTTAATGATGGTGATGTGCCATTCGGACGCCACCGGCAATGCCAGGTTAATGGTCGTGGTGGGATTAAACGGGTTCGGGTAGTTCTGATCCAGCGCAAACTCCTTCGGCAATCCGCCGTCGGTATTCTCCTTTCGATCCGCATATATGATCGCACACGACGCCATCGCACAAGTGAAGGTGCTGGTCGCCACGCCGGAGTCGAAGGGCGCGCTGAACTCTTGAACCAGACCGGTAATGTTGGAGAAGTTTTGGCAACTATCGACGGAGAGACTTATCACCTGACCGCCCGACATGCAATTGATCGGCTCCAAACGGAATTTGGCCAGATTGGTGAAGTTGTCGCTGGCTGAAATGGCGACGTTTCCGGCCACGGCGTACCGCCTGCCACCCAGACTCGTGACGGAGATTCCAGTCAGGAGCGAAGCGGAACTGATCAGGTTTGCATTTGATGGGACGGTAACGATCATGCGTACACTGTCGATGACGTTACTGTTCCTGATCCGCACGGTTTGCCAAATGCACCCGTTGCCAGAGACCGTGGTAGTGCCCGGCTGGGCCATTTCCACCAGGACAGAGTCGACCGTACCCCGCTTGGGTGTGGCAATAAGATAGTCACAGAGCGCCGAGGGCGCTGTAGTCACGTATCCGTTCCACGTGGAGTCGAAGTGCGGTTTCAGATACCGTCCGGCCCATGTTGGAGAAAAACCGGCGGGGTCCCACTTCAGGATCAGCGCTACCCGATCGGTCAGGGGACTGGCCGGTATTGTGTCAACCGTGTTCTGATAGATAGCCGTCTCGTCGCCCTGGAGAGGGGCCACGGCTTCCCAGCCCAGATTGGTGTCGAGGACAGTGTAGTCCGTAGCATCCAGATTGGCGGAATTGTCATTGAATACAATGGTAACACCAGGATCGTATTGGCTCTGCTTCCCGACGGCAAGAGTATTCATGAGCTGAATGGTGTAGGTGACCGAACTCGTGTCTACTCTGCTGACCGTTGTCGACGAAGGCAGAGTCGCCTTGACTTCGGTCGAATCACGCATCGACAACGTGCCGCCACTGAAGACGGCCCCGATGCCGGCAAAACAAAGATCAAAATGTTGACTTAGGCCGTAAGGGAAAGCGAGCTTGGCCGTATCCATGATGGACGAACTGCACTGGGGAGTTACCCAAATGCGGTAAAGGGTATCACCCGTCGGTTCCGCTTTGGGTGTGAGAGTATATGTGGAAACGCCAATCGTATCGGTTCTGGTCGCGTCAACATCTTCGATAAACCAAACGCTGTTGAAGGAGATCGAATCGAAATGCAGCTTTGAGTGATTGTAACGAATGACGTGATCAAAACCTGCATATCGGTGATTCCCCTCGGCCAAAACAGGTATTGGGATCGAGCGGCCGCGCGCGTTTGACACGGTCTGATAGGGAGTCCAGTACGCAAACCAGGAATCATCGACCGTCACGCCGCCTGCATAGCAGTGCCCGGAGATCGGCGTGAAGAGATTTCCCGTGTGCTTGCTGACCAGATAGGTTCGTTCGCTTTGCATGACGGTCAGCGACATTGAGCTGAAATCGGGCAGGCACAGGGGACTGAAATAGGCTGTCGCGAATTGGACGTAGCTGCTGGTCAGCGGCTTGCCGCCACTGGCAAAAGAGAGCGTGACCCGACCAACGGAAGCGGAGTCGATGACGGTAAAACTACCATTCCAGTTTGACGTGGCTGCGGCACTAATGAAGTCGAGACTGCCCTGGTCATACTGAATGACGACAGTCATATTCAGAACCGAATCGGTGGTCCAGAAAGAACTGCTCGATTTCAGGTTGATCGGGATTTCTGCGCGAGTCAACGAGGTGTCGGTTCGCGTACCGTAGTTGAAAGAATAGTCACTTCCAAGTTGAAGATAGAGGCTGGTGTCGGAAATGATGATGTTAGGCGAGGCCATGATCAGCGGTGCCGTCAGGCACAGGGCGATCATGAGCGCGCTCAGGAGAATTATCCTTTTACCAAACATGGTGAATCCTTTCTTGGGATATGACGATGCAATTTTCAGGTTCTCGTGGCCCTTTGCGTGTGTGCGGCCGTTCTCACCTCCTTTGGTCAGACAAGGCAAACGGGAAGACAGAGGCCCTGCTCTGCGCCGAAGTGTTAGTATGTGGCGACAACCTATTGCTCGATCCGCAGCTCGCGCACGGTCTGCCAATGATTCGTTGGAACGGAGGATCCGAAGGCGCCTGGTCGCCAGTTGCCTAATGCCGATCTTCTCCGGAAAGAAGGATGCAATACGTCACTGTCAGAATCTGACAGTGCGAGTCAAAAAAAGTGACACCCCGGCCAACATTTCTCGGAGCATCCAGACAAGGCGCTCGCCGACGGCATTGTCCGCTCGAATGAATGAGGACCAGCCGGCGGCACGTGTTCAGAGAGGCGCGGAAGAATCGATGCCAAAAGGAGATAGCTGAATGAGCGCGGGGGCGAAATGTACTCGGGATCACTTTGGATATGGATGCGTCATCGTTGTGCCGCACGATCTGTCAGGATGCCGCTGTCTTCTGCGAGAGTGGAAAGTTCAACTTCCGACCGGTGAGAATCTGCTTGTCCTTGTTCGCCAATCAGTTGTCTGGATGCACCGGCATCGGTAGATTTTTCGCATGTGCTGTTGAGGCCACGATTGTCGACGGACACATGCGTCTCCATTTTTCCCGCTTGCCCTCCGCACTGACTATTTCTATCTTAGTACTCTATGATTGCGGACGTCACACTCCATCTATGCTATTATTGCATTGAACCACAACATATTAGACTTGCCCGCACAACCTGTATCGAGGTGAATTATGGCAGGAATCGTCGGTTACGGCGCCCATCTCCCGCGACATCGCATTAGAGTCGAAGAGATTGCGAAAGTCTGGGGCATGGATGCCAACAGCTACAAAAAGGGACTGATGCTACGGGAAAAATCCGTGCCACCTTCTGACATGGACACGATCACCCTGTCGGTCGAGGCGGCGCGCAATGCACTCCGGCGGGCGATGATCGTGAAGCCGGCGGATATCGGAGCGATTTACATCGGTTCGGAATCTCATCCGTACGCGGTGAAGCCATCCGGAACGACTGTCGCCGAGGCAATCGGCGCGACGCCCGATATCCATTGCGCCGATTTTGAGTTCGCCTGTAAGGCAGGCTCGGAAGCGATGTTTGTCGCCCTGTCGCATGTCCAGTCAGGATTCATGAAATATGCTCTGGCAATTGCGGCCGATACCTCGCAGGGTGCGCCGGCCGACGCGCTGGAGTTTTCCGCGGCGGCCGGAGCGGGAGCCTTCATCATGGGGATGGATCACCTGGTGGCGGAGTGTCTTTTCACCCACTCGTATATGACCGACATGCCCGATTTCTGGCGACGCGAGCACCAGTTTTATCCTCAGCACGGTGGACGGTTCACCGGTGAAGAAGCCTATTTTGCACACACCAAGGGTGCTTCGAATGCGATTTTGAAAAAGGCGAATATGAAGCCGAAAGACTTTGCCTACGCTGTCTTCCATCAGCCGAACGGCAAATTCCCGCAGCGGGTTGCGCTGGAGCTGGGCTTCACGCAGGAACAGATCAATCCGGGATGGCTGTCACCGACTCTCGGCAACACCTATTCGGGTGCGTCGCCAATTGGATTGACGGCGACGCTCGATGTCGCCAAACCGGGTGATATGATTTTCATGTGCTCCTACGGTTCCGGAGCGGGGTCGGATGCTTTTGTCTGGAAAGTGACCGATCGAATCAACGAGGTACGCGACAAGGCGGTTCGCACCAGGAAGCTGCTCGAGGAGAATCTGACCTATGTCGATTACGGCACGTACGCCAAGTACCGTCACAAAATCCGGAAGAACGAGTAGGAGGTGATGAGCATATGAGAGAAGTTTGTGTCGTTGGCGTCGGCCTGAGTGAATGGGGTGAGGTCTGGCGGTCGTCGATTCGCGATTTATGGGTCGATGCCGCCATGGCGGCGATCAAGAATGCCGGTGTGGATCATATCGACTCGATGTATGTCGGATGCATGTCCGGCGGATTGTTTACCGGACAGGAACATCTGGGTCCGCTGATGGCGGATTATCTCGGCATGCGGGGTATTCCGGCGACGCGAGTCGAATCGGCGTGTGCGTCGGGGGGAATGTCTTTCCGGCAGGCGTACATCGAAGTTGGTTCGGGGTTGTCGGAGATCGTACTCGCGACCGGTGTCGAGAAGATGACTGACATCTCCGGTGACGACGCGACCTACGCGCTCGCGACGGCCGCGGATCAGGAATACGAAGTATTTCACGGCGCGACATTCCCCGGCCTCTACGCCATGATGGCCCATGCCCATATGGCGAAGTACGGAACGACGCGCGAGATGCTTTCGGCCGTCGCGGTGAAGAATCATCGCAACGGTGCAAAGAATCCGGTGGCGCAGTATCCGTTCGAAGTGACCGCCGACACAGGTCGGAAGCTCAGTGATGATTGCCGATCCGCTGCGGGTGCTGGACTGCTCGCCGATTACCGACGGTGCGGCCGCGGTAGTAGTGTGTTCGGTCGACGTGGCCAAGAAATTGAAGAAGCCGTACATCAAAGTGACCGGCTCGGCCATCGGTACCGATTCGATGGCGCTCTGTCAGCGCGATGATATGACGACCATCAAGGCAGCCACGATCGCCTCGAAAAAAGCGCTCCAGATGGCCGGGCAAGAAGATCGAAGAAATCAATTTCGCCGAATTGCACGACTGTTTCACGATCGCCGAGATCATGCTGGCGGAATCGCTCGGCATTTTCCAGCCGGGTAAAGCCGGACAGGCGGCGCTTGACGGGATTACGTCACTCGAAGGGAAATTCCCGCTCAATCCATCGGGCGGTCTCAAATCCAAGGGACATCCGGTCGGCGCGACCGGGGTGGCGCAGATCGTCGAGGTATACAAGCAGCTCACCGGCATGGCCGAGAATGGTCGCCAGATTCCGAAGGCGCCGAAGATCGGCATGGCCCAAAACATGGGCGGCTCGGGCGCATCATCGGTCGTTCATATCCTGGAGGTGGCGTGATGACTATGTTCAGCGCGCGCAATTGGCGCGAATATCCGCAGCGCTACCGTCTGGAGGCGGTGCGCTTCAAGAAGAGCGGCAAGACCTATTATCCGCCGCGCAAGGTCGATCCGGAGACGGGTGACACCGAATTCGAGAAAGTGATTCTTCCGGATACCGGCAAGGTGCTGACTTATACGGTCATTCGCACGGCCCCGCCGATGTGGAAGGACCTGGCGCCGTATGCGCTGGCGATTGTCGAGCTGACCGACGGCACGCGCATAATGGTGCAGATGACCGACTGCGACGTGGACAAAGTGCACATCGGTATGGAGGTCCGGCTGGAGTTCCGCAAGATTCAGAACGAAGGTGATGCCGGTGTGCTCAGCTACGGGCACAAGGCCGTGCCGAAGTGGTATTGAGGGGGCAATCTGCCGCGAGAAAGCGGCAGATCCGATCTGACCTGTCGCCATCATCTTAGATGGGGGACCTCCCCGATTGGAATTCTATCGCGGGGGTCCTTCGAACTCTATATCTAAGCTATAACAGCAGTTGTAACGGTAGGAGCAGCCAATTCTCCGCTTTGTCTAAAGCAATTCAACCATCGTGAAAGCGGATGATTGTTGTGGCGACTTCTTTACGGTCAACTTGGTTCGCAAATACTGCTTGACATGAATGGCATGTAGTTCGTCATTGTAAACGGGGGCTAATTTCGCGATATACCGTTTTCAAGGATTTCTGGGATGCGTGACGGCAGGGCAAAGGCGCATTTTGAATCGTCCATTCGGAGTAAGATTCGCGTGGGGGATACCGTATTCAGGAAGAAGATTTACACTCTTCCTGCCCTCAAAGGGAACGTATTAGCAATGAAAGGAGGTGAGTACATTGAAAAGATCGAAAACATTTGAATTGTCAGTTATTGCGGTCTCGTTACTTGTGATTTTCATCGGTTGCGAAGAATCGACGGATGATAATTGGGTAACAGTGCGCGGTATCGTCACAGATGCGACAACCGGCGTGCCACTGGATTCCGCTTTGATCCACTTGCGGGACACACTTACTGATCCAGCGGGTGAATCCGATTCGCTTGGCAACTATTCGGCGACTGATCTCGGCTCCGCTCCGGTCGAAGTGTACTGTGTGCGCACGGGCTATGTCACGCAAATGCGATTGGTGCAAAAGCAGAAATTCCAAAACTCGTATAGGGGAATCAATTTCAAGATGGTGCAACAACAATGAGGGAGAGGGTATGAAATCTTGTACGTTTTGGCTATTCTTGATAGTCATTTTGGTTGGGGGGGGGGCTTACTGCATTCCGCTCAGCAACTGCTACATCGCAGGCGATAGCTCCGAAGTCAATTATTCGAATATCGAATCGCTTGGTGGCCGCGTAATCCACTACTTCCCACCCAACGAATACCTCTGTCATTTCCAGCCAAGTTTGCTGCAAAAGGCTGTTTCGGTAATGACCGCCTCCGGAGTCAAAGTATTATCTCTGACTGACGACAATTCATCGCTATCGACGTATTCTGTTGAAAATGGTGGATACGGATTGATGTGTTTTATGGCTGGACGGGGTTTCTCGACCGAGGAATTGTCTCCAAGCCGGATCGCACCGGACCCCGGAGACACGATGCCATTCCAGTGCAGTTTTCATCACGAGGAGGGAGGCAGTTCAGCGGCCGCGTCATCATCAATTATGCGGCCTTCACTTGCAAACATGAATACGAGTGAATATCTAATTGGGCGTATAGCTGTCTGCGTCATGCTGATGGAAAGCACAGGGCCCATGGAAAATTGGACTACCTCCAAGGAAAACACTTCCATTCTGAATGCGTTCGAAGCGTGTGACGAGCTCAGTGCCCAAGCCCTAGCGTACAACGTTCCGTTAACCTGGGTGTACGAAATACACACTCAGGTATCGACGCCGGAAGAGCCGATCATGACTTATTATCCATATTGGGGCGGCCTTCCACCTCAATGGATCTTCGGTTGGATCGATGACGCGTGGGAAGCACTGGGAGTCGGCGAAGAGTGGGATGGATCGTATGCCAATGCGAACAGAATGCGCAGGCAATACGGCGCAGATTATGGCCTGACGCTTTTCATTGTAATGAATCAGACGGTGCCGACATTTCCAACTGGTGCCAACGGTTATTCACAATCGTGGTCGGAATCATTAGGGGAACGTTGGCAGGCACCGTTTGCGGTCGCTACTCATTATCGAGGTGAAGGCACGGCGACCTACAGCGACAGAGTATTCGCACACGAAATGCTACATGTCTTCGGGGCATCGGACGAGTATTCTGATGCGCCTGGTTGCTCCAGTGAAGACAATTGTAGCGACGAATACGGTTTCCTGCATCATGATAATTTGAATTGCGCACACTGTGGATCCCAGGACGATTGCATCATGTTAAGCGTAGGCTACGGGTATCGTTTTTGTGCGCACTCCCGATACCACATAGGATGGGTCGATTCCGACGGGGATGGAGCCCCGACGCCAATTGATCCAAATGCCGAGTCGTGGTTTACGATCGGACCCGTCATCACGGGTGACTTGGCGAAAATTTACACCGTAAGCGGATCGGCGGTTCGGACAATTAGCGTAACAGACGACAAGCGTGGCGTCTACCCAGGCGGTGGCGGTATTCTGTTTGATTGTCAGAATTATGGAGGCGGGGAAATCGCTCCCGGAATCTATTACTGGACCGTTAACGACGGCCCACCGCATACCACCACGCTCTTTCAAGCAGAATCACCATCATTGACGGTGAATTCAATTGCATACTCTAACGATACCCTGAGATGGGAAATGCCAAACTCCTTCGCGTATCTGACTCTCGAGATTCTGGCCGTCGATCGTTGGCACAATGATGACACGTTTCTACTGGCGAAACCGCAGTGGAATAAATTTCACTTCAGTTCCGTTGATATGCCACACAAGAAACAGGCAATGACGGGCATAGAATGCAACCCGTGCCGTGCACGGTTCATGTTATGGTTGCCCATGGGTAACGTGGGTCCAACTGTGGAATATTCGTTCGACACATACCAGTGCGGTGATTTCGATGGCGTACCGGGTGTGGACATTGGCGATGTGGATTGGCTAATCGCGTTTCTCTTTTCCGATGGCCTACCACCGAGTCCTATGGTAGCAGCCGATGTCGATTGTACGAATAACGTCGATATGGGAGATCTCACTGCGCTCATAGACAATCTTTTTATATCTTTTTCGCCTCTGATGTGTTGTTGGTAGCCGAGTCTCCAATCCTATGCACGCGGAGGATTCGTTTCCTTCGCGTGCCATGAACGGCATCGTCGACTATAGATGGTGCAGTGCTCCGTCTCTCGTTAGCCTGTTCCGATGCCCTCAAACCCAGAGCACTATCACTTTCAGTGTCCTGTTTCTGGATCGCCGTCGTTGAATGACCACGGGTCCGACGCGACTACCCCCTTTACAAATCGCCCCGATCCCCCTATATTCTCGGCTTTCCAGACGGAATGCGAACCGGGTCGAGATTGACCCACAACCATTTAGGCGAAATCATAGGCTACGTGAAGAAAAACATTCGTGTCGGCAATGCCGGCGGCTACTGGGGCGACGATCTCTCGGCGCTCAAACGTCAGCTTATGGGCGGGCCGCTTGACTATATCACCATGGATTTCCTCGCGGAAATCACCATGTCGATTCTCCAGCGTCAGCGCAAACAGAACGCCGATCTTGGCTACGCCGTTGATTTTCTCGATCAGCTTTCGGAATGTCTCCCGTTGATTGTAAAGAAGAACGTGCGCGTCATTTCCAACGCCGGCGGGATCAACCCGATCGGCATGGGGCGGAAGATCGTCGAGATGGCCCGGAAGATGGGGCTGGATATCAAAGTCGGCATCGTCTATGGCGACGATATCGTCAACAACCTGTACGAACTGAGTGCGGCCGGCGAGCGCTTTACCAATATGGAGACGGGCGAGGACTTCTTCGGCGTCCGTTCTCGGATTTCGTCGGCCAATATCTATCTTGGCGCCGAGCCGGTCGTGAAAGCGCTCGAAGCGGGGTGCCAGATTGTCGTCACCGGACGGGTCACCGATACCGGCATCACGCTCGCGCCGATGATTCACGAATTCGGCTGGGCGATGGACGATTGGGACAAGATGGCGGCGGGCATCATCGCCGGACATATCATCGAGTGCGGCGCGCAGGCGTCGGGCGGGAATATCAGCGACTGGCACGAGGTGCCGAGTTTCCACAATATCGGCTATCCGATTATCGAGATGGAAGCGAGCGGTGAGTTCACCGTCACCAAGCACAAGGGAACAGGCGGGCTGGTAAGTGAAAAGACGGTCAAGGAACAGCTGGTGTATGAAATGGGGGATCCCTCAAATTACATCTCACCCGACGGTGTGGCGCGGTTTGATACGATTCAACTCAAGCAGGACGGCAAGGACCGGGTCCGCGTATTTGGTATCAAGGGAAAGCCGGAGCCGGATTGCCTGAAAGTATCGATGTCATTCGAGGACGGTTGGAAATCCTCGGGCGAAGTGCTGGTCTGCGGTCCGGATACGTCGCGCAAAGCGAAGATCATCGCAGAAATCTTCTGGAAGAAACTGAATCACAAGTACGAGGCGACATATACGGAGATGATCGGCTCCGGGTCGATCTGGCCGGCAGCAGTGGCCCAAGGGCGAGTCGAACGAGATTTTACTGCGTTTCGGCGTTCGCGACAAGAAGTACGAAAAGGTGCGCGACTTCGGCAAAGCGCTCTCTACATTGATTCTGTCCGGTCCGGCGGGGATGGCGGTGACGGCGAAGGGTCGTCCGAAACCGACGCAGGTCATTGCCTACTGGCCGGCGCTGATGCACCGCAGCCGCGTCAAGGCGAAAGTGCTGACGATCAATACGCAGGGTGACGAAGATTTCTTCGAGATTACGTTCCCGATGCGGGTACATTCTCTGCAGGGCGATGAGGTCAAGGCTGTTGCTCCCGCCAGACGAAAGAAGGTGGTCGGTGGTCGGCAGATCGCGGCACGACTCCAGGACATCTGCTATGCGCGGTCCGGCGACAAAGGGGATACGTGCAATGTCGGCGTTCTGGCGCGATCGCAAGAGGCATATGACTGGATCGTTCAGAATCTGACGGCTGAAAAAGTTCGGCAGTTCTTCAAGGGGATCACGCTCGGCAAGGTGATTCGCTATGAACTGGACAATCTTGCAGGGATTGAATTTCCTGTTGGAGGAAACGCTGGGCGGTGGCGGTACCAAATCGCTCAAGATAGATCCTCAGGGCAAGACCCTGGCGCAGGCATTGTTGCAAATGCCGGTCAAAGTACCGGCGGGCCTGGTGAAAACCGGCAGGCGGTGAAAAGTATGTTCCGGATTGAATCGAAAATCGATACGTCATCAGCGGCTTTCAAAGAAAACCGCGACAAGAATCTGGCCTCGCATAATCTCTTCAAAGAGACGGCTGGAGAAGGTCAAACTGGGCGGACCGGAGAAGTCGCGACAGCGCCATGTCGAGCGCGGTAAGACTGCTTCCGCGCGAGCGGCTGTCGCGTCTGCTCGATCGCAACACGCCGTTTCTCGAATTGTCGCGCTTGCGGCTTACGACATGTACGACAACGACGCACCGTCGGCCGGCATGATCACCGGTATCGGCGTCGTTCACGGTCGCGAAGTGATGGTGGTGGTGAACGATGCCACGGTCAAGGGTGGCACCTACTATCCGATGACAGTGCTCAAACATGCCCGGGCGCAGGAAGTCGCCGAGATAAACAATCTGCCCTGCATCTATCTGGTCGACTCGGGCGGCATCTTTCTGCCGCTACAGGCAGGGACCTTTCCGGATAAAGATCACTTCGGGCGGATATTCTACAATCAGGCCCGGATGTCAGCCAAGGGATCTGCCGCAGATTTCGGTCGTCATGGGTTCCTGCGACGGCGGGCGGCGCGTACTTGCCCGCAATGTCCGATGAGACGATCATCGTTCGGAAGCAAGGGACGATTTTCATTGGCGGCCCGCCGCTGGTCAAAGCGGCCACCGGCGAGATTGTCAGCGCCGAGGATCTGGGCGGCGCCGACGTGCATTGCCGCAAATCGGGCGTGACCGACCATTATGCCATGAATGATGAGCATGCCCTGCAAATAGCCCGTAATGTCATCGAGAATTTCAACCGACCGCCGCGGTGGGAGCTCGATCGCGCGACGCCGGAGGATCCGTATTACGATCCGGAAGAATTATACGGGGTCGTCTCAAACGATCTGCGGAAGCCGTACGACGTACGCGAGGTTATCGCGCGGATTGTCGATCGGTCGCAATTCCACGAATTCAAAGAGCTGTACGGGGCCACGCTGGTCACCGGGTTCGCCCGGATCATGGGGTATCCAGTGGGGATCATTGGCAACAACGGTGTACTCTTCGCCGAATCGGCGCAAAAGGGGGCGCACTTCATTGAACTGTGCACACAGCGGCGGATTCCGCTGATCTTCCTGCAGAATATTTCCGGCTTCATCGTTGGTCGGCAATACGAGGCGGGCGGGATCGCTCGCGACGGCGCCAAGATGGTGCATGCCGTGGCGAATGCCGACGTGCCCAAGTTTACAGTAGTGGTCGGCGGGTCGTACGGCGCCGGTAACTATGCCATGTGCGGGCGCGGGTATTTCCCGCGCATGCTCTGGATGTGGCCGAACTCGAAGATTTGCGTCATGGGGGGAGAACAGGCAGCGGATGTACTGGCGCAGGTCAAGATCGAGCAACTCGAGAAAGAAGGGCGGAAGCTGAGCCGCGGACGAAATCGAAGCCATCCGCCGTCCAATTATCGACAAGTACGAGTCGGAATCATCAGCGTATTACTCCGGCGCGCGGCTCTGGGATGACGGCATCATCGGCATGACCGACACCCGGCAGGCGCTGGCACTGGGGATTGCATGTCGCTTAATGCGCCGATTCCGGAACAGAAGTTCGGCGTCTTCAGGATGTAAGTATGACCTATTCCACAATAAGATATGAGCCGAGGGACGCGGTCGCTCGGGTGACGTTCAATCGTCCGAAGATCCACAACGCCTTCAATTCGACTGTTATCCAGGAAATGCTCGAGGCGTTTCGGATCATCGAAAACGCGACCGACATTCGCGTGGTCGTCCTGACAGGCGAGGGGAAATCGTTTTGCGCCGGTGCCGATCTGAACTGGATGCGCGGCGTGATCAAACAGACCTTTGATGAGAATCTGGCCGAAGCCAACGCGCTGGCTGATCTCTTCTGGGCAATTTATACCTGCCGGCGGCCGGTGATCGCGCGGGTCAATGGCGCGGCGATCGGCGGCGGAACCGGCTTTGTCGCCGTATGTGACATGGCGATTGCGGCAAGGTCGTCGCAATTCTCATTCTCCGAAGTGAAGATCGGCGTCGTGCCCGCCTGCATCGGACCGTATGTCATCAAGAAGATGGGCGAGGGGAAAGCGCGCGAGCTGTTCATCACCGGCGAGCGGATGAATGCCGAACGCGCGCAGGAAGTCGGACTGGTCAATAAGGTGGTGGATGACGACAGCTCGATGACGACGTGAACACGCTGGTGAAAACAATTCTATCCTCGGGTCCGGAAGCCGTCGCGATGGCGAAAAGGCTAATCGGTACAGTGCCGGGGATGTCGCCCGAAGAGTTCCGGCCGTACACGGCGGAGATGATTGCGAAGTTGCGGGTCTCGCCGGAGGGTCAGGAGGGGATGGACGCGTTTCTGAACAAGCGAAAACCGAAGTGGGCGGAGTGAGGGCAGGTTATGCGATGACAAAGCTATTCGAAAGAATCCTCGTCGCCAATCGGTCGGAGATTGCCGTTCGTGTAATCAACGCGTGTAAGTCACTCGGTATTCGCACCGTGGCAGTCTATTCCGAGGCTGACGTCAATAGTAAGCATCGTTTGATGGCCGATGAATCGGTACTGATCGGTCCACCGCCACCACGCGAATCATACCTCGACATCGATAAGCTCATTATGGCGGCGAAGCAGACCGGGGCCGACGCCCTTCACCCCGGATACGGTTTCCTTGCGGAGAACCCGGCCCTCCCGGAGCGGTGCGCCAACGAGAAGATTACGTTTATCGGACCCGGCGCCCGGGCGATGAAATTGCTCGGCAACAAAATCGAATCGCGGGTGAAAATGGCAGACGTAGGTGTGCCGTTGATTCCCGGCATGACCGGGAAGGGCTCGGACTTCGCTTCCTATGAACAGGCGGCTGAGAAGGCCGGCTACCCAGTCATGGTGAAGGCCGCCGCCGGCGGTGGCGGCAAAGGGATGCGAATCGTACGCGAACCGGCGCAGTTACGCGGCGCGCTCGAAGCCGCACAGCGCGAGGCGCTGAACGCCTTCGGCGACGATTCGGTGTATCTGGAAAAGTACATCGCCAATCCGCGTCATATCGAATTCCAGGTGCTGGCCGACCATCACGGTCACTGCATACACTTGTTTGAACGGGAGTGTTCGATCCAACGAAGGCATCAGAAGATTATCGAAGAAACGCCGTCGGTCGCGCTGACGCCGGAGCTTCGCACCCGCATGGGGGCCGACGCGGTGAAGGTTGCCATGGCGGCCGGGTACACGAATGCGGGAACGGTCGAGTTCCTCTTCGACGAGTCCGGACATTACTACTTTTTGGAAATGAATACGCGAGTCCAGGTGGAACATCCGATTACAGAATACGTGACCGGAGTGGACCTGGTAGTCGAGCAGATTCGCGTCGCAGCCGGACTCCCACTCGGAGAGCACCTGTACAACTTGCATCAACGCGGTCATGCGATTGAGTGTCGCATTTATGCTGAAGACGGCGAAAACGGTTTCCTGCCGTCGACCGGAAAAATACTACTGTACTCGGAACCTGCCGGCCCGGGCGTGCGGGTGGATTCCGGGGTCATGCTCGGAACGGAAGTCAGCATCAATTACGACCCGATTATGGCCAAGTTGATTGTCCACGCCCCCGATCGACCGGCGGCCATAGCAAAGATGATCGACGCGCTGTATCAGTACAAGATTCTCGGCGTAAAGACATCGAAGCGGTTTATGGTGGAGGTGCTGGAACACCCGGCGTTCGTCGGCGGGAAGACCTACACGAATTTCATCGAGACGCACATGGCTGCCCGTACGGATCGACGGGCGGATTACACATCCATCGCCGCCGCATCGGCGTCAGCCACAGCCATGACGGTGCCGACGGCGGGCGGGGTTGGCGGAGACAGCAAAGCGACTGTGGCGACCCCGTGGCAGTCAATCGGCGCCTGGCAGATTGGAGACGACATCCATGCAAAAGCATGAGTGGGCCATTGACGATTGCATTTTGGAATCAGAGGTAGAGCGCCGTGACGCGGAATTCACGGTTACGGTTGGCGGGAAGTTCCACTCCCTGACATCGCTTGGCAACGGGCTGTTCGCGACGGTGATCGACGGTCACAAGCGAATCGTAGCGGCAGTGCGGGATAGGGACAAGTACCTGGTGGATATCAACGCCATAGTGTATGAAATCACCGAACCGTCGGCCTCGTCAGGCGTCAGCCTGGATGAAGGCCACGGGGCGAAAGACAAAGTCTATGCGCCGATGCCTGGGAAGATCGTCAAACTGCTGGTCAAAGTGGGCGATCAGATAGTCGAAAAGCAGCCTTTGGTGATTGTCGAGGCGATGAAGATGGAAAACCAGGTGACAGCCAAGGCGCAGGGGAAAGTGAAGGCCGTGAATTTCGCCGAGGGCGACCAAGTGGATACGGAACGGCCGATCATCGAGCTTGAACTAACTGACATCGTTCACCAATGATTTTCTAAGACTTATGAGTGAAGCGAAGCTGGCCGACGTACGCGTAGCGCGACACATGAGTCATGCTGCCGAGAGAGTTTTCGACGCCTGGTTGAATCCGGCCGTGGCCTGTAAGTGGCTGTTTGCCACGCCAAACGGAACCGTGGTGCGGGCCGAAATTGATGCGCGACCCGGCGGCGCGTATACTATTGTCGATCGACGTGACGGCGAGGACGTTGCGCACACCGGCATCTATCAGGAAATAGTTCGGCCAAAGCGACTGGCCTTCACGCTGGTCGTTGAGAAGTACTCCAAAGAAGTCAGCCGCATTGTCGTGGACGTCTTTCCTACCGGCGGAGGTTGTGAAGTTGTCCTGACCCATCAGCAGGTAGTCCGGGATTTTGAGGAATCGACCAAAGCGGGCTGGTCCGGCTTGCTGGCGAGGCTCGACGCCGCTCTTGACGAGTCATAGGACATAAAAAAACCGGAGCCTTATCGACCCCGGTTTCCGAGTTCATCTCAAACTCAACGAGCGATTTCAGAAAAATTTCAGGCCGAGGGTAAGCGGGATAAATGCTGACGATTCGCCGTCGGTCTGAATCGAAACGTAGCGAACCTGCGCAAACAAATTGAACGCCGGCCCCATCTTCATTTCCACCCCGCCACCAAAGTTGTAGTACAACTTGCTCTGATTGTCCGGAATCAGGCCGTTGAGCTGGCTGGTCGCCAGGGTATTGGTACCGGAGAAATCCGTCTGCTGCATGCTGGCGAGTCCCACGCCACCCAGAACGAACGGGTGCAGGGGAGCGGCCGGGAGGTTGGGGGCGAAGCGCAGGTCCGCTCCATACATCCATACCTTGTTGGTGCCGCCCTCGACGCCTTCATACGCGGCGAAGTCGGAGCTTTTCCAGTCGATCGCAAACGAATGCAATTCGACTTTACCGA
The DNA here is from genome assembly GCA_963806185.1 of uncultured candidate division Zixibacteria bacterium. Classification (GTDB taxonomy): domain Bacteria; phylum Zixibacteria; class MSB-5A5; order GN15; family FEB-12; genus CAWDXE01. The sequence continues at coordinate 239,364 of CAWDXE010000007.1, forward strand.
TCACCTGGAACGCAGGCGACATGTTGAATCCGAGGCCGACTGAACCGTGCCAGCCGTTTTTGAAGCTCTGCTTGAAACCTTCAGGCGCGCTGGGCACTGAGATCAGGCCGCCCGCATAAATGCTGAACGGCATCGGCACCTGAGCCGACGCGCCGGCAGCGAGAGCCAGACAAAACAGAGCGACCAACCAAACCTTCTTCATGTTTTCCTCCTGGAAAATGAGTGTGCCGAATTATCAGGCATGTGTATAGATATTTTCGGCACGGTCATGCCCTTCCTTGACCTCGAAATTATACTCGGCCAAAGTGTCATCGGTCGCGCGGAACCTCGAATACGGTCCGAATTGGTCCAGATGAGCCTTTGTATCTTCTTGTCACATATTGCCTAGCGATTGGCTGCTGGACGGAAGTTCAGCAATTGGCCGGTAAATTCCCGGCAAGTTGAGCAGTGACAGAAAGATAGCCGGTCGGAACGGTTGCGCGTCGGGCGGAAATTCGTTATATACCCGGCACTAACGATTACATGTCATCTCAGAAGTGAATCTGGAGGCTACGATGGCTGATAGACAGGATGCGTATATCATCTCGGCCTGCCGTACAGCAATTGGGACGCTGCATGGTGGCTTGGGTCAATTCACCGCTCCGCAGTTGGGCGCGCTGGCGATCAAGGAAGCCGTGAAGCGGGCTGGTGTCGACGCCAACGATTTCGACGAAGTGATCATGGGACAGGTCGTGCAGGGCGGCGCGGGGCAGGCACCCGCTCGTCAAGCGGCCATTCACGGCGGCATTCCCCCGGCCGTGCCGGCCCTTACGATCAACAAGGTGTGCGGCTCCGGACTGAAAGCGGTGATGCTGGCGGCCCAATCCATCAAGGCCGGTGATCAGAATCTGGTGCTTGCCGGCGGGATGGAATCGATGTCGCAGACGCCCTATGTCATACGCGGCGCCAAGCAGGGCACCAAGTTCGGACATCAAAAACTGGAAGACATCATGATCTCCGACGGATTGTGGGATAGTTTTAACAACTACCACATGGGGAGTGCGGCTGAATACACGCGTCGTAAAGCGAATATCACTCGTGAAATGCAGGACGAGTTCGCGCTGAACTCCCACAGGAAGGCAGCCGCCGCCCAGACCGGCAACAAGTTTGCCGGCGAGATCTTTGCCGTACCGGTGCCGCAACGCAAAGGCGATCCGGTAATGTTTGTCAAGGACGAGGCCATTCGCGCGGACATCTCTCTGGAGGGTCTGGCGAAACTTAAGCCGGCCTTTGAGAAGGACGGGACAGTGACGGCCGGCAATGCGCCCGGACTCAATGACGGCAGTTCGGCCAGCGTTATCGCCTCGGCCAGCTACGTGAAAGCGAAGAATCTGAAACCGCTCGCCCGAATTGTTGATTATGCGACCGCCGGTACTCCGCCCGAGGAGCTCTTCTTCGCGCCGATCTTTGCCATCCAGAAACTGATGAAGCAAATGAATGTCGGGATCAACCACTGGGATTTGATCGAGGCGAATGAAGCCTTCGCCGCACAGGCGCTGGCCGATGGCATCGGTCTCGGCTGGGACTGGAACCGGGTCAACGTGCATGGCGGAGCCATAGCGCTGGGCCATCCGATCGGCGCTTCGGGGACGCGTATTCTCACGACGCTGATCTATGCGCTCAAGGATCGCAACAAGAAGACTGGCCTCGCGACTCTCTGCCTTGGCGGCGGGAACGCGGTGGCTCTGGCTATAGAACTGGTGTAATTGGGACCGAGTCCGGGAACAACGGTATGCAACTGGAAGACATCAAGCATGTGGCCATTATCGGCAGCGGTACCATGGGCAATGGCATCGCGCAGGTGTTCGCCTCGTACGGCTACGGGGTGACGCTCATTGACGTTCAATCGACTGTGCTGGAGAAGGCGGTCAATTTCATCAGCGGCAGTTTTGATAGATTCATCAAGAAGGGCAAGTTGACCGAAGCTGACAAAGCGGCGGCCATGGCCCGGATCAAGACCACCACCGATCTTCACGAATCAAAAAATGCGCAACTCGTCATCGAGGCGGTGCCGGAAGTACTCAAGCTGAAGAGTGATATTTTCGGACGACTCGAAGATCTCTGTCCTAAGGAAACGATTTTCGCGTCGAACACGTCGTCGCTGCCGATCACGCAATTGGCGTCGACAACCCGGCGGCCGGACAAGTTCATCGGCATGCATTTCATGAATCCGGTGCCGATGATGCAGCTCATTGAGTTGATTCGCGGGATGGTGACCAGCAATGAAACGATTGCGCTTATTCGCGACCTGTCGGTGAAACTGGGCAAGACGCCGGTCGAAGTGAACGATTACCCCGGCTTCATCTCCAATCGCATTCTGATGCCGATGATCAACGAGGCCATTTACGCCTATTGGCAGGGCGTGGGGACAGTGGAGTCGATCGATGAAGTGATGAAACTGGGTATGGGACATCCGATGGGACCGCTCACCCTGGCCGACTTCATCGGCCTCGACGTCTGTTTAAATATCCTGGAGGTAATGGACAGCGGGCTGGACACGTCGAAGTATCGCCCCTGCCCGTTGCTCAAGAAAATGGTCCATGCCGGGCACCTGGGACGCAAGTCCGGCCGTGGCTTCTACGTGTACGCATGATTGAGGAGGGGCTGAATGGAATTTCATCTGTCCGATGAAGATCTCGAACTGAAACAGATGGCCAGGGATCTGGCGGTCAAACGGATATTTCCCATCGCCATGGAGATGGACGAACTGGAGAAGACGCCGGACGATCTCATCAAAGAATGCGCCGACCTCGGGTACTTCGGCTTTACCGCGCCGGAAGAGTACGGCGGATTGGGGATGAGCACGACGTCGTTCATGGGCGTGCTTGAGGAAATCTGCGCTGCTTCAGCTGGTTTCGGCATTATGCTATCGGTACACAACTCCCTTACGTGCGAAATCCTCAAGCACTTTGCGTCGGACGAACTGAAGAAGAAATATCTTCCCAAAATGGCCGCGGGAGAGAAGATCGGCGCCTATTGTATCACCGAACCAAACGCCGGAACGGATGTCGGTTCGCTGCAGACGACGGCCACGGAAAAAGGGAACAGCTTCATCATCAACGGCACCAAGAGCTACGTGACAAATGCGAAGTATGCCGGTGTGTTGATTGTCTTTGCCAAGTCCCATCCGGCCGAAGGGCGGCGAGGTATCTCCTGCTTTGTCGTCGACAAAGAGACGAAGGGAATTACGCTCGGCAAACCGGAGCGGAAATGCGGCATCAAGGCGTCGGACACGCGCGAGATCAATTTCTCGGACGTGGAAGTACCGAAGGAAAATGTCCTGGGGCATCTCAAGGACGGTTTCCGCATGGCGGTGTCGATTCTCAATTCAGGGCGTATCGGGGTATCGTTCCAGGCGATCGGGATTGCCCGTTCGGCACTGGAGGAAGCGATCAAGTATTCCAAGCAACGCAAACAGTTCGATCAGCCGATTGCCAATTTCCAGGCCATTCAGTTCAAATTGGCCGACATGGCGATGCGTCTGGACGCCGGTCGGCTGCTCGGCTATCGCGCCGCCTGGTTGAAAGACACCAATCAGCCGGTTCACCGCGAGGCATCGATGGCCAAGCTCTTTTGCTCGCAGATGGCGAACTACGTCTGCAACGAGGCCGTACAGATTCACGGCGGCTATGGCTATATCAAGGAATATCCGGTTGAACGCTATTTCCGCGATGCCCGCGTGACCGAATTATACGAAGGAACGTCGGAAGCGCAGCGCATGGTCATTTCACGGGACCTGCTGAAGGATTAACGGAGGACGCGTTGCTCGAAAAAAAGCACCTGGACTATCGCGCGAAGATGCGCGCCTTCTGTAAAGAAGTGATCGAACCGAAAGCGGCTGTCCTCGACGAGGAACAGCGCTTTCCGAATGAGCATATGGGACCGCTCACCGAGATGGGGCTGCTCAGCGCTTTAATCCCGGAACAATACGGCGGCAAGCCTGTCGACACACTTTCGTATATTATTGCGGTCGAGGAGTTGTCGCGTGTCTGCGGCTCTACCGGCATCATGATCGCCGCGCACAATTCGCTAGGGACATTTCCAATACTAAAATTCGGCACCGAGGCGCAGAAGCAGAAATTTTTGCCGCGTGCGGCCAAGGGAGAACTGCTGGCGTTCGGGCTTTCCGAGCCGGATGCCGGGTCCGACGCAGGCGGGACGCGGACCTTTGCCAAGCAGGCAGGCGACCATTGGGTGGTCAACGGCAGCAAGTGCTGGATAACGTCGGCGACCAAGGCATTTGCCACGATTGGCACAGCCAGGACGTCGCAGGACCCGACCGACAAACGCATCACGACTTTTGTCTTTGAAAGGGATTTTCCCGGCTACGCCGTGGGGAAGAAAGAGAACAAACTTGGTTTGCGCGGCTCCGACACTGCTTTCCTTCATTTCGATGACATGAAGGTGCCGGTGGAAAATCAACTGGGCGAAGTTGGCCATGGATTCAAGCAGATGTTGATCACGCTTGATGGTGGGCGGATCTCCATCGGCGCCATGGCGCTCGGTTTGGCGCAAGGAGCGTTTGATTGTGCGCTGAAATATGCCGCCGTGCGCAAGCAGTTCGACAAACCGATCGCGGAAAACCAGGCTATTCAGCACAAACTGGCCGACATGGCGACTGAGATTACGGCGGCGCGACTGATGATTTACGAAGCATCAATCATGAAAGACGCCGGCGTACCGTATGGAAGATTGTCGGCGATGTGCAAGTTGTATGCCTCGGAAGTGGGTACCCGTGCGGCGGCGACGGCGATCGGGATTCTCGGGGGGATCGGCTTTACCACCGGGCCATATCCGGCGGAACGAATCTGGCGCGACGTGAAGCTGTGTGAAATCGGTGAGGGGACGTCGGAAATACAGCGCCTGGTCATTGCGCGTGACTTGCTGAAAGCTGTGCAGACGCAGGATGATGTGACCCTCTAGTCACCTTGGACGATCCGAATTACCGAACGGCGGGTGCACACACCTGCCGTTTGTTTTTTACCGGTGGACTAGTCTCCTGAAGGAGTGGACATCCCGTACTTCTTCATCCGATAGACAAGAATATGTCGCGGGATATTCAGATATTGTGCCGCCTGCGACTTATTACCCCCAAAACGGTTGAGTGCATCGACAATTAACTGTTTCTCGGCTTCATGAAAAGTCAGGTGCCGGCCGGTCGATAGTTGTTGGCGCGAATGGGGCGAGAGCGATCCGAAATCGGGCGGCAAGTCCTCCGGTGTCAGGGTATCGGCTTTGCGAAGGATCACCATACGTTCGATGAGATTTTCCAGTTCTCGCACATTGCCCGGCCATTCATACTGCTGGAGTATGGCGACCAGCTCCGGAGACATCGCGACGTTTTTCGGCGCTGCCAGCCGCCGGATGAACTCGCTCGCCAGAAGGGCGATATCCTCTTTACGCTCCCGTAGACTCGGTACGTAGACCGGGATGACATTCAAGCGGTAGTAGAGATCGTCGCGAAACTTCCCCGCGGCGATCTTCTCTCGAAGATCGACATTGGTGGCCGCGAGGAGGCGGACATCTATTTCTCGCCGTACCTCAGCCCCGACTGGTTCAACCACCCGTTCCTGTATCACCCGGAGCAACTTCGCCTGCAGCTCGATATTCAGTTCGCTGATCTCATCGAGGAGGAGTGTGCCCCCTTCGGCCAGTTCAAATTTCCCGCGCTTGTCTTTGATCGCTCCGGTGAAGGATCCCTTCATGTGACCGAAGAGCTCGGATTCAATCAGATCGCGAGGGATGGCCGCACAATTGACGGCAATGAGCGGCTTGCCGGCGCGGCCGCTCTGTTCGTGGATTGCGCGCGCAATCAATTCCTTGCCCGTGCCCGATTCGCCCGTTATGAGGACTGTCGCATCCGTGGGGGCAACCTTCTCGACGAGGGCCAGTAGTTCTTTGAAGCGGGGGGAAATCCCCAGCAAAGGGCGGGACGGTCGAGCCCGTTTCAATTCTTCTTTGAGCTGTCGATTTTCGTCAGTCAGCCGACGAAATTTGACGGCTTTCTCAATAGCGAGCAGGAGCTGGTCGTCTTCAAACGGTTTGGTGATGTAGTCAAAGGCGCCCAGCTTCACCGCATCGACCGCTTGACGCACGTCGGCAAAGGCGGTGATTAACACGACGGGCAGGTCGGGGCGGATAATGCGTACGCGCTCCAGCAGCTCCAGACCGGTAACTCTCGGCATCTTCATATCGGAGAGCAGAAGGTCAAAGGGGTGACGGGCTATTTCATCAAGCGCCTCCTGACCGTCGCCGACCGCCGTAACTTCATATCCCAATCGCTGGAGTTTGAACTGGATGACTCTGCGCAGGGCGGCATCGTCGTCGGCCAGCAGGATCGAAATCGGACTGTTCATGTGGTTGTCTCCGGAAGCGCAATCGTCACAATCGTGCCTTCATTGGGTCGACTCGTCAGCGTGATTGTCCCCCGGTGATTGTCTATGATCGCCTTAACGACAGCCAGCCCCAGCCCGGTGCCGGTGGCCTTGGTAGTGAAAAACGGCTCGAAAACTTTGTCGACGTCGGCGGGATCAATGCCCCGTCCCTCGTCTCGGACGGTCAGATGCACCCGCAATTCATCATAATGATGCAGGTCCAGAGTTACATGAATGGTGGAGCCGTCCGCCGATGCCTCCATCGCATTCAGCAGTAGATTCAGCACTACCTGGTGCAGTTTCTCGGCATCACCCGGGCACTTGATATTGGGGGCAATTTCGCTGGAAATCGTCATCTGCCCTGCCGCGAGCTGAGGTTCCGCCTGCCGGATGGTCGCACTTACCACCTCGCTGAGATTAAGGATTTCAATCTTACTTTCCTTCGGGCGGGCAAAAGTAAGAAATTCTTTGACCGTGCCGTCGATTCGCTTAATCTCTCTGGAGACGATTTTCGAGAATTCTTCGCGCGAACCGGTGTCGACCGATGGATCGGCTAGAATTTCCACGGCGCCCTTGATAGAGGCCAACGGGTTTTTGATCTCGTGCGCCACACCCGCTGCCATACGGCCGACCAATGACAATTGGTGTGACCGTTCCAACTGCAACTGGGTTTGTTCCTGGCGGCGACGAAGGAGCATCTCCCGATCGATCAGCGCGCCAATGAGAATGCCGATGGCAAAATAGAAGAAGATCTCAACCAGTTCACCGGACAGGTCCATCGGGTGCATGCCCGGATTCAAAAGATAGGGCACAACCAGTAGAGAAATGACCGCCGCTGTGGCCACGCCGCCTCGTATGCCGAACCAGGCGGCCGCGATAGCGATGGGGATATAACAGAAACGGGAGTGTACGGCGTGAACCCAATCGTGATGACCAAAGATGAGCTCCAGGATCCAGCCGTAATGGATCCCCACTGTCAGGGCAACGACAGCTACGAGTATGCCGATTTTGATTTGTGTTCCTTTGCGCATATCGCCTCGATAAGCTGCTCATGAACATGGACGCATGTCGCTGATAGTATAAGAAGATAATATCGGAGGAATGGAGAATATTCTTCAACGGGCGCTAATATTCTCGGTTTCCTTTCGGGGATATAGGAGTATTGAGAATCGCATGTTATTTAATTTAAGTGACTTACGGAACAACTTTCAATTGGCATGCAAATTGATAACTCCCCATAGTAAAGGACTCTGAACTGGAAGGAGATACAAATGAAGATTGTGAATACGGCATTGTGCTTCATGACCCTCGGTGCGCTCTGTGCGGGCTCGGCGTTGGCGGGATCGGACACGGCCAAGGCCAAGGCCGCTGGCGCACCCCTTAAGTTCACGGCGCAGACGACCTGCCCTGTGATGGGCGGGAAGATCGACTCGGCCGCTTACACTGATATACAAGGACAGCGAGTATATCACTGCTGTGGCGGTTGTTCGAAGAAATTGAAAGCCGATCCGGATACCTATTTCAAGAAGGCGGCGGCGCAGGGAGTCCTTTTCCAGAATATCCAAGCCACCGATCCAGTGTCGGGCAAACCGATCGACAAGAAGTTCGAATCCTACTTCGAAGGTCGACGCCTCTACTTCGCTGATGCGGAGAGCAAGGCGAAGTTTGATACCTCGCCCAGAGATTATCTGGCTAAAATGGCGCCGCCGACAGACTCAGAAGGAACAAAGGACTCTCACAAGTAACAACGGTGCCTGAGCACCACTGCGGCGACAGCCTCGGATGAAGGATCATCTGGGGCTGTCGTTTTTTCTACTGTGATCCGTCGTGTTCGGCAATCTGGATGGCGCGAAGGCCGATGGCCGACCCCATCCCGAAGCCGGTGTAGTTATCCACCGAATAGTGAACGCCGCCGTAGAGGCGAGAAACCATATCTTCAAGGGCCATCTGCTGAATATCCACGGCCTGATCCGGGAAAAGATAGCTGAGTATCACGGCCGCGGCACCGGCAGTGGTGGAATGTCCTGACGGATAAGCGGGAAAGGCCGGTGTTGTTATTGGTGAGAGCCAGAGCGGATCGTACATCCGGCGGACCTCGGTAATCGGGCGATCCGTCCAATAGACATACTTGGCATCCCAGCAGGCGATAAAGGCGTCAGCTTGCGCCGTCCCCAAGAGAGCCAGCATGCGCGCCATGCGCGGCTCCGACCACTCGTGTTCGTGCCCCATTTCACATCCAATAAGATTGAAGCGGCCGGGCGGGCCAAAGGTGCCCAAACCGTCTTCCCATACAACGGCCATTTGATATCGATCGTAAGTCAGATCTCGCCAGGTCTGCCAAACCTCGGTCACCTGGGCATCGAACTCCGGCGTTCCGAAGGCAGGCGGTGGACCGGGACGGACGGCCGCACCGGCGGGAATAATCCATGTGGTCCATTGGCCCGCACCCGGTTCTGTTGGATTGGTTTTGTACGCCGGAGGAGTGGGAACCCAATACCCCGGCCCGACTGGAGGAGTCGGCGCCACAGTGATGTCGGAGTGGTCCGCCTCGGCACGTGCGACCACCGCCGCGCCAACCGCAAAACCCAACTTGGTCCCCTCAGTTACGTCAGTAGAGAAGTGTACACCGGCGTAAAGGTCACAGACGCAGGAACTGTCGTAGATCGCTGAGAGGGAGTCCGACTTAGATGGGTACAGATACTTGAGCACGGTCAGAGCCGCGCCGCCGATGGCGGCACGTTCCGAGACAAATGACGGCGTGTTCACGAGCGTTCCATACGTCTGCGGTGCACTTGGATATTCGTATGGACGCGGGCGCCGGTAAGCATATTTGGCGTCCCACGCAGCTACCATGGCATCGTACATCGCGACAGAAACCAGTGCCAGGGCGCGGGCGGCCCGCGGCGGGTTGAGCGAATCCCAGGCCACCATGGCGCGGCTGATTTCATCCCAGCGGAGGACAGTTCCCTCGTTCCAGTGGTCAATCTCGGTCTCGATCTGAGGGGTGCGCTGGCTGACATAGCTGCGCACTTGAGCGAGTTCCTCAGCCGTAGATGGGGAGTCAGGAAACTCCGGTCGGAATGCTCTCCCGTCCGTGATCACCCAGGTGCGCCATTTGCCGGCGGCAGGTTCGATCCCGTCAGGAGCGCTCGACTGCGGAGCAGTCGGTGATTCGTCGCTGCAGCCGGACATGAAGAGGAAGAGGCCGGCAACTAAGGCTGGTTGCCAGACAGACAGAGGCCATGATTTTGATAGTCGCACAACAAGAGTATACGGTCCCGGCGGCGTGGTGGTCAAGGGGGTGGAAGCGGAGTTGAAATCATCCAGTTTTGCGAGGACAAAAGTGGGGCAAAAGGAAGCGCCGACGTAGATGTCTCTCCGCCGGCGCAGGCCCGTGTGATGCCGTAGAAGCCGCTAGTGCTTCTTGCGGCGCCAGACCATCGGCGCAACCAAGCCGAGACCGAGGGCCAGGAGGCTAATTGTCCCTGGTTCCGGAGTAGCAACGATCTGGACATTATCCAGCAGCATAGCTGAACTGGCCTGGTCCGGACCGTACCCCAGAGCAAAATAGAACAAGTAGAAATCCTGGGTCCCGCTCCACCCGGTGAGATCGTAGGTGAACCCTTTCATGGAGTAATAGCGCTGGCCCCACTGGTCGGTCTGCCAATCGCCTCCGCCCGTCCCTTTCGAGAAGATCGGATTGAAACCTCCACCTCCTGGATACCCTACATTGATCTGCGCTCGGAAATCGTCGCCCCACGAAAGCTCATTGGTGATGAGTGTGAAGTCAAACCTCAGGGTCAACTGCTTGTTGGTAGGCAGATTTAACACCTGATGCAACTCCGGATTCGGGTGATTGTCATCGCTAAACAGCACGGCGCACGGGGAATTGTCACCGCTCGGACTGCCGTACCCCATCCACGAGTTCGACGTAAAGACGTTCGAAGCCGGGCTTGAGGTCTGCCATCCGTTCAGGCCGCTGCTGAAGTCGCCATTGACGATCAGGTTGGGCAACGCGAACGAGCTGGTCACGCCCAGAAGAATCGCCACCATAATACCGGCGAGAATTCGCCCTCTTACCATACTGCTCCTCCTCTTGGTGCGTTACTGAGTCAGGTTGCAATGTAGACTGGATCAAATACATTTGCAGCAATTCGTGTACCCGCCGCCGGAGAGTTTATCGGCGTTGTGCGGCAACGGCCTGTGCGGGGCCCCTCTGACAAGTGTGCATTTGAGTGACAAGTTTCTGCAGGGGCCATGACACTTGCTGTCGCACACTTCCCGCAGCCGTCCTATCCCGGTCCGAGGTCGCACACCTCGTCGCGACGCATTGACGGAATCCCCCGGCAATCGACACCACGGCCAAAAGTATCCCTTCCAAATGTCGCCGGCGGCAAGCGGGATCGACAAACTCGGCATTACCTCGGTGAGATTCCAGGCCGAAACGGCCCTGTCCGGTTTAAAAGTACTTGCGTAGTATTCAACAAGTTATATTTTCTCTGACGTAAGCCAGGGGACAAAAGCTGGTCCCCCCTAAGACTCTTCGTGCTGCGCACGCGCGAGGAGCGATGGGTCAGAAGAACGATGCGAGCACAGGGATGCTGACATCACAACTGAACTTGGTCGTCGGGAGATGTCTCCTCGACGGTCGGGTATGTTTAACACCTACTCTTTAAGGAGGCCCACCATGGCAAAAGGGAAAGACAAAGGCAAAAAGGAAACCAAGAAGCCGAAAAAGACCAAAAAGTAGGCTTTGCCGAGGTTCCGAGTCGGACACGAGTCTGGCTCGAAAATGAAGCCCACCCCGCAAGGATGGGCTTTTTTATTTTGATGGTCAGTGTCGGTGCGAATCAGGCGTGACGGCGCTGACCCAGCAAACGGGAGGGAAGAAAGATGATGGCCCGGAAAAGCTCGAGCACTCCCGCGACGGCAATGCCGAGCAGCCTGAACGGCAGAAGGAAAAGCCAGACTATCGGATAGAGGATCAATGCCAGCAGCGCCAGCGGCCAGCACAAGACGAGCAGTATCATCCAAACAACAAAAGTGAACACGGCTGGATTCCCTTCGCTATTCCGCCCATTTCTCATACGAGATTGTCCGGAGTATGTTCGATGAAAGCAGGTGTGGGCCGGTCCGACCAAGTCCCGGATTTGGCTTGAATTGGCCTGTCCAATCCGTACATTCAATCCATGCAGCTGGTTCTGGCCACCAACAACGAGGATAAAATCAGGGAGATCCGCCACCTCCTGGAGGACCTCCCGATCACCATTCTGACCCGTCGCGATTTTCTCGAGTTTCCTGACCCGGAGGAAACCGGCGCGACGCTCGAGGAAAACGCGATTCTCAAGGCAAGAGCCGTCGCCGAATTCTGCGACCTACCGGCGTTGGCCGACGACAGCGGGCTTGAAGTCGACGCGCTGGACGGCGCACCGGGCGTCTTCTCATCGCGGTACGCCGGCGAGAATGTCACTTACGCAGACAACAATCGGAAATTGATTCAAAGCATGCGAGAGGTACCGGCCGAGCGGCGAACCGCGCGCTTTCGCTGTGTCATGGCCATCGTGTGGAGTGACGGCGCAGTGGACACGGTGGAGGGAAAAGCCGACGGGTTAATAGCATCGGACATTGTCGGGAATGGCGGTTTCGGCTACGATCCGGTCTTTGTCTTTCCGCCGCTCGGGAGGCGGTTTTCCGAGTTGACGCTCGACGAGAAGAACCTCGTCAGCCACCGTGGCAAGGCACTGCAGGCCATCCGAACAGTCATCATCGAGAAACTAAACGGCTTGAGATAATCAGAGCATCTGGGTGAATTCGTCTTCGTCCAAAGTGCGAATGCCAAGCTTTTTCGCCTGATCCAATTTTGAGCCCGGGTCGAGTCCGGCCAGCACAAAATCAGTTGCTTTGGATACCGATCCGGCCACTTTGCCGCCGTTCTGCTCTATCAGGTTCTTGAAATGATTGCGAGGCTGGGAGAGCGTGCCGGTGATTACAAACGTCTTTCCCTTCAGTGCACCATCGGCGTTCTTAGCCTGGAAGGGAGGGAATTTCACGCCCCCTTTCCGCATCTTGGCGATCATCGCTCTATTGGTGGCATGCGCGAAGAATTCAACGATATTCTGTGCGATCACCGGTCCGATGCCGCCGATTTGACTCAGATCCTCAGTCGTGGCTCTCTGCAGGGCATCAAACGTCCCGAAGTGCTCGGACAGGACGCGAGCCGCAGCCTCACCGACCCCCACAATCCCGAGCGCGCTGATGATCTTCGGAAGCTCGGCCTGACGAGAGCGGTCAATGGCGTCGAGGAGATTCTGGGCCCGTTTGTCGGCCATCAACTCAAGCGTCAGAAGTTGATCCTTCGTGAGGAAGTAGATGTCAGCCGGGTCGCGGACCAGATCGTTCTGGAGCATCTGCCTGGCCAGCTTGTCGCCGAGACCGTCGATCTCCATTCCGCCGTTTGAGGCGAAATAGATCAAGCGGCCCTCGAGTTGCGCGGGACAGGCGATATTCGAGCAGCGGTAAGCTGCCTCGCCTTCCGCCCGATGAATCGGCTCGCCGCACGATGGGCACGATTTGGGGAAGCGGGCGAGTTTGGCACCGGCCGGCCGTTTCTCGGCGACCACCTCCACAACTTCCGGAATCACCTCACCGGCGCGGCGGATGATGACTGTGTCGCCAATGCGAACGTCGAGTCGGTTGAGCTCATCTTCATTGTGCAGTGAAGCATTGGACACGACGACGCCACTCACCCGAACCGGCTTGAGTCTGGCGATGGGGGTAACTACTCCGGTTCGGCCGACGGAAAACTCCACGCCTTCAAGAATCGTTTCGGCCAGCTCGGCCGTAAATTTCCAGGCGACTGCCCAGCGAGGAGCTCGGGATATTTGACCCAGTGTCCGCTGGGAAGCGAAGTCATTGACCTTGGCGACCATGCCGTCGATATCGTAATCCAGCGAAGGTCTGATGTTGGTGAGCCGTTCAAATTCGCTGGAGACTCCCGCAATGCCGCGCACGACTCGCATATGTTCGTTGGTCGTGAAGCCTTCGGTGGCCAGCATGTCCATTGCGGCCTTCTGTGTGGTAAGCTTGGGGAAAGTCGTTTCCGATATACCGTACGCGAAGAAGATGAGGTTGCGTGACGCTGTGATCTTCGGGTCGAGCTGCCGCACCGACCCGGCGGCTCCGTTGCGAGGATTGGCCATCGGGGGCAGGTCTTTGGCTGGCCAACTGCTCGTTGAGCTTGTTGAAGGCCGAGCGCCGCATGATTACCTCGCCGCGTACTTCCAGAAGCGGGTAAGCCTTCGCTACGGCAGGGGAGAGCTTGAGAGGAATGTTGCGAATCGTCCGGAGATTGGCGGTGATCGTTTCGCCTACTGAACCATCGCCGCGCGTCGATCCCAGTATGAACTCGCCTTTCTCATATACCAACTCGACCGCCAGGCCGTCGAGTTTGGGTTCAGTGACATACTCGATCTGGGCCGTGGTTTCCAGAATCTCCGAGGCGCGCCGGTTGAATTCGGTAAACTCTTCCTCCGTGGTCACCTTTTGCAGTGACAACATCGGCACGCGGTGTTCGGCCGGCTCGAAGCGTTTGGACGGGGCCGCCCCCACGCGCTGCGAAGGTGAGTCGGGCGTGATCAGCTCAGGATATTCCTTCTCGATTTCCAGAAGCCGGTCGTACAGCTTGTCGTACTCGGCGTCGCTGATCGCCGGTTGATCCTGAACGTAGTAAAGGCGGCTGTGGTGATTGATCTCAGCCTTGAGCTTTTCGTATTCGTCGGTGAGGCGAGCGCTGGGTTTGGCCATGACGCTAATCTATGCTGTCGCTTTGGGCGCTGTCAATCATATCTCGTGCGGTGACTGGTGATCGGCGTGCCGAAAGGCGGCGATGTGCCGACCGGCGACATCATCGACAATTTCCGTTACCCATAGGCGGACGGCCGTATTAGCGGCATCGCTTTCGAGAACGACTGAACTAGCCAGTGATTGGATTCTGGCGGCCGGCCGGTCAGCGAACTGGATGCAGACTACGTCTCGCTTCTGATTAGTGAGAATGTGCGGCTCGACGAACTGTTCGCGGAAATCGAGCCACCGGATGTCCGCATAACGAGGCCGCGGCCGGTGCTTTCAGATCGGGAATGACCTCCCAGAGCCGTCTGGAGCGCGAAATTTCTGCGAAGAGCAGCCGGCCGGTCCGGTCGATGTCCAGGCGGACGATTTCTGACTCGAGGAAGGAGAAAAAGGCGGTCCTGCTATGAGGTTGCCGACTGATCGGGACAAAGAGAATGTCCTCCTCAATCTGATAAAAACCCCGTCCGGGCGGAAGGCTATCGGACGGGGTGTCAATTCGAATCGTCAGTCTGTCGAGCGCCATCTTATTTGAGGTCTTTCAGACGCTCCTTCGATTGCTCGGCCTCAAGCGTATTGCCGAATTCGTTGATGACCTGCTGGTAGAGCTTCTTGGCTTCGGCAGGCTTGCCCAGTTCCTGTTTGGAGCGGGCCATCTTGTAGAGTGCCTGGCGAACACGTTCGGAACTCTTGAAGTTGTTCACCAATCCCTGGAATTGGTCGAAAGCTTCCACATACTTTTTCTGTTGATAGTAGCTTTCGCCGATCCAGTAGACGGCGTCACCGACGTTTTCGGATGTCGGGCAAGCTTGCTGGAATTTTTGGAATTGGACGATGGCATTGTCGTAGTTGCCGGCCCGCATCAACACGAAGGCGCTGTCGTACATGTTCTGGCATTCGGCATTGACTTGGGGAAGCGCGCCGGGTCCGCCCGGTTGAACACCGGGTGAGCTACCCACCGTGCCACGGGAAGATCCCCGTCCCAGCTTGTCGATCTTCTCAGCCAACTCGTTATAGTTCTCGAGCAGCTTGGCGATCTGCGACTGAAGTTCGTTGACCGAAGTTCGCAGTTCATTGCGAAGCCGCGTGTCCGATTCCGAGCCACTGACCGTGAGCGAATCCATTCGGGTCACGGCGGCGAGAACCTGCTTGTTCTGTTCCTCGACCCGGCCGACCTGTTCCTGAAGGGTGTCGATGTCACGCTTGGTGACGCAGCCCGAGATGGCCGCTCCGACGATTAGAGCCGTTGCCACGAAGGCAACGGCCCTGTACTTGTAAGATATTGTCTGCATACCGATGTCCCTGCTGGCGTCGGTTACTGTGACACGACGCGGAATTCGCAACGGCGGTTCTTTGCCCAGGCATCCTCGTTACTTCCGGGGACGGCCGGACGCTCTTTGCCGTAGCTGATCACACTCAGGCGGCTGCCATTGATGCCCAACCCTGCAATGTAGTCCATAGCGGCGCGGGCACGACGTTCGCCGAGCGAGATGTTATATTCAACCGTGCCGCGTTCGTCGCAGTGACCCTCGATCTTGATGATCGCCGACGGATAGTCCTTCATGAGCTGGTAGTTGTGATCCAGCGCCGCGCGGGCATCCGGGCGAAGATTATATTTGTCGAAATCGAAGTAAACGGTTTCGAACTGAGACTCGGTAAGGGCCTGCTTCGGCTCTTCTACAGGTTTGACCTCAGGAGTCTTCGGTTCTTCTTTCACCGTGGGAGTGGTTGTGATCGGAGCTTCGGGCTGCGTTTTCGGTTTGGGACAACCCCAAACAGCCAGAGCCATCACCGCCAGAAGGATTACAAAAAGGGACTTTCTCATCGCGGTAAAACCCTCCGATAGCATTAAAAACTAATAGTTCAAATCCATGTGCGCCAATCTAAAAGGTCCTGTTGACAGTGGTCAACAAAAATCGGAAAAATTTGACCGGTGAGGCAAATCTGGACGACGGTCACTCTTTTATTACGCGCAAACTCACCGTTTGGCCCGTTCTTATTGCCGAATCGGCCCCCAGGCGGGGTTAGTGCAATTCCCCGATGTGGTTATGCGCCTTTGATTCCGGCCGGTAGCGTCGGCCATGTAGATGTCCGGTTTACCGAGCCGAGTGGAGGAGAAGATCAGGTGCTTTCCGTCGGGCGAGAAACTGGGATTCTCGTTCTGCCCGAATTCGGTCATCACACGATACCCTTGGCCGGACGTGTCGATGGATGCCAGATCGAAGCGGCCGAATTGTGTTCGGCTCACAAAGGTCACCCGGTCACCGCGTTCCGACCATTTCGGCGAATCATTGTACTTTCCTTCGAAAGTCAGGCGTTTGACGCTCTGACCCTCCTGATCGCAGAGATAAATTTGCGGTGTGCCGGTGCGATCGGACGTAAAAGCAAGCCAGCGGCCGTCAGGTGACCAGGTGGGGGCTGATTCGATGGCCGGGGTGTTAGTCAGACGCTTGATAACCTTGCCCTTCAGGTCGAGAATGTACAGCTCGGAATTCCCATCTTTTGTCAACACACAGGCGAGCCGGTTGCCGTCGGGTGCGACCGCCGGCGCGGCGACTATGCCGGGGAAACTGGCGATCTTGGTGACCTGCTTGGTCTGGATATTCACTTTGTACAGGTGTGGTTCACCGTCGAGATAGGAGGTGAAGTAGACTTCCTCTTTGGCGGGATGAAAAGTCGGCGATATGTTGATGGAGCCGTTTTTGGTCAGCTGTTCCTCATTGGCGCCATCGTAGTCCGACATGTAGAGTTCTTTTCCCTTACTGTTGGAGCGGGCATAAACGATCTTGGTACGGAATATGCCGGCGTCGCCGGTGAGTGTCTTGACGATCTCGTTGGCTATCTCGTGGGCCAGATCGCGCCACATGGTCCGGTTGTACTCGAGGTCGCCCTTGGCGAACTGCTGTTTGGTATTGGTGTCGAACAGCTTCCAGTAGACGTGCATGTTCGGGCCGGGGAATTCCGCCTCGAGACGCACGAGTCGGGTGGCGCCGAGTCGCAGCCAGCCCATGAGATCAAGTTCCATGATCTCGTACGTCTTCAAGTAGAAGCTGTCGATGAGCACCAGCCGGAAATCGGCGTAGAAGTCGAGATCTCTCCGCACCACACCGGTTATATCCTGCATGAGCATCGAGTCTTCATGCGAGATATATTGCAGCCCGATGTAATCCATATCGTCGACGCCGATAGGGGTAGCTTCAAACGTCCCGCGAATGGTGTCGAAATAAATGTGCTGGGACTCGTCAAATTGGTCCTGTGCCAGAGCTGCCGACCCGGCAATTAGGGCGAAAAGAAAAACGATATACTTCATGCGTTGCCTTACATCCTTCAAAACTGATTGGTAAACGGAATCCACATTCCGATAATTTCATCGCCGTATTCACGCGGTAGCGGCGGAAAGGGTGCGGAGCGATAGACCGCATTCAAACACGCATCGTCAAACGCCCGGATACCCGATCCCTGATCGATTGTTGCCTGAATTACTCTTCCCGAGCGAATAATCTGAAAGTGAATCACGCAGACCAGCTTCCCCTGGACGTCTACCGGGCTTTTGAAATTCGCATTCAACTTGTAAAAGGCCTGGTCGAACCAGTAATCGTACTGAAAATTTGGGTTGTCGGTCCTCGCTCCGGCAAACGGTGACCCGGCCGCTTCCTTGATTTCGGTAGAGCCCGTTGCTGTTCCCGCGACATCTTCAGCTCCTTCTTCCGGCGATTCGCGGTACGGTTTCTTCTCCTGCTTCTTCGGCTTTGCCTGTTCGGTCTTCTTTTTGGGCAGCGTCTTAGCGTCCGGCTGCTTTACCGGTACAGCCTTCTGGGGTGCGACTACCGCCTTTGGCACCGTAGGTGATGGAGGCACCGGCGTGGGCGGTGTCGGGGCCCGGAACGATGTCAGGCTGACATGAATCACTTCACCCGGATCAATCTTTGGCTTAACGCTGAACGGCATAGTAATTAAGGTCGCGGCTACGACGGCCAGATGGAGCGCCACTGAATATGCGAATTCTCGTTTCATCGTCCCTGGTTGCGGGTGCGACGACCTGATTCCTGATGACCGGTCACCAAATTGATCTGATCGATGCCCATTTCTTTTATACGTCCGATCACGGAAATAGCAACACCGTAAGCAATTGCCGAGTCGCTGCGAAGGTAAACCGTATTGGTGTTCTGCGACTTGAGTTCGTGTTTAAGCGCATCCTCGAACTTCTCCAAACGCGTCCACACGTCGTTGATATAGATGCCGCCCTTCTTATCTATTGTCAGAATGACCCCTTCAGCTTCCTCTTCCGGCACCGCCGTCCGCGTCTTGGGCAAATTGATTTCGATTCCCGACTGCAGGAGCGGCGCGGAAATCATGAAGATGATGAGCAGGACCAGTACGACGTCTACCAGATTGGCGATATTGATGTCGGCCATCTGGTGATAGACGCGATGTCGCGGGCGGCGCATCATCTACCGGCTCTCTTTCTTCACCCGGGTAATGAAATCAAGAATGAAGCTGAATGCCTGATCGCTGATCGCCTTGGTCCGGTTGTTGGCCCAGTTGAAAGCGATCACGGCGGGAATTGCCGCACCTAGACCGATGATGGTGGCAAGCAGCGCCTCGGCAATGCCGGGAGCGACAATTGCCAACGATGCGGAGCCGCGCTCGCCAATTGACCAGAACGAATCCATGATACCGACAACCGTGCCGAGCAAACCGAGAAATGGAGCGGAGCTGGCCGTGGTGGCAAGAAAGACGCTTTTCTTTTCAAGCTTGCCGACCTCATCGGTGAGCGACTTTTCCATGGTCATTTCAAGGATGTCGTAGTCCTTGTCGTCAAGGGTGTACCCTTGTGCGCTGCCTGGATTGCTGCCGCCGCGACGTTCGGCCAATTGCGTGACTTCGTCGTAACCGCTCGCAAAAATCTGGGCGAGGGGGGAACCGGCACATACTTTGGCCTGCCCCTGCGAATCAGACAGTCGTCCCGAACGGCGATAGAAGGTAAGAAACCGATCGGAATCGTGACGAATCGTGCGGAACTGCCGCCACTTGATAAGTATGATCATCCATGAAACTATGGACATAAGCACTAGGATGGAGATAATCACCAAGCCGAAGGCTGATGAGTCGCCGAGAATTTGCCAGACCGAACCGGTCAACGCCACAGGGGGTAAGCCATTGAACATACTGTTTTTACGCTTTCGTGCCTCAATCGTTTACGCTCGCCGGACTATCGTTCCCGGCCGAATCAACAAAGTACCCCTGTCGCGACCCGGGGGTCAACAAAAACCACCCCTTTTGATACCCAAAGTTAAGGTTGATAATTCCCCGCTTTTCTCCGAGTTTTCGACTATGAGAAAGATCATGTATCGCCTGCTCATCCTGGCGGGACTATTAGTGATCGGTCTTGGACTTTCGACTGGGGGGTGCAAGTCGAGCAGCAAGTCAAAAGATGATCACATGCCGGCGGCGGGTCATCCGGAAGAAGCGGCCGATTCCACTCGTCTGGACGCAGCGGAGGTCGACACGTTTCAGGAGGCGACGACGCATCCGGAGACCACCCAGTATCTACCGGCCGATACTGTCAGTCCGCGGTGAGGTTTGTTGGCAATACCCCTCTCGACACGAAGAAGGGGTTGAGGTAATCAGAGTCCAATCGTCAGGAGCTAGTCTTCGATCATCTCCACATTTGCCCGGGGCACGATAGCTCGCTCACCTGTCTCCAGCTCAACTTCAAGCACACGCGCCGACGATTCCGATTGCAGTTTCTGCAGCGGTGAGGGGAGTTCGGTCACTTTGCCGAGCTGACCGAAATAAGGGTGCCGAATAATTCGAATCGGCGAACCAATCTTAAGTCCTTCGACCTGCCCGCCGTTGTCGGCGGCCAAAGCCTTTTCGGAGATCTTTGGAACGACGACTTCGGGTCGAATGACGCCGGCGCGAATCTGTGTGGCGCCATTAATACACGCCAGTTCGCCTTCATGCTTCTTCAACAAGTCGAATGTCTTGTGGGCCATGTTGATCTGGCCGAATCCTTCGGTGACCACCAGCGTGATGCCGATTTCCTCCGAGCCGGTGATGGCGACACCGATATCGTAGCCGAGGAAATCACGCAGGTCTTTATCGTCAAAGCCGCCGACGACAATCCCTTTGACGCCCAGTTCGATTGCCTTCTTGAGTGCGGGCGCTGTCACAATCGAGCCTCCGACGACGATCTTTCCTTTCATCTCGGGGACGATGAGTTCCGGCGAGAGGATAGTCCTGGGATCAGCCGTCGCCACCTTGACGGGGCCGGATACCTCGCCGCCGATGCCGAAAATACCCTGCACGAACGACGCCTGGCAGGAAACGACCACACCCTCGTTGGGAATCACGCTGACCACCTCTCCGACGAGGTACGCCTTCACCTCGACCGGAGTCGGTTCGGCTCGCTGCAGGACCTGGCCGGTAACATGCGAAATCGATTCAATTGTCCCATTAATCGTGGCGTTGCAGGAATTCTTGAAGATGAACAACGTCGTCGACTGGGCAATGAGCTCGCCTTCCTTGATGGGATCGCCGGCCTTCTTCGTCATGTGCATGGCGATATCTTCCGGCGGAATGCCCAGTTTGTTGGCGACGTTTATGGGGACGACCGCGCCCGGAAGCAAAGTGCGCGCAACAACCGTGTCGGGCTGTACCTTGTCACCGACCTTGACCAGCACGTCTCCCTTCAACGGGAGAATGCGGTTTTTCTTCACCAATATCTTCTCAGTTACTTTTAATCCAGGCGTATACGCGTGGCCCATGGGGCTACCCTTTCTCTAACCGGGATGGGTTACTTGTTTGCTCTGCGGCGGCGAAGCCGGATAATCACGATGAGCAGAATCACAAACAGTCCGCTGTACGGAACCCAATTCCATCTGGCTTTCTTCTTTTCCGGCTCGGCCTTGGTGACCTTTACTTCTTCCTTTGGCAGAGCGGATTGTATGTCGGTCGTGAACGATGCCACGATATCTTTGAATTCGGGAATGCTCTTGTCCATGAGGGAATCAGGCGCATAGAAAAAGAAATTCGCGATGCCCCGATCGTAGAACTTCATCACCATCAGGTTTCGCTTGACCGCCTGACCGCCTTCCGTCACCCGGCTGAGGACCGACATAGTATTGGTCGACGCGTCGAAGGTCGGCTGGTCGGACGCCAGGTTGGTGAGGAAGTTCCCTTGCGGCGCGTACTTGATGTCCTTGCCGAAGGTCTTCGACAATAATTCCTTAACCGAATCCACCTGCTTGGTGGACAGCGCGCCGACTGTATCCACGGTGACTATGAGGTATTCGGCAGCATAGAAGGGGTTCGACGTCGCCGGGGCGAACACCGCCTCATACAGATACATTTCAGCGGTGGCCTGGTTTTGCTGCAAATAGTAATCGACTGTTCGAGTGTCGAGTCGGTCCCATCCCGCGGGATAGGTAATCGCGAACTTGCCGTTAAACGACACAAACGACTCGGCCGAAGCGCCCGCGGCGACCAACGTCACCAGAGCGACAATCAGGGACACGATGGCATAACGACTGGTACGTTTCACAACTCGTCCTCTCAGCGCAGAATCACGCCGTCTTTGGCCGGATAAATGTCAAGTTCGACCATCCACTTGTTCAGGTAGGAGACGCGCTCCTGTTCGCTGAGCTGCGACAGGTCAAACGGGCGGCCCCGTCCGTCGAGAATGATCCCGACCACGCCGCCGTGAATCTCCTTCTCAACCTTTACGCCGTTGCCCAGACCGCAGTTGTAGCCACGCTCCGGCTCAAAGGTCGCTTTGCAGGTTTTCGGGAGGCCGTTGTCCTGCAGGCCCAGTTTGAACAGCTTCATTTCCAGATGATTGAGCGTGCCGCTCACGGTGCCGTCCGGCAGCTCGATCGTGTATTTCATGACCGGTCCCGGCTTCTTGCTCGTCCCCGCCGGCGCGATGCAGGTGCCCAGGTGGATGAGGCAGTCCTTTTCGAATACTTCCGTTGCCGCCTTCGGCTGTACCTCGGTCAGTACGCCGAGCTGCGGCATCATGAAGATCGAATCCACGGCGAGTCGGGTGACTCCTTCCGGCATGAAGGAGTCGATCATCATGAGCGCCGATTGCTGGCGGCGCGGAGCGTGCGACAGCACGCCGCCTGAGCCGATGAGCATATCGAGGGTCATCATGTTCACAATCGTCGCGCCGGAAGCCGACTGCTCGAAAGCGTCGGCGATGGTACGCTGCTGCTGGACGCCCTTCAGCACCGAGGCAAAGCTCTTGTGCTGAATGAAGGCGAGGCGGAGCGCTTCCTTGGCGATCGCCTGTTCGAAAATCAGTTCTTCCATCGACTGCGGGATGGTGGTCGGGCGGATCATCTTGTTCTTGACTCGGTTGCGCAGGTCGCGTTCTTCCATGACAAACGGCACCCAACGCATCACCATCGGCAGGGTTGCTTCGGCGAAAACGTTTGAAATCGAGTACGACATCCCCAGGTTGGCCGACACCGTCCGGTTAAATACCGGCGTCTTGCCATCGGGGCGAAAGACCGAAAAAACGTCAGTCGTGGCGCCACCGATGTCGACGCCCACTGCTTCAATCTTATACTGTTCGGCGATGGTCTGAATGATCAATCCGACCGCGCCGGGAGTCGGCATAATCGGTGCGTCGGCCCAGTCCATCAACTTCTTGTAGCCAGGAGCCTGTGCCATCACGTGTTCCATGAACAGTTCGTGGATTTCTTCGCGGGCCGGGCCGAGATTCTCGCGCTCCAGCACGGGGCGAAGGTTGTCGACCATGCGCAGATCAACTTTGGAAGAGAGCGTTTCCTTGACAGCGTCCCGGGCCTGGACATTTCCGGCGTAGATGATCGGTAGTTTATACCCCGTGCCGAGGCGGGGGCGGGGATCTGCCGCCGAAACCAGTTCGGCAATTTCGACCACGTGCGTGGTCGTGCCGCCGTCGATGCCGCCTGAAAGCAGTATCATGTCCGGGCGAAGATGGCGGATTCGCTCAATCTGCTGGTGGGGGAGACGTTTGTCGTTGGACGCGATCACGTCCATCACGATTGCTCCCGCGCCCAGGGCGGCGCGTTCGGCTGATTCGGCCGTCATCGACCGGACCACACCGGCCACCATCATCTGCAGTCCTCCGCCGGCGGACGATGTCGAGATGAAAACGTCGGTGCCGGTTCGACCGCTGGCCGGACTGATGAACTTGCCCTGCTCGTCGAGAATCTTGCGGCCGGATAAGTTCTTCGAGTTCAGCGACGGCGTTTAGTACGCCCATGGTTACATCTTCAAACGGCGCTTCGACCGTTGTCGGTGCCTCACCACGGGACACCAGCCGGTATTCGCCGTTTACGTATTCAATGAGGATTGCCTTGGTCGTCGTCGAGCCGCAGTCGGTGGCGACGATTACTTTGATATCGTTCTGGTTCGCAAACTTGGCCATTCGAAATCCTGGCGTCGGTCGGACGCGTTATCTATTTGGGCCGCAACATGTTGGGCGGCAAGTCGTTCTGTCCTTTTCACTGTCAGGCGGCCAGTATAACATAGATGGCCCGACTTGTAAAGTGGCAAAATGGGAATGTGGAGTGAGGAGCCGGATGGGGAGAGCAGATGTCGCTCAGCGTTTGTCGCAGGAGGTTCATCGACGGTCACTTGGCACGGCCGCGTTAACACGGCAATCGGTTGCGGCCAGTTCGGTTTCCGGTGTCACGACGCCAGAGCTTCTTCAGTTCAAATCGTCCCCTGCCGATATCTTCTCTAACAGAGTTTACCGATCCATATTGGCATTGATTTTGCCCGGCGGATTACCTATACTTTTGCGTTAACTGCAGAACCGGGTACACTTTGAGGACACCTAAATAATGAATACTATCTTCCATGACTCGTCGGTCGGCGATGATATCCGTCGCCAACAGCTCTACCGGGGCCAGCTCTACGTATTTTCGCCGCGCCCATCGACCATCGCTCTTTGCGACTTCGCCAAACAGATGATAGTCGACGCCTTTAAGCCGCTCGATCCGCGTACCGCCCAGTTTGACATGCCGGTCGAGACATACGCCGCGCTGCTGGCCGACTTCAAGCCGAAATTCATTCATCACCCGGAATCAAAAAGACTGCTTCAAGCGGTGCTCCGCGAGTTCGGCTGCGACCTGCAGCAGACCTATTTCGACGTCCCCCGCATTCGGACCTCGACCTCGGATAACTACCTGACTACCGGTATCGCTTACGCTTTCCATCCGCACCGTGACACTTGGTACTCGGCGCCGCAATTCCAATTGAACTGGTGGTTGCCGGTTTTTGACATCGTGCCGGAAAACGGCCTGGCCTTTCATCCCAAATACTGGTACACGCCGCTCAAGAACAGCTCTCGCGTCTACAATTACGCCGAGTGGAACAAGACCAGCCGCCAGAACGCCGCCCAGCATATCAAAGTTGATACGCGCGTCCAGCCGAAGCCGGAAGAAACAGTAGAACTCGATCCGCAGATCCGACCCATTTGTCCGCCCGGTGGATTGATATTGTTTTCGGCAGCGCACCTGCACTCGAGCGTGCCGAATACGTCGGGCTATACTCGCGTGAGCATAGATTTCCGCACCGTGCATCTGGGCGACGCCGCGAACGGGATCGGCGCGCCGAATATCGATTCGCTGTGCACCGGCACGACCATGGCCGACTATCTGCGGGCGACTGATCTCGCGCACATCCCGGAAGAGGTCATTCGAAAATACGATACGCCTCCGCCGGCGTCGGTGGCGTCATAAGCATTCTCATAGGTCGACGGTGGCTTCTTTGCCGAAATCGGCAGAGAAGCCGCCCATTCTTCGTCGCTCTGCCTACTGCTCTTCAGTTTTGATTCTGCTGATAATCGTTGACCCTGTTCCGCACAACCCGTTTATTGCCCCCAAGCATTTATTCACCCGGTACTGTTGTAGTTCGCGCGAGCCGAAGGATTTGGAAGAGGTATTACGAAATGGAATTTCATTCGATTGGTCAATCTGATCTTCGCGTTGCCCGACTCGCCTTCGGCGGAAATGTCTTTGGCTGGACGGTTGATCAGACGACCTCCTTTGAATTGCTCGACGCGTTTGTCGATGCCGGCTTCAATCTGATCGATACGGCCGACGTTTATGCGACCTGGCTCCCGGCCGGCACCGGCGGCGAGTCGGAGACGATTATCGGGCGCTGGATGAAAGCGCGCCGCAATCGCGACAAAGTGATCATCGCCACCAAGGTCGGGCACGAGTTGTCGCCTGAAAAGAAGGGACTGGCCAAGGAGTACGTCATGCAGGCCGTGGAAGACTCTCTCCGACGACTGCAGACTGATTATATTGACTTGTATCAGGCGCATAAGGATGACCCGGTTGCTCCGCAGGAAGAGTCTCTGGCGGCTTTTGATCAATTGGTGAAACGGGGGAAGGTGCGGGTGATAGGCGCATCGAATTTTAAGGCCGAGCGGCTGGCGAGCGCCCTTGCGATCAGTGAAGAAAAGCACTACCCCAGGTACCAGTGCCTGCAACCGTGTTACAATTTATACGACCGAGTCGACTTCGAGGGCGAGCTCGAGGCGCTCTGTCTTGAGAAACAGATCGGCGTGATCCCATACTTCTCTCTCGGCGCCGGTTTCTTAACCGGCAAGTACAGATCCGAGTCCGATTTGTCGCAGAGTCCTCGCGGGACACGGGTGAAAAAATATCTGAACGAGCGCGGCTTCCGCATCCTGGCGGCCCTGGATGAGGTGGCAGCCGAGACGTCGGCCTCTCCCAGTCAGGTGGCCATTGCCTGGCTTTTGACGCGCCCGAGTGTTACGGCGCCGATTGCCAGCGCCACGACCATGGCCCAGCTCAAGAGCCTCATCGGGGCAACCCGGTTGCGACTCACTCCGGATCAGGTGAACCGCCTCACTCAGGCCGGTGCCTGACCGTCGCCAGTCGACGCTCTGACCAATTGTTCGTGTCTCGCGAGCGCGGAGCCCGCAGTGTGCATTGTTTGAACACAAACGGATGGCGCTCCCATGGCGTGTTTCGCGAATTCGCTTTTCCGAATGGCCGAGCGTATCAAGCTTTAGAATCGTTACCCGATATATTTAAGAGTCGCTTACGGCGTAATAGAGAGGCGTATGCACCGTTCTGAATCTGACAAGATAACCATTAGACGTGGATTTGTCGCCATTACGACCCTGGCCATCCTACTCTACGCGAGCGCACCACAGCTCACTACCGCACAATCGTCCGACAACGACAGTTACAAGGGCGACTTCATTGTCAAACTGCCGAATTACGTCGAGTGGCCCGCGGGAAAAGGGCCCGACGCTTCAGGTGCGGTAACGATTGGGGTGATCGGTACGCCAAGTTGCCTGGGGCAATTGAAGACTGCCGCTGCCGCACGGACCGCTGAGGGAAAGAAGACCGAGGTCAAATCGCTGGCGATTGGCGACAATTATGCGGGGTGCCAGATCATCTTCTTCCAGACCTGTGACAAGGCCGAGTTGGCACAGATACTCAAGAAAGCCGGCGTTCTGCCGGTTCTCACCGTAGCCGATTGCGCCGGATTCGCCAAATTCGGCGTGATGTTGAGCTTCTTCGAAGAAACCGTCGACGGCAAGCCGAAAGTAAGGTTCGAAGTGAACACACTGGCCGTGGGCGATGCCCAACTCAAGATAAATTCAAATCTCCTCAAGCTGGCGAAGATCATATAACGGGGCGATGACCGACCGGCAACGAGGCCACGACGTAAGAAAGGCGCGGGTCATGCTGAGATTCGTTGATTATCCGATCAAGGTCAAACTTGCCTTTATGATAGTGGCAACTACGCTTGGCGCGCTGGCGGTAGCCTTCGCCATATTTGTCGTAAATGACCGCGACGCTGCGAAGACCGCGATGGTCAACCACCTGACCATTCTCGCTCAAACGGAGGCTTCCAATTGCGCCAGTGCGGTGAGTTTTGACGATGCCGCGACGGCCACCGAACAACTGGCGGCGCTGGGCTTTGACTCGCATATCGTCGCCGCCACCATCGTGCGAAAAGACGGACGGATTTTTGCCGAGTACAATCCCAGGAGTGTCCAGTACGGCCCAACAAGCTACCCGGCGGCCAACAGTCATGAATTCAGGAACGATGAGCTGGTCGTCTCCCGCGATATCAGCGCTGAGAGCAAGGTGATCGGATTCGTCATTATCCGTTCCGATCTGACGGCGTTGAGCGAGCGGTTCTGGTGGTTTATTCGTATGTCCGGCGCGACGATCACCATTACGTTCCTATTGTCCTGGCTGATTGTCTGGCTGGGTAACAGGATTATCGCCCGGCCGCTCGTTGAACTGACCAGATCAGCCAACGCGATAGCCCTGGGTGACATTCAGCAGGACGTCAATTTCGCTTCCAAAGACGAAATCGGACGATTGTATGAATCGTTTCGCCATCTAATGACTTATCTCAAAGATCTGGTCGGCGTCGCGCAGCAGGTGGCGGCGAATAATCTTGCCGTGGAGATTACGCCGAAGTCTGAACAGGATCTGCTCGCCCGCGCTTTCAAGCAAATGGTGCTCAACCTGAACAGTATCATCGTTCAGTTGAGCGAACAGAGCAAGAGCATGGTCTCGGCGGCGTCCGAGATCAGCAGTTCATCCGAAGAAATGTCGGCTGGCGCCCGCGAACAGGCCAAGCGGATCGCGGAGATATCGTCCACGGTCGAGGAATTCAGTGTCTCTGTGCACGAATCGGCCACCAACGCGAGTACGGCTTCATCGGTCTCGCAGAGTGCTTCCGATTGCGCCTCGACGGGCGGGCAGCTGGTCACCGAGACCATTCGCGAAATGGTTCGGACCGAGACCGAGGTTCGGCAATCGGCCGACACGATCGGCAAACTGGCGAAATCGTCCGAGGAAATCGGTGACATTATCGGTGTGATCAGTGACATAGCGGACCAGACAAATCTCCTGGCCCTTAATGCCGCCATCGAAGCTGCGCGGGCTGGAGAGTCTGGACGGGGATTTGCCGTGGTTGCCGATGAAGTTCGCAAGTTGGCTGATCGAACCGTGCATGCCACAAAACAGATTGCCACCATGGTACAAGGCATCCAGAAAGAGACCGGACTAGCGGTCAAAACGATGCACTCCGGCATAGAGCAAGTGCACAAGGGACGGGAACTGGCCGATAAGGCGGGATCGAGCCTCAATGAAATTCTCGCTACCAACCAGCGGGTAGCCGAGATCATTCGTCAGATTGCCCTGTCAACGGAAGAGCAGTCGACCGCGGCCACTGATGTCGCCCGAAACCTTGAGCAGATCTCCGTTGTCACCAAGGAAACAGCCGCCGGGGCGGTACAATCGGCCCAGGCCGCCGAGCAATTGAATGTACAGGCCGAGACGCTGCAGAGGATGGTCAGTCAGTTTCGACTCGCCAAGTGAGCCGACGGAACGACAGGGAAAAAGAACCGGGTTGGACGATTGTCCAACCCGGTTTTGCTTTTGCGGACCGATGAAAGGGCCTGATTTATTGATCGCGCTTCGGTGCGGATACCGATTCGGGGCGTTTGACGTCGATCGGTTGAGGTAGCGGCTGACCGGCAGCGGCGACATTCTGGGTCGGGCGCTTGGCAGCAACCGAAGCCTCCATTTGCCGCCGGTAGTCAATACCCTTTTCTTTGGCGAATCCGAGTTCTTCGGCGTGGAGGTAAAGGTTTCTGTCACCCTCATCTTTGACCAACTCTGTCTGAATCGGGTGAGCAACCGCGTAGGCGTCATGACGAATGCCGGTCACCATCCAACTGACTTTCACGTTCGGCTTATCGGTCTTGATGCTGAATTGATTGTTGGCGATTTCAGAAGAGACAATCGCCTGTGCAAACTGCCCGATGCAAGTGAGTTGATAGCGAAAGTCCTTGTTGAGCGCGCCAAACCAGTCGGAGAGAGTAACGGTAGCATTGCCGGACGCGTCGGTGGTTATCACGCCGTCGTAGATATTCTTCATGTCGGGTGACTCAACGAACGAATGCTGAAGGTACTTGTTGGCTGGATCCAGGGGATGGTCAATGCGGAACGCCCCTGCCCCCTTCGTGAGGGTACCGGTAACAGTGCAATTGCCCTGGAAGTAACCAGCGTAGTTAGTCCCGCCACCGGAGGCTGAGCCAAAGACGCCGAATTTGGATCCTCCAGCGCCGGACGCTACCCCGTAGACGGCGACTTTGCCTCCCGTGCCGTCGCCAGAAGCGTTTCCGTACAAGCCGTAATACGAAGCGCCTCCGTTCTGAGCGACCAACCCCTCGGCGCCGATGAACCCGCCCTCAAACAGGCCGCCGAAGCCCCAGTTGTCGGCCGGGGTCGACTTGCCGTATACGGCAACGGCATCACTGGAGGACGTGTTGGTGAACTCGGCGTGGATTACGTGAGTGTTGCTCGATGGATACCCTGACACGAATTGTGCCGCGCGAGAGCTGTCGCTGTGCACGTAAACACCTCTGCCGCGCTGAAAATAACCGGAATAGCCGCCGGCCCAGCCGTCAGAGAAGACGCCGATGCCACTATCGCTGCTGCAGGAGATCGCAGCCCCGGTGCCGAGACTCCGCGCATAGATGCAGCCGGAATTGCCATCGGCGATGAAGGTCGCCGCCATACCGCCGGTTACGCCCAGACAACTGGCTGAAACTGCCTGCGGATAATTCCACGTTGACAGATAAGAGCCAACGCCGAAGAGTCCAGCGGCCGACGTCGTTGATGCGTTGAATGCCCGCACGGCATTGTCGTAGATACCGCTGCCATTGGCCTCAAAGAGGCTCGCCGTAAAGCCGCCGGTTTTGGCTCGGACCCGCAACTGTAAGCCGGCGGCAAGCGACTTCGTACCAATCAATACACTCTTCATAGTGTCCGCTTCCTGAAGATAGGAACCGGAAATTTCCCAGCCGGAAGCAAACGCCGACGGCAGTTGCCCGCCCAATTTATCGGCATTGTCGGCGTGCGAGGCCTGGTAGGCAAAGGCCCCGGTCGTGAAACGGGTGCGCGGAGAAATCTCCGGATCTACGTCGACTGTGATCCCGACGGTTAGAAGAGTGTCGGTTGCCCAATTCACGACCGGCAGCGCCGGCTGCGGCGACTGGCCGAGTTTGACTTCAAACAAGCCGTCGGTGAAGGTCACCGAGATGAAACCGCTGTTCCAAAGCGCGGCGCTGGTCCCGTCGTAAATCGTGAATTTCACCAGTTTGGCGCCGGTGTACGGCACACCGGTGCTGCTGGTCAGCCGACCCTGGTAGCTGATCAAGTGCGGAACCTCGGCCAAGGCCGCGCCGCATAACAGCAGTGACACGACGACCAGGTTGATTACCATGTGAATACGCGAGTGTGACATCAGATTGTCTCCCGGTTGAAGGATTATTGTCTCGAGTCTGCATTTTCAAAGGGGTAATGACGCAATATCCAATCGCTCATATCCCCCGGATATTGGTCGAGCACCGTCCACTGCCTTGGTGTACGAGAGCACATGATACGCCGTCATGCCTGAGTTATCGACCGATTGTGTGGCCAATATAGGTCGAAGTACTCCAATTTAGCAATACCGAATTCATCGCGCCCAAAGGAGGGAGAAGCAGTTCATTTGCACCAATCTCGGACGCTGGGGAAAGAAGCAAGTTAGAGTGGTTTAACTGCTCGTCCCGTTGACTGCTATTTCTTTTCCTGCAACTGCTTAGGTGCATCTTTTCGCTTGACTTGCGGGCCGCGTCGGGGCTAGATTCGTAGGTCGATTTTTGAGGGCAGGGACGGGTTAGGTCGCCGTTGCGAAATTCGCGGGCGGACAGGCAAATGAGTTGGATGATTTGACGTGTTGCACCGTCTTCTGAGGTAGTGAAGTACTGCCGCCAAGTTGAACTGCCAGCGAAGGAAACAATTTGCTCGTGTCCCGAATCAAAACGGCGCCTCTCTCTTTTATTGTCTGGCTCGCCCTGACAGTCCTCGTCGCCTCCACTCCGGGAGCGGCGCAAGAGAAAGTCGCGGCGATTACCGACACGTTACCCTCTCCCTCTCCACTCACCCCGGACACTCTGGCCATCGCCAAAACGCCCCATCCACCCACGGATGTTCATGCTGAAGATCTGGACAATGACGCCGGCGGATCGCTCGAAATTGTCTGGACCTTGTCGTCTGACGACGTTTCTCCCTCCGGCAGAGTTCGACATTATCGAATCGAGCGGGCGAAATTGACCGGCGGCCAACCTGGCGGGTTTACTGAAGTCGGCGACGTATCGGCGGGGACCAAGGTATTTGACGACGGCCGGACCAGCGACGACGAGACATACATATATAGGGTCGTTGCGGTAAACGATTCCCTCTTTGATGACGAACCGGTCTGGCGATTTGTTGCGGCATCGGCCCCGAGCAATTCTGCGAAATCTTCGGCCCAGTGGTTCGACATGAGACGGATCAATGTCTTCGTCGGCGTACTCCTGTTATGTGGCTTCATCATCTATTATATATCTCGGGCCAAGGCGGGTAAGGAGATCTTCATCCGCAAGATTGCCGGTCTTGAAGCGGTTGATGAAGCAGTCGGTCGAGCCACCGAAATGGGCAAGAAGATTTACTATATCCCCGGCTCTCAGGATATGGACAACGTACAGACCCTGGCTGGAATCACCATCCTGGGCCGTGTCGCTGAACTGGCGGCGCAATACGATTCCAAATTGGAGGTGCCGGTTTCCCGCTCGCTCGTGATGGTGACCTGCCGAGAAGTTTTGAAGGAGTCGTATGCGCGAGCCGGGCGAGTTGACGCGTTTCACGACGACCAAGTGAAATATCTGACCGACGATCAGTTTGGATATGCGGCCGCGATTGACGGTATGGTGGTACGGGAACGACCGGCCACTATTTTTCTGATGGGCTCATTTTATGCCGAATCGCTGGTTCTGGCCGAGACCGGCAACAGTGTCGGCGCGATTCAGATTGCCGGTACCGGGCAGCCGTCGCAGTTGCCCTTCTTCGTGGCGGCATGTGACTACACGCTGATCGGTGAAGAATTGTTCGCCGCCTCAGCTTATCTAAGCAAGGAGCCCCGGCAATTGGGCTCGCTGAAGGGGCAGGACATCGGCAAGGGGCTGATCCTGGTTTGTATCGTCATCGGCATTATTCTGGAGACCTTCCACATCTGGAATATGCACAGGCTTTTTACGGTGATCGAATAGTATGCGGCGCGAAGTACCATTGCTGATCACCGGAATTGTCGGAATCATATTCGTCATTCAATATTTCATCCCCCATTTTCCATTCGGCCGCATGGCCAATTGGTTTGCCGACTGGTTCAGTATTGTTGCAGCCTGTGCGGTGTGGCTGGGTGTCCTGAATCTTCTGAAAATGTCGCTTGAAAAGATCGTCGCTCGTAAGGCGGATTGGGGCTACGCCATTATCATTGTCGTCTGTTTCTTCCTGATAACGATTATTGGGTTTGCCGAGGGGCGGGATTCGCGCAACGTGGGCACCGGCTTCGACTGGCTGTATACCTACGTGTATTCGCCGCTCTCGTCAACGATGTTTGCCATTCTGGCGTTTTTCGTCGCCTCGGCATCCTATCGGGCTTTTCGCGCCAGGAATCTTGAAGCGACCTTGCTTTTGCTTTCCGCCTTTTTTGTGATGCTCGGCCGCGTACCGGTAGGTGATCTGCTCACCGGATGGCTGCCGGATTCCATGCAGCTCTCCGGCCTGGCCACGTGGATTATGAACTTTCCGAATACGGCCGGCCAGCGCGCCATTATGATCGGCATCGCTCTGGGTACCGTGTCGTCGTCATTGCGCATTATCCTCGGGATCGAGCGTTCATATCTGGGAGGGGAGTAGGGCATGACCGAACACGCCAAAGCCAATCCCAAAATGGAGATCATCGCAACAGCGGCGGCGTTCGTTGCGCTAATCCTCATCTATGTGGGGCGGCAGAATGACTGGTTCCCGGCGATCGTGATGGGAACGCTGGTGTCGACGGTGGTCGTGTGCCTGATCTTTGCCGGGCTCCTCTGGATTCTGGTGCGTACGATTCGGGGTAAACAGGCCGAGCGCCGCATTGTCTTTCTCTTTATTGCGCTGGCAGTGTCGCTGCCGTTGTTCATGAGCCTCAAGCAGACCATCAAGATTTCGCCGGAAGCCGCCACCTTTTATGCCGGGTTGGAGAGTCTCCCGGCGGGTTCCAAAGTGCTCGCCACTTTTGACTACGATCCGCCGTCGGCGCCGGAACTCCAGCCGATGGCAGAATCGTTCTTCCGCTATGCGTTTCACAAGAATCTAAAGGTGATCATCATGGGGCTCTGGCCGCAAGGACCTCAGCAGGCGAACCTGGCGCTTAACAAGATTCTCGCTGAGGATGATATCAAGGCGATGGGGCTGCGGTATGGCGTTGATTATGTCAATCTCGGTTTTCAATCGGGCAACGAGTTTGTTATTCAGCGCATGGGTTCGGATATTCGATCAATGTTCCCCACCGACATGAATGGAACGCCGTATGACAGTCTGCAACTTGTGCACAACGTGAAGAACTTCTCCAACATTGATTATTCCTTCAATTTGTCAGCGGGGTATCCCGGTACCAAGGAGTGGGTGTTAGTGGCGGTAGACCGGTACGGCCTCAAGATCGGCGCCGGCAACACGGCCGTGCAGGTGACGGAAATGTACCCGTACGTTCGCACGGGCCAGCTTATCGGCATTCTGGGCGGCATGAACGGCGCAGCGGAATTTGAAAAGCTTACCAAGGTACTCGGCAAAGGAACCCGGTTCATGTTGTCGCAGTCATTCGCGCACCTGATGGTCATTGCCTTCATCCTTATCGGGAATGTCGCCTATTTCAGGCTCGAGCGGAAAGGACGGAAGTAAGGCGCCATGGAAAGCGGATTCATGTACCACTTCGCGCTCTGGGTAGCGGCCTTTCTCACGCTCGGCATTATCTCATTTCTGTACCGTGACAACGTTTGGTACAAGATCTGCGAAGCGGTATTTGTCGGCATTTCGGCCGGGTACTGGTTTGTCACCTACTTCTGGGACAACATCTACGGCAAATTCTGGATCGGCGTCTTTCCGCCTGGCGGCGGCGCCCGCACTGACGACTGGTATATGCTGCTCTTTGGAGGTGTACTGGGGATTCTCATGTTGCTGCGGCTGGTGCCGAAAATTGGTTGGATTTCGCGATGGCCGCTGGCCTTCATCGTCGGCGCCACGGCCGGTCTGTACCTGATTACGTACTTCGCGTCCAACGTGATGGTGCAGCTCCAGGATACGGTGCGACCTCTTTTCGGCGCCGCGGGCGAGACAGTCTCAATGTACGACGCCATCGGCAACATTGTCGTTGCCGTTGGCACCTTCAGCGGTCTGATCTATTTCTTCTTTTCCAAAGAACATAAGGGCGCCTTTGGAGCTACCGCCAAGGTGGGCATTTTCTTCCTCATGATTACTTTCGGGGCATCATTCGGCTATACGGTTATGAGCCGTATGTCATTGCTCATCGGGCGCATTGATTTTCTCTTCACCGATTGGTTAGGATTGATACGCTAGTGCCACGACACGTCTCCATACATCGCAGGGCATACTCCCGTTTTGCGCTCTCGCTATTGGGTGTCTGCTTCTTTGCGGTCAATTCCCTCCTGGCCCAGGCCGACGCCGGCCTCACCGGAGATTCGTCTATTGTCGCCGTCCCGGTTGCACCGGCCACGTCGTTGATTGCGGAGGACCACAAGTACGACAACGGCGATGCCATCAGTTTGACCTGGGTGCCGTCGATCGACGACCAACTGCCGGCAGGTAAGCTCACCGGATATGCGCTGTTTCGCATCACCAATTCCTCCGCACCCGAAAAGATCGCCGACCTGTTCCCCGGCGCCAACAATTATCTCGACGAGGGTCTCAGCGGCGACAGCAGCTACTCCTACTATCTTGTAGCGCTCGCCGGCAATGCGCGCTCGGAATCGATTCACACGGCGCAACTGACCCCCCACGTGGAATGGCTGAACCTCTCCCGGCTCAATTTGCTGCTCATCGCGGTCGTCTTCGGCGGTGCCGTAATCTACTTTATCGAGACCGCTCGCCGAGGGAAGAAGTATTTCATTCGCAAGATCGCCGGGCTGGATGCGGTCGACGAGGCAATCGGCCGGGCCACCGAGATGGGCCGGCCCATCCTCTTCATTCCAGGCATTCAGGATATGGACGACGTGCAGACCATTGCCGCCATTACGATTCTGGGGCGGATCTCTCGCACCATCGCCGATTATGATTCAAAAATTCTCATGCCCGTGTCACGTTCGCTCGTGATGACGGCCGCTCGTGAGACCATCAAGACGTCGTTTGCGGCGGCGGGTCGCCCGGATGCGTACAACGATGATTTTGTGCACTACGTCACTGATGAACAATTCGGCTACGTGGCGGCAGTTGACGGTATTATGGTGCGCGAGAAACCGGCCGCGACTTTCTTTCTCGGCGCGTTTTTCGCCGAATCGCTGATCCTGGCCGAAACCGGGAATTCGATCGGCGCCATCCAGATTGCCGGCACGGCCATGCCCACGCAGATCCCGTTTTTTGTCGCGGCCTGCGACTTTGCGCTGATTGGGGAGGAGCTGTTTGCAGCTTCGGCGTATCTGTCGGGTGAGCCGAAGCAACTCGGGTCGCTGAAGGGGCAAGATGTCGGCAAGGGAATCGCGCTGGCGACGATTCTAGTCGGCACGGCCGCCGTCACCATTGCCCTGGCCTGGCATAATGAGTTCTTTGGTTCCGTGCTCCGGGTGCTTAACTCTGTCTTCAGGACGAACTGACGGTTATGAAACGCGAAGTCCCACTGCTCATCACCCTGTTTGTCGCCTCGCTCCTGATCATTTCCGTATTCATCCCTCCACTTGAGAGTGCCGGAGAGAATTTTACTCTGTTCTTCGACATCATCGCCGTCTTTGCATTCTTCCTTGGCGGGGGGAACCTGCTGCGTGTCCATCTGGACAAAGTGATAAGTCGACGCGACCAATGGGGATATTCCGTAGTGACGCTCGCCGGTTTCCTGGTCATGCTGATCGCGGGCATCTCCAAGATCGGCTTGGCGACTATCGCCACGCCGGTGACCAATGACGGCGGCTGGTTCCAGACGATCTTTGCCAACGTGATGTCGCCGCTCAATTCGTCGATGTATGCGTTGCTGGCGTTTTTTGTCGCGTCGGCTTCGTACCGGGCGTTTCGCGCCAAAAATCGCGAGGCAACTCTGCTGCTGATTGCTGCGTT
Organism: uncultured candidate division Zixibacteria bacterium; assembly: GCA_963806185.1. Lineage (GTDB taxonomy): Bacteria > Zixibacteria > MSB-5A5 > GN15 > FEB-12 > CAWDXE01. Next base: position 275,812 of record CAWDXE010000007.1, read on the forward strand.
CATTGTTCTTCTGGGTCGCACACCGTTTGGCACGGTGCTTACATCTTGGGTGCCGGACAATTTCAGTCTGCTGCAAATTCCCAATTTGGCGATTTGGATCATGAACTCACCCAATCTGGCCGGCCAGCGGGCAATTATGATCGGCATCAGTCTCGGCGTGGTGTCAATGTCGTTGCGCCTCATCCTCGGGATTGAACGAAGCTACCTGGGGGATGACAAATGACGGCGTCCCATATCGGCCTGATCATATCTCTCTGTATCATCGGCGGCGGCCTGGTCTGGATGCTCGTGCGTACGATCAGGGGCAAGGTTGTCGAGCGCCGCATCGTTTTTCTCTTCATCGCCGTCTCTGTACTGGCGCCGATTCTCTTCCAGTTCACTTTCACCGAGACGGCCTCGCCGATTGTCAAAGGTGTCTTCGAACGGATAGAGGATCTTCCCCCGCGCTCAACCGTGCTGATCTCGTTTGATTTTGACCCGGCGATGGCGCCGGAAGTCCATCCGATGGCCAACGCACTTGTCCGGCACTGCCTGGTGAAGAAGCACAAAGTGGTCTTCATGGCCCTCTGGGCCACCGGTCAATCGCTGCTCAATCAGACACTGACCAATGTCGTAAGAGCCGAATTCCCCGAGGTCACCGAAGGGATCGATTACATCAATCTCGGCTACAAGGCGGGCAATGAGGGCGTACTCAACGTCATCGTCACCGACCTGCGGAAGATGTTCCCCAACGATGTCAACAACCGCCCGCTCGACAGTATTCCCTGGATGAAAGACATCAAGTCTTGTCGCGACTTCAATTTGATCCTGACCATCGGCGGTGGTAAACCGGGAGCCAAAGAATGGGTGCTGTTTGTCGGCGATCCGGGCAATGTGCCGATCGCGGCCGGCCTCGCCGCGGTGTCTACGCCGCAGTTGTATCCCTATTATCCGAAACAACTTGTTGGCCTGTTGGGCGGAATCAAAGGGGCGGCTGAGTACGAATCGGAACTTCGTAAGCGATATCCTCAGTTCCTGGCCGTCCCCGCACCTGGCCTTCTTATGATGGGACCACAGACGCTGGCTCACATGGTCATCATCATCTTCATCATTTTCGGCAATATTGCCTACTTCCGTGGGCGGAAGCGAGGGGAGAAGTGATGAAGCGCTCAACCGTGATCCTCTCCATCATCATAGCCATTCTGTTCATCATCAGTTGGGCCCTCAAGGCTCGGACTGCAGCGCCGGACGACAACGGAATGCTCAATGGATTTCTGGTGACTTTCGCCGCCTTTCTGACGTTGGCGATCTTCTCGTTCCTGTACCAGGACAATCCGTTTTACAAATTTGCGGAGCATCTTTATGTCGGCGTTTCCGCCGCCTATTGGATGACACTTGGATTCTGGTCGACTATTGTTGGAAACCTGATTCCGCGGTTGTCGGAGAGAATATCGGGTTGGTTCCTGGTACCGTACAATCCGGGGGAATACAATTTCATTTACTGGATACCGGTCATACTCGGTCTGCTGTTGCTGATGCGGCTTTCGCCCAAAGGGGGGTGGTTATCGCGCTGGGCGCTGGCCTTCATCGTCGGCACGACGGCTGGATTGAATTTTGTGCGCTATCTCCGCTCCGATTTTGTGGAACAGGTTTCAGCCAGTTTTCTCCCGCTGCTCGGGACAAACTGGCAGGGGTTTGGCGCATTCATCGCCAACATAGATTTGAATGCCTCAGGTCAGTTCGTGGCTATTTTGTCCAACTGGGTAATATTTACTGGCGTTGTGTGCGGAATTATCTATTTCTTCTTCTCCAAAGAGCACACCGGCGCTTTCGGCAAGGCCTCGCGCTACGGAATCTGGATTCTTATGATCACCTTTGGCGCCGCATTCGGCTACACGGTGATGGGCCGTATCTCGCTCTTGGTTGGACGACTGACATTTCTTTTCAGGGACTGGTTGGGAATGACGATTAGTTAACGCTTCTCTTGTGACAGAGAGGGAGTATGCAATACATTCTACGATTCTGTCTGGCCATGGCAATGCTATCTGCCGTTGCTTCGGCCCAGACCGATCCCCCGCAGGCTGCGCCCGGAGATTCGGCCGCGACTGCGGTGGTGACCGCCACACTTGCCGTTCCGCCGGCACCGCCCACCGAGGTAGCCGGTCGGGACACGAAGAATGATCACGGTCATTCGGTTACGGTGACCTGGCAAAAATCGGCTGACGATAGCGCCGGGGCCAATACCGTGATCGGGTACCAGGTTTTTCGCTGGATTCCATTTTACATCGATACACTGGACTTGCTTCGCCGCCGGATCGACTCGGTCGCTCAAAAGCGCGCCGAGTACGAGGTCTACATCGATCGCTCGGGCAACCGGATCAGCTCCGCGACGCCCGAAGCGCAGAAAGTAATCCAGGATTCCGTCAGCGGGATGGAAGTCGCGCAGCCGAAACTCGCGGCTCTCGAGAGCCAGTTGCGCGATGAGTTTGAGACTGGCGTGCAGACGCTCCCCGAGAAGCACAAGTCGTATCCGAACCATGGCGAATTCAGGGCGGTTGGCGCCACCCCCGCCGGGACTACTTTGCTGATCAATTCCGGGTCCAAAGAGAAGGAATCAGGATCATACATCCCCGACTATTCTGATTTCTACTACAGAGTTGATGCGCTGACGGTCGACACAACGGTGCGATCGTCCTCCGAGGTCTGCGGACCGGTGCAATGTAAGGGGCAGTGGTTCAACACCGGGCGTATACCCGTCCTGACCGCGGTCCTGATTTTCGCGGCACTAACCATGTGGTTTGTCTACCGTGCCAAACGAGGCGCCGACCTCTACGTTCGGCCGCTCGCCGGCATTGAGGCGGTCGACGACGCTATCGGTCGTGCCACCGAAATGGGCAAACCGATTCTTTACGTACTTGGTCTGGGCACAGCGGCCGACATTGCCACTATCGCCTCATTCACGATTCTCGGCCGCGTCGCCAAGCGGGTGGCGGAATATCAGACCGACCCTGATTGTGCCGTGCTACGATCCGATCGTGATGTCGGTCGCACAGGAGGTGGTCAAGTCGTCCTATCTCGACGCCGGCCGCCCTGACGCCTATAAGGAAGATCACGTCTATTTCGTCACGCAGTCGCAGTTCGCATACGTCGCTGCAGTCAACGGTATCATGCTTCGCGAGCTGCCGGCGACCAACGTCTACATGGGCAAGTTCTACGCGGAATCGCTGCTGCTGGCGGAAACCGGGGCGCTGGCCGGGTCGATTCAGATCTCCGGCACCGATGAGGTGTCTCAGATTCCATTCTTCGTCGTCGCGTGTGACTACACGCTGATCGGCGAGGAACTCTACGCCGCGTCGGCCTATCTTGCGCGCGAACCCCTGCTTCTGGGATCGCTCAAAGCGCAGGATTATGCCAAGGCGGCCGTTATCATTCTGGCCATTGTCGGTATGCTGGCGGTCAATATCGGCGCCGCGGCGAATTCTCAATGGCTGATGGCTTTCAAAAACATTTTCCAGGTCGTGGACTAGGAGGGCGCAGATGAAACGACAACTTCCATTTGTCCTGGTGTTCATCTCCGGCGTCTTCATGATTTTCCAGTACTTCGTGCCTCATGAAAAGTCGGAATGGCTCTACGAATACTTGCTCGACTGGATCACGATCATCGGGATATTTGCCCTGGCGCTCGGGATCTGGTCGCTGATTCTGGTGAGCGTAGACAAAATCAAGAACCGGCGGCTGCACTGGCAGTACAGCATCGTAACGCTGGCCGGCCTGTTCCTGATGATTCTCTTCGGCTTTACCGCTCAAATCGACGGTCACTGGGGATTTTACTTCTATACGCAGGAAGGGCTCACCAATCCGCCGTTCCGCCGTTTCTTTGAGTTTGTGCTGACGCCGATTCAGGCGACTATGTTCGCGCTGCTGGCGTTCTACATCGCATCAGCGGCCTACCGCGCTTTCCGCGCGCGCAATGTGCTGGCGACGTTGCTTCTGTGTGCCGCCATCATTCTGATGCTCCGCTTCTCACCGGGCTTCGGTGACTACCTGTCCAAGACGGCCAGTTGGCTCCTCAATGTGCCGACGCTGGCGGCCAACCGTGCGATCATCATCGGCATCGGACTCGGCATGGTGGCCACCGCGCTCAAGGTCATTCTCGGCATCGAACGCGGCTACATGGGGAAAGGGTGATCTATGGCACAACAAGAAAATATCTTTGATCACCTGATGTCGCTGGATCGCCGGTGGGTATTTCTCCTGCTCGTGATCGTCTGCGTTATCGGCTATGTCGCCGACTACGAAGTGCCGATTCTGGTCCAGCGTGAAGTGAAGTCGATCTACACGTTCATTGACACGCTAAAACCGAGACCAGACGATCTTCGTCGCGATCGACTACGATCCGAACTCTCAGGCCGAGCTCCATCCGATGACTTACGCCATCATGGAGCAGGCCTTCCGCAAGAACCTGAAGGTCATCTTCACGGCTCTGTCGCAGAACGGCCCCGGTATGGCCGATCAGGCGATTCGAGATATCGCCGATTCGGTTAAGCTCGATCGCACCTACAACGGTGTTGCGTACAAGGGGCGCGAAATCGTCAACGGTGTCGATTACGCGTTTCTCGGCTACAAACCGTACTACGCGCTGCACATTCTCGGCATGGGGCAGAATTTCCGCCTACCGTTCCCGAACGACTACTACGGCACGCCGCTGGATTCGCTGCCGGTGATGAACGGTATCCTGAATTACAGTCAGGTGGCGTGTGTGATCGATCTTTCGTCGGGAAATATTACCGACGCCTGGATTTCTTACGGTCAGGGACGCTTCGACTTCCCGCTGGCGCTCGCGGTGACCGGCGTGCAAGCCACGCAGTACTATCCGTTTCTCAACTCCGGCCAGGTGTTCGGCATCATGGGTGGAATGCTGGGAGCGGCGCAGTATGAGAAACTGGCCGATAACCCGGGGCTGGCCATAGACGCCATGCGTGTGCACCTGCCCGCGCACTAGATGATCATTGCATTCATCATCCTGGGCAATGTCGGCTTTCTCATGAGCCGTCGCGCAAGAAAGTTAGGGAGGTAAGGCATATGGAATTCTCAACCTATCTCTGGACGACGCTCGCCGCTTTCCTGACTTTGTGCACGTTTTCGTTTCTGTACAAGGACAATCCGTTCTACCGGTTCGCCGAACATCTCGTGGTCGGCGTCTCGGCGGGCTACTTCGTGATTATTCTCTGGCACAATTCGCTCGTGCCGAACCTGTTTCAGCGATTGGCTGATGGCACGCCATGGCTCCTGTGGATTGACTCGTCGCACCCCTGGTACCTGATACCGGCCCTGCTCGGCTTCATGATGTTCTCTCGTTTTTCGAGAGATTACACCTGGGTTTCGCGATGGCCGATGGCGCTGTATATCGGTATTTCCGCCGGCCTGGCCGTGCCGCTTGAAATGTCAAACCGCGTCAACAAGCAGTTGTATGCGGCGATGTCGAACTTCAATTGGTCGTACTTCGGTGGGTCGGGGTTCCTCGACACCATGTCAGGCTATTCGCAATTGATCATCTTCGTCGGTGCGATCGCGGCGCTCATATACTTTTTCTTTTCCAAGGCCCATACCGGCGCCTTTGGCGGAATCGCGAAATTCGGCTTGTGGATCCTGATGATCGGCTTCGGCGCGTCGTTCGGCTTCACGGTTATGGCGCGTATCTCGCTGTTTATCAATCGTATTCAGTTCCTCGATAAATCATGGATTCAGACCGCCTTCAATGCGGAGAATGCGCATTACAACGGCGGGTTCAAGATTGTCTTTGCCCTCGTCGTCCTTATTGTTTTGGCGTACATTGTGTTGGAGTTGTTGAAGCACCTGCGGCGGCAAAGTGCGCAATCGTAGGGCAAAGTAGTCAAAGTTTTTATATTGCATCGCAAACACCGGTATTAAACATTGGGCGAGCGGAACTCAGAGCCGTTCGCCCAGTTCTTTTGGGTGACTGGTGACCCCTTTGGCGGACATGGTGTTGACCCGCGACGTCGGGTCGGCCGAGGAAACATGATTTGCAACAGCAAGGGAACCAATGAGTTGCGATGAATTGACAAAGTAGGACCTTTAACTCGTTTGACGTAAGGAGGTTAGGCGGGATTTTTTCTATTTTCTATCATTTTCTGCTTGACATACGGGCAAAGTTTTCCTATGATTGGCGCGGTGTGAGGAACCACCACCTATTGCTGTTGTAAATTCAAGGGTAGCAACGTCAAACACAGGGAAAGTGAGGTGGGTATGGCTCGGACTGGCAAATCTGCCCTAGCCACATCTGCATCCACCGAGGCTACCAGCCAGGGGGAACAGCCGAGAGAAGCGGGCACACACGCTACCGCCAGATTGTCGACCGCGGAGGCCCGTCGGGAATATCAGCGTCGATACTACCAAATGCACAAGGAAAAGGCTAAGGAGTATCAGCGGCAGTACAACCTGACACACAAGAAGAAAGCGCGCGGGGGACGGGGCAAGACGAGTTTCTTGCAGTCCCGCGAAGTTGTCCGGTCGACGTTTAACACCGGTGATATCATGCACTCGCCGGTCGAAAAGACGCTCAAAATGCTGGAAAAGATCATCCGTGGAGAACGTTTATTCACCATGTAAGCGATCTGGCACCGGCGACAGAGACAAAACAAACGATTCTTGGGCGGTCGATGGGGAATGAGCTAATTCGATCGCCTTTTTTATTGCGGGCGGGCGATTTCTGGTTAGATTTGAAGGTTCGTTTGGGAATATGTTGTTCGGAATTAAGGAGATAGTATGCCAGCCAAAACAGTAACCGGGGCAAAGAAGGCGGCTGTCGAAAAAGCTCCCTCTCAGAAGCCTGCTCGTAAATCCAGCGCCGAGGCCAAGGCCGCCCATTACACAGGGAAGTATTACTACTTCTTTGGCGACGGCAAGGCCGACGGCCGTGCCGATATGAAGGAACTTCTCGGTGGCAAAGGGGCCAATCTGGCCGAGATGACCAATGCCGGGGTTCCGGTGCCTCCGGGTTTCACCATCACCACCGAGGTCTGCCGCATATTCTATCAGAATAATATGCGCGTCCCGAAGGATATCGACCATGAACTTGAAGAATTGGTCGGTCAAGATTGAGAAAGCCTCGGGCAAGAAATTCGGCGATCCGGCCAACCCGCTGCTCGTGTCCGTCCGCTCCGGCGCCAAGTTCTCCATGCCCGGCATGATGGACACGATTCTTAATCTCGGTCTTAACGAGGAAACGGTCGAAGGGCTCATCAAGAAGACCAACAATCCGCGCTTCGCACTGGACAACTATCGCCGCTTCATTGCCATGTTCGGCAATGTCGTGCTCGGCATCGACAAGGAAGAATTCGAAGAAGTCATTACCAAGAAGAAGAAAGAGCGCCGCGTCAAGCAGGACAGCTCGCTTCAGGTCGACGATCTCAAGGACATCGTCAAAAAATTCAAGCAGATTATCAACCGCAAGTCTGGCGAGCAGTTCCCGGATGATCCTTGGGACCAGCTTCGCATGGCCCGGGACGCCGTCTTTCGCACTTGGAACAACCCGCGCGCCATCACCTATCGGCGTCTGAACAACATTCCCGCCGATCTCGGCACGGCGGTCAATATCCAGGCGATGGTCTTCGGTAACATGGGGAATCAATCGGCGACCGGTGTCGGCTTCACCCGTAATCCTTCCAACGGCGTCAAGGAATTCTACGGTGAGTATCTGGTCAACGCGCAGGGCGAGGATGTCGTGGCCGGCGTACGTACGCCGCAGCCGATCAAGGATCTGGGCAACGAGATGCCGGCGATCTACAAGCAGCTGAAGGACATCACCACGCGCCTCGAAAAGCACTACCGCGACATCCAGGACTTCGAGTTCACCATCGAGGAAGGTGAGCTGTACATGCTGCAGACGCGCAACGGCAAGCGGACGGTGCAGGCGGCAGTCAAGATCGCCGTCGACATGGTGAAGGAGAAGCTGATCACCAAGGAAGAGGCGCTCATGCGGATCGAGCCGGCACAGATCGATCAGCTGCTGCATCCGCGCATTGACCCGAAGGCGACTTATGATGTCGTCGCCAAGGGATTGGCCGGCGTCGCCGGGCGCAGCCTGCGGTCGCGTCTACTTTACGGCCGAAGACGCCGTAAAGCACGGCGCAGAAGGAATCGGTGATTCTCGTCCGTGACGAAACCAACCCGGACGATATCGAAGGGATGAACGTCGCAGTGGGCATTCTGACCGCTCGCGGCGGGATGACCTCGCATGCGGCGGTGGTTGCGCGCGGTATGGGCAAATGCTGTGTCACCGGCGCCGAGACGGTGCGCGTCAATCATCATAAGAAATTCTTCCAGGTCGGCACGCTGACCATTAAAGAAGGCGAAGTTGTCACGCTCAATGGTTCGACCGGTGAAGTCATTCTCGGCTCGGTACCGACAATTGAGCCGGAATTGTCCGGGGAATTCTCGGAGCTGATGAGATGGGCGGACGAAATCCGTACGCTCAAAGTTCGCGCCAATGCCGACATCCCGCGCGATGCGATCCAGGCGATCAAGTTCGGCGCCGAAGGGATCGGCCTCTGCCGTACCGAGCACATGTTCTTCGCCGAGGATCGCATTCCGATCGTGCAGGAGATGATTCTGGCCGATACGCCCGAGGCCCGTCAGGCCGCCCTCGACAAGCTCTTGCCTTTCCAGAAGAAGGATTTCAAGGGGTTGTTCGACGCCATGGACGGATTGCCGGTGACTATTCGGACGCTCGATCCGCCGCTTCACGAGTTCCTGCCGCGGAAGGAAGAGATCGAGGCCCGTATCAAGGGGCTGGATCCCAAAGGGGACAACTACGAGGACGATCTTGCGGCATTGCAGAAGACGCTCAAGCGAATCGACGAGCTCCATGAGCTGAATCCGATGCTGGGTCATCGCGGCTGCCGTCTTGGCATCGTTTTCCCCGAGATCACTGAGATGCAGGTGCGCGCAATCATCCAGGCCGCCTGTGACATCCAGAAGACCGGCAAAAAGGTATTCCCGGAAATCATGATTCCACTGATTGGACATGTTAACGAGTTCCTCAACCAGAAGGAAGTAGTGCATCGGGTTGCGAATGAGATGATCAGCAAGACGAAGATGAAGGATCTGAAGTATCTGGTCGGTACGATGATCGAAATTCCCCGGGCGGCAATAACGGCCGACGAGATAGCCGCTGAGGCCGAGTTCTTCAGCTTCGGCACCAACGATTTGACGCAGATGACGATGGGCTTCTCGCGCGACGACGCCGGGAAGTTCCTCGGCTATTACGTCAAGAACGGTATCCTCCCGGGCGATCCCTTCGTGTCGATCGACCAAAACGGCGTGGGCCAGTTGGTCAAGATGGGCAAGGAGAGGGGTCGGAGCGTTCGTCCTGACCTCAAGGTGGGTGTTTGCGGTGAACATGGTGGTGACCCGACTTCGATAGAGTTTTTCCACTCGATCGGTCTCGATTACGTCTCCTGCTCGCCCTACCGGGTGCCGATCGCACGGCTGGCTGCGGCCCAGGCGACGATCAAGTCAGGTGACAAGGCGAAGAAGAACAAGTAAACCACTTTAAGCGATATGAGCGAAGGCCGCCAACTCCTTGTGGCGGCCTTTCTTATGCCGGACACGAAAGGGACGAAAGTGGGAACTTTCCCTTGACTTTTCGCGTCTGTGCCGTTCCTTTGCCTCCAAAATTGAACTTAAGGAAAATTTCCCGCATCGCGCTTGAGGATGGCCTCTCCGGCCCCTCGCTCCATTCCGGGATACAGCATCTGAGCCTACCATGAAACATGAACTTGATTATATCTTCCGACCGCAATCGGTTGCCGTGATCGGTGCTTCGACTCGAAAGGGAACCATCGGTCGCGAAACCCTTCACAACATTCTGAGTGCGGAATTCAACGGCAAAGTCTTTCCGGTCAACCCGAAAGCGCCGGTCATTCATTCTATCAAAGCCTATTCAACCATCCTCGATGTTCCTGACGCCGTTGATTTGGCCATTATCATCGTGCCCAAAGAAGGGGTACTCGAAGTCGTGCAGCAGTGCGGCATGAAGGGGGTCAAAGGACTGGTCGTCATCACCGCCGGGTTCTCGGAAGTTGGTCCGGAGGGCAAAGCGCGCGAGCTGGCGATTGTCGAAGCGGCACAGCGGCATGGCATTCGCATGATCGGTCCCAATTGCTTCGGCGTGGTCAATACCGATCCGACCATTTCGCTAAATGCCACTTTCGGCAAGACCTTTCCCAAAGAAGGAAATGTGGGGTTCATCACTCAATCCGGCGCCATGGGCGAGGCGATCATGAGCCAGGCCCGCGAATTGGGCATTGGCTTTTCGGTTGTAGCGTCGATCGGTAACAAGGCCGATATCTCGTCGAACGATATTCTGGCCTATCTTAGAGATGACCCCCGCACCAACATTATCCTCATGTATCTGGAGAACTTCGGCAATCCGCGCAATTTCACCCGCATAGCTCGCGAAGTCTCCCGCCTCAAACCGATTGTCGCAGTAAAGTCGGGACGCACAAAACTCGGCGCCAAAGCAGCGTCATCGCATACCGGGGCGCTGGCGGGGTTGGACGTCGGCGTCGACGCCCTCTTCGAACAGACCGGCATTATGCGCGTGGACACGATCGAAGAACTCTTCGATGTTGCGGCGGCCCTTTCTCAGCAGCCTATTCCGAAGGGTAACCGGGTCGTGGTCGTCACGAACGCCGGCGGACCGGGCATTCTGGCCACGGACGCGTTGATCAATAACGGCATGGATATGCCACCACTGGCCAAGGCGACCATTGCTGAGCTGAAGAAATTCAGCGCGGCCGAAGCGTCGTTCTCGAACCCTATGGACATGGTCGCGGGAGCCGGCGGACTGGCCTTCAATAATACGCTTTCCGCCATCAAGAAAGACCCGCGCTACGATACCATCATACCGATTTTTGTTCCGCCGGTGACGATCGACCAGCTGGACGTCGCCAAGAATATTTACGAGGCCGTGGCCGATACCGACAAAACCGTGCTCGCCTGCTTCATGGGCGCCGGTGAGGGCTCGGAGGCCGTTAACTATCTCAAAGCGCGCAATATCCCCGTCTACATTTTCCCGGAGGCAGTGGCCAAGACGCTGGCTCATATCTATGACTATAAGAAGTGGCTCGGTCGTCCGCGAGGGAAGGTAAAGACTTTCAAGGTGAATCAAGAGCGCGTCAGGCAGACGATTGCCCGGACACTCAAAGACGGCGATGGCGCCATCGTGGGCAAGGATGCCGTGGAAATCCTCAGCGCTTACGGCATTCCGGCGGCCGATTACAAGTTCGCCTGGACACCCAAAGAAGTGGTCCAGGTTGCCAATGAGATGGGCTATCCGCTGGTCATGAAAATCAATACTCCTTCCGTGCTGCACAAGACCGAAGTGGGCGGCGTCATGGTCGACCTGCGCTCGGATAAGGAAGTACGCGATGCTTTTGCCGAACTCGAATCCCGAGTGGGCAAGTTGAAAAAAGGGGAGAAGTTCTCGGTCGCACTTCAGCACATGATCAGCGGTGATGTCGAAACCGTCATCGGCATGACGACCGATCCGTCATTTGGCCCGCTGATTATGTTCGGTCTCGGCGGTATCTATGTCGAGGTCATGAAAGATGTGGCCTTTAGGGTCAATCCCCTGACCGACGAGGGGGCGAAGGAGATGATTCGCTCGCTCAAATCGTATCCCCTGCTGACCGGATTCCGTGGAGCGCCGCCGGTCGATCTTGCGACGATTGAGGATACGCTGTTGCGCCTTTCTCAGTTAGTCCGCGATTTTGACTGCTTCTCAGAAATCGACATCAACCCGTTCATCGTCTCTTCGGACAAGGCGGCATGCAAGGCGGTGGATGCCCGGTTTATCGTGAAGCGCATTAAGCCGACCGCGCATTAAATTGCTTGTACTTGGACGTGTCCCGTCCTATGTTCGACCGAACCAGCGCCACCATTACGGGCGGCAGAGAACGAGTCATTAGAGTATGCGATACGAACTGAAGCGAATTCCCCTCTGGCCGTTTATCAAGGTCGCGTTCTTTATCAATCTCTTGATCGGCTTTGTTTTCGGCCTCTTTTATTCCCCGATCGTGAGCGTCATCATGATGGTCCTCACCGCCACGCCGTATCTGGGTTCAGCCGGCGTGGAATCGGCCCCGGCGTCGTGGGGAATGTTGTTGTTTACCATTCCGTTCATTTCGGCCTTTCTGGCCGGGTGTGTCAACACCTTGATCGGTCTGATTCTGGTGCTGGCGTACAATATGTTTTCGGTCCTTCTTGGGGGTCTGGAGTTCGAACTCGAGCCCGTTCGCCACGAACCCACCCCCCCTGCGCCGACAGCACCGGTCGAGCGGCCGTCGCCATCGCCGTACTATGCCGCACCGGACGGTGTGATTCCTCCTCCTCCGCCCCCTCCTCCCGTGCGATCGAGAACCGATGCTCCAGAGCCGACCGGCCATGACGACAAGCAGGTTGACACCGGTCGCATCACCCCGTATTCGGAACCATTGACAAGCGAGGTCGGGGGGGATATGCTGTCCGAACCGGGTGAGCCTACTGAACCATTTGCCTCCGAACCCGCCGCTGATCGACCCGATGATTCTGATACCGAAGGAACACGGAATTCATGACCTCGCCCGTACGAGTTTGCATTTCACCGTCTCCCACCGGTTACCTTGACGTCGGTATGGCGCGTATTGCAATATTCAACTGGTTATTCGCCCGCCAAACGGGCGGGAAGTTCCTCATACGAATTGAGGATTCTGACGTCGAGCGATCCGATGCTTCCCATATTGAACCGATTCTTAACGCTCTGAAGTGGTTGGGCCTGGATTGGGATGAAAATGTTGTTTACCAATCCCAACGTGCGGAAAACTACAAGAAGTGCGCCCAGGCGCTGCTCGCAGGCGGCCACGCGTATCGGTGTTTCTGCACGACGGCCGAGTTGGAGGCCGAACGCGAGGCGGCGCGTGCGGCAAAGCTTCCTCCCAGGTACAGTCGCATATGCCTGAGGTTATCTCACGATCAGATCAAGGCGAGGCTTGATGCCGGTGTACCCTTCGGCATTCGACTTCAGATTCCGGAAGGGGAGACCGCATTTAACGACATCGTCTCGGGCGAAATGCGGAGCAAGAATGACGATATCGAAGATTTGTTGGCCGCCAATTCGGATGGTTCGGCGACCTGCAACTTCGCGTCAGTGATCGACGATCACGAGATGGGTGTGACTCATGTTATTCGCGGCAATGATCACCTTACGAATACGTTGAAGCAAATGCATCTCTATCAGGCTCTGGGTTGGGCAGTCCCTGAATTCGGCCATGTTCCGCCTATTCTGAATCCCGACAGTCAAGCGATCTCGAAACGTCTTGGTGACAAGGATATCGCGGCGTACAAGGACGAGGGAATTCTGCCGAACGCGATGTTCAACTATCTGTGCTTGCTCGGTTGGTCGCCGAAAACCGAACGGGAGATTTATTCACCCAAGGAACTGGTCGGGATTTTCGACCCGCACTACGTGAATCTCTCGACTGCCGTGTTCGACGATGAGAAGCTAATTGCGTTCAACAGGGCGCACATCCAGTTGGCCTCCGACCACGACCTGGCGGTCCTGGTCGCTCCCATGTTGGTCGAGGCGGGGGTGACCTCAAAATACTGGCTTGAGACCAGGTGGGAGTACCTGCGGCAGGTGATCAGTTTACTCAAAGAGCGGGTCCGACGCGTCTCTGATTTTGTGTCATTGGGTGGATATTTCTTCTCCTTTGAAGGAAATTACGACCCGGAGGCGGCTCGGGAGCAATTCAATCCTGAGTCGGTTGATCTGTTGGCTGCCCTGGTCGAGCGGTTTGAAGCACTTCCCAGGTTTACGCATGAGACGACCGAAGGAGCATTGGAGCTGCTGGCCGAGGAGCGGGGTCTGAAGAAGGCACGACTTGTGCACCCGACGCGACTCGCGGTTTCGGGCCTGTCGGATGGCCCTGGCCTGTACGATCTTCTGGTCGTCCTCACCCGGCTGGTGGTCATCCAGCGCATGAAAAAAGCTATTGAATATATACGGCGAAACCACCAGATTGCGCCCCAGGGATAAGTCCATGAGTACTACATCCAAGCAGAAAATTGCCGACATCCTGAAACGAGCCATCAAAGGAGAAGACGACGGGTATCGCTTCTACGCCGCACTGGCGACTGAGGCCGTCAACGATGCCGTCCGCCGCAAGCTCGAAGGACTGCGCGATGACGAGCTTCGTCACCGCGCGACCCTGTATGTATTGTACGACCAACACGTCGGCGGCGAAGTGGGTGAATTACCCCGGACGGGAATCGGCCCCCTGGCCAAGCTCTTCAATGAGAACCAGACGCTGGCCAAGAAGTCCGAAATGGAATATATCAACTTCGCCATTGAGGCCGAACTGGCCTCGACGCAGGTACTACCAGGCCGAGCGAGATTTGATCGACGATCAGAAATTTCGCGACGATTTTCGATCACCTGGCGGACGAAGAACATCACCATTACGAAATACTCCAGGCCGAGCGCGAAGCGCTGGCCGGAAATTATAGTTGGTTTGGTTACGACGATACAGCGCCGATGGAAGACTGACGTACGGTCGCTGTACCGGTGTCGAAATACTTGGCTACTAGGCAGGAGGATGCAGAAATGCAGTGGATTTGTGATATCTGCGGTTACGTGCACGACGAAGACGAACCGCCGGATAGCTGTCCGATGTGCGGCGCGCCGAAAAGCAAGTTCTCCGAGTGGGACGGCGAAGACGAAGACTTGCTCGACGAAGACTTTGACGAGGACGACGATGAGGTCGGCGACGGCTACGATGAAAACAGCGATGAGAAGTACTGATGAATAGTCATGTGCCGACGCCGGTAGAGAGCGGTCCCGCGCCGCTAAACAGTGGGAGATGAAGCTCCTGATTTTACGCTGCCGAGTCACAACGAAGGAGATCTGAATCTCGCCTGGTATCGGGGCAGAAAAAACGTTGCCCTGGCTTTCTACCCGGCGGATTGGACCCCCTTGTGCGCCAACCAGATTCCCGGCTACGAGGCGGTGCTTGACATGTTTGAGAAGTACAATTGCCAGATTCTCGCCGTGTCCTGCGACACGATTCCAAGTCATATCGCCTGGGCCAAATCCATGGGCGGAATATCCTTTCCACTGATGTCGGATTTTTACCCGCACGGCGCCGTTTCGACCAGATATGGTGTTCTCTCGCGTAAGGGTTATGCCAATCGGGTAGTGTTCCTCATCGACAAGCAGGGCATCATCAGGTACATCGAACATGTACCGCCCGGCGATCTTCCGGATAACCACAAGTTGTTTGCTGAGTTGGCGAGACTACAGAAAGCATCTGCTTAGAATTGTCCCACCGCCGACACCGGCGGGTGCCAGGGTGCTGGAACACCACCATTCGGGCACTTATCGTTGTCGGCGGTGTTGTATCTGCGAGAATCCGAAAACGAGTGTATTGAGCAGTGGACCAGAACGAGCTTTTTGACATTACCTTTATCGGCGCCGGCCCGGTGGCCTTATACGGCATGTACTATGCCGGTCTCCGCATGACCCGTTTCAAGGCCATTGACATGCTCGAAGAAGTCGGCGGCGGCCTCATGGCACTCTATCCCGAAAAGTATATCTACGATGTTGCCGGATTCCCCAAAGTGATGGCCAAGGATTTGACCCGCCTGCTCAAGGAACAGGCCAGCCAATACCCACATACGTTCTGCCTCGGCGAAAAGGTGACCGATCTCACACGGGGAGAGGATGGCATCATTGCGCTTACCACCAACAGAGCGGTTCACTACTCGCGCACGGTGATTATATGTGCCGGCATGGGCGCATACATTCCAAAGAAGATTGATGTTCCGAATCTCGAAGTACTGGAGGGGGCGGGGGTCTACTACTTCATTCGCCGCCTAAGTGATTTCCAGGGGAAGAACGTCCTGGTCGTCGGCGGGGGCGACTCGGCCTTCGATTACTCGATGATGCTCGAGTCGGTCGCCGCCAACATCACGCACATTCACCGCAATGACTTCTTTTCCGCTCATGAGGATTCGGTTCGCAAGGTTATGAACTCACGAGTGCGCATGAAATTTCCCTTTTGGGAGGTGAAGCGTATTGTCGGCGAGGACTGGGTGCGGGAGGTTACGATTGTCCAGACACGCACCGGGGAAGAAGAAACCATGCCGGTCGAAGCAATCGTGTTCAACATCGGATTCCTCACCAATCTCGGGCCGATTCACGAATGGGGTTTGGAGCTCGACAAAAACGCCATAAAAGTGGACAGCCGGATGCGTACCAATATTGAGGGCGTCTTCGCCGCCGGCGATATCGTGACCTACGATGGGAAGCTGAAATTGATTTCCACCGGTTGCGGTGAAGTTGCCATTGCGGTGAACAATGCCAAACACTTCGTCAATCCAAAGGCCAAAGTGGATCCGGGGCATTCGACCGAAAAACACGACATCGTCAAACGAAAAGTGGCACAACACGAGAAGGCCAAGCACGGCCCGACCGAAGCGGAATAATAATGTACTTTGCCCTGCCGACAGAATATCGGGTGGCCTCCAACGACGATCTCAAGGCGCGCATCGTTGAAGCGAAGAGGCGTTTGGGCAGGAAACTGATTATCCTGGCGCATCACTACCAACGCCTTGAGGTTGTCCAGTGCGGCGACCATATCGGCGATAGCTGGGGATTATCGAAAATTGCGGCTGAAAACCAGACTGCTGAAACCATTGTTTTCTGCGGGGTCCATTTCATGGCGGAGTCGGCTGATATCCTGGCGCGTGAAGGCCAGTCCGTTTATCTCCCCAACCCGCTGGCTGGATGCCCGATGGCGGACATGGCCGAAATAGCCGATGTGCTGCTGGCATGGAAATATCTGAAGCCGTTCGGGGCCGAGAAGAACATCATGCCGATTTCGTATATGAATACGGCGGCGGGACTCAAAGCGTTTACCGGCAAGCACGGCGGCTTGATCTGCACATCATCTAACGCCGCCGCGGCGCTCAAGTGGGGTCTGGAACGGCGGGAGAAGGTTTTCTTCTTCCCCGACGAGAATCTGGGCTACAATACCGGCCTCAAATATGGTTTGAAGCCCGAACAAATGGTGCGGTGGGACTTCTCCCGCGAAGACGGTGGACTTACGGGCGAGCAGATAGAAAACGCGAGAGTCATTCTCTGGAAGGGCCATTGCCACGTCCACACCAATTTTACTGCCGAGCATGTCAGGGAAATGCGGACTCGCTATCCGGGGGTGAGGGTTGTTGTTCATCCGGAGTGTCCTCCCGCGGTTGTGCAGGCGGCCGACGCGGATGGGTCAACCAAATTTATCGTCGATTACTGCGCCAAGGCGCCCGCGGGATCGGTCATAGCGATTGGTACGGAGATCAACCTGATCAATCGGATGGCCCATGAGCATCGCGACAAGACCATTCTCGAGCTGTCCGGACAGACCTGCCCGGTGTGCGCCAACATGTACCGGACGACCCTCAACGACCTGGCCTATACGCTTGAGAATTATCAGGATATGAAGCCGATCCGAGTCCCGGAGCCGACCCGCAGTGAGGCCCGATTGGCCCTTGAAAAGATGCTCGAGATCAGTTAATTTGTGGCCTTACTCAACCTTGACAGGCCAAACCACCATGGTATATTCGCCTCAAACGTAGAGATGAAAGATTCTTTTTAACGATAAGGACTTAGCGTCATGGTACAAGATGTTTTGGTGCCCCAGATGGGTGAATCGGTACTGGAGGGCACAATTCTCTCATGGAAAGTCAAAATCGGTGAAAAAGTGCAAATCAACCAGCCGCTGGTTGAATTGATGACGGATAAAGTAAATGTTGAAATCCCAGCCGAAATCTCCGGTGTGCTGACGGCTCAGTTTGCCAAAGAGGGTGACGTGGTGCCGGTCGGTACTCGTATCGCCACTATTGATGATGGCTCTGCCGCCGCCAAGGGAGCTCCTACGACCCAAAAATCGACCCCGGCAGAGGTTGCGGCTGCTTCAGCCCCGGCAGTCGCCGTGGCCGCGGCTCCGCGACGCGAAGTCAAAGGCACAGCCGAAGCGGGGCGTGGCAAGATGTCTCCTAAAGTAAAAATGCTCGTCCGTGAATATGGTCTTGACGCTTCTGCCATCGTGCCGACGGGCAAGGATGGCATTGTGACGGTCGACGACGTGATGCGGTCAGTCGAGGATCGTTCCACCTCCAAAGGCATACTGGCCGGCCCCATTCCATCGCCCGCCGCACCTGTCTTTGCAGCGCCGCAGTCGAGTGCGGTCGCTCCGGTCGCACCGAAGGCCCCTCTGGTGAAAGTGGAAATCCCGGTCTTTGCGCCGATGCCGGCGAATCTCAAGGAGACCCGCGTACCGCTCCAGGGAGCGCGCAAACTGATCGCCGAGCACATGACCAAGTCAAAAGAGACCTCGGCTCATGTCACGACTTTTGAAGAAGTCGACCTCACCGATCTGGTGAACTACCGCAATGAAATCAAAGGGTGGTTCAAAGAGACGTACGGCGCAAACATCACCTTTTTGCCGTTCGTCATGAAGGCCTGCACCGTAGCCCTTAAGGAATTCCCGAAGATCAACGCGTCACTCACGGAAAAGGAAATCATCTACAAGAATTACTACAACGTCGGTGTGGCGGTCGCCCGTGAAGAAGGGCTGATCGTGCCCGTAATCAAGAACGCCGACAAGAAGACGATTGTCGAATTGGCCGTCGAGATTCAACAACTCGGCGAGAAGGCGCGTACCAACCGGCTCATGCCGGACGACGTCGCCGACGGTACCTTCACGCTCACCAATGCCGGCATGTTCGGCGCCACCGGGTCGACGCCGATCATTTCGCAGCCGCAGGTGGCGATTCTGGGCATTCATGCCATCGTCAAGAAACCGTGGGTGGTGAACAACCAGATCGTCATACGTGACATCTCGAATTTCGGCATGTCCTTCGATCACCGTCTGATCGACGGTCACACGGCAGTGCAGTTCCTGCACCGCGTACACGAATACCTGGCCGATGGACGTCGGCTCCTGATGAACCTGCGATGAATGTGGCTACAATACCCAAAACGTACGGTTGGCATCTCGAACTCGGCAAGGTAGACTACGAGCGGACCCTTCGCTGGCAACGTGGCCTGGTCAAAATGCGGGAGGAAGGCATGGCCCGCGACACCATCATCACAGTGGAACACTACCCGGTGGTGACGGTAGGCAAAGACGGCCACAAAGAGAATTTCAAGGACCTCCCGCTCGAACCGGTATTTATCGAGCGCGGCGGCGACGTCACCTACCATGGCCCGGGCCAATTGGTGGCGTATTTCATTTTCAATCTCACGCGTCGGGGCCGGGACTTGCACAAGTTCATGGCCGACATTCAGCAAGGCATCATCGGTGCGCTGAAGGAATACGGCATCGACGCCCGGATGGGGGATGAGCACACCGGCGTCTGGGTACAGGAGAAGAAAATTGCCTCGATCGGTGTGGCCGTAAAACGGTGGATTTCGTTTCATGGCGCCGCGATCAATCTCAATGTCAATCTCGAGGAGTTTCGGAAGATCAATCCGTGCGGCTTGTCGCCGGAGGTAATGACCTCGGCCGACCAATTGCTCAAAGAGGCGGTTGATATGCGCAAATTTACCAGGTCGCTCCTCGCTCATTATAGTCGGATTTTCGATACGGTATTTACACCGGTGGACTTGGAATCGCTGGATGAAGATCTGAAAAGCCAGGAAGGCGGCTTCACGATCTGATCCGGTCAATCGAGGACGCGCGCAAAAGGAGGGACACAATGGAGCTTGCGGGCAAAGTGGCCTTTGTCTCGGGCGGCACCCGGGGAATCGGATTCTGCATCGCCGAACGACTCGCACAACAAGGCGCCAATATCGTCATCAACTACTTCCGCAGCCGTTCCGGCGCGCAGGAGGCCGTGGACAAGCTCAAGACCTATGGCGTCGACTGCTATGCCCATCGCGCCAACATGGGCAACCACGACCAACTGCCGGCGATATTCGAAGGAATCAAGGAGCGCTTCGGCAAACTCGATATCCTGATCTCCAACGCCGCGCTCGGTCTCTATACCAGCATGCTCAATATCGACGACAAAGCGTGGGACCTCTCGATGCATACCAACGCCCGAGCCTTTCTGCACTGTATCCAGCTCGGCTCTCCTATCATGCCGGATCACAGTCGCATCGTGACGCTTTCGTCGCTCGGGTCGATCCGATATATCCCGGGTTACGCGGCCATCGGCGTATCCAAAGCAGCCATTGAGAACATCGTTCGCTATGCTGCCATCGAACTGGCGCCGAGGCAAATCACGGTCAACTGTGTATCGGGCGGATTTATCGACACTACTGCTCTCACGGTTTTCCCCAATTATGAAGACATGAAGAAGGAAGTGAGTGAACGCACACCCTTCAAACGCATTGGCAAACCGGAGGAAGTGGCCGACGTGGTCGCTTTCCTTGCCAGCCCCAAGGCGAGCTGGATCACCGGGCAAACGGTGATTGTCGACGGCGGTTATTCGTTAATGTAATTATTACGCGAGGCGATGGACCATGGACGATAGAATCATTCCGATATCAGCGGGCTATAAGCAAGACACTCAGAGAATAATAAGACTGTTCGCAGGTCAACTTGACGACCAGTATGTCCGCCTGAGAAAAGCGATCGAAGGATTGACAGTGCAACAGCTGGAATGGCAGCCCCACCCTGGCCTGAATACGATCGGCATGTTGCTCGCCCATCTGGCTGTAGTGGACGTCTGGTGGATCGTCATTGCCCCTCAGGGACAGGGCAGTTTCGACTCTGCGGAATCCATCTTCAAGGAGATTATCGGGATCGGCGGCGACGACGACGGCATGCCGATCAAGCCCGATGGCCGGCACGCCGAGGCACTTGGCGGCCGTTCGGCGGCAGACTATTTCGCGATGCTCGATAAGGCGCGAGCGGCTGTCCATCAGGCGCTGCAGGGATGGAGTGACTCCGGGCTTGACGAGCTGTATACGTTGCGCGATCGCCGCATCTCCCGCTCATGGACCGTGTACCATGTGCTCGAGCATTACGCCGCACATTTTGGACAGATCCTTCTGCTCAAGCACCTCATGCGCGACGCCGGCGTGCTGGTCGAAGAGAAAAAGTAATCTCAGTTCGCACTTGCACAGACTGTCGTTCAGAAACAATTCGCAAGAAAGAGAGCCGCCGGGTTTTCACCCGACGGCTCTTTCCCAACCACTCGGCAATTTATCGTCAGGCTTCGAGGTAACTCGAGCCGATCGCCTTCAGTGCGGTCCGAAGCGTCGCCAAATGCTCCTTGTAGCTCGCCATATCCTTTTTGTCACAGGCGGCCTTGAGCTTTCCGATCGTCTCCTTGATCGCCTGGAGGTCCTTGAGCATCGCTGCCTTCTCGGTCTCGCATTCCTTCGGAATCGATGCTTCATCAAGCGCGGTCGCCTTGGTCACCAGCGTCTCGGTCGATCCGGCAATACCCTCCATGTTGTTTTCGGGAAGATGCTTGTCATTGATGAGAAGAACGGTGACAAGCATCCCATCGACTTGCGGAAACTCGACGGGGAGGAGGCACTGAGCGGATGATTCAAACGCATTGTGCAGCTTCGGCAGGAGGTCGTATACCGTCGTAGAATCCTGCTTGGCGGCCGCCATCGCATATACGGTCACGAGGTCGCCGAATTCGGCGCGGTTTTTGTCAAACGCCGCCTTGCGTGCTTCGTGTTTGAACGCCGGCTTCATTTCTTTCACGGCGACAAAACGGGTCTCAAATTCCGGAGCGGCTTTGAACATCGCTTCAAAATTCTTGGCCGGGTAGGCCTCGTGCCACGCCGGCGCCATAATCTCGTGAAACGATCCAAAGGGCGAAACGCCCTTCTCGCCCTTGGCCTGGGCCTTGTCGGCCGGACACTGAGCTGCGGCTGCGCCGCAGGCAAGCAGAACGATCAGAATGATGGAAACTACTCTCATTGGTACTCCCGGATTGAACGTTATTTCAAATGACATTCGTTTCTTCAATCAGCTTCCCCGTCGCAAAGCGAGCGGGCGATAAATCGGTAATATCAATCGACGGCTTCTTCCCTGTGACTATTTCAGTGGTAATGATGCCCGCCGCCGGTGCGTGCATGAAACCATGACCCGAGAACCCGGTCACATGGAACATCCCCTTAACGGTCGGTTCCCACCCGATGATGGCGCGATGATCGGGGGTCGTTTCATACAACCCGGCCCATTGATTGGCGATTTCAGCCGTCTCCAGCGCGGGAATGCGATCGAGTGCCCGCTCGAGGATGGCGTCGGTATAATCAGGATCGATTGAAACGTCGAAGCCCGGCTCCACGTTTTTGTCGGCCCAGCCAAGGAGCATCCCTTTGGATTCTTTATGGCAATAGAGCCCTGATTTGACGTCGACGACCATCGGGAAGAAGGGCTGGACAAAATCCAGTTCTCCCGTAGTCACAATTTGGCGACGATATGGCTCCACTCGAACATCGGCGTGAACCATGTTGCCAATCAAGCGGGCGAAAGCGCCGGCGGCGTTGATGACCAGCGGAGTCGCAATGTCCCCTTTATTGGTTCGGACATTGGTGATGGCGCCACCGGCCACGTCTATCCCGGTAACTTCCGTTTCCACTGCTAATTCCACACCCATTGGCCGCACAGCGTGCTCGTATCCGGAAAGGAACTGGTGCGGGTCGCCGAGACCGTCATCGTGGCAGAAAGTGCCAAACTTGATGTCATCCAGGCGCACGTGCGGAGCGAACTGAGGAATTTCCGACGGTTGCAGAATCTGGACATTCAGTCCGACCGACTTCTGCAGTTCATATGCTTTCTTGAAATCCACTGCATCTTTATCATCGGAAACGAGGAAGAGGTATCCCACCTGATCGAACATGGCCTCGTAACCGGTGTCCTCTTGGAAGCGTTCGAACATCCGCTCCGAAAGCATCGACATTTCGACATTTACTTTGGTATTAAACTGTGCCCGGATTCCGCCGGCCGCTTTAGCAGTGGAAATCGCCCCCAAAAACGGCTCGCGTTCCAGCACCACGACTTGACCATATTTTGCCTTGGCCAGATAGAAAGCGACCGCCAACCCGATAATTCCGCCGCCCACTATGACCGCATCCGCACGATTCCGCATCGTAGCCCTCAAGTTTGGGCAGGCCAAGCCCGCCGCAACGTGAACTTTTTCACTAAGGTATGGATTTGCGTCGCCAAGTCAAGCCTTTCCCGGAATCACGACTTGCAGAATCGTATTTCTCCCCGCCTTCTCACCCGGACTCAGTCCTAACTAACTATTTTGCATAATGTTATACGATCCTTCCGCTTCTCAGATCATACCTATGTGACCGATATTTGAGGGGCTGGTCGCACTTCCTATGGTTCTTCAGGAACTCCGCCATTGCTGCTTGTTGTATTCCTTGGATATCATCGTACATATAATACTAGAGTAATCCCGTTTTGTCCTTTCGGCTGACTGCAAGCGGCAGATGAACTGAATGGGATCTACAGTTCCTGTCCGGCCCTTCGCGGTTATTGTCCGGGATTTCTCATATCGGCTGCTCCAAAGTGGCCTGGATACTGGCGCTGATTTCTTCGTCAGCGACCGCGATTCCGAACGGCACTGGCGTGACAGTGATGACCGGGTCACATTGCACCGAAATCTTGATCACACACGATCTTCAGTTCCTACAGAATGTGACGATACAATTCATGTCCGCACCTGGTGTGCGGGCTACGGTCATCGGAAAGGAAAAGACGCCCTATGCCATCAAGCGCCGTCAGCCAGATCAGCACGATCATGAGCATTGTGCAGATCACCAAGCCGCAATCGGTTCTGGACGTCGGAATCGGTTTTGGAAAGTACGGCTTTCTCTGCAGGGAGTATCTTGAGCTGTGGGATGGTCGCAACAAGTACAACGACTGGCAACACCGCATTGACGGCATCGAGGCCCACGGCCAGTACATTACCGATCTTCAACGGAAGATTTACAGCAACATCTACGTCGGGGATGCTCGATCAGTGCTTCCCGGGCTTGATGTCCACTACGATCTTGTCCTGCTAATTGACGTGATTGAACATCTGTCCATCGAAGAAGGGCATCGGCTGTTAGGCGCCTGCCAGGACAAAGCAACGGCTTGTCTGATTGCCACGCCGCACACGGTGACAGCGCAGGGCGACGCCTTCGACAACCCCTTTGAGCGCCATGTTTCAGCATGGACTGAAGCGGAATTCGAGCGATACCCCCGTCGGGCTTTTCTGCCCAACAAAGAATCTCTGATCTGTTATCTGCGATTTGACGAGGTCGACGTGATCGCGCGGGTTTAGCGCTCGACAATCCCCAATAACGACCGTATACTTCAGCCCGGAGTCCATCATGACCACAGCAGAGCCGGGCAAGCCAATGATTTTGCGCCGATTGTTCACGTTAGTCGGCGCGGGGCTTATTACCGCCGGCGCGTTTATTCCCTTTCTCTCGGTTCCAATCTTCAAAGATGACGCATTCATTGAACTCAGCCGATCCGGCGGCCTGATCGTTATTGCCTGCGTTATTTTATCATTGGGTTGTGTATTCTACCGGCGCTTTGCTCTGCTCTATCTCACCGGGGGTACCTCGCTCGTACTCGTCATTTTCACGATATACCAGGTGAATGCGCGGAAAACCGCCTACATAACTGACTTCAACAGGGCGCTCGAGGGTTCGCCATTGAAGGGGATCGGCCTCTCCTTCGTAAGAGCGGTGGATATCACACATGGCGCCGCCCTGATGCTGGCCGGAGCCGTTATCCTGATCTGCGTGCCGCTCCTCGGCGGCCGCATCACCCTGCGGAAGAAATCCGCCGGACTCCAGTGATCTTTATTGTATGCCTGTAAGTCTTCGATTATGTTAACAGGCAACCGGGGGCTCGCGACAAAACGCGCTTGCGGAATTGACGAATGAGAAGATACTGAATAGTATGGATGGTCCTTCAAGCGTTGAAATAATCCCGGCGCACACGCCGGATCGTATTCCGGCGGTTCGGGAACTCTTTCGCGAGTATGCCGATTGGCTCGACTACGATCTGTGCTTGCAGAGTTTCGATGAAGAACTCGCCGGTCTGCCTGGCGCTTACGCACCACCATCGGGACGACTTTACCTCGTTGTCGACAATCATCAGATTGCAGGCTGTGTTGCCTTGCGTCGACTCACCGACAAAATGGGCGAAATGAAGCGACTCTACTTGCGCCCCGATCACCGCGGCAGCGGTATCGGACGAAAAATGGCGCAGAGGGTAATCGAGGACGCACGCTTGATTGGCTATCACACACTGCGACTCGACACCATCCCGCAGATGAAAGAGGCGATCAAGTTATATCGTTCACTCGGTTTCCGCGAGATCGCCCCGCCGCCTGGCGCGCCGATGGCCGGGGAAATCTACATGGAAATGTCGTTGCGGAAATAACATCGCTGCAAGCGGCAGTATACAGTTCGCACCCCGGGATGAATTGTCCGCTCCGCCTTTGTTCCCGGTTTCCATTGCATTTTTCGTGAATTCACCACCCGCACGCGTGTTCCCGTTCGCACTGGGAATGTTATTGTGTGACTGGCATTTACCTGCCGTCTGACCGGTGCGGTACGAGCGTGGTTCGTCAAAAAATCGGTTCGACCGCGAACCCAAATTGCCTGAATTGCCGTTATACCTGTATATGTGTGGGATGGCAAAACGGTCAGGCATGTCGGCAATTGCTTGCCTGGCTGTGGGGGTGTAGGCGATAGCCTGCAGTCGACCGTTGCTCGCCGACACAGTCGCAAGTATATTGATCATACTTGTCCATCAGAGCTGTTCGATTGGGATTTGGAGTGTGACTTGGACTTTCGAATCCTGAGACCCGCGATCACGACCGCTTGGTATCGAAGTTGACAGGATGTCAAGCGGTGCAGGCCGATCAGAATCCGCATTCCGCGTCACCCGAAAGATAAATGGAGCGCCCTAGGACCGATTCGCTATTTCACCAGCTGTGCGACAGCGACCTGCAGTCCCTGCTCAGGCGCTCCGAATGACCAGTTTTGTCACAGGGTCACATGTGGCTACGGCAAGGAACGAATTCGCCCGGGATCAAATGATCCAGAAACACCAGACCGTCTCAGCACGAAGACAGCCCTGCTGAGTGGAGGAGGCCGACATGAAGATTTCAGAAATCCAGGTCACCTTGCGCAACGAGGACAAACTCAAGGGATTTGTGAATGTCACCTTTGATGATTGTTTTGTCGTCCGGGGACTGAAGATCATACAGGGCACCAAAGGGTATTTTGTTTCTATGCCGAGCCGAAAGAGGGAGGATGGAACGCATCGCGATATTGCCCATCCCACCAATCCCGAAATGCGCAAACTGATCGAGGACAGCGTCCTCAAAGCATACGCGGCCGCCTATGCCAGGGAAGGCAAAGGACATGGCGCGTTGACTGGTACTCCCATCTCCAACCAAAGTTAGTGCAAGACTTGTGGGCGTGGACCGATCCACGCCCACAACATCGGCACCAATTGTTTTCCAAGACCCTCATGCAGGCTGGCCATACCCGGCACCCGTGAATACCGCCAAACAAGATTCCCGGAACCCGGGAGGAGCCGAGGTTGTGTTTGGCCCGAGACTGCAATGACTTAGCCTCACGGCTCAGCCAGAATATTCTTAACTATTGGTGCTCCGTCTGCCGATAAATATCTAATCGACCTGAATGTTGAGAGAATGGGCCGGGCGGATCAAATCTCACCATCTACGCCCAATTCGCCGGGACCCCAAGGAAAGATTGTAGATGCCGATGCCGACTTCACCAACTATATTGCCCGCCGACACTATGAAACCGGGCATCGAGACCTCGTCCTCTCTCCCAGGGCGGCCTCCGGGCGACCGGTCCGCCACTCGCTGGCGGATCTTCTGGGGTATCGTCTATTTCCTGGCTGCAGTTGCGATAGTCTGGTTCTTTGTGCACGGCCACAGCTACTATTCAACTCCGCTGGCGGATCGGCCGCATCACCCTGATTATCGTCAGCTTCGACCGGCCGGGATGACCGGCCTGGGGTATGGCGTGGTCGGCTCGGTCATGATGATCGTTATGCTGGTGTACACGCTCCGCAAGCGCGTGCGAATGTTTGGACGACTGGGGAATCTGCGCCAATGGCTGAATTTTCATATGTTTCTGGGCGTCGTCGGGCCGTTACTAATCGTGCTGCACACCTCGTTCAAAGTACAGGGACTGGTGGCGATCAGTTTCTGGTCGATGGTATTGGTGGCGGTGAGCGGATTTTTCGGACGATTTCTTTACGTGCAAATTCCCCGGAATATCAACGGTGACGCACTGAGTCTCGCGGAACTGGAACAGGAAATGTCAGTGCTCACCCGCCGCCTCCGAGGCGAATTTGGTATTCCCGAGGACGGCCTGGAGCGTATCGATAAGATCGCCGTGGCCGCGTCAACCGATCATGGCCTCGGCGCCCTGATGCGTTTGATCGTGGGCCGGGGAGTGTCGAAGATCCGCGTTCACGGTCGGGTGAAAGCCGCGCTTCTGGGCGTGTGGACCGGCACCGACCTCGAACTTCGTGCCTTGAGCAGCCTGGTACATCGTAAGGCTACCATTCAACTTCGCACACGAACCCTGGGACAAGTGCAGCAGCTCTTCCACTATTGGCACGTCTTTCACAAGCCATTTGCGATCATCATGTATATCGTCATGCTGGTACATATCGGAGTGGCCGTCTGGACGGGGTACACGTGGATCTTTTGAGAATGACCCGACATTGCCGAGGCATTCTGATCGTCGGTTTGGTGATAGCTGTGGCGGTCAGCGGAGCGATGGCTCAGCTGTCGCCGGGCGATCTCAGCGAGGGTCACGCGTCACTGGAAGGCGTGAAGAATTGCACCAAATGTCACGACAGTGACCAGAACCTGGTCGCCGACAAATGTCTCGCCTGTCATACCGCGCTAAAGGCCCGTGTCGATTCGGGAAGGGGGCTTCATGCCCGCCCCGAACAGGCGGAATGTCAGCATTGCCATGTCGAACACCAGGGGAAAGACTTCGCCCTGGTCTACTGGAAAGACGGCGAGCACAATTTTGATCATGCCCGGACCGGCTACGTTCTGGAAGGCGGCCATCGGAAACTCGCCTGTCGGGATTGCCATAAGAGTCAATTTATGAAGGCAACCGATCAACTGGCCCAGCAAGCGGTCAACCTCCAGCGCACCTATCTGGGGCTGGACCGCGACTGCCGAAACTGCCACGCCGATGAACATCGGGGCCAGTTTACGCAGGCCTGTACCGAGTGTCACACCCAATTGGCGTGGAAACCAGCGTCCGGATTTGCCCACGACAAGAGTGCTTTCGCACTGGCGGGGAAGCACCGAGACGTCGCCTGTGAGAAGTGCCACACCCTTATGCTTGAACAAGGCGGGGGGGAGGATTCGCTATTCTTGCAGTTTACCCGAATCGCCCACAATCAATGCAGCGACTGTCACAAAGATCCCCACCAAACGCGCCTGGGGGCCGACTGTGCGCGCTGTCATACGGCCGATAGCTGGAGACAGGTCGCAGCGACCGATTTCGATCATAGCAGGACCCGGTTCCCGCTGACCGGCAAACATGCGGCAGTGCAGTGCGAGAAGTGTCATGCGGCGGGCCAGCGCGCTGCCGCGCTCAAATTCGACAATTGCCGCGATTGCCACACCGACTATCACAAAGGGGCGTTTGTCAATCGAGCCGCCAAAGGCGCCTGCGAGGAATGTCACACGGTATCCGGTTTCAGGCCGGCCGCCTTCACTCTGGCCCAGCACGATTCTACCGACTTTGCGCTGGCCGGTGCTCATCTTGCCATTCCGTGTCTGGCGTGCCACAAGACGGAACGGGGCGAACCCGCTCGCTTTGTATTCAAATCAATGGTATGCAGCACCTGTCACGCCGACGTGCACCAGGGTTCGCTCATTAACGTTATGGCGGATTCCGGCTGCACTGCCTGTCATTCGGTGGAGCGGTGGACGTCCGTCATCTACGACCACGCGGCCAAAACGCAATTTGCCCTTGAAGGAAAGCATGCCGCCGTCGCCTGTAACAAATGTCATAAGCCGTCAGATGTCGCTCAGAGCGCCATCGTCTTTGGCAAGCTCTCCACTCAATGCGGGAGTTGTCATCAGGATCCGCATCGCGGTCAATTCGCCTCAACTGATGACGAGAGGGCCGCGCACCAGGCTGTCACCGGATGCGATCGTTGCCATTCGGTCAACTCGTGGCAGCCGGAGCGGTTCAATCATGCCACGGCTAGATTTGTGCTCGACGGCGCCCACAGCCGCGTGGCCTGTACCGGCTGCCACAAGTCAATCTTCGAAAACGGAAATGTATATACGGAATATATAGGCACGGCCACCACATGTGCCGCCTGTCACGGGAGCAAGACCCCATCCCCGCGAGGTGACTTATGATAGCGCGCATCCTGCCCTTCATCGCTTTGCTCATACTCGTCATCACGGTTGCGGCCCAGCGTGCTGACACGAATCCTCACGGCAAGCTGGCCTTCGACTGCGAGACCTGTCATACGACCGGTTCCTGGCAGCAATTGAAATCGCCCCTGCCGTTCTCGCACGACAAAACGGGATTTCCCCTCAAAGGGGCGCATCGACAGGCCAACTGCAACGGGTGTCACCGCAATCTTGTCTTCTCTCAAGTGAGTGTCGCCTGCGCCGACTGCCATCAGGACGTCCACGCCGGCCGACTGGGGACGGATTGCCAAAGCTGCCACATGCTTGACTCCTGGAGCAATCGAAAGGACCAGATTGCCACCCATGCCGATCGTGGCTTTCCGCTGACCGGCGTGCATGCCATTTCCGACTGTGCTGCCTGTCATACCACCGAGACATACGATGATTTTAAGGCTGTTGCGATAACCTGTCGCGGCTGTCACGAGCAGGCGTATCTGACAGCCGATAATCCCGATCACAAACTCGCCGGCTTCGCCGGCGACTGCGAACAGTGTCACCACGCCGCCGCCGGCTCGTGGCAGCGAACGACGTATCAGCATACGTCGGTTTTTCCATTAACCAACGGCCATCAGAAGGCAGAGTGCGTGGCCTGTCACGCCACCCAATTTGCAGCGACGTCGGGCGACTGCTACTCCTGCCACCAGCCTGATTACACTCAAGCGCAGGATCCAAATCACCAGCAGGGCGGCTTTCCGACTAACTGCACGATGTGCCACACGACTGTTGCCTGGACACCCGCTAGTTTTGATCACGCCACCAGCAGTTTCCCGCTGACCGGGGCCCATATCGGCGTTCAATGTGTCTCCTGCCACTCGTCTGGGTATGTCGGTACGCCGACTGACTGCTATTCCTGTCACCAGAATGACTTTGCCTCGACCGATTCACCGAATCATGTGCAGTCGCAGTTCCCGCATACGTGCACCTCGTGCCACACCACCACCTCCTGGTCGCCCTCAACATTCGATCATAATGGGACCGGATTCACTCTCACCGGCGCGCATACGTCAGTATCCTGCGTTTCGTGTCACAGCTCCGGGTATGCCGGCACGCCGACCGCCTGTTATTCCTGCCACCAGTCTGATTATGCGGGGACGACCGATCCGAATCATGCGCTGGCCGGCTTTTCAACCACGTGCACGCAGTGCCACACCACGGCCTCCTGGGGGAGTGCTAGCTATGACCATGCCGGGACAGGCTTCCCGCTGACCGGGGCGCATGTCACTGTCCAGTGTTCTTCGTGCCATGCATCGGTCTACGCCGGAACTTCGACCGACTGCAATTCATGTCACAACGCCGACTATGTCGCAACCACCAATCCTAATCATGCGCAGTTGGGGTTTCCCACCACGTGTGTAACGTGCCATACTACGGCGGCATGGTCGCCGGCTTCCTTTGACCACACCAGCACCGGTTTCACTCTGACCGGCAAGCACACTACAGCCGCATGCCTCGATTGTCATTCCAGCGGCTATGCAGGTACGCCGGCCGATTGTTATTCGTGTCACCAAAGTGATTTCACGGGCGCGACTGATCCGAATCACACCCTTGCCGGTTTTGCCGTGACCTGCGGCGATTGCCATACCACCGCCGGGTGGTCACCGTCGAGTTTCAACCACTCGACCACCGGCTTTACGTTGACCGGTGCACACGTCGGCGCTACGTGTATCGCCTGCCATAGCACGGCCTATGCGGGCACGTCATCTGACTGCTACGCCTGCCATCAGTCGGATTACACCTCGGCGGCCGATCCCAATCACGTGCTGGGCAATTATCCTCATACCTGTACCTCGTGCCATACCACCACAGCCTGGGTACCGGCCAGCTTTGATCACAATACAACCAGTTTCCCGTTAACGGGCGCACACCTGTCGGCGGCCTGCCTGGCTTGTCATAGCTCCGGCTACACGGGTACTCCGACCGCTTGCTATGCCTGCCATCAGTCCGATTATGCCGGTACAACCGATCCGGTCCACACGGCGGCGAACTTCCCGACAACCTGCCAATCGTGCCACACTACCTCGGCCTGGCAGCCCTCTACCTGGGACCACGATGCACAATATTTCCCGATCTATTCCGGCAAGCACAGCGGAGTATGGAACCAGTGTTCGGACTGCCACGTGAGCGCTGCCAACTACGCGGTGTTTGAGTGCATCAATTGTCACGAACACAACAGAACAGATACCGATGGTCATCATACCGAGGTCAGCGGTTACCAGTACCTCAGTACCGCCTGCTATACCTGTCATCCGCGAGGTACTCACTGATGACCACGCGTATCCTCATGGCAATCATGTGCGTTGTCTGCGCGACGATCTCTGCCTATGGCCAGACACCGGTGGCTGTGTCCTACCTCTCGGCTGACCACGTCTACCTGAGCGGTGGACGAGCGGAGGGGCTGCAGCTTGGCCAGCAGGTCATCGTTCTTCGAGAAGGAAAAGTAGTGGCAACGCTCGAAGTAGTGTACCTCGCCGATCACTCTGCTTCCTGTACAATTGTCGAATCAAAGGGTGCGATCCAGACTGGAGATTTGGTCGACATTCCAATTCCGGCTTCTGGTGATTCAGCCGCTACGAGCACTACCGCGACCGACTCAACTGCCGTTGTTCCGCCCAAAGTCGAGTCTACACCTGCGCCAGTTTCCGCACGTACGACTCCCCGGCCCGATATCTGGGGTAGTCTCGCGATCGGCGCGCTTGGCTGGCGCGACAAGGACTCCGACGATCGCGATTACACCCAATCGAATGTCCGACTGAATCTGCGTACCCGGCATCTGATGAACGACCGGTTGACGTTGTCCTTGCGGTCACGAGGGCGGTACGACGAGCGGAATCGAACATACCGTTCCGCTGCCGATTCACGCGTCTGGCTGAATCGACTGTATGAAATGTCGGCGGCGTACCAATCGGAGGATAAGCATTGGCGTGCGAGTTTCGGTCGTATGCCGATTCGCAGCGTCGCCGCTTTAGGAGTGCTGGACGGCCTTGTTGTCGAACGCGACCTCAGCGGCTCTTTCTCGCTCGGCGCGTTTGGCGGCCTGCAGCCGCAGTGGCAGTACAGCGAAGGACGGGCATCCCTCAGCCGCTTTGGCATCATGAGTGAGTTCCGACAGACTTTCGGTGAGGTGTCATGGAAGTCGTCCGCCGCCCTTTTGCGTGAGTATCACAGTGGCGAGATTAACCGCGACGCCCTCATGCTGCAGAGCTATGCCGGTAGTCGCGACCGATGGCAAGCCTCTTTGCTGGCTGAATTCGACTACAATTCCGGATGGCGAAAAGTACGCAGCGGCTCAACCTTCACGCTGTCCTCCGTATACGCCTACCTGCGCTATCGGGTGATCGAGGGACTCTCCATCAACACCAACTACGGCAGTCGTCAAACCGTCTGGCTATGGGACTATCGGGATATCGCCGATACCTTGCTCGACGAGCGCACGCGTCGCTGGTCGCGAGTCGGCATCGACCTTTCCCCCTCGACTCGATGGGCGCTTGGCGGCACCGTTGGCGCCTACTTTCAGGATGCACGGAGTCGTCGCCAGCTATCCAGTACGGTCTACGGCCGCCTCAATCGGCTGTGGGACCCGCGATCTACCTTCTGGTCGCAGTACACGATGAGCGAGGGAATCGGCGAAAGGGCGCATACCTATTCCGTTCGAATTACCCAGGGTTTCCGCCGCCTCGATCAGTTTAGTGTGGCATTTGGTGAGAATTCATATAAGGTTACAGACGCGGACCGACGGAGCAGTTGGTGGGCAGAGGGCGAATTGCAGAACGAACTGGTCGACCGGGTAATGCTCCGCCTTCGCTATCGACATGCCGCAGGCGATGATTTGCGCGGCAGTCAATTTGAGACGGAATTGGGATATCGTTTCTAACTGTTCGAGCGTATAAACCGGTGATGGATTCCTACCTGATTTGGATTGCCGCGGGTGCACTGGTACTCATCGTTTTCGTCCCTTACTTCATCAGCTTTCGGAAGGAGCGTAAGGCGGCTGAGTTGCGCAAGAAAGAAGCAGCTCACCTCGGCCTCGATCAAGCGCGGGCACAGTTTCCCTTTATCGACAGTGGCATGTGTATTGGCTGCGGTTCCTGCGTAAGCGCCTGCCCAGAGGGTGATGTACTGGGAGTTGTGTTCGGCACCGCTGCGGTCATAAATGGTGAGCGGTGTGTCGGCCACGGCTACTGTGAGACAGCCTGCCCGGTCGGTGCTATTCACGTCGGGCTTGGTGATCTCTCCTCGCGGCCCGATGTCCCCCTGCTTACCGAGAATCAGGAGACAACCGTTCGCGGGCTCTACATTTCAGGGGAACTGAGCGGACTCTCACTCATTCGCAATGCCATCGCCCAGGGTGCGACCGCCGTCGATCATATTGCCAGGTCCGGCAAGCAGCAACTTTCGGACGTATTTGACGTGGTGATTGTCGGCGCCGGTCCGGCGGGAATGAGCGCCGCCTTGACCGCCAGAAAACACAATCTCTCATACCTCGTACTTGAGGAACTGGGGATAGGTGGAACAATTCTCCACTATCCGAGAGCCAAACTGGTCATGACACAACCGGTCGAGATACCGCTTTATGGCTGGCTCAAGCAGGAAGAGTACAGTAAAGAAGTCCTGATGACGACATGGCAGGAAATAGCCGCCCGGTTTTCGCTGAAAATTCACACCGGTGAGCGTGTCGAACAAGTCCAGAAGCAGGGTGATGTCTTTACGGTCCTGACAAGTCTCGACGCGTATCGCGCGCGTAACGTCGTCCTTGCGATGGGGCGCCGGGGAACTCCCCGACGACTTGATGTCCCGGGCGAAGACCTCCCCAAGGTCCTGTATTCACTCATTGACGCACAGAGTTACCGCAACTCCCACGTCCTGGTAGTCGGCGGTGGCGACAGCGCGGTCGAAGCAGCCGTCGGTCTGGCCCGTCAGCCCGGCAATACAGTGACCATTTCATACCGCAAGACGAGCTTCTTCCGCGTGAAAAAGAAGAACGAGGATCGTATCAACCAGCTCATCGCCCAGCGGAAGGTCAGGCCGATTTTTGAGTCCCAGGTCCGCGATATCTCGCCGGGATCGGTTCTCCTCGCCACGCCCCAGGGAGAGTATCCGGTTCCCAACGACGCGATTTTCGTCTTCATCGGGGGAATTCCGCCATTTGATATGTTGAAGGCGATGGGTATCGAATTCGGTGGCAAGCCGAAGACTATGCGTGACGAATTAAAGCCCCGTAATGCCGCTCTGGCGCGATAACTCTTTCTGATTTCCGCTCTACAGCGGATGATTCATCCAGACATTGGGCTCGACATACACGCCACGGTCGCGATCTCGATCAATAGTGATCGGATTTAGAGCACCAGCGACCACGTAGTCTCCCGATTCGGGGAATTTTATTTTTGTCCAGGATTCCCACTGGGCAATCGTTCCGGATATTTCCATCGAACGGTGACACGGCTTGACGATTCGGGCGCCGTCCAGTTCGTGTATCCTGATCCACGGATCGAACGCCGAATTATCTTCACGGCGCCAGGTAACGTACCGGTCGATCGGGGTCAGGGGATAGAGTGGTTTCAGGTTCGGCCGGACGGGCGCGATGAGTTGCTTCAACCGATTGGTACGGCCGATCTCCTTCATATAATGTAGCATTTGTCGGCTGAGTCCCTGGCCGCGAAGGTCCGGCTTAATCACGATTTGCAGGGCGCAGAGCGTCCGAGGCTGCAGGTTGGACCGTGCGTCGTCGACTCCCTGCTCCAGCGCCCAATCCCATCCTTCTTCCGGCAACGATCCGAGATCGTCGGCCCAATGCAAAGGAAGGCAATTGGCGGCAGCCACAATCTCACCTGAACCGGGATCCAGCATCTGAAATTGGTACTCCAGAAAGGCTTCAAAGAGCACCTTGAACAATCGATTGGCTATCGGATCTTCGTTCATGAAGGGCGGCCACAGGGGGCTCGTAAACTTATTGATCGGAAGCAACTCGGGTCGCTCCGCGCTCGTGACAATCGGTCCGTAATTTGTAGCCATAGGCGGACAAGAAATATGAGGCAACTCGATCTGTCAATGTGATTTGCGACTTTCTCACCTTGTGATACGATTCCTGGAACTTTGTCCCGAATGACTCGTTACACACAGAACTAAACATAGACCAAAATCAACCGCGTTAGGTGTACAGATCAAGAATGCCAGTAATCGACCTGTTTCCGGGGGTGGCATGAACGCCCTGCAGCAGAGCTACGCAACCTTATGCCGACCCGGCCTTATGGCCGCCTTGTTGGCCATCGGTATTGCCGTGTCAGCCCGGGCTGACACACTTAACTTTCCCACCAATCTGGATAGCGCTCTCTCGGTAACTTTGACCGGATTCGCCGGAACGCCGATATCGCTGTCTGAATCACAGGCCAAGGCCATGCAGCAGGCCACAGCGGTTCGCGAGGCCGAAGCCGCGCTTCGGGCTGCCGAGGGTGCGCGACGCCGCGAGCGGGGATCTTTTGACCCGGAGCTATTTGCCGATATTCGCAAATCTCGAGCCGACGAACCGGCTGCGTCTGCGTTCGCTGGAGCCAACGTCGTCAATTCCGATCAGACTGTAACGTCGACCGGGGTCCAATGGCAGCTTCCATTCGGTACTCGATTCGAGGCGGCTCTCAATGCCACCCGCCTCAAAACGAATTCGACCTTCAGCACGCTCAATCCTCAATACAGTGCTAACGGTTCTCTAACACTTGTTCAGCCACTCCTGCGGGGATTTGGGACTGCGGCTCAGGCGGAACTCAGCGCTACCGGTCGCGAGCGCGAAGCCGCTCAGACTCGCTACGATCTGGCTGTCGTATCAA
This sequence comes from uncultured candidate division Zixibacteria bacterium, assembly GCA_963806185.1. Taxonomy (GTDB): domain Bacteria; phylum Zixibacteria; class MSB-5A5; order GN15; family FEB-12; genus CAWDXE01. Next base: position 312,147 of record CAWDXE010000007.1, read on the forward strand.
CGGCCGTAGACGTAGAGAATGCCTACTGGGATCTCTTTGCCGCCGAGCGGGATCTTGCGGTCCAAATGCTTGTGCGTGAACAGGCGCAGGTGCTTCTGGATGAAGCCCGCATTCGGGCGGCGGCCGGGTTGGTGGGTCCTAACGAGGAAGCAACGGCTCAGGTTTTTCTGGCCGAACAGGATCAGGCTGTCCTTGATAGGGAAGAAGCCCTGGACCGTGCGTCAAATTCCTTCGCCTCCCTCATTGGCAGTCGCCCCAGCCAGGGCCAAATTCCCCGGTTTCGTCCGTCCGACAGCCCACCGCTTGAGGTTCCCAGATTCGGCGACGTTGAATCGCTGGTCAAAGCCGCCATGGCACGAAGTCATTACGTGCGCTCCGCGGAACTGGCTCTCGACGCGAGCCGCGTCCGGTACAAGGGGGCCAAATGGAACGCACTCCCCCAACTCGATCTCATCGGCGCGATTGGTGGAAGCGGCCTGGCTGGTGAGGCCCAGCAAGTGATTTTCGGAACCGACACGTTGACTTCTGCCTTCGGTGGGAGTTCGGGCGATGCGGTGAGCGACGTGTTCAAACGATCGTATCCGAGCTGGACGGTTGGCGTACGCTTCTCCTTGCCGATTTTTCTCCGCCATGGTCGCGGCGAACGCGACCGCTTGCGCGGAGAGACCGATCAAGCCGAACAACAGCTGATCGCCGTCAAACGATCTGTCGAAGAGCAAGTGTACAATCGATATCAGGAGCTTGATCACGCTCGCCGCCGACTTGAGGCGGCCAGGACAGGTGTGACCGCTTCGCAGGAACAAGTGCGCATTGGGGGTCTCGAATACTCTGCCGGCCGAACCACGGCGTTCGAGCTGGTTCGCCTGGGCGCCGATCTGGCCAGCGCCCAGCAACGCTATTCTCAGGCGCTGGTTCGCGCCGCCAAGGCTTCAGCGGAATTGCGCCGTCTTCTGGCCGGCAGTCTCGATCAGGAAACAAGAAAACTCTGAGGTTATAGAGATGATGCAGACTAAATCACTTGGCCGTTGGCCCCTATTGCTTTTGGCGTCGGCCGCCGCCTTCACGGTGACGAATTGTTCCACTGATCAGGCATCCGCGGACGGCGGTGGAATGAAATTCCCACCAATGCCCGTTGAGGTGGCCGAAGTCGCCAAATCCGGTATGGTCGATCGCTTCGAAGCGGTCGGCAATATTGACGCCGTCGATCGCATTACGGTCGTCTCCGAGGTCGATGCCATCGTTAAGTCACTGCCCTTTCATGAGGGTGTGGCGGTGAGTGCGGGTGATGTCATCGCGCAGCTTGACGACGAGCAACTCCAGGCGCAAAAAGTCAGCGCCGAAGCAGTACTCAGCCAGCGCAAACTCAACTATGAACGGATCAAGTCCATTGTCGAGCAGAAGGCCGGTGCACCGCAGGCGTTGGATGATGCTCAGGCGGCCTATAGAGTCGCCGAGGCCGATCTGGCTGTGGTTGAAGCGCGGCTGAAAAAGACGCGCATCACCGCGCCGTTCAGCGGCGTGCTCGGTACGCGACGCGTCTCGCCGGGAGCGTTCCTTCGCGCCGGCAGTGAAATCACCGATCTGTCACGACTCAGCGAACTCAAGGTGACCTTTGCGGCGCCGGAGCGGTATCTCACTTCGTTGCGTCGGGGTGCCAATGTGGTGGTGACCACACCGGCTCTTCCGGATACGAAACTCGAGGGGACCATTGCTGTCGTCGAGCCGGTCGTCGATTCCATTACGCGAAGCGTCAGGCTGACCGCCCATGTGGACAATCCGGAACAGATGCTTCGCCCCGGCATGTCGGCCAACGTGTCAGCCGTGTTGGATGAACGAACCGACGCGTTGGTTGTGCCCGATGAAGCGGTTTTTGTCGAAGGAGATCAGTCACTGGTCTTCGTCGTCAAGGATGACTCTACGGTCGCTCGCACGCCCATCCGTACGGGTACGCGGACGGCGCAACTCGTGGAAGTAGTCAGCGGACTCTCCGTGGGACAGAAGGTCGTGCGCGCGGGACACCAGAAACTGTTTGAGGGGGCGAAAGTCATGCCGATGTCGGCTGAACAGATGCAGGGGCAAGCTCAACCGTCGGCGCCCATGGGAGCCCGGTAATGAAAATAAGTGAACTCTCCATCCGACGTCCTGTCTTTGCCACCGTACTCTCGCTGGCCATCGTCCTGTTCGGACTGGTTGCGTTTCTTCGCCTCCCCGTTCGCGAGTACCCGGATATTGATTCGCCGATCGTCTCCATCACCACTTTGTATCGTGGCGCCAGTCCGAGTGTCGTTGAAAACGAAGTCACGGACATTCTCGAAGAGCAATTGTCCACTGTCGAAGGCATAAAGTCCATCAGCTCCTCGAGCCTTGAGCAGGGCTCGGTAGTGACAGTCGAATTTGAGCTCGGTCGAAATGTCGATGAGGCGGCCAATGACGTGCGCGATCGCGTCTCGCGAATTCGCGGATCACTGCCACAGGAAGTTGACGAACCGATTGTGGAAAAGGTCGACGTCAACGCCCAGCCGATCATCTGGCTTTCGCTCCTGAGCGATCGTCACAGTATTCTCGAATTGTCCGATGTCGCCGATCGCATCATGAAGGAGCGCATTCAGCGTTTGCCGGGCGTCGGCTCGGTCTTCATCGGCGGCGAGCGGCGTTATTCGATGCGCGTCTGGCTCGACCCTCACCGGATGGCCGCCCGCGGCGTCACCGCCAGCGACGTCGAGAATGCGATCCGCCAGGAAAACGTTGAAATACCCGGGGGACGTGTTGAGGGACAGGGGCGTGAATTCTCCGTGCGAACGCGAGGTGATCTGGCCACGCCCGAAGAGTTCGCTGCTCATGATCGTTAAGCAGGAGAACGGTGACCTGGTGAAACTTGGTGACGTCGCCGACGTTTCGCTGGGCGCGGAGGATGATCGTACGGCGGTGCGCTACAACGGCACGACATCAGTTGGCCTCGGTATCGTTAAGCAGTCGCGGGCGAGCACACTCGACGTCGCCCATGCGGTGACCGCCGCTCTGCCGGAACTTCAGAAGATTCTCCCTGACGGCATGAAGATTCAGATGGCGTTCAATTCGGCGGAGTTTATTGAATCATCAATCAATGAAGTGAGTGAGACCCTCATCATTGCGCTTTTCCTCGTGGTCTTTGTCATCCTGGCCTTCCTCAAGAGTTTTCGGGCGACGATCATTCCGACCTTTGCTATTCCCGTATCGATCGTCGGCGCCTTTGCCGTCGCCTACTTCCTCGGCTTCACGGTCAATATCCTTACGCTATTGGCTTTGGTGCTGGCGATTGGACTTGTCGTAGATGACGCCATTGTCGTGCTTGAGAATATCTTCCGCCACATGGAGATGGGGAAGTCACGTCGTCAGGCGGCGCTCGATGGTTCAAAGGAAATCGGCTTCGCCGTACTGGCGACCACCATTTCGTTGGTGGCCGTGTTCGTGCCGCTCGCCTTCCTGACCGGCAACGTCGGCCGCCTTTTCAACGAATTCGGAGTGATGGTGGCCACCGCCGTGTTGATCTCCGGTTTTGTGGCGCTCACTCTCACGCCTATGCTCTGCGCCAAGATGCTTCGCCCTCTCCACGGAGGCAGCAAGAGCTGGGCTTCCCGATCCTTCGATAATTTCTTCGAATGGCTTGACAGGACCTATGAGAAGGTCCTCCGCGCCGCTTTGCGTCATCGCGCCATTTCTCTCTCCGTCGCCGTAGTCATCATGACGGCGATCGGCGGATTTCTGTACATTCTGCCCAGCGAGTTGGTGCCGACCGAGGATCGATCGGTAGCCTTCGGTTTTGTCATTGCTCCCGAAGGTGCGACGCTCGAATACACTGACCGGTACATGCGGCAGATCGAGAGCATTCTTATGAAAGTGCCGGAGCGAGAAGGGCGTCTTTTCAGCCACCGGTCTCGGCTTCGGCGGTCCCGGGCGCGTGACCAACGGCTTTGTCGTGCTCCTGCTCAAACCACAGAGCGAACGCAGTCGTTCTCAGCAGGAAATCGTGCAGACGCTTTTCCCGCAGTTGCTCGGCATTCCCGGGGTACTTGCCTTTCTCATTAACCCGCCCGCGCTGGGCGATTTCGGCGGAAGCCCGGTTGAATATGTGTTGCAGGGTGACACCTACGAAGAACTTCAGGCGGCCGTCGGTACGATGATGGGCGAAGCGTCCAAGCTGGGCTATGCTCATCAACATGGATACCGATCTTCGTCTGAATAAACCGCAACTGGAAGTCACCATTGATCGCGAACGGGCTGCGCAACTCGGCGTCTCGGTCCGTGAAATCGGCTCGACTCTCGAAACCATGCTCGGTGGGCGCGCGGTTACTAATTTCAAGCGGGCCGGCAAGCAGTACGACGTTATCGCCCAGCTCAAGCCGTCTGAGCGGGCCACGCCGGATATTATCAGTGAAACCTACGTCCGTGGAAAGTCGGGGTTGGTCCAGTTGGCCAACGTCGTCAACGTAAAAGAAAACGTCGCGCCCAAAGAGCTCAACCACTACAATCGCGTGCGCTCCGCCACGATTACTGCGTCGACTGTCCCCGGAGTCAGTTTGGGACAGGCCCTCAGCGCGTCTCGATCAAATCGCGGCCACCAAACTCCCGCCGAGCATTAAGACCGATCTGAAGGGTCAGTCACGCGAATTCCGAGACTCCAGCTCAAGTTTGTACTTCCTGTTCCTGTTCGCGCTGGTCTTTATCTACCTGGTCCTGGCGGCCCAGTTTGAGAGCTTCATCCATCCGATGACGATTCTGCTGGCGGTACCGCTGGCGGTCGCCGGTGCACTCGCCTCGTTGTTCATATTCAAGCAAACGATGAATATCTACTCGCAGATCGGGCTGATCATGCTCATCGGGTTGGTGACCAAAAACTCGATTCTGATCGTGGAATTTGCCAACCAGCTTCGTGAACAAGGGCAGGAACTTGCCGAGGCGGTCATTTCCGCTTCGCGGATTCGTTTGCGACCGATTCTCATGACATCCTTCGCCACCATCTTCGGCATCCTGCCGATTGCCATCGGTTTCGGCGCCGGCGCCGAATCGCGGCGCCCGCTGGGCATTGCGGTGGTAGGAGGCATGGTGTTCTCCACGTTCCTTACGCTCGTACTGGTGCCGGTCGTCTATACGCTGTTGTCGAGAAAGAAGGTTAGGGCCGTGGAAACTGCAACCCATCCGGCGGTCCACAAGCCGGAACTGATTCAGCAGAATCGCCCGCCTGATCCGGCGCCCAATGCCGGGTATTTCGCCGCGCCGGAATGAAGGAATAGTCCCATCTTGCTCAAATAAGAACGGGCGCTCTTTCGAGCGCCCGTCTTTTTGAGGATCTCTGTGAGGGTGAGATCCTTCGCGGTCCCCCGCCCCCCAGTGGAAACCTGGAGTGAAGACCGCTGCGCTGACAGTGAAGCGCGTCTTGGGACTTCATGAGCGCACCATCAATTTCGCAATGAATTGCCGATTACGCAATCGGTTTATTGTCATCCGTTGTATTGACAGAGTCTGTCTCTCCGGCAAAAGAATCGCCCCATCGCGCGAGGCGATGGGGCGTGGTTCGCTCTACCTTGAGTAAGGCAGCCTCTCCTTATTCAGTTTCTTCCCAGGCGAGCGATCCATCTTGCTGCGGTTCAAGCAGAGTCTTCACGACCCCCCGCTTCTGCAGGAATAGTCCATCCGTGGCCGTGCCGACGATCAAGCCGTGGCTCGACGACTCCAGCGTGGTCACATCCGAGCCTACAAACGGCTCGACCACTTTGACCTGACTGTCGAAGTAGGTCACGAGCCCCTGGTCGGTGCCGACCGACACGATCCATCCGGAGGCATCGATGGCCGTGACGAAATCCGACGGAAGGCCGTCGGCCGTTGTCACCGGCTGCCAGCTGCCGCCATCGTGAATCCAGAGACCGTTGGACGTCCCCAGGTACAGGTGGTTGTGGCCGAAAGCCAGCGCGGTCACATTGTCGAACAGCGAACTGTCGCGCGCCAGGAAGCGTGGCGAGAATTCTTCGCCGTCCCAGCGGTATAGCCCATCTCCATCAGTGCCAACCCACAGACCATCATTGTCCGCAACCATGGCGGTGATGACTTCGTCGTTCATCAGCCGTACGCAGCCGAGCATGGTTCGGGCATACAATCCGTCATCAGTACCGATCATGAGATTGGAGCCATACGGATACAGGGCGGTGATGGTTCCGCTGAAGGAATCATCGATGATGACAAGCCCCGAGTCATCGTATCGGTACAGTTTGTCGGCCCCGGCGTAGAGCTGGCCGTCAAACATGGCCAACGCATTGACCGGGCCGCCAAAGTCGATCGCGTGGCGGGAATTGTCCTTCAGATTGAAGACGATCAATCCGCGATCATTGGCGATGAACGCGAGGGAATCGACAATTTCGACATCGAGCACGGTGGCGACATCGGTCGGCATCACTTCGGCCACTTTCGGCTCGAGTGCGACCGACGGTTTCGGCTCACTTTTCTGCTGCGAAACCGCCAGTACGACGGAATCAATGTTCGGGGATTTTTGCGACAGGTTTTCTTCCTTTTCTCCTGTGCAGCCCCAGGCGGCCAATCCGGCTATGAGCGCGGCGGCGCCGATCAGCGTGATTTGGTTTCTGGTAATCATGACGTCCTCCTTTGAGTGTCTGGTTTGGTTCGTTCGAGGAGGTGTAAGTCAAGCGCGATGCCGAATCCGCAATACAATAAACGACAACGACTTAACTTGGGAATGAGGTCCCGAGGCCATACCATTTCGTGTCAAGATTGACACATACCTTCAATCAACAAGAGATTACATTGCCGGGCAACGACTTGCTTGTGGGTATATTGACACGAATGTGTAAAAAGCTTGTATCAGGACAACCATCCACCTATGTATAAGGTGATATGAGTTCCATAACCGGTCGTCACTACATCGCGATTCTCAGCACCCTGTTGATTTTCACAAGCGGTCGGAGTGCTCAATCAGGTGAGATCCGGGCGAAGGTACTGCAGGTGCGCGATGGCGAGGTTGGTTTGAATGTTGGGACCGAAGATCTGGTCTTCCCCGGCGCAAAGTTCGTGCTGATGCGCGGCAAGGATACGGTAGCTTGCGGCACGATTGATGCCCGGCACCGCACGATGTCCGTTGGCGTGATAGACTCCCTGTGGATCAAGGCGGACATTCAGATCTGCAGCGCTCTTGTCCAGAAGGCTGATATTGACTCAGGGGCGACGATTTCCTTTCGGACGTCGCTTGCCGACCCGGAACCACTAATCAATTCATCGTATCAGCGTATGCCGCAGAGTCTCATTACCAAGTCGTTCGGTGATGCAAATGCGCCGATCATCTTCAGGCCGCGTGACAGTAGTTGGGCGATCGGCGCTATTGCCGTCTACGCAGGCGATAGCAGCGCCGGGGGGGGTGATGCGGATGTGTCAGTCAGCCTAATGGCTCCATCGACGGTCAGTGACGATATCATTGAACGGATTCCTGCCCCGTTCATTGTCGCCCTGATTCCCAATCTCAGCAGCAAGTACTGTGGACGAGGTGAGCTCACCAAGTCACTCTATCAACGATTTGATCCTTCACGAAGTCAGCTCTACGCGCCAGGTATGCAAATCGCAGCAGCCAATTCTTTCCTGTCTCCTGACTCTTCACACCGAGCTTTCCCGTACGATCTCGATCTGGCCCGGCGGCGTTTTCGCTCTCTGTCACCGCGACCGAAAGAGGTCGTGATGCTGCTTCGCGAGCCGGTGCTGCAGCCGCTCGCTCTCTATCTGGCCGACCTTCTGGCGCGCGAACAGTGTCGCGTCCGAATCGAAGCAAATCCCGCACATTGGGACTTTGCCCTGTGTCTACTGGCATGTCGGAGTAATGGCCGGACGGGTAATGAGATCATAAAGGGTGTCATCGGAGAATTGTCTCGAGATACATCAACGTCGGGTGCGGCCGATATCGTACGAGACTTGGCGGCGAAAAGCGTCGTGCCGAACTACGACTACGGCCAGGTTTCCCTCAGTGACGTAGACGAATTCGGATCACAACTGAGTCGGTTACTCATGGTGGACTATGGCTGTTTCCCTCTGTTTCGTCCTACCGTTGTGTTGCGGACCAAGCCGACCGTGCGAGGCCTGCGCTTTGGACTCGATCAGGAACTGGATTTCCGAGAGACATTCAAAATTGTATTCCCTCACGATTCGCTCGGGAGCACCCCGTGACCTTCTCCGCCAAGATTCGCTGGTACCTCCTCGGAGTCGCTCTGCTGCCGCCGCTCATCGTGTTATCCGTCCTGGTGATTCATGTCAATTCACAGATCGAAGCCGCCGAAATGAGACGAGCAGTCGAGAAGGTGCAGACATACGAGCAATATCGTACGGCTTATCTCGCCGCCCTCCGAACTACTATCGACCGCGCCGTTAGCTCTCCCGATTTCCAGGCGGCCCTCCGGGTTGTCACCGATGGGAGAACGACGGGCGGGCCGGTCGCTCCCCTTGACGGCCTTGATTTCCTCGAAGTACTCGACCAGAGCGGATCGGTCGTCGCCTCCATGACCCGCCCCGGGATGATAGGGGAGAAGCTTCCTGGTTTTCCGCTCATCGATTCGCTGGCCGGTCTCACCACGCTCGAATATGACCGTGAGGGAGCCCATCCGTCGTTTGCGCTGGTCCTTCCCGTCGGCGCCAATTCATTGGTGTACGCCGGTCGCTACCTGTCGAACGGGTTTCTCGGAACTCTTCCCGGTATCATGCACGCCGAACCGGCAGTGTTCGTCGCCGCCGATGACAGCGTACCTGACGACGTGCAAGCTCTCTCTGCTGGGAAGCCGAGGCGTGAGTCATCGGCCTTCCTCGCCTTGCTTGAGGGCGGCCAATCGACCGGTTTCTATCTGGTGGCCTCGCTGCCCATCGGGGAAGAGCGCCCCGCCTTTCTCGCGGTGATTCGCACCACTTCCTGGGTGACTGTCTTCTCGACCCTCATCGCTCTCGGACTCGGATTTTATCTATCGTGGCAGACCAGGCGCGAAATCAGGAATCTGATTGAGGCAACAACCCGGGTGGCAAATGGTGATCTGTCGACGGCGGTAATGTCATTCGAAGAAGGCGAATTCGCCGCGCTGGCTGATTCCTTCAGCCGGATGGTGACCCAACTTAAGGAATCGCAGGGACGACTGGCTGCCACGCAGACGATCGCGGCCTGGCAGACGATGGGACGCAAGATCGCGCACGAAGTCAAGAATCCCCTCACGCCGATCGCCATCTGTGCCGACGATCTGCGCCGATCGTATCAGGAAGGGTTACCCGGCTTCGAAAAAACACTCGAAGCAAATACCCGGACTATTAAGAATGAGGTCGCCCGACTGACTCACTTGCTGGACGAATTCTCCCGCTTTGCCCGCATGGCCCCGCCCCACAAGGTCGAGGTGGAGTTGTCGCGCTTTCTCGCCGAACTCCGGGAATTGTACGCGCCTCAGATGGAGACTGGTCAGATCGTAATCGTCGATTCCACCACCCGGCGGTTTCATCAGTTTGATCCGCACCAAATCAAGCAAGTCCTGATCAATTGCATAAAGAACAGCCTTGAGGCGAACGCCAAGTCGCATGTCACTATCACGTTCTCCGACGCCGCTGAATGTATCGAGTGCAAAGTGGAAGACACCGGTCCCGGCTTCTCACCCGACCAACTGGCGCAGCGGTTCGAGCCGTATCTGTCGTCCAAGCGTGACGGCAGCGGTCTGGGGCTGGTCATCTGTCAGCGCATCATCATTGATCACGGCGGTACAATTGACATGTACAACCTGCCCGAGAGAGGAGCGGGAGTGCAGTTCACTCTCCCGAAATGCTGATGGCTCGTATTTTGATTATAGATGACGAGGACGGCATCCGATCGTCACTGCGATCCGCGCTCGATAAGCGGGGTCACGACGTCGTGACCGCTGCCACCTACCGCGAAGGATTCTCGTTCTCGTCCGCTAACTTCGACCTTGTTTTGCTCGATGTCTTTCTGCCCGACGGCAACGGCGTCGACCTTCTTGCGGCCATTCTCGCGCGCCATCCGAAACAACTGGTGGTGATGATTTCCGGTCACGCCGACGTAGACACGGCGGTCAAGGCAATTCGCCTTGGTGCGTACGATTTCATTGAGAAGCCGCTCTCGCTTGACCGGATATTGATTACCGTAGACAATGCGGCCAAGGCCGGTCGTCTTGTGACTGAACGCGATCGCCTGGCTAATCTCGTCTACGGCGATCTGGTCGGAGACAGTTCGGGCATACGCAAGGTGAAGGAATCAATCGAGCGATCCGCCCCCAAAACGAACAGGTTTCTTATTCTCGGGGAGAATGGGACGGGCAAAGAGCTGGTGGCCCATTTGATCCACCGCCGAAGCAAGAATGCCGAAGGCCCGTTTATTGCCGTGAACTGTGCCGCCCTGCCGTCGGAGCTGGTCGAGTCTGAGTTGTTCGGTCACACTCAGGGGGCCTTTACCGGCGCCACCCAGGCCCGAAAGGGGCGATTTCTCGAAGCCCACACCGGCACGATCTTCCTTGATGAGATCAGTGAAATGTCGACAGAAGTGCAGGCTAAGATCCTGCGCGTGCTTGAAACCCGGGAGGTATCTCCCGTTGGCTCTGACAAGACGTTGTCTGTCGATTGCATCGTCATTGCCGCCTCCAATCGCAATCTCGATGAGTTGGTGGCCGAGGGCCGGTTTCGCGAGGATCTCTATTATCGTCTGAATGTCGTCGCCATTGTCCTGCCGCCCCTGCGCGAACGCCGGGATGACATCCCGACACTCGCCGATCACTTCCTGCAGAAGTTTGCCCGCGAGAGCGGCGGCGAGACGAAACGCCTCGCGCCCGAGGCCCTGACCCTCGTCTCCAATTTGCACTTTGCGGGGAATATCCGGGAACTGAAAAACCTCATGGAGCGGGCGCATATCTACTGCGATGGACTGATCGTCAGTGCCGATTCCATTCGCCCACTTCTGCCGCTCACCACCGCCGGAAAGATCCGTCGGCTCAAGGAAGTCGTCGATGAATTCGAACTGCAGTACATCAACTCGGCCCTCGATCGGAACAACGGCAACATGGCCGAAACCGCACGTCAGCTGGGACTGGAACGATCTCATCTATACAAGAAGCTGCGCCGACAGGACCCGGAGTAGACCGTTTAAAATGGAAACGGCAGGTTGCCGCCCAACCTGCCAGTTTCCAGCTAACCAGTGCCCTTACGACACTGGAATCCAGTAGGCGATCTTCAACGCCACAATGTCTGATCCCTCGCCGGTGAAGCCGTCGAAAAACGTCGATGGCCTCGCCAGCCGGCCGATATCTTCCTGCTTCTCCAGATTTCTCTGCCATACAAAGTACGCCGTGCTCCCCGGCAGGAACTCCCATCGCAGGACCACACTGCTGCGGAAAGAACGGAAGCCAAAATCCCCATAGAATCCCTGATCGGGACCGATGGAAAACGAATTTCCGTTATCGGTCACGCTGTACGACCCATCGGCATTCTTCGAGATCGTCGTCCCGGCGGCCTCACCGTACTGCACGAGCTCGTGGCCGTTAGGAGCATATAGCTCGCCGAAGTCGTGATACCTGCCGCTGGCCGCGAATGGCTCCGTGTAAGCTTCGAGACTCAAGTCAGGGGAGAAGAAGTAGTTGGCACGAATCTGGAACCGGAAAGTGCTGCGCTCAATACGCGAGAATACGTAGCGTGAACCGTACGTGCGCTCTCCGCCCCCGCCGTCACCGATGGTCGCGACATACTGGCGCGGCTGATCCTCGTGCTGCCAACTCGGTTCAAAGGACAACTGCGTACGCGTCCCCAGACGGGCCGACACGTACGGCTGAACCCGGTACAACCAGCCCTGCAATTGGTCGACTCCATAATTTGCGGAACAGCCGAATCGAAAAGTCGACGTATACGGATTATCGAAGCCGCCCTCAATCGAGACGCCGGCCTCGTTTTGCATCGACGGCCCGCCCCGGGTCTTGTTGTCATCCTGCCCGGTTATCTGATGATTGATATTGCCGTATACTACGTAGTAGTTCTGTAATGTCGCCTCGAGGTGCAGATTGACCTCGCTGAATTGTCGCACCAGACCGTAGTTGTAACTCTGATCCCACGACAATTCGGTGTAGTAGTCCCGGTACCACGAGTCGGGTTTGTTTTCCCGATAGGCGATGTGTCCCCACTCCTGGATCCAGTCAGTCGAACCCTCAATGCCGGCGTCATTAATTTCAAAGCCCGGAGACGCCGTGCCAAAGCCGCCCCCCCACAACCAGTGTTCACCGCCACGCTTGCCCCCGCGGATCTCCGCCGTCATGCCATTGAGCGAAGTCCTCATTGAGTCGAACAACACGTAGTTTGCGTCCGGCCTCTGGTAATAGCGGGCGCTGGACTGCTGCGTTCGGGCAATGGCATGTGCATCACCCGCGATGTGACTTCCGCCTACATACCCGATCATGTCGTACTTTCCCCCTTGGAAACGTATATTCCAATCGGCCATACCGGCATACGACTGCCGCCGGTAAATGTCTCTCAACCCTTGCTCATCACCCAGATCTCGTTGCAGGCCAGTAACGAGAAGCCCGATTGTCGACGCATTCCTGCCGAGTTCCTTCTGCACTCTCGCGGCCTGATAGCCGGTAAGCGGTTCGATCTGAATGTCCGTCGTCTTTTGTGCCGCCGTGTCATAGACGCGGGCGTACTCGCGGCCGGTGACCGCCGTCATGGCGCCAATCGTCAGTCCATTCTCCAGACGACCGGTTACTTTGGCCGCGCCCAAAATGGTCGTAGCGTTGGGGCGGTCTATGAAATCCCCCGAGACAAATCGTCGCGGTGCGGTGCCAATGCGGCGCGAATAGAAAAACGTCGGTCCCGCCGGTTGAAGGATCTGGCTTCCCTCGGTGAAGAACGGACGCCGTTCGTCAAAAAACGTCTCGTAGGCTGAGAGATTAACCTCCGCCGGGTCGAGCTCGACCTGACCGAAGTCGGGATTGAAAGTCGCATCCAACGTCAGGTTCGGCCCCATTCCCATCTTGAGATCGGCCCCAAGCCGGCCCGTGTAGTCCCGACCGTCCGAAAACGGATTCCCATGGTAGTTGCCATCGGTCACGGATGCTTCGCCGGCCGAGTACGGAAGTAGTTCAAGACGGCGGGACGGGGCGATCCCCTCAAGCCCCGTTAACTCGCCAAAACGCGATGCCCAACCCGTCTCGTTTTTGGGGACGTATATCCAGAACACGTCTTCATTTCTCTCGGGAATCCAGCGATTGAAATTGATCCCCCAGACCTGAACCGTCTCGTGTGAGAAGCGGAGTTGCGAAAACGGTATCTCCATCTCGGCGATCCAGCAGTCAGCCTGTCTGGACGTGTGGCCGTGCCAAACCGGATCGAACGAGTAATCGCGGACATTCTCGTTGTCTTCGGGATTGTACCGATCGAACCTGACCCCCGCCGTGTTGATACCGAAGCCGTACCCGGTGCGACGGTCGTGGTAACTGTCTATCGTCACGATGAACTGCTCGGCCGGTCCCTGATTGTCGCGCCGGTCGAGGTGCATTCGAAGCAGTTTCGGATCGGCACAATACATTCGTGCCGCGACATACAACGAATGATCATCATAGGCAACCGCGACTTCGGTCTTCTCTTGCGGCGTGCCCCCTTCGACCGGATTCTTCTGTAGGAAGTCCGACCTGAACTCAGCGTGCTTCCAGACGGGGTCGTCGAGGCTGCCGTCGATCACTGGTGACACGCCTTTCGTAGCCCTGATTTGTTTGGTTGTTCCAGTCTGAGACCTCACGGTAACGGTCAGAGCGACTAGCGTGAGACAGGTGGCTACGACGCACCTGAGAAGAACTGAACGGGTCATCAAATCCTCCGACCGGTTTTACGGCTGGCCTGCTGGCCCGGGCAGACTTTGCCGGCCCCCTGCGCCTTGCGGCAAGGCCAGGGACGTGATGTGTTGATCAGGACTCCGTGAGGCTCAGACGAATATACGTTAGCGCTTACCAAAAGGTTTCGTCCGGCGTTCACGATTGAATCACGTGAACGGATTCCAAGTTCAATTGACCGCTGTTCTTTGATGATAAAGGTCGCCATCGCCGCCGTCCATTATGAAGCAAAACCTTAGATAGCGAGCCTATCATGTTGTTGGCCAAATGAATTGCACTACAGCTCACCCGCCCCGACTGGGAGGCTGAATGTGAGCCCGGGACGATCGAACGAACTTGCGACATGGAACGACTGTATCTATATTCGACCTGGAGTTTGACCCTGAACATTCACGCTGAAAGTAAAACCAAGAAGAGATGACCGGGAGACTCAACGTGCCCGGCAAATTCACGGAGGATTCTGCAAATGCGAAAACTCACACTCTTGCTCGCCGCTCTGACTCTTATGCTGGCGGCTGTTGTGGTAGCCGAAGAGCCCAAGAAGCCCGAAGCCCCGGCCGGTATGGAAGGCATGCCGCAAATGGGAGCGACTGAGGAGGTCAAGAAGCTGGCGGTTGATATGGTAGGCGACTGGGACGTGACCATGAAGATGCGCATGGGACCAACCGAGCCCTGGATGGAAAGCAAGGGCACCTGCAAGTGGGAAGCCATTCTGGACGGAAGCGTGCTGCAACAGACGTATGAGAGTCCGGTCATGGGTATGCCTTTCAAAGGCATTGGCTGGCTGGCGTACAACCGTGAGACCAAGATGTGGACCAACGCCTGGGCGGACAACTTTGGCGGCACCGTCTCGTTTTACCTCGGCAAGACCGTCGGCGAAAAGATTGTCTTTGAAGGTAAGGAAACGATGATGGGGAAGGAGTACTTCACCCGCATGACCACCACGACGGTCAAGCCCGGGACGATCGAGTGGAACTCGGAGACTTCTGAAGACGGCAAGACCTATTGGATCTCGATGGAAGCTACTTACACCAAAAAATAATCCCCACAAAACGAGTGGTGATTGCAGCGCGGAAGAGGAATCTTCCGCGTTTTTTTGTCCCAACTCGCGATCCTGCTTGTGGCGTCGACTGTCCGATTTTTGCGCACGCTTTCTCCTAACTTCCTGTGGGTTTCCGTCGATATATGGGACGAATACCGCACCACCGGTATTCCCTGGTTGATACAACCGGGAGGAAGGTGACACGGACCACAGGGAGAGAATATGCCGAATATTCTTGTAGTCGACGACAAGGACTCCATGCGCAACATGTTGGCGGAAACCCTGGCCGAGGAAGGTCATCGGGTTGACGCGGTCGACGACGGTCAGAAGGCGCTCGACCTGGTGCGCAATAAATCGTACGACCTGGTATTGACCGATCTGAAAATGCCCAACGTAGACGGTCTCGAAGTGCTCTCTGCGGTCAAGGAAATCGATTCCGAAACATCCGTAATCGTGATGACCGCCTTTGGTACGATCGAAGACGCCGTTGCCGCCATGAAAAAGGGCGCCTTCGATTTCATCACCAAACCGTTCGATACCGAACACCTCTGCGTGCTGGTGAACCGGGCGCTGGAAAATCGGCGGATGGTGGCCGAAAATTCGTTGCTGCGAGAACAGCTCATGGCCGACCAGGGAATCGCCAATATCATCGGCAAGAACGACAAGATGATCGAACTCTGCGGTCTCATTCAGAAGGTCGCCAAGTCCGATGCGTCGGTGCTGTTGCAGGGCGAATCGGGAACCGGGAAGGAGCTCTTCGCTCGGGCGATTCACTCTCTGTCCAATCGGAAAGACAAACCGTATATCGCCATCAACTGCGCCGCTATCCCCGGCGAACTGCTGGAGAATGAACTCTTCGGTTCCGAGAAAGGTGCCTTTACCGGGGCCCATGCCCGTAAGATGGGCAAATTCGAAATCGCCTCGACCGGCACCGTATTTCTCGACGAAATCGGCGACATGGATATTCAACTGCAGGCCAAACTCCTGCGAGTGCTGCAGCAGAAGAATTTTGAACGACTGGGCGGGACCAAGACGGTGGATGTCGACGTCCGCATCATCGCTGCCACCAACATGGATCTAAAGCAGCTCATTACCGAAAAGAGATTTCGCGAAGACCTTTACTATCGTCTCTCCGTGTTCCCGCTGGTCATTCCGCCGCTGCGCGAACGACGCGACGACATTCCGGCCATCGCTGAGTATTTCATTGAGAAATATTGTCGCGAGCTGAAGAAGCCGACCAAATCGCTCACGCGCGAAGCTTTGGACCTGCTGGAGAAGTATCATTGGCCGGGAAACGTGCGCGAACTTGAGAATACAATCGAGCGCGCCGTCATCCTGGCCGATCAGAAGAAGATCTCGCCGGAGCAACTGGCCGTTCGACTTCAACGCACCGAGGATATCCAGCTCCGCGACGGTGCCGGCCTGAAAGACATTGGCGCCCACGCCCAGATGCAGGCCGAACGCTCGACTATTCTGCGCGTGCTCAAGCAGGTGCGCGGCAATAAACGCAAATGCGCACAAGTACTTAAGATAGACTACACGACGCTTTTCGATAAGATCAAGAAGTACGATATCGAGAAGGACCTGGTGTAGTCACCCACACGGTAAATTACGGTAAAAGCCGTCCCCTTTCAGGGGCGGTTTTTTTTGGCTCAAATTAGAGTTGACCAAACACTCTAGTTTGTGTTATCGTCTAGTAGTAGAACGTCCGTTCGAAGATTATTGCTCGATATATATGGTCCGGGGCCCCTCCTCGCCACTGGCGGAAAAGCAGACATCACTTCTTGGGCATGGAGCCCGGTAGGAGTCACACAATGAAAGCGGTAGGAATCACTCTGGCGCTGGTGCTGCTGGCCGGTACGGCATGGGCGCAGCAGGATCCGAAGGACGCAGGCATAGCGGATACACTGCGGTTTAGCGGGGGCGAGTTGATTGTCGGCAGATCCCTGCCGGTCGATATCGTGATTGTCACCGATACGCCCATAATTTCAATCGGCCTGGCTGCGGAGTTTGAGACTCTCGATAGCGGCTTTGCCCGGTTGGATTCCGTAGTTTTCGTGAACCACCTCTTCGATCCCACCATTTTGGACCAGCGGTACGTGCGGCGCGAGGGGATAGACGGTGTCTCTCCGGATTCAGTCCCGATCGGGCTCGTAAAATTACTTGGTGATGCGAGCTTGCCTCAGGTTCATGAAGCCGTTATGCGCATGTACCTCACCGGAATCACGCCGGGCAGGATGGTCATTGATACCGCCCAGGGTATGTTGGGTTACTCCTTCAAATTCCATAGCGCCGTACCAAATGTGGGATGGGCGCCGATTCTCGTCCCGGACACCTTGAACGTTACCGTTGAACAACCGAGGCCGGAGCTAACCTTGCCCGCTGACCAGGTGATTGCACCGGCAGGGGTGGAATATGTTCTCGACGTGCCCGTATCGTCAGCCATCGATTCCAACGTTGAAGTCCTCGACTGGTTGATGTTCGAAGTTGACGACGATGCCCGCCAGGTTGCATCTGAGCCCGAATTTACTCCTGGGAACCCCGGCCGGTTCTCCTGGACGCCGAACGTTAGCGACATCGGGATTTGGCGTATCATATTCCGAGCCTGCGATGTCAGCTCCAATTGTGTCAGTGGGGGAATCACGATGTCGGTAGTGGCGAGCGGTCTGTCGTTACCTGCCTTCGCTCGCTCCGAGACCATCTGGCCGACCATGCACCTATCGCTGATACGTGGGGATTTTACCAATGACGGATCGGATGAGATTGTCACGACAAACGGCCCGAGCACCGGTGACGTAATGTCGCTCATCGGGATCGATAACGGCCAGTTCAGTCGTATCTCCGGATATGATGACGGCTACTACAAGCGGGGACTTGTGGTCGGTTATTTTGACGATGACGCGGATCTCGACGTACGGATGTTTTCGACGATCCTGCGACATATCCGATTGTTGAAAGGAGATGGGAGAGGAAATCTCATTCCAGGTGAGACTTCGTCCATTGGGGACGTGCAGTACGCATGCTCGGCAGAACTTACATCTGACCAATACCTGGACTACGTTGCTGTCGGAAGGCTAGGGTTCACCATAATGGTTGGGCAAGTGGGACATCTGCTCGCACCGGGGCAGACGTACGCCACTCCGGATTCCGCCCGATCCGTAAATGCCGCCGATGTCAACGCAGACGGTTTCGCTGATTTACTGATTGGACACAAGAGCGGTCTGACCGTCTATCTCGGTGACGGAGCCGGACATTTCACTGAAGGTGCCACATATTCGCAATCTTTCGCTGCGGCGGATATCGACGTAACCAACCAGGGTTCGGATTTTAATAGCGACGATGTCTTTGACCTTTGCGTGGCAGCACCGTCGGTAGGCGAAGAATTTTCGGATATCATGTTGTATCTCGGGAATGGAGACGGCACCTTTAATCAACACCTCGTGAAGCGCGTACGCGGACAGACGCTGGCGACAGTCATCGGCGACTACAATAATGACCAACGATTGGATATAGCCTACATTAACGGGTCGCAGAAATTCATAGGGATTCTTTTCGGCGACGGACAAGGCGGCTTTATCGGCGAGCAACGTCTGCCGGCATTGCCCTACACCAGCCGAAGGCTGGAAGCAACGGACTACGGGCGCGACGGTGATCTGGACTTTGTCGTCAGCGCTGTCACGTCCGGTCTCAATGGCATATTGTATCTGTTTGAAAACGAAGGCGATCCGACAAACACATCACCGCAACGACTCGAGTGCCGAGCACTTGACAATTCGTCAGTCGAAATCATTGCGCCGAGCGGTCAGGTGATTACTGAGTTGCGCAGGACAATTGCGTCTGGCACGGTCGCTCAACGAAATATCGACGACGATGCCCTCATTGATCAAGTATTCACTGCCAGTGCAATAGAGCCTGGTCCGTATACGATATCGGTGGATCCGAAAAAAGGAAGTCAAGCGAATCAACCCTTCTCAATCGACTTCTCAGTCGACGGCAAACAGTATCGCCTTGCCCACGACCAGCCTAATCGGCTGGGCGGGTATCAATTTACTGTCTATCCTGACGGTTCGTCACCTGTGACACCCGCATCCGGCGCTCTGTGTTCGCTGCCCAACCCCCAGTTGACCTGGACGTCATCCGGTGACGAGATCCTCGAAATTGCGAGTGACTTGGCATTCACCGACATCATCGAGACGGCCAACATCACCGAGGGAAGATACACACCAGTGCATGCTGTCGCGGGAGCGGACACGAGTACCTACTATTGGCGGGTGAAAAACGTCCAAAGCACTTGGGTCTCGGATATCCGGGTATTCTCCGTGCTGCCGACACCCACAGCCGTCGACCCGGAAGCCAACGACGGTTTGCCGATCGCATACAACCTATTTCAGAACTACCCCAACCCGTTCAACCCGACTACGACAATAGCTTTCGCCCTTCCGCAGGCTGAGCGCGTTGTTATCACCATCTATGACATCACAGGTCGGCAAGTCAGGCGCCTCATTGACCAGCTGTTCTCTGCAGGCGAGCACTCAGTCACCTGGGACGGCGCAGATAACCGTCATCGCTCCGTAAGCTCCGGGGTCTATCTGTACCGAATTGAAGCCGGCAGCTATCTCGCTCAGAAGAAGATGACATTGGTGAGATAGCGTTGCTCGTGCACTAGTACAGATGGGGGCGGGGTGTTAGGCACGCCCCCTTTTCGTTTAGCAGTCCGTAGGGCATCCGAGAAGCATCCGTGCCAATTGCGCACAGCGTCGTGACTGTGATGATCCCCAGAATCTTGTTGACTTATCCACATTTTGCCCTACCTTTTACCGCAATATGGTGTTATTGGCACGCCCCACTATTTCTGACGAGCCGGGCACCCCAGACGTACTCACCGCGACGGCCAATTGGCCGATATCGTACATGGTGTGTGGAGTGGAGAAGGTTTGGTGAGCATGGGCACCTCGCTGATCAATAGAAACGTCTTGATGCTCAATCAGAACTACGAGCCGCTGACGGTCTGCTCGGCCCGACGGGCCATTGTTCTCCTTTTTCAGGGTAAAGCTGAGATGATTGAGACGGCCGACGGACTGAAAGTAAACTCCGTCAGTCAGAGCTACAGCCTGCCCTCGGTCGTTCGCCTCTGGCACTATAAGCGCGTCCCGTACAAGCGGATACTGCTCACGCGAAAAAACGTGATTCTCCGCGACGGTCACCGCTGCCAGTACTGTGGTTCAGCCAAGGGCCCGATGACGGTTGACCACATCATCCCCCGGACAAAGAAGGGGGCCGATAGCTGGGATAATATGGTTTGTGCCTGCGTCAACTGTAACAACAGGAAGGGCGACCGCACACCCGAGCAGGCCGGCATCACATTGTTGAAGAAGCCGACTCGGCCCAGCCACATCACGTTTATTCAGCGGTATATCGGCGTATCTGACGTCCGCTGGCGACAGTACCTCTTCATGGATTGACTCCCGGACAACTCAATCACGGGCCTACTGCAGGTCTTCGGATGAGCCAACCGAAGGCCGTTTTTGTCTCGGTGATTTCCCATCTGAGAAACCTCGCGCCGGGGGCATTTTTTGTTGCTTTATAGAGGGGGCAGGGGTAAATTCCCGCCCATTCGGAGCTTACGTAAGACATGAGTGATACCGCACCACAGACCGTTCCAACCGACGCGCCCGCCAGGAAGAAGGAGACCATCCTGTCCGGCATGCAGCCGACCGGAGCACTCCATATCGGCAATCTCGAGGGCGCGTTGCGGAATTGGGTCAAACTCCAGGACGAGTACTGGATGTACTGCTGTATCGTCGACTGGCACGCGCTCACGGCCGATTTCGATGATACCGCCGGTCTCAAGGATATGGTCTTCCAGATGGCCGTCGATTGGTTATCGGCCGGTCTCGATCCCGAGAAATGCGCGATCTTTGTTCAGTCGGAAGTGAAAGAACACGCCGAGCTGCATTTGATCTTCTCGATGTTGATCACGGTTCCCACGCTGACTCGCCTGCCTACCTACCAGGAAAAGAAGGATAAGCTCGACTCGTATGGATTCCTGGGATATCCGGTTCTGCAGGCGGCGGACATTTGCCTATACAACGCCAACAAAGTGCCGGTGGGCAAGGACCAGGAAAAGCACGTCTGGCTCGCCGCTGACCTGGCCGGGCGGTTCAATTCGATATACAAGAAAGTGTTCGTTATCCCTGAGGCGTTATTCACACCCATACCCGTTGTGCCCGGTTCGGACAATCGCAAGATGTCCAAATCGTACGGCAACCATATACCGATTGATGCCACGGAAAAACAAACGGATAAAGTGATTTCCGGCTACTTCACCGATCCTCAAAAAGTGCGCCTGGGGGATGCCGGCCGGCCGGAAATATGTCCCGTGTTCATGCTCCACAAGGTATACACGCCGGACTTCGAGCAGATTATAGCAGCTCCGTGCCGCACCGGTGAACTGGGGTGCGTCGACTGCAAAAAACGTCTGGCAGGAAATCTGAATGAAGCGTTGCGACCCATTCGCGATCGTCGCGCCGAACTGGTGAAACATCCGGACATTATCTGGGATGTGCTCAAAACCGGGGGGGACCGGGCACGCCAGCGCGCTCAGAACGTTATGGAGAAGGTCCGCAGCGCCATGAAAATGAACTATCGCAAGGTCTGAAGAATGGAAACCGTAGACTCGTCAGTTGAAACATATTCCGGATCGTATTCGGTGGATCTCGACGTATTCAGCGGTCCGCTCGACCTGCTGCTCTACCTGATCAAGAAGGAAGAGGTCGACATCTACGACATTCCCATTGCCCGCATCACCAGTCAGTACTTGCGGTACATCGAGATGATGGCCACGCTCAATCTGGAAGTAGCGGGCGAGTTCATACTGATGGCGGCGACGCTTATTCGCATCAAGACCCGCCTGCTGCTGCCTCGGGATGAGTCGGAGGAAGACGAACCAGATCCGCGCGAAGAGTTGATAATGGCGCTCATCGAATACAAAAAGTACAAGGAAGCCGGCGACATCCTTCGTGAGCGCGCTCTGCTCGAAGAACAGAATTACGTGCCGCCGTCACCGGTGGGGACGATCGAAGGACGCGTGGATCTCAGCCCGGCGACTACCTTGTACGATCTGGTGGTCGCCTTCCGCACGGTTTTG
Source organism: uncultured candidate division Zixibacteria bacterium (assembly GCA_963806185.1). Classification (GTDB taxonomy): domain Bacteria; phylum Zixibacteria; class MSB-5A5; order GN15; family FEB-12; genus CAWDXE01. Next base: position 334,210 of record CAWDXE010000007.1, read on the forward strand.
GCGGCCAGGCGCGACACCACTTTCCATCAGGTCAACCCGGAAGAAGTGTCGATCGAGGATCGCATGAAGGTGATCCTGGCTTCACTGGGCGAACGGGAGTGCGCCAGCTTTCACGAATTGTTTGCCGACGTGCCCAGACGGGTGATTGCCGTAGTCACCTTCATCGCCATACTCGAATTGGCCCGCACGCGGCGGATTACCATTTTCCAGTCAGTTCCCTTTGCCGAGTTACGTGTCTACCGCGGTGAATCGTATTACGATCGCGCTCGCGCGATCGATTTGATCCAAACGACGACGACTGAACAAACAGGTGACAACATATGATGCAACTGGAAGATCTCAGACCGGTGGTCGAGGGACTCATCATCGCCTCACCCGAGCCGCTCCCGGGAAGTCGCATAACCCAGGTGCTCGCCGAAGTGACCCAGGCACAGGTTGCTCGGGTGGTCGCTGATCTCAACACCAAGTACGCTGAAACCGGCAGTTCCTTCCGCATTCGCGAACTTGCCGGCGGATACCAGTACTACATTCTGCCCAACTTCGTCGGCTACGTCGAAGACCTGTTCACTCGTCGCCGCAAGATGCGCCTTACTCAGGCGGCGCTTGAGACCCTGGCGGTCATCGCCTACAAGCAGCCGGCCACCAAAACGGACATTGAACATATCCGCGGCGTTGCCTCCGACGGTGTCATTCACACCCTGATGGAAAAGAACATGATCACCGTGAAGGGGCGAGCCAAGAGTGTCGGCAAGCCGCTGCAGTACGGTACGACTGACGAGTTCCTCAAATTCTTCGGGCTGAACAATCTCGACGATCTCCCGCGCATGTCGGAAATTGAAGAGATGATCGTCGCCGCCACTCCCCGACAGCAAACACAGCTTCCCCTCGGAATGCTTGCCGCCGCCGCTCCCGCCGAACTCAAGTTGAACATTGCGGACGGTACCTTCACACCGCGCGAAGACGCTCCGGGTGAATTGGAACTTGAGGATGAACCGACGGCGGTGCTTTCGGGCACGTCCAACCGGCTGGTGCTCCGCGCCGGCCCCGAGGAGATTCCGGAAGAGAGTTTCGACGATGAACTGAACGAGGAATCGGCGGGCGAATCTACGGCCCTGAATCGAATAGAGCAGGGAAGCTAGCTTGACGCTAAGAGTAATCGCCGAGGCAGATCAGGGTGAGTACCAATGATCCGCATCAATAAATACCTGTCTATATGCGGTGTGACCTCACGTCGTGGCGCCGAGACGCTCATCGAGGAAGGGCGCATTGCCGTCAATGGCGCCAAGATCACCACCCTCGGCGTGATCATTGACGAATCCTCGGACAAGGTGACGGTCGACGGCGTCGAGGCTGTCCCGGTTACGACTCTCGAGTACATCATCATGAACAAGCCGCGCAACGTCATGACCACGCTGCGGGATCCGTTTGGTCGGCGCACGATCGTGCACTACCTGAAAAAACTTCCCCAACGTGTGTATCCGGTCGGCCGACTTGATTTTGACACCGAGGGAGTGCTCCTGCTCACCAACGACGGCGATCTGGCCTATCGACTCGCCCATCCCAAGTATCAGGTGCAGAAAGTGTACGAAGCCAAGGTTGAGGGGCAGTTTAATCCAGCGAACGCCGAACGTATCGAGAAGGGCGTCCGGCTCAAAGACGGTGCCATAGGACGCGGATCGGCCATTGTGCTCGGTTTTGCGTCGCGTTTCACTCGCATCCGTCTCACGCTGACGGAAGGCCGCAAGCATGAGGTCAAGCAGCTCTGCTCCGGCGTGGGACACCCCGTAGTCGAGCTTCGCCGGGTCGAATTCGCCGGCATTACCGCTCGCAATCTCACGGCCGGTAACTGGCGCCGTCTGACGCGCGCTGAGGTAGGCAAACTTCGAGCTCTGGTCGGACTTGGGGCTGATATCTCCGGCTAACAAAAAAGCCGCCCGGCTGGTCACCCGACGGCTCACTGGAAATTCTCATCTGGAACTAAGCCGTTATCCCAACTCCTGCCGGAATTTTTTGGTCATGGCAGGAAGTACTTCAAAGAGATCGGCCACAATTCCGTACGTCGCAATATTGAAGATCGGTGCATCCTTGTCTCTGTTAACAGCGACGATCGTCTTCGATGTCTGCATCCCGACCAGGTGCTGAATTGCTCCGGAGATCCCCACGGCTACATACAGTTTGGGATTGACTGTCCGGCCGGTCTGGCCCACCTGATAGGTATACGGTACCCAGCCGGCGTCCACAACGGCGCGCGAGGCGCCAAACGCCGCCTTCATTGCGTCGGCCAATTCCTTCACGACCGGTACATGCTCGGGTCCCTTAATGCCCCGGCCTACGGCGACAATCACGTCGGCCTCGGCCAGATTCTGAGTTCCGCCGGAATCAGATTTGGAATCGGTAACCTTGGTCCTGCCGCTCAGCAGCGACGGGTCGACCGTGACTGTCTCGACTTGCCCTGAGCCGTCTGTCGATTCCGCGTAGATCTTTGGACGAACTGTCACAAAGTATGGCGCGCTGCTCGGATTGGCACTGACGCGCGCAATCACCGATCCCCCATAGCTGGGTCGCGTCACCCCAATGCCCGAACCGTCGGCGACCAGAGCAGTGACATCGGACGTCATCGTGCCGCCGTTGAGTGCAGCCAGACGACTTGCCAGCGCCTTGCCGTAGAACGTCGCTGGCGCCAGCACCAGCCCCGGTTTGTGGTCGACAATCAACTTCGTGATTATTTTCGCGTACACTTCATCGTTGAAGTGCGCCAGCGATGCATCTGATACGGCCAGAACCTTGCCGCCGCCACGTTTTGCCAGTACCGCGGCAATACCCGAAACATCGGCTCCCAGAACGACCGTGACGATGTCGGTACCAACCGACTTCGCGGCGCTTATCACCTCGAGAGAAGCGGAAAGCAGCTTCCCCTCTTTCTGCAACGCTATGACAAAAATCTTCATGGACAAATCCTCGTAGTGATCCCGATCAACATGCGCGGAATATATGCCGGATCAGTAGCCGGGGCAACCGCTTTTGGCGTCACTCCGACACCCGAAGGACACCCGAAAGTAGAATGGGAGCGGGTTCTACTTTCAGCGTTCCAAGCAGGTAATCAGCAAAAACGCTATCGATATCCTTTACCGTATGCACCGCAAACAGAAGCGGTCGCAGCTCCGACGCTCCAGGGAATCCCTTGACGTACCAGCCGAGATACCGCCGAGTCATCACGGCCCCCCGCTCCTCACCGAATTGCTCAGCCATCAATTGAGCATGCAATCGCGCCATTTCTATTTTTTCGACAATCGACGGTTCACCTACGATTTCGCCATTTTCCAGGTAACGATTCATCTGGGTGAAGATGAATGGGTTTCCCAGCGCCGCGCGCCCGATCATGACCCCGTCGCAGCCGGTATCGGCCAGCATGCGTTCGGCATCCTGCGGCGTCAGCACGTCGCCATTGCCGATCACCGTCAGGCCGGGGGCCGAAGCCTTGAGCTCCTTGATGGTCTCCCAATTGGCTTCGCCGCTGAAGCCCTTGGCGCGCGATCGTGCATGAAGCGTCAGCGCCTGGGCGCCGACTTTCTGGGCAATCTGGCCTACCTCCCGATAAACCGGGCAAGTGTCATCCCAACCGATTCTCATTTTGATTGAGACCGGAATGTCTCCGGCTCCCTGAACAACCGAGGCCACGATGTCCTCGGTCAGTTTCAAATCCTTGAGCACAGCCGAGCCACCATTCTTGTTGACCACCTTTTTGACCGGGCAGCCGAAATTGAGGTCAATCACGTCAGGTCTAAAGCGTTCGGCCGTGATCCGAGCCGCCCGGCCCATTACTTCTGGGTTCGAGCCAAATAATTGAATGCCAAGAGGTTGCTCGTCGGGCTTAAAGTTCATCATTTCAAAGGTCTTATCTTGTTCGCGAATGATGGCTTCCGACGACACCATTTCCGTGTAGGTCATGGCGGCTCCGCCCTTGGCGGCCAAAACGCGGAAAGGCCGGTTGGAGACCCCCGCCAGCGGAGCCAGCAGGACTTTTCCACGTAACTTCAAGTTTCCTATTCTCATGCCGACAATATACCAAAACCGCCTCGATTAGCCAAATGAGGCCGTTCGCTATTTTGCCGGCCAATCGACGGTGGCGTGGTCCGTTTGCTATGAAGTTCTGTGATGCAAATACGTGAAAGGAATCGCCATGCCCGAGATCATCGTCAAATTCGAAGACAAGGTCATCGAAAGAATCGTGACCGAGAAGAAGCGAATCTCCATCGGCCGGACCAACGAGAATGACGTCGTGCTTGAAAACCGCGGAGTCTCGCGCAAGCACGCCATGATCGAATTCAATAACAGTGCCGCCGTCATCATCGACAACGAATCCCTCAACGGTACCTTTGTCAATAACCGGAAGGTGACCGAAGAAATCCTTCGCAACGAGGACGTGATCACCATCGGCAAGTACTCACTGATCTACCATACGGAAGCGACGCAGCGGGTCGACGATCTGGCCAACATGGACGGGACGATGGTGCTCAACACCAAACGCCAGAAGGAACTGGTGGAGAATGACAAGATGGAGCGTCAATTGGTCGCCAAGTACGGCGGCTCGGTGCTCATCGGCGAAGAAAACACCGACTTTGCAGAGTACAAGCTCGACCGCGAAGTGACGACGATCGGCAAGGCCAAATTCGTGCACGTCAGAGCCAAAGGCTTCTTCCTCTCGGGCATTCAGGCGAAAATTGTCAATGACGCTGCCGGCTACTCGGTCGTGAATCTCGGTCGTTCGGGCAAGACCAAGGTAAACGGCGAAGCGGTCAGCCGGGCCGTCCTGAAAAACGGTGACATCCTCTGTGTCGGCAACAGCACGTTCAAATTCGTAGAGGGCAAAGCATAATGCGATTGGCACTATTATCGGATATTCATGCCAATCTGGAAGCACTTCAGGGCGTGCTCCGGGATTGCGAGTCCCAGCAGCTCGACAAAATCTGCTGTCTCGGCGACGTGGTCGGCTATGGCTGTGATCCCGCCGAATGCCTGGCGCTAGTGCAGCAGAGCTGCTCGATCGTGCTCATGGGCAATCATGAGTTTGCCGTACTGGGCAAGCTTTCTCATGAGACCATGAATCAGGTGGCGCGCCATTCCCTGGCCGTCACCAAAACTCAACTGGTCGATCGTCACCTGGCGTATCTTGACAGCCTTCCGTTCACGGCCGTGCTTGACGACGTCCTGCTGGTGCATGCCTCTCCTCACGAACCGGAGCGCTGGCACTACATCCTGTCGCTCCCCGCGGCTGTCTGCGGTTTTGAAGCGTTTACCGAGCGGATGGCGTTTTTCGGACACACGCATTTGCCGACGATTTTCTCGGCTTCGTCCGACGGCGAGCATCATGCCCGCACCGGCCATTCTTTCGATCCCGATGAAGATTCCAGATACCTTGTCAACGTCGGCTCCGTCGGGCAGCCGCGCGATGATGATCCCCGAGCCTGCTATGTGGTGTACGACACCGAAGCGGCCGAAATTAGTTATCGTCGGGTGGAATACGATTTCCGCCTGACCCAGCAAAAAATGGCCAAGGCCGATATCCCCCAGGTGCTCATTGATCGGCTGAAGGTCGGCCGGTAGGAGATTCGTCATGAGAAAGTACGCCGCAAATATCATTTACTTGTTGCTGTCCATCTTCGTGGTGGTGCTCTACATGAACGATTTCGGGCCGGTACACCGCGCCCAGCGATCGATGAACGATTGGCTTTGCAAGGTGACGGCGTCCGAAGACCAGTCGCCGAACGTGGCGATCGTATCCATAGATGCCCGCGCCCAGAAGCAGTTCGGCGCCTGGCCCTGGAACTACGACCGCGTCGCCGACCTGGTCGCGGCTACCGCGGGAGCGGAGGCCAAAGCGATCGTTCTTGATTTCCCGTTGAATGAGAACTCCGCTCAGGACTCGGCCGGCAATACGCGTATTTTGGCCGGGCAACTTTCCTGGGCCAAGCAGTCCGTCCTCCAGTATGACGTGGCCCTGGCCACGTATCGCACTACCAAAACGTCCAATCCGAAGTTCCTCTTCACCAACTCGATCGGTGTCGACAATCCGCTGGGCGAATTGGGCGATCACAGCAGTCTGCAATGCCGGAGGATCTTCCTTCCCGCCGAGAAACTGCTTGATGCCGGGTCAAAACTGGGATTCGATTACGACGCTCCTGATGACGACGGCACGCTGCGGGGACATTCGCTCTTCATGCATTATGAAGGGTATTACTATCCGTCTATGGCGTTGGCTGCGGCGGCACAGTTCCTGAATATCCCGCAGGACCAGATCAAAATCAGGGATGGTGAGTTCATTCAACTTGGTTCGCAGCGAACCATTCCAATAGACCATAACGGCCAGTACTTCATTCGCTTCTCCGACGGGAATCCGTTCGTGACCTATTCAGCGGCCGACGTTCTATCCAACGGCTTTGAGTTCTCCCATCTGAAGGGAAAAGTAGTGCTCATCGGCCCGGATGCCGGTGACGAACAGGAGATTTTCAGAACCTCGACCTACCCAACGGTCCCTGCGATTCAGGTTAAGGCCACAGTCATAGACAATATCATTAATGGTCGCATGATTCAGATTCGCGACAATGTGTCGAGCGCCCAGATGCTGATTATGTTCTTGCTGGGCGGAATTGCCGCCTTTGTGCTGCCCAAGGTTTCATCGACATTTCGCCAGGTCGTTCTCCTGGGCGGTCTGGTGGTACTTGCGAACGTCGCCTTCTTGATGCTCAGCTCCATGAATACACTGACCGATTTTGCCTTCATCGGACTCGAATTGATCCTCTTTATGATAGCGTCGCCGTTTATAGACGCCCAGATGGTCACGGGCGAAATCGCGGCCCCCAAGGCCGACAAGCATCGGACTCCCAAGCTCAGCCGCGAGGATATGAATCGACCGATCCCCGTGCGCGAACTGAAATCACGTCCTACTGATGCCGAATATGAGCGCACCGCTGTGCTCGGCCCGGACAATTCTGTTCAGGGACCGTCGGATAAAACATCCGCCAATCAACCGTACGATCATCAGACGCTCTCAGCTGACGTCGACCTGTCCTCCGACCAAGGCGGCGGAAGCGACTCCGGTCGTGTAAAAGGTTCTGCTCAGCCGAATCCGGATTGGGAAGACCCCTCTGCCATTAATCTGCCTGATGATGAACAGGAGAGCGCTCCGCGGCCAAGCGGCCCTTCGCCGCTTTCCGACAGCGACCGCCTCGGCGGCATGCCATTGACTGAAATCAAGAGCCTCGGCCGCTACCAGATCATCGGCACCCTCGGCAAAGGCGCCATGGGGCTCGTCTATAAGGGAATCGACCCGGCCATCAACCGCCCCGTTGCTCTCAAGACCATTCGCCTGGACTTTGTCAACGATCCCACGGAGATGGAAGAACTGCGCGAACGCCTGCACCGCGAAGCACAGGCGGCCGGCAAGCTGTCCCATCCGAATATCGTGACGATCTACGACGTCGGTTCCGAAGGCTTCCTGCAGTACATTGCCATGGAATACCTCGAAGGTCAGACGCTCGAGGATATGATCAAGAAGAAAACCAAGTTCAATTACAAGATCATCGCCCAGATCATCACCCAGATCTGCATGGCGCTCGACTATGCTCACGAACGAGGCATCGTGCATCGTGACATTAAGCCGGCCAATATCATGGTGCTGAAGGATTACAGCGTCAAGGTAATGGATTACGGCATTGCTCGCATCGACTCCAACTCGATGACCAAGACCGGCGTCGCCATGGGGACGCCGAACTACATCTCGCCGGAACAACTCCGCGGTCTCACCATCGATCGTCGCGCCGATCTCTTCTCACTCGGCGTAGTAATGTACGAGATGCTGATCGGCCGCAGACCCTTCCGCGGCGAGAATATCACATCGCTGATTTATTCGATTCTGAACAATGATCCGGAAAAGCCGTCGAATATTAATCCGCAGATTCCGCTCCTTTTTGATCACGTGATCATGAAGGCTCTGCGCAAGGACCCCAGCGAGCGGTACCAGCGGGCTTCAGAGGTGACCAACGAACTGGCAGAATTTGTCACGTCGTTTGCGCCCAAGCCTCGCTGAAGTCATGAAAAGGAAAAACGCCCTGCACCTGCAGGGCGTTTTTTTGTTCCGGACAATAATGCCTTCTACCAGATGCTGATCTTCTGATCGGCTTGACGCATCATTTTGGAATCGGCGGTGCAGCCAAAGGCCTGCTCGAACTCCGCCGAATTCGAGAGCGGGCCCAGCACGCGGAATTCGTCCGGTGAATGCGGGTCGGTCTGCACCTGTACCTTGATCGTCTGCGGACGGAACTGGCCGCGCCAGGCCGCGGCATAGGCAAGGAAGAAGCGCTGTTCCGGTGTGAAACCGTCGATCTTCGGCTGCGGCTTACCGGCCAGTTGTTTCTCGAGCGCATAGTACGCCACCTTCACGCCGCCCAGGTCGCCAATGTTCTCACCAAGCGTGAGCTGACCATTGACGTGCAGTGAGTCCACCGCGATATACTCGTTGAACTGCTCAACCAGCTTCTGCGTGAGACTGTCAAATACTTTGCGGTCGACCTCGGTCCACCAGCTCGACAAGTTACCGTCGGCGTCGTACTGACTACCTTCGTCGTCGAAGCCGTGGGATATCTCGTGACCGATCACCGCGCCCATGGCGCCATAGTTGGACGCATCGTCCGCGTCGGGGTCGAACATCGGCGGCTGCAGTATGGCAGCGGGGAAGACGATCTCGTTCATCAGCGGATTGTAGTACGCGTTGATCGTCTGCGGCGTCATACCCCATTCGGTCCGATCCACCGGCTGGCCGATCTTGTTGAGCTGGCGATGAAATTCAAAATTGCGCGCCCGGCGAATATTATCGTAATACGACTCCCGACCGACCGTCAGCGCGGAGTAATCGCGCCACTTGTCCGGATAGCCGATCTTGTAGTTGAACTTCGCCAGTTTGGCAAGCGCTTTCTGCTTGGTCTCCGGACCGAGAAAAGGAGCCTGATTGATGCGGTCCTTCATAGCCGCGAGCAGGTTCTTCACCATCTCCTCGGCTTTCTGTTTGGCGCGTGGGGGGAAGGCTTTTTCGACATACGTCTGTCCCAGTACTTCACCCAGCGCGAAGTCGGTGGCAGCCTGAACGCGTTTCCAGCGATCACGAATCTGCTGACTGCCGCGAAGCGTCTTGGCGTAGAAGTCGAAATCCTCATTCACAAAGTCAGTACTGAGCGTCGCCGCCGCGCCGTGAATCAAATGCCAGCGGAAATAGGCCTGCCAGTTGTCGGCCGATACCTCGCCCAGCATCTTGTTCATTTCGGCAAAAAACTTCGGGTGGGCGAAGGAGAACGATGCCAGTTGCGGCTCATTGATCGCCGTCAGATAATTGGTCCAACTGAAGTTCGGCGTCTGGGTGTCGGCTTCCTTCACCGTGATATAATTGTACCAGGTATTCGGATCACGCTGTTCGACCGCCGTGAGCGAAGCGTTCGCGAGGCGGGTTTCCATCTGTAAGACCGCGTCGGCATCGGCCTTGGCCTTTTCGTCAGGTTCACCCACCAGCGTAAACATGTTGGCCATGTGAACGACATACTTGTCGCGAAGCTGCTTGGACTCGTCGTCCGTGCGGGTGTAATAGTCGCGATCCGGCAATCCTAACCCGCTCTGCGTCGCATAGAGGATGATCTGAGTGGAATTCTTCATGTCCTGATCCGCGCCGACGTCAAAAACAAACGGCATGCCCTTCGCGTGAGATTCGCCGATGAATTTCACGACGTCGGCTTCGGATTTCAACGCCGCGATGCGGGCCAGTTCCGGTTCGAGCGGTTTGTAACGGTCGGCCTCGATTTTCACCGTGTCCATGGCCACGCTATAGAAGTCGCCGATTTTCTGACGCGGCGTACCTGGTTTGGCGGTCTTGTCGGCCGCGGCTTCATCAAGAATGGCGTGCAGGGTGTTCAGGTTCTTTTCGTACATCACGTACGACAATCCCCAGCCATTGTACTGGGGCGGAATCGGATTGCCGGCCAGCCACGGGCCATTGACATACTGCCAGAAATTGTCGCACGGGCTGACTTTGGCGTCGTACACTGACGGGTCCACGATCTTGTCGTTTTGCGCGAGAGCGGCTGTGGCGGCCACCAGTGAGGCGGCGACAATAACTGCGCTCGCAAGGCGAATGAACTGCTGTCTCATGCTCTGTGTCCTCTATCCCTTTTCTCTATCGATTCTATCGACCGACGGTGAATCCGCCCGTCGATTGTAACCATAAGTCTATAATACGAACGAGAGATAGGAATTGTTCGAGAGAAAGTCAACCGATCGGCCGATGGTTCTGACGGCCCCATGATTAGTGCGCACTGCCGATTTCGGCCAGTAGCCTGTCGAGATCAAGCGGCAAGTTGACCAGATCGTATGATCCGTCCGGGTTTTTCGGCCATTGGTCTTTCGGACGGTCGCAATAGAGTTCGATACCGTTATAGTCGGGGTCGTGAATATAGATCGCTTCGCTGGCCCCGTGATCGGCGGCGCCGTCAATCGGCCACCGATTATCGACCAGCCGTTTCAGCGCGGTTGCGAGCGCCGTTCGAGAGGGATAGAGGAAAGCCACGTGAAATAATCCGGTGCTCGTTTTGGGCGGGGGAGAGCCGCCCAGGCTCTGCCAGGTGTTGAGTCCGACATGATGATGGTACCCTCCGGCCGACAGGAATGCTGCCTGATTGCCCATGCGGGCTACCACTTCAAAGCCGAGCACGCGGGTGTAGAAATCGATCGCTCTCGGCAAGTCGGCAACTTTCAGATGAATGTGCCCAACGCGCGCTTGCGGATCGATCGGGTCGGGTTTCCTGTCGTTTTGCGACTCGCTCATGCCGCAATATATGGACACCTCTGGTCGATTGTAAAGCGGGCTGCCGGTCTAATCTCCGGTAGGCGTTGGGCGGAACTCCGCGACCAGACTCGACTGGTCCACCTCGCTCAGCCGACATTGGACGCCGGCCTGCTGCGCCAGACGCTGGAATTCTTCACCCGTCGCGGTGCGAGCCGTGAAGCCGTCGGTGCAGGCGATGATGCCGTTGCCAGTTTTTTGATAGTCGATCGGCCCGACCAGTCCGGCAGCCGACTGAGCTTCGAACCAGGCGAGACGATCGTTCCAGAACGCGGGGGAGTAGGTCGAAAAATAGACTGCGCCGTCTGGTGTGACAACCCGAAGGCATTCATTGAGCATGGTCAGCGGTTCGATCTTGAACGCAGAAATGCCGTTTTGCAGGCAGAAGAGGCGGTCAAATGAATTGGGACGGAACGCGAGCCGGCCGGCATCCATGCACACTAATTCAAAAGGGCGATCTGGCCCGTATTCGGCACAGCCGAATTGCAGGCTGACTTCTGAGGTATCGATTCCAACTGCTAACTCGCAGGCGGAAGAAAGAGATGCCAGAATCCTGCCGTAACCGCAACCCAGTTCGAGAATGGTGTCCGTGGGTTGAATCACCGAACGGGCGTAATCGATTTCCGCCTGCAGATACTGGCGTACCCGGGGCGGGGCAAGTTCGTAGCAGCGCTTGAGTCGCTCGCCTGCCAGACCTGCTTTGTAGTAACCGGACATGGACGCACTTCCGCAAGATCGTTGTTATTCCGGTGAATCGTATTCTTCTTCGCTATCGGGGGAGTAAACGCGAACCAGCGTCATATGCTCAGTGGCATCAGCATAACAGCCGACCAGCTGCACCGTGTCCTGAGATATGCTTTCAACCTCGTACGAAAACTTCATGTCTCCGTCGACTCGCAAATAGTAGACGGGTTCACCGGGGTTGCAGCGCGATTCATCCAGCGCCAGCTCATAGGTGGCCTCCACCGGGACTGAGGTCGTCGTGTCGTCGACCCAATGCTCAGACTCAAGTGTCCCGTTGGGATTAAATGTCCAATAGGTCTCCAGTGGATTGCCGTTCGCGTCGACGCGGGAGTCGAGCCAGGTGCCGACCAGCCCTCCCTCGACATAATCCGGTTGGGGTGGTTCTGGAGGGGGCTGACGGTCATCCGGGCCGCCGACGTAGAGGAATACGCAGGAGGTTGTGAGCAATCCGCTCACGATAGCCACAATCCAAAGCGCTCTAATGATGAACAACGAAAACTGTCGCGGCGAATGGCGTAGCATCCTGAGTAATGACGAGAAACGAGACGGCAATATCAAGAAATAACCGCTATGGCGTAGTCCGGAAATGCGTCAGAGCCGGCCGAATAACCGGACAATTCCCCGATGAAACGAGTGCAGGCCGGTCACGCGCCCTGCGTACATGAGTATGCACTTGCCGCTGACTGTCTGGAGCCCCTTGGCCTGTGCCTTAGCTGCCGCCGTCGAAAAATCCTTCCCCTGTTGAAACCACAAATGGGTAAGGCCGGCTTTCGCAGCATCGTCAACGACACTTTCAGCCACTGCCGGAGCGACGGCGATGATCGCCGTCTTCACCCCTTTCGGGATCGCCAGAAGGCTGGCAAAACAGGGGTCGCCGTCGAATGTCTGGCGGGTCGGATGGACAGGGTAGACGGCCAGCCCACGCTCTTTGAGCGTCTTGTAGATCGCGCCGCCGAATGCCTTGTCCGATACGCCGACGACGGCGAAGGCATGTTGGGCGGATATCTCCGCGATGGTTGCATTCATACCAATCGTAACCTCAATTGATTTGCAGGGTCCGCAATGGACCCATCCGCATGCTATTCCTTTGCTGCCTGTAATCGACACCAGGCATAGAGCGCGTCGTAGACATCGAACTGGTGTTGTAGGTTTTCCTCGTCGCCAGGAAAGCGAAGGCTGAATCCTACGGCTATGGCTTCCAGGCCGGTTGCTACCGGATCGGTGGCCAAATCTTCGTCGATGTCGGCGGCGTGAACAATGCGCGCTAGTCGCAGTAATGCCTTGTCTTTCAGTTCATACGCGTGGATGATCGATTCAAAGGAACAGCGGCCATCGACGTGTCCCAATTTCACGCCGGGGATGTCGAATGGAATGGCGTTTTCGGCCTCGGCTCTTGTCTTCACATGCGCAGCTGCGACAAAGAGAAACTCGGCCTCGCTGTCAATGAATCTTGCAATTAACCAGGGGCAGGCGATCCGATCGACATGAACATGGGAACGAGTGATCCATTTCATTCCGATTCTTCCTTCGGCTTAGTTCTGTGGTCAAGATACTCACTTTCGAGCATTCCATACCAGAGCAAATCGTGAAATTTCCCTGAGATCAGCATGGCCTCGCGCATTGAACCCTCGTAGACGAAGCCCAGCCACTTGATCATACGCTCGGAGCGTTCGTTGCCCCGGATCACGACCGCCACCACTCGGTGAAGGTGCAGTTCGCGAAAGGCATAGTCAAGCATCGTGCGTGACACGCTGGTACCGATACCCTTTCCCCAGACGCTGACCTCGCCAATGACCATGGCTATTTCGCATTTCCGGCTCTGCTCGTCGATTGACTCGACTGCGGCGTAGCCGACTGGGCTATCGAGATACATGATGACCTTAACCCAGACCTTGGGTTTGGCTTTGACCCGTTCGAACCATGACTCGACTTCAGGGCGAGTCTTGAGCCGGTCGGAGAGGTAGCAATTGACAGTCGGATCGGATCGCCAGGTAGCGACGGGATCAAGGTCGTCGGTGATCATATCGCGAAGGGTGAGCATAGATTATCGTGCCGATTACGGTCACGCCATGGATCGGCATGTCGCTACCGATTCGCCTCAATCCTGTGTTGTTCAAAAATCCGTCTAAGCTCTTCGCTGTATTTCTCTTCTGGGCGCAACTTTCCCGACATCAGGAGTGAAGATTGAATCAACCAGACTGCCGTCATTAGGTAAATTGTACTTTTAGATTCGTCAATAGATCGAATTGGTGCCATTACCGGGACACCATCGTACTGCTCTATGGCCTGCTCGGAATTGCGACCATGAGTTGATTCGGATGCGTGACGATAGTAAATCACGTACTCGGACGGTCTCCTAAGGCATTTCGATAATTCGAAGAAGTCCTTCGGCCCTTGGTCAATTTGGTACCAGTATCTGATACCTCGAGGTTTCTCAAATTGCGCTGTGATATCGCGGAACTTTGGTTTTCTGAGCACACGCTCATAAGCCTCAAGCTGCGCAGCCAAGTCCTTAGTCCCTGATTCGAAGTTGAAAGTGGGACCGAAAAATCGATCTGATTTAACTTGTTCGCGAAAAAGCCGCCCGCGGTCAGTTGACTCATCAATTGTCTCGACAAACCGCTTTCGTTCGAGCAAGCTACCAACCATCCACGCTGTAGATCGCAATTCGAACTTCTCTTGGAGCATGAATTCTATCGATAGTGTGGATTCATGCAGACTACGGAAAAGCGGAGCAGTTGCAGCGAAACATCCTTGAGAAGCCAAGGCTTCAATTCCATCCGCTATTTGTATAGAATGGTAGTAGAGGTGAATTAGTGACGAAGGAGTCCCATCCACTCCGCTGAGCGACTTCTCGCAACGAACTAACAAGTGCGTGGAGCAGTTAACAATGTCTTGAAGATACGGGCCGTATTTGTCTAAGAGTGCCGTGCTACTGATTATGGAGAGATCGCGGTCTAGGATTGAGGGAAGTGCGTGGTAGATCAGACTCTTTTTCATTGCATTCCCGAGCGGATATTACCCCATGATAAAAATACCCCCGGCAGGATTCGAACCTGCTACCCTCTGCTTAGAAGGCAGATGCTCTATCCGAATGAGCTACGGGGGCATCCTCGGACTCGTGATCACCCACAAGATATTCCCGCCCCACCGCAGGGGCAATAGAAAAGGGCGCACTGATGGCGTGGGATCTCGAACTCTTGAATTGACGCCATCCAATGGTATATTCCACCCATGACCGCAATCTTCATGGCGCTCATGGCGGCACTGCTCTTCGCGACCGCCACGCCGCTCAGTAAACTGCTGCTTGGGAACCTGTCGGCCTTCCAACTGGCCGGCCTGCTCTACCTTGGGGCGGCTCTCGGAGTTGGCCCGATGATCCTGCGGCGCGACCAACGTCTATCACTCTTCAGGATGAACCGCCGGAATCAGCGTCGGCTCATTGGCGCCGTGCTGCTCGGCGGCATTGCGGGACCGGTCCTGCTCTTGTTCGGACTGGAACTTGCCTCGGCGGCATCCGTGTCACTCTGGTTGAACCTGGAGATGGTATTCACCGCACTTCTGGGTTGGCTGATCTTTCACGACCATGTTGGGCAGTATGGTTGGATTGGCATCGCAGGTACTGTCGCAGCGGGCGTTCTGCTTTCCATCGAACAGGGAACGAGCGGCGTTCTGGCTGGGTCACTCGTGGCTCTGGCTTGTCTCTGCTGGGGATTCGATAACCATTTTACCGCTCTTATCGACGGCATCAGCCCGGCCTACAGCACGTTTGTGAAGGGGATCGTGGCAGGCACCGCAAATCTCGTGATTGGTGTTTTCGCCCAACCGCTGGTCGCGGGACCGAAGGACATAATCGGCGGATTGGTTCTGGGCAGTCTGGCGTATGGAATCAGCATCGCCTTGTACATCGGCGCCGCACAGAAACTCGGGGCGACGCGCGGCCAGTCACTATTCGCCACGGCGCCGTTTCTCGGCGTTGCGCTGTCTGTCATAATCCTGGGAGAGAGCCTGTCAGCTTTCCAGTTGGCGGCGAGTGCGATCCTGGTCGGCGCCCTGATTGTCATTTTTCGTGATAGACACGCCCATGAGCACGTTCATGAACCGTTGCAGCACGAACATTCTCATCGTCACGATGATCTGCATCATGACCATGAGCATGATGTTCCGATCACCGCCGGACTACAACACCGGCATTCTCATCAACACGCGGTCGTTCGGCATTCCCACCCACACTGGCCCGATCTCCATCACAGGCATTCGCACGGCATGTAATTACCGGCAATAGAAAAGGGACCTCCCTGTGGGGTCCCTTTTCGCAGAGTGCCCGGATGTGCGAGCATTTCCTTATTTTCCTTTAATCGTTCCCTTCATGTGCCCGGCACCCAACTTTGACGGTGACTCGGAATGCTTCACCTTCATTCCGGGCGGGGCATCCTTCGGCGTCCGACCGTCATCATGACAATCAGCACACACCGGATCCGACTCAAACTTCCGTCCGGGATGGCACGATTCGCAATCCATATCTTTATGAGTTTCGTCAAGCTGCAGCCCGGTCACGGCATGCTGGAAGTTGTCCGGCGTCCAGCCCCGATGGCAATTGGCGCACATCTTGTTCAGTTTGGCGATCCGCTTGCCGGTCGGATGGCAGGTCCAGCAATCGAGCTGGTTATGATACGGATTGAGCGGCCAGCCGGTACTGCTGTGAGTGAAACCGGGCCGTTCTTTCGTGTCGTGGCACTTCCTGCATTCATCCTTGCCATGGCAGTCATTGCAGATGGCATGCACCTCTACTTGCGTTTTGGGCGGGGTCGTCCCCTTGAGGTCGTGGCAATGGCCGCAGTTTTCTGCTTTGTGGCAATCGACACAGCGGAAGCCGAACAGATCGATATGCTCTTTATGCTGGAACGTTACCACCGGCCCCTGCTTGTACGGCGTCGTATAGACCCTCTTGCCCGGGACATTGATCACCGGGTGGGACTTGCCCATGATGTCGGTCGGGTCGTGCGTGGTGTCGTCGAGCTTCCCTCCCGGCGTCGGGACGTGGCAGAGGACGCACTTAGTATCGTGGCTCCACTCCCGGTGGCAGGCCAGACACTGGCGATGATACGCGCCTTTGAGGTTCGGCTTGCGCAAGTCGGTCGATTCGGTCGACACGGAGTGGCAATCTTTGCATGGCGGGATCTCGCCCCGGGGGACTGTAGTGGTGGCAGGTGGCACAGTCCTTGCCCATTTGAGCCATCCCGGCGTGCAGCTTGTGATTGAAAGTGCACCGGCTGATACAGATCGGCCAGATCGTCCAGCAGCATCGAATCGGGTGCATCTCCCAGAGCGTGTTGCGTGGCCCGATGTACCATCTGCGTGCGTGGGCACGACTTCAAGCAGGGTTCTCTGACAGTCGGTACGTCGCAGGTATGGCACTCCTTGCAGTTGATCGACGGCATGGCCGATTTAGCGCCGGCGGTCTGAGCGGACGCGATGGTCGCGGTCATCATGATCGCCAGCAGCAATATCGACGCTACCAATATGATCGGTCGGACTTTCATGTCACTTGTCCCTCTGTATATGCAGCGGCGCGGCCATAACCGGCGGGTGCTGCTTCAATTCGCTCTTCCTGTACCGATATCACGGGGAAGGTCTTCACGAAGAACCGGTAGACCAGCACCAGCACGGCCACCAGCCCGAGCGTGACCGTGATTTCGAAGATTGACGGGAAATAGGTCTTCTCTGAATAAAGCGGGCGATAGGCCACGAGGAAGACGTTGATCCGGTTGAGCGCCACGCCCATGATAATGACCAGCGTCGCCGAGATGAACAACCCCTTGATCGATTTCCGAACCTTCGGTATCGACAGCATCACCAAGGGGAGAACGACGCCAAAGAGCATTTCGATTA
Source organism: uncultured candidate division Zixibacteria bacterium (assembly GCA_963806185.1). Classification (GTDB taxonomy): domain Bacteria; phylum Zixibacteria; class MSB-5A5; order GN15; family FEB-12; genus CAWDXE01. The sequence continues at coordinate 351,728 of CAWDXE010000007.1, forward strand.
TCCACATCATTGACTGGAATGAGCCTTCAAAGACATATGGCCAGGCGTTGCGAATGGTGATATCCACCAATTTCGCGACCAGATACGCCCCGAGCAGGATGGGGGTGTAGCTGGCCAGTGACGAAAGGACCTTTGTCTCCGGTTTCAATTTGAATGACCGCGAAGCAAGGATCGACTCGAAGATGACCATCGGGAAGCCGACCGCGATCGCGGAGAGCAGGAACAACAGCGGCGACATCGGCGTGTACCAGAGCGGGTGCATCTTGGTCGGTGCGATCACCATCAGCGTGCCCAGCGACGACTGGTGCAGGCACGAGAGCACGACGCCGGCGATGATGAAGATGAAGATGAACCGGCTGAGAAACGTCTCGGCCAGCCCGCAGCATAGACTCGGACGATACCGGTTGAAATGCGCAGCGGACCCCGGACCAGTTCGACGCGCCCTTTGAATCGTTCGACCACGATCGGCAGGAACTCGATGTAGAGCACGGTCAGGTAGACCATCACGCACATGCCGACTTCGAACAGCACCGAATTGCCCTGCCACATGCTGGGAAGCATCGGGTGCCAGACGTTGTAGTAGCGACCCAGATCGGCCAGCAAGCCCGATGACGACGAAGGTGTAGCCCAGCATGGCGGTCAGCAGCGCCGGGCGCGTGATGACGTGATATCGTTCTTGTGGAAGATGTCGACCAGCGCAGCGGTGGTGAAACCGCCTGCGGCGAGCGCGACACCCGACGGCGACATCGACGGCGATCCAGATGCCCCACGGCCACTGGTCATCGAGGTTGGTCGCCGCCTCCAGCCCGAATACGAGCCGGTAGAGATAGCCGAGTATCCCCAGTCCGGCGATGATCGACACGATGATCGTCCCCTTGGTGAAGAAGGGCGTACTCATCGGCGTCGGTACTTCGTGATGTGCCTGCGACGTCATTCGTCACCCTCCTGCTTGTCTTTGCCTTCACGCTGGGTGTACATGATCAGCCCAAGTAAGCCATACAGCGCCAGCGGCGGGACGAATGACTTGAAGATGCCGTGCTGAATCGGCTCGGTGATGTCCGGCGGGACGAGGTCAGCCGCCAGTTTTGGGAGTTCCGTGTATTTAAAGTCGGCGGGGGCCAGGTACATCCAGCTTGTGCCGCCGGCTTCGGTCTCACCGTAGATGTGATCGAAATATTTCTCGGGTGAGTTGAGGATACGACTGCGCGCCGATCTCGATGAGCGCTTCGCGCGTGCCGAAAGTCAACGCTTCGTTCGGACAGATTGACACACAGGCCGGCTTCTGATTCTCCTGTGTCACTCGCTCGAAGCAGAAAGTACACTTCATGACCTTCGGGTCGAGCGCGTTATCGTACTCGATACGCCGGAATCTGGAACGGGCAGGCCACCATGCAATACCGGCAGCCGATGCACTTCCACGCGTCGTACGTAACCGGGCCCTGCGGCTCTTTGCGCAGTGCCCCGACGATACAGGCGGAGACGCAGGCCGGACGGTTGCAGTGCATGCACTGTACCTTCATCGCGTATTTTTTATCGGGGATGGCCGGATCGGCAAACTGATTGACCACGGTGAAGGCGTCGCGGTCCGGACGGCGGTGTTTGTTGTATACCGTCTTGTCCTCGAATTCCGCCGGAGGACGAACGGGGAGTTTGTTTTGCAGGTTGCAGGCCAGTTCGCATTTGCGACAGCCGATGCAGACCACCGTATCAACCAGCACACCGATCGTATGGCTGCAGTCGATCGTATGGCCGGGATCCGTGTCCGAAGCAAGCACTTTACTCGCGACCAGCGTGGCCGAGCCTGCCGCCGCCAGTTTGAAAAAGTCTCGTCGATTCACACCCATCTGTACCACCTTTGCCACCAAGACTTAATTAGTCTTAGTTTCGGCAAATTCTGTGAAAAAATTCACAAAATTTGTCGTGATTCCGCTTTGTGGAGATAAACTACCATAATTGTCTTGGGGTGTCAAGAGAATAACGACGATTTTCGATCTGAATCGGATTTCATCCCGACATTCTGTCTAATATATTGTATACCAATATAGTACAGTGAATGTCGCGCATCCTCCGGTGACGTCATTTTCAACCTAAAGGGGCCCGAAAGTGAGTGGATTTCTGGCCTACTGCCGTAGCTCCGGGAATTGTCAATTGTGCAGAAATTCACCAAGATAGCACCGAACTGTCCGGTTACGAGGAGCGGCGAACTTGACAAATATAGGACTTGAGGTATTCGGATTCCGGGAAATAGATCGATACCGGATGGTCAGCCGATTGACCGAGAGAGGCAAGCGTATGAAGCTGGACACCAGCCTGTTGGGAGGCCCGGCGAAGCGTGATCAATAAATCTTCGCGTTTGAAATGCTGAGAGCAGCTCGACGTGACCAGAAGGCCTCTGTCGCGCACCAGCCGGAGGGCCGCCCGGTTCAGGAAGTGGTAGGCCTTGCGCCCTGAGAAGAGATCCTTGGCCGTCTTGATCAATGCCGGGGGATCGAGAATAACCATGTCGAATTCCGGCTGGTCGTGAGCGCCAAGCCAGGCGAATACGTCAGCCGCTTCAACACTCAGCCGACCTTCATCGATACCGTTTAGTCTTGCCTGACGGTGGCACAGTTCCAGGGCTGGCGCGGACGAGTCGACATTGAGGACGGACGTCGCTCCGCCCATGATCGCGGAGATGGAGGCCGAACCGGAGTAGGAGAAAAGATTGAGGACGCGCATGCCGTTGGCCAGGCGGCCGATCGCCAGACGCAGGTCTTTCTGATCGAGGAAGAAGCCGGTTTTCTGACCCTTCAACGGATCGGCAATGAAGCGCAACGAATGTTCGAGGAATTCAACCGGACCCGGATCAGCGCCGAAACGGACAGCCACCACCTGCTCGATTAGCTCGTCGTGACGGCTGGTGAGATCACTCCGCTCGACGATGGCACGGGGTTGGAATACTTCAAGCAACGCGGCCAGAATCTCCTCCCGCAATCGGTCGAGGCCGGCCGTACCGCATTGCATGACCAGGACATCGCTGTATCGATCGACTACCAGCCCGGGAATATTGTCTGACTCGCCGAAGGCAACCCGATAACCGGTGGTGCCGGTACCAGGCGCAAAACCGTTCAGTCGGCGCCGAGCGTCGGCCTCGCGCAGGCGATCAGCGAACCAGTGGCGGTCGAGCGTGACGTCGTTCCGGTCGAAAAGTCGGACAGCGATGGAGGAATGGGCGGCGTAAGTGCCAACACCGAGGTGCTGGCCATCGGACGAACAGACCGAAACGACCGAACCGTGCGCCATCTCCTTGGAGACGGGCTGGAGGGCGCCTGAGAATATCCAGGGGTGGCCGAGCTGGATGGAGATATCCTTGCCGGGGCGGAGGGTGACAATGGGCACCGGTGAGTCGGGGGTTGAATGTTGAACCGCGGATGGGATTTGAGTCCACAAGGCTCCAGGTGAAATATCGGGGTGAGAGGATTTGAACCTCCGACATCTTGCTCCCAAAGCAAGCGCGCTACCAGGCTGCGCCACACCCCGATTTACGGGGGGTATAATAGACTGCCTGGAACGATAAGTCAAGTTTGGGGGTTTAAGGCAGGATCGGTAAGCCTTGATTTCACAGGATTTTAGGTTAAATTCATGGCCATGATGCGGGAAAATCTACTCGGCTACAGTGTCAAGCAGTTGGAGCAAGCCATGATTGTTCTCGGCGAACCTCCCTACAAAGGTCGCCAGGTATTCAAGTGGCTGTATAACACCCGTCAGTACGATTTTGACCTGATGACGAATCTCTCCAAAGAGCTCCGCACCCGTCTGGCGGAGAAATACACTTTCGATATGCTCAAGCTGACCAAAACTGCCAAATCGAAAGACGGAACCGAGAAGTACCTGTTTACGCTGCCGGACGGCCATCCGGTCGAGAGCGTGCTGATCCCGGACGAAGAACGAAAGACGCTCTGCATTTCATCACAGTCCGGCTGCGCCTTGGCCTGCAGCTTCTGTGCCACCGGAACGATGGGACTGCTGCGCAATCTGACCGTTGGTGAGATTATCGGTCAGCTCCTGTTTGTTCGCGAGAAGTACGGGGCGGAGGCGTACTCCAATATCGTCTTCATGGGAATGGGCGAGCCGCTGCACAATTTCGGCGCGATGGTTGACGCTATACGAATCATGAGCGATCCGATGGGGATGAAGATTTCCGCGAAGAAGATCACGGTTTCGACTTCGGGGATTACGCCGAAAATCGTCAAGCTTGCCGACACCGGCCTGAAAGCGAAACTGGCACTGTCTCTGCACGCGGCGACCCAGGAGAAGCGGGTGAAAATCATGCCGGTGGCCGAGACGTTTCACCTCGACAAGTTGATGGAGGCCGTTCGATACTATGCGGAGGCGACCGGGCAGCGCGTGACGTTTGAGTATATCCTCTTTGCCGGGTTCAATGACACGATGGACGACGTCAGAGCGCTGGCGAGGCTGATTCACGGTATTCCGTGCAAGATAAATATCCTCGCCTACAACCCGGTTCCGGGATTGCCCTACACGCGTCCCACCGACGACAAGGTAAATTGGTTTGGCGAGCAGTTGATGCCGCGCACGCCGGCAGTGACGGTGCGGCAGAGTCGGGGGCGTGATATCGACGCCGCCTGCGGACAATTGGCAGCAAAAGCACTTCACAGATAGAAGGAGTCAGCATGAAGGGCAAGATAGCGGGGATCGTTGGAACAGTCATGATCCTCTGGTCGGTCGCTGCATTCGCAGCGGATCCGTCGGAAATTACCGTCAGTGAAATCAAATTACCCGACCTGAACTGGGGCCTTCGTACGGCGAGTTTCGAGGTGACCAACAACACCGATTGGGTGAAGTTCCTGACGGTGGAGACGGAAGTCACGTTTACCGGTCATTATCTTAATCCGCGGCGCTACTCGCGGACCAATTATCCGCTGGAACCGCAGTTCACCAAGACACTGAATCCGGTGATCGATATCCCCGCCAATTTTGGCGAGGCGAAGCTGTATATTCGCATTTATGACATGGTCGACACGCTGGACGCGCTCAGCAGCGGCACCATGTTGTTTGAACAGCCCTTCACCCTCCAATTCCACCTTCCTTCAGGTATCTCGACCTACCTGGAGAACAAGATCAGTGTGCCGCCGCTGGCCGGAAACAGCCACATGTGGGACAACGAATTCAGCCGGGTGCTGGCGCTGCTTTTGAGGCGTCAGTTGACGGTACCGCAAATCGCTAAGATGGCGGAATGCGACTCCGCCCTTGTGGCCCGGATGGTGCAGCAGATGACGGATTTGGGTTACATCATCAAGAGCGACAGCGGCTATCTGTTCAATTTCCCGATCATCTCGGCAGATGAAGCCGAGGAAGGTCGCTTGCTGGCCGACAAGATTGCGAAGCGATTGGACGAGACCGTGACCGCAAATCTGAAGGCTTATCCGATGGTGCTCGACTCACTGCGCACCGCAGGCTCGATCGCCAAGGACAGTAACGATTTTATGGGCGGCACGGCGGTCGCCTATTACCAGTATCCGGCAGTTGGTGGACTGGTATTGTGGTATACGCTGGGTCAACGGTTCATCACGCAGGGTGTTCCGATGGCAATCTACGCCGGGTCGGATCCCTGCAATGCCGCAACCCGTTTCTACATGTATCTCACCGAAGGGGGAGATCTGGTCAACGGTCACCAGTACTTTTCGGTCGATCCGTCGGGGTATAAACTCGGTTTCTTCTTCGGAGATACGTATCCTAAATTCAATTGCGATAACGCGGTTGACGCGCCGGGTCAGCCACTCAAGCAGGGTGCGGGCTGGTCGTATGACAAGGAAATGATCCCGGAGATATTCGTTATCGACACCGCAGCTATCGCACCGGCCTATCGTGCGCTGCTTCGCAATACCGATCCCATCATGACCGACGCATTGAATGACCTGAAGACGATTGTCGACAAGTACGGGCACACCAAGAACACCCTGGGTATCCGGTACTGGTTCTGGAATATGTGCGCCAGCAAGACGCTTGATCGGATGGTCAAGGAGGGGACGCTGGCGCGGCGAGGCAACGGGCAGTATAAGTTCTCGAGCAACAAATGAAGGCACACAGAATCATTTTCGCAGGCGTCTTTGGATTGCTGGTCCTTGTATCGATGAGCTGCCGGCAGACCAGTCCTCCGCGCGACCAGATTCCGGCGCTGCGGGAGCGCCTCGCCAAAGTGCAGGAAGTCATCAAGGGTCGCAATCCGGCACAGGTGGATTCGCTCTTTTCGTCGCAAATTCGCCGGGAAGCGGGCATCATGGACTCGCTCTACCTGTTCGTCTACGGGGCAGATCTGCGGTTTCCGTTTTACCGGTTCGCGGACTATCAAATTGTCTACAACCAGGAGAAGGCGCGCATCGACTGCCTGCTCTCCGACAGTCTGGGCGAGCAGACCAGGCCGGTGACTCTGACTTTCGTTCTGGAAGGGAAGCGCTGGCAACTCAAACGCTGGGAGCCACGCGCAGACTCGATCAGCACCAGCACCGAGTAAATAGAAAAGAGCGCTCCGTGTCCGGGGCGCTCTCTTACTATCCAATTACATTTTGTATCAGCCCTGCTTCTTTGGCTGGCCCTCACCAGTGATCAGACGGCCGTATTCCTTCGGTGACGAGAGAATCTTGACTGCCTGAGTGACGGCATTGTCGGTTTTGAGAATCACGTTCTCATACACCGCCCGTTCGCCTCCCATCGAGGCGAGAATCTCGCGCTGAATAGCCTTCTTGATGTACGGGATCGACCGGTCGAAATCGCGATCCTTTTCAACAGCTATTTCCGCTTCGAGTGTCTTAATGGTGCCCTCAAAGGCGGTCTCGGCATTCTCGTCCTTCACCGTCTTCTTCAGATCGTCCGCCGCTGCCTCAAGTTCGGTCTTATAGTCGAACTTCTTGCTCTTGATAAACTGACGGAACTCGCTCACCATGGCGTCCGAGACCTCCATGTCCGGCTTCACGTCGGGATGCTTCGCGACGTAGTCGATGGCAAAGTCGAAGAAGAGGGATTGACGATACAGGTTGATCTCAATCGTCTTCCACGTTTCGCGATCGATGCTGATATCGGGTACAATACCCCCACCGCCGTAGACCATACGGCCGCCGTTGGTGTAAAATACCTCGCGGTCCTTTACCGACAGAGTATCCGCAGCGCTGTCGGCTTCCACATCAGCATGGACGGCGCCCGGTTTGTCTTTTCCCTGACGGTCGGGCTTCTGAATGCAGCGGCCGGAAGGTACGTAGTACTTGGCCGTGGTGAGCTTCAATGCCAGCGAACCGTCGTTGTTGATCGGGAATATCTGCTGTACCAGGCCCTTGCCGTAGGTCGTATTGCCGAGGATGATCCCTCGGTCCCAATCCTGAATGGCGCCGGCGACGATCTCCGAGGCGGAAGCCGTGCCCTCGTCGACCAGGATCACCAGCGGCTTCTCCGGGAAGAGCGGCGGACGTTCGGAGCGGTAGTGACGTTCCGTCTGCTGATCGCGTCCGCGCGTATAGACAATTTCATTCCCCTGATTGAGGAAGAGCTCGGCAGTTTCTTTGGCTTGATCAAGCAGCCCGCCGCCGTTGGAGCGAAGGTCAAAGATGAGGCCGGTGATATTCTGTTCGTTCAGCTTGCCGATGGCCTCGCGCAATTCCGCGGAGGTTTCCTCGGCGAACCGGGAAAGACGAACATAACCGACAGTCGTCCCCGGAACGACGCCGGAGTAGTTGACCGATTTCAATTCGATGACGGCTCGCTCAACACGAAAATCGAGGGGCTCGGAAAGTCCGGCCCGCTTAATCTTCAGGTCTACCGAAGTGCCCGCCTCGCCGCGCATCAGCTTCGAGGCATCGGCGGAAGCCATACCGTCGGTCGACTTGCCGTTGATTTCGAGAATCAGATCGCCGGCGCGCAACCCCTTGCGGTAGGCGGGCGTCCCTTCAATCGGGGAAATAATGAGGATGTGGTTGTCGCGTTCGTCGATCTGCATCCCCAGACCTTCGTACTTGCCATGTGTGCTTTCCATAAGCTGGTCATACGCCGTCCGCTCCATGAGCACGGAAAAACGGTCCAGTCCTGAAAGCATGCCATCGATGCCCGCCTTGACCAGTGTTTCCGGATCGACGTCTTCCATGTAACTCGAGCGGATTTCAAACGCGGTCTGGGTCAGTTTTCGGATGTTGCGCAGGAAGGTATCGTTGCGGTTTTCGCCGGGTGGGGTTTCAGGTTGTGCCGGGCGGTTCTCGTCCAGATTTATATGGACTGTATCGGCCCATAGGACCGGTTCGCTCTTGCTCGAGGTTTGGGTCGCGTCACCGGGGCCGGCAAACCAAATCAAGGCCAGAGCGAAAACAGTGATGCCGAAGACTCGTACGCCGTAGCGCATCATGGACTAACCTCCGCGGGGCTATGATGTTACTGCAAATCTATCCAAATCAGGCGGTATGTCAAGCGAGACCCAAAAGGACAGCAATCTTCTAATCTTCGTACTCTTAAACACTTAGCGCGTCAATGGAGTTTCAGCCGGCGACGCACAAGTTGTGTGATTTTGTCCTAATTCTCACTCGAACTGTAACTTATGTCACCCCGGCGAAAAAGCCACGTAACCTTTTCGCCGATCATTCGTCTCTATGACTATCGGCAAAACGAGAAAAGTTGTTAGCGGATAAGCAATTAACGATGTTTCTTTGCGTTATGTTGTCCTCAATTCTGTCCAGTTCCTGCACAGGGTAAATCAATGCATCGTTCTACCAATCCTCTGTGGCTCTCGCTCATTCTTCAAATCCTCATGCCGGGGCTCGGTCATGCCTACTGGAAGGAATACGCATTTGGCCTGTTCGTGTTTCTGGTAATGCTGCTTACCTCGGCAATTTTCTTCGTCTCGCTCCTGATCCCGCTGTCATCACTTGCGAAATTCGCGTTGCTCGGTCTGCCGCTGGTGTTCTATCTGTTCGCGTTTTTCGATTTGGCGAAAAGTGTGCGAATGCGTCGCAGTTCGATCAAGCATACAACCCGTATCGCGATCATCTGCCTGGTTGTGGGCCTGGTGTATCAAATTGCTTCGCCGAGCGCACCGGGCAATTTCATCATCAGAAATCATCCATCCGTGTCGCGAGTCGGAGGATCGCAATTGGCGCCCTTTCTCCGCTCGGAGGAATGGTTCTGGGTCAATCGGGCGGCGTATGCGGCCGACGTCTTCTTTCTGAACCGTCCGCTGCTGCACAAATTGCCGGAATTCACCGATTTGATCGCGTATCATGAGACCGATGGCGTAACCCGGTACGGAATGGTGATGGGTGGTTTATCGGAGAGTATCGAGGTGAGTGCGGGGATTCTTTATTTGAACGGCTCGCCCATAAATGATTTGTTGCCAAAGGGACTGCTGCTGGCTCAGGACTGGCCGTTGACAACATCGGACGAGACCTCTATACTGGTCGCCACATTGAGCGCGGGCGCCATTGCCGCCTTTCAATCGGTCTCGCTGGCTGACATTGACGGTCAGGTGCATCGCCTGATGTGAAGACTCTATGCACTTGCTGTTTGACTTAGACGGAACGTTAATAGACTCCTCGGCCGGTGTCGTGGACGCGGTCAATTACTCCCTACGAATGCTGGGCGAGCCGGAACAACCGTCCGAGCGCATTACGCCATTCATCGGTTTCCCCCTCTACGAAATGTATCCCCATTTCACACAAGCGCCCTACGCCGAGTTGTATCATCATTTCCAGGTGAAGGCTGAAGAGACCGTTACCGCATCGGCGGTTGCCTTGCCGAAGGTGGATGACGTCCTGGCGGAACTGTATCGACGGGGACATCGGATGGCGGTCGTCACAACGAAGATACGGGTGCACCTTGACGGCATCATCCGAAAATTGGACTGGGGGCAGTACTTCGAAACGGTTGTGGCGGGGAACGAAGTGCCAAGGCCAAAGCCGGATCCGGCGGCGTTTCGGCTGGCGCTGGAGCGCATGGATGTGAGTCCACAGGACACGTTGGTAGTCGGAGACACCGTAAATGATGTCTTCGGCGCGCGGGCGGTGCCGCTGCTGGTGGCGGGGGTGCGATCGCCGTACGGCGATGATACCCGGCTGGTGGCCTCCAATCCGGACTACTTCCTGGAGTCGATTTCAGAATTGCCGCCGCTGTTGACGGAGCTTGCGGAGAAGCGGAAGCTTCGGGCATGAGCTGTGTGCACCGGCATGAATTCGTGTCCGCCATAGGCACGATTCGATTGGCGGCAACCGACCGTGGACTGGCCATTCTGACTTTGCCGAATGAGTCGGCGGCGTCATTTGAGGCACGCATTCACAAGTATTTTCCCGGGAGTGCCGTTTCCGGAGCGAATGACACCTGCCGTGAGGCGGAGCGACAGGTTCATGAGTACCTGGCGGGAAAGCGGAAATCGTTCTCGGTGAAGCTCGATATTCACGCCAGCCCCTTTCACAAAAAGGCGCTGCAACAGGTGGCGAAGATTCCTTACGGGAAGACCACGACTTACGGCGAGATTGCCCGTGCCCTGGGTAGTCCGGGCGCGAGTCGGGCGGTGGGGAGTGCCAATGCGCGCAACAACCTGCCGATTGTCATTCCGTGTCATCGAGTCCTCGCGTCAAACGGCATGGGTGGGTACGGTGGAACCCTGCCGCTGAAATTGAAACTATTGAAGCTCGAAGGAGCGCTTTCGGAATAATCGAGAAAGAGGAAACGTATGGATCCAAGAACCGCTCGACTGGCTAAACTGCTGATCAACTACTCACTCGAACTGAAAAAAGGACAGCTGATAAAGATTCAGGGTGAATCGGTAGCATTGCCGCTCATGGTGGCGGCCTATGAGGAGGCGGTCAAGGTCGGGGCAAACCCGTACATGGTCGTTCTGGTGCCGGACGCCGACGAGGCGATGCTCAAGCACGGTAATGACGATCAGCTTGGTTTTGTGAGCCCGCTGGCCAAACTGGAGGTTGAGAAGATCGACGCCTTCTTGCACGTTTGGGGAACCTCGAATACCCGTTACCTGAGCGGCATTGATTCCAAACGCCAGGCCCTTCGCCAGAAAGCACGTCGCGAGACGAGCATGCGGTTCTTCGATCGCGTCGGCAAAAAGGAGTGCACCTGGGTGGGGACACAATATCCGACGCTGGCCGACGCTCAGGAGGCGGAGATGTCGCTGGCTGATTATCAGGACTTCGTCTACGGCGCGGGCCACGTGAACACGGGCGACCCCGTAAAACACTGGCTCGGAGTCAAGAAGGAGCAGGAACGACTGGTGAAGATTCTGAACCGGATAGACAAATTGGAGATTCGTTCCAAGGACACCGATCTCAAGATGCGCGTCAAGGGACGCAAGTGGATCAGTTGTCACGGGACAGAGAACTTCCCCGATGGTGAAATCTTCACCAGCCCAATTGAAAACACTCCCGAGGGGGTCATTCACTTCAGTTATCCGGCCGTCTACCAGGGGCGGGAAGTGGAGGACGTGCGCCTCGAACTGAAGGGCGGCAAAGTCGTCAAGGAGTACGCCGGCAAGAATCAGGCGTATCTGACCGACATGCTCAATATGGACGATGGCTCGCGCTATGTCGGCGAAATCGCAATCGGCACCAATTATGAGATCAAGCGCTTCTCCAAAAACATCCTGTTCGACGAAAAGATCGGCGGGACCTGCCACATGGCCGTGGGAGCTTCGATTGTCGAATCCGGTGGCAAGAACAAGAGTGCCCTGCACTGGGATATGGTGTGCAATCTGAAAAAGGACGCCGAAATTCTGGCCGACGGTAAGGTGATTTACCGGAACGGCAAGTTTGTGATATAGGCGCGGTGATGAATCTGATCAGGCTTCGGTACCGCTCAGCATGACGTTACGCATGTGCGTAGGGGGAAGTCAGTATTATAGCGTCAGGCTTCTTTGTCCAATTCATCAAGAAGCCTGACAAATGTGTAGAGGGAAAGAAAACTGAAAGATCGCCACGGCTCGAAACGAGCCTCGCGATGACATCATGGGCGGATGCCGTCCGTCTTCGCGTATCGCAGCTTCCCCTCTTCCTCCGTCTCCCTCTGGGAGAGGGCAGGGGTGAGGGTCGGTGGGGCTAAGAATCGTACGTGTCAGGCTTCTCGATGAATTGGAAAAGGAAGCCTGACCTGATTGTATCCTCTTGTCCAAAGGAAAATGAGTTTCGCCCTACGTGAACCCGACCTCGCTGCTCATTCCTCGGCATATCGCTTCTTCAACCTCGTCACGACATCCGGGTCGGCCAGCGTCGTCGTGTCGCCCAGCACTTTCCCCGTGGCGATATCGCGCAAGAGGCGTCGCATAATTTTCCCGGAACGGGTCTTCGGAAGGTCAGCTGAGAAAATGACTTTGTCCGGCTTGGCCAGCGCCCCGATCTTGCGCGCCACATGATCGCGCAACTGCGCGACCAGCTTTTCCGATCCGGTGAACTCTTTGCCCAGGGTTACGAACGCCGCGAGCGCCTCACCCTTCAGCTCGTGCGGAATCCCCACCACCGCCGCCTCAACCACCGAGGCATGATCCACCAGCGCCGACTCGACTTCCATCGTCGAAATTCGATGCCCGGCCGAGTTGATAACGTCATCGACCCGTCCGAGAATCCAGTAATACTTGTCCTTATCAATCTTGGCGCCGTCGCCGGGGAAATATGTCCCCGACCATTTCGACCAGTAGGTGTCGACGAATCGCTCCCGGTCGCCCCAGATGCCGCGCAGCATCCCCGGCCACGGTTTCGTGATCGCGAGATACCCGCCACCTTCTTTCACCGGCTTCCCGTTTTCGTCGAGAATCGCCGCGCTGATGCCCGGGAACGGACGGGTGGCCGAACCGGGCTTGGTCGTGGTCACGCCCGGGAGGGGAGTGATCATAATATGCCCGGTCTCCGTCTGCCACCAGGTGTCGACAATCGGACATCGTTCGTGGCCGATCACCTCGTGGTACCACATCCAGGCCTCGGGGTTGATCGGCTCGCCGACCGACCCCAGTAGTCGCAGGGTACTTAAATCTCGCTTGTCCGGCCATTCGCGTCCCCACTTCATGAACGCCCGAATCGCCGTCGGCGCCGTGTAGAAAATCGTCACGCCGTAATCTTCCACGATCTGCCAGAACCTATCCTGATCCGGCCAGTCCGGGGCCCCCTCGTACATGACCACCGTCGCGCCGCAGGCCAGCGGCCCGTAGACGACATACGAATGTCCCGTCACCCAGCCGCAGTCGGCCGTGCACCAGAAGACATCGCTCTGATGAAGATCGAACACCAGCTTCGTCGTGGCGTACGCCCCGGTCATATACCCGCCGCAGGTGTGCATGATACCTTTCGGCTTGCCGGTCGTACCCGATGTGTACAGGATAAACAGCGGATCCTCCGCGTCCATCGGCACCGGCGGACAAAACGAATCGGCGTCCTGCATGTGGCGATGATACCAGTGATCGCGCCCTTCTTTAACGCGCAACAGGAATTCACCGCGCTTCACGATGATGCACGCTTCAATACTCGGGCAGTCGGCCATCGCCACGTCAGCGTCATGTTTGAGCGGGATGATTTGTCCGCGACGGTACCCGCCGTCGGCGGTGATCAGCAGCTTTGCCTGAGCGTCGTTTATCCGGTCCCGCAACGCTTCCGGCGAAAAACCGCCAAACACCACCGAGTGAATCGCCCCGATCCGAGCGCACGCCAGCATCGCCACCGCCAGTTCCGGGATCATCGGCAGGTAGATCGCGACGCGATCCCCTTTCTTGATCCCCATCTTCTTCAGCACGTTGGCGAACTTGTTGACCTGACGGTACAGGTCCCAGTAGGTGAGCGTCCGGCGATCCCCCGGTTCACCTTCCCAGATAATCGCGGCCTTGTTCCGCTGGCCGTTCTTGATATGCTGGTCGAGACATGATTCCGTTACATTCAGCTTCCCGCCGACAAACCACTTGGCGTCGGGAGCCTTCCACTCCAAGCCCTTCGTCCACTTCTTCCGCCAGACCAGTTCGTCGGCCATACCCTCCCAGAACTTCACCGGGTCCGCGTCCGCCTTCTTGTAGATGGCCGCCGAGTTGACGACCGCCTTTTTGGCAAAATTGGGGTTGGGTTTGAATTGCCGATTCTCGACCAGCAACGTGTCAATCGCATTTTTTGCGTCGCGCCGCGGCGCCGCCGTCGTCTTCTTGGCCATGCTGACTCCCGGGTTAGTGGAGAGAGATCCTGCGTCGTAATTGACTCAATATCGCCCTGTCAGGTACAACAAGTCAAGATTAGCTTCGGTGCCCGAAATGCAGAAGTATGACGCCGGTTTCACACTTTGGCGACTGGAGCGTACAGGTCTTTGTTTCACGACTGGCCAACCCCAAGGAATTACACCACTTACAAGTTGGCCCGTTTCTTGCGTCGATCCTGCCAGACGAGGAATGCGCTTGACTTCTAACGCTTGAAAGGTATATTGGCAGTGCTAGAGAAAACGACTAATCTGCCTGTACTTACCGCCCTCTGGTCTTCCCAGGGCAAAGTGTCAGACGTCATCGCTTACGATATGTTGCAAGGGCCTGCGGTCCTGACAGAGAATATGTACTCACTCAGCAGGTAGTCATACGACTACGCCCGCTGAGTTTGTGCATGTGGAGGAAAGATGAAACGGTTTGGGTTCTGGTGTACACTCAACCTCTGCGTCTCCCTGTTGATACTCTTCGCCGCCCGGACAGGTTCCGCGGCGCCTGCAGTTCCGGGGGGAACGACAAAAACGACTGCCGTTGATCCGCTGCATTATCCAGTGTTGGAATTGCCGAACGACTCAACGGTATTTTTATGCTCCCAGGGCGACTCGATCTGCTATATGCTGAAAGCGCACGACGTCGACTCGGGCGACAGCATCAAGGTCATCCTGCTCTCCGGGCCGATTGCCTGGGCCCCGACCGTCTACGGCAATGACATCGCCCTTCCAATTTGCTTTGTTGCCGACACCAGCGGCGACTACCGTTTCATTTGGCGTATTCATGATCTTGTCGGACGGTCCATCATTGATACCGTCGACTTTTTCGTTACCGTAGGCGTCAAACCCTCCATCGCCGATCAGAACTTCACCACCGAAATGTGCTGGGGCGTCAACTACCGCGAAGTCCCCATGATTTATTCGGACTCCGGCCTCGACGCTGTCACGTTTACCCTTCTCTCCGGCGCCGGCACCGTCGACGCCCAGACCGGCCTCCTCGAATACACCGTCGACACGGCCGGCACCTATGTGTTCCAGGTCGAAATCAGCGGCGGTTGTGGCGCCGACACGGCGACCATCACCGACGTCATTACCATTAACAAGCCACCGTATTTCACCACCGACGATCAGACCGTTAAGCTCTGTGACTCGGCCGCCGTCTGTGTGAATCTCACCGGCGTCGACCCCGAGGGCGGCGCCATTCACTTCACCCTACTCGAAGGCGGGGGAGAGGTAGTCCAGACCGAGAACGGCTGGCAGCTCTGCTTCAGCCCGCAAAACCTCCCGCACGCCACCTACCAGTTTATCGTCTGCCTGCAGGATGATTGCCCGACCGAACCGGGCACGGCTATCCCCCGGGCCACGCCGCTGTGCGTCGAGGATACCCTGTACGTGACCGTGGACATCAACGCGCCGCCGGTCTTGACTTGCCCCGGTGAACAATTGTTTTCCGGCTGTAATCCGAAATCGTACTGCTATTCTGTCAGCTACACGGACGCCGAGGACAACCCGGTCGTCCTGACTGTCCTGTCCGGGAACGCCGTCGTCGACGGCCAGTCGATTTGCGTCATCCCCGGTGAATTGACCGAGTTCGACGTGGTCATTGAGGCCCGCGACGAATGTGGTGCCGACACCTGTACGACTCACGTTCGCATTGAGGGCAACAGACCGCCGACCGTCATTACCGGCGTCGACCAGAACCTGACTCTCTGCGCCCCGGAGACCATTTGCCTTGACGCGTTCGTCAATGACCCGAATCTCGATATCGCCAACGTCTTCAGCAATATCGGCACGTACAATCCCCAGACCTCCAAAGTCTGTTTCACCCCTGATACCGCCGGCGTCTACACGATTATCGTAACCGCCGTCGACTCGTGTGGGGCCGAAGACATGGACACGACGGTCGTTACCGTCGCCCTCAATGAGATGCCGACGCTGTCACTCGGCGACGACCAGATTATCAAAGTCTGCGATGCCGGCCCGGAAGGGTACCAGGTCTGCGTCCCGGTCGCGACCACCGACGAAGGTCCGCTGACCATCACCAGTACGCTTGGCGCCTATGATCCGATCAACCACCGCATGTGCTTCAATGTTACCCAGAGCGGCGAATACATGGTGATCGGCTTTGCCACCGACGACTGCAATGCCAAAGCGACCGATACGGTGATGATCAACATCACGCTCGGCCATCCGCCGACCATCGCCGTCAACGATGATTCGCTCTACCTCTGCTTCCCGCAGCCGGTATGTTTCCCGGTGACGATCAATGACGTCGACAATGATATCGCGAGCGTCACGGTCAGCAAAGGCAAGTACGAGAACGGCCAGGTCTGTTTTGTCCCCTACGACAGTGGCACGTATAAAATCGCCATTACCGTCACCGACAAGTGCGGCACTGCCGTGACCGACACCCTTCGGGTCAAGGTCCGCACCGATCAGAATGTCGTCCTCAACTGCCCGAAAGATACCAGCATCTTCCTGTGCGAGCCCGACACCCTCTGCTTCCCGTTCAGCGGCTTCCCCGACGACGCCGATCTTGAACTCACCGGTGTCGGCGTCTGGTACGACAAAGCCAAGGGAGCGATCTGCTTCTATTCGGATTGCTGCCTTGAGAACATCATCACTGCCAAAGTGACCACCCTGTGCGGTTACGAATTCACCTGTAGTTTCAAAGTCCGTGTCCAGACCAACAGCAAGCCGCTTGTCATTCTGCCGAATGATACCACCATGCGCGGCTGCGACGTGGAAGGCATCTGCCTTCCGGTCGGCATTTCGGACATCGATAACAATATTGTCAACGTCACGACCGGTTTCGGCACCTACGACGCCTACCTCCGTCAGGTCTGCTTCACCCCCGACACTGTCGGCACCTACCAGATCACGGTGGTCGCCACGGATGCCTGCGGGCTTACGGGCAGCGACGTGATCAACGTGGTCGTCAAGGGGAACACTCCTCCCACCATCGCCATTCAGTTCCCCGAGGGCCCGATTTCCGAGTGCGTGACCGAACCGATCTGCCTGCCGGTCACGATCCTCGACGAAGACGCGAATATTAGAAACGTGGTGATCAAGGGCGGTACCTACAATCCGGAAACGCACCTCCTCTGCTTCACACCCGACACCGCCGGTACCTACTGCCTCGAAATGCGAGTCACTGACAGTTGCGGTGCTCAGGCGACGGCTCAGGGCTGTGTCACCGTCAAGAAGGACGGGCCGGTCAACATCGCCTGCACCGAACAAATTCGTCAGTTCTCGTTGTGCGGCGCCGACAGCATCTGCTTCCCAGTTGAGATCACCGGCAACAATGTGACCGTCACGACTAACTGCTGCAGTATTGTCGACGGCCAGTTCTGCTTCTACGCCGACACCAGCGGCATCTACAGTTTCCTGATCACTGCCTATAACGATTGCGACACGGCCACCTGTCTCCAGGTGGTGAAAGTCGACATCGCCAATCCGCCGGTGCTGACCTGTCCTGTCGATACCACTGTCGCCCTCTGCGCTACCGATACGCTCTGCTTCCCGCTGAATGTTTCGGGTGACAATGTCAATGTCACGGTCAGCGCTCCGGCCTACTACAATGCCGGTCAGGTTTGCGTTCCGGTCCTCGGACTAGGTGAACAGACTATCCAGATCATCGCCGCCAATCAGTGCGGCGCCGATACCTGCCAGTTCACGGTTACCTCGACCGTCAACGAGCCGCCGGTAATTTCGGGTGACGACGCGACCGTGCCGCAGTGCGTCCTGAGCGAGATTTGCGTTCCCTTTACGGTCAGCGATCCGAATAACGGCAAATTTACCGTGACCACGTCCTTGGGCCACATTCGCGGTCTTGGCGAATCCGCCAAACCGACCTCCTCGTCCAACACGATGGTGAGCGACGATTTCGCCATGCGCAATAACACGCCCGAGGTTTGCTTCACGCCCGACCACTTTGGTGCCTTCCAGATCATCCTTACCGCCATCGACTCCTGCGGCGCCAAAGACGAGGACACCCTTGTGGTCACCGTCAACAAACTCGACTCTGTTTCAATCTCTCTGAACGGGGAGATTGTGCCCCAGACGCTGTGCAGCGGCCCCGATAGCATCTGCATCCCGGTGACCATCACCGGTAATCCGGCGGTCACAGTCAACTACGGCGAGTTGCGCAATAACAACCTCTGCTTCCTGGCGGACTCCACCGGCACGTATACGATTACCGCCTTTGCGGCCGGCCCGTGCAACACCGACACGTTGTCCTACAGCGTCCACGTGACGAACACCATTCCGGTCGAGGTTACCTGTCAGGCCACCGACACCGCGATCACCGTCTGCTCGTTCCCGGTCACCTTCCGCTTCCCGTTGAATATTACCGGTACGGTTGGCTCGGTCAGCGTGTTGCCGCTCGACGCCGTCCTTGGTCCGAACAATAGCTACATCGATGTTACCGCCGCGCGTGAAGGGGCGATTGAGGTCCGCGTCGTGGCCGAAAACGCCTGCTCCACCGATACCTGCGGGTTCGTGGTCACCGTCAAGGGGAACACCGCGCCCCAGATTACCCTGGGCAAGGATACCACTGTCATCGCGTGCCAACTCGTGCCGGTATGCGTCCCGCTTGCAGTGACTGATATCGACGGCAATTTGACTGAAATTTCATCCTCGCGCGGCGTCATCTCGAACGACTCCGTCTGCTTTACCGCGCCGGGCTTTGGTACCTTCGACATCGTCGTGCGCGCCACCGACGCCTGCGGCCTGGTGTCGACCGACACCGTGCTCATCACTCTAGAGCAGGGACCAGTCGCCCATATCGATTGCCCGGTGGGAACTATCGGTATCACGATGACCCTGCCCGACTCAGCGCGCGTGCCTTTGACTATCACGCCGCCGAACGTCCCGGTCACCGTCCTGCCGTCCGGCCGCTATGATGCCGCCACCGGCCAGTTGGTGGTATACGTCGAGACCGAAGGTGTCCACACCTTTACGGTCATCGCCGCCGGCGAATGCGGGTCTGATACGTGTGAAGTTTCTCTTGAGGTGAACCGCTACAATCCGCCGCTCGTCCAGTGCATCGGCTCCGTCGACACCGCCCTCTGCCTGGTCGGACCGACGACCCTATGTCTGCCCGTAACCGTCTCCGGCACCAGTATCAACGTCAGTGTATCGCCAATCGGCACCTATGCGGACGGCTCTGTTTGCTTCACGGCCGATTCAGCCGGGACATATATAATTCGCATCATCGCGGCCAATGAAACCGAGGCCGATACCTGCTATTCGACAGCCGTCGTGACTCGTGGGCGTGCCCCTCAGGTCAATCTGGGCGAAGATTTCAGCCTAAATCTCTGCCAGGCTCAATTGGTCTGCGTCCCGCTGACTATTACCGGCGCCGAATTTGACGTCACTACCGTCTTCTCGAATATCGGCTACGTCTCGGTCGACAGCGGCAAAGCCTGCTTCATGGCCGACAGCTCCGGCACCTATCGCCTGATCGTCACTGCCGGTGACAACTGCGGCAACAGCTCGTCCGACACCGTTTACGTGACGGTCAATCTGAACAGAGCACCAGTTGTTACTCTCCCGGCCGACTTTGCCCAGCGCATGTGCGGCGAGGGTACGGTTTGCTTCGACGTCAGCGCGGTCGACAACAATCTGACCAGCGTTGTCACCAGCCTTGGCACCTACGATCCCGAAACGCACAAAGTCTGTTTCGCCCCGACCGGCAGCGGACTCTACACGGCCGTCGTGACCGCCGTCGATTCGTGCGGAATCGAAGATAAAGACACAATCAATATCACTGTGACCAACAACACGGCGCCGCAGATCACCGATCTCCGCGATACCACGATCTACCTCTGCGCGCCGCAATCCGTCTGTATCCCGGTGACGATTGCCGACGCCGACTTCAACCCGGCCACCGTGACCGTCAGCCGCGGCAGCTACAGCGACGGTAAGATCTGCTTCATCCCGTATGACAGCGGCCTCTACCAGATCGTCGTTACCGCGATTGATTCGTGCGGCTTGAGTGATGTAGACACGGTCGACGTCCGGATCAAGACCGATCAGAACATCACCCTGGTCTGTCCGCGCGACACCAGTATCTTCGTGTGCCAACCCGAGACGCTCTGCTTCCCGGTGGGCGGCATCCCGGCCGGCGCCAATGTCACGCTGACCGGTACCAACGTCTGGTGGAACGCCCAGAATCAGACTGTCTGCTTCTTCTCCGACTGCTGTCTGGAGAATACTATCGGCGTCAAGGTGACCACCCCGTGCGGCACCTATCAGTGCTCGTTCACGGTCAAAGTTCAGACCAACAGCAAACCGCTGGTCATTGCGCCGAAAGACACGACCCTTCTGCAGTGCGCTCCGACCTCAATTTGTCTGCCGGTGGGCATTAGCGACGTCGATAAGAATATCACTAACGTGACCGCCATCGGCGGCACCTGGGATAGCTACCGCAGCCAGGTCTGCGTTACCCCGACCGGCGAGGGCGCCTACCCGGTGATCATCACCGCCACTGACGCCTGCGGCCTGACGGGCACCGACACGGTCGTGGTCACGATTCATCTGAATAAGAAACCGGTTATCACTTTCACGTCGGCCGATACTATCTACACGCAGTGTACGCCGCAACAGATATGCGTGCCGATCGGCATCGCCGATCCCGACGGCAACTTGCTCGACGTGAATACGTTTGGCCTCAGCACTTACAATGCGCAGAACGGTACCCTCTGCTTCACGCCGACCGGTACCGGACGGTTCTGCCTGCCGATTAAGGTGACCGATAAGTGTGGCTCCACCGACTCAATCAGTGTCTGCATCACGGTCAACCCGGGTAACACTGTCGACATCACCTGTCCGACCGAACTCCCGCTCGCTACCCTATGTGCGCCGTCGCAGGTCTGTGTCCCGCTCGCCATCACCGGGCAGGGTTACACCGTGAGCACTAGTCTGGGCAGCTTTGCCGACGGCCAGCTTTGCTTCAACGCCGATTCGAGCGGCACGTACACGATCCGGGTCATCGCTGCCGCCCAGTGCAACGCTGATACCTGCTTTGTGGTCAAGCAAGTGAAGATCCTCGAGCCGGTGGAGATTACCTGCCCCGGTAATCAGACCCTCTTCCTCTGCGCCACAGATACGCTTTGCTATCCGTTCACGGTCTCGCCGTCCGTTACCAATGTGACGGTGAGTGGCGGCGCCTATCTCAGCGGCAACACCGTCTGCGTGCCGTTGCTCACCGCTGGTCCAAGGGCGATAATCCTGATCGCCTCCGGTGCCTGCTCGGCTGACACCTGCTCGTTCACGGTGAATGCCACCTTCAACGCCCCGCCGGTGGTGACGTTCGGCAATGATACCACCATCACCGCCTGTGCTCTGAATCAGATCTGTCTGCCGTTCACGTTGACCGACGTCAACGGCAATATCGCCACCGTCACCCCTTCGGTGGGTGTCATCTCCGGCGGCAAACTCTGCTTCACGCCGACCGGCTACGGGGTCGTCGATATCATCCTTACCGCCGTCGATTCGTGCGGTGCCAAGGATGACGACACCGTCAGAGTCACCTACAATCTGGGTGGAACCGCTGTCATTCCTCCGTACGACGGAGTCCAATACACGTCAATCTGCGGCCCTACCACGGTTTGTCTGCCGTTCCCGACGATTACTCCGGCGAACGCCACCATCACGATTACGCCCGCCGGTGTAACCTACAATCCGGCCACGCATCAAATCTGCATCCCGGTCACCAGCGGCGGCAGCAAGGCGATACGGGTCATCGCCAGCGCTCCGTGCGGCGCCGACACCTGCGACTTCACCCTGCAGGTGACCATGAACCAGCCGCCGGTCGTCACCTGCCCCGGCACGATTGACACGCTTATGTGCCTGGCCGCCCCGACCAACCTCTGCTTCCCGGTGACGGTCACCGGCTCGGGTGTCAACGTCACGGTGCAGCCGATCGGCACCTACTCTGCCGGCGTGGTTTGCCTCCCCGTCAGCGCGGCCGGTACCTACAATCTGAAAATCATCGCCAGCGGTGTTTGCGGCGTCGACACCTGCGATACCAAGGTCATCGTTCGCGAGAACCAGAAACCGACGCTCACATTGCCTACTGAAGGACTCACCTTCCAGCGCTGTCCGGACGACGTCGATGAAATCTGCATCGGCGGCATCGTGGCCCACGACGCTGAGTCGCCGGTGACCATTACCAAGGTCTGCGGCCCCGGTCAGTATACTTCCGCCCGCGCCGACTCCGGCTCGCTCTGCTTCACGCCGACCGACATCGGCACCTTCAACTTCTGTTTCCAGGTGACCGACGGCTGTAATACGGTCACGGATACGCTGACTGTAATCATCAATGCCAAACCGGACTGCGATGTCTGTGCCCGGTTCACTATCGACGCCGGTGTCTGCTCGCCGGTCGGCCTGCGCAAGACGGCCGCGATCAAGATTGAGACCAACGATCCAATCGGCGGCTTCGATCTCCTGCTGAGCTATGACGCTTCGGCCCTCGCCTTCCAGAGTGCGACCATCACCGGCACCGACATCCAGGGCTGGGAATACTTCACCTGGAAGCTCAACAACGGCGGTTGCGGCACTGCCTGTCCGTCCGGCCTGATTCGACTGGTCGGTATCGCTGATAGGAACAACGGTTCGGCCCATCCGCCGGATTCCACGTTCAACCCGAACGGCGTGATCGTCCTGCTCGATTTCCAGATCTTCAATGATCAGACGTTGGGTGACCAGTTTGTGCCGATCCGTTGGGTCTGGTATGACTGTGCCGATAACACGCTGTCCAACCCGAGCGGTACCATCCTGTACGCCGATCAGCGGATCTTCACGTACGAAGGCAATCTCGTCTGGGATGAAACCGACGACGTCCACTATCCTGAAGCAGCCCGTCCGTTCGGCACCGGCTCACCGGATGAATGCTTCGTCGGCAGTGACAAGGCCGCTCCGCTCCGTTGTATCGAATTCTACCACGGCGGTATATGTATCATCCATCCGGATTCGATCGACGACCGCGGCGATATCAACCTCAACGGTCTGGCGTATGAAATTGCCGACGCGGTGCTCTTCACCAGCTACTTCATCAAGGGCCTAAGCGTCTTCACGGAGAGCATTCCCGGTCAGGTGGCGGCAACTGACGTCACCAACGACGGTCTGACACTAACCGTGGCCGACCTGGCCTATCTGATCCGCGTCATCGTCGGCGATGCTCAGCCGATTCCGAAGCTGAACCCGTACGCTGATCCGGCTCAGGTGACCATGACCCGGAACGGCAATAGTCTGGTCGTATCAACTGAGACGGTCTCCGACGTCGGTATTGCCTGGCTAACCTTCGATCTCGGCGCCAATACCGATATCGGCCAGCCGTTTGTCGGCGCCGACGCCCAGGGTATGGATCTGATCTATTCGGTGGAGAACGGTCAGGTGAAAATGCTGCTCTACAATATCGGCCATAATCGCATCGCCGCCGGCAAGAACCGTATCCTCGAGATACCGCTGCTCGGCGACGGCGAAGTGACCCTGTCCCGTGCGGAGATGACGGACTACGACGGTCGTGTGTACATGACCAGCGCGGCCACCACTCTGCCGACTGAGTACAGCCTGTCGCAGAACTTCCCGAACCCGTTCAACCCGAGCACGACCATCAGCTTCCGTCTGCCGCAGGCGGCCGACTGGAATCTGACTGTCTACAACATCACCGGTGGCCTCGTTCGCAGTTATAGCGGATCAAGCGCCGCGGGTAATGTCGATGTGATCTGGGATGGTCGGACAGATGACGGCACTGAGACTGCATCCGGCATTTATCTGTACCGCTTCGATGCGGGCAGCTTCAGCCAGACCCGGAAGATGGTCCTGCTGAAATAAATCCCCCTTCCTATCTTTCCTCGTATGGTGCTTGGAGCGACCAGACTCCAGGCACCTTTTTTATTTGGCGTAGGGCGAGCCACCCAGAATCGAAAACGCCCGATAGAGCTGCTCCAGCAGCATCAGCCGCACCAACTGATGCGTATACGTCATCGCGGATAGGGAGAGAGTCGCCGACGCCTCGCGTTATGATCGATTGGTGCAGCCCATACGGCCCGCCGATCACCAACGTCACCTGACCCACCTGCAGGAATTGTTTTTCAACATAGCGCGCGAAGGCCGCTGAATCGTACACCTTCCCCCGATCCCACAGCGCGAGGTACTTGTCGTCGCCCAGTTCCTTCCGGAATATCTCGGCCTCTTTCTCGAGCAGCATTTCCTGGGGCAGGGAAGAGGCATTCTTCACCGACGGCAGCGTGACCATCTCAAGCCGGGCAAACTTCTTCAACAGCTTGAGGTAGTGGGCAATTCCTTCGGTCAACCACTCTGCTTTGTCTCTCCCGATCGAGATGATCTTTATCTTACGCATCGCGCACTACCTTGATGACCAGGTGCCGCCGCCGTGGTCCGTCAAACTCACAAAAATGGATCCCCTGCCAAGTCCCCAGCACCAACTGGCCGTGCTCCACAAGCACGGTCAGCGAGAATCCAAACAGCGACGCCTTCAGGTGAGCGTCCGAATTCCCCTCGGCATGGTGATATCCGTCCTGCTGGGGAATCTCCTTGTTCAACTTGTAGAGTAAGTCTCGCTTGACGTCGGGATCGGCGTTTTCGTTGATCGTGATCCCCGCCGTTGTGTGCGGCACAAAACAGTGAGCCACCCCCGACTGCACGCCGCTCTGGGTCACCGCCTGCTGCACCCGGCGGGTGATGTCGATCATTTCCTCGCGCTGCGAAGTAGCGATTTCTAGTTCAATCATTGGGCAAATAATGCTTCGGCGAACTGCCGTGGATCAAACCGCTGAATGTCGGCTATCCCTTCACCCAGCCCGATAAACTCAACCGGTACGCCCAGCTCTTCGGCGATCGCGATCACCACGCCTCCTTTGGCGGTGCCGTCGAGCTTGGTGACGATCAACCCGTCGCACCCGACCGCGTCAGTGAACACCTTCACTTGCGAGAGGGCGTTCTGGCCCGTCGTGCCGTCGAGTATCAACTTGCTGTATATCTTCGCTTCCGGGACGGCCCGTTCGACCACCCGGCGGATCTTTTTCAACTCTTCCATCAAGTTAGCCTTGGTGTGCAGCCGCCCGGCCGTGTCCACGAGCAGAATATCGACGCCCCGGGCTGCCGCCGCCTTGGCCGCGTCAAACGCCACGGCCGCCGGATCGGCATTCTCCTGCGACCGGATGATCTCCACGCCGCTCCGCTCCGCCCAGATCGCGATCTGATCTATGGCCGCCGCGCGAAACGTGTCGCATGCCGCGATCATCACCTTCTTGCCTTCAGCGGAGAAGAAGGTCGCCAGCTTGCCGATCGTCGTCGTCTTGCCGACTCCGTTGACGCCGGTAATCAGCCAGATCGAAAGCGTCCCCTTGGCGCCGTTCTCCGAGGGCCGGTGGCTGGAAAGAATGCCGGCGATTTCATCCTTCAGCAACGCCATCACCTCTTCGCCCTCGTTGGTCTTGTTCTGGCGCGCCAGCTCCTTGAGGCGGCCGGTGAGACGGGTGGTCGCCTTCACTCCCACGTCGGCCCCGATGAGAATCTCCTCGATCTCGTCGAGCAGCTCATCGTCCAGCTTGCGTCGATTGACTATTTGAGAAATCTTGCCGAAAACCGAATCTTTGGTTTTCGCGAGCGACTGCTTCAGTTTCTCGAAGGGATTGAAGAAACCCACGCCTACGGCTCCCGTTCGTCGGGGAGCGATACCGACGTAATCCGTTCCTGGATCGCCGCCGGCAATTCCTCTTCTTCGATCGGGACTTCGTCGACGACGTCGTCCTCGATGTGCATGATCGCGCGATCGGCCGATCCGGCTCCTTCGTCGGCGAACTTCACGCCCACCAGCTTGGACACACCCGGCTGTTCCATGGTGACGCCGTACAGGTTGTCGGCTGCTTCCATGGTGATCTTGTTGTGCGTGATCGTGATGAACTGCGTCTGGTTCGCGAAGGTGCGGATGATCCGCAGGAACCGCTTGCAGTTGGCGTCGTCGAGCGGCGCGTCGATTTCGTCGAGAATACAGAACGGCGACGGCTTGACGAGGTAGAGGGCGAACAGAAGCGAAATCGCCGTGAGCGCCCGCTCACCGCCGGACATCATGGTAATATTGAGCAGCCGCTTGCCCCGGGGGCGCGCGATGATCTCGATATTGGATTCGAGCGGATCGTCGGGATCCTCCAGCCGAATATCCGCTTCACCGCCTGAGAACAACTCAACAAACAACCGCTGGAAATTCTGCCGCACCTGGTCCATGGTGCCCGCAAACAGTGTCTTGGCCGTCTCGTTGATCTTGAGGATAGTCGATTGCAGGTCATTCTTGGCCGTGGTCAGATCCTTCAGCTGCTCGCCAAGGAACTTCTCCCGCTCGGCCGCCTCGCGATACTCCTCCAACGCCAACAAATTGACCGCACCAAACCCCTTGATCTTCTCCTTGATCTCATGCAGGTGCTGACGCGCCTGATCGTCGGCCATCTCCGCATTCGGCTTGGCCGCTTCCACTGCGCCGATTTCCGTCGAGTACTCTTCCTGCGTCTTCTCGGCGATTGTTGTGATCTCCGACTGCATCGTATTGAGGCGAATTTCCGCCTTGTGCATCTGGTCGGCTATCGCCTCTCGCTCGGCGCGCAGCGTCTTAGCCGCTTTCTCCGCTTCGGACAAGGTCGTCGTCAACTCACTCTGCACGACGCGAAGCTCATTCTGACGGACCGTCTCCGTCTCCCGTGCCTCGGCGCACAGCTTGAGATCACCTTCCAGCGAGGCGACCGATTCGTCGGCCGTCGCCGTGTCGCGCTGAGCCTGCTCGATTTCCGCCTGCTTGGTGCTCCGCGTCGTCTCAAGGTCGCGCCTCAGTTCGTTCACGTGCGAAATCCGGCTCTGCGTCTGCTCGGCTTTGCTGCGGGCCTCAATATGCTGCACCTGCAATTTCGAGAGCCGCTCCATCGCCTCGCTCGCCGCCCGCTCAAAGTCGCCCAGTCGATTTCCTTCAACCGTCATGGTCGAGGTGATCGCTTCCTTCTGCGACGCCAGCTGCGAGAAATCCAGCTCCAGCGAGTATTGCCGGTTGCGGATCTTCTCCCGCTTCCCGGCTGCCGTTCCCTTTTCACGATTCAACCGCTCGGAGTCGTTAGCGATCGTGCGCAGGAGGTATTCAGTCTCGGAGAGTTTCTTCTGTTCAACTTCCGCCGCCTCAGCGATCGTCTCCATCTGGCCGGTGATGGCAATCGATTCGGCCCGGATGGCCGCCACGCGGGCGGTCACGTGATTCTTGTCGTTCTTCAGAGACTCAAGCTTTCCGGTCAGCTCGCTAATGATCGAATCCTGTTCTTCCACTCGTTCTTTGCGACGGAACAGCGGAAACCGCTCATCCTGCCCGCCCGCAATCACATTGGAGCTGTAGACGACGCCGTCGGTCGACACCGCGCTGAAACCGTATGGGAGACGTTCCAGAATCGCCCCGGGGTGCGTCGCCGCGTCAAACACCACCGTGCGGGCCAGCACCGCCTCCATGAGCGGCCGCAACCCCTCGTCGGTGGACACAAACGAATCCATCCACCCGATCACGCCGGGAAGGTTCAACTCTGGCCGCTTCACCGCCGGTGCTATCGCCCCTGTGTCGGGCACGAGTATGCCGATCTTGCCTTTCTTTTCACTCTTGAGATGGGCAATAATCTGCTCGGCCGTCGTACGGTCGAAACAAATCAGGAACTTGGCCATGTCACCCAGCGCCGCTTCGAGAGCTACTTCCATGCCTTCGACCGGCACAAACCGGTCAGCCACCGTGCCGCCGATAGTCGGCCATTGCTCGCGCAGCTCCATTGCCGCCACGACGCCGTGATCGTACCCCTCGTAATGGAGCATCATGTCGGCCAGCAGATTCCGGCGCGCCACCGCCGCCTCAATCGACGCGGTCGCGCTGGTCATGTCAAGTGACAGACTCTCGCCCTGCTCGACCAATCGTTCCATTTCGTCGGTGAGGGAGACCTGCTGCTGTTCGAACTGCCGTTTGCGCTCCGCCAGTTCGTCGATCCCCGTCTGGTGCTGATTCCGCTGAGCCATCACTTCCTGGGCCCGGCGACCGTCGTCACTCAGCCGATTCTCAATCTCCGTGATCTGGCGGGTCAGTTCCTCGTCCTGCTCGCGAAGATTCTGCTCTTCGGTCTTGCCGGAGGACAGTTTCCCTTCGAGTTCGATCAACTGCCGATTCTTATCTTCGTTGGATGATCGCGCCATGAACAACAGCTTGTCGGCCTCGACATGATCGGTATCCGCCGCCTGTACCGCGGCGGCGATATTCTCCAGCGCATTCTCCTGCTCGATCAATTCACGTTCCGTTTCGGCCAGCTGTTCACCCAGGGCAACCAGTCGCTGGGCAATCGCCTCGATGTCCGCGCCGTTTTTCTGAATGATGATCGCGGCATTGGCTTTCTTCTCGCGGAGGACCGATATCTCCCGTTCGATCGCGTGCGCCTTCTCGGCTATTTGGTAAAGCTGACCTCCCACCTCGGTGAGCGACCGTTCCACGTCAACCAGTCGAATCCGCTCGCTTTCCATCTGCGCTCCGGCCTGCTCGAGGGCCGTTTCTTTGCCGAGCTTCTGATCGGCCAGATTGTCAAATTCGGCGCGCAGCGTGCGCTTTTCGTATTCCAGTGCCGTGAATCGGCTGGCCATGAGGTAGAGGTCCCAACCTCTGATCTCATCGAGCAACGACTGATACCGCTCCGCCTTCTTGTGCTGGCGATAGAGCGAAGTTACTCGCGTTTTGACCTCATTGTAGATGTCTCTCAAGCGCAGGAAATCATTCTCGGTTGCCTCCAGCTTGCGCTGGGCGGCTTTGCGACGATGCTTGTACTTGGTGATTCCCGCCGCCTCCTCGAACAGAAAACGGCGCTCTTCCGCCTTGTCGCTGATGACCGAATCGATCATGTCCTGTTGAATGACCGAATAGGAGTGCGCTCCCATGCCGGTATCGACGAACAACTCGGTGATATCTTTCAGGCGGCAGGGGACCTTGTTGAGCAGATATTCCGATTCACCCGACCGAAACAGACGGCGGGTGATCTGTACTTCGTTGTATTCGGTCGGCAGTACGCCGCGATCATTTACCACCGTCAACGACACTTCCGACATCCCCAGCGGCTTCAGGTCACGCGTGCCGTTGAAGATCACTTCTTCCATTTTGCCGCCGCGCAAAAGCGTCGGACGCTGTTCGCCCAGTACCCAGCGAAGGGCGTCGAGAATATTCGTCTTCCCGCAGCCGTTCGGCCCGACGATGGCCGTCACGCCGCTGGCAAACTTTACGACTGTTTTATTGGCAAAGGATTTAAATCCGATTATTTCCAGTTGTTTGAGGTACACAGACCCTCCATCCTCACACCGCCTCCTGCATCGTCGCCTCAAGCTTCCGGTTCATGAGCGCGCTGAGTGTCTCCAACAGCGACCGGTAGATGTTTCGTTCATCGCGCAGGTACTTGGTCTTGATTTCCAGATTGTAGTAGGGAATTCCCAGATGATTTCCGCGTCCGATGCGGACAGCTTTGGGGAAATTGAGAAGAATCGCCGACGTAAACAGCGACTGTTCCAGATTCATGTCGAGCACGAGATCAAATTTCTGCTGCTGCAGCGTCTGAATGTACGACTTCTTCGGCAGCCCGGCCCAGTTCAGTTGCTCCACCGTCGGTGTCAGGAGTATGACCCCCTTGCGCGGGTAGATGTCGGTCACTTTGATTCCCGGCATCGCCAACAGCGTGATTTCGGCGCTCCTGAACAGGATCATGATCGCCGGAAGGAACTGCTTGACCATTGTCAGCTCCCGCAGTC
Source organism: uncultured candidate division Zixibacteria bacterium (assembly GCA_963806185.1). GTDB lineage: Bacteria > Zixibacteria > MSB-5A5 > GN15 > FEB-12 > CAWDXE01. The sequence goes on from CAWDXE010000007.1 coordinate 381,743, forward strand.
CCGGCGGCAGGCAGATGAGCATGTGACGGGTGCCCAGCAAGTCGCGCGGAAAACTGCATTCCTGCGGCTCCATCTGTTTACGCAAACGCTTCAACTGAATGTGTGCATACGCTGCCCTGATCGAATTCATCAGCTTCATAGCAGCCTCACCGTGTCGTGTCGACTTTCTGTCCGCTGTCGGGACTCTGCACTGTATCGCTGCCGGTGGTGTCTGATTCTTTCGGCAAATAATTGGCCAGCGTGTTATGATTGATGATCACGCGCATGATCGACTTCGTGCGCGGATCGATCAAATCCACCGGACGGCCGTTGATTCTCACATCGAGCAAAAGCGGTTCGCTGATCGAAACGACCATACTCGTGTTGGCGGTCATTTCGATCGACTCGCCCGCATTCACTTCGCGATTCACCTTCGATTCACCGTCGACCAGCACCGTGACCCAGCTCTGTCCCCGGCTGATCATGGCCATCGTGAACGGACCGTTCACGTACTCGCCCGCCGCGGTCACCTGTGTCCCCGACGGCTGATTCTGCGCCGCCGGCGCCGATTGATTTATCGTCGCCGTCTCGGGACCGGCCTTCTTCCCGTCGAGCACCAGAAACTTGTATGAGACAGCCAGCGCGGCGATCACCAGTACGATCACAATGATCCACCCGGCCAGCTTCTTGCCGCCGCCGGTCGCGGGCTCCTCCGGCTCTATGACCGGACGCTTGCCTGACGGTGGCGCCGGGCGGCTGGACGGAGCCGCTTCACCCTCGCCGGTCACGCCGTTCAGCGGCACTTCCGGTTCGCCCACTTCCTCCCGAATTGCCTCCATCGTCCGCGTAAAGTCTATACCGAGATGTTCGGCGTATGACTTGGCGAACAGGTTGTAGTATATCTCCGACGGCAGCGATTCGACGCTTCCTTGCTCGATCGCTTCCAGAATGGAATCGGAGATTTTAAGCTGTGACGCAAGATCGGCGATATTCAGCTTACGGTTTTCCCGCTCGATGCGGAGCGCCTCGCCGAGCTTCGTATGAACGATACTCATATGTTGGAACGCTTTCTCTCAGTGCCGAAGTACGTCCCCCGCTAAATGATCTAACAACGTGCGGGGAAGACCAACGACAGTATCAAGATTCCCTGCTATCCTGTCAACTAAAAAGCCCCCCATGCCCTGTATGCCATAGGAGCCGGCTTTATCCATCGGTTCACCGGTGGCAATGTACTCATCGATCCGCTCCGGCGAAAGCGGATTGAAGTAAACGTCCGTCAATTCGTATCCCGACGCCAGGAGTTGTCCACATCGGGCAAACGCACAGGCGGTGCAAACCGTGTGTTGTCGAGCCGACAACCGCAATAGCATCGCGCGGGCGTGCGCGCCATCGTCCGGTTTCTCGAGTACTTCGTCGCCCAGAACGACAATCGTGTCACACCCCAGAACCACGGCGTCCGCCGGCGCCTGTCCCGACACAACCATTGCCTTCTGCTCGGCCAGACGCTGCGCGTAGGGGAAGGGAGATTCGTCGGGATGAAGCTTTTCGTGGATATCCGGGATGATCTGCGTGAACTTCACCCCGCATTCGCGGAGGAGCTCGACCCGCCGCGGTGAACCGGAGCCGAGAATCAATGGGAATCGGGCGGCTAATTCAACCAATTGGAGATACATCATGATCCAGAATGATTGTGACCGGTCCCCGATTCGTAAACTTCACGTCCATCTTCGCTCCAAATACTCCCGTCGCGACGGTCAGCCCCCTCTCGCGCAGGCAGGTGATGAATTGGTCGTACAATCGCTCCGCCTCCTTCGGTTCCATGGCCTCGTTAAACGACGGGCGCCGTCCTTTTCGGGCGTCAGCATACAACGTGAACTGCGACACCACCATGATCTCGCCGCCAACCTCGAGCACCGACCGATTCATCTTGTCCTGATCGTCCTCAAAGATTCTCAGATTGGACACTTTTTCGGCCAATGCCGCGCACGATGATTCGACGTCGCCCGTCCTCGTCCCGAAAAGGACGACCAATCCGGGCCCGGCGGCGCTCACTTTGGCGCCGTCGATCAACACCTCCGCCCCGGCACTTCGTTGAATGACAACTCTCATCGTATCATTGCCTTACCGGGGCGAATATACCCCACGCGACGACAAAGGCAACCGCTTTCTCTGGTCCGGCCGTGCAAAGTTGAACTTGCCCCCGCCGCCGCTCCTGCTATACCTTGGGTCAAATGACTGAGGGGCGGCATGGCTCGCGCCATCCGTGGAACCGAACAGCCTTTTGGTTGTTTGAAGGCATTACGAAGCTGTTTGAACCTTTGCGGAGGATGAAAAGATGAGCAAACCGATAGATGTCACCGACGAATCATTCGAAAAAGAAGTGATTCAATCCGACCGTCCAGTCATCGTGGATTTCTGGGCCACTTGGTGCGGCCCGTGCAAAATGATTGCGCCTATTCTGGAGGAAGTCGCTCGCGATATGGGCGACCGCGTAAAAATCACCAAGCTCGATGTCGATTCGAACAATAGAACCGCCGGCAAATACAACATCATGTCGATCCCGTCATTGCTGTTTTTCCGCAACGGCCAGGTGGTGGATCAGGTCATTGGCGCGATTCCCAAAGCCCAGATTGTCCAGCGTCTCGAAAAAGTGCTGACCGCCGTCTGATTCTGAACCCTCATGGCCAGGCTCAACACTTCCTGGCCTTTTTATTGGCGTCAGGACCCTCTCGGGACGGTCAACCGGCTCTGCCATCTCTTTACGGAACTTTTCGACCCGCCCCATTCTTACAGAGATGGGCTCCTTCGGGAGCTCCGTGAAACAGGCGGAATGACCGACAATCAGCACTGGAACAACCGATGGATTTTTACGACATACTCTTTCTCCTGGCCTTTGTGGTGGCTTGGCTCCTGTTGGTCACCAAGGTGTTGCCTCGTTTCGGCGTCGGCACCTGAGTGACTCGAGATTGCCGGCTCCCGGTGGGAGAGATCAAAAAGAAATCTGAGGCCCCGGAATCGCCCGATTCGCCGCCCAAAGCGAATTAAGTCGTCATAACTTCCGGTAAACAGCGACTGGTCTTTGCCGATATACCGTATAATAATGGGCACTATGCGTAATCAATGGGACAACAGAGCGACCTCCGGCGGCGGTCTGCAGATCGGCCCGGGTGCGCTGTCGCCGTTCATCAAAGTGATGATGATCGTCAACGCGATTGTCTTCCTGCTGCAATACATCCTGCCCCGCTATGCCAACTTCGATATCACCGGGCTGTTCGGTCTCGTACCCGCCATGTTCTGGGGGCATTTTCCGGCCTACATCTTCCAAGCCTTTACCTACATGTTCCTGCATGGTGGATTCGGCCACATCTTCTTCAATCTTTTCGCTCTCTGGATGTTTGGTACCGAGATTGAGTACGCCTGGGGCAGCCGGTCATTCGGCCGGTTTTACATCATCTGCGGTCTGGCTGGCGCGCTTCTGACCCTGCTCGTCTACCCGCATCAACAAGTGGTCACTATCGGTGCGTCGGGCGCCATCTACGGTGTGCTGGTCGCCTATTGGCTGATGTTCCCCAATCGCGATCTCTATTTTTATTTCCTTGTTCCCGTCAAAGTGAAATACGCCATCCCCGGCATGATGATTCTCGGCTACATCTTGAGTGTGACCGGCGGCTCCAATGTCGCGCACATGGCCCATCTCGGCGGTGCGGCTTGCGGCCTCATATATCTCAAGCTCGATTGGCGCTGGATGCGGCTGGGCGGAAAGCTAAAAGGCTTGCGTTACCGCCGTCAAATGGCTAAGCTGGAGAAACGCCGCGAGGCCGCTGCGGATACGATGAAGCGGGTCGACGAAATCCTCGACAAGATCAACGAGGTCGGCATAGAAAACCTGAGCAAAAGTGATCGCAAGTTCCTCGAAGACGCGGCTTCCAACTTGCGGCAGGAAAAGGATAGAGCGAGCAACCAGGGGTAACACCAGATGCGCAAGCGGATTCTGATCGCCGAGGCCGGCGACACCGTCCGACAGGCGGCCGAAACGGTCCTCAGACAGCACGGCTTTGAAGTCATCTCCGTCCCGAGCGCCGAAAAAGCGCGCGAGGTTCTGAATTTCGCCCGTCCCGACCTCCTGCTGGTGGGGGGCTCCCTTCAGACCGCCGACCAGCGCCTCTTTTATGATCGCTTGCATCACGATCCCAAAACCTCCAGTCTTCCCATGCTGGTCCTTGAACCGTCCGATAAGAAGTCACTCGACTGGCCGGGCGAACTGGTCGTCCACCAACCGATCGACCCGAAAGAGCTGATCGACAAAGTTACTACGTTTGTTGCCCACTCGGCCGCTCGCAGCCAGCCGGTGCGCAAGGAAGAATCTCCCATCGGCGGCACTGACGTATCGGACGCCTTCCTGGATGAGGCTCTCGGCCTTGACAAACTCGACGTTACCAAGTCGGAAATGTTTGACGGGACAACCAAGATTCGCAAAGGGCCGAAGGTTACCAAGGACGCCACCATCGGCTATGAACATTCGGTTGAGGAAGACCTCTCCGACTCGTCGCGCGTTGAATCACTTGTCATCCGCGATGACAAGGGTGAAATCCACCATCACCCGGCGGGTCCCCAGCCGCCTGTTAACACCAATTCCACCGGCTCGCTCGAAATCATGAAAGACCAGTACGGTCTCACCGACCCGGCCGCCTTTAAGCAGAGCCAAGCCCAGCAGCAGGACGCCGATCACGATTACAATTGGTTCGTAAACGCGATGCGCGAGGAGAACACACAGGGCGGCAAACCGAAGCCGGCGAGTGATTCGTCCCGCATCGCCGTTACCAAGACGTCGGCGTTGGTCGATCCGGTCACGCCGGGACCTGGCGGCGCCGCTGCGGCCAAACGCACTGAGGGAGTCGAGAAGTTCATCGACGAGTTTAAGAAAGAGATAGAACAACTCCGCTCCAACGACGTCGAGCCGCTCAGTTCCGTGCTCCCGCCGGGGACCACGGCTCCATCCGAAAAGCAACTGCCCTGGGAAGAGAAGCTGGAGAAGCTCTCCGGTGAGGAAATCGACCTGTTCACCAGGGAATTTGCGCATGAACTGGGTGACCGGATCGCCGAACGAATCATCGCTAAAATCGACAGCGACAAGCTTCTCCAAATGCTGAAAGACGAAATCCTCGCCCGCGCTCGAAAAAAATGAACCGGGCTCGTCGCCGATTGTATACCCATGAACTGCGCTCATCCTCTAGTCATAGGACAGGCTAATATCCGTGTTTGAACAACCTACTGTTGGTATCGGTACCGCCATTCTCGCCGGGCTGCTCTCCTTTCTTTCCCCCTGCGTCCTGCCGCTGATTCCCGGCTACCTGTCGTTTATCTCCGGCGTCTCGATGGATGATCTGCAGCGTCGCGACCGCTCCAGCGCCCTCACCGGTCGCTTGTTTATCAATACTTTGTTCTTTGTGCTGGGCTTTTCCCTCGTTTTTGTCCTGCTCGGCGCGACCGCTTCGAGTCTCGGTAAGTTCCTCACCGAAAATCTCTCCCTTTTCAACAAGATTGCCGGCGTGCTGGTCTTCTTGTTTGGCCTGCACGTGGCGGGTGTATTTCGAGTCAAGGCGCTCAACTACGAGAAGCGTTTTCATCTCGACACCTCCAAACGTCGCGGCCTGCTTGGTTCGTCCCTGATCGGCATTGCCTTTGCCTTTGGCTGGACTCCCTGTATCGGGCCGATTCTCGGATCAATTCTCGTGCTCGCCGGTCAACAGGCCAGCGTCAATCAAGGCATATTGCTCCTGTTGTTCTATTCCGCCGGCCTCGGTATTCCGTTCATTATCACCGCCGTTTTGTTCAGCTACCTGATTGGCACTTTCAGTTTTGTCAAGCGCCATTTCCACGCGATTGAGATTATTTCAGGCGTCCTGCTCATGATCATCGGCGTGCTCATCTTCTTCAACCTCCTCCAGAGCATTTCGACCTGGATTCTGAATCTTTTCCCGGCCCTGCAGAATATCGGCTGATCGTCGCTTTCAGTGGTAAATCTTGCCGGCCCGTCTTGACTCTGCGCGGGCCGTCTTTTTATATTCGTCACACATACACTCGTTGATATGAGCGCAGGAATATGGCGTCCAAAAAGAAACTGCAATCGGCGATCGCAATCTGCATACAGGAACCCACCGAAGACGGCTCCTCCATGGATCTCGGCATCATCAAGGGAGACGATCTGCGCTTTCTGCATCAGGCGTTCATTACCGATACCATTATCAGCGCGCTGGCGGTCGATGCCGACGTGCGCGCGTATTACATCGACGCACCGGATCGCAAACGCTTTGTCAAGATTATCACCGAATATCTCAGCAACAAGCTGACCGGCGAGAAACTCGAACACTTCCAGCACCGCTACGCCGGTATTGAACTGCCCAAGGAAGGGTGGGGGAGTCGCATCGAGACCGCCTTCAAGGATTGTTTCGCGCAGGGGTATACCAACGTTCTGGTGCTGGGCAGCCGCACGCCGACCGTCACGCCGCATCAGATGAAGACCGCTCTCAAGATGCTCAAGGAGAGCGATGCGGTCTTCGGCCCGACCCCCGAGGGGCGATATTATGCCATCGGCATGTCCGGCGCCTGTAAGGTCAACCTGTCCGAATTCGACTGGAAGTCGGCCAGCATCTATCACGACGTGTCCGGGGCGTTCACGCAGGAAGGCTTGAGCTGGGCGGAGCTGGAAATCTGGTATGCGGTCGAAGGCCCCGATGAACTCGAGTTCCTGGCCCGGGATATCAATCAATTCCGCTTTGAGGGTGACGAAGCAACCGCCCACGAAACCGAGAAGGTCATGGAGCGGATCATCGCCCGCCTGGAGATGTAACCGGCATGGAACGACAACTGCAGCGGTTGAGCTGGCTGACGGTCCAGCAGATGGTCCCGAAGACCATCGATACCGTCATTCTCCCGGTCGGTACGGTCGAGGCCCACGGTTCATCGTGCCTCGGCACCGATAATTTCATCCCCGAGACCATTGCGCAGGGAATCGCCGACCGTCTCAATGCCCTCGTCGCGCCTACCTTGAATTACGGGATCACCCGCTCGCTCTACCGGTACAACGGCGGTTCGACTATCTCGCCGGCCCTGTACGAGAAGTTTGTGGGTGAGATTCTCGACTCCCTGGCCAACAACGGCTTTCATCATATCATCGTGATGAACGGCCATGGCGGCAACAACGCCGCGCTGAAGTCGGCCGCCATGGATTTCCATCAGCGCAAGTCGCGCAATATCGCCGTTATTCACTGGTGGGAACTGTGCGACAAGATGACCGAGGATTTCTTTGGCCATCCGGGCGGACACGCCGGCACCGATGAAACCGCGATAATACAGGCGCTCGACCCCGCTCTGGCCGGTCAGGCCCAGTATGACCCGAAACTGGCCTGGTATTTTCGTCCCGGAGCCGATATTTACCCCGTTCCCGGTTCGATTCTCCTGTATACCGAAGGGCAGGGGCATCCGAATTACAATCTCGAACAGGCCAAGGCCTATCGCGAGAAAGTCATCGCCACCGTCGGCGACTTTGCCGCTACCGTTATCGATCGCTGGCGCATGTTTGGCTTGTAGACTCTGGAATGCTTAGACGGTGACTGCCAGTTAAGTCAGCCACCGCCAACCGTCCTCTGCGGGGACGTGTGAGACTTAGAAATGGTCGACATAGGTCATGCGGACTTCACGCGTGAACGTGGTCGATTCCCGCCGGTTGACCGCCAGATCCTTCAGGATCAACTCCAGTTCGAAATTATTCGTAAAAAGCCACTTCACCGACATGTTTAAGTAGCCGCGCCCCTTGCCGGCAAAGACATCAGGTTCGCCATTCGGCAGCGTGCCCCGATTGTCATCGAGCCCGAAATCATACTCGATGAGAAACGCAGCGTTGTAATCAAACGTCGCGTCGAAACCGAGGAAGAAATTGACGTCGCTCTCCTCGTCGACGTCGCTCTCCATAGAATAATTAATCCCAGCGTGCCAGCTCGATGTCCAGCGGTAGAAATAGACTCCTCGGCTGGCCACGGCAAAGAAACCGGGCGACTTGAAGGTGTACCGTTTGTAATCATTGTTGTACGCGCCTGCCCCCTGATCACAATACCCGACCGAAACCGCCGGGAAATACTGGAGCTCGTCAATCAAACGGAACTTGCCGCAGAAGCCCACTCTGGGGTTCCAGTTGGGTGTCCGGGCCGAAATGACATCCTCGCCGCCGTACGAAACGCCAATCTGCAGGCGGTTGGATAAGCCGATATTGGTGTACCCCAATCCGCCGCCGTTGGGATAAATGCGCAACCCCATATCGAAATACCCGCGCGGCAGCGTGCCGGCCGTGGGCCGGTCAACGAGAAACCGGGGCGGGACGTCGTACAGTGTGTACGGCTTCGTGCGAAAATCACGATTTCCCGAGTTGACGGTGTCGCGCGGATTGCGCTGTTGTGACCAGGCGGAACCGGCCACCACTACCAACACCAGCGCTATGGTTATTGCCCTTTTCATCGTACCAAATCCAACTACTTTCGGTGTGCCACTTTTGACGAGTATAGGCCGGGCTGGTTTGCACTGTCAAAATAAAAACGGGATGGAAGAATGCGACGGGAATTGGACGCTCGGCCGGTGAGGCCGTTTCAGTCAGCGAGGAGCGCCGACCAGATTCCAGAAATACTCGGTCAGTTGGTGGGTTATCGGGCCGGCGGCGAACTCAATCGCCGAACCTGCCTCTTCGATGAGCGCTACCCCCACTACCAGCTTGAGCGAGCTGGAGATGAAGACCTCGTCCGCCGTGTCGCTGAGGGCGGACAGCGTGGTGTTCGCTTCTTCCACGCCGTACCCGAGTTCAGCGGCGGCTTTCATAACGTTGGCTCGCGTTACCCCTTCCAGACAACCGGCCGTCAGGGGAGGGGTGAAGACGCTCTTGTCGTGCACCCAGAAGATGTTGGCCGACGATACCTCGGCCACGTTGCCGACCTCGTTGAGCAACAGCGCATCGTCGAACCCCTTCAGTTTCGCCTCGCGCAGGGCGGCGGCATGAATGGCGTACGACGTTGTCTTGATGCGGCGGAAGACCGATTCCTGATCGACTCGAAATGGCGCTGTCAGCAGCCGAAACGGTTTGCGCGGCAGCGTGTGCGGGGCCGCGCTGATGACCACCTGAGGTTCGCCCGGCAGGCCGGTCCATCGCGCCGCTTCGCCCGAGGTGATCGTCAGGCGAATCTGTTTGACCGGCGCCAAATGGCGGCGAGCCATACCCACAATCCATTCGACCAGAGTCTCATCGGAAACGGGAATGGTCATCCGGGTGAGCGCCGCGCCGTCGTGCAAACGCTTGAGGTGACCTGGCACAAAGATGATCCTGTCACCGACCGCTAGAAACGTCTCAAACAGCCCTTCGGCGTAAAGGAACGCGTTGTCGAAGACGGAGACTTTGGCTTCGTCGCGGGTGACAAAACGCCCGTTGATGCTGGTGTGGGTTTCGAATTCAGGCGTCATCAGACGTTTATCCCCAACGCCCCGAACAGATTGCGGGCCTTGAGCAGCATTTCCTCGTATTCGCGCTCCGGCACGCTGTCGGCGACGATGCCGCACCCCGCGTGAAGCGTGTAGGCGTCCTCGGTGTGCATGATCGTGCGGATGGCGATGTTGAACTCGGCCTTGTCGCGCGAGATGTACCCGATACAGCCGGTGTAGAGGTCGCGCGGGCAGGGCTCAATCTGAGCGAGAATTTCCACCGCCCGGCGTTTGGGCGCACCGGTGATCGACCCGCCGGGGAAGAGGGCGGCGAAGATATCGTCGTAGGATAAGCCGGGGCGCAACGTAGCCGAGATATCGCTCACCAGATGAATGAGCGACGAGAAGATTTCAGTGCGAAAGAGCGAATCGACCCTGACTGTGCCCGTCCGGGCGATCCTGCCCAGGTCGTTGCGCAGCAGATCGACAATCATGAGCAGCTCGGCGCGGTCTTTCTCGGAATGAAGCAAGGCTTCGGCACGCTCCTGATCCTCTTTGGGTGACCGGCCGCGCGCGCTCGTACCTTTAATCGGACAGGTGGTGATTCGATCCTGCTCGCGGTAGAACATGCGCTCGGGCGAGGAGGACAGTACCTGGCGATCACCAAAGTTCAGGAAGGCCCCATACGGAGACGGATTGAGCTGTCGCAGACGATTGTATACCGACCAAGGGGCGACCGGCGCGGGGATTTCAAACCGGCAGGTCAAGTTCGCCTGATAGATGTCGCCTTCGTGGATATGGTCCTTGACCCGGCGAACGGCGTCGATGTACGCGTCCTTGGTGAACGATTCCCGGTGCGGCGGTGGCGTGGCGATGGTGCTGTTGCCGCTCGTGTCGATGGCCGGATGCTCGGCCAGCCACTCGCGTGGCACCGGCTCGACGAAGCGTGCGTTGTCATGGTCGAATACGGCCACCTGATCGTAGAGGCAGAAGTGCGCGTCGGGCCAGGCGGTCTGGGCGGCCGGGCGAGGAAGCTGCACGAATGGGTACATTCCCTCGTAGCTGACATACCCGATGGCGAAGAGGCCGTCGTTGATGAAATCGGTCAGGTGGCGATAGAACCTTTCGCCCCGCAATTTGGCCGATTCGACCCCTCCTGAGATGAGCAGCCACTCACGGTCGTACAGCACCACCTCGGCAACCGGGGCACAAGCCAAAATCGAGTACCGCCCCCGGTCGGCGTACCGCAGGGTGGAATCCAGCCAGACGGCACCGGGCAGAGAGGCCAGGTGCGCGAACACAAGCTCGGGCGTGACCGGCACGACCGGTTTTGGGGTGATTCGCGGCATGGTAGACAAAAGCTATGTCGCCGGAGCGCAATGTCAAGCATAGTCATATCTCGATAAGTCTGACCTTCATTTGACAGGAGGGCTCAACACCGGTTTATTGGACCGGTGGAATCGGTCAAACTGCTGGTGGTCTTCATCCTGATCGTCGTTGCGTTGCGGCGCAAATTGTCGGTTGGGCCCACGCTGTTTCTGGCCGGTCTTTTCGCCGCCCTGCTCTATCAGGTCTCAGTGGCTAGTCTGCTCGAGGGGTACTGGAATCTGATCAAGTCGGCCCGCTTTCTGTCTATCACCGGTGTCATCCTGCTGGTCACAACGCTTGGTACCCTGCTCAAGGAACTCGGCTACCTTCAGCGTCTGGCCGACGCCTGCACAGGGCTGATCGGCGGCAAGCGGACGGCCGCCGTAATCATGCCGCCGCTGGTGGGGCTGATGCCGATGCCGGGCGGGGCGCTTCTATCGGCGCCGCTGGTGGAGAGTGTGCTCGACGATCCGAAGTATTCCGCCGAATTCAAGACCGCAACGAACTACTGGTTTCGCCACATTGTCGAGTTCTCCTGGCCGGTGTATCCGGGGCTCATTCTCACCGAGGCCGTGACCGGCCTGCCGATCGGCAGTGTCGCATTACTTCAATTTCCGCTTACGGTCGGCATGCTCATTATCGGGCTTTTCTTCTTCGCCCGGCAGATTGACGGTAACGACTCGGCTCGCCACTCGCTCTGGACCACCGCGAAGGGGATTGCCTACACCATCTGGCCGATTGCGCTGGCCATCGCCATTTACGGTGTCTTTCGCATTGATCTGTCGCTGGCGGTGCTGATTGCGGTGATCGTGTTGATCGCCTTCGTTCGTCCACGGAAAGAGATCCTGACGCTTGCGGTCAAACATGGCCTGTCGTTCAAGCTGATCTTCCTGACCTTTGGTATCCTGTCGTTCCAGACAGTGCTTGAATTGTCGGGGGCGATCAATTCGATTCCACGGCTCTCGACCCAGATCGGCCTTCCGCCGGAGCTGATCATCTTCCTGGTCTGTTTTTCGACGGGGCTCCTGACAGGAATGGTGGCCGCGTTTGTCGGCCTGGGGTATACCCTTCTGGCCGGTTTCCTGTACCAGCCTCTGATATCGCCCGGGAACATCCTGATTGCCTACTTGTCGGGTTACCTCGGAATGATGCTTTCGCCAACCCATCTCTGTCTGATTCTGACCACCGAGTACTTTGAGGCGAATCTGGGTTTGGTGTATAGGCGACTGGCCATACCGCTCGCCTTGTTTGTGGTATTCGGGGGGCTGCTGGTCGCTTCACCGTGGCCGAGATTATTTATTAGGTAACAAATTGTGATACAGTAGATTACTGGAGATTGCTCATAATTCACTTTAATTTCGGGAATTATGTGGCGCGTTTTGGGTAGATGAAACAAGAGGGTAGAACTATCCGTAAGCGGTGGTTGTTTAGTACTTGAAAGCTTGACCAGAGCCTTCGAAGGCTGGAACTTTGCAGCGAAGTCTGGAGTACAAAGCCATGAACGAGAACGGTCGTAAGACGAAGAGTGGTATGTCGAAAGAGACAGAGAAAGACATCGATTTCGAGCTTATGCGGGGTATTCAGAACGGCGACATGGTCGCGTTCAATACCTTGGTGGGCCGGTATAAAGATCGCTTGATGAACGTGATCGGACGCATGCTGTCGTCGACCGAAGAAGCCGAGGACATCGTGCAGGAGACATTCGTGCGCGTCTACCAGCATCGTCAGTCGTTTAACTTCCAGCACTGTTTTTCGACCTGGATTTACACGATCTGTCTGAACCTGGCGCGGAACGAATTGCGGAAGCGGAAGAAGTTCAAATTTTACGATATATCCGAGATGCAGGGGAATGAGGCCGAGTTTGCGGTCGAGCCGAAAGTGCCGACCCGTCTGCCGGAGGCCATCAACGCCGCCATCAAGGATTTGCCGGAGAAGTATCGCGTCGCTTTCATCCTGCGCGACGTACAAGAGATGCCGTATGAAGAAGTAGCCCAGGTTCTCGGAGTACCCCTGGGGACAGTGAAGTCGCGCGTCAATCGGGCGCGCCTCATTCTTCGCGGAAAGTTGGAGCCAAGAATGGAGGAATACCATGCGTTGTCAAAAAATACGCTCCTTGCTGTCAGCGTATTGTAATGACGAGCTGGTTGGTCACAAACAGTTAAAGATTCGTGAACATCTGTCGGTTTGTCCGGCCTGTCGCAAAGAGGAAAGCGTGTATCGCTCCCTGGCGCAGGCGAGTAAAGTGACTCCTCAGTTAAGCACGACATCTGACTTTAACGCCCGCCTGCTCGAGCGAATCGCTCAGGAACGCTTTGCGGAGACCCGCACGAAAGCGTACATGCCCAAGGCCGCTCCGCTGGTACAGTGGCGGCACGTGGTGCCGGCGCTCTCGATGGTGGCGGCGGTGTTGCTGGTGGCGTTTGTCTGGTTGCCCTCGGGTCAGTTGACGCCCGGCTCGGCGAATATGCAATACAGTCAGAATGACGATTACATCACCGCCCAGCCGGTGAACAATCCGAATATGACCGCCAATCTGCGGCACAACTGGTCGTTGGACGGCCAGATGGCGCAGACGGAACGATTCAGTCGCTTGTCCAATTCACTTACCAATATGAATGGCTTCGGTAACTTGTACCTGACGACCGCGCTGAGCCGTCAATCGCGCGAGATGTGTCCGCGGTTGCCGCATGGAATCGTCTTTTACCGGATCAAGCCGGTTATCCGGTCGTACAATCAGCCCGGTGAAACCAACGTCAAGGAGGATCAGCGAGTTTACTAATGTTAACGTCTTCTTCGAAGACCGCCAAAGTGATCGTATTTACGCTCGGCTTGGCGGTTTTCTTTTCCGCTCCGCTCACCGCATCTGATGATCCGCTCAACTCCCTGGAAGCGAGCTTGGGGGATCTCGTCTATACGGTGTCGCGCTCTGTGGTAACCATCGAGTCGTCGCGCTCGGTGCCGTCGAGTGCCTTTGGCATGCCGGCCGGGGGCGCACTGGAAAGTCACGTGGCATCGGGCCTGGTCATTGACGACGGTCTGGTGGTAGCCGCCGCTTCGTCGATCTACGGCCACGATCGCTATTCCGTTTCCTTTGACAATAAGACGGTCGCCGCATCACTGGTCGGTATCGACTATGTCAACGAGGTGGCCCTCCTCAAGCCGGCGATTGCAGTCGGGGTGTCGGCCAGGTTCTCCGATCGTCGCGCCTGCGCCGGGCAAATGGTCGTCTCGCTGGGAAATTCCTTCGGTCTCAGGGCGTCGCCGTCGCTCGGCTTTTGCGCCGGAATCCGCGATGACGGGAACACGCAGTTCAGTATCCCGACCGGTTCCTGCGGCTATGGCGGGGGAATCTTCTCCCTGGGCGGAGAGCTGCTTGGCATGATCATCGACAACGTCGGCCAGACCGATCGCGTCTCCGTCGCCGTGCCGGCTTACCGGCTGGCTGAAATCGTCGACTACCTAAAGACCCACGGCGATCGCCGGGCTGGATTCATCGGCGTGGCGACCAGTGAAATTGAAGTCTCTCCGGCGATGGAGTTCAATTCGTCAAACATTTTGACAACGGCGGGACAGCGGCCCGGCGCGATGGTCGTCGACCGGGGGCTTATGATCACCCAGACTCTGCCGGGGTCGCCGGCCGAACGGAGCGGTCTGGTACCGGGTGATGTCATTTTGGCGATCGGCAATCAGAAAGTGACGACCTCCGTCGATCTGGCCGCCATCATTGGTCGGTCGACACCGGGCGATCGGGTGTCCTTTGATCTCGTCCGACACAACAGCCACCTCGTGATACCGGTGCAGATCGGGGCGAGAATATCGAGTCAGCCGTGGACCGATCCACAGGCCGGAAACCGGGGGACTGTCTCCAATCGGGTGGCCGATTCGTTGTTTCAGGCGCTCGGACGGCTGAAAGACGAAGTTTCTCGTCTCGAATCAAGACTCAATTCCCTCCACTAAAATTGAAATTGCTCCCGCTATTGCATCGGCGTAGATTCGAACGATGAGTTCCGGCGTTGACGTCTCGCAGTTCAGCGCTGCCCTCAAAGCCGGGCTCTCTCTGGTTGGGCCGTGACCTAACTCACTTAGAACTATTGGTGAAAGTTGAGTTCAATGGTGAGATTTTGGAATTTAGTGCACTACTTCGTTTACCGAGGTGTCTATAGGTTTCACTTATTGTCCAGAATGATCAATCCGATTAGACTCCTCCATCAATTACCTATCCAAAAGCGGCTCTATGCAAAAAAAGGAATTGATGTCAACTATGAGATAGACCAGGTTTGGAAGAGGCCTGAATCGGGATTAGCCACTATTTTTGCCGGTGGCGCTATGCATGGGCTTTTGATACTGATATGTCTCGGTTCTGGTTGTCTGTATCTCGCTGTCCGTAGGGAAACACCCGGCACTGACATATACCCGTTTCTCATTACGGGTGCTATCACCTTTGGTGTGAACCATCTTGTGTTATTCAGGCAGGACAAGTATCTCGATTATTTCAGGAAGTTTGAGAAGATGGAAGGGACCGAACGGAGGAAATGGGCTTGGTTAACATTGGCGGTTATAATTGGCATCGTGTCTTTCGGTCTCGGTAGTTTGGTTCTGATGGTTTACCGCCTGCACTGACCTTGCCGTGAATCGGTGCCAATGTCTAAGGTTGGATCTTGCGGCCGTCATTTGAGCAGGTGGGCCCCCAATTGAACCAAATTCTGCCGCTCGAATTTGTTCCGAGCTCTTCCTGGGGTGTCTTCTCGCTGTGCGCCCCAAGTGGGCGACCTGCCACTGGTGACTTTCCGAGAACAGCATTCCAACAGTATCTCTACTACCGAGTCTTCTACTTGACGGGGGCTTGCGTTTACACCAAAATTGAAATTGCTACCACTCTGTTGTCGGCGTAGATTCGAACGATGAGTTCCGGATTTGACGTCTTGCAGTTCGGTGAGGCAATCACCCGCTATCAGGCAGATCGCCAACCGGTGTGTGCCTTTCGGCGGCTGGCCTGGTATGCAGCGGCGGTGGCATCCGCCGATGATACGCTTATGGGTCAGACCATCCGGGTGGCCCGTGAGGCCGGGGTGGAGCGGGCGGCACTGTACGAAATCGTGCTACAGTCCTATCTGTTTGTCGGCTTTCCGCGCATGTTGATTGCCGCCGAGCATCTGGATTCCGTTTGGCCATCCGATGCCGTCATGCCGGGCGGAGATTATGATCCGCACGATTCGCTGGCGAAGCGTCGGGTGCGGGGTGAGGAAATGTGCCGGCGGGTCTACGCCGGTTCTTACCAGTTGTTGAGAGCGAGGGTGCAGTCGTTTGCTCCGCAGATCTGGGCGTGGATGATCGAGGAAGGGTACGGCAAAGTGCTGTCCCGGCCGCAGCTTGACGCGGCCACGCGCGAGCTTTGTACGGTGGCGGTCCTGATGGTTGATCTCATGCCGAGGCAACTGCATTCGCACATGCGGGGAGCATTGAATGTCGGGGCGACGGAAGAAAACCTGCGCACGGTGGTAGAAGACTTAAAGCCGGCGACAGCCGACGGGTATCGCACGGCCATGGACATATTGGCCCGATTGGGGCGCACCTGATGCGCGTCTGGAAAATCATTCTGCTGAGTTTTCTGGGGTTGACGCTGGTCATCTCGGCGGTGGCCTATGTCTACCTGTTCAAGCAGAATGGTCTTGAGCGGATAGTCGCCGGACAGGTCAACAAACTGCTCGGTGCGACCGGACCGGTCAAAGTGGAGATCGGGCATATCGAGGGGGACGTCTTCCACGGCATCTCACTTCATGACGTTACGTTGAGCTGGGCAGATTCCGCCAATGCGTTTCCGATTGCCCGGGTGCGCCATCTGGGAGTGGGGTATTCGTTCGCCAATATCTGGAACGAGAAATGGGTGCTGGCGCATCTGGCTGTCGATAGCGCTGTCATCCTGCTAAGAGTGGACAGCGCCGGGAATGTCTATCCGCACCTGGCAAAGAAGGCGCCCGACGGTGGTCCGGGTCAGCCGAGAGAACTCCCCTACATGGCGATTAATTCGCTTCTACTGAGCAATCTCACGCTGGTGGTCGAGCGGCCGCACGACACACTGGTGATTGACAGCCTGTCGGCGGTGGCCTCGGTGCAGATAGAGGGTAACACGTATTCGATCAACTTACAGCAATTGTCGCTGGTATCGCCCCTGTTGCCCCAGCGATTGACCAATCTGTCGGCGCAAATCACCTACGCGGGCAAACAAATCACCGTCAAGAATCTGGCCCTGCAGTCGGGTGCGACGGCCATCAAGGCTGACGGCATCTTCAATCTTGGCGCACGAAGCGGTCATGTGGAAACATCCTTGCGCGGAATCGACCTCTCCCAGCTCAAGCAGTATGGCGGTCCTTCGTTATCCGGAACGGTAAATTTGACTGGCTCTCTCGACCTCGATTCGACGGGTCTGGGCGGCGAAGCCACGCTGGCGGGGAGCCTGCAGATTGCGTCGTTTGACAATCTGTATACGAAATTTCGCCTCGGCTTTGCCAGCCGGCGGCTGGAGATGGACACGTTGTACGGGTCGGTGCTGGGCGGGTGCCTGGTTGACGGCCGCGGGCAAATTGATTTCAGCGGGCCGATGGAGAAATACGGACTGCAGGCGAAGATCAGCAATTTCAATCTCGAGCATCTGGTGCACAATAGTTTCATGTCGAATCTGAATGGAAACTTCACGCTGGCCGGCGAATCATTCCGCACGAAGACGCTGAAGTTAAATCTCTCGACCGAATTGTACGAATCATCCTTCGATCAATATCCCATCCAAGCGGCGGCGGGCGACCTGCTCATTACCGCCGATTCGATCAGTTTCCTTGATGCCTTCGAAGTCAGCTATTACGAGAATCACTTTACGGCGACGGGCCGGATCGATTACCGGAATGGCATCGCGCTGGCAGTCGACGCCGACCTGCCGCGATTGTCGTATTACCAGGATATGTATTTCATCAAGCGACCGGCGGGACGACTGCGGGCCAACGTGCACTTCGTCGGAGAGACGAAAGATCCCGATCTGGTCGCCACAGCGTCGTCGGACTCACTCTGGATCAACGACATCTTCACGACGAACGCAGACGCGAGCTTGTCGATCGAACATTTCTTCAAGAATCGGAATGGGACAGTGAACGTTCGTTTCCTGAACGGCGCGGCGTGGGGGATACCGTACGATACGATGTCGTCGAGCTTTGCCGTCGACACCGGTAACGTGCAACTCGATACCGTGTTCGTGCACGGCGCGTACGGGGCGGTGTCGGCCAACGGCGACGTCGCGATTGGCGGCGACACCATTCAGGCGCGGCTCGATTCTGTCTGGGTGACGTTGTTCGACCGCAAGTTTGTCAATATGGCGCCGGTGACATTTGGACTGGATGACTCATCGCTCATCCTTCAGAATGTGGAGATCGGCGCGCAGGGATCAAAATACTCAACGCGCGGTAAGGCTGGGTACGACGGTTCGCTCGGGCTGACACTCGAAGCCCGGCACATCCTGATGTCACCCTGGCTGCACATGGCCAAGGAGGCGGTCGACTACGACGGCGACCTGTCGTGCCGCATCGGCGTTGCGGGGACGATGTCGGCGCCGAAGATCAGTGTCCAGGCGGAGGTGGACTCGCTTACCTTCAAGGAACTGGAACTGGGCAATTTGACGATTCTGGCTCATTATCAGGACCGGATGATGCGGATCGACAGCATGGTCGTGCTTTCCGATCCGGGGATTTATCGGGTAGACGGCACGTTCCATACCGATCTGTCGTTTGGCAACGGCGTCGTGGAACGACTGCCGAACGAGCCGATGGATTTGCACCTCGTCGCGACCGACAGCCGGTTTGACCTGGTGAGTCTCCTGCTGCCGTCGGTGGAGGATATGCAGGGGAAGCTCACCTCGGACGTCCGACTGTCCGGCACGCCGCGCGAGCCGCATCTCGAGGGACAGGCGCTGCTCAAGGAAGGCCGGCTCAAATACTTCGATATAGCCGACACCGTGTTTACCGACTCGGCGCTCGTCACCATGCACGACAATCAGATCGTTATCTCCAAGGTGGAGGTGTGGGTCAAAGACAAACATCGGCGCGAGGGTAAGAGCTACGCATATATCGAGGGTGCGCTGACGGTCAAGACGCTGGACAGTCTGTATTACGATGTCGATGTGAGTCTGCCGAAGGAATTTCCGTTCAATTACGAACTGGAGGACATAAGCGGCGCGGCCGAGGGTGATCTGCATATCGAGGGGATGACGCCGCCGACGGTGTCAGGGGATTTGCTGGTGACCTCGGCCCGGTACGAAGTGGAATTTGCCAAGGTGAACGAGGGGTCGCCGATCATGTCGCTGTTGTTCGCCGACAAGAGCTGGGATCTCAATCTGAATATCGATATTCTGTCCAACTACTGGATTAAGAACGAGGATATCGACGCCGAGTTTGCCGGATCGATCAATATGGTACGCGAGAACGGCACCTACCGATTTGCCGGCGAGATGGAAATTCTGCGCGGGAAGGGCTTTTTGTTCGACAAGACATTTCGTCTCGAGCCGGACAGCCGGGTAATCTTCGAAGATATCGAACAACTTAATCCACGGCTGGACATTATCGCGTACACGCGGGTGCCGGGGGCGCGCCGCACCGACAACACGCCGACCGAAGAACTCGAATTGGGCGTGCATGTCACGGGGACACTCGAACTGCCGGAGATCAATCCGGTTGAGGGGTCGTCGTTCAGCCAGGAGGACATCCTGCCGCTGATCGTGGCGAATTACTACTCATCAGACACGGCGACCGCGCGAAGCGGCATCGAGCAACGGGTGACCGACCTGGTGTCATCGCAGGTATCGCAGATCGGTACGCGGCAGTTGAACCGGATCGGCGTGGAGACGTTTGAAATCGACCCAACGTACGGCGGGGAATTTGATCCGAAGCGAACGCAGGTCACGCTGGGCTTTTACACGGCGCCTCGGCTTTACGTGTTTGGTCGGTCGCCGGTGGATTTCCGAAGCGGCACGCAGGAAGTTGGATTTGAGTATCGGATCGACAAGGGGCTGCTGCTGGAAGGGCGGCGGGACGAACTGGAATTGTACCACGTCAACCTGCGGTGGCACCTGGAGTTCTGATGAAGCATCGAATTGCACTACTCCTCGCACTGATCTTCGCAGCGTCGATCGCCAGCGGAGCCTCGGGCCCCGATCGGGAGATGCTCAAGTGGATATCGAGGCGTCCGCCCATCAAGAAAATTGTCATCGAAGGGAATACGCATTTCACCGATGGCCAGATTAAGGGGAGGATGTACTCGAAGGAGCGGAATCTCTGGCGGGCAATCAAAGGCGACCGGCGCAGCAAGGTCCAGCGGGAGAATTTCGGGCGCGACACGCTGGAAGTACAGTATCTGTATCTGACGGCCGGATTTCTAAATGTGAAGGTGCACCATCAGTACCAGATGATCGGGAAGGATTCGTCGGCGCAGATTACGCTGACGATCATTGAGGGGCCGCAACTGTTCTACGGCGAGCGAAAGGTGACGGGAGATTATCCCGGCCAGTACGCGTTTCAGATCAACAAGATTGCGCAATCGCTCAAAGAGGGTGCGCCGATCAATCCGTTCGAAATCCGGAAGGCGGAGTTCGACATGAAAACGCACCTGGCAAACGGTGGGCATCCGTACGCGACGGTGCAGTCGCAGATCGACACGACCAGAGCGCAGGCGCGCACCCCGGTGACGTTTGTGGTATACGGCGATTCGCTGGTGCATTTTGGCAATGTGAACATTACGGGAACGAGCAATTTCCCCGAGTACACGGCGCGGCGCGAGTTGAAAATTGCTCCGGGGGCGGTGTATCGGCGACAGGATTTGATCGACTCGCAGCGGCGGCTGTTTGAATCGGGATATTTCTCAACGCTGCAGCTACGGCAGTCGCCGAATCCGACCAACCGGCTCGCGCCTGATTTTGAATTGCGGGTGCGCGAGCGAAAGCCGCACTACTTCAGCTTTAATACCGGTGCCGGGCAATCGGAGGTGAGGGATCTGCAATGGGACGTCGCGGGAGCATTCGGCAAGCGAAACTTGTTTGGCTCGCGACAGACCGAACTGTCGGCCAAATACTCGTTCAGCGTGGGGCGTGATTCACGACTCATCAAGCATGAATACCAGTTGAGCTACACCGAGCCGTGGCTTTTGGGCGTGCGGATGCCCCTTTCGTTGTCGGCCAAGTGGCAGCCGCCGCTCAAGCACGAGGTGCAGGATTTCAAAGTCAGTTCCTGGTCGCTGGCGGCCGAGAACGTCAAATGGTTCGGCACGAGGATGCGGACGACGCTGGGGTTTGAATACCAGTCGGTGGAAATCAGCGGCGTGGCGCCGGAGTTGGAAGAGATTTTGCGGCTGCAGGAAAAGATAGCCGTGCGCCGGCGGCTTTACGGAGAAATACGCCGGGACAGTCGCGACAATATTTTCGTGCCGCTGCGCGGGGCATTGATTACCATGTCGGCCGATTACTACGGCG
Organism: uncultured candidate division Zixibacteria bacterium; assembly: GCA_963806185.1. Lineage (GTDB taxonomy): Bacteria > Zixibacteria > MSB-5A5 > GN15 > FEB-12 > CAWDXE01. The sequence continues at coordinate 403,050 of CAWDXE010000007.1, forward strand.
GCTTTCTGGGCGGGGACGACAATTTCTACAAGCTGCAGGCGTCGTGGGCAAAATATACGGCTGTCTGGCCGGGGTGGATTTCGGCCAACCGGATAAAAATCGGATGGGCGAAGCCGTTCGGCAAATCGGCCATCGTGCCGCTCGACGAGGCGCTCTATTTGGGCGGCGCGAACAGTGTGCGCGGGTTCAAGGAGAACAGCCTGGGGCCGAAGGATCCGAATGGCGAGCCGCTGGGGGCGCGTTATCAACTCATTTTCAACCAGGAATTCCGCTGGAAGACTCTGCCGGTGCTGGAGGCGCTGCCCATGATCGGGGGGTTGTTCGAGGAACTCCCGCTCTGGCAATCGATCTTTCTGGACGTGGGGAACGGGTTTAACTCACTCGACGACCTCCATTTCAAGGATTTTGCGTACAGTTACGGCACCGGCGTGCAGATTCTGTCACCGGCCGGGCCGATCAGGCTCGACTATGCGCGAGTCATTCCCACCGAGCGATTCGGGTTTACGGATCGCTGGCACTTTACTATATTGTACGCGTTCTAAGAACAATGCAGACTGTGCCGACCTTTTTTTGGGCTCGGCGTAAGAAATGTCTCCGGACCAGGGAATTGGAGCTATGAAGCAGATATATCTTGATCATAATGCCACGACGCCGGTTGATCCGGAAGTAGTGGAGGCAATGCTGCCGTATTTCGGCATGACCTTTGGCAATGCCTCGTCGGCCCACGGCTACGGGCGTAACGCCAAGGTGGCGCTGGAGAATTCGCGCGAGCAAATCGCCGCGTTCATCAACTGCGAACCGCAGGAATTATATTTCACGTCGGGCGGAACCGAGTCGGACAACCTGGCGATCTTCGGTGCGGCCTATCAGGGGCGGAAGCGGCGCAATCATATCATCGTCGGTGCCACCGAACATCACGCCGTGCTCGAGCCGGCGGAACATCTGCATCATACCGAAGGATTCGAATTGGATTTGCTGCCGGTGTCCGCGGAAGGATTCCCGCAAGTTGACCGCCTGCAGGCGCTCGTGAAGGATACCACGTCGATCGTTTCGGTCATGCACGCCAACAACGAGAATGGCGCGATAGCCGACCTGGAGGCGATCGGCCGGATCGCCCACGAGAAAGAGGCGCTGGTGCACACCGATGCTGTGCAGTCGGTGGGAAAGATACCGGTGGACGTGCGCAAACTGGACATTGATATGATGTCGCTGACGGGGCACAAGATTTACGGCCCGAAAGGGGCCGGGGCGCTGTACATCCGTCAGGGGATCAAGCTCTCGCCGCTGTTTTACGGCGGTTCTCACGAGAAGAAACGTCGGCCCGGGACGGAGAATGTCGCCGGGGTAGTTGGCTTTGCGAAGGCGCTGGAGATTGCCCGGCGGCGAATGAACGATGATTTCACCAGGATTTCGGAACTGGCCGACTATTTCGCTGACAAGGTGCTGGCGTCGATACCGGACACGCGCTTTAACGGGCCACGCAAAAATCGTATTCCGCAGACGGTGAATATTTCGTTTGCCGGAATCGAGAGCGAGTCGATTCTTCTGTCGCTGGATCTTCTCGGCGTGGCGGTGTCGAGCGGCTCGGCCTGTACGTCGGGTGCGACCGAACCGTCGCACGTTCTGACGGCAATGGGTATTCCGAAGGTAATCGCGCAGGGGGCGATCAGGTTTTCGCTGGGGCGGTCGACCACGAAGGAGCAATTGGATTACGTCATCGGGCAGTTGCCGGCGATCGTCGAGCGGTTGCGGGCTCTGTCGCCGATTTACGGTCAAAGCAAAGCCTAGGCAGGCGAAACAGAACGGACTATATTACGGGCCGTTCCACGGCCCGTTTTTGTTGGATTGCATATGTCAGCCAAACGCGTATTGGTAGCCATGTCGGGAGGAGTCGATTCGTCGGTCACCGCCCTGCTGCTCAAGGAGCAGGGGTACGAGGTGGTCGGCGCTCACATGAAGTTGTGGGATTATGTCGAGGTGGGGGCGGACATCTACAAGGATGGCCGTTGCTGCACGATTGATTCGATCACCGACTGCCGATTTGTTTGCGACGCCATCGGGGCGCCGTTCTATGTGCTCAATCTTTCGGCGCATTTCCGCGATAAGGTGATCGGCAATTTCGTCGAGGAGTATGAGGCGGGAAGGACGCCCAATCCGTGCGTGCGGTGCAATTCCGAGGTAAAGTGGGATGAGTTTCTTCGCAAGGCGATCGAGGTCGGGTGCGACTATATCGCGACCGGCCATTACGCCTTTGTGGAGAAGAACAATAACGGCCGGTGGCAGATTCGCAAGGGAGTCGACGGGACGCGCGATCAATCGTACGTGCTGTGGGGATTGTCGCAGGAGGCGCTGTCGCGGACGCTCATGCCGCTGGGTGGACTGCGCAAGACGGAAGTACGGGAGATTGCCCGCAAATACAACCTGCGCACGGCCGAAAAGGCGGAGTCGCGCGAGATCTGCTTTGTGGTCGACAACGATTATCATCGCTTTCTCAAAGAGTACGAGGAACGGCGCGGACGGCAATTTGCGACGGGGGAGATTGTTCATGAAAACGGGATGGTGATCGGGAAGCATGAGGGGACAGCGTTTTACACGATCGGTCAGCGCAAGGGGCTGGGGATCACCTGGCCGACGCCGCTCTATGTGCAGGAGATTGATGTCGCCCACAACCGGGTGGTCGTGGGGGATAATGACCGGCTGTTTCGAGACGAGCTGGTGGCGGAGCAGATCAACTGGGTGGGGGGCAACTCGCATACAGAGCCGTATCGGGCAGAGGTGAAGATACGGTATCTCCATCAGCCGGCCTGGGCGGAGTTAACGCCCTTGACTCCGCAAAGTGTCCACGTTAGGTTTACCGACAAGCAGCGCGCCATCACGCCCGGGCAGACGGTCGTGTTTTACGATGGCGACGTCCTCCTCGGCGGCGGGCTGATTCAGTAGCGAACACTTCTTTGGGAAGGGACGGGCCATGCCTGAAGCAAGATTTTTGGGACACTCATGCGTGCTGTTGAACGACGGTCGGCAGCAGATCATCATTGATCCGTATATCACGGGCAATCCGAAAGCGCCGGTTAAGGCACAGGATATCAAAGTCGATTACGTGCTGGTGACGCACGGTCACGGCGACCACCTGGGCGACGCGGTAGAGATCGCCAAGCGAAATGACGCGACTATCATCGCGAATTTTGAGTTGGCCAAGTACTGCGAACGCAAGGGGGCGAAGGTGCACGCCATGCACATCGGCGGATCTCGCCCGTTTACGTTTGGACGGGTGAAGCTGACGATTGCTCACCATGGCGGTGGGGCGGGAGAACACGCCGACATTTACACCGGGCCGCCGGTGGGGTTTTTGGTGGAAATCGACGGCAAGAGGGTATACCATTCCGGCGATACCGGGCTGTTCTACGATATGAAATTGATCGGCGAAATGAATCCGATCGACCTGGCGTTCCTGCCGATTGGTGACAACTTCACGATGGGCATTGTTGACGCGGCCAAGGCGGTGGAGTTTCTTGCGGCCGAAGACGGTTGTGCCGTTACATTATGATACATTTCCGCTGATAGCGGCGAATGTCGATGACTTTGCCGCTCGCGTCAAGGATGCCAAGGTGGTCATACTGAAGCCGGGCGAGTCGGTTAAGTTTTAGACTCGAGATCATGCTAAATTCGACAATCAAGTTGGCCGGTTGGTATAAGTGGATATGAGCAAGCAAAAGGAGAGGCAGTGAAGTCGTTTCTAAAGATAGCCGCGTGGGTGGGCGGCATCATCGTTGCATTGATTATTGTCGCCGTCGTGGCGCTCAAGATTTTCTTCCCGGTTGAAAAAGCGCGCCAGATGGCGGTCGAAAAGGGAACGGCGATGCTGGGTCGCCCGGTGCAGATTGAATCGCTGGATGTCTCTGTCTGGGGTGGGATCGGATTGAAGCTGAATAAGGTCAGCATCGGCAATCAGGCGGGATTCGACCAGACCGATCAATTCCTGGCGGCGGAGCATATCGAATTGAAACTGCGACTCCTGCCATTGTTGTCCAAGCGGGTGGAGGTTTCGAAACTGATCATCGAGCGACCGACTATAGCGATGATCAAGACGAAGGACGGCGCCAATAACTATACCTTCCCCAAGGCGGATTCGGCCGCGCCGGAAGTGGCACAAAGTCTGCCGGCGGAGGCCAAGCCGGCGGCGGTGACGATATCGTTTGACGAGGTGTCGATCAACGGCGGGTCGGTGCGGTATGTTGACGACAGCGGCGGCATGTCGATCCGGGCAGTGAATCTGGGTATGAAAACGTCGGTCGATAATCCGAGGGCGGGGCTCTATCAGTCCAAGGGGAAGCTGACGATTGATACATTGCTGGTAGTGACCGATGAACCAATGCGGCCGCTGGCGGTGGGGCTGGATTACGACGCCGGGTTCGACATGACGGCCAAGTTGCTTTCGATCGGCAAGGGGGATCTGGATGTCAACGGACTTAAGTTCAATGTGACCGGTCTCGTGCATATGCCGGATTCACATATGACGGCCAACGTCAACGTGAAGTCGGATCAGATACGTGCGGTGGACCTTTTCAATTTGATGTCAGATAAACAACGGCAGATGATTGCCGACTTCACGATCAACGGCGACTTTGCTCTGAATGCCGACGTCATGTACGCCGACACAACCGAACCGGCGACGCTGGGGTACAGCGGTAATGCCACGATAACGAATCTGACCATGGCCAAGAAGGGATTGGACGGTGACCTGAACATCGGCAAGGCGATGGTCGATTTCGAAACTGATCGGGTGCGCGTGGTTATCGAGGATGGCAGTTTCAACAACGAACCGCTCAAGGGACAGTTGATTGTCGAGGATTTTGCGAACCCGCGAATCCAGGGACAGCTCGCGGGGAGTTTGGATCTGGTGTTCCTGCAACCCTTTCTTCCGGCGCAGTCGGAACATCAAGTGACGGGGAAATCGCGGTTTGACGTGAAGTTCAACGGCGTCATGAAGGACGTGGCCAATCTGGACTTCTCCGGCACGATCGCGATTGACTCCGGAACGTACCGTTCGAAAGTCGTGCCTGAGCCGATCGAGGCGTTTTCGATTGACGCCTACTTTGACCGAAAGCTGGTCAATCTGCGGCAGTTTGCGGCGCGGTTTCCGTCAGGGAATATCAGTTTCATCGGCCGGATCGACAATCTGGTTCCGTACATGATGGCCGATTCGACGCAGGCGGCGGCTGTGCCGCTGGCGATCGACGGCGCGATCGCGGGGAACATGAAGCTGGGGATGCTTCAGCCGCTCCTCCCCAAGAAGGGGGGGCCACAGCTCAATGGCGACATCGCCGTTGACATGAAACTGGCAGGGACGGTGACCGATCCGCAGGGGTTCAAGCCGCGCGGAACGATCACGATTGCGAATGCGTCGTACACTGATTCGCTCTTGCCCGAACCGATCACCAACTTCTCCACGAAAATGACGATTTCTCCGGATACCATTGGCATCGACGGTATGAAGGTGAAGTTTGTTTCGAGCGACGCGGAATTCGACGGCAAGCTGGCTGACCCGTTCCCGTACTTGTTGCCGTTGTCGAAGATCGACCGGAGCAACATGAAGAAGCCGATGTTTGTGTTTACGCTAAAATCGCACCGGTTTGATGCGGACAAGCTTTTTCCGGAGGTGGTGCCGGGTTCGGAGGAAGCGGCGGCCCAGCCGGTTGATTCGGTGTCGATGGTGATGCTGCCGGATATCGACGGACGGGGGACGTTTTCCTGCGAAACGATGATTTACAGTAAGGTCGAGTTCACCAATATCGTCGGCAAGATGAAGATCGCGAATCGGAAGATCGAGTGTTACGACGCAACCGGAAAAGTCTACACCGGGTCGGTAGCGGGGACGTCGACGATTGATTTGAACAATCTGGAGCGGCCGACATATGCGGGCGAATTCACGGCGTCGCAGATCGAGGCGAATGATTTCATTTCACGGTTTTCGAAATTCGGCGGATTCGTGTACGGGAAACTTGATCTGAAAGGGAACTACGCGGCGGCGGGGACGGAGCCGGACGTATTTCTTAAGAGTCTTTCGATGAACGGCGACGGCGGCGTGAGCAGCGGCAAGTTGATGGCGAGCGGCCAACTGTTCTCACTCCTCCAGGGCCTGGCGGAGAAATCGGGGAAGAAGTTTGACGCGGAGCAGCCGCTAAGGAGTTTGTCGACGCTCATCAGGATTGAGGACGGCAAGGTGAAACTGAATAATTTGAAAATGACGCTGGCGAATATCGGGGATGTCGAGATTGGCGGGTATTACGGTTTTGACGGCGGCCTGCAGTACACCGGCACGGTGCTGTTGACGCAAGAGTTGAGCCAAAGCCTGATCGGCAAGGGGGGACTGGTGGGATCGCTGGCCGGAGCGTTGTCAAACAAGCAGACCCAGCGGATTCCGCTGCCGATCACGGTGGCCGGGACGATGACGAGTCCGGCGTTTAAGATCGACTACAACGCGGCGGCGGCCAAGGTTGGGGAATCGTTGAAGGAATCAACCAAGGATAAGGTGCAGAATCTGCTGGAGGGGCTGAAAAAGAAGCCGTAGAGAAGACTGGGCAATCGATTGCAGTCCGGTATGTCACTGTCATTTGGTGACATACCGGACTATTTTTTTTGTGTTACGGTGATTTGCAGTGAAACTGTTTCACCGGGCAGAGCGAAGTGAAACAAGAGAGGGCAAGAATCGAGCCGCAAAGCGGGATTCGCAATAAACAGATGAGGAAATTTGCCGATGTACTTATAAGGGAGATAATGAGATGCCAACCGGGTTGAGGGCTGCGCCCACGACCTAACCATACGGAATGACGATGATCATGGAACGTACCTCTTCAACCACGCCAGCCGAGGTCGCGCGCATAACACGCTGTGCGGTCTGCAAAATCGATCTCAAACGACGATTCACTTATATCGACGATCACACCGAAGAGCTTCTTCAGGCCACACGCGAAGAGTTGTTCGGGAAGCCGTTTGTCGACAGTCTTGATCCGACGGATCAGCCGGCGCTGAACGAATTGTTCGCCCGGTACAGCCGGTATGAAGCGACGTTTGACGCGATACGCGTGACGCTGGTCGGCAAAGCGGGATTGCGGACGCCGGTGAAAATAATCGTGTCGATGAATTTCATCGGGGGAAGCCCGGTCAATTATCAGATCGTGATCAATCCGGAGGAGGCGAGCGCGCCGCTTGCGGGAGCGCAGGCGAATTACGATCACGAGTCGTTACTGGCGATGCTGACGACGCTGGTGCAGACCGGGGAGAATCCGGACTGGCACACGCTGGCGCCGGTTCTACGCGAATTGGCGGGTGTTCCGGCAGTGCAGGTATACCGGGCAGTCGGAAAAGAGATCACTTGTCTGGCGAAGTCGGCGACGGCCCAGGCGCCGGTGGACCAGGGGGAGCTGATTGATTCGATCATAGCCGGGGCGGCAGCTGAAGAATTTTTGGGGAATCTGGGTGACGTGCAGGCGATGCTGCCGGACGATGAACTGCTCACGGAGATTGCGCGGGGCGACGGCGAGCGGTGGATATTCCGTTTTCGGTTCGACGCTCATGACAACGCTCAGCGGGCGGCAGCGAAGCAGCAGGTGGACGTGGCGATCGGGATCATTCGGCGGCTGACGGCGATTCACGGGCCGTCGGTGGCGACCGTTCTCTCCGCGCCGGACTGGACGCCGATTCTCAACTTGTTTGACCGGGCCGGTCTGGGCGCGGCGTGCGTGGCGAAAGACGGGCAGATTTCCGGGGTCAACAGGGCGTTTGCAAATTTGTTCGATCATCGTCCGCCGACCGGGTTCATCGGCGACATGGTGGCACGATTGTCGGACTGCAACTCGGCGGATACGCTCGAGTCGGTAGATACGCTGTTGCGGCTGGCGCACCAGGAAGGGACGATCGTTCATCCGGTCATGGTGGAGCTGCCCGCGGGTATTTCGGCGCGGATGCTGCTGCACCGTCAGCCGAGCCCCGACGGGGCGCCGTTCCTGTGGGTGTTGCTGGCGCCGGTGATGATCCGTGATGACAGCGGCACACCGGCCTGCGTGGAACAGCGGTTCCTGAGCGACGCTCTGCAGGCGGTGACATCGTCAATCGAAGCGGCGGGCACGTCTACGGATAAGCTAGTGCATGAATATTGCGGCGAGTTGACGCGGGAGGGGAACTTCTACCTGACCGTGCTGGGGAATCATCTCTTGAAACTGCGCGGCATGATGGCGGATCTCGGCCAGACCGTGGTGTTGACGGCCGAAACAGAAGAGATGCAGACATGCGACCTGAAGGTGGTGGTCGATACGGTGGTGCAGGAAGTACAGTCGTTATTCCCGGAAACGGTCATTACCACGAATTACACAGAGCTGCCGAAGATCATTACGGCGCGGAACAAGTTGACGGCGGTCATTCGGAACCTGATGCTCAACAGCGTCAAGTTCGCGCCGGGTCAGAAGGTGACGATATCAATCAGCGTACGAGCCGAAGGGGGGAAATGGCTGCTGGTGATTTCAGATGATGGAACGGGAATCCCGACCAAATATCTGAATCGGATCAGCGAGCCGTTTTACCGCGTCCCGACGCAGAAGAGCCCGGCGATACCGGGGCATGGAACCGGTCTGGCGATGACGAGGCAGCTCATCTACGCGTCGGGCGGCGAGTTATCAGTGGCGTCGGAAGAGGGTCAGGGGACGCAGGTGACGATCACGCTGCCTCAATTGGTGCAGATCGGCGGGGGACCCGATGAGGCCTAGTCTGCGCATCCTGCTCTTGAACCAGAATCGGTATGTATCGCTTCTGATCGAGCGGGAGTTGTCGCGCGTGTTATCCGGAGTGGTGATCACCAAGTTTGCGGACGTCCGCTCGGCGGTGGAAGAACTCTCGATCAGCCGGTATCACGCGGTGGTGGTCGATCTGGACACCGTGCAGGCGTCGTCGGCACCGGGACGTGACGACCTGATCGGCTCGGTCGAGGAAGACCTGCCTATCATACTGCTGGTATCGCCGGAGGCAAAGCCGGAGACACTGGATGTGCTGGGTGAGGTGGATATCGTGCGCAAGGAGCGGAATTTTCAGGTGCAAATCCCGGACCTGATTATCGAGGTCATCCGCCGGCGCGAAGAAGAGTTGGCACGCGGGCTTGCGCGGCCGGTCTCGGAGAACAGTGACTCACTGTTGCGGATCATCACCAATACGTTGTCGCACGAGATCAATAACCCGTTGATGACGATCCTGGGGTCGACGGAGCTTCTGCTGGAGCGTCGGGACTTGTCGGATCGGGAGCTAATCGACAAGCTCCAGATGATTCATGACTCGGCGCAACGGATTCAGACGCGGTTGACGAATCTGGCCAATTTGTTTTATCCGAATCTTCGTAACTCCAGTTCTGGCTATCTGATAACTACTCAAAAATAGACTCCGAATTGGCTGTGCCGTCCAGAAACTGATTGACAAGCGGGGGGGCGGCTTGTTCTTTGTGCCAATCTCAGCGAGGGATTTTTGTAGTATGATGTCAATGACCGGTTTCGGCAGGGCCGAGATCAAAAGCACGCTTGGCCGACTAACTGTCGAGATAACAAGCGTTAACAACAGATTTCTGGAAACCAGCGTCAGGCTGCCCCGGCAGTTTGCGTCGCTTGAGGCACAGGTCCGCGAATTGACCACCAGCATGGTGGAGCGGGGCAAGGTGACATTATATATAAGTCACGAGATGCCCGACGACGCGGCTGCCAGTTCGCATATTAATGTTCACGCGGCCAGAAGCTTCACCAAGCAATTACGGCAGCTCAAGAAGGAGCTGAAATTGACCGGCAACGTTTCGTTGACCGATCTGCTGGTTCTGCCCGACGTGATTAAGCCGGCATCGGAAGAAATCAATCCGGAAGAGGCCTGGCCGCCGCTCAAGGAAGTGGTAACCAAGGCGCTCAAGAATCTGGTGACGATGCGCGGTCGCGAAGGGAAGGCGATGGCCAAGGACATGGCCGATCGGCTCGACTCGCTGGACAGCATCGTGAAACAGATTCAGGAGAAGACCATCGGGGCGGTGGACTACTACCGAGATAAACTAACGAAGCGGATAAACGAATTGATGGAATCGCCGGCGCGGGACTCGGTGCGACTGGAAGAAGAAATCGCGATTTTTGCGGAGCGGACGGACATTGCCGAAGAGTTGATGCGCTTTGGCAGTCACTGCGAGCAGTATCGCGAAGCGCTGAAGCAGTCGGAAGCGTCGGGCCGAAAGCTCAATTTCATCCTGCAGGAAATGAATCGCGAGGCGAACACGATCGGTTCGAAGAGTGTGGATTTCGCGATCGCCTCGCTGGTCATATCGTTAAAAGAAGAGATCGAACGACTCCGGGAACTCGTCCAGAATGTCGAGTAAACAGCATCGCGCGCCGATTTCCCTGACGCGGCAGAAGGGGATTCTCGTCATTATCTCGTCGCCGTCGGGCGGCGGGAAAACATCAATTTGCCGTCGCCTTCTTTCCCCCAGGCGCCGTCGAGACGGATGGCAGTTCTCAATATCGTACACGACGCGTCCACCGCGCAGCACTGAACGTAACGGACGCGAGTATGTGTTTGTGACGGAGGCGAAGTTTCGCGATTTGGTGAGCGAGAATTTCTTCGCCGAGCACTGTACTGTTCATTTGTGGCAGTACGGCACGCCACGCAAGCCGCTGGAGCAGGTGCGCAGTCGGGGCGGGGTGATGGTTTTGGATGTGGACGTACAGGGGGCGGGAAAACTGTATAAGGAATATCCTGATGCGGCGATGATTTTTATTTTGCCGCCGTCAGCGAATGTCCTTAAAGAGCGCCTTCGCAAGCGGGGGACGGAGCGAGCGGCTCAGCGGAAGTTGCGGTTGGAGAACGCGCTGTCGGAGATGAGGTCGTTCCGGTCGTACGGATTTAAGTATGTTGTTGTCAATGAGACACTTGAGTCTGCCGCAGACGAGGTTTTGAGTATTATAACGGCCCATCAGTGCCGGATAGAACAGCTTGATCCGGAACAAATACGAAAGATAACGGGTTAACGCGGTTGCCTGAAGAAAGGATGAACCCATGGGATATTTTCCTCTCGATCCGCTGGATCGTGTGACACGAAATCGGTATGAGGCGGTGATCGTTGCCGCACAGCATGCCCGGCGGCTTAACGCACAGAGACTGGCGAAGTTACGTCAGTTGGAGGAAGAGGTGCCGACGTTTGATATCGACGGTCGCAAGATGACCGCGGTGGCGCTGCGCGAGTTGATGGAGGGTAAAGTAAAGGTCAAACGCGCCGATACCGAGTAACACAATTCACAGACCCATGGCATAGGAAAACACATGGCCAAAAATCTGGTCGTAGTCGAGTCGCCCGCAAAATCAAAGACCCTCACACGCTTTTTGGGCAAAGACTACGATGTTTTCTCCACGCTGGGGCATGTCGTTGATCTTCCCAAATCCAAGCTGGGTGTGGATCCGGAAAACGACTTCACCCCCGAATATATTGTCATCGAAGGCAAGGAAAAGATCCTCAAAGAGCTGAAGGCGGCGGTCAAGAAAGCCACCACTGTTTTTCTGGCTCCTGACCCTGACCGCGAAGGGGAGGCTATTGCCTGGCACGTGGCTAATTCCCTGAAGGGGACGAAAGCCGAAATCGTGCGGGTGACGTTTAATGAAATCACCAAGACGGCGGTGACGCACGCCATCGCCAGCCCCCGCAAGATTGATATGAATCTGGTGAACGCGCAGCAGGCGCGGCGAATTCTCGACCGCCTGGTGGGGTATATCGTGTCGCCGATTCTGTGGAAGACGGTGGCGCGGAATCTGTCGGCGGGGCGGGTGCAGTCGGTAGCGCTGCGGCTGGTCTGCGAGCGCGAAGAAGAGATTGCGAATTTTGTTGCCCAGGAATACTGGAATATCGCGGTCGAACTGGCCAACAAGAAGAACGAATCGTTCACGGCCCAGTTGGTGAAGATCGACGGCAAGACGGTCGTGCGGGCCGGTGAAGAGGGGCCGAAGAAGATGACCATCAGCTCGAAGGCGCAGGCTGATGAGATTCTGGCCCAGATCAAGAAGGAAAAGTTTGAGGTCGCGGAGCTTCGGGAGACCGAACGAATCCGCAGACCGTCGGCGCCGTTTATCACCTCGACCCTCCAGCAGGAAGCGGCGAAGGTGTATGGTTTTTCGCCCAGCGTGACGATGTCGATCGCCCAGAAGTTGTACGAAGGGATCGAGGTCGGCAAAGAGGGGGCGACCGGTTTAATCACCTACATGCGTACCGACTCGACCCGCGTCGCCGACGAGGCGATGAACGCGGTCCGGAAGCATATTAATGATGAATTCGGCAAGAAATACCTGCCGGGGCATCCGAATCAGTACGGAAAGAAGAAGAACGCGCAGGACGCGCACGAAGCGATCCGTCCGTCGTATGTCGAACTGACGCCGGCGAAGGTGAAAAAGCACCTGACGCCGCAGCAGTACAAGCTGTACTCGCTGATCTGGAACCGGTTTGTCGCGTCGCAGATGAACGACGCGAAGTACGCGGTGGAGACGGTCGACATCAAGGCGGGTGAGTTCCTTTTCCGGGCATCGGCCCAGCAGCTGGTTTTTGACGGTTTCCTGAAGGTGTATCACGAGGCGAACGAGCAGGATGAAAACGGGAACGGCTTCAAAGAGGCCGATCATCTTCCGACGCTGACCGAAGGGGAACTGCTCAAGATGCTGGGATTGAACCCGACGCAGTCGTTCACCAAGCCGCCGGCCAGGTATTCGGAGGCGATGCTGGTGAAACGGTTGGAGTCCGACGGGATCGGGCGGCCGTCGACGTACGCCGCGATTATCACGACACTCAAAGACCGCAAATATGTCGAACTGAAAGAGAAGAAGTTATCGCCGACCGAACTGGGTGTGGCGGTGAACAAGATATTGGTCGAGCATTTCCCGAAACTTTTCAATGTGGCGTTTACGGCCAACATGGAAAAGGAACTTGACCTGGTCGAAGACGGAACGGACGAGTGGGTGAAGGTCGTCAATGATTTTTACCAGCCGTTTATCAAGACGATCGAAAAGGTGAAGGGGAAAACCAAGGCGATCAAGAAGCAGTTGACCGAGGTCACCGATATCAAGTGCGAGAAGTGCGGCGAGCCGATGGTGATCAAGTGGGGGCGCAACGGGCGTTTCCTGGCTTGCTCGGCGTTTCCCAACTGCAAGAGCACGAAGCCGCTTCCGGAAGAAGAGGCGAAGAGCAAGACCGACGAGGTGTGCGAGAAGTGCGGATCGCCGATGGTGATCAAGTCGGGGCGGTTTGGGCGGTTTATGGCCTGTTCCGGGTATCCGGCGTGCAAGAACACCAAGCCGGTGACGCTGGGGGTGGCCTGTCCGAAGCCGGGGTGCGGCGGCAAGGTGCTGGAGAAGCAGACCAAGTCGCGCCGGCCGTTCTATGGGTGTACCAATTATCCGAAGTGCGACTTTGCGTCGTGGGATAAGCCGGTCGCCAAGGTGTGTCCGATCTGTCAGAGTCCGTATATGCTGCAGAAGGTATCGAAGGCGAAGGGAGATTACCTGAAGTGCCCGTCGTGCAAGCATGAGATCGGGGAGCAGAGCGCGCCGACCGAGGAGGTCGTGGAGCCGACGAGTCATTGAGTTGACATAGTACATAGTCGGAAATAGAGCCGCCGGTTGATTTGGATTGACCGGCGGTTTTGATTTGGGTAGCGTGGGGGGGGAAATTGGGGTCGATAGGCTATGCGTATTTTCATAGTTCTCGTTTTGCTCGTTGGATTGTCACTTGCCTGTTCGTCAACCGGTGAACGAACTTCAAAGGAGCTACAGAAGATCGACAAAGTAGTGATGCACTACTTCTTCTCTTGGTCAGCAGAGACCTATAGGCGACAGATCTGCGATGACCTGCGAGGCAAGTCTGATTCGATAGTTATTCGCGACTCCACTTCGGTTGACCGATTGGTCAAGGCCTTTGAAGGTGCCAGGCTTATTCCACGGACGGAATTCGATGGCATCGATGTCCGTATTTGCTGCCAGTATCGCAATTTGGCAGACAGCGTGATCCACGAGTTGTCATTCGAGTATCCGCCATTGATGGCGGTGGATGGCCGTGTGTACGAGAGGGAGCCGCAACTCTTTGAGCTTGTTGTATCGTTTCTCCCGACAGGGTATGTTAACAACTGATTCAGCCGGAGTTGGCTGCGACTTGCGAGAGTCGGTAAAGGCCGTGGGGAATGGGTGAAGGGTTTTGCCCTGTGGGAGTAAGATTGCCGTGCGAATTTGCGCAGGGAGTGAAGAATAGAGCGTCAGGATCGCCCGCTAAGAAGCGGGGATCCTGACCTACAAGAGACCGGACTGACGAAGTGAGGGTTCAGTGGGTTGGGTCGGCAAAATATTCGGTGTTGTGCCCAAGGAGGAAAGAGACGGCATTCGTCTCAATCGCGAGCAACCCTTCTGGGAAGTCGACGGTACTAAGGATGCAGCAGCTGTCTTTCGAGCCCTTCATGATTTACTGCCTGAGGGCTCAATTCTGTATCTCGAGGACGGTTTCCCTGATAAATCTATTCGAGCGTTCTTTGATCGTTACGCCATCCCGGAGCAGGCTCATGTCGCCTTGGGCACAATGTGGCGAAGTACTAACAGAATTCATGTGCCAGCTACAAGGGAAACTCTGACCGAGCTAGCCACGTTGGCTGAGCATCATGCGGCGCCTGAACTAGCGATTCATTTTCATGTGTATAAGGACGGCAAAATGCTGCTGGAGTGGTACGACGGGTTCTTTACTGATCCGATGTATCTCGACAGCAGCCTCTCGGAGTCAGCGATCGCGACGTTTGCGAACGCGCTAGGGGTTCAGTATCGACGGGTTGAATTGTAGCTCGGGTTATGAGCACTACAAGTGATTGATCTTTGCGCTCATAGCCCGAGCTACTCGAAAAAAGCAGAAAGATTGCCACGGCTCGAAGCGAGCCTCGCAATGACGGGAACGCGAGTTAGGTGAACATCGAGATGCTGAAGGCCGATAGGAATCGGCTTCAGCATGACAAGTAGAGTGACGAAGCGAGCCTCGCAATGACGAGAAGGACGAGGGCGAGTGTCTTGATGACGCGTTGTCGGAGAGTTTGACCCATGGATTCTGGCACCTGCGCTCTGGTGCGTTGCACCTTCGCTTCGGCGCCAGAATGACAATGTATGAGAGTGTTCTTGCTCCTTCTCGCTTCAGGGAGAGGGTTGGGGTGAGGGCCGGGAGACGAGAAGACCGTCAGGTCACACGCCGCTAAGAAGCGTCGCAGGACCTGACGGAACATGGGTTGTCGGGTTTCTCCGCGAGCTGATGCTCGCTCCGGAACCCGACCTACAGAGCTGAAAGATTGCCACGGCTCGAAGCGAGCCTCGCAATGACGCAACGAGTGTTGACAATTTGAATCGTTGAGGAATAGCATGCTTCGAAAGGCGTTGGCGGCGTACGAGAAGTATCTGGCGGAGAATCGGCGAAGAGGGGCGCGGACGATCGAGGCGTATCATCGCGATCTCGCGCCATTCGTCGCATTTCTCGAAAAACAGTTCGCCGAACATCCGACCATGACACCCAATGATCCGTTAATCCTGCGAATGTACTTGCATCAGCGAGTGCAAGAGAAGGTGGGGAATCGGTCGCTGGCCAGATTCCTGTCGGCACTCTCGGGATTTCAGAAATATCTCGCCAATGACAAAGCGGCGCAGAAATATCTGTTCGAACTGCCCAAGATCAAGTTTTCGAAGCGACTGCCGTCGTTTCTGTCCCAGAAAGATGCGATGATGCTTCTCGATGACGCCAAGATGCAGCCGAGGCAGGATCGTTACGCGTTCTGGCGGGATTACCTCATGGTGGCGCTCTTATATGTGACCGGCATCCGGCGCGAGGAGTTGGCCGGCATAAAGTTGTCGGACATCGATCTGGGGCGGGGATTGATCACGGTAATCGGCAAGGGGAACAAAGAGCGGGTCGTGCCCGTTGGGGAGCAGACGGCGAGCGATATCAGCGAGTATCTGAAAGTGCGCAAGGATCATGTCGAAACGACCGGGGCGAAAGCGAATGTGCTGTTGTTGAACCGTCGCGGCGGAGCGCTCACGGTGCGGTCGGTGGACCGGTTGGTAAAAAAGTTCGGGAAAGCGCAGGGGTTGAATTTTACACCGCACACACTTCGTCATACATTTGCGACACATCTGCTTGAGAATGGGGCGGATTTGTTATTGATTAAGGAAATCCTGGGACATGCGTCGCTCTCGACCACGCAGAAGTACACGCATGTAACCATAGAATCGATGAAAAAGGCGTATCAGACCGCGCATCCGCGGTCGGGCAGTAAAAAATGAACGATATGAAAATGCACGCGACGACGATTGTCGGGTTGATTCACAACGGGAAGGCGGCGATAGCAGGCGACGGTCAGATATCGCTGGGGGATACGATTGTGAAATCCAAGGCGGTGAAAATCCGAACCCTTCGCAACGGCAAGGTGTTGACCGGGTTTGCCGGGACCGCAGCCGAAGCGCTGGCGCTGTTTGAGTTATTTGAGAAACGGCTCGACGAGTTCAATGGCAACCTGGCGCGGGCGTCGGTCGAAATGGCCAAGGAGTGGCGAACGGATCGAGGATTGCAGAAGCTCGAAGCGTTGATCATTGTGACCGATGGAGAGAAGATTCTGCTGATCAGCGGGACTGGAGACGTGGTCGAGCCGGATGACGGGATAGTGGCGGTGGGGTCGGGGGGATCGTATGCGCTGGCGGCGGCGCGGGCGCTCAAATTTGCCAATCCGAGATTGACGGCGGAGAAGATTGCGTCGAAGGCGCTGGAGATAGCGTCGGAAATCTGCGTCTACACAAACAATAACATCACGGTGGAATCGATTAAATGAACACGAACGGGCACCTGACACCGAAGGAAATAGTCGAGCATCTGGACAAGCATATCATCGGGCAGGGCGATGCAAAGAAGGCGGTGGCGATAGCGTTGCGCAACCGGTGGCGGCGGCAGCAAGTGCCGGATGACCTTCGCAGTGAGATCATGCCGAACAATATCATCATGATCGGTCCGACCGGAGTAGGGAAGACGGAAATCGCGCGGCGGCTGGCTGATCTGGCGGGGGCGCCGTTTCTGAAGGTGGAAGCCTCTAAATTCACCGAAGTCGGGTATGTGGGGCGGGATGTCGATTCGATGGTGCGCGACCTGGTGGATATCGGCGTGAACATGGTCAAAGAAGAGCAGGCGGAGATCCACGAGAAGCGGGCGCAGCAGTTGGCGACTGAGCGGCTGATTGATCTGGTGTTCAAAACGAAACATGTGGAAGAGACAATCGGGTTTGGACTGACGGAAGGGAAGCCGACGAGCGAGGATCGGTCGGCGCTTCGCCAGATGGTCAAAGAGGGGAAACTGGACGACGAGATAGTCGAGATCGAGGCGCCGCAGACGCAATTCCCGGTACTGGAGATCTTTTCGCCGATGGGGATGGAAGAACTGGGCGTGAATTTCCAGGAAGTGTTTTCCGGGCTGATGCCGAAGAAGACGAAGAAGCGGAAGATGACGGTGAAGGAGGCGCGCAAGTTCATCATCGGAGAAGAAATCACCAAGCTGGTCAACATGGATGAGGTAATTGGGGAGGCGCTGGAACGGGTGCAGGAAGTCGGGATCGTGTTTATCGACGAGATTGATAAGATCGTGGGCGACCACAGTAAAGTGGGTCCGGATGTGTCGCGCGAGGGGGTGCAGAGGGATATTCTTCCGATCATCGAGGGGTCGGGGGTGATGACCAAGTACGGAATGGTGTACACCGACCATGTGCTGTTTATCGCGGCGGGGGCGTTTCACAACGCGCGGCCGTCGGATCTGATTCCGGAACTTCAGGGGAGATTTCCGATCCGGGTGGAATTGAATTCACTGACGGCGGAGGATTTCGCAAGGATTCTGGTCGAGCCGAAGTCGGCACTGGTGAAGCAGTATATCGCGCTGATGGCGACGGAGGGGGTGACGATGGAGTTTACCCCGGAGGCAATCAATAGAATAGCCGCCCTCGCCGAGCAAGTGAACTCCGAGACGGAAAATATCGGGGCGCGGCGCTTGCATACGATTATGACGCGGCTGCTCGAGGAATACATGTTCGAGCCGCCGGTGAAAAAGAAGAAGTTGACGATCACGGCGGCGCTGGTGGATAAGCGGCTGCACGGGATCATCGAGAACGAAGATTTGAGTCGTTACATATTGTAGGTGATGGAATCGGCGCGAGTGAATGAAGTGCGGGAAGGTACTCGATCCGCGGGAAGTCCCCGATCCCAGGGACAAGCTCATGCATATCTTCACGATGCGACCGTAAGAATCACGAGTTCTATGATTTACGTGGCCCGGATTGATTTTAGAGATGGCGTATTTCTTGCGGATATACTAGCCGCTCGTGCATTTAATTTCCTCCGATTATGTCGTTGACGGAGAAGGCCGGCGAGTTCATCACCCTGTTCACATTCATGATGAGTTTGAATCTGTCAGCCTCGATAGCGCATCAGTCACCGTGAGGGAGCGAGCCTCAGATGGACCCGGCGGGGTTCATATCATTCCGTACTGACAGGGGTCCCTGCTTGCGGCATCGGCTCGTTGTTCGGGAATAGCAGGGTTTATTACTGGATATTGTGCTTTGCTTGCCGAAGAACTTCAGAGCACTCATAAGTCGCGCTGAATCGAAGAATCAAAGGGGACTGGCAGAATCCCTCGTTGACACCGTAGCAGTATGGAGTGTGGCATCTTCTCAATTGTGACTAGGTGGTCGGATATCGTCACCTGAGGGATGAGGATCGAATTTCGAGCGGTAATGCCCTTCGTCCAGTTACACATTGACAAGGAAAATCGACGACAGGCAGTCTTGCCGCCTGAGATCGCTTCTGGAAGAGGGCCGGGCGGTGGTCGTGATCGTGGTTTCCTGGGTTCATAATCTGCAGTGCTTAGTGGTATCGGTTATCGGTATTTGGAAGATCATCAGTTGGTTTCGAGAGCACTGACAGGCTAAGAAGGTTGACGATCCGGCGGATGGTGGCAAGCGGCTGCACGGGATCACTGAAAACGAAGATTTGAGTCGTTACATATTGTAGTATCGCTCCGTTAGAGTGTGGCTGAATGACCGTCGGGTTTTGTACCCAGCGGTTTTTTTATTATCCGGCAGGACGGCCACGGTTCGCCTAGAACGTGGCCGTACCTGTCGGACCGAGCATTGGGCCGGCCCAGGAGGGACGGGTGGGGGGAGACAATTCAAGCGCTTGAAACAATGGTGTCTCTACAAAAGGGCCCCGATTCCGCATTTTGTAGCGAGTTGGTAGTACGCGTGTGCACGAGTCTGCAATGATCACATGAGTGGTGTTCAATGGGATGAGAAGAAAGTGTGCAAGGGAGTGGTGAAAATGGGGGGTGGAAAAGATGTTTGAAAACGGTGGGGTTGCGCAGGGGACGTGGGCCAGACATTGGAATTGCCTGGTCAGTCGCCTCTCGTCTGCGCTCGAGGCGGCGCTGCGCGCAGCGTGTTGGTGTTGAGCGGATTCTATGGGCCCTGACCCTGGCCTTCTCCCAGAAGGGAGAGGGGGAAGCAGAGAGCGTCAGGTCACACGCCGCTAAGTAGCGTGGCAGGACCTAACGGAACGGGAGCTGTCGGGTTTCTCCGCGAGCTGACGCTCGCTCCGGAACCCGACCTACGGTATTTGGTCAGTCGCCTCTCGTCTGTGCTCGAGGCGGCGATCATAGGAATGATCGCCGAAGAGAACTGAAAGATTGCCACGACCTCGCTCAGAAGCGAGGTCTCGCAATGACTGGCTTGTGAGTTCAGTGGACACTGAGACCCTGAATCATAAGAATGATTCAGGATGACGAGGAGGGGAAGCGAGCCGCGCGATGACTCCCAATTCCCTTCAATCGCACTTCGACTGGCGCTCAGTGCGACGCTTTGCGATGGCGTAGGTGGGCACGGTGGACATTGAGATGCTGAAGCATGGGAATACTTCAGGATGACGATGGGGGGAGAGTGGCTCAGGATGACGATGGATGGGGGCGAGATTGGCAAAGAGTCGTTGATGACGATGACGTGCGCAGATGCAGTAATGGGCCCCCGCTCAAGGCGGGGGTGACATTGGGAAAAGGCGGGGGTGACATTGGGAAAAGGCGGGGGTGACATTGTGGGGATGCGGGGGTGGCGTCTGAAGGGGAGAGGTGGCGATGGGAAATACGCTGGACCACGCCCCAGCATAAATGCTGGGGTACGGTGTGTTACCCACTAACCGAAAGATTGCCACGACCTCGCTCAGAAGCGAGGACTCGCGATGACCGGATTGTGAGTTGAGTGGACCTTGAGATGCTGAAGCGCGCTAAGATGCGGCTTCAGCATGACAATTCAAATGAGAAGCAACGGGGGGCTTGTGGGAAGTGGAAACGAGTGTATCTTGTCGGCTCTATGGACGAACGAACAGACAAATTGAACCTGCACTCCCCGCCGAAGTTGTCCCGTGCAGTCCTCAATACGAGACATGAGAATCAGCCCCTGTTCTTCTCCCATTACGCGGGGAATCACTACTTTAATATGGCGTTTGATGAGTGGATGTACCGCGCGGTTTGCGATACGTCCGGCCTGCTGATTCTTCGGCTCTACACCTGGGAGGTCGGGACGATCACGTTTGGCTACAACCAGCGTGAGTCCACGGCCTACGATAATGCGCGCGTTGGAGATACGCCGGTGATTCGGCGGGTGACCGGCGGGCGGGCAGTGTATCATGATCTTTCGGAAATTACCTATTCAGTGGCAGTGAATACGTCGGACGAGCCGGGAAAGCGGGTGGGGAATACGGTGTCAACGAGTTCGGCGGCAATTGCAACCGCACTCGCCCGGTTTTTGCAACGTGTTGGGCATCAAGCAGATTATGCACGGCGATCGTCGCCGGAAAACGCCCGGCCGGAATTTTTCCACAAAGCGCCCTGTTTTGCCTCGAGTGCGATGTACGAATTGCATTCCGAGGGGCGAAAAGTGGTGGCCTCAGCGCAGAAACGTCAGGGGGACTGTCTCTTGCAGCATGGGGCGATCAAACTTTACGGTCTGGCGAGTCATCCGGCACTTGATGGGAGAGAAGAAGATACGTCGAAGCCGGGTTGGATAGACCGAGTGTCGTTTGTCGAATTGGCGGCGATATTTCGGCAGGAAATGGGATTGGCGCTGGGGTTGGAGGTCGCAGAAAGTGCGCTCATGGGCGAGGAAAGGGCCTATATCGAAGAGCGGCGAGAGATGATCGTTCGTGGACCGCTTGAGCGACGAGAACTGATTAAACAAACGGCGTAATTCCATAGTCTTATGGGAGTGAGGGATGAAGATCTGGGAAAAATCCGCTTGACTTTGGCGGCGAATTGCGAGTACTTTCTGCGCTATGCGTCGGCGGGCGACCGGTGATAACCATCGGTGAATGAAAGGGTTGAGCCCGCACGGAGTGAAAGAGGTTGGGAAAATTGATCAGGCTGGCCTCACAGCCATCTTTTTTCCGAGATTGCATACGGAACGAATACAACGGGTATACGACTTACCTTGGCAATGCCTGCGAGAACCGGAGTGGCTTGCTTGTCAGTCGAGGAGGAAGAGGTATGAAGCCTAGTTTCACGAAAGGGGCACTCAGTCTTTGGGTGGTCATCCTTCTGGTGACGGTGATGATGCCGTGGACGGTGTTCGCCGGCTCACAAGGGCAAATCAAAGGAAAACTAACCGACAAAGCATCCGGTGAGGGAATTATCGGGGCGTCGGTGGCGGTCGCCAACACCAAGTTCGGCGCCCAGACGGACATGGACGGCAATTTCCAGATTCTTCACCTTGATCCGGGCGTGTATACGTTGAAGATCACGCACCTCGATTATAAGGCGATCGAAGTCACGGAAGTTACGGTTCGAGCAGATTTGACCACGGAAGTATCGCAGAAGCTCGACAAAGGTGTGACCGATATCGGTAAGACGATCACGGTTACCGGCACTCGCGACATCATTGATAAATTCACGACGAGTAACCAAGTCTCCATCTCGCAGGAGACGATCAAGCATCGCCCCGTTCAGACTGTAGACAACCTCCTCAAGCAGGTGGCGGGCGTGCAGACGACGTCGACGGGCGAAGTATTTGTCCGCGGCGGCCGTGCCGGTGAAGTCGCGTACATTGTAGATGGTGTGCCGATCGGCGATCCGCTGGGTGGTGTCGGTCGAGCCGGCGCCAACCTCTCGCTGGTTTCGGGTTCGATTCAGGAAATCCAGATTATTAAGGACGGTTTTGATCCGGAGTACGGCAACGCGCTTGTCGGGTATTGTGAACATTCGTTCACAGACGGGTTCCAAGGACAACACGCGGTTGAATCTCCAGTACATTACCGACGATCTGGGGACAAAGTCGCTCAACAAGTATTCGCGGAATTACGATTACGCGCGCTTTTCGATTTCGGGTCCGGATCCGCTGATCAAGGACCGGATTCTTCCGGCGCTGGGTCTGAATTTCCTGAAGGAAAAGGAATTCACCTACTTCCTGTATGCCGAAGTCGAGAAGGATGACGGCAACTATCAGTTGAACGATTACGATACGCCGGCAACGCGGCGCAACTGGGGAAAATTCAGCCTGCTGGGGATCGACATACCGGAGCGGTTGAACAACCGGTATTTCTGGAATCTGAACCTGAAATTCCGGCCGCAGCAGAATCTGAAGTTTATCGCGTCGTACAAGCATTCGCTGAGCCATGACGTGTTATGGGATTGGAACTATCGGTACTCGTCGGCCAACCTGCCGGTGGCGCGCGACGAGTGGCAGTCGGTGTCGCTTGAAGTCACGCATGCGGTGACCAAGGATTTCAACTACGAGGCCGTGTTTTCCTACTATACAAAGGAATACACGCAGAAGCCGGGTGACCCGAACAACCCGGGTGAAGGGCGGGATCCGGACCAGATCAATCTGGAAAGCCAGAACGAAGGGTACGACGATCTGAACGACAACGGCCGGTATGACGCGCCGGAGCCGATCATCAATCTGTATCCTGACTCGGCCAATTATGGTACGGACTACACGGGTCCGGCCTATACGCTGGGTGAAACGATCGTGCGGACCAACCAGCAGGGCGGCGGTCCGTCGACGCTGGAGAATTTCCGTTTCAACAACAACGGGTATACGGACGACCTGGAGGGCGAGGCGTTTGTCGATTTGAACGGCAACGGCGTCTGGGACCATGGTGACGTGCTTTACGATAAGAACAACAACGGGCAATTGGATGGCGATCGGTTGGCGAATGTGAATATTCGCAACACGGAGCCGTATATCGACGGTGACTCGATTCTGGGTGAGCCGTACACGGACAACAACGCAAACGGCATATACGACCGGGGAATTGACGGTTTCACCATCGGTGTGGAATCGAACAACCAGGACCTGAACCACAACGGAACGTATGATGGTCCGAATTCGGCCTGGACGCCGGGGGTACCTTTTATCGATCGCAACGGGAACAGGATTTACGATTACCCGAACAACAAGTATGACATTGGCGAGCAATACACGGACGTCAACGGCAACGGCAAGCATGACCAGGGCGGCACGAGCACGTTTTTGAGCCCGGGCAGCTACGACGAGGACATGCTGTGGCACCGTCGCAGAACCAAGACGTTGCGAGGTGAGATCAAGGCGTTTCGCAATCTTGGGCCGCACGAATTGAAGGGCGGATTTGCGTTGACGCACGACGACTACAGCTATGAGTATATCCGTCGGCCGTACATTCAGTACATCGGCCGTCCGGACGGCGGCGTGTATCCGGATCGCGGCGCGTTCCGTGATTTCTTCGACTACAGTCCGTGGAGCGGAACGGTCTATTTCCGCGACAAGCTGGAGTATGGTTCGATGATCGCGTCGCTGGGTATCCGGTGGGATTTCTTCCTGCAGGACACGAAAGATCTGGCGTACGTGCTCGACCGCGACGACCAGGGCGGTACGATTCTGGGTGACCGTCAGAAGTTTTCGCCGCGAATCGGGTTCTCGTACCCGATTTCGGACAAGGCGAAAGTGCACTTCAACTACGGTCACTTCTACCAGCAGCCCTCCTGTACTACATGTACGCGCGCAACACGACGTCAGTGCTGACCAACGACGTTATCGGCAACTACAACCTGGATTATCAAAAGACGATTCAGTATTCGTTCGGTGTGAAGTACGCCATGACCGAGAATTACTCGGTCGACATGCCGGGGTATTTCAAGGACGAGTTTGACAAGATCAACAGCGTCCGCATTTTTGATGACGGGACGCAGGTGTATGTCCAGAAGTACATCAACTCGGACTATGGCCGCAGCCGCGGATTTGAGTTGACGCTGGAGAAGCGGGGCGGCGGTTATGTCAACGGTCAGGTAAGCTACACGTATGCGTTTGCGTACGGCAAGGCGTCGCAGACGACCGAGATCTTCCGCGATCCGGTGGCGTTGGCGAAGGAGCCGTTGTCGGAGTCACCGCTGGATCAACGACATTCGGCACTCGCTCAAGTCGGCCGTCAACGTTTATCATCCCGAGCACGGTGAAGCCGCGGCTTTTCGGTCTGCCGATTCACGAACGGCTGGTCGTTGTCGATCGAGACGGTGATCGAGAGCGGGCGGCCGTTCACGCCGGATCGTTCGTATCCGTCGTTGTCGCAGACGGGTCTGGTGAATATCGAGAACAATTCGCTGCGGTATCCGGCGACGGCGGTGTTTGACATACGATTCCAGAAGGACTTCAGGCTGGTCGGGATCGATTATAGTTTGATTTTCTGGGTCAAGAATTTCTTTGACAGCCGCAACGTGGTAACCGTCTACACGAAGACGGGCCGTCCGGACACGCAGCAGAATCAGAGTGGGACGGTGATGGCGGGTACTGACTATGATCAGAATCCGTACAACTGGGACTATGGTCGTCAGATCCGGCTGGGTCTGGAGGTGAGTCTCTAAGCGCGAAGAAACGTTTGTTCGAGATACGAGGTAGACATGCGGATTGACTATACACGACGCGTCGGCTCGCCACGGAGCAGGGCAATCGGGCTTATGCTGGCCGGGTGCCTGGCGGTCGGTTTGTTGTGTCGTCGCCGGCTGATGTATCGGCCCAGGCGAAAGTGGGCACGACCGGCGCACAGTTCCTCGAACTGGGCGTCTCGGCTCGCGCGATGGGAATGGCGGAGGCCTTTACGGCGGTGGTCAATGATGTCTCGGCCGTCTATTACAATCCGGCCGGTCTGACGCAGTTGTTGGGGAAAGAGGGGATGGCCACGTACATCAAGATGCCGGCCGACATCGATTACGGCTTTGTGGCCGTGTCGGATTCCCGCTGGAGCAGGTCGGCGGTGTGCTGGGTATCGGCGTGTCATCGCTCTCAACGGGCAAGATGACCGAGACGACGTATCAGCAGGGTGACTCCGACGGGGACGGGCCGTGACGTTTTCGGCCAATGATCTGGCGGTGTCGATGAGCTATGGGCGGTACCTGACCGACCGTTTCTCGATCGGTGTCACCGTGCGGTATATCGGCGAATTTTATCATGACTACTCGTCGAACGGCTGGTCGGCCGATGTCGGGACGAATTACGACACCGGATTTCGGGGTTTCAACATCGCCATGATCATCACGAATTTCGGGCCGGATATGAAGTTCATCGACAAGGCGTATCCGCTGCCGATCAACTTCAAGTTTGGCGGATCGATCAATCTGGTTCAGGGGGGCGATCATCTGATGGTACTGGCGGCCGAGGGGCAGCATCCGTCGGACAACCTGGAGAAGTATCAGACGGGTGTTGAATATACGTTTAAGGATCGGTTCAGTCTTCGTGCGGGCAGCCGGTTCAACTATGACGAAGACGGATTCACGTTTGGCGGCGGCCTTCGCTGGCCATTGGGGCAGGAGAGCGAAATTCGGGTCGATTACGCGTACCAGGATTTCGGCATTCTGACTGAGGTCCACCGGTTCACGCTGGCGGTATCGTTCTAAGGGAAGAGGAGACAGAGAGGATTATGAACTACAGTAAAGACACTTCCCTGACGACTCGCAGCCTGCGGATAGTTCCGATCGTTCTGGTCGCCGCGGCGATCATGTTGACGGCGGGATGCTGGACGAAGCGAGTGGACGGGACGAAGACGGAGAATCAACGGCCGGAAGTCTGGTTTTCGAATGTTCCGGCTGAGGGAGCGAAAACGTCGGTGAACCCGATTATCTACTGGGTCGGACAGGACAAGGACGGCCAGG
The DNA here is from genome assembly GCA_963806185.1 of uncultured candidate division Zixibacteria bacterium. Lineage (GTDB taxonomy): Bacteria > Zixibacteria > MSB-5A5 > GN15 > FEB-12 > CAWDXE01. The sequence continues at coordinate 429,307 of CAWDXE010000007.1, forward strand.
TAGTAACGTTCCGATACATAGTCATACGCGAGGCCGATATTGCGGCGGCCGTCAGTGCGACGGTGCCGGTGGATTCGCAGGATGTTCAGCAGTATGTGAACACGGTCCTTGCGACGACTTCGGATACGATGTGGACCTACCTGACAGTGAATCCGCTGGAGGGCCAGCCTCAGACGACAAATATAATTCCCATGCAGGCGGAGATCAGCAATCCGGTTCTGCAATATGTACCGCAGTACGTGTTTGTGCAGGCGTTTGATGACCTGAATGCGTCGTCATCGATCGTTTTCCGCAAATTCCTTCGCAACGACAACCCGCCGGACACGCGGATGGTCGGGTTTGTGGCGGATCCGGACCGACCGTTTATCAATGCCCCTCGGTCGGGCGGTATAACGACCGGCATCCGGCTGCGCTGGGAAGGGGACGACCGGATCGATTATCCGACCGAGCCGCCGCCGTTTGAGTTCGAGTGGCGGATGTACGGTCCGTACACGGATTCCGTATACAACCTGATTACCTCGAACTTTGTGAAGTCAGTATTCGTGACGAATGACGCGCGCGTATTCGTATTCGGCAGGAATGAGTGGATCAAAAGGTGCGATACGATACCGAACGGAACCGGCGGTTTTGATATCGAATGCGACTCGACGTTTGTCGACAATATAACGGCGTCGGGCCCGCTGGGGACTTTGGACACGTCGCTGCTGGTTGACGATTCCGGTTTCACCAACAACCCTTCGTTTAACAAGATTGTCGACAGTTCGTTTGACGGCGACACGTGGGTGAGTGACGTGAAGGATTCGTTGTTCGACGTTTTCCGGACCGAACCGTCGCCCGAGACGCAGCAGGCAAAGTTTATATTCTGGGTACGGAGTCGCGACGACGCCAAGGTGCCCGATTTGACGCCGACGTTTGTGGCGATGGATGTGGTTAACCCGAAGTATGAGCGTGAAGTGCTGGTGGTGTGGATGAATTCGGCGTACACGATCAATCCGGCGAGGATGGGTTCGGCAAGACATTACTGGTGGAGTGCGGTACGCACCTGGCAGGAGGCGGCCGGATTGCCGCTGGCCTTTGACAGTGCGGTTGACTTTGTCAATCCAGACAAGCCGACGGGTACGCTGTTGCCATTGAAGGATCTGCTCAGTCACAAGATTGTCGTATTCTACGGCGACGACGTTCAGCCGGGTATTTTCAAGGCGGTGTCGGTGCAAACCAAGTTGTTCACGGCGATTGACGCCGGGGTGAACGTGTGGATGTGCACGCGAGCGCCATATCTGGGAGGCGAGGACAAGCCGGGACAATTCGAAGAACCCATGCCACTGAACTACCGGGTGTATTTCGGTGTGCAGGCTCTGACCTATTCCGGCTGGGAGTGGTACTGCAACGGACAGCATGTTGATCCGCCGCTTCGGATCGAGGATTTCGAGGGCACGTACAGTCTGGATCCGACGAAGTGGCCGGATCTCAAGATTGATACGTCAAAACTGCACTCGTTGTACGTGTGGAACTATGATTGGGATCCGAGTATTGCCTGTCTGCCGGAAGTCAACTGGTGTGTGCGTACGTTTGACACCGAAGCGATGTACTTGTACAAATCCCGGTATGGTGCGTCGCATCCGTTGGGCGAGATGTATTCGTTTAACGGACGTCCGGTGGCTCACCGGTTGAATCGAGGATATTTCCGGACGGCGCATTCGTTGTTCACGCCGTTGGCGATTAACGACAGCACCGGTGCCGCGACGCAGTGGGTCAACAGCGTATTTGATTATCTGTACGCGCCGTTTAAGACGGCCACGGCCTTGGCGACCGGTTCACAGGATCGCCAGCCGAACGGGAACGCGCTTCTTTCTGAGGATCAGTACCGGGCCAATTACTGGGAACGTCGTCAGGAAGGGTGGGATCCGGAAGGTCGGATTCGGTACTACTACGGTCAGCCGGTAACGCCGGAGGTCAAGAAGTAAGACTGGGCTGTTCAAGGGACAGCATAAGACGGTCGGACCAGTGATGGTCCGGCCGTTTTCTCTTTATTCGTCTCTGAGGAAGTCGTCTTTCGGAAAATTGCGCCGGGCGTAGTCGAGGACGGAATCGGCGTCGGTGGGATGGCCGAGCAGGCGAAGGCCAGTGGCCAGATTGAGGTAGGCCGGCGAGTAGCCGGGGTCTATGGAGAGGGCGCGGCGGGCAGCGGCGACGGCGCGATCGGCTTCGCCGGTGACGCCGTAGCTATAGGAGAGCAAATGGAGTGCTTCGGCGCGACGGCGGCTGAACGCGGCGCGGACCTGAGCGTAGTTCGGGTCGAAGAGGCGGCTGTCGGATTCAATCGGCGGCAGGGCGGCGTCGCCGGCACGAATCAGCAGGCGGCGACACTCGGTTGAATCACCTTTCAGCGCGAAGGCGTGCGCCGCTTCGAGCAGAAACCTGGGATCGTCGCCCAGGGCGCTGCTGCCGTCACGGACGAAGTCCATCAGATTGTACACGCTGACAGAGGGGGATTCGCCCGCGATGCGTATCAGCAGAGTCTGGGCAGTGGGGTCGTACGGGCGATACTGCACGGCCTGGATGGCATGGCGGTAGGCAGTGGGGAGATCTTCGCGAAGGAGATAGAGAGAGGCGAGATTAGCGTACGCCTTGGATCGTTTGGGGTGGAGGCGGAGTTCGGATTCAAGGTGTGTTTGGGCACTGTCGAGGAGGCCGAGCCGGATGTAGGCGGTGCCGATGGTCAGGTGCAGTTCGGGAAAGGTGGGATCGTACTCGAGGGCGGATTCGCACAGGGCGATGGTCTGGCGGAAGTCGCCACGAGCATATTGGTAGAGTGCGGCGGAGACGAAATTCTGCACCGAGACCTGGTTGGACAAGGGCATCAGGGGAAGGCACGAGAGAAGTGCTGATGCGACGCCGAGCGACGCGGCGATGATTATGGCACGGCTACGGTGGGCGACGAGTTCATAGGTGGCAAAGGCGCCGGCCGAGGCGAGCATGATGAGGTAGGGCATGATCGGGAGGCGGAAGCGGCTATTGTAGAAGAAGAAGGCGGAAGCCGCAATGAAAAGCACGACCATCGGCAAGATGAACTTGAGGTGCGGGCAACGGCGCCAACCATACCAGGCGCCGATGACGGCAAGAGGAAAGATAACCGCGAAGATCAAGGGATTGTATTTGAGGAACGGCACTTCGTCGAAGAACGCAGGAATCAGGCGGTTGTTGGAGATTTCGCGGTTGGAGACGCTGAAGTAGAGTTTCTTGAGATACAGTTCGACAAATCGCACGGGATGATCGGCGATCCAGGCCCAGGTTTGTCGGGTCCAATAGGTAGAGATCTCGCCCTGTTTGAGTTTCCGTCCTTCGTCTTGTTCGGCGATGTACGCGATATCATCGAGCCGCCAGTTGTTCCCGAGCGGATCGGGGAGACGGGCGGTGAGGCCGTCGGCCTCGTCGTTGTTGCCGATGTAGAAGTTGATTCCGCCCTGAGAGGAGACGAGAACCGGGTCACCCGCGACCACGACGTTGCGGATGAGGGTGAGTCCGACGCAGGCCACCACGCCGAGAAGAAGCATGACGACGTGCCGGAGGCGCAGCCGCCAGGGGAGCGAGTCTCTCAACAGGAACCAGAGCGGGATGATAAGCAGCGGCAGCACGGTGGGCCGGGTAATGGCGCCGAGACCGAAGGCGAGGCCGGAGAGCAACAGGTCGCGCGCCTTGTGATCGTCGCGCCATTTGACGAAGAACAAGACGGCAACCTGAAAGAGCAACGTGAAGAGCGGGTCGAGAAGGAGTTCGCCGTCGAAGTAGACAATGATCGGCGTGAAGGTTTGAAGGAGAGCGGCAAGCAGGCCGGTGCGGTGGTCGAAGACTCGTCGGCCAATCAGGTAGGTCATCGCTACGGAGCAGACGCCGAGCAGAGTGCCGAAGAGTCGGGCGGCCCAGAGGGTCGGGCCGAAGAGAGCGTACACCAGAGCAAGCGACCAGACGTAAAACGGGGCGCGGAAGTAGGTGGTGTCGCCGAAGATATGGCCGTTGGCAATCGCCTGAGCCCAATTGTGATGGTACCAGTTGTCGACGGTGAGCATTGGCCATTCCGGGAGGGAACGGTAGTACCAGAGGTAGCCGAGCCTGACGAGCAGGGCGACAATGAGGATGATGGCGATTCCAATCCCAAGGGGGGCTTTAGTTTGGCGGACAGGTGCGGTCATTTGCACAGAATATACCCTGTCGGGGGCGGCTATTCACCCACAAATATCGAATTTGAGAACCGGGTTTCGCAGCCAGCCGGCTGATTGCATAATTGGCAATTAGCTGTCATTGGAAGAGGAAATCGGGACCGCCGTTCTCGATATTCTAACCGGAAGGCAGTCAATAGGTTGTTTTTGGCGCGCTGGTGGGCGGCGAAGCGGTTTGCACAATCTTAGCGGGCTTATACCACGGCACATCCTTTGCTCGATCCCCTCTCAAGGGTAACGAGGAAGGATCGGACATGAACCGCTGGAAAATCATCACAGCTTTCTTACTGGCCTTCGGTAGTATGATTCCTGCACAGTTGACCGCCCGGTCGGCGGTGCTGTCGCCGTCGCTCGAACAAGCCATCGCGACGACGTCGTCGACCGATGCGCAAGTCCCGGTGGTGGTCTTTCTGGAGAATGAGCGGTCGCACACGGCGGTCGGGATGATCGCGCGGGATGAGTCATACAGTCGTGCCCAGCGAATCGTTGAAGTGACCCGGCGTTTGAAAGCAACGCGCGCGACGAGCGCGGATGCGGTCGAACAATTCCTCAATCAGCATTCGACAACGAAAATTACGAAGCGGTGGATCGTAGCCGCGTATGGTGCGACGCTGTCGGTATCGGCGATAGAAGAACTGGCGGAGATGCCGGGGGTGAGTGAGATTTCGATCAATGCGCCGATCGAAGGAATTGAGCCGGTCGACGTGAGATCGTCGGTGTCGAGCGCGGCCAGCGTTTCGACGGCGCTGCAACAGCTCAATGTACCGGCGCTGTGGCAAGCCGGGCTCACCGGCAAGGGGCGGTTGGTGTGTTCGTTTGATACGGGCGTGGACGAGGTTCATCCGGCGCTGTCGCCGAAGTGGCGCGGCAATCACGCGTCGCTGAGTTCGGCCTGGTATTCGCCGATCACTCCGGACACGATTCCATTCGACAAGTCAGGCCACGGATCGCATACGATGGGTATCATGGTAGGGTCGGTTGACGCGGACAGTTTCGGCGTGGCGCCAGGGGCCGAGTGGATCACGGCCGGAGTCATCGATCAAGGGCGTTCGCTCAGCGTGACGGTGGACGACATCCTGGGCGCGTTTGAATGGGCGCTTGATCCGGACGGCAATCCGGCGACGACCGACGACGTACCGGACGTCATTCTCAATTCCTGGGGGATTCCGAAGGGCGTGTTTGCGCCGTGCGACGAGACGTTCTACGCGGCGATTGACAATGTCGAGGCGGCTGGGATCGCGACGATTTTTGCCGCGGGCAACGAAGGGCCAAACGCGATGACGATACGCAATCCGGGTGACCGGGCGACGACGCCGATCAACGCGCTGGCCGTGGGGGCGGTGGACGGGGGCAACGTGATAGCGTCCTTCTCGGGACGCGGCCCGTCATCGTGCGACACCACGCAGATCAAGCCGGAGCTGGTGGCTCCGGGCGTATCGATTCGGTCGTGTGCGAAAAATGGTGCTTATGCGACCATGAGCGGAACGTCGATGGCGGCGCCGTACATCGCGGGCCTGGTGGCGTTGTGCCGGCAGTACAATCCGGACGCGACGGTGGAACAGATAAAGCATGCGCTCTTGCAGGCGACGACCGACCTGGGACCGGTGGGCGAAGACAATGCTTACGGCAACGGAATCGTAGATGCATCGAAACTGCTCGCCTATCTGCCCGCGCCGGTGGTGCCCCAGTTCAGCGTAACGGCGGTGACGTTTGACGGCTGCGGTTATGCGCAACCGGGACAGCCGGCGAATTTTCATCTTTCACTGCAGGACAGTCAAGCGGGCGTGAGCACGGTTCTCGGTCGACTGACGGCAGGGAATCCGTCGGTTGTGTCGATCGAACAGAGTGTGTCGTTGATGAGTTTCGTGGGCGAAGAGGGAATGAGCGACGACGTGTACCGATTGACGTTTTCGGCTGACCTTGCGCATGGCCAGAAGGAACCGTTCAGGCTGACGATAGAGAGTTTGGATGGGACGGAGCTCCAGGCGGTGGAGTTCGAAATCACGGTTGGATTGGTGCCGAACGGCGGGCTGGCGATGCACAACGCCGGAGATATTTCGTTCACCGTTTCGGATTTTGGGCAGTACGGCTTCGCGCCGGGATCAATCTACAATCTGGGGGGCGACGGATTTCGATACAATGGCGGCGCCAACATGCTGTATGAGGCAGGGCTGGTGATTTCGCGGGGGAGTGACCTGCTGTCCAATTCGGTCCGCGATTCGGTGGGTGGATTGCGGAAGTCGGATTTTACGCCGCTGGTGACGTTGACGACGGCCGAGGACGCGGCGATGAGCGGCGTGCACCAGTATGCCCGGTTTTCGGACCGGAGCAGCGCCGAACTCAGCGGGCTGGTGATTTCGCAGCAGACGGTGGATTATGCGAAGTCAGAAGACCAGGGAATTATCATGGTGCAGTATTACCTGATCAATACGACGGATCAGAATCTGGAACCGGTATCGTTTGGGTTCATGGCTGATTTCGACTTGTCGGCGGCGGGGGATTCGGTCGGATACGATGCGGCGAAGAATCTTTTTTACCAGAGCGGTGATGAGTCTGCCTGGGCAGGGATTGTCGGGCTGCAGAACGTGGCGTCGTTCAAGACTATCTCCAACGGGTCGTCGAAGATAGGGCTAAGTCGAACAGCGCTGGCCGAAATGATCGCTTCGCCGGTGAGCAGTATCGCGTCGACGGTGGAGCGGTCAGACGTGGGTGTGCTGGTATCTACCGGTCCGCTGACCATAGCGAGCGGTGATTCGGTGGCTATCACGCTGGCGCTGGTGGCAGCCGGCGGGAGGGAAGAGCTGAGTCAGCGCGCGGCGCGGGCGCGGACGATTTTTACCACGTCGGGTGTCGCCGATCTGCCGGAAGAGTACTTTTTGAGTCAGAATTATCCGAATCCGTTTAATCCGCAGACGACGATTCAATACTCTCTTCCGACGGCTGGAGAAGTTCAGCTGGAGGTTTTCAATCTGCTGGGACAGCGAGTCAAGACGATTGCCGAAGGGTACCACGCGGCCGGGACGTACACGGTGATGTGGGACGGGACAGACAGTGGAAATAGTGCGGTGGCGAGCGGCGTGTACTTTTACCGGCTGGTGGCGCCGGGAATATCAGAAGCCCGCAAAATGGTGCTTTTGCACTAAGGGAATCGGCATTATCTTAGAAAGATAACCAGTAGACTAGTGCCCGAAGAACGGGCGGAAGGGCCATCCAATCAGGAACGTTTCAATGAAAACCTACATGCGTCGAGTAGTCACGTTAGCTGCGGTGGGGGTATCCCTGCTAGCGGCAATTGGCGTACAGGCAGTCACGCCCACGGATGAGGCGGTAGCCCAATGGAAGTCGGAAGGGGTTTGGGAGCAGAAAGTTGCCGAGTGGCAGCAATTCAAGGCGAACGGCGGGTGCAGTCCGAACGAAAACCTCCCGTATAACAGAGCGCGAATGAAGGAACGACTGGCGGCCGGGGTAACGGCCGTTGACACTGTTTGGGTGCCGGTGATACTGGTGGATTTTCCCGACCTGACCTATGATCAGGCCAGTTATGTGACTCCAGGCGGCCAGACAGTGGTGCAGAGAGCGGTTGGTACGGCCGGCAAGTTTGATACGCTGTTGTGGTCCCAGGGACTGAACCCGACGGGATCGATGACGGAATTTTACTGGGAGAATTCGTACGGCAAGATATTTATGCAGGGCGTCGTCATGGGCTGGTACACGATGCCGCATAATTACTCGTACTACGTGGCCGGCGATGATGGTCTGGGGAGCGGGGGGCCGTTGCTCGCCAAAGATGCAATCAACACGGCCGACGCGGCGGGGAATGATTTTTCGGTATTTGCTGACGCGCAGCAATAATATACCGGGCGTGATTTTGATACATGCCGGACCGGGCGCCGAGGCAGGAGCGTATGGCATCTGGTCGCACAAATCATCGCCCGCATTTGGGACGGTATCACCTGACGGCAAGTTTGTCGAGTCGTACACGTTGAATCCCGAGGAGCTGGGGGCGGGATTATCGACGGTGGGCGTATTCTGTCACGAGTACGGACACGTGATGGGGTGCCCCGATCTGTATGACATCAATTCGGCCAACAGTCCGGACAACGACGGATTGGGGCGGTGGTCGCTGATGGCGGGCGGGAGCTGGAATGGACCGAGCGTCAACGGAGCCGGGCCGGCCAGTTTTGACGCCTGGTGCAAGAATCTGCTGGGTTTCGTGACGCCAATCGAATTGACGGCCAACATCAAACAGGCGGCCATTCCGTCGTCGCAGGTCAACCCGGTCAGCTACTGGTTGTGGAATACATCCAAGAATATGGCGGAATACTGGCTGGTGGAGAATCGTCAGAAGAAAGGGCATTTTGATTCGTACCTGCCGGGTGCGGGTCTCTGCATCTATCATTTTGACGGGGCGGCCTCGAGCAATGACAATCCGGCCCGTCTCAAAGTGGCGCTTGAACAGGCGGACGGCTTATTCAACCTGGAATACACCGGCGGCAGCGACGCGGGCGATCCGTTTCCGGGCACGGCAAACAAGCGGAACTGGACTGATCGAACGGTGCCAAGTTCCAGATACAACGTGACAGATTCGACGTCGCAAGTGGGGGTGTGGAACATCTCTAATGCGGATTCAGTCATGTACGCGGATCTGGACATTCGGTGGTCGCGGCCGTACATCAAGTTTCTGTCGGCGTCCGATTCCCTGACGTTTTCCGACGCGGCCGGCGGCGACAATGACGGCGTGATGGAACCGGGCGAGACGGTGGCGTTGAACTGCCGTTTCAAGAACACAATGCTTCTCGCGGGATACGGGCACGTGCACCTGGCGGCCGATAATCCGAATCTGGTCTGGGTGAAGAACGACGTGCGGTCGTCGGCGATTTTCAATCCATCCTTCGACCAGTCGCTGCAGGAGCCGATCAGATTCTCATTGCCGAACAATTTCCAAACGTCGGTAGTGACATTCACGATGACGATGTGGGTGGACTCATCGTTTATGGCGGTCGACAGCGAGTACGTGTTTACGTTTGAATTCGACGAAGGTGCTGGGAAAGACGAATATCCTCGTGGTCGACGATGACAACAATCAGTCCAAGAACAGCGTGGGGTACGAGGAGCGGATCGGGGATGCACTGGAGAGGATCCGGGTGCCGTACGACGTGTGGACGAAGTCCAGCGCGGGATCGCCGGTGACGGGTGATCTGACGCCGTACCGAAACGTGATCTGGATTACGGGGCCGAGCGATACGACGACGGGAGCAAACTACGGTGGCACGCTTACCACGCAGGACGTGGCGGCCATGAAGGGGTATCTGGATAATGGCGGCGGGCTTCTGTTGTCGAGTGTGACGGCGGCGCAGCAACTGACGACGCTGGATCTTTCGTTTTTGACCAGCTATCTGCACTGCGCGGTGGCCAGCTACATCCCGGCGGATGAATTTGCCCAGGAGTTCTGGGGAGTAGGCGGAACGGATGTCGGCAACGGCACCCGATATCAATTGCTGGGGAATGAGAATCCGTTTTACAGCGGGCCGATCCTGGCGCCGGTTAACGGCGGAGTGCCGGAGTTTATTGGTAAGGGAGAGCTGTCGGAACTGGGCGGTTCGACATACGGAATTGCCGGGGTCAGCTACTCGGGAAGTTACCAGACGTTGTTCCTGACATTCGGCCTGGACGTGCTCAACGACGGATTGAGTGGTTCGAACTGGCAGCCGAAAGATACGCTGCTGCTGCGCGCGCTGAATTTCTTTGCGGAAGGACAGGCGACGGGGGTAGACGATCCGCACGGCCATGCGCTGCCGTCGGATTTTGCGCTGGCGCAGAATTATCCGAACCCGTTTAACCCGAGCACGACGATCAGCTACACAATCACGGCGAACGGTCGGCCGGTGCGGGCGACGCTCGAAGTCCTGAACATGCTGGGGCAGCGGGTGACCACGCTGGTGGACAAGACGCAGCCGAGCGGAACGTACACGGTGACGTGGAACGGGACGGATAGTCGGGGGAACCGGGTATCCTCGGGGATGTACTTGTACCGACTGATAGCCGGGGAGGAAAGCATGACTAAGAAGATGGTTTTGCTCAAGTAGATAATGAATTTCAAGTGAGATTTCTGACGGGTCGCCGGAGACGGCGGCCCGTTTTCTATTGGTAGACAAGGGGATAGGGGCGAATCTCACTTGAGAAATTTTTCACGACAGGGCTTGACTTTTGTGTTGTAAGACGTATAATTGAAATTGATAATCGATTTCAATTAGTCGATACAGTGACTAAGGGAACGAAGCGATGAAAGAGTTCTTACGCACCAAAGGGTTCAAGATGACGCCGCAGCGGGAGCTGATTTTCCGTTCGTTTTTCGAGCAGGAGAGTCACGTGACGGTGGATGAGCTTTATGACCGGGTGCGGGAGCTGGACCGTACAGTGGGGTACGCGACGGTCTGGCGGACGTTGAAGCTGATCTGCAAGGTTGGGCTGGCGGCGGAAGTGAATCTAGGGGACGGGGTCACGCGGTACGACAAGATCACGAGGTATCCGCATGGGCATCTGTACTGTTTGGAATGCAGGACGCTGATAGAGTTTGATGCATCGCGGATTATCCGGCAGTTATCGCGGGTAGCGGATGAGCAGAACTTTGAGCCGGAAGGGTACAAGATCGAGGTACAGGGGTACTGTCCGGAGTGCCGCAAGAAACTGGATGCGAAGGAATATGCCAAGAAGCCGCACTGAGGGAATGGTTCTGGGGAGTGTGGTCATAGCGGTGTTGATCGGTTGCAGTGGGGGACCGTCGCTGACCGCGCAACAGGAGCAAGGGAAACGGATCTATGAATCGTTGTGCGACAAGTGCCACAAGCTGCTTCCACCAAAGAATTTTTCGGATGACCAGTGGGGAAGCGCGGTACAGAAGTACGGCGTGCCATTGAAATTGAAAACAAACGAGTTGGCGATGCTGACCGCCTATTTGCAGCGCGCCAACGATGCAGATTTTTGAGGAAGGCAGTAATGACGTATTTAAGCAAGATGTCACCGGGCCAGAGCGGGCGCGTTGTTGGATACACCAAGGACACACCGGTATCACGGCGATTGACCGAGCTTGGTTTGATACCGGGTCGATTGTTCAAGTATATGCGGACGGCGCCGCTGCGCGATCCGCTGCAGATTCAATTGGGATCGTCGAGTCTTACCCTGCGACATGCCGAGGCCGAATTGGTGACGGTCGAGGTGGAAGAATAGCCGAGACAGTATATGACTATGCCGGCCACATCCAGGCGTAGTGAGGCGACGCGTCTGGTTACGGTCGCCGTCTGCGGCAATCCTAATTGCGGCAAAACCACTCTCTTTAATGCCCTTACCGGACTTCGTCAGCGGGTCGCCAACTATCCCGGTGTAACGGTTGAGAAGACTACCGGCGATCTGGTTATCAGCGAATTCCCCCAGCACAAATTCTCACTCGTCGACATTCCCGGCATGTATTCGTTGGCGTCGTTTTCGCCCGATGAATACGTGGCGGCGCAGGCGTTATTGGGAACGATTAAAGGGGAACGACCGCCGGACGCGATTGTCTGCGTAGTGGAGGCGACCAATCTGGAGCGGAGTCTGTATCTGGTTTTCCAGGTGATGCAGATAGGGCGGCCGGTGGTGCTGGCGCTGAATATGATGGACTTGGCGGAGAAGGAAGGGATGACGATTGACGACCGCCGGCTCTCGGAGGTGCTGGGCGTGCCGGTGGTGCCGATTGTAGCGAACCGGGGGCGGGGGATAAAGCGACTCAAGGGAGTGATTGGCGAGGTGGCGTTGGCGGGGCAGGGGGATGCGCCGAAATCCACTTATGCGCACGAAGTGATCGGCATCGCGACGCGTTTGCGCGAAGCGAGCGACAATGGCGCAGCGAGCACGGCGGAATACTTGCGAGTGCTGTTCGATCAGAATGGTCCGGCGGAGAAGCTGTTTATGAAGGGGAACGACGCTACAAGGCTGGATACGCTCAAGCGTTGCCGGCTGGAGGTGATCGAGCGGTTTGGATCGCTGACGGCGGGTGAGACGACAGCGTTGACGAAGCGGGCGGCAGAGGTAGTGCGGCAGACAGTGACGCAGACCTCGGCATCCCGGCAGACGGTGACCGAGCGGATGGATGCGATACTTTTGCACCGGATGTTGGGGCCGATCATTCTGGTGTTGATGATGGGGCTGATGTTCCAGTCGATTTTTTCGTGGGCGGCGCCGCTGATGGATGCGATTGACGGACTGTTCGGCATGTTGGCGGGGTATGTCGCGGGGTTGATGACGGAAGGGCCGCTGCAGTCGCTGGTGGTGAATGGGATCATCGGGGGTGTGGGGTCGGTGCTGATTTTCCTTCCGCAGATTGTGATACTTTTCCTGTTTATTGCCCTGCTGGAAGATTCAGGGTATATGCCGAGGGCGGCGTTTTTGGTGGACCGGGCGTTCAGCTGGTGCGGGTTATCGGGGAAGTCGTTCATCCCAATGTTGTCGTCGTTCGCCTGTGCGGTGCCGGGGATTATGGCGACTCGGGTGATTGAGGATCGTCGGCTGCGGATATTGACCATGATGGTAGCGCCGCTGATGAGTTGTTCGGCGCGCCTGCCGGTGTATACGATCATGATAGCAGCGTTCATCCCGGCGGGAGCGGTGCTGGGGGTATTTAATCTTCAAGGGGTGGTGCTGGCGACGTTGTACCTACTCGGGATATTGGTGGCTGTGGCGATAGCGTATGTCGTGAAAAAGACGGTCGGCAAGACGGAGCGGGGATCGTTCATCATGGAACTGCCGTCGTACAAGGTGCCGACGTTGAAATCGGTGGTGATGCGGGTGATGAACAGGGCGGTAGCGTTTGTCGTACGGGCGGGGACAGTGATCTTTGCCATCACCATTATCATCTGGGCGCTCAGCTATTATCCGAGGTCGAGCGAGATCAGCAATGAGTTTGCGGCCAAGCGCGCGCAGGTGGAGCAGACAGTGACGGCGACAGCAGATCGTGACGCGGCGCTGAGTCAACTGGCGCATGAAGAGGCGGGGGCGAATCTCCGGAATTCGTATTTTGGAGCGGCGGGGCGTTTTGTTGAGCCGGTGTTTGCGCCGCTGGGATGGGACTGGAGGATTACAATGGCGACGCTGGCGTCGTTCCCGGCGCGGGAAGTGATTATTGCGACGCTGGGGACAATTCACAACCTGGGGTCGGAGAGCGGCAATGAAGAGAAATCGCTCATCGAGAAGATGCAGGCGGCGACCTGGGAGAGCGGGCCGAAGGTGGGGACGCCGATCTACGGGCCGGCCGTGGCGCTATCGGTGATGGTATTTTTTGCGCTCTGCTGTCAGTGTGGGGCGACGCTGGTGACGATCCGGCAGGAGTCGGGATCGTGGAAGTATCCGATCATTACGTTTGTGTATATGACCTCGATGGCGTATGTCGGGGCGCTGGTAGTGTATCAGGTGTTCAGCCGGATGGGGTGGTAAATGGGAGAGGTTTGGCAGAATCTGGTGATTCTGATTCTGTTAGCAGGGGCAGGGGCTTACCTGTTGCGGGCGTATTTTCTGCGGCGGAAACAAGGGAGTTGTCCGAATTGCAAGGTGGGCAAGCTGGCGCAGAAGCGTCAGGATCGTAGCGAGACAATTTCTCGTCGATAGTTTGACCCGCTGAGGGCGGGTGCCTATATTCAGTTCATCATGATCAGTTCTGCGCCGGTTCTTTTGGGGCAGTATCGCCCTCTTGATTCGTACCTACATAAACTAGATGCGCGGGCCAAGCTGGCGCCGGTTTTCCTGGTGCTGGTGCTAAGCCTGTTGACATCATCGCTGACATTTTCGGTTGTCCTGCTGATGGCGCTGTTGGCGGGGCTGGCAACCTCGCGAGTGGGGTGGGAGGTCATTGGGCGCAACATGCTGCCAATGGTGCCGCTGGTGGCGATCACGATCGGGTTTCACCTGTTGTTTCCGCCCCAGGGGGAGATCGCGCCGTTTAGGCTGTTTGGCTGGGAAGTGGTGGGGAGCGGATTGTCGCGGGGGGTCTACTTCTCGCTGCGACTGTTGCTCTTTGTATCTATAGCGTTCCTGGTCACACTGACCACGTCGCCGTCGGACCTCGCGGAGGCGATCATGAAGGTGCTGCGACCGTTGCGGAAGATCGGCGTGCCGGTGAACGATCTGGGGCTGATTCTGTTTGTGGCGCTGCGGTTCATACCGGTGTTGTACGAGGAGTTTGTGATCATCCGCAATGCGCAGATACTTCGCGGCGTGCAGTTTGACGGACGGCTGGCGGTGAAGATCAAGCGAAGTACGGCAATTCTGATTCCGGTGTTTCTGGCGGCGCTCAATCGCGCGGATGAGCTGGCGCTGGCGATTCAGGCGAGGGGGTATCGGAGTGAGGCGAAGCGGACGTTTTACAGTCGGTCGCGCTTCGGATGGAATGAGACCGTTTTCGTGGTCGTGAGTTGCGGATTGATTCTGGCGTTGTTCCTGGTGACGAAAAATCATGGGTGAAAAGACGGTTCGACTTCTGGTTGAATATGACGGCACGCGGTTCGCCGGGTGGCAGTTGCAGGATGGAGTGGCGACGGTGCAGGGGGAAATCACCGAAGCTATTCGCAAAGTTACGGGGGAGACGGTAACACTCCATGGGGCCGGGCGCACGGATGCGGGTGTGCACGCGCTGGGGCAGGTGGCCAGTTTCAGGATTGACCATCGGCTGGAAGCGGAGAGGTACAAGGAGGCAATCAATTTCCATTTGCCAGAGGGAATCCGAATTCGGTGTGCCAGAGTGGCGGAGGATGATTTTCATGCCCGGTTCAGCGCGAAGTGGCGGCGGTATCGGTATCTGGTGTCGATGCAGCAGTCGGTACACTATCGGCGGCAGAGGTGGGAGATTGAAGAGCCGCTAGAGTATCGACTTCTTGACGAGGCGGCCAAACTAGTGGTGGGGGAGCATGATTTCGCGCCGTTCTGCGTAGTAGCCTCGCGCAAGGAGAGCAATATCTGCCGGATCGAGCGGGCGCGGTGGTACAAGTACGGGACGCTCTATTCGTTTGAGATTCGCGGTAACCGGTTTCTCCATGGGATGGTGCGATCTTTGGTGGGTGCGATGGTGAATGTGGCGACGGTACATCAGGATAACAATGTGCGTAACTTGACATTAGAGCGATTTACGGGTATTATGGCCGAGCCCGGAGAGGAACGAATCGTTTTCACCGCCCCGGCCTGGGGGCTGTATCTTGTGGCGGTGGGGTACTAAGAGAGAAGGAACTCAGTATGAAGATCTTTATCGATTCAGCCAATATCAGTGAAATCAAAGCGGCCGAGGAGATGGGGCTGCTCGACGGCGTCACCACCAATCCGTCACTCGCGGCCAAGGAAAAGCGTCCGTATCACGATCTCCTTAAGGAAATTTGCAGTATCACCGATGGGCCGGTGTCAGCGGAAGTGTTGGCGACCGACTACGACGGGATGATGCGCGAGGCGGAAGTCTACACCAAGATAGCAAAGAATATCGTCATCAAGATTCCGACGATTCCGATCGGGCTGAAAGCGATCAAGAGCCTGACGGAGCAGGGGGTGCCGACCAACGCGACGCTGGTGTTTTCGCCGATGCAGGCACTGCTTGTGGCGAAGGCGGGTGCGACGTATGCGTCGCCGTTTGTGGGAAGGCTCGACGACATATCGACCAACGGGATGGATTTGATAGGGCAGATCATTCACATTTACGCCAATTATGGATTCGACACCGAGGTGCTGGTGGCGTCGGTGCGCCATCCGATGCACGTGGTCGAAGCGGCCATGCTCGGCGCGGACGTGGTGACCATCCCGTTTGCGGTAATCAATCAACTGATGAAACATCCGCTGACCGATATCGGGCTGGAGAAGTTCCTGTCCGATTATCGCAAGGCGACCGGACAAAAGTAAATGATAGCACGATACACTTTGCCCGAGATGGGCGCGATCTGGACGGAAGAGAACAAATTCCGGACCTGGCTGACGGTGGAAGTGGAAGCGGCGCGCGCTATGGCGCGGTACAAGATCATTCCGGAGAAGGCATTTCGGGTGATCGAGCGCAAAGCGGATTTTAACGTCAAGCGGATTGCCAGGATCGAGGCGGAGACGAATCACGACGTGATCGCCTTCCTGACCTCGGTCGGGGAATTCGTGGGGGAAGAGGCAAAGTACATTCATTTCGGGATGACGTCGTCGGACGTGCTCGACACGGCGTTGTCGCTGCAGTTGAAGCAGGCATCGGAGATACTCGACAAGAAGATTCTCGACGGCACTGTGCTGAGATCAAGCGGTTGGCGAAGAAGTACAAGCGGACGCCGGTAATCGGGCGGACGCACGGCGTGATGGCCGAGCCGACAACAGCAGGATTGAAGTTTGCGGTCTGGTATACGGAACTTCAGCGGCGCCATACGCAACTCCGTGCGGCGGTGAAGGCGATATCGGCGGGGAAGATTTCGGGGGCGGTGGGAAATTTCGCCAATCTTGATCCGAGGGTAGAGGCGGCAGTCTGCAAGAAGCTGGGACTGGAAGCGGCGAAGGTATCGACACAGGTGCTGCAAAGGGACCGTCACGCAGAATTTGTGACCTCGATGGCGCTCCTGGCCTCATCGCTGGAGAAATTTGCGACGGAGATTCGGAATCTTCAGCGGACAGAAATCGGAGAGATGGCAGAAGGGTTCACCAAGGGGCAAAAGGGATCATCGGCGATGCCGCACAAGAAGAACCCGATCACGGCGGAGCGGGTGACGGGGATTGCGCGGCTGTTGCGCGGGTATGCGGTGTCGGCGATGGAAAATATCGCGTTGTGGCATGAGCGGGACATTGCCCATTCATCGGTGGAGCGGATTATTCTGCCGGACGCGACGATAGTGCTCGATTACGGGCTGAAGAAATTTATCGATCTTTTGCGCGGGCTGGTCGTAAACGAAAAGCGGATGAAGGAGAATATCTTCTACGGCGGTGGGTTGGTCTTTTCTCAGAGATTGCTCTTGAAGCTGGCCGGACCGGTAGGATCGCGCGACAAAGCGTATCGGATGGTGCAGCGTCACGCCATGGCGGCACACGAGGGGAGGGGGTTGTTTCGGGAGTTGATTGCGGGGGATCCGGAGGTGGGGCAGTATCTTTCGAAGGCGGAGATTGACGGGTGTTTTGATTTGGCGTATTACAGCAAGCATGTGGACACAGTGTTCCGCAGGGTATTTGGCCGATGATTGCCCGAGAGGGTGTAATCTTCATTGTCATTGGATTGGCGCTTACGGTCGCGCTGTTGTATTCGGCGAATCGGGCGGACAATTCCGTGTTGTTTGTGCTGGCGGTGGTGGCCGGACTACTGACGATATTCACCACCTACTTCTTCCGGGATCCGGAGAGAGAAATTCCACAGGGGAGTGGAATACTGGTATCGCCCGCGGACGGGAAGGTGCTGGGGGTGGAGACGGTGAGTCATCCCTTTGTCGGAGACAGTGCGGTCAAGGTATCGATCTTTCTGAATGTGTTTGATGTTCACGTGAATCGGATCCCGGCGGCAGGGACGGTCAGTTATGTGAAATACAATCCGGGGAAGTTCTTTGCGGCGTTCGAGGAGAAGGCGTCGGAGTTGAACGAGCAGACAGAAATCGGGCTTGAGGCCGATACCGGAGATAAGATCGTATTCAAGCAGATCGCGGGGCTTATTGCCCGGCGGATCGTGTGCAAAGTGAAAGCCGGAGATCGGGTGGCGGCAGGAGAGCGGTTCGGTATGATTCGGTTCGGCTCGCGTACGGAGTTGTTTCTTCCCAAGGGATCGCAGGTGAAGGTCGCGAAGGGCGACCGGGTAGCGGGCGGAGCAAGTGTGATTGGGTTATTGCCGAAAGTAGGATCGACCGCGCTTTTGAAGACGGGAGAAGAACATGGCCATTAATCGAGGGTTCTTCCCGGGATCGTTTACGATGGGGAACGTCGTATGCGGTTTTCTATCGATCCTATCGGTTTTTCAGGGACACATCACGACGGCGGCGTATTTGATCTTGCTGGCGGCGTTTCTTGATTCGCTCGACGGGAAGGTGGCGCGCCTCAGCGGGACGACCTCGCAGTTTGGCGTCGAGTTGGATTCGCTGGCCGATTTTCTGTCATTCGGCGTGGCTCCGGCGGTGATTGTGTACTCGGTGAAGCTGAATACGCTCGGTCCGTGGGGGTGGATAATCGCGGTGGTGTATATCATGGCGGCGGCGTTCCGGCTGGCCCGATTCAATGTGTTGGCAGACACGGAAGAGAAGAAGGATTTTGTAGGTTTGCCGGTGCCGGGGGCGGCGATGGCGCTGGTTTCGTTTGTGATCCTGTCCTACTACTTGTGGGACGGGTTGAAATACGATGAGCCGCTGGTTTTCATGGTGGTGTTGTTTGCTTTCCTGATGGTGTCGCAAGTGCATTACGATTCTTTGCCAGACCGCTTTCACAGTCGTCCAGAGAAGATCAAACTTGCTGTCCTGCTTGGGATTACCGCAGTGGCATTGGTATCATTGATCTTTGTTTCCTATAGAGTTTTATTGTTTCCCCTGGTAGCCCTGTATATATTGTTCGGCATTGTGCGCGAGGTATACCGTCTGTTTACGGTTGGGGTGACCAAAGTGACCGGCCGCCAGTACGGGCGTCGTCGGACAGACCATAAGGAAGAAATGGAAGATTTTCATGACCAATAATACCAAGGCCGTCGTGTATGTCCGATTGAAAGAGGGCGTGCTCGACCCGCAGGGTGTGACGATTCAGAAGGCGCTGTCCCAGATGGGGTACAGCGATTTTGTTTCAGTGCGCTCGGGCAAGTTCTTTGAGCTTGAGGTGGATGGTGACGCCAAAGATATCGATCGGAAGATTGATGAGGTTTGCAGCAAGTTGCTGGCGAATCCAGTGGTAGAGAAGTACACGGTGGAGAAGGTCGGATGAAATTCGGCGTCGTGACATTTCCGGGTTCGAATTGCGATTATGACGCATACGCGGCAGTGA
This sequence comes from uncultured candidate division Zixibacteria bacterium, assembly GCA_963806185.1. GTDB lineage: Bacteria > Zixibacteria > MSB-5A5 > GN15 > FEB-12 > CAWDXE01. The sequence continues at coordinate 448,494 of CAWDXE010000007.1, forward strand.
AGCACGTGCTGGGCGAAGAGGTCGAGTTTCTGTGGCACAAGTCGCATGATTTGACCGGATCGGACGTGGTAGTACTACCGGGTGGGTTTTCTTACGGCGACTATCTTCGGGCGGGGGCACTGGCGCGATTTTCTCCGATTATGCAGGAAGTGGTGAAGTTCGCCGAGTCGGGCGGACTGGTGATAGGCATCTGCAACGGTTTCCAGGTGTTGACCGAAAGCGGGTTGCTCCCGGGAACACTGATGCGGAACGAGCATCTTCGGTTTGCCTGCAAGTTCACGAATCTTCGGGTGGAAAACGCGCAGACGCCGTGGACGCAGGCGTGCGTGAAGGGGGAGGTATTGCGGGTGCCGATTGCGCATGGCGAGGGGAATTACTATCACTTTGACGGCAATATCAAGGAGTTGGAAGAGGCCGGGCAGGTGGTATTTCGGTATGTCGACGAGCAGGGTCGGGAGACGGCGGAGGCGAACCCGAACGGATCGTTGCACAATATCGCAGGTATAATCAACCAAACAGGCAACGTCCTGGGCATGATGCCGCATCCGGAGCGGGCCGTGGAGTCGATATTGGGATCGGCGGACGGCCTTAAAGTGTTTGAGTCGATCCGGATGGCATGCCGCAAGATGACGGCAGTGGGGAACAGGTGAAGCGACGGGAATTGACGTTTATCATCACGGCGCTGATATTGGCGGCTGTGCTGGGGGGAGTGGTGGGGGACGTTCTCGGGACGTTTCTACCGGATGGGGCGGCGAAAACGGTGTTTTCGAACGCGGTGCAGATCGGTTTCAGTCCGGTGAATGTGGATTTATGGGCGATTTCGATGACTTTCGGACTGAAATTTAAGATCAACTTTATGTCGTTGTTGTTTGTTAGTCTAGTAGTCGCGTATTTTCGTTGGTGGTATTTATAGAGGTCGCGGACCTCAGGAGGCTGTATGTTTGGCATGGGCCCATGGGAAATGTTGTTAATCTTCCTGGTTGTCCTGCTGTTGTTTGGAGCCAAGAAGTTGCCGGAGATCGCCCAGGGGCTGGGTAAGGGGATTCGCGAATTCAAGCGAGCGATGCGCGATACGACCGACGACATCAACCAACCACCAGTCAATCAACCGCCGGTCAATCAGCCGCGGTTGCCGGACGACACCAAGAACCAGCAGCATCCACATTAAAGATGTTTGTGGTGCGGGAGCCCCGGGGTATGACGACCAGCTTCACAAAAGATGATGCCGACAAGATCGGCGGGATACTTGGCGCGGAAAAGATCACGGTCGACAAGGACCATTTCCGCATTCGTGTAGCGAACGCGGAAGAGAAGCGAATACTTATTCTGGAGGTATACGGCGAAGTGAATCTCGGACGGGGCCGGGGGATGCTGGTGGTCGTCTATACCGGTAACTCCCATCTGCAATTGCATAATTGCACGGGGTACGTCGTCTCGGAGGAGTTGGGCGAGGTCACGTTTGTGGCAGACACGCCGCCGCATCTGTCCGGGCTGGTGGTCGAGAAGGGGGCGAGCTGCTCTCTGTATGCTGCGCTTGACCGGGCGTTGATTTCGTCGGACTTCACGCAATTGGGGGTGGAGGTGATGCTTTCGGGGGTGGCGTTGTCGCTGGCCGAGGAGGTACTCAATCGACCGGGCGGAGACAAACCGTCGAAGTAACAGAGCGGCAGTTTACCTATTGACAATATGAAAGCGGCAGGCGAAGCGCCTGCCGCTGTTTTTTTACTTATGGCTGTACTGGTGGCGGTCCCTCCATGAAGAGGTAGCCGACCAACCAGGTGAGATCGCCAATGTCCAGATTCAGGTTGGGCTCGGCGTCACCGGATTGAATGGTGACCGGCGGCGGGCCGAACATGAAGAGGTTGATAATCAGCGTCGTGAGGTCGCCGATGTCGATGTTGAAATCGGGCGAGTTATCGGCGTTGCCGCGACGGACATATCTGGTGCGGGCCGCACCGGCGAAGCTGGTAGGGTAATATGTAATGGCGGCGGCGGCGTGCAGGGTCGGAACGATGGCGCTCACGATGGCGGTGTCGACGGGAACCGCCAGGGAGCCGAGAGCAAACTTGTCGGTCTTTAGATAGAGACGCAACACCTCACCGCTTCCGGGGGGGAGGGGGGAAGTGGAAGACTCGAGTGAGTAGCAGTATCTGTGGTCGCCGAAGCCAAGAATCGAGAGGCTCCAGTTGCTGGCCGTACGGGTACCACGCACAATTGAATCAACGGTGGTAGTGAAGGGGACCTTGGCGATTTCAAACGGGATAATAATCTGGTCAAGCGTCTGCGAGTTGGTCAGGTTGAAGGATATGGCGACCTCCTGGCCGGCGTAAACGGAGTCGGTTTCGATCAACAGCGTGTCGCCGGTAACCAGGATGTATCCCGGGCGCGAATCAGTGAGGGGTCCATAGAGCGCGGTTTCAACAGTCAGGGAAACGTTGTACGAACCGCCGGTTTGATATTGATGTACGGGGCTCTGTAAGCCGGACGTACCACCGTCACCAAAATCCCACGCCCATGAGGTGGGGCTCAGGAATGACGCGCCGGTAAACTGAACCGTGAGCGGTCCGTTGCCGACGCGAACGTCGGCGTTCATGCTGACGCCGTAGCCGACCGCGGAGTTGGCATTCACGATACCATAGCCGTACGTGTTGTCGGGCGTGGAGGCGAGGCTGGCCGTGAGTCGGATAGCATCGCGAATGAGCGAGGGTGGCCAGTCGGGATGAGCCTGGACCATGAGGCAGGCGACTCCGGCGACCAGCGGGGTCGACAGGGAAGTGCCGCCTACGGCAGTATAGGCGCTATCGCCGCCGGAGCTGGCGCAATAGGTACTGACGCCCATGGCGCAGACATCGGGTTTGAGGCGGCCGTCGTATGTCGGTCCGCGAGAGGAGAAGCCGGCGATGGTGCCGGAAGAGTTGACCGCGCCGATAGACAGGATATTGAAGGCATCGGCGGGGGCTGACAGCGTGCCGGCGCTGGGGCCGGCATTGCCCATGGAATTGCAGACGATGATGCCGAGGCTGTCGGCAGTGCCGGCGGCAATCGAAATCGGGGCGGTAATGCCGTTCATATCGGAATAGTCATACCAATCGGAGTAGCCGAGGGACGAAGTGATGACATCGGCGCCGAGTCCCGAGACCCATTCGAGGGCGGCGATCCAGTTGTCTTCTTCTACAATGGTCTCGCTTCGGACATCTTCAGTTTTGCACAGAATGAAGCTCGCCTTGTAGGCCGGGCCGTACATTTTGCCGTCGCGATAGCCTCCCGAAGTAGACCAGATGTAGGTGCCGTGATCCCACTGGTTGGAGGCGTCGCCGGCCTCGTTGGAGGTGTTGCCGTCGTTAAAAATAAAATCGTGTTCGGCGAGGACACGGCCGGCGGCATAGTGGTTGGCAAAAGCCTGGTGGGTCTTTCTAAAGCCGGTATCGAAGATGGCGAGAATGACGCCGGAACCGTCATACCCTCTGGTGTGCACGGCCGGGACATTGATCTGGGTGAGTTGGGTGAGCGACCCGCCGTAGTTGAGAGCGTCGGCATTCTGGCTGCTGCGCTCGAGATCCTCGCGCAAATCCTCAGCCTGAGGAAGTTCCTCTTTATAGACCGACATTGGCCGAACCTCGAGAACAAAGGGGAGAGCCGCTACAGCGTTGAGCTGGTCGACGGGGAGTTCAAAGCTGGCGGCGTTGAGCCAGGCAGAGGTACGTCGCAGTTTGCCACCAGCGGCGACGATCTGATCAAGGTACGTCCGGGTGACGGGGAGGTCGGCAAAGACGACGTGATTCATGCCGGTCTTGGTGCGTCGTTTGGCGGACTTATCGAGTGAGACGGCGGCCGCGGCGGCGTCAAATTGAGCGCGGTCAAACACGCCTTTGTCGGTGAAGAAGACCCAGACGCGGGCTGCCGAGCCGTCGCGCTGGACGAGGAAATCACGAGTATCAGCAGCGACCGTGACTGCGGTCTTGCGAATGGTGACGGGCTCGGGGAGGAGGAAGGCACTGGCGGCCAGAACCTGGCCGGCCAGAAGACCGGACATAACGAACGAGGCCGTCAGGAGGAGACGCTTACGGAGACTCATGGACGGACGGAACATAGGTTTCCCTTCTAAAATCATTGGCGGGACGCGCGAGGTACGTCGGCACGTAATTGTATACTCCTAATGTATGTCGGGCCAACCATTTGTCAACGCAAATTGCGGCCGGTCGAGAGGTATGGGAGTCGGCCCATACAAACAGCCCGGCAACCGGCTTTGCGCCGACGGCAGCGACCCGATTTGGATCGCGCTAATCGCCTATGTAGTAATCGGCAAGCGGGAGAATCTCAACACTGCCGAGATAGAAGCGGGTCAAGGCACGGCATATGCTTGTTCAGTGTCAGAGTTATTCGCCATCAACGTCCGGGTAAGGCAAATAGGTGAAGCTATGCAACGTTCAACGGTAAGACAGTCCGGGTTTACGCTCATCGAGCTGATGGTCACCACGGTGATCATCGGTATCATCTCAAGTATGGCAGTGCCGCACTTTCAGGTGGCGTATGAGCGGCTGAAACTGAGATCGGCAATGCGAGACATGTCGTCTACGCTTCGACTGGCGCGGTCGACCGCGATATCGACCAAAGAGCAGTACGGGGTGTATTTCAATTCGGCTGATCGAACGGTTACGCTTTTCAAAGATAAGGCTGACCTGACCAGTTACATTTATACTACCGCCGATTCGGTGCTTCGCGTCGACACGTTGCCGCGCCAAATGGTGTGGCTTGACACTGACTGTGACAACGACGTCATCACGTTTCGTCCGAACGGCTCAGCCGGATTTACCGGTAACGGCAATATCTGGTCATTGGGGTATACGCCGAAAGTAATCGGGACATCAACGACCAGCGTTTTGGCCTCGACTGGTCGGGTAGCGATGCAGGTCTGGATGTATTGATTCCGGTGCGGTGAGCGGGGACGGCCGAATCGAGTTGATGGCAGCGCCGGGGACGGCGTAATCAGAGGTATGAGCCCCATCCTGAGGGATGGGGCTTTTCATTTGGCGGAGAAGGGGTTGCAGGAAAAAACCGAGGACGGTTCAACTTTTGGTCAGGAATGGCCGATACTCTGAGACGACCAGCCAGAAGGGAAGAATTCTCCCTGAAAGCTTCTCGGGAAGGGGAGGGGGAAAATTCGGAGGCTGAGGGTTAATTGCCTAAGGATTCATGCCGATACACTAACAGGAACGATGTGCCTGTCAAATGGAAATGAAAGACACTTTAGGATAAAGAGATTGCCATGATCTTTGCACGACGGAGCAACAGTACGGTCGGGCTGGATATCGGCGCCAGTTCGATCAAGCTGGTGAAGTTGAATCACTCGCGGACGGGGTATTCGGTGGCCGCGATCGGCATCCGCGAACTGCCGCCGGAGGCGATCGTCGCCGATGAGATTCGCGATCGCGAAGCGGTCATCTTCAACATCCAGTCGCTGATCGATCAGACCGACCCCAAGATCAAAGACGTGGTCGTGTCGATTTCCGGCCACGGCGTGATCACCGACAAGTTCACCATCGACAAGAAGACCGGGCCGGAGCGGAGCAGGCGATCCTGTTCGAAACCGAACAGCGGGCGCCCGTTCGACGTCGACGACGTCTCGCTGGACTACCACGTCATCAAGACCGACGACGAAATCAACAAGATGGACGTCCTGCTGGTCGCCGCCCGCGAAGGAGTACCTCCAGATGTATCTTGAGACTGATCGAGGACTGCGGGCTGCGTCCGGTGATCGTCGACGACGACGCGTTCGCCATGCTCAACGCCTACGAGAACAACTACGACATCGATCCGACCAAGATGACGGCGCTGGTGAATATCGGGCACGACGTCACCAACATCACGTTCTGCACGACGGGATGTTCAAGGCGACGCGCGACGTATCGGCCGGAACGCGCGAAATCTACAACGCCATCCAGAAGGAATTCCGTCTGAATCCGGAACTGACCAGCAAGGCGATCAAGGGTGAGATGTCGGACACGATCGACCAGGACATGCTCAAGGCGACGATCGTGTCGGCGACCGATGAACTGATCTCCGGCATCGAGCTGGCGTTCTCGTATTTCAGATCGCAGACCAAGATTGAAACCATCGACTGGATCGTGCTGTCCGGCGGCGGCGCCTTGGTTCCGTACCTGCCCGAGTACCTGCAGTCGAAGCTGAATATCCCGCTGGAAATCGCCAATCCGCTGCGCAACGTCGATTATGATCCGGAGTTGTTCCAGTACCTGCAGCCGGAGAAGATCGCGCCGTTGCTGACGGTCTCGGTCGGCTTAGCCATGCGGAAAGTGAGGTAGTTTCCCATGATAGAAATAAATCTACTTCCGAAAGAGTACCGCAAGAGGCGGGGCCGGTTTCTCGTTCGGCAAGAGCGGCATGTATGTCGCCGGCGGGGCGTTGGTCTGGCTGTCGATGCTGATCGGCGTCACCTTCTGGCAGATGCAGCAGTTGAACCGTCTGGAGAGCAACATCGACAAGGCGAATCAGCGGGCGGCCATGCTTCGGCAGGACATCCAGATGGTCGATGCGCTGACCGACGTGAAAGACAAGATCACGCGGCGAATGACGGCGGTCGAGCGACTCGACCGCAACCGTTCGTCGTGGGTGCGCATACTCGAGGACGTGGCGAACGACGTACCGGAATTCGTCTGGCTGGGTTCATTCAAGGAGATCAGCAAGACGGAGAAGAAGGCGGCGACCACGACCAAGCAGAACTCCGACGGTACGACGGGTATCGTGCAGAACGAGCCGTCCGCCGGAGCGAAGGCGCCAGCGGCCGGAGCCGGGGAGCAGCAGACGCTGCCGGTGCAGCAGATTGAGGTCGAGGGGTATGCCTTCTCGCTCAATTCGCTGGCCGCGCTGATGATCAATCTGATGCGGTCGGATTTCTTCGACGATGTCGAATTGAAGTCGACCACGGAGACGAAGTTCGGCGACGGCTACAAGGCGTACACGTTTGTGCTGGGAGCGAACGTGCATTACCTGTCGGACGAGGAACTTCGCCAGTTGGCCATGCAGCCCGAAGAGGGGGCAGACGGGGCCGACGCGACATCAACCACTCACGAGAGTCTGAACTAAGGGAGTCGTCATGGATTTGAAAGACCCGAAAACGCAGAAGTTCGTGATCGCACTCCTGGCGGCCTTTGTGGTGGTGTACTTATGGTATTCGCGCGTGTATCAGAGCTACGACGCGAAGATCGATATGAAGAGCCAGGAGTTTGAAACGATTACGACCGATCTTAAGAATGTCGAGATGAAGGCGAAGTCGCTCGAAGCCCTCAAGCTGGAATACGGCGACTTGTTGAAGCGGTACAACGAGATCGAGGCCCTGCTTCCGGAAGTGAAGCAGATTCCGTCGATGCTGGTGCAGCTCCATACGGCGTCGGCCATCACCGGCGCGCGGATCACGAAACTTGAGCCGCAGCAAATCGGATCGGAAGAGTTCTACAATATCGCGTCATACAATATAGAGATGACGGGGACATATCACGATTTCGGACAGTTTATCAGCTACGTGGCGAACTTTCCGTTTATCGCGAACGTGTCGAACATGAATATCAAGACGCAGAACGTGTCGATCACCAAGGCGGGACAGGCCAACGTGGAGAGCCCGTCGAAGCCCATGGAGATCGGCAAGAAAAAAGAGACCATAACCGCGAGCTTCACCTTGTCGACGTATTACGTCAAGGAAGAGGAGCGGTTGAAAGAAGTAGTGCTGTAGGAGGCTGCCAGAGATGAAAAAGATGATCTACACCCTGTTCGTCATCGCGCTGGTCGCTTCGTCTTCAGCGTATGCTGCGAAAGTGACCACGGTCGCGTTGTCGTATCAGGACAACCAGACAGTGGCTCGGATAGATGTTGACGGCCCGATTCGGTTTGCGCACCAGACGGAGATACCCAAGGAGGGGCGCGGGCATCGAGTTATTCTCGACGTCCTGGCGGCCACGCACGGGTTGACCGCCAAGGTGTTCGACAAGCTGCCGGAGTGTCCGATCACGAGCATCCGCACCAGCCAGTATTCGGTGGATCCGGAGAAGGTAGTGCGAATCGTGTTTGACATGACGAAGGCGCCGTTGTACCGAGTGGAACAGAAGGGGAATGCCATTTACGTATACTTCACCGACAAGTCGGTGAAGCCGTTCGTCAATTGGTCGTCGGCGACGGTCGTTCCGGCCACGCTGATAGCGTCGCCGACACCGATGCCGGCGATGGCCAGCGTAACGCCGAAACCGGCGACGGCCGCTGCGGCCAAGCCGGCTACGACTGATGAACAACGGAAGATGGCGGAGGGCGATCGGATGGCCAGTCTTGGCAGCCCTAAAACGGCTGTCACGACGTCGGTCAAGCCGGCAACGCCAGCGGTCGAGCCGAAACCGGTGGCCAAGGCAGAACCGACGGCGTCAAAACCGACGACGGTGAACGAGAAGCCGACGGTACCGGCGACGCCGAAGGCGGCTGTCCCGACGACTGTGGCGCAGAAGCCGGCGGTGGTCGAGGTGACCAAGACGGAGCCGAAGCCGATGGTTCCGGCGACGCCGAAAGCTGAGCCGAAGCCGATGACACCGGCGACGGTGGCGACGGCCAAACCGGCCACGCCACTTGCGCCGCCCATGCCGGCCACGAAGCCGGTAGTGGCGACAAGCACGCCGACGGTGAAGAAGGAAACGATTCCGGCGGCTGCCGCGACACCGACACCGGCTGCAAAGCCTGCGACGGTGGCATCGACGCCGACAACGGTGACAAAGCCTGCGACGGTGGCATCGACGCCGACAACGCCGGCGACTGCCAAGCCGATGACAGTGGCGGCAACACCGACCGAGAAGCAGAATATCACGCCGAAGTCCGAGACAGCGACGCCGAAGCCGGCGGTCGTTGCGAGCACTCCGGCGGTTACGCCGGCCAAGCCGGTAGAGAATAAGCCCGCGACGCCGGTTACTCCGGCGGCGAAGCCTTTGGCAACGCCCGCCGGCGAGAAGCCAGCGACGACGCCGGTGGTAGCGGCCAGCAAGCCTACGGCGACACCGGTGGTAGCGCAGCAGACGACCCGACGACGTCAAGCCGGAAGTGAAACCGACGCCGACGACGGTGCCTGCAGTTCCAGCTACAATACCTAAGCCGGCGGCTACGCCTGCGGCCACAGTGGCTACCGCAAATCCGACCGACAAGCCGACGGTGGCAAAGCCGGACAAGGAAGAGCCGAAGCCGACGGTTACGGACAAGGCCGCGATTCCGTCGCCGGAATACGGCGCCGATACCATAGCGGAAGAAGATCTGATGGTGGCGGTAGATCCGAACGCCCCGGTGGACGAGGAAGATGACCTGACGGAGAGCGACTTGACTGACCGGCCGAACGATACGTCGTCGACCGCTCGATTCCGACGCAACCCGGCCCAGGCGGCCAAGTTCAAAGGGACGATGATTGCCGAATTCCCGAAGCGTCTGGTGATCAAGTACCAGTCGAAGGGGCATCGCGATCCGTTTGCGACGCTGATCGACGAGAGCCGGACCACCTCGCGCCCGACCGAGAAGGCGGTGCCGAATGTTGACGGACTGCGCCTGGTTGGCATCATCGAGGCGAAGGGAATGAACGGAGATCGCGCCCTGTTCGAGGACAAGGATGGGTTCAGCTACATTCTCGAATCCGGTGACAAAGTCCAGAAGGGATACGTGCTTCGGATCGAGGACAACACCGTGTACTTCCAGATATTCGAGTATGGCTGGACGCGTACGGTGGCGCTCAAAATGGAAGAGATCTAACGAAAGGCTGGTGTGGATATGAGTGGCAAGACAATTCGCAAAGCATGGGTGGGTGGATTCGTGGCCCTGGTGCTTCTGGCCTTTGTCGTATCGGCAATGGCGGAAGAGGGTCGCGATCCTTCAAAACCGATCAAGAATCTGCAATTCCAGGCGGCGGACATTCGCTCCGTACTGACGTTCCTGGCTGACTACGGCGGCGTCAATGTCGTCGTGTCGCCCAAGGTTCAGGGGACGGTAACGATCAAGTTGACCGATGTGTTGTGGCGTGACGCCATGAACATCATCGGCCGCACCTATGACCTGGCGGTCGTCGACGAGGCGTCGGGCTACATTCGCGTGATGCCGGCCGTGGAATATCGGCTTGAGCAGTCCGAAGAACGGAAGCACGACCAGGAGCAGCGTCAACTGGTACCGCTGGAAACGAAGATCGTGACGATTTCGAATTCGACCTCCGGCGACATCGTGAAGTCGGTAAAGGGTCTGATGACCGAGCGCGGCGTTGCCATCAGCGACGAGCGGTCAAACTCGGTGATCATACAGGAAGTGCCGACCAACCTGCCGACGGTGCTCGGGTACATTTCAGAGCTGGACAAGCCGTCCAAGCAGATCAAGATTTCGACGCAGTTGGTGGAGCTGTCCACGAACAGCCTGGAAGAATACGGCGTCGACTGGACAGCCTCGGGCACGTATACCACCGAGAGCGGCCGGTCGTACAAGTCGACGGGCGAAGTGAAGACCGAGCGGTTGACGGACAATTCGGCCGGGTACAAGTTGACGGCGCTGCAGCACGGCTGGTCGGTTGAAGCCATCGTGCAGGCAATCGTGTCGAGCGGCAAGGGGAAAATTGTCGCGCATCCGGAGATCACGACGCTGGACAACAAAGAAGCGAAGATCCAGATGGGTCAGAAGGTGCCGGTGAAACAGTATGACGAAGCCGGTAACGTGGTTATCAAGTTCGAACAGGTCGGCACAATTCTGACCGTGACGCCGCATATTACGGCGGAGAACCAGATTCTGATGTATCTGAAGCCGGAGCGGTCGACGTACGAGTTCGACGCGAACGGCGTGATCATCAACACCAATAACGCCGAGACGCACGTGATCGTGGCCAACGGACAGACGGCGGTGATCGGCGGCCTGACGACGCAGGACGAGACCCGGGACAAGATCGGGGTACCGTTCCTGAAGGACATTCCGATCGTCGGCATGTTGTTCTCGTATTCGCGGACGCGGACAGAGAGCCGCGACCTGGTGATTTTCGTGACGCCGAATATCGTCGACGAGAATCTCGCGGTGAAGCCGTAAGTCGAGACTGACGAATCATACCAGCCTGGCCCCCGATTCGGAGCGAATCGGGGGCTTTTCATTGGTTAAAAAAGCCGGTGAAGTGCCGATTAATACAGGGTGGAGACGGGTTCCCAAAAACGGTAAAAATGCAAGGTCTTTCGATAAACAACGAGGAAATGCGTATGCGTACAAAAGGTCTGTGGCTGATCGGAATCATGGTACTGCTGGGCGGTATGCTGATTCTGTCCGGCTGCGATTCGAGCAGCAGCTCGGATTCGCCCACGACGAACACGTTAATCGTGACGGCGAATCCAGGTTCAATTTCAACGAGCGGGTCATCGGTCGTTGAGGCAGTCATGATGAACGGCGCGACGCCGGTGGCGGGAGTGGACGTGGCGTTCACCGTGGCACCGTCGAGTGCCGGGTATTTTACACCGACAACAGCCACGACTGACGCCGACGGCATAGCGGCGACTGTGTTCACCGCGCTGAACGAGGCGTCGGCGACCATCACGGCCACGGCCGCGACGGCATCGTTGAGCGACAACGCCAACCTGGTGATCTCGACAGAAGGCGGGGGCGGCAGCGGCACAGGTAACGTGACCGTGAGCGTCTCGCCGAGCCTGATCATCGCGGATGCCACTGATTCGGCCCAGGTGACGATCGCTGTGCGCGACGCTCTGGGCGCCACGGCTCCCGATTCGACGCTGGTGAAAGTGGTGGCGGGCGAAAAATTCGCAGATAATGACGGCAACGGGTACTGGACACAGGGAGTGGATTCGCTGCTTTTCGACGGTAACGAAAACAGCAGTTGGGACGCGATGGGTGTCATCGCTTCCACCGTGAAGACGAAGAACGGCAACGGCAGCGCCACACTGTGGTTCAAGCCGGGGACGATCACCGGGACGGCCTACATTCGGGCAACGGTGTCCGACGGCGGAATCTCCGGGTATGGAGAAGCGTCGGTGCAGATTCGCCCCAACGCCGAAGTGTACTCGATTTATCTGATGTCCGACACCAACGTACTGCAGGTGCGGGCGACGGGCGGGATAGAGACCGGGCTCATTCGCGCGACGCTGTACGACGTGTACGGCAACCTGATTCCGGAAGGAGTCGTGGTCAATTTTGCGATCGTCGACGGACCGGGCGGCGATGAGTGGATCGGTACGACGGCCGGCGATTCAGTCTACTCGGTGGCGACGGATGTGAGCGGCCGGGCGACGGCGCCGATTCATTCGGGCACGAAGTCGGGGACGATCCGGGTGCGTGCATGGTCCAACCTGGTACTGTCAAGCGCGACGCAGATTCTGGTCGCGTCCGGCCCGCCGAAGCATATCGTGGTCGGCGCCGAATTCTGCAATGTCGACTACTGGGATAATGTGGGACAACTGGTCAAAGTGGCGGCCGTGGTTTCGGATACCTTTATGAATCCTGTTCCTGATTCGACAGTGGTGTATTTCACCTGCGATGAAGGGACGATGAAGGCGTATGAACTGCGGACGCTGGACCATGAGGGCATTGCCACGACGCTCTGGATATCCGGAACGAATATCGCCACGGCTGACGGGCGCGTGTATATCATTGCCGAGACGTACGGCGGCAAGGTTGCCGATACGAGCATGTTTTTCAACTCGCATATCTGTGACACGCTTATGGTGACCGGCGTGCCGGCCCAGATCTACGCCGACGGCGCGAGCAAGTACTCGATATCGGTGATTGGGCTGGACTTGAACGACAACCCGGTGGCCAATGCGACTGAGTTCAAAGCCGACGCCCGATTGATCGGTGTGACCGGCGGAACGCTGGGCGACGGATGCTATTCGTCGTGGGCAACTGTTAAGTTGACGGCGCCGACGCTTCAGGTCGACAACTCGAACCTGGGCGGCGTCGGAATCGACGACGGAATCGGCGACGTCGATCAACTGCTCTATTGGTCGGCGGGAGCCGTAACGCGAATCAATGTCACTCTGCAAACGGGGATGGCGTATGCGGGTAACAGTGATGTTGAGGGATCAACTTCAGCCTCCAACGGCGAGAACCTGAACTTCACCGTGACCGTCAAGGATCGTTGGGGCAACCCGCTGGCTGATCACACGATCACCCTGAGTTCGAGTTCGGGTACGGTGGTATCGGCAACGCATGATACCGATCCGTATGGTGTTGCGAGCGGGTTCATTTGGACGGCCCCGGCTGCCGGGACCGGCGATTTCAATATCAACTTCACCGACAGCGATCCGCGCGGCAGTATAGCGCTCTCGCACAAGGTGTCCATAAACTAGTCTACCGTCTCTTATTTGCACTTCGTAATCGCCGGCGCGTCCGCCAACAGACGCGCCGGCGACTTCATTTGGGGAGGCGGCATGGTGCGCTTTCCTCTTTTACCGATTACTGTTTTCTGATACATTAGCAGAATGCAGAAGATAGGGCAACGAGCGGTCATTACCGGGCCGGGCAACCTGTTTGCTGAATTCGAACGGGCGGCGCGAGCGCGGCCGGATCGGGTGGCGATCAGAGCGGCCGGTGGTCGAGGCAGGCAATACACTTACGGGGAGATGCTGGCAGTCATTTCCGGCTTAGCGGACGTGTTGTCAGAGTCGCCGTATGCCGCGCAGAACCGGATCGGACTGCTGGCGGAGAACCGGGCGGAATGGCCGATGGCCTACCTGGCGATTCTGGCGGCAGGCAAGACGGTGGTGCCGATCGACGCCAATTTGAAGCCGAAGGAGATTGCGCACATTGTCGCCCACGCCGGTTTGCGGGTGATGTTCGCCTCGGCGGCATTTCACGCGCTGTTGGCAGAGCGGCATTCGGACATACTGGTGCTGTCGATGGATGAGATGTTCGGCGGGATATCGGCCACAGTACCGGCGTCGCCAGTCACGACAGAAGAGCGGATGGAATGGACAGAACCGGCAGTACTCATCTATACTTCGGGGACGATGGGTGACCCGAAGGCGGTGATGCTCACGCATGCCAATTTGCTGTCCAATCTTGACGGGGTCGCGCGGGCTCTGCATTTCGGGGAGGGGGATATATTTCTGTCCGTGTTGCCGCTCAATCATGCCTTTGAGGCGACCTGTGGATTTTTGTCGCCGCTCACGCGGGGATCGACGGTAGCCTATGCCCGATCGCTGAAGTCCAAGGAGATTCTGGAAGATATTGCTCACAACGGCGTGACGATCATGTGCGGAGTACCGCTGTTGTTCGAGAAGATGTACCAGGCGATGCAGCGGGGGATTGCCTCGGCGCCGATGTATCGACGAGTGTTGTTCAAGTTACTCTGGGTGCTCTCGGCATTGGGCTGGAAACTGGGCTGGAAATGGGGCAAGGAGCTGTACCGGCCGTTGCGCCGGAAGGCGGGCTTGTCGTCGGTGCGGCTGCTGGTGTCGGGAGGGGCGGCGGTTTCGCCGGCGATCGGGCGATTTTTCAATTACCTGGGGATTGATTTCGTGCAGGGGTACGGACTGACGGAGTGCGCGCCGGTGATTTCCGTAAATCGGCTGGACGACATTAAGTTTGGTTCGATTGGTACGGCGTTGGATAATCTGGAAGTGAAGATCGTTGACATGAATGAAGAGGGGGAAGGAGAAATCTTCGTCCGAGGCGAGGCGGTGACGCCGGGGTATTGGGAGAATCCGAACAAGACGGCCGAGTTGATTCGTGACGGATGGCTGCACACCGGCGATCTGGGGCGGGAGCATGATGGACACCTCTGGATTACGGGGCGGGCGAAAAACGTGATCGTGTCGGCGGCAGGAAAGAACATTCATCCGGAAGAACTCGAGGAGCGGCTGAACGAGCAATTGTTGATCGGCGAGTCGGTGGTGTTCGGTCAACGCAAAGAGGGGCGGCAGGGAGAAGAGGTGCGGGCGATCATCGTGCCCGACTTTGAGCAGTTCCGGCTTGAGTTTGGCATGGAGGTGGAGCGGCCGAATGAGGTATTGATCGCATCGGCTCTGGAGAAGTGCGTAGCTGACGTGAATGATCATCTGGCCGGGTACAAGCGAATTGTGGGGTATACGGTGCAGATGCAGGAACTGGACAAGACTTCGACGAAAAAGGTGCGTCGGACTGTATACAACAGGCGAGAGGGATCGCCGGGGGGGATGAAATAGCAAATGGTGAACACGCAGGCGATAGAATTTGACACGGCACCGGGAGAGATTATCGATATCACGCCGGAGCTTCAGCGGGCGATCGATCAGTCGGCCATAGAGTCGGGGATTGTGGTGGCGTTTGTACCGGGGTCGACAGCCGGGTTGACGACGATGGAATATGAGGACGGGTTGGTGGCCGATCTGGCGAAATGGCTCGAGCAGGTGATTCCCTCGGGAGGGCAGTATCATCACAATGACAAGTGGAAAGACGGGAACGGGTACTCGCATCTGCGAGCGGCGCTGCTCGGGCCGGATGTGACGGTACCGTTCGTGAACCGGACGTTGATACTCGGAGAGTGGCAGCAGGTGGTACTGGTGGAGTGCGATAATCGTCAGCGGACGCGCCGGGTGGTGTTTCAAATCATGGGGGAGCAGGCGTGATGGTCAAAGCTCTGGAGCGAGTGGGCGACAAGCTGAGATTGCTGGATCAGACCAGGCTGCCGGCGGAGACGATCTACCGTGAGTTGGACGACTACCAGGAGATCATCGGGGCGATCAAACGGCTCGAGGTCCGGGGAGCGCCGGCCATTGGGATAGCGGCGGCGTATGGCGTGGCGGTGGGCGTGAGGCAAGTGGGGAAGTTCGACGATGCGGCGGTCGACAAGATAATCGGGGAGATCCGGGCGGCGCGGCCGACGGCGGTCAACCTGTTCTGGGCGTTGGATAGAGTGCGGGACGCTTACCAAAAGGGGAGGCCGAGTTCGCTGGAGGCGGCCCTCGCGCTGCTCTGGCGGGAGGCGGAGGCGATTCACCACGAAGATGAAGAAATGTGCCGGCGGATCGGGCGGAATGGGGCGGAACTGGTTCGAGACGGCGACGTGATATTGACGCACTGCAATACCGGGGCGTTGGCGACGGGCGGGATTGGGACGGCGCTGGGGGTTATCTATACTGCGGTTGAGCAGGGGAAGAAGATTTGCGTCTATGCGGACGAAACGCGGCCGCTCTTGCAGGGGGCGCGGCTGACGGCGTGGGAGTTGAAAGAAGCAGGGATTCCGGTCACGCTGATTTGCGATTCGGTGGCGGGGATGTTGATGGCTCAGGGAAAAATCAAGATAGCGATTGTCGGGGCCGATCGAATTGCGCGGAATGGAGACACGGCGAACAAAATCGGCACTTACTCAGTGGCGGTGCTGGCAAAGGAGCATGGGGTTCCGTTTTACGTGGCGGCGCCGACGTCGACGTTTGATCCCGGGATTGCGACCGGCGAGGAAATTGTGATCGAAGAACGGGGAGAGGCCGAAGTGACCGAGGGGTTTGGCAAACGGACGGCTCCGCAGGGAGTCGTGGTCTATGCGCCGGCGTTTGATGTCACGCCAAACCGTTTGATAAGCGGCTTCATCACCGATCAGGGGATTCGGCCGGGCGGCCGGGTCAAGGGGTGATCGAAAGAGAGGGCGGATCGGAAGGATGTGGTTCGGGAATCATCCTGCCGATACCATAAGGATAGGGTTGGATGTCAGGGAGTCGGTGACCAATCAATGAAGTCCAAGACGCGACGGCAATTGCGGGCGGCGGTTTCGGCCGTCCTTGATCTATTTTCACCTCAGCCGATCACGGTGCCGGCGCCGGCGACGATGCACACGCGCATTCTCGAAGAGGGGCGCGAGGTGGCGGTGCGCGCGACGCAGTTTTTGCCGGTTCCGAAGGCGACGGCCTTGCCCAGCGCGGTCGATTTGTATGCGATGTTCGACCGGTTCAATCTGACGTATTTCGCGGGGAGTCTGCCGAGAGTGACGATTCTGTATTCGGAGCGGATGAGTTCGGCCGGTTCGTACACGCCGCGCCAGAAGCTGATTCGGATCGGGCGAAAGTACCATGAGATTTTCCCGGAAGAGATTGCCGACACGCTGAAGCACGAGATGATCCACATCAAGCACTTCAAGCACAACGCGGCGTTCAAGAGGGAAGCGAAGCGGGTGGGGGCGTCGGTGCAGGCCAATTATCATCCGTCGCTTCACAAAGCGCCACGGTTTGTGTATGCCTGTCCGACCTGCGGGAAAGAGTATAATCGGCAGAAGGTTCTGCGGATGGCATCGTGCGGCGATTGCACGAAAGGGAAGCGGTTTGATCCGCGTTATAAGCTCGTGAGGAAGAAGAACGCGTGACGGAGAGAGAGCAGCCACAGAACAGATGAACAGCAGAGGGCAGAGCGAGGTCGCTCTGCCTTTATTGTTTGGGCAGCGGCGGAGTTTACGTCGAAGCGGAGACTGCGGAACCGGCGGATAGATAAGTTGTTGTAAGAGAGTGGCTTGATGATGTGTCGGCGGGGTGGCGGTATTTGCGGAATGGTTGTACTAAAATGGCAGGCAACACTTGACAAACGGTCTCTGGCGCATATATTTGAAGGCTTTTCTGGATGTTGAAACAACCCAGTAGGTTAGGTAGAGTGATGAAAACGTTTCTTCCCACAATCGACCCGAATGGGCGGAAGTGGTACGTAGTCGACATGGAGGGCCAGACGCTCGGGCGGGTGGCGATTAAGGTGGCGTGTATCTTGCGGGGCAAGAACAAGCCGATCTTTACGCCGCACATCGACACTGGTGATCATGTGATTATAGTAAACGCGGCTTCCCTGAAGGTAACGGGCGCGAAGATGCAGGGGTTGAAGTATTACAACTACAGTGGGTATCCAGGTGGTTTGCGGACCCAGACGCTGGAAGAGCGTTTGAAGAAGAGTCCGGCGCGCCTGGTCGAGCACACGGTGTGGCGTATGCTTCCGAAGACGCGTCTAGGGCGCAAGATGATCAAAAAGTTACATGTCTATCCCGGGGCTGAGCATCCGCACAAGGCGCAGCGTCCGGAGAAACTTCAATTGCGGTAATCTGTGAGGGATATGTCAGCGACAGCAACTTCTGAGAAGTATGAAGCGACCGGACGCCGGAAAGAGGCGACTGCGCGCGTGCATGTCGTGCCGGGCAAGGGGAATGTCTCCGTCAACGGCAAAGGCATTCACGAGTACCTGGCACGCGAGACGTTGGTCGATCACGCCCAGCGGCCGTTGGTGGCGACAAACACCATAGGTCAGTTGGACGTGCATTGTTTTGCCAACGGCGGCGGGTTGTCGGGTCAGGCGGGTGCGATTCGCATGGCGATAGCGCGCGCCCTGGTCAAACTCAATCCGAGCTCGCACCAACTGCTGCGTCGGGAAGGTCTTTTGACCCGTGACCCGCGCGTCGTGGAGCGCAAGAAGTACGGTCGTCCGAAAGCGCGCAAACGCTTCCAGTATTCGAAGCGGTAGGCGCGGGATGATCCCCGCCTTAGCGGCGGGGAAATGGCAATCCTGACCGACCTGGTGAACGGTCCCGATCGGGTTTCCACCGGGGAAGACGTCAGGGTAAAGGTAAACCGAGGTATAAGGAATCGTATGATCACACCAAAGGTACGCGAATTTCTGGAAGCGGGTGTTCATTTCGGCCATCAGACGCGCCGATGGAACCCGAAGATGAAGCCGTTCATATTTGCCGCGCGCAACGGCATTTACATTATCGATCTGCAGAAGACGATCAACGCCCTCGAGCAGGCCAAGCGCAAAGTGCGCGAGGTGGTGCAGGGAGGCAAGTCGATCTTGTTTGTCGGCACCAAGAAGCAGGCGCGCGAGGTCATTCTGGAAGAGGCGCCGAAATGCCGCGGGTTCTACGTCACGGAGCGCTGGCTGGGCGGGATGCTCACCAACTTCAACACGATCAAGAACTCGATCAAGAAGCTCAAAGATATCGAGAAGATGCGCGAAGACGGCACGCTCGAAAAATTCACGAAAAAAGAGCGTGCCATGATGGAGAACGAGGCCGCCAAGCTGACCGAAATTCTGGGCGGCATCAAAGAGATGAATTACCTGCCCGGACTGATGATCGTCGTCGACGCCAAGAAAGAGAAGATCGCGGTCGCGGAAGCCAAGAAGCTCGGCATTCCGATCATCGCGATTCTCGACACCAACGCCGATCCGGATCCGATCGATTTTCCGATCGCGGCCAACGACGACGCGATCAAGTCGATTCGCCTGATTTTGCGCGAGCTGGTGCAGGCGGCGTTGGATGCAAAGGGGAACGTCAACCAGGCAATGATCGAAGCGGCGGTTGAGGCCGAGCGCGGGATGCCGCTGTCGACCTACGTGTCAATCGAAGATAAGCCCAAGGGCGAGAGCGCTGAATAACGAGACAGGATTATTTCGGACCTATGGATATAAATGCAAAGTTGGTAAAGGAACTCCGCGACCAGACGGGCGCGGGGATGATGGACTGCAAGAAGGCGTTGGCGGAAGCGAATGGCGACGTCGAAAAAGCGGTGCAGGTGCTGCGCGAGCGCGGCATTGCCAAGGCCGCCTCGAAAGAAGGGCGGGCAACGTCGGAAGGAATTATTTCCACGTACATTCACCCCGGTGACAAGCTGGGCGTATTGGTGGAAGTGAACTGCGAGACCGATTTCGTAGCGCGCACCGATCAGTTCCGGACGTTTGTGCGCGACGTGGCGATGCAGATCGCCGCGACCAATCCGCAGGCGGTTCGTCGTGAGGATCTGAATCAGGACATGGTCGCCGGCGAGCGGAATATTTTCAAGCACCAGGTAGAGAACGAGAAGAAGCCGGCCAACATCATCGATAAGATCGTGGACGGCAAGATGGAGAAGTATTTCGCCGAAACCGTTCTACTGGAACAGGCCTTTGTCAAGGACAATGACCGGACCATTCAGGATCTGGTGAAAGCGACAGTGGCGTCGCTGGGCGAGAATATCCAGATCAAGCGGTTCGTCCGCTTCCGTCTTGGTGAGTGACGTATGAGCGAGGACGGCCCGAAACCGGCGTACAAGCGAATTCTTCTGAAACTCTCGGGCGAGGCCCTCATGGGACCCCGGGAGTTTGGTATTGACACCGCGACCGTGGTGTCCATCTGCGAGCAAATCAAGGACATCAAACAGTTCAAGATCGAGATCGGCGTCGTGGTGGGCGGCGGGAATATATTCCGCGGCCTGCATGCGTCGGAGCGCGGCATGGATCGCGTGACAGCGGACAACATGGGGATGTTGGCGACGGTCATGAATTCGCTGGCGATGATGGATACGCTGGAGAAGATGGGGATATATACGCGCGTAATGTCGGCAGTGAAGATCGAGGCGTTTGCCGAGACGTACATTCGCCGGCGCGCCGTGCGACATATGGAAAAGGGCCGCGTCGTCATCCTGGCGGCGGGGACCGGCAATCCGTATTTCAGCACGGACACGGCGGCGTCGCTGCGGGCGGCCGAAGTGGGCGCGGAGGTGATGATCAAGGCGACAAACGTCGACGGGGTGTATTCTGCCGATCCGAAGAAGGTGCCCGACGCCAAGTTCTTTCCGCAGTTGACGTATATGGAAGTGCTCACCAAGGAACTGCGCGTCATGGATGCGACGGCGGTCTCATTACTCAAGGAAAACCGGATACCGATCCGCGTGGTTGCTCTCAAGCAACCGGGGATTCTCCGCAAGGTGATTCTCGGCGAGCAAGTGGGCACCCTGATCTGCTGAGCGGGACGATATTACTACTCGTAGGGGTGTACTATGGTAGATCAAATAATCAAAGACGGAAAAGACAGAATGCATAAGACGGTCGAGGCGATTGTGCGGGAACTGCATGTCGTGCGGACCGGCAAGGCCTCGGCGCACCTGCTGGATACAGTGAAGGTGGAGGCATACGGATCGTTGATGCCGCTCAACCAGGTGGCGACGGTCAGCGCGCCGGAGCCACGATTACTGACAGTGCAGGCGTTTGACAAGACGACCGTAGGCGAAATCATCAAGGCGATCCAGAAGGCCGATCTCGGATTTAATCCATCGGCTGACGGGACGTTGATTCGCATTCCAGTGCCGGCGCTGAACGAAGAGCGCCGTCGCGATCTGGTCAAGCACTGCAAGCACCTGGCCGAAGAGGGACGGGTAGCGGTGCGCAATGTTCGTCGCGACGCCAACGAACATCTCAAGAAGGCGCTGAAGGACCACAAGATTTCCGAAGACCAGGAACGGGAAGCGCTGGACAAGATTCAGAAATCGACGGATGATTATATTCGCCAGATTGACGACATCATTGCGAAGAAGGAAAAGGAAGTGATGGAAGTCTGAGCGCGGCGAGCGGGAAAGATTGCTATGAAGCCCGAGGTGAGAGCCTCGGGTTTTTTGTGGGGGGGGAACCTGATCGGGTTTCGACTCCGCTCAGCCCGGCGGTTCGCTTGCGCCAGTTGCCCAAACGGTTTGTAAGATGGGCCCCCGCTCAAGGCGGGGGTGACATTGGGGGAGGCGGGGGTGACACGTGGGGAAAGGCGGAAGTGGTTATGCATTCAGATCGCCTCTCGTCGAAGTTTATCCTGAGCGAAGCCGAAGGGCTCGAGGCGGCGGGGGCGGAAAGAAAGCGTTGACAAATGGATGCGCAACGCTATGTTACATATACATAGTTACCACATATGTGAATCCAAACCATCAGCGCCGATTCGAGGGCGTTATGTGTCGTTCCAACTACTTACTATCAATCATTGTCCTAGCTGCCCTGTTGGGTGTTGCCGTGCCAGGCCCGGTACGGGCGGCAGAGCCTGACGACGTCTACTGGGCCGCCGGGTTTAACCTGCCGGGGCCGGTTGGGAATATCGAAGCACAGGTTGTATTCGATAACAAACTGATTGTGGCGGGGGAGATCAGTTCGGTCGATGCGGATTCGGCCCATAATGTCGCGATGTTCAATGGGGTATCGTGGGCGCCGTTTCCGACGGGGTTTGATGATGGGATAGTGTATGCGTTGTGTGTCTACAACGGCGCGCTGATAGCGGGCGGGACATTTCGCAATTCAGACGGTCATTATTTAGGTGGGGTAGCATCCTGGGATGGAGCGCAGTGGCAGTCGATAGGCGCCGGGGATGTCGATGTCTACTCGCTGGCGGTGTTTAGCGGCAAACTGGCGGTCGGAGGTACGTTTACCACCATCGGCGGAATTTCCGCGAGCAGGGTGGCGACGTGGGACGGCCTTGCGTGGGGAGCTCTGGGTACCGGCCTGAGGCACCATGCGACCGTGGGGGAAGTGCAGGGACTCACGGAATTTGACGGTGAACTGGTCGCGGCCGGGTTATTCGACCGGTCGGGCACTGATGTGCTCACTGAGAATGTCGCCCGGTGGAACGGGGTGAAGTGGGAGTCGCTCGGCGACGGCCATCCGGGCATCCTCTATGACGTGATTGACTTCAATGGTCAACTGGTGGTCACCGGAGCCAATGACTCGATGGTGGTTGCGACGTTTGTGGCGGAGACGTGGGTGCCGATGGGCAATCCGCTGTGGGGATTTGGATATGGCGGCGAGGATCTGGAGATAATCGGAGGAGAGCTCTACGCCGCCGGCATCTTCCAAGATGCGCTGCTGAATCCGACGTGGACATCAGGAGTCATTCACCTCAACGGAAGTACGTGGGAACCGGTCGGAGATGCACTCGACCATACGAAATCTCTCGTCGAATACAATGGTCGGCTTTTCACTGATCAGGCTTGGCTGGGGTCCTTAGCTCTAGACGGTGCGACGTGGGTGCGTACTGGGATGGGGAACGGAGTTGACGCAAGGGTGACCAGTCTCTGCGAATTCAACGGGGGGGTTGTAGCATCCGGGGCGTTTCAATCGGCGGGAACGACACGAGTGCCACAGCTTGCCTCGTTTGATGGTGTGTCGTGGGCGAAATTGAGCGAGGGGATGCCGTGGAGCACGGCGGAAGACATGATCGTGTTTGACGGGCAGCTTGTCGCCTGCGGGTATGCAGGTCCCACCAGTGGTAGAGGAAGTGTCGCTTTCTGGGATGGAGGCGCCTGGCAGGCAATGGACAACACCTTTCACGGGTATGGAAGGGTGCTTAGGATCTACCACGATGAGTTGTATGTCGCCGGGTATTTTCAATGGCACAATGGGGCACCGCTGGGCTTCATGGTCGCCAAGTGGACGGGCAGTTCGTGGCAGTCGCTGACCACGGCTACGTCGGAACAAGCGTACGCGATGACAGTGTATGACGACAAGCTCATTGTCGGCGGGCGATTCAACTGGGTAGGTTCGCTTCAGGCGAACCTTATCGCCGCGTGGGATGGTGTGGGTTGGTCAACGCTGGGGACCGGAATCGATTCGGCTGGGTATACCAGCGTGACCGAACTCTGTATATTCAACGGGCGACTGATGGCGGGAGGGAAGTTTACAAGAGCAGGGGGAGAGGTGTGTCACAATTTTGCGGCGTGGGACGGGATGTTCTGGACGCCGGTTCCGGTCAGCAACTACTCGGAATTCGGACGAACAGAAGTGTATGGGAATCTGCTGATCGTGGCCGGAGAGAAATTCGATGGCCGTCAGTTCAACAAGATCGGTGCGTGGGACGGTCACGATTGGTCGATGCTCGGATCGGGTGTTACTTTCAATGGCTCGGTGAAGGCGATCCTGTCGATGGGCAGTTATCTCATGGTGGGCGGAGAATTTGGCCGTGCCGGCGAGAGGTTTTGCGGTAATATCAGTGAGTGGACGAAGCCGCCTGAAAGCTGGTTTGTTGGGCTGGTTACCGAGGATGGACGGGCGGCGAATCCGAAAATCGTGACTGATGCGCCGGTCATGGCGTGGTCGCCGAATGTCCATTTGGCTCAGACAGGGTACGAGTTGGAAGTGGGCAGTGATGACGATTGGGCGGTGGCGGAAATGTGGGCGACCGGTGCTGTCTCGTCGAACGACACATCAGTCACGTATGCCGGGCTGCCGCTCGCGGCGGGGGTGCGTTACCATTTGCGAATTCGAGTAGATGACGGGGCGCAGTGGTCGCCGTGGCATTACACGACGTTTCGCACGAACGGGGCGCCATCGACGCCGGTACAGTTATCTCCTGTGGACCTGGCTCTCACCGTCAGTATGCCGACGCTGTGGGTGGAGAATGCAATTGATCTCGAGCATGATGTGTTGACTTACGAGTACCAGGGATTCCATGACACTGATTGTGTGGCCGGACCGGGAATCGGTCTGACGGGAATAGCTGAAGGGACAGATTCCACCGGAGGCGTGATCACGACGCCGCTGGCGGAAAACTGCCGTTATTGGTGGAGTGTGCGAGCTTTTGACGGCCATCTGTATTCGAGTCCGTCGGGTTGGCAGCAGTTTGTGGTGAACGGTGTGAATGAGCCGCCGTCGGCGATCAGCGGGTTGTCTCCGGCGGAAGGTAACGGGGAGATCAGCTATGAGATGAAGCCGACGTTTGCGTGGACGTCGTCGTATGATCCGGATCCGGGTGATACGGTGCGGTACCGGCTGGAAGTGGCAGTTGATTCTTCATTTGCCGTGAAGAAGACATACGATTCACTGCTGGTGACATCATTCACCGTAGCCGACTCGCTGGCGTTCGGGACGCATTACTGGTGGCGTGTGACGGCGTTTGATAAGACCGGCTTGAGTGTGCAGACGCCGGTGCGCAATTTCCGGACCTGGCAGTTGGGTGATATTGACTATTCGCACGGAACTGATATCGGTGATCTGACGGCGTTTATTGATAATCTGTTCCTTTCGTTCACGCCGATATTGCCCCTGAAGCTGGCCGATCTGACGGGCGACTGCAATGTGGATATCGGCGATCTGACGGCGTTGATAAATAATCTGTTCATCACGTTCGAGCCGTTGAAGGCGGGGTGCGAGTAGGGGGCCAGGCCAGCTGCAACGAGTGATTTGCTCTGGGGCGCAACCTTGATCGATTGGATCGGGGTTGCGCCCTACGTTTTTGGGTGATGGACAGTTGCGCGGTTTTATGTGAGAGAGGTGGGCCGAGACGAAGCGGACTCATGGGTTCCGGACCTTCGGTCCGGAATGACAATGAGGGGGGGGGATTGGTGGTGGCCGAGATTCTGGAGCCAGACAGGCCAAGCTTGCGCTTGCCCTGTCCGACTCCAGAATGACAGTGCGGGGGCTCAGAAGGACAGAGGGGGGGCAGAATGTGATAATTCGGAGATTTGTTAATCGTTTGTCGGGCAAGTGATTATCTGGACGGTTGATTCCCTCGGCGATTTTTCGCTGGGCTCGACGTGCTTTTCTCTTGACACCTGCACACTTGTGCAGTATTCTTGTTTTGTCACCAAAATGAAGCCTATCCGAAGGAAAGGAGGGTGCAGATGCACCGTCAGGGAATGTCGTCGGTGGTAGGGAGCGAAAGAGGCGCTGAAATGATGATTCCATTTGTGGAGCCAATAGATGCGGGGATGGTTGCGGAGGTTCTTGCGGATCGTCAGGTGTACCTGTACGCCAATGCGTCGACCTGCCCCGATTGCGGTGGGGCGATGATGCGTCTGGGCGGCTGCTGTGCCTGTCCGTCGTGCGGGTACCAGAGCTGTAGTGTGTGAGGGGGAAGGGTGGAGGCCGTCAGGTCACACCTTTCGCGGATTCGGCGCAGGAGCTGACGGAACGGGGTTGTCGGGTTTCTCCGCGAGCTGACGCTCGCTCCGGAACCCGACCTACAGAACTGAAAGATTGCCACGGCTCGAAGCGGACCTGGCGGTGACGCGTATGTAGATGAAGTGGACACTGAGATCCTGAATCATAGGAATGATTCAGGATGACGCAGGAGGGGAGCGGACCTCGCAATGATGCGTATTTAGGCGAAATGGACACTGAGATCCTGAACCTTTAGGAGAAGGTTCAGGATGACGAGGGAGGGAGAGAGAGTTTCGCAATAATAACGACGATAGGCGTGGCGCACGAGACGTACGCCACGCATTAGACACAAGGGCACGAGAGAGAAGTTAAGAGCATGCAACTGGGAGATCTGGAGAAGCAGGGGCTGCCGTCACGCATCATCAGTGTGTGGCGGGAACGCCAGGGGGAGATTCTTCTGCCGGTGCAGACACGCGCTGTGCAGAGAGGATTGCTGGGTGGGTTGAGCGGCAACGGCGGACCGTCGGGGATGATCATCACCGCACCGACGTCGGCCGGCAAATCGTTCTGCGCCGAACTGGCGGCAATGCGGGCGCTAACCGCGCGGAAGAAAGTGGTCACCCTCTTTCCGTTGAAATCGCTGGCCGAGGAGAAATATCGGCTTTTCTGCCAGACGTACGGCCCGCTCGGGGTGCGCTGTCTGATCGCGACCGGGGATCATCCGGAAAACGATCGAGCCTTCGAAGATACCGATTTTCAACTGGCAGTTTCCATCTATGAGAAATTTGATCTGCTGCTGACGCTCGACCTGGGCATTCTGCGCAATATCGGTCTGGTCGTGATCGATGAACTGCAGATGGTGGCGGATGTGGGGCGCGGGGCGATACTCGAACGGTTGCTCACCAAACTGCGGGCGTCGGGTGCGACGCCGCCGCTCTTGGCATTCTCGGCGGTGCTGGGCGACGGCGCGGCGCGGCGCATGGCGGAATGGCTTTCGGCGGAACTGGTGGAGGAACTCGCTCGGCCGGTTGATCTGGTGCGCGGGGTGGCGACGGGGGGATCGTTCAGGTATCGCTCGTACAACACCGGCGTGGAGGGTGATGAGCCGTTTGAGGTGGCGATCGCGGATGCCGAGCCGGTGGCGCAGTTTGTGGCGCGCATCAAGAATGAAGCGGGGAATACGCTGGTCTTTTTGAAATCGCGTCAGGAGACGGTGCGGATTGCGTTTGCGCTGGCGGCGTCGGCCGGATGGTCACCGGCGGCACGCGCGGTCGAGCGGCTGCGCGACGAGGAACCGTCGTTTTTGATTCGTTCACTCCTTCAGTGTCTGAGTCGCGGGGTGGCGTTTCACAACGCCGATCTGTCGCCGTATCAGCGTGAAGTGATCGAGGATGCCTATCGCGAGGGGGAGATTCGGGCGCTGTTTTCGACGACGACGCTGTCGATGGGGGTGAATCTTCCGGCGGACACGATCTATCTGGAGACGGTCAAGTATGTCACGGGGCAGACGGACCGTCGCCCGGTGCTGGTGCCGATTTCGCGCGCGGAGTTTGACAACATGACCGGGCGGGCGGGGCGATTCGGCAAGAAGTGCCGTCCGGGCAAGGCGATCATCCTGGCGGAGTCGGAATTCGACCGGGACATCCTGTGGCAGACGTATATCGCGCCGCCGAATGATGAAGCGTTTCAGTCGGCGTGGGCGTCGATGCCGCAGGAAGACTGGCTCTTGAACATGATGGCGTGCGGGTTGATCGAATCGCGCGAGGATATCGCGCGGGTGTTCGGGCACACCCTGCAGTTCCGCGAGACAGGCCGGATTCCGGATATGACGGCGGCAGTGGCGCGGCTGGTCGGGCTGAAGCTGATCGAGTACGACGAGGTGAGTGGGAAGCTGACGATCACGCCGTTCGGGCGGGCGGCGGCGCAGGCGTCGGTGTCGATTGCGGATGCGGTGCATTTCCGGGCGAAATTGGAGCACGGGTATCCGGAGCGGAGCAGTGAGTGGCTGGCTCTGGCGTTGAGCGCGCCGTCGGTGGAATTTCCGCCGGGGATGCTGACGCGGTGTGAGCAGATCGAGCGGGAGCCGGTGAAGCAGTTGTATCGTCGTTGTGGCGGCGCGGTCGACACGATCGCGCAGATGCTGCTGGGGACGACGTACCACCGTCAGACGCTGACGTTCCGTCAGGCGTCGGCGGTGAAGGCTCTACTCTTGCTGGAGGACTGGTCGTCGCTGCGACCGGTGCAGAGGCTGGAGGAAGGGTACCAGTTGCATATGGGACAGATCATGTCACTGGGCGAGGCGATCGCGCACCTGCTGTCGGCGGTGGCGGCGCTGATTGAAGCCGATGATTCCGAGGCGTCGGCTGTCCATGAACTGCGCCGGCAGGCTTTCACTATTCGTTTTGGCTTACCGGCGGAGTTTCAGGCGATGTATCAGCATGTGGGCATGCTGCTCACTCGGGCCGATTGGGGGCGATTGCAGGCGGCCAACATTTTCTCGCTGCACGCGCTGGCGGCGCTCGAGGCGGGGGAGTTGGCGAAGCTGGTGCCAAACGAACAACGTCGACAAAAAATTCTGGAACAATTGGAACGGTGTAAAGAGGAGGTCGAGATGAAACCGATCATGGCGAATGCGATGCCGGATGCGGAAGCGATGCAGTTGTCCGCGACGCCGGAGACAATCGAGATTGACGGAACGTATGATCGCGAGCGATTCCTGATCCGCATCAACGGTTTTCCGGTGCGGCTGACCGGAAAATCATTCAAGTATCTGGCGCGGCTGGCCTGGTTCCGGGCGTACAGTCAGAACGGGTGGGTGTACAAGGAGGATATCGAGGTTGGCTTCAACCAGGCTCGGTATCTGTACCGGATGAAGAATGAACTGGCGGAGTCGATCGGGCAGGGGTGGTCGGTGGTGGAGAATAATCGGCTGGGGTATTACCGGCTGGATATTGATCCATCGAAGATCAAGATCAATGTCGACAACATCAGGAATCATCCGGATTTCGAGGTGCGGAATCTGGCGTTGAATGCGGGGGGAGGGGAGTCGGAGACGATTCATTGACAATGTGAGGGTGGCCCTACCGGCCCTCACCCGGAGGGAGAGGGAGCAAGAGAGTTGCTTTCGTGTAGTGTGGTGAATTGCGGTTAGTGTGATGTAGTGCGGCCGCATGTTGTTCCGTGAGGGATGACAGGCGGCCGTTGTGTTTGGGGAAGTGACAATGTAGCTGAGCCGCCTCTCGTCTCCGCTCGAGGCGGCGAGGAAGGGGCTCAGGTCGCGGCGCGAAGGTGAGGTGCAGGAGTTGATTTAACAGTAATGCTGAAGCAATCCGGCTGGCAATGTTCGGTGCTCCGATCTGAGATCCCTTGTGCACGAAGGAAAGGCGGCAGACGTCTACATACTGTACAGTGAATATCCGCTCACTCATTTACAGCAGAGGTCAAACGCGGGGGTATCATGAGATTGCTGATTGGAATCGTTTTGATCTCCCTGATCTGCACATTGGCGGTGGGCTGTCGTGTCGAGGAGAGCGAGAGTATTGACTCGGCCTCCGCAGCATACACGTCGGTTATCTCCTTCCTCGACTTCGCTTATATGCACCAAGAACCACCCAGCCTGTTGCAGGCTGATGTACATGTGGTTCACTTTGATAGTGATTTGACGCCATATGTCCGGGAACGGATGATCGGTCACGCGATCTGGAAAGTTGAGTTTGATAGTATTTCCGTCGATTTACCCGGCACGTACAATCGTGAATGGGAATCGCGACGGCCTCGCAAATGCACAGTGTACTTGGATTCGACAACGGCGGAACTGCTGTGTGTCGTGATGACACGGGAATGGGCGACGGAAGATTCGGTGAATAAGGTAGATACAACTCTATTCTCCAAGTGCATAAGGAACTGGACAATCAACGAAGTCAATTTGCGGCGCAATCCACTATTTGTCGGCTTTTTTGATGCGCTCAACTCAGCCGTCGGTTCCAACCCCTATCGGGCAGTCGAGGTGATAGGCATCTTCACCGACGTGAAGGAGACACATGGTCCGAAGGGGCCGCAATGGTGGATATTGGGGAAAGGTATCGACAGGACAGAGATGTTTGGTGGGCCTGGAATATCGCCGTATCCGTGGGGTTGGACGGCGGTTGATGCGGTGAACGGTCGAGTAATTGTGATGGGGACGTCCCCGGAATGTTAGGGTTGGGGTTGCGTGGGGCCACGTGCCTCGAAGAGTTGGCGCGGGGGTTGACGCAACCGGGGTAATAGAACGTCAGGATCACCCGCTAAGAAGCGGGGATCCTGACCTACAAGCGAAGACTCACCCTTCGACTTGCGCTCAGGGTGACGCTGCGCGACGTCGAAGGCCAATGTGTCAGGTCGAAACCACAAGGGTTTCGACCTACGAGAAGAGAACTGAAAGATCGCCACGGCTCGAAGCGAGCCTCGCGATGACGTGGGTGGGAAGGGTGAGCCTCGCGATGACTCTGGATGAGGACGTCGGAAGCGCAGCATGCGAATGATTGTTCGGCGAACGATGTTAGTTCTGAGATTGCTTCGTCGCTAAGCTCCTCGCAATGAGTAGCTTGACGCGTCGCACAAGACCTTAGGTCAGGTTCGCGGGGAGCCTGACCTGCGATTCTCGCTCCGGAACCCGACCCTTCCCGGAAGCGGCGTTCAGGATGACCAACGGGGGAGCAAGAGCGATATTCGAGCGACTTGCTGTAACGGCCAAAAATGCAGATACTTGGTGTTGGCGGGAATGAATCCGGCCGATAACTAGAAGAACTGATAGTCTATTAGCTATGATAGTGCAAAGCCAACATCCGCTCGAGCTGGTCTCCACAGATTCGCCGCAAGTCTATCCAGTACTTCCACTTATGACCGGAGTACTATTCCCCGGCATGATGGTCACGGTACAGGTCGGCCGGCCGGAGAATCTGAAATTGATCGAGAAATTCGCCGACGGGAAGGGGCAGTTTGTCGCCACCTTCTCCCATGTCGAAATGGAGACCCCCGGTCCTCAGCCGATTCATCAGGTCGGTGTCTTCGCGCGGATTCACGCCATCAAAGACGGCATCGGCAATGCCCGCATGGTGACGCTGGAGGGGCTCGGTCGGGTCGCCCTGCTCGCGGTGGTCGGCCAGCAGCCATATTTATCGGCGACCGTTTCGCCGCTGGAAACACCGCCGTTAGAGTCGCGCCTGATACGGGGGCGGATCGACGAAGTGATGAACATCGTGGGCGAGATTGCGCATCTGGATCCGATGTATTCGCCCGAGATTTCAAACGTCCTCCGGCTCGACATGGACACGCCGTCGCTCTTCGCCGACCGGGTAGCCTCGATGTTTCACTTCTCGCTCGGGGCCAAGCAGGAGATTCTGGAGACAGTCAAGCTCGAGACGCGTTTCGACGTTCTGCTCGGGCATCTAAACCAGGAATTGAGTCGAGCGGCCACGATACTCTCGATCAACGAAAACGCGAAGAAGCGGATCGAGGACGAGCAGAGGCGGTATTTCCTTCGTCAGCAGTTGCATGAGATCCGCAAAGAGCTGGGCGAGGAATTGGTCGAGGAGCGGGAAGCCACGCGGTTGCGGGCGTTTGTCAAGAACTCGCCGAATCTGCCGCCGGACGTCTCGGCGCGGGCGAGGATAGAAATCGATCGATTGGGTCAGTTGTCGCCGGCGTCGGCTGAGTACAGCATGACCAAAAGCTATCTCGACTGGTTATTGAATATGCCGTGGGGCAAGACCACGTCGGATGATTACGATATCAAAGAAGCGCAGACGATCATCGACGAGCAGTATTACGGGCCGACGACGCTCAAGGAGCAGATTCTTCAGCGACTGACCGTGCGTAAGATCATGCGGGGAGTGGACGACGGCGGAACGCTTTGTCTGGTCGGCGCGCCGGGGACGGGGAAGGCCTCATTGGCCAAGGCGATTGCCAAGGCGATGGGGAAGGAATTTGCGCGGATTTCGGTGGGCGGGATATCGGACGTCGCGGAAATCAAGGGAACGAGCCGGACATTTCTCGGCGCCTATCCGGGAAAGATCGTGCGGACATTGCGTGAACTGGGGACGACTGACCCGTTGATACTGATCGAAGACATAGATTATTTCAATATCGATAACGATTCGTCGGTGAATATGGCATTGCTGGAGGTGATCGATTCGCGGAAGAACCCGCGGTTCATGGATCAGTACATCGGTGTGCCGTTTGATCTGAGCAAGGTATTCTTCATTTGCTCGGTCCGTTCGTACGAGGAGTTGCCGGAGCAGTTTGTGCCCCGCCTGGAGATTATCGAGGTGCCGGGGTATATCGAAAAAGAAAAGATTGAGATCGCCAAGAAGTACATCATCCCGGAGATGCTGAAGAAGCACGAGCTGACCCGCAGGGAATTTCGCATCTCAGACGCCATGCTGGCGAAGATTATCAGCAGTTACACGCAGGAAGCGGGACTGCTCGGATTTTCCCAGCAGATGGATCGGATCTTCCGACGGATAGCGCTGCAGAAGGCGGAGAAGGCCAAAGCGGTGTGGGTGATCAACGAGAAGAACATCGACTCGTTCCTCGGGACGCCGCCGTTCATTCCGGAGAAGGCGGAGACGAAGCCGGAGATCGGCAATGCGGCTGGGCTGGCCTGGACGGGCGCGGGCGGCGAGCTGATGTTCATCGAGGGGATCAAGATGAAGGGGGATGGGCAAATCATCACGACCGGCTCACTGGGCGAGGTGATGCGGGAGTCGATTCAGGCCGCGCATTCGTATGTGCGGTCGAAGGCGGATATGCTGGGAATAGATCCGGACGATTTCCGTCAGTTCGATATACACATTCATTTTCCGTCGGGGGCGATTCCAAAAGATGGACCGTCGGCAGGTATCACTGTCTGTCTGGTGATTGCGTCGGTGATGAGCGAACGGCCGATTCGCAATGACATGGCGATGACCGGCGAGGTGACATTGCGCGGCAAGGTACTGCCGGTGGGTGGGACGAAAGAGAAGGTATCGGCGGCATATCGGGCGGGGATATTTACGGTCGTGTTACCGAAAGAGAACGAGAAAGACGTCAAAGACTTGCCGAAAGAGATCGTAAAGAAGACCAAGTTCCATTTCATTGAACGAGTGGATGAGCTTTTCCGACTGTGTTTGTTGGATGTCACACCTTCGACGCACACGTTGCAGAAGATATTTTCAGATGAGTTGGCCCGGGTGCGGCGGAAGCGTCGCAACGGCCGCCGGACGCCGGCCAAAGCGGCGCAGCCCAAGCGTCGGCGCTGATTGGCACAATAATCTTCACTTCCTCTACCTCCTTGCACAATTATGACTTGACACACCCGACCAGTGTGGTCTATATTTTTTGCGAGGACGAAATCTACTATTAGGTAGTGATTTATCAGATACATTCCTTTTACCGATTTGGGGTATTGATCCCCAGGTCAGTCGGCACGCCCGGTATTCCGCAGGTGTGCGGCGGCATCGGCGAATCGACACTATACAAAAGAGCAATTTAGTAGCAGCGTAGTCACCTACTTGCATGGAGGCGTGACATGAAGCGATTCCGACTTACCCTCGCGTCGGTTTCTCTGGTATTGGCACTGTTCGCAAGTGCCAACGCCCAGTTCACCCAGAATGAGTTTGATTATGGCGCGGCGGATACGGTGGAGATGGTCTTTTCCGTTACACCGGTTGCCGCGACGAATCAGTTAAAGGTCCGAATGGACCTATGGGTGTTCAACGATTCAAACAACATCGTGGGATCGACCGTCGGGTTCAAATGGACGAATGCGAATCTGAACATGGACAGCGCCAGGTTCACGACGTTGACGTTTGACGCGTACAATCTGGTCCGCTCAGTGTATGAGGGTCAGAACATCAACACGACGAATGCAAATGATCGGTTTCTGTTTGCCGGAGCGCGAACGGAAGGGGACGGCGTTGTGTTCGGGCCGGCGCGGCGGCATTGGGCATCGTACTGGTTCACGCTTTCCAGCTGGACGACTCAGGACTCGATCATCCTTGACACGCTGCAGTACAATGGCGGCACGGTTTACAAATTTGTCGACCCGGTGAACCATCAGTACAAACCGTACTGGAAGGGCCGGAAGGTGATACACGATCCAGGGTACGTGCCGCCGGCGAACATCCTGTTGTCGAAGGACACCGTGTTCTTCGTGCGACGGTGGGTCTGCCGGCGCCGCCGGCGCAGCAGGTGCAGATTACTTCGGATGCGGATGATTTCGCGGTGAATCTGATCGAGAACACGTCGTGGCTTCTAAAGAGCCCGACCACGGGGACGACGCCGATAACGGCGCAGGTTTCCGTCAATACGACGGCGATGGTCGCCGGCGTGTACTTCGACTCCATCCGTGTGGAATCAGCGACGGCGCTGAATTCGCCGCAGTTTATATTTGTCCGACTTGATCTTGCTCCGCCGTTGCCGAGAATAAAGGCGACGCCGACGGCGCTCTTTTTCAATGCCGTTGCCGGCGGAGCCAATCCTGCCCCGCAGACGTTGAAGATAACCAATATCGGCGGTGGTACGCTGAACTGGGCGGTGACTAAAGCGGAATCGTGGCTGAGTCTGGTACCGACCTCCGGCGTGGACAGCGGCGGCGTGGCGGTGTCTTGCGACATCACCGGGCTGCCCATCGGTACGGTGATGGATACGATCGTGGTGAGTGATCCAGCGGCTCTCAACAATCCGGTCAAGGTGCCGGTGAAGCTCACGCTGGGTTCAAATCTGCCGATGATCGAGGCGGTTCACCCGGTGAATCATTACATCCTTGATTTTGACACGGTTGGTATCATCTTTAGCCGTACGTTCATGATCAAGAATTCGGGAATCGGGACTCTGGATTACACGGTGACCGAGAGTTCATCGCGGATTCAGCATATCACGCCTTCGACGGGCACGGCACCCCAGACGGTAACGGTAGAGTACAAAATAGCGACCGCTTTTGACGGCGCTGATTACTGGGACACGGTGATCGTCACCTCACCGCAGGCGGTGAATTCACCGTATCCGGTCGTACTTCACCTT
The DNA here is from genome assembly GCA_963806185.1 of uncultured candidate division Zixibacteria bacterium. Taxonomy (GTDB): domain Bacteria; phylum Zixibacteria; class MSB-5A5; order GN15; family FEB-12; genus CAWDXE01. The sequence continues at coordinate 483,138 of CAWDXE010000007.1, forward strand.
CATTATGTGAGCGAGCCGGCTGTTCTCTTTGCCCCGGCCGATACGGTCACGCTCAATATCTTCGAATGCCAGCAGGGAGACGGGAAACTCCCGCAAGTGGTAAATCTTCCGATCATGAACATCGGGGGAGACGATCCGGTGAATGTATCGGTGACTACCGGAACGACGTATTATGATTACGAATTGATAAGCAGTGAACTTCCGACGCAGGTCAGGTTCACGCCCAAGGAGTTGGGACTTCCGCTCGGGACATATCTCGACAGCATGTTTATCACCGCCGATAATGCGATCAATTCGCCGAAGAAGGTAATGGTCAAATACAAAGTCAATCCCGCGTCGCAGACGCCGCAGTTGCTGGTGAACCGCACGTATCTTACGGTTCCGTACCAAGAGGAATCGGGTCCCGCGAATACAGCCGGCTTCAGCGTCAACAACAAGTACGGCGGGTGTATGTCGTGGTTTACGGAAGAAGACATTCCCTGGATGATTCCGGTCGCCGACTCCGGTCAGGTGCCGGGGGAGTGGGATTTCGTGACGGATGCGCCTGGCTATGTCCTCGGGCAATACTACGACACGATCTATGTTCATGCGCCGGGAGCGTCGAATCCAACGATTCCGATTCCGGTCGCGCTGCTGGTGTGGCGGTTCCATGGCGACTGGAATTATGACGGCAGTCTGGACATTGTCGATGTAACGATGATGATATCATATATGTATCTCCTTACCGGCCCAGTAGCACAGCCGACGATTCTGGTCGGGGACTGCAATTGCGACGATCACATTGACGTTGTCGATGTGACCTGGTTGATCAATTACCTCTTCAATGAGGGGCCGATTCCGTGCGGTAATCCGTACTGAGGTTGAGTAAAGATTCGCCTGGAGACGCCGTTACAGACTGTAACGGCGTCTTTTTTGTCGGAGTTGGCTGACAAAGCGTCTTGACAGATCGGGGCAAAAGGGTATCTTGATACAGAGAGTTACAGGTATTCAGTTTTGGTCCCACCGGGGCAACCAAGTTGTTCTCGCCGTTGAACTTACCACAGGAGGTAGGCTGTGAGCCACCGCACACGTTTTGTTTCCGCAATCCTCACCTTGTTAACAGTTGTTTCGTCGTTTTCGATGCTTTTGGCCAACGACGCAGTTCTGAGCGAAGATCGGGACTGGTCCGATGCCACGCCGACCGAAATTCACCAAAAGATGGGAGCCGACAAGGCTCGAGCGCTTTCGGCGGCTCGGGAGGCGCGTCAATTTGTACCGGTCGGGGCCCTGGCCAATGCCGCCAATTATGACGTCAAGATGTACGACATCAACATCAGGGTGAACGACACGACGGAGGTTCTCTATGGTCGTGTCGGGTTCGTTGTGGAACGGAACGCAAGCGGGCGTGACGACCGTGCAATTTGATCTTTGGAGCAATCTGACGGTCGATAGTGTCACGTCGAATGGTTCGACGCTGGGCTTTCACGCAACGGCAACGTGGTGACGGCGACGCTTGGGCAGACCTACAATCAGGGCGACGGGTTCCGGTTCGACGTGTATTATCATGGGCATCCGGTGGAGGGCGGTTTCCAGGCGTTTTCGTTTGATGTCCGCAATGGGAACAAGGTGATGGCCAGCCTGTCCGAGCCGTATTACGCGCCGACCTGGTGGCCGTGCAAGGAATCGACGGTCGATAAGGCGGACTCGTTTGATATCGCGATAGAGGTGGACACGGCGTTCTACTGCGGGTCGAACGGAAAGTTGGTGGCGACAACGCCGAACGGTGGAAATTCCCACACATTTCACTACACCGTGCGTTACCCGATGGTGACGTATTTGTTTTCGGTTGCCATCTCGAAGTATACGGTCTGGAATGATAAGTGGGTATACAACGGCGGTCTGGACACGATGCTGATTACGAACGCCGTCTATCCGGCGTCATACGCGGGGTCGCTGGCAAATTACAGTCTGACGCCGTCGATGCTCACCTACCTGTCGCAGGCATTCGGGCAATATCCGTATGTGAATGAGAAGTATGGTCACAGCCATTTCGAATGGGGCGGCGGGATGGAACACCAGACCATGACCTCCATGGTGGGGTATTCGTCGTTTGGCTGGAACGAAAATGTGATCGTGCATGAGATGGGGCACCAGTGGTGGGGTGACATGATCACGTGTGCCGGCTGGCCGCATATTTGGCTGAATGAAGGATGGGCGTCGTACGCCGAGGCCTGGTATCACCAGTTGAAGGACGGGTGGCCGACGTATTTTACGTACATGAATTCGATGAATTTCACCGGTGGCGGCACGATATATCAGTACGACACGACGAATGTGAACACGCTGTTCGGGACGATCGTGTACGACAAGGGTGCCTGGGTGCTGCACATGTTGCGCGGTGTTCTGGGCGAGACCAAGTGGCGGCAGGCGGTGGATGCCTGGTACAGTTCGCCGTACAAATTCGGCTCGGCCACGACCGAGCAATTCCGGGACGTAGTGGAGCAAGCGACCGGAGAGGAGTTGGACTGGTTTTTCCAGGAGTGGATATACGGGACCTACCGGCCCGACTACACCTACATGTCCTATACGGAAGCGGCGGGCGGCGGCAAGTACAATCTCTACGTGGTGATTCGCCAGACGCATATGACCAGCCCGCTCGTGTTCACGATGCCGATCGACATTTTCGTGAATTACACGACGCTGCCGGATGATACCGTCATCGTGTTCAACAATGCCCGCCAGCAGTTCTTCAAATTCCAGCTCAATGGAGCGGTCTCGAGTATCGATCTCGATCCGGCGGGGTGGATCCTGAAGAACAAAGGCAGTGCCGCCTGGGAGTTGTTCCTGGTGACGCTGCCGTCGGAGGTGAAATCGGGCGAGGTAGGGATGGCGTACAATGACACGATCGGCTATCGCGGGGGATCGGCCAGCGGGCAGACGCTGACGATGCCGCAGGGGAGTCTGCCTCCGGGGCTTGGCATAACGAACAAAGGTGTCATTACGGGGACGCCGACGACCGAAGGCACGTACAATTTCATGGTCAAGGTCAAGGATAACCTGGTCAACACATGGACTGACTCGGCGAACTACTCGATCACGATCGCGCCGTTCGCCGGGGTGCCGGGCGACGTCAATCATCTCGACAACAACGTGGACATAGCCGATCTGACGCTGCTGATCGAGAACCTGTTCATCACGTTCACGCCGCTGCCGGTTCCCAAGCTGGCGGACGTGGACAACAATTGCAGTATTGACATCAACGACCTGACGGCCCTGATCAGTTTCCTGTTCCTGTCGGGACCGGATCTGGTGATGGGGTGCGCGGAGTAGCGTACATTGCACTTGAGAAGATCGCGACGGGCCCCCTGAGGGGCCCGTTTTGCTGTCCGGGATTTTAGTTGCGTTTGAAGACCAAAACGATACATTGAATCACTCGTCCGGGCGGACAGTGTACCAACCAACAGGACGCGCCATGGCAAAAGAACGACCGATCGAAACCTTTCATGTGACCAGTTATGGCTGCCAGATGAATCTGGCGGATTCGTCAACGCTGACCTCCACGCTCGTGACGCGAGGGTATCGCCGAGTTGACGATGAAGCCGAGGCGGATCTGATCGTGCTGAACACCTGTTCGGTGCGGGAAAAGGCCGAGGAACGGGTTTTCGGTCGGCTGGGTGAGCTGTACAAGTATAAGCGGGCGAAACCGCATATGAAAATTGCCGTGGTCGGGTGTATGGCGCAGCGGCTGGCGGATGATCTGGTAAAGCGGGTGCCACACGTCGACTTCGTGCTTGGCACTGACCGGTTGTTTGAGCTGCCGGATGCGCTCGAGGGGATCGAGGGGACTTCATCGGTTATGACGGCGTTCGGCCACGAAAACATGGATATGATCCAGCCGATCAAGGAAACGCCGTATTCCGGGTTCATCACCATTTCGCGCGGATGCGACAACTACTGTACCTATTGTATCGTGCCGTACGTTCGGGGGCAGGAGCGCTCTCATGACGCCGAATATATCGTCGATTCGGTCAGGAAGATGGTGGATGAAGGGGTGGTGGAGATTACGCTGCTGGGTCAGAATGTGAACAGCTACACGTCGGGGGAGACTGATTTTCCGCGGCTGCTGGAACGGGTGGTGGGTGAGACGGGCATACGGCGGGTGCGTTTTATGACGTCGCATCCCAAGGATTTATCCCGGCGGCTGGTGGACGTTATGGCGGCCGAACCGAAGATCATGCCGCACGTGCATCTTCCGCTGCAGTGCGGTTCCAATCGGGTGCTGAAGATGATGGGGCGGATCTACACGGTAGAGCATTACCTGAAGATCATCGATTACATTCGCACCAAACTGGCCTATGCTTCGATCACGACCGATCTGATTGTCGGATTTCCTAGTGAGACGGAAGAGGAATTTGAGCAGACGCTGGATGCGGTTCGACAGGTGCAGTACGATTCGGCGTTTATGTTCCGCTATTCGGTGCGACCGGGGACAACGGCGGCCAAGTACGACGATGATGTGCCCGAGGCAGACAAGATTCGTCGCTTGAACAAACTGATCAAGATGCAGCAAGAGATTTCGTATGAGCGCAATCAGCGCGAAGTCGGCGGAACGCGGATGGGGCTGGTGGAGGGTGAGTCACGCCGCTCGAGCGCCAAACTTCGGGCGCGGACGGAAGGCAACAAGACAGTCGTCTTTGACGGTGGCGGGATGCCGGCGGGGTCGCTGGTGCCGATCAGGATAACGGCGGCGGACGCGTTCACGCTGCACGGGGAAGTGGAGCGGGGAAACTGACCGATGTTTGATGTGGTGACCGCATACCTTGCACCGGTACTGCTGATCGTGGTACTGGGTTTCCTCTATGTTCGGCTGGGGTTTGCTTCGGGCAAGGCACCGGAGGGCGGGGGATGGTTTCTGGCCGGCGGCATTATTCTTGTGCTGGCCTTCGGCTGGCAGATCATCGAGCAGCTCTCCGGCTATCCGGATTGGTTCAAGCTGTCCGTGTATCCGGTGATTGACTTCTTCCAGTTTGTCGTCGGAGCAATCGGTTTGGCGCTGGTGGTCGCGGGGGTGTCGCTGTATGCTGATTTCTGGCATCGCCGCGGTCGCGATCTGGACGACCGTGAAGCGCGGGCATCGCTTCTGTACAATCTGCAGATGGAGGCCCGGCAGCCGTATCAATTGCTTGAGTTGCTGAACATAGCGGTGCGCGATATGCTGGCGGCGAATCCGGGGAGTGTTGGCAGTATCCTGTTGATGAACCGCAGCCGGCGGCAGTTTATCCTGACGGCGTCGGCAGGCCTGTCCAAGCAAGAAACGGCGTATCTCGAATATTATCCGCTGGAGCGGAATATAGTGAGCCAGTCGCTGTCGTTGGGTGACGCGCTGGTCGCGGGCGGTTTTGATTTCGTCCAGCGGGACGGCTCGATTGTACCCTCGCGTTTCAAATCGGTGCTGGTCTTGCCGCTGGTCTCGGGAACGGAGAAGCTGGGTTGTGTCGTTCTCTGGTCAGAAGAGGAAAAGTCTTTTGGGAAGACGGAGATCGGGTATCTGACGCCGGTGGTGGAATGGCTGGCGGAGAAGATCAGATCAGCCCGACTGACGCGCGAGCTGACATTGTCCAAGGGTGAGCAGGAGAAGCTCGGTTCCGGCGCGGCATCATTTCAGTCGCGGTTGGCGGCAGCGCTGGTCGCGGCGGGCGAGCCGGATGGACCGGATGCCTTTTGCCGCAGTCTGGTGGGGACGGCGACGGCCACCTCGGTTCATCTCTGTACGATTCGCCAGGGCGTGTTCGCCGTGAGCGGCGGCAGTGAGCCGATGGCTGAGTTGTCGGAGAATTACAAGACAGCGTTGATCGAGGCGATCGATCGTCAGAAGCCGCTGATCATCAATCACGAATCAATCGACAGTGCGGGACAGACATTTGTGGCGCTGTCGAGCCTGATCTGTCCGATCCGCAGTGGCGGCCGTCGGGAAGCACTGGTTCTGCGTCGCGAGGCGGCGTCGTTTGACATAGACGACGGCGAATTGCGGACACTCGATCTACTGGCACAGCTGGCGGGGCTGGTCATTCGGCAGAGTGACAGCGTCAAGTCAAGTCTGAGCCGACGAGTCGGATTTGAAAAAGTCCTGCACCTGCTTCGTTTTGACGTACCGGTGAAGTCGATCGATGAGGATCCGACGACAGTCATCAGCCTCCTGGCGGATATTTTGCCGGAGGGTTCGGTAGCAATTACCTACGCGGTGGACGCAGGCGGTGTTGCCGTGGCCAATGGGGGCCACAATATCGACGCCGCCGCGATCAAGGCGTTGCGTTTTTCGGAGGATGCCGGACCTCGCCAGGCAGTGGCGCTCAGGGAACCGGTCACGTTGTTCGGCAAACGACAGGTTTCGGTAGAACTGGACTCCTATCCGATGCACATGCGAACGTACCTGCAGCGGGCTCTGGGTGGGCGGATTCCTCAGTACGTGGCATATTGTCCGATCTTTTCGGCCGATGAGATGGCGGGAGTGGTCGGCGTGTTCATTCTTGATATGTTGGAGCAGGAGCGGATCGAATGGGAACGCCTCCTGACGCTGGCGTTTGGGCTTTACTCGCTGAGGTTGACGATGCATGCGCTGGCAGCCGGGGGTGCGACGGGAGAGAGGGCAATATCGTCGGGGCAGGCCGAGCTGTTGAATTCGTTCAATAATCACCTTTCGGCGGTCATTGGCCGGGCGGAGATGCTGGCGGCCGGGCCCGGGCTGAGCGGCCTGCAGAAGGAGCAGCTCAAAGGGATAGTTGCCGAGGCAGAGGCAGCGGTCCAGGCGATAAAACAGAATCTGCCGGCAGTGGTGGAACAACCGGTGAGCGCGGCCTCGCCGGAAAATCGTGCCAATGCCGTCAACCGGGTGGTGGAAGATATTCTTCTCGAATCGCACATTTCGGGGAATCTTTTTTTGGCGGCGGGAAAGCCGCGCGAGATCAATGAACGATTGCAGCCGCACGAAGAGATCGTCTTTGCGGGTGAGCAGATCAGAGGATTGTTCGAAGCGGTGCTGCATCGATTTGCCAGTCTGGCGACCGACGACGACGTCATCACCGTGGCCACGTATCAGCGGGGGGAATGCGTTTATCTGGATATTTCCCGTCACCGGAAGAATTTCCCGCCGGTCGAGCCGGTGGTGACTTTCGGCCAATATCAAGCGAGCGGCCAGGCGATGCAGGAACGGCCGACGGATGTGTTCCTGGCGCACTTATCGGGTGGAGAGTCGTTTTACGCGGTGGACAAAAACAGTACTGTCCCGGCCTATCTCTCATTCAAGTTTCCGCTCAGGAAAGCGGTATCGGGAAGGGCGGCAGGCGGGAGCAACAGCGTGCGCGTGCTGGCGATTGACGATCAGCCGATCATCCTTGATCTGCTGCAAGCCATGTGTCAGTCGCTCGGGTATGCCGTGCAGGTGGCATCGTCGGGCGAGGCGGGGGTTCGGATGCTTGAAGCGTCGGCGTTTGACATTGTCCTGGTGGATTTCGCGATGCCGGGGATGTCGGGGCTGGAAGTTGCGCGTGCGGCGAAGCGCTTGCAGCCGCAGACGCCGGTGGTGCTGGTGACGGGGTGGGAGGCGAAGCTGGATCCGGCTCAGTATGCGACGTCGGGTGTGGTGGAAGTCCTATACAAACCGTTTCGAATCGAACAGTTGACGGAAATTATTCAGAACGCAGTCCGCAGCCGGGTTCGATAATTCACCAAAATCCCCAGTAAACCAAACATCGGTCCTGCCGATACTTAGATGAGTAGCGGTATGGACAAACTGGCAATCATAGAACAAATTCGGCAGAGCAACGATTTGTTGTCGCTGCCGCAAGCCTTGTCGGAAATTCTACGAGAAGTAGACAACCCGAAATTCAACTCCGAATCACTGGCTCATATCATTCTGAAGGATCCGGCTCTGACCGGACGGATTCTCAAGCTCGCCAATTCATCTTTTTATCATCGTTTCTCGGATATCTCCACGGTCCATCAGGCCGTGCAGATGCTGGGGATCACGACGGTAAAATGCATGGCGCTGTCATCGTCGGTGTTCCGCCCGGAGAGCATTCAAGCGCTGTCGGGGATCGATGCGAAAGGTCTGTTTGCCAATATCCTGACGACAGCCGCCGCTGCGGAACGCATTGCCAAGCAGGTGAAATACCAGGCGCCGGAAGAGGCGTTCATTGCCGGACTGCTGCAGGATATCGGTATCATTTATTTTCTGCATCATCACCCGAAAGAGTACCGGAAGATCGTCGACGGGCAAGTATCCTGCCGGACGCTCGTCGAAGCTGAACGTCAACTGTTCGGCATCGACCATTGCGAAGTCGGGTACCATCTTACGACCAAATGGCGCCTGCCCGCGTACATTTCGGACGCGGTTCGCGAGCACCATCACACGGAATCCCCCCAGAGGGACCTGGTCTTGCCGAACTGTATTCACCTGGCGGTACTGCTGGCGCCGGACACGATTACGACCTATCCGACGGAACTCGAAAGCCGTCTGGGCCGGATCAACGCGGTAGCCGAGGCACTCGGACTGAGCAAAGCGGAGGTCGACGGCATTTCGACTTCATTGTTCGGATGGGGACGAGAAGTTGCGGATTATCTGGGGATAGACATCGGCGACTCCGAGGCGATGCTGACGCGAGCCAATCGTGAATTATGGAAGACGTATATCACGGTGGAAAACCTTTTCAAGGAGCGTCAGGAACTGAGCCGGCGGCTGCTCGATGAAGAGCGGGAGAAGGGCGCCATGGAGGCGAAGAACATCGCCATGGCGACCCTGTCGCATTACCTGAATAATGCGGCGATGGCAATCTACGGGCGATCACAGATTCTCCGCATGACGGCCCAGAAGGGCGACAAGCAGGCGCTGGAAGAGCGCCTGGAACCGAGCCTGGACGTTATCGACAAGTCGGTGCAGAAGATCGTCGCCGTGCTTCAGGAAATGAAAGAAATCACTCCCATCGCCAACGTGAAGTTTCTGGATGCCTCGCAGGCAATGAATATGGACGACAGAATTGCGACTCGCCTGATCAAACTGGAGCGCGAGTCGGGATTGGTTCTTCCGGTCGACGCTGAAAACGAAGTTCATCCTGTCACTCGCTGATAGACTTGCATTGATTCCAACAACATCTTAGGTTTCCCGGCATGCTGACGTACTTGACGGCAGGGGAATCTCACGGGCCGCAACTGACGGCCATCATTGACGGCTTTCCAGCCGGTTTTACCGTTAACATCGATGCGATCAATTTCGAGCTGGCTCGCCGCCAGAAGGGGTATGGGCGCGGGGGGCGGATGAAGATCGAGCAGGACCGAGTGGAAGTGGTTTCCGGTCTGCGCGGTGGGGTGACGATGGGGAGTCCGATCACGTTTGTCATCAAGAATAAGGACTGGGAGAATTGGACAGAGTTAATGGACCCGTTCAAGCCGGCGGGTGATGATCTTGGGTTGCGCGAGAAGCGGCTGAAGGAACAGACGACACGGCCGCGGCCGGGGCATGCTGATCTGGCGGGTGGGATCAAGTACAACCATCACGATATGCGCAATGTGCTGGAGCGGGCGTCGGCGCGCGAAACGGCGGCGCGGACGGCGGTCGGGGCGCTGGCGCGGCAGCTACTCGAGTATTTTGAGGTCGAGTTAGCCACCCACGTTGTGCGCATTGGCGGGGTGGCGCTGGAGACGGATTACGATCTGGAAGATTTGGCGCGCGTAAGGGAGATCACGGAAGCGTCGGAAGTGCGCTGTCTGGACGAGAAGACCGGGAAGAAGATGATCGAGGAGATCAAGGCGGCGAAAGTGGCGCGTGATTCGGTGGGCGGAGTGCTGGAGTTGATCGTGCGCGGATTACCGGCAGGGCTGGGTGGCTTTTCGCAATGGTTCGATCGGCTGGACGGCAGGTTAGCGCAGGCTCTGATGTCGGTGCACTCGGTCAAAGGGGTGGAGATCGGGATGGGGTTTGAGGCGGCGACGATGCGCGGTTCTCAAGTACACGACGAGATCTTCTACGATGCTGAAGGTGATCCGCGGACAAAGGGTTTCTTTCGCGAGACCAACCGGGCGGGCGGGCTGGAGGGTGGGATCACGAATGGGGAAGATCTGATCGTGCGCGTGGCCAACAAGCCGATTTCGACACTGAATCAACCGCTCAAGACGGTCGACGTGGTGACGAAGAAGGCGGCGGAGGCGATGGTGGAGCGCACGGACAACTGCATCACGCCGCCGCTGTGTGTTGTGTGTGAGGCGGTGACGGCGCTGGTGCTGGCGGAGGCGTTTCTGCACAAATTCGGCGCGGACAATATGATTGATATCGACCGCAACTGGCAGGGGTGGCTGGCGGCGGGGTACTGATTTTCCCCGGCGGGGTCCGGCGGTCCCGAAATTCCCAACTAACGTATTCCGGTAAACGGCTTGCGTGGAGCAAGGGCTCTACGTATGTTGCTGTGAAAGGCGGTAGTGGGTGGTGGAGGGGTTGTGATTGCTCGGTCGACCATCAGATTCAGTCTCTTATTCCTAATCATGATGTGGGTGTGCCTGTCGGTGGCGGCGCAACGACGGCCGACGGGACCGGATTCGCTAACCTCTCGAACCGCATCGCCGGTTGGTGCGTTGAATGACTATCGCGAGGAACCTTCATTCACCTCGCACAACCAGGGCAAACTGGCCATCACACTGTCAAATACCGGGGGGTTTGGGTTACCCCGGGACAACATGGCGTTCTGGAAACCGACGCGCGACCCGCTATCACGAGAAGATGTCTATTATTGCATGTACCCCAAGGAGACGGGGATAGTGTGGGCACTGTACCTGAATACGACGATTGGGGGGATTCGCGGAGACGATACGGTCGTCGCCGGTTGGAGTTACCCCTGGAAGAATGACTGGCCCGAGTACTATACGTTTAAATTCGAAAGTGCGTCGCGCGCGGTGATGTCGATCTACACGGATTCCGCGCGGTCCGACCTGGACATCTACTGTGCGTATATCGACACGGTTGCGCAAGGAAGGGGATCGTACGCGCACAAGCCGACGATGTTGAAGGTGAGGCAGCGGTCGATGGCGTGGAGCGGGGGAGGGAGCGACGATTTCATTCTCGTTGAGGATCGAATTCAGAATATCGGTACGGAGACGTTGCGTGAGTTGTATGTCGGAATTGGCATTGATGCCAGGGTTTTCCATATTTCCGTACTCGAGGATACACTTTACCCGCAGCAGCAACCTGTGCTCACCGGCTTCCTGGCAAGCTTTGAGCCGGACGGCGAATGTGCGACACCATCGGCAATCAATCTGGCGTATGTCATGTCGGCTGATGGGCGGCCGGGTATCAAGCAATGGACGAAGGACTCACCGCTGGGGGCAGTGGGGTTGAGAATGATTAATGTCCCGGCCAAGGTTCCTCGGGTCAATTACAATTGGTTTGCCTGGACGCTAACATACTTTGAGCCGCGCCTGAGAGGTACGGCCGATGATCCGTTTCGGCCATATGATCGAGGCAGTCGTCGGCCTTACAGCGAGCAGGACCAATACTATGCGCTACGACACCGCGAGATCGACTATGACCAGATGACCACCGCTCTCAATCATTATTGGGAGGGGTGGCAAACGACGCCCGGCTACGCGGCAGATATTGCGGGGGGAGCCGAGTCGGGGGCGACACTCTCATTTGGCACCTTTGATCTACCCCCGGGGGCGGTGGCGACCGTGGTATATGCCATTGTCGGCGGCGATAGTGTTCATGTCGAGCCGACCGACTATGATCGTCTCTGGAATCCCGACCGTCCGCAGTATTACTACAATTCTCTCAATTTCAAGGGGCTGGCCGACAATGCCCGGTGGGCCGGGTATGTTTACGATAATCCGGGGGTTGACACGGATGACGACGGGTACGCCGGGGAGTACACCATCTGCGAAGGCGACACGGTATGGTCACGAGGGGACGGCGTACCGGATTGGAAGTCGGACAATCCGCCGCCATCGCCGGAATTGCACGTCAGCACTGACCAGGGGAGACTGATTGTGCGCTGGAATGGGTTTTTCAGTGAGACCACCCCCGACCAACTGACACGAGTGCGCGATTTTGAAGGGTACCGGGTCTACCTGGGTCTGGACTCGCGGGCATCGAGTCTGTCACTCATCAGGTCGTTTGATTATGAGAACTATATCCGCTATAGGATGGCCAAGCTGGGCACCGGCAAATGGGTCTGGCATGCAACCGACCTTCCGCTTTCACTCGATTCGTTGCGCCGGTATTACAATGACCCGCTGTTCGAACCGTTGGTGTACGACCGGGAGCACCCGCTCGATATCAATGGCGAGTATTTCTGCTTCTACATGCAGAGCTACAACAGCTCGCAGCTGACTGCGGACGGGATTCACAAGGCGTATCCTGAGGCGGTGAAGCCGAGCATGGATTCACTCCAGTGGACAGATGATGAGGTGACGACGGAACATGGTCGTCGATTGCCCAAATACTATGAATATGAAATTGTGATCGGGGATTTGCTGCCGACGATCGAGTACTGGGTGAGCGTGACGGCGTTTGATTTTGGTTTTGCGACAGGGGACATTCCGGCGCAGGAGAGCAACAAGTACCTGAATCTGACGCAGGCGTGGGCGGTGCGCAGTGCGGAAGAGGTGGCGCAGGAGAATCTCAACGTGTATGTCTGGCCGAATCCGTACCGGTATGACGGCAATTACGCTGACGGGGGGTACGAGAATCACGACCAGAGCCTGTGGTACGACCGGGCGAGGCGGATTCACTTTGGCAACCTGCCGAACAAGTGCACCATTTCGATTCTGTCGTTGGATGGAGATCTGGTCAAAGAAATTCATCATGACTATCCTGCGGCTGACCCGAGAGCAGCTCATGATGCGTGGGATCTGATCTCGCGGGCGAGCTTGTTGGCAGTGTCGGGGATATACTATTGGGTGGTGGAAGGGGGAGGGCGGACGCAGATGGGGAAGCTGGTGGTGATAGAGTAGGGGATATTGCCACGGCATTAGTGGCTGGGATGCAGTGGGGGGAGTTGCAATAGGACGGAATCATGTCGCCTCGGATACCTGTTGGGGTGAGTCTGATTGTTTTCGGGCTGTTGTCGATCAGCGACGCAGTTTGGGGGCAGCGAGCACCCTTGGACTCAATGAGGCAAGAACATGTCATGCGGCCGGCGGTCCCGTCGGCGAGTGCCACACCGACGTACATCTTCACGGCACATAACCAGGGGAAAATACAGCTGGTGTTGTCAAATTACGGTCGGTTTGGTGTGCCGAAGGATTCTGACCCGCTCTCCGGTTTCCACATTCCGACCGAGGATCCGCTCTCACAAGAGGAAATCTTCTACTGCACCTACCCCAAGGTAACAAACAGTGTCTGGACGCTCTACATGCAGTTGCTGGCAGGTGGCATTCGCGGCAAAGATACAGTTGTCGCGAATGTGTGGTCGGACGAGGTCTGGGTACCGGATGAGACGGATATTGGGACTTTTCGATTCGAGAGTGGTTCGCGAGCCAAAGCAAATCTGTTCACGGATTCGGCCCGATCCGATCTGGACATTTATTGCGTGTACATTGATTCTGTGCCTGATCGTCCAGGGGGAATGTATGGTCACCGGCCGACCATGCTCAAGGTGAGTCAGCGGTCGATGGCTTGGAGCGGGGGTGGGAGCGACGACTTCATACTCGTTGAGGACCGATTTACTAATGTGGGCTCGGAAACACTGAGTCGCTTGTACTTCGGGTTACAATTCGAGAACCGGGTATACCATCGATCGGAGCTCGAAGACACATTGTATTTCCCGAGCTATGAGAAGAATCTGACCGGTTTCCTCAGGACATATGGCGGTCGCGGCGGGTGCAGTGAGCCGGATACTGTCAATATCGCGTATGTAATGGCTGCGGATGCGCGGCCGTTTATCAAGCAGTGGACCAAGTATTCGGCCATCGGTGCGGTAGGTGTGCGGATGATACGCATCCCGGCCGGCGTACCTACCGTGAATTACAATTGGTATAGCAGGTCGCCCTTTTTTGCGCCGCGAAAACGCGGGACTGAAGCCGAACCGTATAGAGAGTACTCCTTCCTCGACCAGATGCCCTGGGATGAACACGAATACTATTACTTTTTGAGTCACAAGGAAATTGACTACGATCAGATGTTCACAGCGGTCGACCATTATTGGGAGGGGTGGAAGCAGCCACCCGAGGATGCGGTCGACATAGCGAACGGCGTTCGCGCAACAGCGACGCTTTCGTTCGGTACCTTTGACCTCCCGCCGGGAGCAGAAGCGTCAGTGGTCTGGGCGATTGTCGGCGGCGATAGTGTGCACGTCGGGCCTACTGATTACGATCATTTATGGAATCCCGAGAGTCCCGACCGATTCTACAATTCGCTCAATTTCAAAGCGCTGGCGGAGAACGCCCGGTGGGCCGGTTGGGTGTACGATAACCCCGGTTTTGATACTGACGGCGACGGGTATCTTGGGAAATACGATATGTGTGACGGCGACACAGTTTGGTACGAGGGGGATGGCGTGCCGGACTGGCGAGCGGAGGGGCCGCCTCCGTCGCCCGAAATCCGAGTCATTCCCACCGAGGGGAGCATGGTGGTCCGTTGGAACGGGTTCTTCAGTGAAGTGACACCCGACCCGCTCACGAGAGTGCGGGATTTCGAAGGGTATCGAATATATCTGGGATTGGATTCACGCCCGTCCAGTTTCTCGCTGATCCGATCATTCGATTATGAGAACTATGTCAGATACAAGCTGGTGGGGTTGGCGGATGGTCGCTGGGTCTGGCTGGCAACCGATCTGCCGCTCACTTTGGACTCCCTTCGCGTGCTGTATGCCGATCCCGAATTTGAACCGTTGGTATATGACCGGGAGCACCCGCTCGTGATCAATGGCCAATATTACTGCTTCTCCATGCAGAGCTACAACAGCGCGCAATTAACCGCTGATGGAATACATAGGGTGTATCCGGACGCGATCAAACCAAGCATGGATTCATCGCAGTGGACTGACGAAGAGGTGACGCTGGAGCATGGCCGTCGACTGCCCAAGTACTACGAGTATGAGATTGTTGTCACCAATTTGCTGCCTACAGTGGAGTACTGGGTGAGCGTGACGGCGTTCGATTTCGGCTTCATAACCGGTGATATTGCGGCACAGGAGAGCGATGTCTACGAGAATGTGACCAGAGCATGGGCGGTGCGCAACTCGGAGGAGGTCGCAGAAGACAATCTGAACGTGTATGTTTGGCCTAATCCGTACCGGTACGACGCGGATTACGACGGTCAGGGTTATGAGAATCACGATCAGTCGTTGTGGTATGACCGGGCGAGGCGGATTCACTTCGGCAACTTGCCCAATATGTGTAAGATCTCGATTCTTTCGCTCGACGGGGATTTGGTGAAGGAGATCATTCATGATTATCCGTCGGGTGATCCTCGGTCGACGCACGATTACTGGGACCTGATATCGCGGAACAGTTTGCTGGCGGTGTCGGGGATATACTATTGGGTGGTGGAAGGGGGAGGGCGGACGCAGATGGGGAAGCTGGTGGTGATAGAGTAGGGGGGATGGCGGAAGCGCGAGCGGCTAAGGTGATGCGTCAGGTCACGCGCCTCGCGGACTCGGCGCAGGAGCTGACGCAACGACGGAACCCCGGCACAAATAATCAGGCTGGCGCACGGGACGTACGCTAGCCACAATGAAACGGACGGGGGAAAGAGGCAGCCACTTGCCTTTGGCGGGGGAATGATGTACACTTGGGCATTCGAAAATCCCCCGATGTCGCAAGGGCGGTTGCCTATCGGGTTATCGTGAACCCGCCTTAGAAAGTTGGACGTTTGTCGATAGTTACGGTACTGTTTGTCGCCGATTTGTGCGGCAAACCCGGCCGCCAGGCGGCGGCCCATCTGATCAAGCCCCTTCGCGAAAAATACGGCGTCAATTACGTGATCGCCAACATCGAGAATGCCGCCGGAGGATTCGGCATTACGCCCGAAATGTCGCGCAAGATTTTCAGCTATGGCGTCGACATGCAGACCTCCGGCAACCATATCTGGGATCGCGTCCAGATTCTGGAGTATTTCGAGCAAAAGCCCAAGCTGCTTCGTCCAGCCAACTACCCGCTGGGTGTGCCGGGGAACGGGTCGTTTATCGAGACGGTGGGCGACTTCAAGATCGGCGTGCTCAACCTGATGGGGCGGACATATATGAACAGCAGTCTGGATTGTCCGTTTCGCACCGCGAATCGCGAAGTGAATAATATCATGCGGGAGACCCCGATCATCATCATCGATTTCCACGCCGAAGCATCGTCGGAAAAGCAGGCACTCTGCTATTTTCTCGACGGCAAGGTGTCGGCGGTGATCGGCACGCACACGCATGTGCCGACGGCTGACGAAAAGATCACCAAGCGGGGAACGGCCTATATCACCGACGCCGGTATGACCGGGCCGCATGATTCAATCATCGGCATGGACAAGGGGCCGTCGCTCGGGCGCTTTCTCACCGGCATGCCCAAACGGTTTACAACGGCCGAGGGGGACGTCAAACTGCAGGGTGTGATCGTGAAGATCAACTCCGAGGATGGTCAGGCAGTGGAGATCATCTCGGATCAGCGAGAGCTTTGACATCACGGCGGTCAAAGGAGGTATCGACTTTTCAGATGAAGACTGACACGGTGCCTGCGGACAAGATCATCGACGGGAAAATCGTCGCGGAATCGATTAAAGAAGCCCTTCGGCCGCGCTTAGAAGCGCTAAAGGCGAAAGGGATTACTCCCGGGCTGGCGGCCGTGTTGGTGGGTGATGATCCGGCGTCGGCGAGTTATGTAAAAGGAAAAGCGCAGGCGTGTGAGAAACTGGGGTTGTATTCGAAGGTGATTACGCAACCGGCGACGCTGTCGCAGGCGGCCTTGATCGAGATTGTGAAGTCGCTGAATGCTGATCCCAAAATTCACGGCATCCTGGTGCAGTCGCCGGTGCCGAAGCAGATTGATGAGCTGGCGGTGACATTGACGATCGATCCGCGCAAGGACGTCGATGGATTTCATCCGTACAATGTCGGCATGATGCTGATCGGCGAACCGACGCTGCTGCCGTGCACGCCGCACGGCATTATCAAGCTTCTTGAGCATTACGCGATCACTACCGCCGGAAAAGAGGTGGTAGTGGTCGGGCGATCGAATATTGTCGGCAAACCGGTGGCGGCGCTGCTGATGCAGAAGGGGCCGTTCGCCGACGCGACAGTGACGGTGGCGCATTCGCGCACTCGGAACCTGGCGGAGGTGACGCGACGGGCGGATATCCTGATTGCGGCAATTGGGAAAGCGGAGATTATCAAGCCTGAGATGGTGAAAGAGGGGGCGGTGGTGATCGATGTTGGGATTAACCGGGTGGAAGACCCTTCGAGCAAAAAGGGGTACCGCCTGGTGGGTGATGTCGCGTTTGACGCATGCCTACCAAAGGTCTCCCGGATTACGCCGGTGCCGGGTGGGGTTGGACCGATGACAATCGCGATGCTGATGGCGAATACGGTTCTTGCGGCCGAGCAATTGGGCCGTTGAAGTACTGTGCGGCCTGAAGTCGAGATCGGCTCACCTGCTTGCAGTTAATGTGCATTGTGGTGCGTTTCAGATATCCCTCCGACGCGGAATTTCCCGGAAAGTAGTCAGCGGCGTCAGCCAATGTGGATGTATGGCTTTAGGTAGGCAGGGTTAAACCGTTTGGGAGAGCGATGTTAGAATCAGGTGGTGGACAAGCAAGGAGTTCGTTCATTCCTGCTATTTGGCTGTCTTTCAAAAGGATAGAGGGCATACGGTTTGCTGAGTCAAGAGTGAACTGTTACCGGTAGGGTTGCAAATTTAGGTGTCGACTCAGCGTTGGTTCCACAGCCGGGCTTTACTGGTTGCGATGGCTATCTTGTGTGTGGCTGTCGTAGGGGGGCCGACCTTTGCCACTCCTAACCAACTCTCTTCCGTGGTCATCAATATTTCTCCTGACCAGATAGTCGGCGAATCGTTCATTGGGACGGTTCGGGTACTTCTGCTCGACGGCGCCGGCGGGCTGGTGACCAACTACGACCTGACGGCCAATCCTATTACCCTCCAAGTCTCAGGTGGGACGCTGACGCCCAGCGTCATAAGTGATCAATCCCTGTTCAGCAGCGGCGTGGTGAGTCTGGAATCGCTCGGGATAACGTTCACCGGGGAATCGGGCCAATACGCAATCACCGCTACCACCGGGTCGATTACCTCGTCGCCGGTGATCGTCGCTTTTAACGGGTACGACATTCTGGCGGCGTACGATTTTCGCGGGAATACCATCAGTTCGATCTATACCGGACTGCCTACCAAGATCAAGGCGGTGGTACGCAATTCAGGGACGCAGACAGCATCGGCTCAACCGGAACTTCGGTCGTACTTCACGTCCGGCGGCAGTTCGCTGATCGCCTTCTTTGCACCGGGAAGCAATGGCCGTCGCGACACGATCCTGATTAATCTGCCGACCGAGAATCTGACCGCCGGTCCGGACACCATTGTGTTGGAGTTGAAGAGCAAGTACATCATCGGCGGCACGGAGTACACAACGTACGATTCGCTGCGCGTGCCGGTGGTGGTGCAGGCGGCGGCGACTATGACGATGGTGACCGCGTCGTTCAAACCGGACAGTGTCTACCGCGACCGGAATTTCAATTTCGGATTCAGCATCGCGGCGAATGGCTTTATCGGACCAATCGATTCAACGGCGTTGGTAATCTCGCTGGCCAACACCATCGGCGGGTCGGCGATTGACACGTTCTTTATCGGGTCCGCTTCCCACACCGGCTTTTCCGGCGGGATAATCACGTATGGCAATCTGGTCGGAAATATTGCGTCGAGCGCGGTTGTGCCGCCCGGACTGTACCGGCTGCTGGTCGACTATCAGTTGATATCCGGGGGTAACATTTTCACGATTACGAATCGCTATCCTGATTCTTTGCTGGTACTGGCGTCGGCCAATCTTGGGTACACGGCGGGCACGTTGGATCCTATTGCGGTTGTCTCCGGGCGGGAAGCGACGTTCAGTTTCACGATCAACTATATCGGGACGGCGCCGCTTGAGGTTGATCCGGCGTCGACCAGCTTCCAGCTCTCAGGTTCGGAGTTTTCAACGTCGACCTCGCTGGCTATACCGGGCAACCTGCTGCAATCCGGGGCGAATGTGGTGGCTACGGAGCAATTGTTCATTCCTTCCGGGCAACTGGGGAACACGCTGAATGCGTCGATGACTTTCAATTATCGTCAGCCGGGGTCCGGCAACTACTCGACCTTCAGCTCCAACTTCGGAAATCAAACGATCCGGGTCGAGCAAGTGCCGATCGTGCAAGTCATCAGCACCGACTTGATCTCGCCCAATGCGCCACTGGTGAACACTGGTCAGCATTTCCTGCTTCGGATTCGCATTGCCAATCTGGCGACTTCGCCGGCCGATCTGTTGCCGATCCGGGTGGTGAGTGATGGGCAATCGGACTTCGATCCGAACTACCTGGTGTCACAAGTTCCGGCAGATGATACGATCACGGTGGACGTCGAGGTGACGGCGGCGGACCAGCCGGCAGCAGCTGAAGTCTTCCGTGTGGACATAGTGTCGCTGGACGTGGTGCGATTGTCGCCGATCGACAATATTGCACTGGCGACTATCCAGACGCCGTCGAATGTTGATTTGACGTACCAGTTGCTGGGGACGGTCAGCGGTGTGGTCGAGCGAAACAAGGATTTCAGTCTTCAGGTCAAACTGACAAATACCGGTCAGGCGGCGATCACCGACGCAGAATTTCAATTGAGTACGTCGGGCTTGCTGGGACTGCCCGAACCGTATATAGACACGATTGTAGGCGCGGGCACGATGAACATTCCGCTTCGCGCGCCGAATGTAGATACGATTATTCCACTGCATTTTGTACTGAGCAAACGGCCGCTGGATCGCAACATTGACTCAGCGGCGATCATGGCGGACACGTCGTTTGACCTTACGGTGTATGTGTCATCGGCGACGGGGGATCTGTACATCGAGCCGAGCCTGGTTGCCTCGAATCTGCTCCGGCCGAGCGAGGCGAAAGACTTGCTTCAGTTGCGCCTGACCAACCGGGGATCGTCGACCATGGACGGCATCCGGCTGGACACAATTCCCGTCGTGTTTTCCGATGAGCGAGGTGTGGCGATCGCGCCGTCGAACGTGTTTGATCTTTCGACTTTCGGTTTCTACGATGGGGACGTGCTGGTTTCGAGCTACACGCTGGCCAACGAGATTGTGAATTTTGTCTTCGCGGATGAGACCCTTAATTCCGGAGCATCGCGGGTGCTGACCTTGCGAGGCAGACTTTTGTCACGCCAGACGAGCGAGTTCCAGTTGCGCATCGGTTTGGACATGGTGCGGGCCACGTATCTGGCCGGTCCGCTGGCAGGGCTGCCGGTGACGGTGGCAATTCCGAACCAGGGTCCGGATATCATTTCACAGGTGTATGTTCCCACCGGCGGCACGGAGGGAACGACGCTCGTCATTCGCAATAATCCCTTCAATCCGAATGTGGAAACCGCGGAATTTCGCTACCTGCCGCCGTCGAAAGGGGACGCCGAGCTACGAATCTTCACCCTGCTGGGTGAAGAGGTCTATTCCCGACATCTGAGCGAAACAGCACTGACGCCGTCGGCGGAGGACCCGTTTGTGCTGATCGAATGGGACGGTCGGAATGGCTCCGGGGAGTTCGTACTCAATGGCGCCTACCTGGTGACCATCAGTGCCTCCACCGGCGAAGTGGCGAAGTTGAAAGTGGCGGTGATCAAATGAAGCGGTGGCTGCGAACATGTGGCCTGAGTCTGGTGCTGGCCGGTCTGGTGGTGATGACCGCGTGGGCGGATGACGCCGGGCGAGAATCGCAGTTTACGTTTGGCGCGGGCGCCCGGTCGCTCGGGATGGGCGGGGCGATGACGTCGCTGTCCGACGAAGGGTCGTCGGTGTACTACAACCCGGCCGGGTTGGCGCGTCTGGAGTGGCAGGAATTGTCGGCGATGCACGCCTCCTTGTTTGAGGGGACAATCTGGGATTTTGGTTCGTGGGTGTATCCGATCGGCGACCGGCACGGCCTCGGCGTCAGCTTTATGCGGCTGGGGACAAATGACATTGAACGGCGAGTGGATTTCAATCCCGGCGGGACATTCGGATACTCGACGTGGCAGTTCACCGTGGCCTACGGGTCGGTCATCACTCGAGGAGTGTCGATAGGGATGGCGCTGAAGATAGTCAGTCAGGAGCTTGATCAATATTCGGATTATGCCGTCGGCGGCGATATCGGGGTTCAGTGGCGGGTCTACAAGAGTCTGGGTGTCGGTGCCATAGCGCGGGACGTCGTGTCGCCACGACTCAAGATGAATGTCACATCGGAGCGGACGCCGGTGTCGATTGTCAGCGGGGTGTCGCTTAATCGAGCTCGCCTGAGCGGAACCATAGCCCTTTCGCTGGCGACAGACGTGGTAGCGTATGAAGATCGCGATCCGCAGGTGCAGGCGGGCGCGGAGCTCCTGTTCGCGGGGCAGTACGCGTTGCGGGGCGGCTACGACCGTGAACAACTAACACTCGGGGCCGGACTTCGTCGCGGACGAATGAGCATCGACTACGCGTTTAAGCAGATGCCGGAAGTGCTGGACGACGCGCACACGTTCAGCCTGTCGATGCGAGTGGGGAAATCGGTGGCGGAACAGATGCGCATCGCCGATTCGATTCGGAGTGCACCGCCGCAGTTGACGGCAGAAGAGAAACGAATGCATGGCGCTGCGGGAGAAGGCGAATCGGTTTTTCCACAATTTCGAGCTTGATTCGGCCCTGGTGTATTTCAACCAGTTATTCGTCACGGCGCCCGACGACGAGGAGTTGATCGGGACTATCGCGGCGATTGAAAACGCGATCAAGGTACAGCGGGAGCAGGAGACGAAACTCCGGGCCGCGGAGCAGGAGCGGCAGCAATACCTGAGCAGCTACTATGATCAGGCGACGGCGTTTTACGGCAAGAAGTACTATCGTGCCGCGCTGGACATGCTGAACCTGATTTTTGACGTCGATCCGGAGAACGTCCGGGCTCATGCGCTGAAGGAAGAGATCGAGGAATCGATGGCGAGTCAGATCGCGCACTACTTTGAGGTGGCGCATCTGGCCGAGCAGGAAGGTCGCTTCACGGCCGCCATCGACGCATACAACAGCATACTCGAACTGGAGCCGGACAACAGCGTGGCGGCCGGGGGCAAACGGAAGGCGCTCTCCAGTCTCGATCTGGCCAAACAGCTCAACCAGGCGATTCAGCTATTCAATGAGGGGAAATTCGATGAGGCGGAAGGGCGCTTCCGGGCGGTGCTGGAGGTCAATCCGAATGAAACGGTGGCCCGCGAATACCTTGGGAGAATAGCGGCAGCGCAGAAGCACACGGCCACGCTGGAAGATCTACAGGCCGATCGCACCGTGTGGGGATTATATCTTGACGGCATGCGCTATTACCGCGATAAAGAGTATGACAAGGCGATTGAGGTCTGGCAGAAGGTGCTCGAGGCATACCCGGGGCAGCCGAATACGCTGGAAAACATCGAGCTGGCCCGTCGCCGTCTGAAGTCGCAGTAGGTCGTACTATCGACCGGGGTGCACAATATTCGGGATGGGCATGTTTCGTCGAGCAATCAAGGAAATCAACGCTGAATTTGCCGCCGAAGAGCGGTATCTGGACAGCATCCAGCGGGTGGTGCGCGAAGCGTGCGCGGCGGCCGGGATGCAGCGCAAGATGGTGAGCGCGGTCCTTTTGGCCGTCGAAGAGGGCGCCACCAATATCATCCGACATGCCTATTTGTACGAGAAGGGGACGATCCGCCTGCGCGTCGTCATCTACAAGAAACTCGTCGCTTTCTCGCTCATCGACTCCGGACGATCGTTTCAGCCGGAGGGGTCCGGCAAGATCGATCTGGAACACCTGGTGGAGTCGGGGCGTCGGGGCGGACTCGGTTTCTACATGATCCAGAAGATCATGGATCAGGTGGAGTACATCTCAGCGGCCGGGTTCAACGAATTGCGGATGATCAAGCGTCTCGAGCGCGATATCGCGGGGGTGCCGCCGATGGTACGCCGGACGTTCGGTCTGCGCGTGAAATTCTCGGTCTGGACATTCTTCATTGTCAGCGTGATCATCGGAGCGGCGTTTTACTATGTGAACAGCCGCACGACCGCGGAAGTGTATCAGCATCTCGACGAGACGGTGATGGCGCTGGGAAAGACGATTGCCGATCAGGCAGCGGGGTACACGATAAACGGGCGATCGGACGTGGAGTTTGACGATTTGGCGGTGTCGTTTGTGCGGGCCAATCCGATGCTGACGCTGGTCGTACTGACGGACTCGTTTAACCTGATTACGGCACATTCGAATGATATCAGGAATATTCGCGGCCAGTACCAGCCACCGGAATCGGTGCGCGGGGCGCCTATGGGAAGCACGCAGCGGTATGCGATCAGCGGAGTGGAGGTCAATTATCTCTCGCTGCCGATCAAGTCGGGGGAGAAGGTGCTGGGGGCGGTTCATGTCACCTATTCATCGGCGCCCATCCATCGTCAACTATCCGAAGCCCGCAAGCGGATATTATTGTTCACCGGGTTCCTGCTGTTGATCGGCGTGGCGGGAATTTACCTGCTGTCGAATTATTTCGTCCGGCCGATTGTCAAGATCACCCAACGGGTACGCAGATTTTCATCGGGTGACTTGGAGACGGAACTCCCGCTGGAAGGGGCGGATGAGTTTTTCGAGATTGCCAGCGCGCTCAACGACATGATGACGCGTCTTTCGCGGGATCGCCGTAATGTCATCGAGCGCGAACGGATGGCCAAGGAGATCGAGTTCGCGTCGCAGATCCAGAAAACCCTTTTACCGGGAACGCTGCCGAAGATCCCGGGTCTGGAAATCGACGCCTATTATCGAGCCGCGTCGATGGTTGGCGGCGACTTGTATGACGTGTTCGAAATCCAGCCGGGCCGGTACTGTCTGGTGGTCGCGGACGTTTCGGGCAAAGGAGTGCCGGCGTCGCTGGTGATGTCGATGCTGAGGACAGTGTTCCAGATTACCGCGAGCAAGTATGCGACGGCGAAAGGGACGCTGGTGGCGGTGAACGATTATCTTTCGCGGAATATGCCGCCGGGAATGTTCATCACGGTCATGGCGGGATTCTATGACAGTGCGAACCGCCGGTTCAGTTTTGTCTCGGCGGGGCACAACCCGATGTTGTATTACACGGCACGGACGAAGGAGGTCACCCGACTGAACCCGGCCGGGATGCCGCTGGGTGTGCCGGTGACACTGGGCAAGGGGTTCGCGGACGGGTTGGAGGAAGTGACGATCGAAGTGGCCGAGGGGGATGTGTTTATTCTGTATACTGATGGCATCACGGAAGCAACGAATCGTGAGGGCAAGCAGTATGGCACGGATCGGTTTGCGACGATTCATATCCGATCAGCTTCGGGGCAACGCGGTGACACAATTGTCGGGATTGTCGGAAGCGATTGTGACTGAGATAGATAATTTTGCCGGGTTTGGACGGCAAAAGGATGATATTACCTACATCATTGGACGAACATCGTCGGTAGTTCAGATAGATTCGGTCGTCGAGGGGACGACGGGCAGTGCCGACACAGCGACCGCCACCGGATCGCAAGAATCCGAGGCCTAGGCAGATTCCCCTTGCCAAGTCCCGCCGCCGGTTTACTTTCCGATTAGTGATCAAACTGGTCAACTACGGACACACCTGAGTGGACAACATTAAGATATCGCTATCAGAATCAAGTCATGGTCGGGAGATTTCCGAGGTGCGGGTCGACGGCGTCATAGACACGTTGACGGCCGGTGAATTGGAAGAAGTGATCGACTCGCTTTTGAAGCGGCAGCGATACAATATCGTCATCGACTTGGCCGGTGTGGACTACATTTCCTCGGCGGGCTGGGGCATTTTCATCTCGCATATCAAAGATGTGCGGGGGCACGGGGGCGACATTAAGCTGGCGAATATGGTGCCGGATGTGTATGAGATATTCGAGTTGCTCGAATTTGACAACGTTCTCCAGGCCTACACGTCGCTTGATGCGGCGGTGGGGCAGTTCCGTCCTTCCGACGATGGCGGGCTAAAAAAAAAAGCCGAAGAAGTAACCCGCCTGAGCGTCGTTGAACGCTCCATCGCGGTAGCGGCGCATCCGAGCGCGGTCAGCACGAGTGTGATCGGCCCGGGCGGTTTGCCAGTGGACAGTGTGGAGTCGATGATTTTGCACGTGGTCCGTCAAGACCCGTTTGCGACGATTGGAGAAATCAAGCAGGAAATCAATCGGACTGATGGGGAGTTGCGCGCCGGCTATTGGCAGGTATTTGGTGTGTTGCGCAGGTATAAGTTGCTGCGCCGCAAGGCTCGGTTCCGTTTTGCCTGGCGCCGCGGATGAATCTTTCTTTATCATATCATTCCAACAAGGTATATTATGCGGGTAGGCAGCACGGTTGCTGCTCATAACCTGTAAGGCTTACTGGAGGTGAGCATGGCCGCTCCGAGCTTGACGGTTCTGGTGCTGGTTGCGTTGATCCTTGTGATAGCAGCCATATGGATGTTGCAGCGCCGGGCCAACGAGCTTTGTCGTCGCACGCTCGAACAATTCCGCAGCAAGGGATGGTCGGCATTGATTGCCGAGGGGAATATCAAGGCGCGCAGTCGTCGTGCCGGGGAAGTCCTGTGCGAAATTGTGGCCGAGACCTTTCACTGTGAGCGGGTGCTGGCACTTCGCATGCGGCCGGACGGCATGGAGATGCAAGCGGCGGCCGGCGTGGTCATCGAGAAGCCGGAGACCCTGCGCTTTGTGCCCTCAGAGGGTCTGGTCGATCTACTCGGAACAGGAACATCGATCTTCGACTTGCCGACCTTGAGCAAGTATCTGCCGCCGCAGACGGTCGTGACGTTGCGCGACGCCGGGTTCCTGCATGGCTGCGGCATCTATTCCGACCGGCGGCTGGATGGCTTTTGTTTCTTCAAGGATCCATCACCATCTAAACGACGGGCCCTACGGCGGACCATCGTCGATTTAATGCCGCTGACTGCTTTCGTCTGGCAGACGGGGGACAGATTAGGGGCTGGTGAGGCGACAGAATCAGCCGATGTACCCCAGTCGAAGGAACAGTTGACGACGGCGATGTTCAAGGCAATTCGATTCCGCCACGCCGACACGCTGGTCAAGAAACTCGTGACGATGATTCAGAAGCAGATGCAGTTGGAGCGGATGGCGTTTGTTTTTGCATCGAATTCCCAGGTGAGTGACACGCACGTCGTGGCAGAGGGCCTGCCCATGGCCTTTGAATTGCCGACCGGGTTTTCGTTTTCCCAGGCGTTTGGGCGGGTGGCCGGGCTGCGTCCGTTTGAGCCGATCGAAGCCACGGAGCGGGGAGAGGTGCCGTCGGCCATTCAACATCGACTTGAGTCATGCGGCCTGGCGCACGTGACGCCGATTCCGCTGTCGTCGCGTCGGATGGGCATCATGGCCTGGTCAGACGGCCGGAAGGTTGATGAGGTTGCAAAACACATCGAGGCGCTCTATCAACCGGTTTGCGAACTGGTGGAGAATGCGGAGGCGTTCGAAATCCTACAGGAGTTATCGTACACTGACCCGCTGACCGGGCTGGCGAACCAACGGTATTTCCAGCGTCGCTTGCGCGAGGAACTGACGCGGGCGGGGCGGTACCGACGATCGCTGGCTTTCATACTGATCGACCTGGATGATCTCAAAGTGATCAATGACAGCCATGGGCACCAGGCCGGGGATGACGTATTGCGCCGCATGGGGGCTATTTTGAAGGATTCGGTCCGGAGTATCGATGTCGTGGTACGGTATGGCGGCGATGAGTTCGGGATTATCATGCCGGAGACTACGGAAGCCGATTGTGAGCGCTTCATGGTTCGGCTGCAGAAGGCATTTTCCACGGAACACATATTAGCTGGACCCCGGCAGGAACGAATCACGTATCAGATGTCGATGGGTGGCGCCATTTTCCCTCATCACGGGACCAAAAGCGAGCAGCTGGTTTTTGCCGCCGATATGGCGCTTCTCAAAGCCAAAGACACTGGTCGGAACACGTGGCGGCTGTTCTCACCGGAGTTGCTCAACGCCCCCGAGGCGCGGAGCTAAGTTTTTAATCTTTACAGGGTTGCGGGGCTGAAAGTATATTTGGCCTCTTAACTGAGATCCCAAAACTGCCGATGTCAATGACAAGGAAGCTCGATATGAAGAAGTTGGTTACCAATCTCTGGCTGGCGCTGTTTTTCCTCCTTTCGGCAGGCACGCTGTCGGTGACGGCTGAGGAGTACCAGTTCGGTCCGGAAGACATTCTTTCGGTCAGTTTCTGGCAGGATCCCAAGCTGAATGCGCAGGTGCGCGTGGCCCAGGACGGTACAATTACGCTGGACATTATCGGATCGATCGTAGCCGCCGGCAAGACGGCCGAGGGACTGCAAGACGACATAGTCCGGGCGATGTCCAGATTGAATACGTCCATCTCCCAGGCGGTGGTTCGCGTGGCTGTTTACAACTACAACCACGTGTATGTCACGGGTCAGGTGGGTGCCGCCGGAAAAAAGACATTTGAACAGATTCCGGATTTGTGGACGATCATCAATGAGGCGGGCGGACCGGGACCGTTGGGCGACCTGACGCGCGTCACGATTGTTCGCGGCGGCAGCGATGCGGGCAAGGTGGAAGTGGTAAACGTGGCGGATGCAATCGCCAAGGGCCAGACCGACAAATTGCCGAAAATCCGCCGGCAGGACACGATTGAGATACCGGCGACACCCTCGCAGCTTCCGGCTCAGCAACTGGGTTCGTCAGCAGAGGGGTCCAAGAGCGTGATCTACGTGGTCGGGGCGGTCAATCAGCCCGGACCGAAGGCGTATGAAGAGGATATCGACTTGCTGGAGTTGCTGGCGTTGTCGGGCGGACCGGCCTCAAATGCCGATCTCGGCAAGACGAAACTGATCACCAAGGATGGTCCCTACGCACAGACGCTGAAGATTGACCTGAACAAGTATGTAAAGTCCGGTACGCCGGCGCGGTATATCGTGCGCAAGGAAGACACCTTCGTGGTGCCGCAGAAGAAGTCCGGCATTCTTGGCATAGGTCTGCCGACACTCGGTGCGACACTGGGGATTGCCACGTCGGCTGTACTTCTCATAGACAGGCTGAAGGGAAACTGAATCAGTTCCGCGGCCCCGGATGGCCGCGTGAAATCAGGTCAGGAGTAAACGAGGTGGAATCGTATAAGCTGTCAAGCAAGCTGCGCGAGAGAGATCGCGAGTATGTCATCCAGACGGTCAACGACACCCATGCGGCCGCGGTTGCGACCACGGTGTATGTGAATGGGGTCGAGGCTGAGATCACTCGTTTTCCTCACCCCACGGAAGTATCGCCGCAGGAGGTGCTGTCGCTGGTGCGCCTGACGCATGACGAGAAGAAGAAAGAGATCGAGACGCTGCTTCAGACCTATCAGCGGATCGCCGAGACGGGTGACGCCAACATGTTGTATCACCTGGGAACGGCGTTTTTCTACAAGGGGTTTTACATTGAGGCGCGCGACCTGTTTGTGACGACCCTGCGAGCCAGTGCCGACCATCATCAGGCGGTCTATCATCTGGGGCAGGCTGAGTTGGCCCTGGGGCAGATCGAGGCGGCGATCGAGAGTGCCTCGCGGGCGGTCAACATGCGGCCGATGTACGCCGATTATCGGAATTTTCTCGGCGAGGCGCTGCTCGCGAACAATTCGACCAAACGAGCGATTATTGAGTTGGAGCAGGCGATCGGCATCAATCTGTATTACGCCGACGCGTATTTCAACCTGGCTCTGGCGAATTTGCAGCAGGCGCTCCTTTTCCCGGACCCGGCCCGGTTTGGTCAGGTGGTGGCCAAGGTAGACGACTATTTGCACAAGGCGGCATTAATCAACCCCCGGCTGCAAGCGGGGACGTACGCCGACGGGGTGAGTGCCATGAAGAGCGATCGACTGCAGGAGGCGATCCGGCTGTTGACGCAGGTGCGGGAGAAGAAAAAAGAGGCCCACCGTCAGGAATTTGCGTCGTTCTACATGAAATTCGTGCTTTTCCCGGAGATGATCAATGAGCGGGCAGTGGCGGACCGAATAGATTTTCTGCGCGGTGAGATTGCCCGCAATCCGAACTACGTCGATCTGCTGGTGGAACTGGCACAGTGCTATGTGGAACAGGCCAAAATTTCGCTGCAACGAGGCATGGAGCAGTATCAAAAGGCCAGCGACATGAATCCATCCCTTGGGCGGATACGTATAGCTGCAGAGCAGACGAGCGAAATGTACGCGTCGCTCTGTCAGACAGCGGGCAAGATAATTGAGAAAGGATGATGGACGACCATGGCCAGGCCCCCACTATCGATAATTGACTTCTTCAACATGGAATCCGCGGTGGCAACGGAGTTCCGCCGGCTTCTGCACAACCTGCGGACGGCGCGGGACGGTGGCGAGATCAAATCGCTGCTGATCACGTCGTCAATGCTCAGCGAGGGGAAGTCGACCAACTGTATTCTCCTGGCGTTGACCGCGGCCAAGAAGGGGCTGAAGACGTTGATTATCGACTGCGATGTGCGCCGCCCTTCGATTCACAAACTGCTGGTAATGCCGCGTGACAATGGCCTGACCGAAGTGCTCGAAGGCAAGATGATGGCGAAGAACGTCGTCAAGAAGACGACTCTCGAGAAGCTGGATGTGATCACGGCCGGTCGGGAGACGGCAATGCCGACCGAAGTCTTCGACGCCCGGCAGATCGGGGCGCTGGTGTCGGAGATGAAGTTCTTTTATGATCTGGTCCTGCTGGATTGCGCGCCGATCATTCCAGTCTCTGATCCGATGCTTTTGGCCAACGAGGTCGATGCGATCGTGATTGTCGTCAAGGTGGGTGCGACGCAACGGGAGATCGTCCGGCGGGCGTGCGACATCATGCGCAGCCAGTCCAATCGGTTGCTGGGTGTGATTCTGAATAATATGGAGGGGGGCCTTCCGTCATACTACGACACCAGTCATTACGGCTATTCCTATCAGGCAAATCCCCCAAAACGGCCCAGTACCAAACCGACTGACAGGCCGCACGACCGGCACGCGAATCCGGTCGACGACGTGCGGCCGGCCAAGAAGTAGGACGGAGGACAGATGGCCGAAACCCGACCACCTTGTCTCAACGTTCTGACGGTTGATCTGGAAGAGTGGTTTGTCGTCGAAGCGCTGGCCGAGCGTATACCCCAAAGCGAATGGCATGAGCACAAGTCGACGTTGATCCCCAATGTTCGTCGGCTTCTGCATATGTTTGCCCGGCGCAATGTTCGCGCGACCTGGTTTGTCCTGGGCTGGTGTGCGGAACTTCAACCGGCCTTGATGCGCGAAATTGTCGACTACGGCCATGAGATTGCCTGTCATAGTTACAAGCATACGCGGGTGGACACGATGACCGCCCAGCAATTCCGGGAAGACACCAAGCGGGCGACAGGTGCGATTGCCGAAGCCTCGGGTCTGCGCCCGATCGGTTTCCGGGCGCCGAGCTGGTCGATCAATCAATCGACTCCGTGGGCTTTTGAAATCCTGGCCGAACTGGGGTATATCTACGACAGCTCGATATTTCCGATCAAGCATGACATTTATGGAATTCCCGAGGGTCCAAGGGAGGCGTTCAAGATGACACTTCCGAACAATCGGACATTGTGGGAGATCCCGGCTTCGACGGTTCGATTTATGGGGCAGAATTTGCCCGTTGGTGGCGGGGGATATCTCCGGCACTCACCGTATTGGTATTCGCGGTCGATGGTGAAGCGGTTGAATAGCATAGGTCGTCCGGCGATCGTGTATATGCATCCCTGGGAGTTGGACCCTGATCCGCCGATTGTGCCCGGGTTGAGCGCGACCCAGCGTTTCCGGATGTACGGATCGACCGATACATTTGCGCTCAAGCTGGACCGTCTACTCAGCGAGTTCGAATTTGCGACGATGAGTGCATACCTGGGGTCGATCAGTCGGCGGCCGATCGGATTCGAACAGGCGGTCTAGGCTATCTCCTTGTCTTTTCGGCACATCCGGCTCATCTTTTGTTAATAAATCCTTGACTCTCCCGGGTATAACTATACACATTAGAGCGAGTTCTGAATTACTGAGGAGTACGCAATGAAAAGGCTGCTTGTTATCACGATGGCTTTGTTAATGGTCGCGCCGCTCGCCTTCGGCAAGAAGAAACGGGATAAGGCCGGGATGCTGGACGGATCGACGTATCAGGATGAATCTTACGGATTTTCGATGAAAGTGAGTGAGAACTGGAAAGTGCGGATCGGAGATGAAAAGGACAAGCTCCGGCTCGTCATGACCCAGAAAAATTACACGACGCCGCCGCGGTATTTGAATGCCAAGGATTACACCAAGGTGCCGCGAATAGTCATGTTTGTGGATACCACAAACCTTCCGCCGATGACCTTCATCGATTCGCTGACGTCGTCGCAGTACAAGTCGGAGTTCAAATCGACGCTGCTCAAGGAGTTTGAGATACTGGCCGAACCCGAGCTCGTGCCGCGCAGCCGGAATCCGATAACAATCGGCGAAATCTCGGGTGCAGTCTGGGCCGGGCAGGCGAAGTATGTGCGCGAAATCTCCGAGTCTTCGTCGTCGTCCGGGGGCGTCCGCGTCAATGGTTCCTACGGTGGCTCGATTGCTGCCGTCAAGGTGGGCAACGTGATGGTGGTTTTTCATATGATGTGCGAGTGGGAGTATTTCGACGCGGTGCAGGGTGAGTTAATGCAAATCGTCAATTCGATGCAATTGTCGCAGCCCAAAGGGGAATGAAGCATTCCCGGCGCACATTAATGAAGATAGGCAGGAAGTCCGGCGAATTCGCCGGTTAGGACGAGGGTAGTGTTATGTGGGCGATACGCGCAGTACTGATCTTCTTTGTGATTATCGTGGTGGTGGCGTTTGCCTATAACAACTCGGGTCAGAACCAGGTTGTCGACGTGTTTCTGGATCCGTTATATCACGACTTTGTCGATGTTCCGCTGGTGACAGTGGTCTTCTGGGCCTTTATGGCGGGGGTTATTCTCTCGGTGCTGTTTTTCATAACCTCGTACGTGAAGCAGATGGTGCAGATGTCGAACGCCCGCAAGCGGGTCAAGGCGCTGGAATCGGAGTTGGCAATTTTGCGCAACCGACCGATCGAGGAGTCGGCCTCGCTTCTGCGTGGGGCGGACGAGCGCCAATTT
Organism: uncultured candidate division Zixibacteria bacterium; assembly: GCA_963806185.1. Classification (GTDB taxonomy): domain Bacteria; phylum Zixibacteria; class MSB-5A5; order GN15; family FEB-12; genus CAWDXE01. The sequence goes on from CAWDXE010000007.1 coordinate 515,464, forward strand.
CTGTCCGAATCACCGTTTGAGCAGGAGCGTCCGCGATGAGCGACTATCTGCTGGTCTTGTTGATACTGTTCCTGGGGGCGATTGCGTTCTACCTGGTGTATGAGCGGTTTTTGAATCGTCCGCAGGAATCCCAGCAATCGCAGTACATCGAGGCGATGCGCGATCTGCTGGATGGGCGGTACGAATCGGCGTTCACCAAATTTCGCCAGGTTGTTGCTGAAAACTCGGCCAACACCGACGCCTACTTGCGCCTGGGGCAGATTCTTCGAGAGAACAATCAAGCCGGGCGAGCTCTGCAAGTGCACAAGGATCTGACTTTGCGCACCGGCCTATCAGTGGCTGAGAAGACAGCCATCCTGCGGCAACTGGCGCTCGATTATCTGGCGGTGGACGACGGTGTGACGGCGGAGGCCGCGCTCAAGGAACTGCTGTTGCTGGCGCCGCGGAATCGCTGGGCACACATCAATTCGTTGAAGCTCCAGGAGAAGAACCAGCAGTGGGGGGCAGCATACGAGACGGCGGCGCAGATTCTGAAGCTGGAGGGCAACAAGTCGCGGCAGCCGTTGGCCCGGTACAAGTATATGGAGGGGGAGCAGCTCTACAAGCAGCGCGAATATCACAAGGCTCGGGTGGTTTGGAAAGAGGCGCTCGGACTGGACCCCAAGTATGTTCAGGCGTATCTGATGATTGGTGATTCGTACTATGACGAACAGCGGTTTGAAGACGCGGTAACGTTCTGGGGCAAGTTGATCGGGGCGGTTCCGGAGCAGAGTCATCTGGTGATCGATCGATTGAAGCGGATTCTGTTCGAGATGGGCCGATTCGGCGACATCGTGGAAATCTGTGAGAATATCCTGCAGGTCAATCCGGGTAACGTTTACGCCCGCCGCACACTGGCGGAATTTTTCATCAAGAAGGGTGATCTGGACGCTGCCTCCGAGGTACTGGAGCAGGTGGTCGAGGAACATCCCGAGGACTATCCGGTAGTGCTCGAACTGATTCGCCTCTATCTCGAGAAGGGGGAGCGCAAGAAGCTCAATGACTTGCTTCGTAAACTCGAACGGAAGCGCGAAAAACAACAGCAGCCGTCGGCCGATCGAACGGCCGCCGCGGTCATGCGACCCTGAGACGGTCAGGTTTTCCCCTGACCGTAATTCGTATTCCATGTTGTATGTGCTATGGTCGTTTTTCCTGTTGGTGACTTTGGCCCAGGCCGGTCGCGGACAGGACGTCGTGTCACTGCTCAGAGCCGGCAATATTGACAGCGTCCGAGCTGTGCTCAACGGCCGGGAGCCAATGACCCTCACGGACGGCAATCTGTTGTATTGTGCCGGCGTGCTGGAGAGCAATGCGGAAAAGTCGGCGCGGCTTTTCGAGCGGGCGCTCAACTATTCGCCGAGTGAAAGTTGTCGGGAAGAGATGATCGCGCGGATGGTGGAATATTATTGCCTGATTCGCAATCTTGACCGGATGGCCGAGAAGATCGCCATGTATTTCAAGCAGTACCCCGACGGCGAGCGCCGGTTGGAAGTGGAGCGATATTCCGTGCTGCTGGCCCAATTGCGGAAAGACAACGACACGGCGATCCGGCAGGCGGATCGTTTTCTGACCGAAAACAAGAGCGGCGAGACGGTGCAATGGCTGACGATCGACAAGGCGCGGTCGTTGCAGAAGATGGGTAAGCATATCGGCGCGGAGTAAGATCCTGCGCGACTTGTCCAAAGAGAAGGCGGGACCGGGCGTGCCGGTGAGTCTCTACATGCTGGCGGTCTCCTCAGCGGAGACCAAGAAGCCGGATGACGCCGTCCTCTACTTCAACATTCTGCAGGAGGGATACCCGCTGGCGGTAGGGGTGGACGCGTTGATGGAGCGACTGTCGGGATCGACGGACGAGACTTCATCCGACAATCGGGCCGAACGGTTGACCAGCACATACTACTCGGTCAAGGTGGGGGTTTTCTCCGACAAGGATAACGCCGCGGCACTCGTGCGACGGATCAACGGGCTCGTCCGGTCGGCCAAGGTGGAAGTCGAGCCAAAGGTAATCTCGGGGAAGTCGTACCAGGTGGTGTATGTGGGCCGGTTCAGTTCGTTCAGCGCCGCCACCGCTCTCAAACAGCAGCTCGAAAAAGAACTCGATGAACCACTTCAGGTAGTTGCGCGATGACCTGCACGGGTCCCGAGCAATCGATCACGCCGCTGATGCGGCAGTATCACGCTATCAAGGCCCAACATCCCGATAAGATTCTTTTCTTCCGCATGGGCGACTTCTATGAGATGTTCGGCGACGACGCGGTCAAAGCGGCACCGATCCTCGGTATAGCCCTTACGTCGCGCTCGCACGGGAGCCGCCGAACGGATTCCGTTGGCGGGCGTACCTTATCATTCGGTCGACCGATATCTGGCGCGGCTGTTGGCCCGAGGCGAGAAAGTGGTTGTCGTGGAGCAGGTGGAGGATCCCAAAACGGCCAAGGGGCTGGTGAAGCGGGAGATCGTCGAGATTCTCACGCCGGGAACGGCCACCGTCGAGGCGACCGACTCACCCACTGCGCACGCTTTGCCTGGCGGCGGTATTGCCAAGAGCAGAATCGGACGATGGGTATGGCGCTCCTGGATTTGTCCACCGGAACGTTTCTCGTCGATGAAGGTCCCCTGCATCTGGTCGTCGAGCGACTGCGAGTCATGGAACCATCGGAATTGCTCTACCCCGCATCCGTGGGACAGGATCAAATTCTGCAGATCACGGGTGTCAGCAAGCAGGGGATGGCGCTGACGCCGCTCGACGACTGGCAGTTTGACGCCAGTTCGGCACGAACGCGAATTGAATCATCAGTTTGGAACGTCGACGCTCGAAGGGTTCGGCATAGCGGGTCAGCAAGGGGCGATCGCGGCGGCCGGAGCGGTGCTTCAGTATTTGAAAGAGAATCATCGCGACAAACTTTCCCACGTCCACCGGCTGGTACCGTTCGACGATGCCGAGGAGATGTCGCTTGATTACAGCTCAGTGCGCAATCTGGAGCTGGACCGTAATCTGGCCAATGGCACGGACGAGAATACCCTGTTTTCGGTAATCAATCGTTGCCACACACCGGCAGGAGCGCGGCGGCTGAAGCAGAATCTGTTGCACCCGTTCAAGTCGAAAGCGAGGATTGATCTTCGCTTATCCGGTGTGACCGAACTGGTGAAGAATCGCGATTTCTGTTGGAAAATTCGAGAACAGACCAGGCTCCTGCCCGATCTGGAGCGGTTGGCGGGAAGGCTGGGCATAGGGCGGCTTGCGCCGCGGCAGATGCAGGCGATGGGGCAAGGGTTGGCGATTGCGGTAGAGCTCAAGATAGGGCTGGATGAGTCAAACGGGCCGCTGCTCAAGCAACTTGGCAACGCACTGCCGCGGGAACAACCGCTGGCCGAGACGATCGCACGGGCGTTGGTCGAGGATCCTCCGTTGGTGAGCAACAAGGGACATATCTTTCGTCGAGGGTACAGCGACCGTTTGGATGCGCTCAATGATTCGATCCGCGAGGCGAGAGACTACATTGGGTCGTTGCAAGCGCTGGAGCGGGAACGGACGGGAATATCGACACTCAAGGTCGGATTCAACAAGGTCTTCGGATACTATCTCGAGATCACCCGTGCCAACGCCCATCTGGCGCCTCAGCAGTACATTCGCAAACAGACGCTGGTCAATGCCGAGCGATACATCACGCCGGAGCTGAAAGAGAAGGAAGAACTGATTCTGGCGGCGGAGGAGAAAATCTTCTCGCTGGAATCGGAGTTGTACCAGGCGTTGGTGGAGCATCTCAACACCGAGATTGCCGGTATCGTGCATACGGCCGGCGTACTGGCGGAAATCGATGTGGTGAGCGGACTGGCGGATCTGGCGGTCGCGGGTGGCTATTGTCGACCGGAGATATACGAGGATCGGCGACTGAAAATCACGAACGGACGTCACCCGGTCATCGAATCGGTTTTGCCGGCCGGCGCGTTTGTCGCCAACGACGTGCAGATCGAGGAATCATCGGCGCGAATCATCATTCTCACCGGCCCGAACATGTCGGGCAAGTCGACGTATCTACGGCAGATCGGTTTGATTGTGATCATGGCGCAGATCGGATCGTATGTGCCTGCGGACAAAGCTGAGATCGGCATTGTCGACCGAGTCTTCACGCGGGTCGGTGCGCTCGATAATCTGGCCCGGGGACAATCGACCTTTCTGGTTGAGATGGTCGAGACGGCCAATATTCTCAACAATGCGACGGAGCGGTCGTTGGTGTTGCTCGACGAGGTGGGGAGAGGGACGTCGACGTTCGACGGCCTGTCGGTCGCCTGGTCGGTGGTGGAGTACATCAACGAATCGGTGAAGGCGCGGACAATATTTGCCACCCACTATCATGAATTGACCGGCATGGCGGCGATTTACCCAAGTGTCACCAATTGTCAGGTGGCGGTGAAGCGGTGGGAGGACCAGGTGGTCTTCCTGCACAAGATCATTCCGGGCGGATGCGATGATTCGTACGGGATCGAGGTGGCGAGACTGGCCGGGCTTCCTCGCACGGCGCTGTCGCGCGCCAAGCAGATTCTACGGCTGCTCGAATCGGGCAAGTTCTCGCAGAGCGAACTGGGCAAAGGGATTTACAAGGACAAGGTGCAGGCTAATTTGTTTGAGGCGCAGCCGTCGGCGGTTGAATCGCATCTGCGCGAAGTCGACCTGGACAATCTGACGCCGGTGGCGGCGTTTGATCTGCTGCGCAAATTGAAAGAGGAATCCTCGTGACACTTCCACGGCCGGGCGACAAAGGACAGCGCTGGATTCGACCGCTTCCGGACCGATTGATCAACAAGATCGCGGCCGGTGAAGTGATCGAACGTCCGGCGGCGGTCGTCAAAGAACTGGTGGAGAACTCGCTCGATGCGGACGCCACGCGCGTTGACATCGTCGTCGAAAAATCCGGCGGGAAGCTGATCAAAATAATCGACAACGGGTGTGGCATTTCGGCCGAGCAGATCGAGGTGGCTTTCGGGCGCCACGCCACGTCGAAGATTTCCGACTTTGCCGACCTGGAGCGAATCATGTCGTACGGTTTTCGCGGCGAGGCGCTGCCGTCGATTGCCTCGGTATCGCGTCTGCGCATGATTTCCCGGGTGCGAGAGGCGGATGCGGCGACGGAAATCATCTATGAGGGAGGAGTGCTGCAGTCCAAGCGACCGACCTCGGGCGCGCCGGGAACGACAATCGAAGTGGAAAATCTCTTTTACAATACTCCGGCGCGGCGGAAATTTCTGAAAGCAGAAGTAACGGAAGCCCGGCACATTTCGCGAGTGGCGATGGCGCTGGCGATGGGTCGATTCGACGTCGGCTTTTCGTATCGTCAGAACGACCGGAGTCATTTTCGCTTGCCCACCGGGCAGGATCTGGGTGAGCGCGTGGCCGGGCTGTTCGCGCCGGGGAAAGAGTTCATTCCGATTGACGGTGAGGCCGGGCCGGTGAAGGTGCACGGGTTTATCGGACATCCCGGGTTGGCCCAGACTTCGCGTTGGGGGCAGTTTCTCTTCATCAACAATCGGTACGTGACGTCGATGACGTTATCGCACGCGTTTGCCGCCGGGTACGGCGAATTGCTGCCAAAGGGAAATTATCCAATCGGCGCACTATTGCTGGCGGTGGATCCGGCGGAAGTTGATGTCAATGTTCATCCGGCCAAGACGGAAGTACGGTTATCTCGTGAGCGCGACATTCACGACGCCGTCTATTCGCTGGTCAAAGAGGCGCTGCGCAGTCATGGCGTAATCCCGAATTTCACGCCGGGCATCGAGCCCAACGTGTTCACGCCGTCGCGGATGGCCGATCAATCATACGCGCCGAATCAAGGCGGCCAACGACCGTCGAATTACATCCCCGGCATCGGGGCGTCGCGAGGCGATGTTGCGGATTATCTCGATGCTTTGCATCGGGCGAAGTCGATCGACGTGCCGTCGATTCAGGAAGAGATTGTCGACACGCAGACGGGCGAGATTATCTCAAACCGACCGCCCATGGAACGAATGTCGACGGCCACAGAGGCATCCACGGGGAGTCCGGCGCCTATCGGGTCGATTCGACTGCTGGGGCGATTGTCAAATCTGTACCTGTTGTTTCAATCGGACGAGGATCTGCTGATACTTGATCAGCACACGGCGCATGAGCGGGTGCTCTTTGAACAAACGCTGGCGCAGCTCGAAGCGCAGGGGAGCGTGGGGCAGCACCTCCTCATACCGGTGCAGATGGAATTGTCACCGGAGCAGTTGACGCTTTTTGATGAGGCATTGGAAGTCCTCAACAAGTCGGGGTTCGGGGTAAGTGAGTTCGGCGGGAGGACGGTGCGTATCGAGGCGGTGCCGGCGGCGTTGACGCGCAAGTCGCCGGAGAAGATGTTTTTGAAGATTCTCGACGATATCGGGTCCTTGCGAAAAGCCGGGTACGACGTGCGCAAGGCGGTCGCCCAATCGGTGGCCTGTCGATCGGCGGTAATGGCCGGTGATTCGCTCACGGAACAGGAAGCATACGCGCTGGTGAAGAGCCTGTTGCAGTGTCAAAACATGTATTCGTGTCCTCACGGACGGCCGACTTTCGTACGGGTTCGCCGTGCCGATCTGGACCGTCAATTCGGCCGTGCCTGAATCTACCATGACAGCTATTCCGATATTATGCGGGCCAACCGGGTCGGGGAAGACTTCGGTGGCGATGGAACTGGCGAAGCGCTTCCCGATCGAAATCATTTCGGCCGACTCGCGCCAGATAATCCGTCAGCTCAACATCGGTACCGCCAAGCCGACGCCCGACGAGCGCGCTCGCGTGCCGATGCACCTGTTTGACCTGATCGATTTGGGGGAACGGTACACGGCCATGCGCTTCATTGCCGATGCCTCGACGGCGATAGGGGAGGTATTGGCGCGGGGGCGAATCCCACTGGTAGTCGGGGGGACAGGGTTATATCTCCGGGCGTTGTCCGAAGGTGTGGTCGAGATCGAGAGCGAAGACATGGCGTTGCGTGAGCGTCTGGAAGAAGAGGCGAAGGCGCATGGCGCCGACATGCTCTGGTACCGTCTCAACCAGATTGACCCGCTCGAAGCGGCGAAGATTCATCCGAACAACATGATTCGTTTGATTCGCGCGCTGGAGATATTTTACCTGACGGGGAAGACAAAGTCGGAGATTACCTCGACAGGGGCATATAGAAGATCACCCTGGTCGTTCGTCTATCATTGTCTGGAACCGGATCGGGACATCCTGTACGGAAGGATTAACGAGCGCGTGGAAGAGATGTGGGCCGGAGGGTTGGTACAGGAGGTAGAGGGGCTCTGCTCAGACGGATGGCGCGAACGACTAGAATCGGCGAATGTTATGGGGTATAATGAGGTGTTGGCCTATCTGGATAAGAACATGTCGGTAGACGAGGCCATTGCCATGCTGAAACAGAACCATCGGCGATACGCCAAGCGTCAGATGACCTGGTTTCGACATCAGGTGAAGTGCCAGTACTTCCGGGATTCGGGGGGTGCCATGCAAGGACTTGAGACTTCAATTGCGTCGTTTGGTCGGGGTTCACCGTAAAAAAGTAACAAGCGGGCTCAAAAAACTTGACATGGAATTTCGATGTTCGTTATATAGCAATGAGTTAGCGGGGATTCGCGTTAAAGCGGGCTTCCTTTTACGCCGATACTACTTGTAGTAGTATATTGTTGGATCGACAGTTATGAAGGGTTGGTATGATGGTACAAGGCCTCTTTAGAACGATTTCCTTAAAACTTCTGGTCGTAACAGCCATTGCTGCGGTGTGCTTCGCAGGCTGTGGCGCAAACAAGAACTCAAGAATCGCTGAAGAGGGCGGCCGTCAACCATATGCCGCCGACAACTCATCAGACTCGGAATCCGATACCCTTCTGACTCCCCTGGGACAAATTCAGGACGATGACTCAGACGAGACGGCCGGGGCTGAGGCGGCTCGAAATTCTGAGCCGACCGTCAGTTCCAATCGCGAGGATCGTCAGGCCGACCAATCCGTGGCGGCGAAACGTGTTCCGTCGGGGAAGAAATCGTCACGAACAGGGACGACTCCGGCGGAACAGGATTCGAACTGGTTCCAGCAGATCTTTGGAACGACCAATAACGAGGATTCGGCGGCGGCCGTTGACGACGACATCTGGCGTCAGTTTGACTTGGCCGAGGAATACCACTCCATGGGGGTGACGGCCAATCGGGAAGGGGGCTGGGAAGAAGCCCAGTACTACTTCGAAAAGGCGCTGAAGATACTCGCCAATCTTGATGTCGAGACGGATACGATTCCAACGCCGGAAGCGGTGAAATACAGTGCCATCATCAACAACGTGGTGGCGGACTACCGGGTGACATTGCGATCGTTGGGTAAACTGGAAGACGACGCCGCGCCGTCGGTTCTGCTCGAGCGGTTCGGTGATCTGGAAGAAGGGCTGGAGAGTGACTCCATCCAGGTATTTAAGCAGGACATCGGGCCGGTGGTTCACGACCTCCCGATAGTGATGAACGAGCGGGTGCGCAGTTCGATTGTTTATTTCCAGACGGTGGCGAAAAAGGCGTTCGCCCGCTACCTGTCGCGGATAAATCTCTACCGCCCGTTGTACAGCAAGGTGCTGGCCGAATACGGCCTGCCCCAGGACCTGGTCTATCTGTCGCTGGTTGAATCGGGGTTTAATCCCAATGCGTATTCGTGGGCGCGAGCGATGGGGTTGTGGCAGTTTATCGCGTCGACCGGCAGAATGTATGGACTGGAGCGCGACTGGTGGATCGACGAACGGAAGGATCCGACGAAATCGACCGATGCGGCGGCTCGTTTCCTCCGCGACCTCTACAATCAGTTTGGAGACTGGGAACTGGCCATGGCGGCTTATAACGGCGGACCGCGCCGGGTCGAGAATACAATTCGCGACCAGCGGACGCGCGATTTCTGGCGGATGAAGCTGAAACGTCAGACCATGGATTACGTACCGCTGATTTATGCCGCTGCTATTATAGCCAAGGAGCCGCAGAAGTACGGTTTCCGTGACGTAGCCTACGAACCGTCGCTCAAGTGGGAAGAAGTTACCATCAAGAAGTGTCTCGATCTCAAGACGGTGGCTGAGGCGATAGGGTGCGGGCTTGAAGAGTTGAAGGCGCTCAATCCGGAGCTGCTTCGCGGGTGCACGCCACCCGGCGGGCGGGAATATGTGCTGAAGATTCCGACCGGACGGAAGGACGTCTTCATGGCGTCGTACGAGGATATGGCGTCGCCGCGCGAGACGCAGATGGTGCGGCACACGATTCGTCAGGGAGAATCAGTCAAAGCGATCGCCTCCCGGTACGGTGTTTCTCAATACGCGCTGTTGGAGGCCAATCACCTCACCAAGAAGAGTAAAATCATCGCGGGTCGCGAGTTGATCATTCCGGTGCCGCTGGATCGATCGACACGGGTTGCGGCCAAAGCTAACGCTGACGCCGGGCCGTATGAATCATCAAATGGCGTGTATAAAGTTCGGTCGGGCGACACGATGTGGGACATCGCCAAGGCCTTCAATACCTCTATCGATGCCATCCGACGACTCAATTATCTGGAACGGGGCGCCCGGATTTACGTGGGGCAGAGTCTAAGAATCCCGGGTTCATCCGAAAAGTCCAAGGGTAAGAAGACCGGCAAGGTGATAGCGCCGACGTACGCGCAGTCGGGCGATGGGAAATCGGGCGACAACGATTCCGGAGGCGGGTCGACCAAGGGTGTAATAGGCAAGCACACGGTGCGACGCGGGGACAATCTCTGGACGATCGCGCAGCGGTACAACACGACTGTTGACGCGGTTCGGGCGCTGAATGGATTGTCACGGAGTGCGCAGATCTATCCGGGTCAGGTATTGAAAGTTAAGATGTAATCAATTGACGAGTTTTATGCTGGACAGGGATCGGCGACCGGCGCGATCTTGGCACGTTCAGAAATAACGGTTTCCGGCCTGACACTCAGGAAGAAATTGGGCACCATGGCACGACGCCGCGATCTGGTTATTGCAATTATCATTGGACTTGGACTTATCCTCGGTTTTGTCTTACTCGCCATTGTAACGGTCGGCCTCTTTGGTGAGAACGACGGCATGTCGTTTTCCGGTGGTGATATCGGCCTGGTGGAAGTATCCGGCACGATCGACGAAGCGAGCGGCCGGGAGTGGATTCACCAACTCGATAAATGGCAGAACAACGGGGCCATCAAGGCCGTGGTTGTTCACGTCAACTCACCGGGAGGTGAGGTTGCCATTTCCCAGGAATTGTACAGCGCGATACAGCGATGCAAGGCGGAGAAGCCGGTAGTCATATCGATGGCCGGCGTAGCTGCTTCCGGCGGGTACTACATCGCGTGTGCGGCGGACAAGATTGTTGCCAACCCGAGCACGATCACCGGCTCAATTGGTGTTATTTTCCAATTCCACACGTTCAAGGATTTGATGGGGAAGGTGGGGATTGGGACGGAGACGGTCAAATCAGGTGAGCTGAAGGATGTTGGATCTTATAGTCGCGAGATGACGGAGAATGAAGAGCTAATGCTTCGATCAGTGGTCATGGACACCTACGAGCAATTCGTCGAGGTGGTGGCTGAGAGTCGGGGCATGGACAAGGATGCGGTCTATCCTTTGGCTGACGGATCGATCTTTACCGGCTTGCAGGCCTATAACTTAGGCTTGGTTGACACGCTCGGGGGGCTGAAAGAGGCGGTTGATCTGGCCGGAAGTCTGGGGCATATCGAGGGTGAGCCGAAGCTGGTAATTCCGCCTAAGCGTGAGCCAGTCAACGTGTTCGACCTGTTGGGTGGGGCGGTGAAGACGTTCACGAAGTCGGTGGAATCCAACACCTCCGGACCCCGGTTGCTCTTTCTGTACCAATGATTTGGCAGTCTCAAGCGGCCAAAAAAAATCGCAAAATAGTTGTTTTTTCTTTGTTTTTTCCTTTGCCGGTCATTATCTTCCCATCTGCCAAAGGCTTATCGAAACCAACCGTCAGCCTTGGCCCATGCGGGACATCTGAGGAAGAAAAGAAATGAGATATGATACTTGTCGAGGGAGGACACAGTGACTAAGGCTGATTTGGTCGAAAAGGTGGCCGAAAAGACCGGTCTAACCAGAACCGACGTGGCCGTGGTTGTGGACTCGTTTCTCGATGTGGTGAAGAAGTCGGTAGAAAGCGGCCACAACATCGAGATTCGCGGATTCGGGACATTCAAGATCAAGTTGCGCAAGGCCCGCAAGGCACGGAATCCTCGCACGGGCGATGTGGTCCCGGTGCCGGATCGTAAAGTCCCGGTGTTCAAGCCGTCGAATGAGTTCAAGAACCTAATTACCAAGCTCTCGTTGTAGGGAAAAGCGGAGGATTGATGCCGAGCGGAAAGAAGCGCAAGCGTCAGAAGATCAAAACGCATAAGCGTAAAAAACGCAGACGCGCTGATCGTCATAAAAAGAAATTACGCTAAGAGATACGGCGGTCGTTTCCCGGCTGGCTGGGAAGCGGTTTCCGTACTCAAGCGGGCGAATAGACGGTTGGGATTGAAATTGCGTGTAGTCCGTCTACATCAATCGTTATTCTGACAACGACTTACCTGCACATAGCGAATTTGTAATGCCCACTCGTCAGAGTGGGCATTCGTATTGATATAGGTCGAGTGGTGAATTACGCTCGACTGACAATGCACGTGGCCGCGCTGACCCTGGCGACCCTTATGGCCAAGCCTCATTTCGTTGAGGCTGCGGACTTCCAGATTAACACTGACGGTACAACCTCGGAACAGAGCCATCCGCGACTCTCCGTGGCCCCGGACGGGACCTTTGCCGTAGCATGGCAGGATTTCCGAAACGGGAACGGTGACATTTACTTGCAGAGACTGTCAGACGCAGGTGAGCTATTGGTTGCCGAGCAACCGATCAATTCAGATACCTTGGCGGGGTATCAGTCGTCGCCGTCTCTCGCCGTAGATAAAACCGGACAATTCATTACTGTTTGGCTGGACTATCGACTTGGAACGTACCCGCTTGATCCGGAGATCTATCTGCAGAGACTTGATTCGACCGTTATGCCGGTGGGTGCGAATAGAAACTTAACCTCCGTTACTCCGGATTCATTGAAGGCCTCGCCGGATGTGGCGTTGTCGCCGTTCGGTGGCGGCGTAGTCGTGTGGGAAGATTGTCGTAACAAATCGTGGGATATCTGGGGGCAGCGGATTGCAGCCACGGGGGCGCCTGTTGGGAGTCAATTCAGGATCAACGACGACGTCGGGACGGCACAACAGCACTCACCCCGGGTGGCGTACTCAAGCGAGGGTTGGTTTGTGGTGGTGTGGTACGATAACCGCTGGGGGGACGACGATATCTATGTGCAGCGGTTCGACTCGGTCGGCAACAAGCGCAGTGTGAATATTCGCGCGAGCGGGGCGGCGACAGGGACGCGGCAGGCATTCCCGGACGTTGCTGCCGACGATGCGGGACATTTTACGGTAGTCTGGACGGATTGGCGCAACGGCACCTATCCTTCCAATCCCGACATCTATGCGCGGCGCTATGACACCATGATGGTGGCGGGAGAGGAGCGCAAGGTCAACACCGACGCAAGTACGAGGGCACAGCTCAGTCCGAGCATAGCCGCCGACCGACGCGGAAACGTCGCGATTGTCTGGGCGGATTCCGGGTCGGTGTCATGGGATATCCGAGGGCAGATGATCGATGCCGACGGGCAGATTCGCGAATCGAATTTCCGTGCCAACACCGTGACTGACAGCGCGCAACTCCAACCGGATGTGGCCCTCGACGGCCGCAACCGATATGTCACCTGGGCCGATAAGCGGAGCGGCCACTTTGACATCTTCGGATCAATCACGCAGTACAACGATCCCCACGTGACAGCAACTCCAAGCGTCGTTCAGTTTTCAATGCTCATCAACGGGAGCCTGCCGGCATCGCAGTCGATCGGCTTGCAGCAGGTCGGTTACAATCCGATACACTATAAAGCGGTTTCATCGGCTGCGTGGCTCGCGGTGACACCGTTGTCAGGCGTGACGCCCGATTCAGTTGTACTGGCTGTGACGGATCCAAGTCTTGCGGCCGGACTTCACTCGGCAGCAATTACGATTATCGATACCGATAATGATGATTCCAGTTGTGTGGTGCTGGTGCGCCTGGAGGTGCAAAGTCCGCTGCTGGGGTTGGTGCCGGACACGCTTCTCATCCGCGCTTTCGCCGGGGTGAAATATCCGGTGTCGGGAGCATTTCAGGTGGTCAACGCGGGGACGGGGAATCTGGCCTGGAGTGCGTCGGAGTCTACGTCCTGGCTCGACCTGACCAAAGCGGACGGCGTTCAGGGCGAGGTCACAGAGGTAGCTGTGACGGCCGAATCGCTTGCTGTGGGCAGTTATTACGCTCCAATAGAGATTATCTCGTCCGAAGCAGCTAATTCGCCTGAGACCGCCTGGATAGCGCTGGAGGCGATTGACGATCTGCCGTACATCGCCGCCATACCCGACACCGTATTCGCCGAAATCGTGGCTGACACCGTACAGCATTTCGGGGCGGAGATCGTGAATCTCGGCAACGGGGAACTCAACTGGTCGGCTGTGGCAACAGAACCCTGGATCATCGTCGAGACCGCATTCGGCGTGGCCGGTGATTCGGTCCGCTGTGCAGTTGATCCTTCGCAACTCGCTTTGGGAGTCAATGCAGCGCAGATTGTCCTTACCGACAGCTCGGCATTGAATATCAGTTTTTATCTGCCGGTCATAATCGACTACGAACCGCCGCCGCAGGCCACTGTGCGGTTCGGTTCGGCCCAAATGCAAATGGGGGAATCAGCGCCGATTGCGGTTACGCTCGTTGCCTCGGATGCCATAGCAGGGGCGAGGATTCCGGTGGCATTTGACTCGACTTCATTGACGCTTGATTCAGTGACGTTTGGGTCGCCACTACCGTCGGGGACGGTGTCCACACGGGTCGATTGCCCGACGGGGAATGTCGTGACAGTAAGTTTTGACAGCGGATTATTTGTCCCCGGTGAGTACCTTCTGGCCAATCTCTATTTCGGCGCACGGGTGGAAAATGCGCTATGTCCGATCGACACTGCTCGATGTGACTCCGGTGGAGTGTCCGCGACGCTGGCGGCCGGAGGAGGGGCACGGATGGCAGTCGAGGCGGGCGAAGTGCTCATATCGCCAACGACTGATGTCGGCGACCATGGAGGAGCCGATCTTCCCACACAATTTGCGCTGCATGAGAACTACCCGAACCCATTTAATCTCAATACGATCATCACCTTTGACCTGCCCGTCTCGGCCGAGGTACAGCTAGAGGTTTTCAACATCCTCGGTCAGTCGGTCGCGTCTTTGGTGAAGAGACCGTTCCCTGCCGGGCATCACGTAATCGAGTGGAACGGCCGGGGCGTCAATGGGGGAGAACTTTCATCCGGAGTTTATTTCTACCGTCTGCAAGCCGATGACCGGGCTATGGTCAAACGGATGGTCCTGCTGAAATAGGCGGGAATATGCGGGCAAAATTGCCTGCTGTGACAACCTTTCGCCCTAACCCTCGTATAGAATTCCAGTGTTGAGAACGAATTTTTGCGAGGGCTCTATGCGCAATTTCACAATTACCATTCTGGCGGTGATTTTCGGCCTGGCGGCCTCCGGGTCGACGGCGGATTCATCGGCTCGCGTCTATGGAAAGATCACCACGACTGACGGTGACGTGCTGGAGGGACTCATTCGCTGGGACAAAAATGAAGCCTGCTGGGTCGACATACTGAACGGCAACAAGGATCTGGAGAGCAAGAATCGCCATCGCAGTACCGACGAGCGACGCAAGAAGGTCAAGATTTTTGGACTGCAAATCGGCGAAACCTATGAGTTCGGTAACTCGGCTGAGTCGGGCATGCGGGTGGGACATATCCGCTCGATCATTCCGGAAGATGATGACGTGGCCCGAATCATACTGAAAAGCGGCAAGGAAGTGGAACTGAGCGGCGGCTCGACGGATATCGGTGAGGACATTCGTGAACTGATCATCGAGGATAAGAGCGAGGGGGAAGTTGAGCTTTCTTGGGATGAGCTCGAGCGGGTGGATTTCATGGATACGCCGCGCGATCTCAACTCCACCTTTGGCGACCGGCTCTACGGCACGCTCACGACACGGCGGGGAGACGAGTTTACCGGGTTCGTGTGCTGGGATGTCGACGAGGTATTCACGACGGATGTACTCGACGGCGAGGACGGGGGCAAAACGCGCAAGATCAAGTTCGGCAAGATTGCTTCGATTGAGAGGTATAGCTCCAGCGGAGCAACGGTGAAGCTTACGGCGGGCGATGAATTTGTGCTGCGCGGTACCAACGACGTCGATCAGAGCAATAGTGGCATCATCATCTCCGACCCTTCGTTCGGTCAAGTGACCATACAGTGGGATGAATTCGAGAAGCTGGTCTTCAAGCCGTTGCCGACGAGTCTTCCCGGGTATTCCTTTTTTGACGGTGGGAGACAGCTTGCGGGCACGGTAACCACGGAGGAGGGGGACACGTATACCGGTGACATACTCTGGGACAGCGATGAAGAGTTTACGTGGGAAGTCCTCAACGGCGATAGCCGGGGCATAGAGTTTGATATTGAATTGGGAAGCGTGAAGTCAATAGAGAAAGCGTCGGGACGATCATCGGAAGTGACGCTTCAGGACGGGCGGGTCTATCGGCTGCGGGGCTCAAACGATGTGGACGAGGACAACAAGGGAATCCGGATCACTCAGAAAAACGGTGACGACGTCTGGGTGGACTGGGATGAATTTGCCAAGGTTGAGTTTAGCAAGTAAGCTTTGACATTCCTTTCGACTCCAAAAGAAAAAGGCCTCGAGTGTACTCGGGGCCTTCTTCTCTAATCAGCCATTTTTTTTGCGCCGGGACTGACTAATTGCCGCCGGCCGAGAGCTTGGACTTTCGATCCTTAAGATCCTGAACATGCTTCTGGGCGATTTCGAGGTTCTGCTTGGCCTGGGCGTTGCCGCGGGCAAGCTTGATGAAGCGTTCCCAGTTGGTGATGTTCTGATCCAGGTTATCCTGGTTGAGTGTTTCCATCGCGACCGCGTAGTTGTAGGCGGCGAGGTGTTTGGTCGGAGAGGCTTTCAGCGCGCTCTGAAAGGCGTCGGCGGCCTCTTTGTACTTGAGATCTTTCAGGTAGATATTGCCGAGGGTGAAGTACGCGTTGTAATTCTTGCCCTCAAGCTGGATTGACTTATTGAGGGCCGCAATGGCCTCGCTTGATTTACCGGTCTTTTCGTACCCTTTGCCGAGCAAGAACCAGGTCTGATCATCGCTGGCGCCCTTTTCGTGGGCCTGCTGGAGAGTGGAGATCATTTCCGGATACGCGCCGCGCGCGTAGTAGACTTTTCCCAAATCCTTTAACAGCGAATTGTCGGCCGGGTTGAGAGCGATGGCCTGTTTGAGGGCCTGTTCGGCCTCGACGTAGCGTTGCAGCTTGTTCTGGACGCGGCCAAGGTTGGCCCAACCGTCGGCATTCTTCGGAGCCTTCTCAGTGGCCTGCTTCAGATTGGTGAGAGCCTCCTCATATTGACCCTGCTCGAACAGCATGGCGCCGAGATTGAGGTAGGCATCGACGTAACTCGGGTCCAACTTGATGGCAGCCTGATAGGCCATGGTTGCGCCGGCGAAATCCTTCTTCTGCTGGGCGGTCACGCCCTGATTGAACATCTCTTTGGCTTTCTCGGTGTCGGCCATGGCCGGACTCTGGCCAAGAGCGGCGATAGTGAGAACGATATAGAGGACTGACCAAGCGGAGGGCTTGATGGGACAAACCAACTTCATGAAGGCTCCTTTCACACTTCCCGAAGACATGGGACTAACAATACTGCTCAATTCTACACATTTAGGCCCGAAACATTCCAAAATCAGAGCGACAGGCGGTGAGCCAGGACGGCGGCCTTTACCTCGGGGTATTTCAGGGCCAGGATTCGGCCGGCGAGGATGGCGGCGTTCTTAGCTCCTGGCATGCCGACGGCGACAGCCGCAACCGGAATACCCGGCGGCATTTGCGCAACGCTGAGAAGAGCGTCGAGCCCGCCCAGGGCGGCCGGCAGCGGAACGCCAATCACCGGGAGATTGGAGTGAGCGGCAACTACACCCGGGAGTGCCGCTGAAAGGCCCGCCATAGCGATAATCGCGTCAAAGCCGTTTGCCTCCGCTTCAGCGGCCAGCTTGGCGGTACGTTCCGGATGGCGATGAGCCGATGAAACCTCGATTATCACTGTAATGCCCAGTTTGTCGGCCTGATCCCGGCAAGCCGTGGCAAACTCCATATCGGAGTTTGATCCCAGTAGTATCAGCACTTTTGGCATCGTCACTTACTCCCGTTGGTTCGAAAGGCGCGGAATCCGATATCCTTCCTGAAAATGGCCCCGTCGAAACGAATCTTCTTGACCAGGCTGTAGGCGCGTTCCTGCGCTCCCTTGAGGTCGGAATCCATACCCATGACGTTCAGCACGCGGCCGCCGTTGGTAAAAAACTGATTCCCGTCGCGGCGAGTGCCGGCATGGAAGACGTAGCTGTTGTTATCGAATTGCTGCGGCAACCCCTGAATGCGCTGACCGGTGGAGTACTTGCCGGGGTACCCCCGGGAGGCCATCACGACGGCGACCGCGGATCCCTGGCGCCATTCCAACTTACCAATGTTATTCAGCCGTTTGTCGACGACAGCCATGAGCAATTCGGCCAAATCAGATTTCAGAAGCGGGAGGACGACTTGCGTCTCGGGGTCGCCGAAGCGGCAGTTGAATTCAAGTACTTTTGGTCCGGCCTCGGTGAGCATCAAACCGGCGTAGAGAATTCCCCGGAAGGTAATGCCTTCATTCCTCAATCCGGCAAGGGTTGGCTGAAAGATGTGGTCCATTATTTGTTCATTGAGGTCCGCATTGAGGAATGGCGTGGGCGAGTAAGCACCCATGCCGCCGGTGTTCGGTCCCCGATCACCGTCAAAAGCCTGTTTGTGGTCCTGGCTGGAAACGAGAGGGATAATCGCTTTGCCGTCGGTGATCGCCATTAACGACACTTCTTGTCCGATTAAGCAAGCCTCGACGATGACTTTCGCGCCGGCGCTTCCGAACAGGCGTTTTTCCATCATGTTGACGATGGCCTGGGTCGCTTCGTTCATATCATGGGCGACAGCGACACCTTTGCCGGCCGCGAGTCCGTCGGCCTTGATCACCACGGGAAATTCGACTGATTTGCAGAAGCCGATTGCCTCGGCAAAGGTGGTGAAGACGCGAAAGGGGGCAGTGGGGATATGGTATTTCTGCATGAAGGTCTTGGCGAAGACCTTGCTGGCTTCGAGTTGCGCCGCTTTGCGTTCGGGGCCGAAGATTTTGAGTTTACGTTTCTGGAAATCGTCGACAATGCCTGAGGCGAGTGGTTGTTCGGGGCCGACGATGGTGAGGTCGATTTTATTGCGCTGAACGAACTCGATAAGCGTCTTAGTATTTTCGGGTTTGATATTGACGCACTTGGCGACTAAGGACATGCCGCCGTTGCCGGGCGCGCAGTAGACGCGTTCGACCTTTTTTGACTGTTTGAGTTTCCAGGCAAGGGCGTGCTCTCGGCCGCCGGAGCCAATAACGAGTACATTCATATTTTGAACATCAGGTTGCGCGCGAAAACATGCAAAGATACAGGGTTGGAGAGGTTTATCAACTCCTTTTTTGTAAAGAGCGAGAGACAATTCCTCTATTGACAAGGGCAACGGGCAGTTGGTATACTGTCGGCCTGACTCGAAGGAAGTCATTGGGACGTGGGAAATTTGACTCGTCGGCCGCATCAAACGATGGCGAGGGACGAGCAACGTACGGTGAGGGTGTGATCATGAAGAAGGTGTCAACCATTCTGGCGGTTTGCGCGCTGGTTTTCGCGTCAACAGTCCTGGCTCAAGAAGAATCCGAAGAAAGAGATTTCCTGGAGGTATCGATCAGCGGCGGTGTTGCCATTCCCTCGGGCGGCATATCCGACTGGCACGATTCTCTGGGTGCCAAAACGGGCTGGCTGCTCGGGTTTGAATTCGGATATTTTGTAAAGCCGGAAATCGTGGTTGGCCTTTCCTTTGACTACAACCAGCACAAGATCGACACGAAATCTGCTGCGGAGGCGTTGAATCATCGGGTGTATAGCCCGGCGCTGTACGGCAAGTACTACTTCATGGGTGAGTCCAACTTCGTGCCGTATATCAAGGGACAGATAGGCATCGATTTTCCGAAATTCACGACGATTGTGACGGACATGAATATCGGCGGCCAGGAGCGGTTCCGCGAGTTATCCTACGATCCGTCGCTTGCGTACGGTCTTGGCGTCGGGGCGTTCTATTATACGTCGGATTACTCCGGCCTCTTTGTCGAGGCGGACTATCGGATGGCCAAGACGAGCAATACACACGGCGGTTTCCAGGGGACCGACTATCCCTTTGAGGAGAATATCGGCATGATTTCCCTTCGTGCAGGCATTCATGTCTTTTTCAGCAAGGGTCAGTAAATTCATTCAGCGATGAAGTTTGGACCCCGCTCCCGTGAGCGGGGTTTTCTTTTTGGGGTTGCCGTCACCGCTTACTCAGTATAGCTTTCGACATATGCATCGTACCAAATTGCTGATCGTCGACGACGAATCCAGTCAGCGGGAGTTGCTCGCGGGATTTTTGAATCAGAAGGGGTTTGACGTTACCCAGGCGTCATCCGGTGAGGACGCGTACGACAAGTATCCGCAGCTGCTCACGCCGGTCGTGCTGGCGGATATGAAGATGCCGGGGATGAGCGGGCTGGAACTGCTCAAGCGGCTGCGCGAAATCAATCCATTTGTGCAGGTGATCGTGTTGACCGCTTTCGGGTCGGTAGAGTCGGCGGTCGAAGCGATGCGGGCGGGGGCGTACGACTTTCTCACCAAGCCGGTTCAGGACCTGAACGAGTTGCTGGGGGTGTTGAACAAAGCGGCGCAGCAGAATCAACTGGTGGTTGAGTATCAGGTGATGGCGACGCGGCTGGCGGAGTCGTTTCCCGATTCGGAGATCATCGGCAATTCGCCGGCGATCCGCAAGGTGAAGGAGATGATCGCGCTGGTGGGGCCGAAAGAGGCGACCGTGCTGATCCTGGGAGCGTCGGGTACGGGCAAGGAGCTGGTCGCACGCGGAATTCACGCGACCTCGGAGCGGGTCGGGAACCGACTGGTGGCGATCAACTGTGCGGCTTTTCCGGAGACACTCCTCGAAGCGGAGTTGTTCGGTTTCGAGCGGGGGGCGTTTACCGGCGCGGACCGGATGAAACAGGGGCGGTTTGAATTGGCGGAAGGGGGGACACTCTTCCTTGATGAGATCGGTGAGATGCCTCTGCCGATGCAGGCGAAATTGCTGCGGGTGCTGGAGGAGCGCAAGATTCAGCGGCTGGGTGCGGTGAAGGAGATCACGCTCGACACGCGACTGATTGCGGCGTCGAACAGGAATTTGGAACAGATGGTGCGGGAAGGAAAATTCCGCGAGGATTTATATTATCGTCTCAATGTGATAAGTATCGAATTGCCGCCGTTGGCCGAGCGCGGCGGCGACATTCTGCTTTTGGCAAAGGCGTTCATCGATCGTTACGCGCGCAAAATGGGTAAAGAGATTACCGGGTTGGATCCGCGTGCCGCCGATCTGCTGTTGCACTACGCCTGGCCGGGCAACGTGCGCGAATTGGATCACATTATCGAGCGAGCGATGATTCTCGCGCGCGGGAATTCGTTGACCGCTGATCAGTTTGACACGCTCGGAGGCGGGAGACAGGCCGACCCGACCGAGGTGCGCCCGTTAGCTGATGTTGAGCGCGACGCTATCGAGAATTGTCTGCGTTTGTACGATTGGAATATGACTGCTTGCGCCGAGAAGCTCGGCATTCACCGCAATACGCTCCGGTTGAAGATCAAGGAATACGGGCTGGTGCAGCCGAAGGGGTGAGGCAGGTGAGTGGGGTGGGGAAGCGCCGGTAATTGCACAAATCAGCGCCGAGTGTCTCAGCAAGAGTCATCGCGAGGCTCGCTTCGAGCCGTGGCGATCTTTCAGTTCTCCTCTCTGATATGGAAAACCCGTACCTCACCGTAAAGCGGTGAGGTACGGGGTGGAAAGCGTTCGAGAACCTTCATTTGCGCCCGATCAATGCTCGACTCCCACGCATCAAATTAGGACAGTACCCCAGACTGCGGTGCACAAAAATCGTGCATCGGCGCTGATACTCCTATCGTCTAATCACCCTAATCAATTGTATAACTGTATGTTAGCTGATCTGGCACGCCGATTGTTATATCCTATAGCGATGATAGCATTTTGGTACTCTGAAGATTGGAGATAGATATGAAAAACATACTGAAAGCAACCCTCCCAATCTTGCTGGCCTTAGGCATAGCCGGCTGTGATGACGAAAACGACATTCTGATTGAGGATGCGGTTCCCGCGGCCCCTCAGAACGTCTTCTCGGTCACGGGCGACGGATACGTGGATATCTATTGGAATGCACCGTACGAAGCTGATTTGGCGGAATTCGTCATATTTCGCTCGATCGATTCGCTGACCGGTTACACGGAAATCGGCTCGGTGCCGGCAGAGGCCAATCAGCATCTCGATCTGCTGCAATATACTTTCGAGGATCATCAGATTTCGAACGGACAGACGCGCTACTATGCCGTGATGACCGTCGACGATGCCGGGCAGGAATCGGATCTGTCAGCGGAAACCGTCTACGACACGCCGCGCCCGGAAGGGGTCGACGAGTTGTATTCGCTGTACTCCCAGCCGTCGCTGTCGGGGTACGTGTTGTCGAACCGACAGAAAGTCTGCCTACACCAGTCCGCTGGCGGATATCGTCATCGACACCCTTGACGGTGTCTTCTGGCTGAACGCGGCCAATTTTGATACGGACATTCAGGATGCCGGGTATACACCGGACTTCACCTGGATCGACTATGCACCTACAGATGGGTGGAGTCAGGTGGGGTACCTTGAGATTATCAGATACCATACCTATATCATTTGGACGGACGACGATCATTATGCGAAGATTCGTGTCCTGTCGACCGATCTGGCGACCGGCCGGATCACGTTCCAATGGGCGTATCAGACGTCGCAGAGCGACCTGGGCCAGCGCGAGTTGAGCCCGGCGCAACCGAAGGAAAAGCCGGTGCACGGCAGCGATTACCTCAGACGGCCGGTGATGATCAGCAACGTCGAGGCACGCTAAGCGTGAAAATTACGAAAGGATGGCAAATATGAGACACAGATGGGCCAAGATGAGCTGGACGGCGATCGCTCTCCTGCTGGCGAGCGCCCTGTCCGTATCCGCACAGCAAAGTCAGCGGGACTACGACAGCAACAACGGTCGCGCCGACGATGTGGACAACTACCGGTCCGGCGAGGCGCGCGACGTCCGCATTGACCGGTATCTCGACGCCGACGTCTGGACTGACCGTTCCGACGCCGAGTACTACGAAGGGGATGCGATCACGATCCATTTCCGGGTGAATCGCGACGCCTTTGTGGCGGTCTATTCGATTGATTCGCGCGGGCGGGTGAACCTGATTTTCCCGTCGGATCCGAGCGACGACAATTTCGTGACGGGCGGTGTGACGTATAATCTGCCCGATGGTCGGGACAATTACGACCTGGTGGTGTCCGGCCCGAAGGGGACGGAGAACCTGCAGATTATCGCCTCGCGGGAGCGATTCCCGATCCCGAACTGGTATCGCAATTCCGGTTTGATTTGCGATTGGGAAGATCGCAACGAATACATGGATGACTTGAACGGACGGTACTTCGTCCGGTATGACGGTCAGCGGTTCGCCTACGATCGGGCGGCTATCCTGGTCGATGAATGGGAGCCCGACTATTTCCACCCGATCTATACCCCGTATTATCCGGGGTGGGCGGTGTGCGGCAACGTGTACATCGACTATCCGTGGGGCGGCGCCGTGTATGTGAACGGCATTTACTGGGGCTGCGCGCCGCTGTACATCCCGCGCCTGCTGGTGGGATGGCACACGCTGACCGTATATGATCCGTGGGGGTATTGCTGGGAGAACGACGTCCATGTCAGCCGGTACAACACGCTGATTCTGGACCGGACGATCATCAAGACCCGCCAGACGGTGGTGTCGAAGTACAAAGAAGTGCGCACAGTCGGGTATCGCGATCCGGCGAAGAACGGGTATCCGGACTACGATAAGCGTGCGCAAGTTATCAAGAGCAAGACCACGCGTACTGAATCGCCGGTGATCGGAAGCTTTGGTGCGGGCAAGCAGAAGACAAACATCACGCGGAGTGACGATGTTCAGCCGGTGTTTGAGAAGAAGTTCGTGCGGGGCGACGCGAAAGTCGTGCAGACCGACCGCGGGATTGAGACGAACGGCACGGTGACGTACAAGGACCGCGGACAGCGCTCAACAGACGCGAACACCAATTCGTTTGGCAACCGCAAAGGCGCCGATCGTCGCGATGGCTCGACCACGACGATTGACAATCAAACGTCGCAGGGGAAGAGCACCCGTACCAATCAAGGATCGAACACCGTTCGCCAGCGTACTACGGAAACGAACAACGGTAACACCGCAACGACGCGCCGGAAGAGCGGCAGCACCACTACGCAGCCGTCGACTACCAATCGTCAGCCGGCAATAGAGAAGCGTCAAGGCGGCGAAACGCGGAAAGCGGATCGTCCGGCCGAACAGCCGAAAGCGAAACCGGCCGAGACTAAACAGAGCAATCCGCCGGCGGTGAAAGAGAAGCCGGCGCAGAGTGCACCGGCCCCGGCCCCGGCGCCGTCGAGTGGCGACAAGAGCAAGCGCGGCCACGGCCGCGGTTGAGATGAGCTCTCCTCTGTCATTCCCGCGAAAGCGGGAATCCAGGTGAGGTATACTAGAACTGGCGCACGAGACGTACGCCTGCCACGGCTCAGATGATGGCAGAGCCGCCCGCGAAAAACCGGGGGGTTCTGCCCTACAAGTTAAGGGCAGTGGTGATGACGAAAGCACGTGGGACAATGGATTCAATCTTGACTCGTTCTACGGTGGGTGGTATTAAGGAGGACGAGGCACTATGAAACGTTACCTTATCATGCTGGTGTGCGGCGTCTGGATCGTCGGTGCGGTAGCGCCGGTTCTGGCCGTGGAGAAGAAGGAGAAGTCTGCCACGACTCAGGCGGCGCCGAAAAAGGGACAGTCGACGGCGAAACGGCCGACAGTCAACAAGGGCAAAGCAGCGCCCAAGTATGATGATTTTGTCGACAAGAACAAGAACGGTATTGACGATCGCAAGGAAACGACGAAGATCAAAGATGATCAGCGAGTGAAGCCCAAGGCGGAAGAGAAAAAGGATGAGGACAAGAAGACGGACGAGAAGAAGCCGGGCTGATACTGCGCCACACAGTAGCAGGATGAGATTTTGACCGCCGATCCGAAAGGAGCGGCGGTTTTTGTTTATGACGTTGTGCGACGTCGCACTTCGACTTCGCTCAGTGCGACGGTGGGTGGGGTGAGTGCGGCAAGTCAGGTTCACTGCGAGCCTGAACTTCTTCGATAAAAAGAAGATGGCAGAACCCTTGACCAGTGGAAGATGGGTTTGCCCTGCAAGCAATATCATTCCCGCGATAGCGGAGACGTTTGTTAGAAGCAATGCAGTTCGATTATTCAGGTAGCCGGGTGAGACGGGGAGGAAGCGCTTTCGGGTGAATCATTTGTCCTTGATTTACGTTATAAGTTATTGTATCATATGCGAGTTGGCAGTTTGCTTCTGCCATTTTGGCAGTGATTTCCGGAGTCAGATATGTCGTTTGAGAACTTGTCAGAGCGTGAAAAACAGGTCCTGGCTCATCTTGTGGACTACTATGTCCGGTCGGCTGATCCGGTCGGTTCGCGCATGATTGCCAACAAGTTCCACATGGGGCTGTCGCCGGCAACGATCCGGAACACGCTGCAGGATCTCGAAGAACTGGGACTGGTCGAGCAGCCGCATACGTCGGCCGGGCGGGTTCCCACCGATACCGGGTACCGGTTTTATGTCGACATGCTGCTCCGTCCGGAGCCGTTGAACCCGGCCGAGAAGCAGATGATTCGGGACACGATTCTTCGCGAAGGGCGGGGGATCAGCGATATTCTGGGTCAGACGGCGCGGATTCTGGGAGATATCACCAGCCAGCTGGGCGTTACGGTGGCGCCTAAATTCGAATCGGGGATGCTGCACTCATTGCGATTGATCCCGGTGGCCGACGGCAAGCTGATGGTGATCGTGATTGTCGATTCAGGGCTGGCGCGGTCGGTGATTCTTGAGGTTGAGACCAGCATGTCTGATCTCCAATTGGTGGAGGTCGAGACGATTCTTAACGAACGTCTGGCCGGGCTGGCCTTGTCGGAGATACGTGACACAGTATCGCAGCGGCTGGAGGGGGTGAGCGGCAACGCGCGGTTGATCCAGTTGGTCATCGACTCGAAAGCGAAGATCTGGTCGGATGATCGGGCCGGGCTGTTGCACGTGGCGGGGGTTGATCGGTTGCCGACGATTCCGGAATTTGCGGACAAAGAGAAGTTATCGAAGCTGATCAAGGTGCTCGAAGAGGGGCGTGTCCTCACTGAGTTTCTGAGCAACGCCGATCACGAGGGGCTGGTGATCACGATTGGGCGGGAGAACCGAATCAGTGAGATTGTCAATTGCTCGCTGGTGACGGCCTCGTACAAGGTGGGCAATATCACGGGTACCATTGGGATTATCGGTCCGACCCGCATGCCGTACGGCAAGCTGGTGTCGGTGGTCGAATACACGGCTCGGAGCATTTCCGAGGTCCTGTCAGGTATGAATGAATAAGAGAGGGGATCAGATAGATGGCTGACGAAAAAGAAAGAACAATTCCGGTGGGTGACGGCGGAAGTCCGCAGGGGAAGGAACCGATCGGGGTTGAAGATTCGTTTTCTGAGAACCTTGATCCGGAGACGGAAGCGATTCGAGACGAAGCGTTGCGACTGCAAGATCAGATTCTGGCCGGGGTGTCGGAAGCGGACCTACTGCGTACCAAGGTCACCGAACTCGAGGACCAGAAGCTCCGTATCATGGCCGATTTCGACAACTTCCGACGTCGCACGGCGAGGCAGATGGACGAGACAGCGCGAGCGGCGACCGACAAGCTGATTCTGGAAGTGATTGAGATCGCGGACAATTTCGATCGTGCGCTCAAACATGCGAGTGAGGCAGTGGACGTGGAATCGTTGCGCAAGGGGATGGAACTGATACAGAATCAGATCCTGGCGATGCTGGGGCGGTACGATATTAAGCCGCTGGAGTCGGTCGGCCAGCCGTTCGACCCGAACAAGCACGAGGCGCTCCTGCAGGTGGCGACAACCGATTTCCCCGAGGGGACGGTGGCGCTGGAGGTGAACAAGGGATTTGTGCAGGGTGACCGGGTGGTACGCTACGCCAAGGTGGGTGTCAGCACCGGCAGCGAGGATAAGGGCCAGAAGATCACGTGAGGCCCGTTGAAGTGAAGAAGAACGTTGAAAATAAAGGAGTGATGCAATAATGGGAAAGATAATCGGCATCGATCTGGGGACGACCAATTCTTGTGTAGCGGTCCTGGAAGGCCAGGATCCGGTCGTCATTCCGAATCTTGAAGGGGGCCGGATTACGCCCTCGGTGGTGGCATTCACCAAAGATGGCGAGCGGTTGGTCGGGGCGGCGGCAAAACGTCAGGCGGTGACCAATCCGGAGAACACGGTGTTCTCGATCAAGCGGTTCATGGGGCGCAAACACAGCGAGGTCGCGTCGGAAGAGAAGCTGGTGCCCTACAAGGTGACCGAAGATTCGAGCGGCAGCGTGATTGTCGAAGTACAGGGACACAAGTACACTCCGCCGGAAATCTCGGCCATGATTCTTCAGTATCTGAAGAAGACGGCGGAGAATTTTCTCGGACAGGAAGTGACCCAGGCGGTGATAACCGTACCGGCCTATTTCAACGACTCGCAGCGCCAGGCGACCAAGGACGCCGGCAAGATCGCCGGGCTGGAAGTCCTGCGAATCATCAACGAGCCGACGGCGGCGTCATTGTCGTATGGATTGCAGAGGAAAGCCAACGAGAAGATCGCCGTTTACGATCTGGGCGGCGGTACGTTTGACATTTCGATTCTGGAGATCGGCGACGGCGTGTTCGAGGTTCGTTCGACCAACGGCGATACGCACCTGGGCGGTGACGATTTCGACCAGGTGATTATCGACTGGATGGCGGACGAGTTCCTGAAGTCGCAGGGGATCGATCTGCGCAAGGACCGGATGGCATTGCAGCGACTGAAAGAGGCGGCGGAGAAGGCGAAGATCGAGCTGTCGTCGACCATGCAGACCAATATCAATCTGCCGTTTATCACGGCCGATCAGTCGGGGCCGAAGCATCTGGACCTGATGTTGACGCGCGCCAAGCTCGAGCAGCTGACGGACGCACTGATTCAGCGGACGGTCGGTCCGGTGAAAGCGGCGCTGGCGGACGCCAAGTTGTCGTTCAGCGACATCGACGAAGTAGTGATGGTGGGCGGTATGACGCGCATGCCGAAAGTGGTGGATACAGTGCGCCAGTTGTTCGGCAAAGAGCCGCACAAGGGGGTCAATCCGGATGAAGTCGTGGCGGTCGGAGCTGCGATTCAGGCGGGTGTGCTGGCGGGCGACATGAAGGATATCGTGTTGCTCGACGTGACGCCGCTGTCGCTGGGTATTGAAACGCTTGGCGGCGTGATGACGAAGCTGATCGACCGAAACACGACGATCCCGACGAAGAAGTCGCAGATTTTCTCGACCGCGTCCGACAATCAGCCGGCCGTGTCGATTCATGTTCTTCAGGGCGAGCGGCCCATGGCGCTTGACAACCGAACGCTGGGGCGGTTTGACCTCGTGGGCATTCCGGCGGCGCCGCGCGGGTTGCCGCAGATCGAGGTGACATTTAATATCGACGCCAACGGCATCGTGCACGTGAGCGCGAAGGACCTGGCGACCGGCAAAGAGCAGTCGATCAAGATCGAGGTGTCCTCGGGGTTGTCCGAACAGGAAATCGATCGAATGGTGAAAGACGCGGAGAAGTTCGGCGAAGAGGACAAGAAGAAAGCGGCGCTGATTCAGGCGCGTAACGAGGCCGACGCGCTGTTGTATCAGAGCGAAAAGACGGTCAAGGAACATGGCGACAAGGTGTCGGCCGACGACAAGAAGCGCATCGAGGAGGCAATCGAGAATTTGCGCAAGGCGATCGCCGGCGAGTCGGTGGAGGCGATCAACAGCGCGAAAGAGCAGTTGACGCAAGCGTCGCACAAGCTGGCCGAGGAGATGTACAAGGCGGCGCAGGCCGCCGGAGCGCAAGGACAGCCGGGTGCGGGTCCGCAGCAGGCCGGTCCGACCGGTGATGCGGGTGGGCAGACAACCGGCAAGTCGGGTGCTGTCGACGCCGATTTCGAAGTTGTCGACGAGGACAAGAAGTAAGCAGGCCCGATGGCAGCGACCAAGAGGGACTACTACGAGATCCTGGGCGTTGATCGAGGCGCCGACGACGCCTCGATCAAATCGGCCTACCGGAAGAAGGCGTTCGAGTACCATCCCGATCGCAATCCGGGGAACAAGGACTCGGAAGATCGCTTCAAAGAGGCCACCGAGGCGTACGAGATTCTCAAGGATCCGGAGAAGCGGCAGATGTACGACCAGTACGGTCATGCCGGAGTCGGCCAAGGGGGCGGTTTCGGCGGCGGTTATGGCGGCGGCTTCGAAGGGTTCGATATCGGTGACGCTCTGCGGGCGTTTATGCGTGACTTCGGCGGCGGCGGGAGCGGCAGTCCGTTTGACGATTTCTTCGGCGGTTCATCAGGACGCCGACAGTCGAACCGGGGTGAGGACCTTCGCGTTCGCATTCCGCTGACGCTGGAAGAGATTGCCACGGGGACGGAGAAGACACTGAAGGTCAATAGGCTGGTGCGGTGCGACACGTGCGACGGTTCGGGGGTTGCGGCAGGTTCATCGCGGCGAACTTGTCCTCAATGCAAGGGGCACGGGCAAGTCCGCTCGGTGACGAGAACATTTCTCGGGACTATCCAGCAGGTGACGACCTGTTCCGTTTGCCGAGGAACGGGAGAAATCATCGCTGATCCGTGTCCGTCGTGTCGTGGTGAAGGGCGCCACCAGGGATCATCAAAGGTTACCATGAAAGTACCTCCGGGGGTGGCGAGCGGCAATTATATGACGGTCGAGAGTATGGGGAACGCAGCTCGACAGAATGGCGAGCCGGGGGATTTGGTGGCCGTGTTTGACGAGATTGCACACGAGTCGTTTTCGCGCCATGGTGATAATATTCTTCTGGAAATGCCCATTTCATTCACGATGGCGGCCATGGGGGGCGAGATCGTCGTGCCGACGCTGGCGGGTGAGACGACGCTGAAGATTCCGTCGGGTACGCAATCCGGGAAGATGCTCAAGCTGCGCGGTAAGGGCATCCCGCATCTTCACCAACAGGGGAAGGGGGATCAGCTCGTGCAGGTGGTCGTGTGGGTGCCGACCAAGTTATCAGGGGAGGACAGAAAGCTTCTGGAGAAACTCGATCAAGCCGAGTCATTTCGACCGCCAAAAGCAGATCGTTCATTTTTCGAAAAGCTCAGGGAGACATTGGGGGTATAGGCAGTATGACAACGACGGCGCAGCGATATATAGAAATGAAACTGGACGTGCCACGCGCCCAATCGGATGCGGTGTGCAATTTCATAATCGATAACATCACCAATGGCATTGTGCTGGAAGAGGAAGATGGCGCGACGACGGTAGGGATCGGATTCTATGTCGGGGCCGACGATCCCACCGACCACAAAGGAGCCCTGCGAGATTACCTTGCCCAGGTTCTCGGGCCGGGGAGCGAAGTACCGTTTATCCGCGAGAAACTGGTCGCGGAAGTGGAGTGGGTGGAACAATACAAGCAATCGGTGCATCCGGTCGTGATCGGCAAGGATGTCGTTGTGCGGCCTACCTGGCATGAGGCGCCGTTCCAGACGCCATACGATATTGTGATCGAGCCCAAGATGGCGTTCGGCACGGGGACGCATGAAACGACGCGCAGTTGTCTCATTATCATTCGTAATAATTTTTCGACCGGGATGCGGTTCCTGGATTTTGGCTGTGGCTCCGGTATTCTCTCCGTGCTGGCCGATAAAATGGGTGCATCGTATATTAAAGCCATAGACTACGATGTGGTGGCAGTCGAAAATTGTGTCGAGAACTTCGGCATCAATAAGGTCAAGGCGCCGAACGACGTGAAGTTCGGTTCGCTCGAAAAGGCGATGGGCGATCCGGTCTATCAGTTCGTGTGCGCGAATATTATCAAGAGCACAATTCTCCCGCAACTGTCGAATCTCCGGAATCTGACAGCCGACGGTGGGTGTCTGGTCTTGTCCGGGCTTCTGGATCAGGACGAAACAGACGTGAATGCCGCTCTGGCCGCGCTGAATATCACCGCATATGACATCCTTCGTGATGAAAAATGGCTGACCTACACTATTCGTAAATGAGCCGACATGCCGCAAACGCCGTTACTTTACGCCCCGCCGGAAGCCGTACGCGATGATTTGATTTTGTTACCGAGCAGCGAGGCGCATCATGTGGCGACCGTGCTCCGCATGGGCATCGGCGAACCGGTGACGGTTGTCGACGGGCTGGGGGTGGCCTACGACGGCGAAATCCGATCCATCGAAAAAAAGGCGGTTACCGTGGCCGTGCGGACAATCGTTCGCAATTACGGCGAGCCGTTCGTACGGTTGACGCTGGCAGCGGGGATGTCGGCCGGGGAGAAGTTTGACACGGTTGTGGAAAAGGGGACGGAGGTCGGTGTCAGCCGATTCGTGCCGGTCATCTCTGAAAAGACGAAAGTGAGATTTGACGACGACAAGCGCGTCATCAATCGAGTTGAGCGTCTCGAAAAAGTCGCGCTGGCGGCGATGAAGCAGTGTCGACGATCGTATCGTCCCGATATTTCCCAGCCTCTCACGATGCGTGAATACCTGCAGGAGAGTGTTGACGCCGAGCTGAAATTGATCTTTCATCCGTCGGAACGGGCAATGGCACTGTCCAAAGTGGTCCCCAAAGGAGCGCCGAAACGGGTGGCCGTGCTGGTAGGGCCGGAGTCCGGATTTTCCCCTGTCGAGGTCGAATTGGCGACGGAGTCCGGATTTCTGCCGGTACATTTGGGCCGACGAATCCTGCGGGCTGAGACGGCTGGTCCGGTGGCAGTGGCGCTGGTGATGTATCGCCTGGGCGAGTTCAGCTAAAACCGTTCATTGCCGATAATCTATCTATCATGGAATCATATCATCTGGTGCTGGTGGGGCTGTTTGGCCTCGTGATCGGTTCGTTCCTAAACGTGCTCATTTACCGCCTTCCGCGTAAGAAGGGGCTGGTGCTGGAGCGGTCGATCTGTCCTCACTGCTCGACCCAATTGCGGTGGTATCACAACGTGCCGGTGCTCAGTTACCTGGCGCTTCGCGGAAAGTGCGCCTTCTGTCACAAATCCATTTCGCCAAGATACCCACTGGTGGAGCTGCTGAATGCCGTCGGGTATGTGTACTTCTTCCTGGGCTCAGGACCGACGCTCGGCTTCATGGTGGGCGCATTTCTGACGTCGGCTCTGCTGGTCGTCTTTTTCATCGATCTGGATTTTCAGATTATACCCGACGTGATCACGTTGCCGGGAATAGCTCTCGGCCTGCTGGTCTCGTTTCTGCCGAACGGCATCGGTATCGTGCAGTCAATCATCGGCGTTCTCGTGGGTGGCGGATCACTCTACCTGATAGCCATGCTGGGCGACTGGCTGTTCAAGAAGGAATCAATGGGTGGCGGTGATATCAAGCTGACGGCCATGCTCGGGGCCTTCCTGGGATGGCAAAAGGTTGTGTTCATATTCATCGGTTCCGCGGCCATCGGGCTCGTGGTGTCGGTTGTTATCCTGGCTTTCTCGAAGGCGCTGCGGGAACATCGAATGATACCATTCGGCCCGTTCCTGGCGACCGCGGCCGTCATTGCCATTATTTATGGCGACCGGATTATCGAATTCTATATCTCCCACTTCCTGATGGGCAGATAGCGCAATCTCCGTCTAAACGAGGACCTGTTTCTTCCGATACTACGAGTATCATGTTGAAGCAGGGTAAGAAGTTTGAGCACGAGGTTCACCTGGGATTTCTGGTGATCGTTTTCGTGTTGCTTCTGCTCAATGTCGTTGCCAACTACGTAGTCTACCGGGCGCGGGCGACGCAGCATGAAACGTGGTCATCCCAGTTCGGAACGGCGGCACTGGCGGCCAGCCGTGAAGTGGCACAGCAGTGGCCGGCTCAATTGACCAATGAACAAATCGCCCGACTCACCGGACAGTATGAGTTGACCGGAATTGTGGTAGTGCGCTCCCAGCCTCAGGCGGACAGCCTGGAGGCGCGGCGGGAGTGGTTTGCCTCGGTCGTGTGGCAACTTCCTCATGACCAGGTGCCGCAGTTTGTCGAGAAGCTGATCCTGTCGGACTACTCGCGAGTGACCCGAGGGAGCAAGAATGAGTACTTCTTTGTGTATCCGACGGCCGGCGCAGGGGGGAGCCTCGTAATTCTCTCCGCGAATATCCCAGAGTTGGCGTTTCTTGATGATTCGGCAAACGTGCTTTTGTATTTCGGTCTCGGAGCGCTCGCCCTGGTGACCCTCGTGTATCTGGTGCTGTCGCGCTATATCTTTTCGCCGTTCAGACGGATCAAGGCCGAAGCGCTGAAAGCCGGGAGGAGTGTGGATCTGGGCGATGACGACGCCGAAGCGCTGGTGGCGGAGTATCGTTCGATCATCAGGGAATTGCAGCGAAACGAGACGGAGCTGCGGCGGCTCAATGACGAAATTACCCGGCGCGCCGACTCGCTGGAACATCTCCATCAATCCATGTTGCGGTCTATGCAAATCGGATTAGTGACGCTGAACGCCAGGGAGACCGTGATCGAGGTAAACGAGGTAGCGGCGAGGATGCTGGGGACCGATGACAGTGCCGTGGGCAGACGTTTCGAGGACGTAGTGCCAAACCTGGAGCCGCTTCACAAATCTGCCCGGCAGGCGTTACAGGCGGGTGTCGTTGGCGGGTACCGCGAGCTGGCCGTGGGAGCGCACATGGACCGTCGAACGGCGACGTGGGGAGTGACGCTTTCACTGATAAAAGATCAGGATGACAAGCTGATGGGGCTGTCAATCTGGATGGCCGATATCAGCGAACTGGTTCAACTTCGCGGCGAAGTCGAAAGCAAGAACCGGCTGGCGGCATTGGGCGAGATGGCCTCCGGGCTGGCGCACCAATTGCGAAATTCACTGGGGGCGATTTCCGGTTACGGGACCTTGGTGAAGAAGCGGCTGGTGAAGGCGGAGATTCCGGTTGACCAGGCGGAGTCGCTGCTGGACGAATCGCGCCAGGCGGAGAGCCTGATCAGTCGCTTTCTGACCTTTGCCCGACCGTTCGACTATTCACCAACAGGGGTGAGGCTCGATGATCTGTTGGTTCAGATTGTGGAATCGTTCACTGTCCGTGATGACTGTCGGTTAGTGACAGTGGAGACGGATCTCAGGGCAAAGGCGACTATCGCGGCTGACGCCCTGCTGCTGAAGCAGGCGATTGGGAATCTTCTGGACAATGCGGCCAACGCCTACGCCGATCGTCGAGGTGTGATCCGCGTCACGTCAACGCTGCAGAACGGCGGCGTGTCGATATGTATCGCGGATGAAGGCGAGGGAATCGCCGCTGACAAACTGGACCGGATTTTCACGCCGTTTTACTCCTCACGCTCGCTGGGGACCGGACTGGGGTTACCACTGGTGCGCAAGATCGTCGATCTGCATCAGGGTCGAATCACGGTTGAGAGCGCAGAAGGCCGGGGCACGCGCTTCACCCTGATATTCCCTGTGGCCGAGTATAGCGAATCGGTTTCGCCTTCCCTTCATTCTACGCGCTAAATTTCCTCTTGGGGAATCGACCAAAGCTGTTATATTACCGGTCGCTTTCCAGGAGGTTACATGTATTCGGTATCAGATTTTAGACGCGGCCTGCCCATATTGGTCGAAGACCAGCCCTATTACATTGTTGAGTATCAGCACTTTAAGATGGGGCGCGGAGGGGCCAACATTCGTACCAAGCTCAAACACATTATCACCGGACAAGTGGTTGAAAAGGTGTTCGGTACCAAGGATACGTTTAAACCGCCCGATCTGGAAAACCGGAAGTTTCAATACATGTACGAAAGCGGCGGCGAATACGCTTTTATGGACAGCAAGACGTTTGATCAGATCACGATTGCCGACGAAGGTCTGGGCGATTCCAAGTGGTATCTGCTTGAACATCAGGAATACATCATTCAATTCCTCAACGGCCGTCCGATCAATGTCGACCTGCCGGCCTCTGTCGTGCTGAAGGTTATCGAGACCGAGCCGATCGTGCGCGGTGATACGGTGAGCAATGTGACCAAACCGGCAAAACTGCAGACCGGTCTGGAGGTGCGCGTGCCGCCGTTTATCAAAGAGGGCGACATGGTCAAAGTCGACACGCGCAGCGGTGAATACCTGGAGCGCGCCAACTGATGAAGGCATCCCCGCCGCGGATCATCGGGGTCGATGAATCGGGCAAGGGAGACTTTTTCGGACCGCTGGTGATTGCCGGCGTGCTGGTTGCGGCCGAAGACCACGAGGCGCTAAAAGCGCTCGGAGTTCGCGATGGCAAGACCATTGCCGACAAGAAACTGATGGGGATCGATGAGCAGATTCGCTCGTCGTATCCCCATTCGCTAGTCTGCTATCCCCCAAAAGACTACAATGCGAAGTGGCAGGCAATTCGCAATTTGAATCTGCTGCTGGCCGAAGGGCACGTTGCGGCGATCACGAAGATCCTGGAGTCCCATGAGGCGGACCTGGCGATTTCCGACAAATTCGGCAAGCCGGAGTTGATCGAGAAAGAGATGCGGCGGCGGAAGTGCGAACTGCCGATCGAGCAAATTGTCCGTGGTGAGGCGGAATTGGCGGTGGCGGCTGCCTCGATCGTGGCGCGAGCCGGGTTCCTGCGATTGCTTGCCGCTCTGTCGAAGCAGTATGATATGGCCCTGCCCAAAGGGGCCGGAGCGCCGGTGGATGCTGCGGGGCGGCAGTTTGTGCATCGTTACGGTGCTGCGGAACTGGAGCAGGTTGCCAAGGTGCATTTCAAGAATTTCGTCCGCGTCGCCAATCCCTCGCTGGCCATCTGAATAAAAAAGCCGGGTTGAACCCGGCTTCTTACAACGCTACAGCAGATACAACGATCTAG
This sequence comes from uncultured candidate division Zixibacteria bacterium, assembly GCA_963806185.1. Taxonomy (GTDB): domain Bacteria; phylum Zixibacteria; class MSB-5A5; order GN15; family FEB-12; genus CAWDXE01. Next base: position 550,867 of record CAWDXE010000007.1, read on the forward strand.
CGACTGTAGCTGATCAATTCTCCATTTATCTGACCGTTAGGCAGCGTCGGCGTCGCTCCCAGAACGTATTTGACAATGCCGATGCCGGGTGCGTACCAGTAGTAGTTTGAGGTGCCATTGCTGTTGTCGTTTCTCACTTTGACGGTGCCGGAATAGTAACTGCCGTGCACCAGTTGAATGCCCTCGATCGAAGCAACGGTCAAGGTTGAGTTCCCCTCGACAAAAAAGTTCGACGAAAGGGTGACGCCTCCTCCGCCGCCACCGCCGGTGCCGGACGTATCGATGCCGGTGCCGATGGTAATGGTGTCCTGAACCTCATCAGAAAGCGACCAGGAGTTGCCGACCGTAGGCGGGTAGGCCAGCATCCTCTCCGTCGATGCGCCAAGCCACTCAACGAAGAAGAGCCCGTTTGCCGCCTCAAAGAAATAGCTGGTGTCAATAGCGCCGGTCGATTCTTTCTTAATCCAGCGATAGGTCTGACGCCCCTTGTAGTCGAGCGGCTTGCCGACCGTGTAGGAAAGCGTGCTCGATGAGCCGTTGGCATTATCGATGCGGTAGGTTGTCGTCAACCCCGGATCAAGGGGGAAGTACTGATTGACGGCAGTCTGGTCTTCACCAGGCTTGGAAACGTTTTCCACCGGGCTCGAGCAGCCGAGGTATAGGGCAATGGCGGCGATGAGCAAAGTGGAACAGTAGATGAAACGCGCAGTCATGTGTGTCCTCCGTGTTCCGCCGAGGGCGGTTCGAAACGAATGTTATCGAGGGCAAGGAGTGCAAGTCGGATGCCCGGAAATCGACCCTCTCATAACCGATTTATCAACAATCGCTTGCGCAGAGGGAGGGGAATTGACGAAGTTAGGTCTGCAGACTAACCTGTTGGATCGTGACCATGCTGGCTTGGCCGGGGTCTTGTCGTGAAGCCGGCTAAGCGTCTATGGGATTTTGCCGATACTTTGGTTGGATAGGCCTGTGTTCCAACCATTTGAGGACGTGATGAGATTTGAGCAAGCGTACTGGGCAGCGGCCGTATTCCTGGTAACGGCGCTCGTGCTGATCCTGAGATTTCGCAGACAGATTTCGGAGATAGATCGTCGCAGTTATGCCTTAATTGTCGCCGGCGTAGGGCTGCTTCTTCTGGCGTCGATAATGCAGATCGGCCGTGATTACCTGCCGGTTACCGCCGCGACTATGATGCCGCCGGCACTGTTTGTCCAACTGGTGTGGGGTATCATCGGCATCACGGGCCTTTCGTTAATGCTGATCGGCGTGACGAACTGGGTGCCGCTGGTGCGACGTCATCGCCAATTCAACGATGAGCGGTTCGGGCGGCTGAATCTGCTTCGCCATCTGGAGCAGTTACTCACGGTGGAGCATCGCCTCGACGTCATTCTGACCAACACCCTCGAGAGTATTATCACACAGTACAATTTCTCTGCCGGATCGGTGCACAAGATAAGCGCCCGCGGCCGGAGAGTGCAGTTGACCGGGGCGAAGGGGATGTCATTCGAAGATGAGACGGAACTGCTGACGATGGCTTTCGAAGAGGATCGTTGGCTCGAATCCCGATCGAAACAATCGGCGCAGACGGTGACCGGTTTTTCCGGATTTCCCGAGGCTCTCGGACTACCCTGGAAGTGCCTGCCGGTGCTGGTCGATGATCGCGCCGTGGTCGTGTTTCTGTTCTGGGTTGATCGCTCATCATCTTTCACCGGTGAAGACGCACAGATCTTTTCGATCATCGGAGACATTCTCTCTCGCAAGATCGCGGCCGATAGAGAGAGCTTCGCGCATCTCAATGCGATTTCCCGATTGTCATGGCGCAACCGGTTGGACGGCTGCTATAGCGGACGGCGTGACCTCAAGGAGAATCTGAAGGCGCTGGTCGAGCGACTGAGAGAGCAGCTCACGGTGGAGATTGCGTCACTGACCATTTTGCGCGATGATCGATCGGCCGCCCGGGCGACGGTCACGGCGAACGGCGCCTCGCTGATAGAACCGCGCGTCGAAGTGGGCGGTACCCGATCGCTGACGAGGCACGTGCTGTCGGGTGGTGAACCGGTGCTCATCACGGATACGAGAAAGAAAATGACGCTGGCGATTGAATCAGCCATGGGCGGCGAGTCGGTGCGATCCTTGATCGCGCAGCCTATCTCGGTGGATGCCGAGCCGTGCGGCATGCTCGTACTGGCCTCCACTGAGACGGATCGGTATACAAAATCGGACATTGGCATGCTCTCGACAATCGGGCCGGTGCTTGCGATGATGATTCGGGACTGGCGGCGCGCCGAGCGAGAGAGCAGAATTGTGGCGGCGGTCGGGCGGCTGGTGGCCGCGACTGACGTGGCCGTCGTGGACAGCGAAACTGATCCGGTGTTCGGCGAAATGGCCGAGACGCTGCACGATATGCTCGGCATCGCGGCTGTGCGGATCATGACGGTGAAAGACAATCGGGAAGCGCTGGAATCGCAGTCGTTGTATACTTCCGGGGATCTGAGGCTGGCTTTGGGGGCGACTGAAAGCATCGACATGGCATTGCTGCCGGCACATGGTGATGTGGTGAAGCGCGCGGCCATGCTGACCGCCATCCCGGCGATGCGGATCGACAGCGTCGAGGCGCGGCAGGTATACGGGTGCGAGGTTCAGCTGGCCCGAATCGAACCGGTGTTGTTGCATGGACGGGTGATTGCCCTGATCTCAGTCGGTGTTCAATCAGCCGTGCTTCCGGCCCACACCGACAAATGGCTTCATATTGTGTCGCGGCTTCTGACCATTGCCGTGCTCACGGCCCGAAGACCGGGAGCGGGCAAATTGTCAATGTCTGATCGGATTCTGCGTGCCAAAAGCGGCGAACTGCGCATGCGCAGCAAGATGAAATCGTCGCTTACAGGGATCCTTGGATCACTGGAGATACTCAAGTCACAGTCGGGTCAGGAAGAGGGGAATCTGGAGAGGTACCTGTCGATTATTGATCGATCGGCCCGTCGACTCCAGACCTACCTGGAGGGGGCGCGAGAGACTGAGTAGTCACACATGTATCTTGTTGTTGTTTAGCGTATTGCGTCAATCAATTAGAGTTGATTGTCCGTTGAAGCCGCCGGTGAATCGATCTTGCCCTGGCGGCTGTTTCATAGTATATTGATCAGACAAATTCTTCGGGGCGAGGTGAAATTCCTCGATCGGCGGTACAGCCCGCGACTCGGCAGAAATGGCCGACTGAGCCTGGGAAGTTCAGGCGCCGACGGTAATAGTCCGGATGGGAGAAGATATCGACGCGCCGGTCGTGGTGTGTCGGCTTGCCATACCCCGAGGAACGTCCGGGGTTTTTTTATGGCGACCTCTGTGGACAAAGTATACATGAAACGAGCGCTCGACCTCGCTGCGCGAGGCCGCGGAATGACATCGCCTAATCCGATGGTGGGCGCGGTCGTAGTGCGGCATGGGCGGATTGTCGGGGAGGGGTATCACCACGGTACGGGCAAACCGCACGCGGAGATTCTTGCTCTGAAGCAGGCGGGGGAGAGGGCCAAAGGCGCCACGATTTATGTGACGCTGGAGCCATGCTGCCACACCGGTCGAACCGGTCCGTGCACGGAGGCCTTGATTGCGGCAGGTATCGCGCGGGTTGTCTACGCCACAAAAGACCCTGATCCTCGGGTGAATGGGCGCGGCGCCGCCCGACTCCGTCGCGCAGAAATAGTCACCTCTGGCGGCATCCTGTCGAGTGAAGCCCAAGATCTCAATGAGTATTATTTCACGTACCACAAATATGGCCGACCGTTTGTCATTCTAAAACTGGCGCAATCGCTCGACGGACGAATTGCCACGTCGACCGGCGATTCGAAATGGATCTCCGGGCCGGAATCCCGTGAGTGTGTTCACCGGCTCAGGGCCGAGGTTGACGCTGTGGTGGTTGGCATGGGGACGGTGCGGCAGGACAATCCCGCGTTGACGGTGCGACTGGTCCGTGGTGGTAACCCGCACCGGATAGTGCTCACCAATTCGCACAAGTTTCCTCCGAGGAGCAAACTGCTGAGTCAGGCAGGCGACGGCCGGACCATCATTGCCTCGTCACGGGAGAGCAACGAGCGCTTTGCCCGGCGCAATCGAAACCGTGATCTGATTTATTGGGACGTGAGGATGAGTGAAGAGGGGCAGGTTGATCTCAAAGTTTTGTTGAAGCGAGCGGGGCAATTCGGATTCCGATCGATGCTGGTGGAAGGTGGGGCGGAGGTGGCAACGCAGTTCTTGAAGCAGCGTCTGGTCGACAAAGTGTTGTTCTTCACGGCGCCGATGGTAATTGGTGCCGGTAGGGACGCGATTGGTGAGCTGGGTGTGCGGCGGATTGCAGAGGCGATGACATTTGAGAGGAGCCGTTTCGAAAAGCTGGGCAACGACAATCTGTTTGTTGGTTATCCCGCGAAACGAACGGGCATCTGATGTTCACAGGATTGATAGAAACTGTCGGTACACTGGTCGAGTCCGGTGCGCGGAGCAATTACCGGGTGTTGACCATTGAAGCGCCGGCATTCGAGAAGGTGGCGCTCGGGGAGTCAATTGCCTGTGACGGCGCGTGCCTGACCGTGACGGCGGTGGCCGGAACCAGGTTCACGGTGGAGGCCTCGCAGGAGACGGCGAAGCGAACGACACTCGGCGGATACAAGCTGCGCGACCGGATTAATCTGGAGCGGTCGCTCCGGGTGGGTGACCGGATGGGGGGGCATTTCGTCACCGGGCATGTCGACGACCGGGGGGCTGTCGATTATCTCCGACCAATTGGGGGATCGCTGGAACTGGCGGTGAATTTTGACCCTGCTTATGATAGGCTGGTAGTTGAAAAGGGTTCGGTGGCAATCAACGGCGTATCGCTCACCATCAATGCGGTGCGCGCCGGATGGCTCAGCGTGAATCTGATTCCCCACACAGCCAAAGAGACCACGCTGGGAGCATTGACTTCGGGACAGCAGGTCAATCTGGAATTTGATTTGATAGGCAAGTACATCGCACGATATACCGGTCACGGCGCCCAGGCCGGCGTGACCGCGGAGATGTTGTTGAAGAACGGATGGTGATCATGCACGACGAGATCATAAAGTACAACACTATTGAAGAGGGCATAGCGGACATTCGCGACGGGAAGTTCGTGATAGTCGTGGACGATGAGGATCGTGAGAACGAAGGCGACTTCCTCATGGCGGCAGAGAAAATCACGCCGGAGACGGTGAACTTCTTTGCCATGCACGGCCGGGGGCTAATCTGCGTGGCGATCACGGATGAACGCATGGAGGCGCTGCGACTGCGACAGATGGTAGAGCAGAGCACGGCCAAGTTGGGAACGGCATTCACGGTTTCGGTGGATGCGATCGAGGGAACGACCACCGGCATATCGGCGTATGATCGTGCTCTCACCATCAAGCTTCTGGCGGACGATCGTACCCGGCCGGAGGAGCTGGCCCGGCCGGGTCATGTCTTTCCACTGCGGGCGGCCAAAGGGGGCGTGTTGACGCGGGCCGGGCATACGGAGGGGGCAGTTGACCTGGCGCGGCTGGCCGGCTGCAAACCCGCGGGCGTACTTTGTGAGATCATGTCACCTGACGGCAGTATGGCGCGGGCGCCGGAGTTGTACCAGGCGGCAAAAACATACGGCGTCAAACTCATAACCATTCGTGATCTGATCGCCTACCGGCACCGGACGGAATTACTGGTGAAGAAAATGGCGGCTGTCGACTTCCCGACTCGATACGGCGATTTCACCCTGCACATGTATCATTCGGAAGTCGACGACCACCACCATCTGGCGATTGTCAAGGGAGATATCAAGGAGCAGAAGAATGTCCTGGTGCGGGTGCATTCGAGCTGCCTGACCGGCGACGTGCTCGGATCGTGCCGTTGCGACTGCGGGACGCAGTTGCACAGCGCGCTTCGACAGATCGAAGCGGAGGGGAAGGGAGTAGTCCTGTACATGCGCCAGGAGGGGAGAGGCATTGGCCTGGCCAACAAGATCCTGGCCTATGAATTACAGGACAACGGCCACGATACGGTGGAGGCGAACGAAAAGCTGGGATTTCGGGCCGACCTGCGCGATTACGGGATCGGTGCTCAGATCCTGGTCGATTTGGGACTTTCGTCCATCCGGCTGTTGACGAACAATCCGAAAAAGGTTATTGGTCTCCAGGGGTATGGACTTGAAATCGTGGAACGAGTGCCGATTCAGGTGGAGCCGACAAAACATAACGCTCGGTATTTGGAGACAAAGCGAGATAAGCTCGGGCATTTGCTCGATTTTACGAAATAGGAAGAGGCAGGAATGAATATCCTTGAGGGAAAACTGAATGCCACCGGGCTGAAGTGTGCTCTGGTGGTCAGTCGTTTCAACAACTTCTTCACCGACAAACTTCGCGACGGGGCGCTGGATTGTCTGGTGCGGCACGGCGGCCTTGAAGCTGACCAGACGGTTGTGTACGTGACCGGATCATTTGAAATTCCGGCGGTAGCCGCGCGGCTGGCGAAGGCAGGGCGGTACGACGCCGTTATCTGCCTCGGCGCTGTAGTCCGGGGCGATACGCCGCATTTTGATTTTGTGGCCGGCGAGAGTGCCAAGGGAGTTGCCGCGCTGGCGATGCAGGCGCAGATTCCGGTGGTCTACGGCGTGATCACGACGGACAATCTGGAGCAGGCGATTGAGCGGTCCGGCACCAAGGGGGGAAACAAGGGATGGGATGCCGCCATGACGGCGATCGAGATGGTCAGTCTTTACCGGGCGATAGGGTAGATCGATGATAGAACTACAACGTCGGCATGCCCGCGAGCTGGTGCTCAAGGCGCTATATGCAAATGAAACCGGTGAGGTCGCCGAGAGTGATGCTTTGCGGACCATCATCACGGACCCGGAGTTGGCTTCGAAAGCACAGGAATTCGCCATCAACCTGTTCAAGGCGACGCGAAAATACCGCCTTCAAGCGGACACGGCAATCAGCAACCTGGCAACCAACTGGTCGCTGGAGCGGATTGCCGAACTGGACAAGCACATCATGCGGATGGCGATGGTTGAGCTGACGGTGATGCCGGACGTGCCGGCCAAAGTGGTCCTGAACGAGGCAATCGAGTTGGCCAAGACCTATTCGACGGCGGAATCATCGTCCTTTATTAACGGAATTCTCGACCAGTTCCTGAAGAAAGTGGAGCGGCTGGCCGAGCCGGTCTGAGCCGGACTTCGGAAAACAGAACTGGACTTAGTTCGGCCAAAAGGGTATTTTGCCGACCGTTGCCGCGTATAAGATTGCGGCGCGCAGTGGATTGCTCCTTTTGGGATGAAGCTCTATTTTGGCGACAGATTTGACCGCACCAATGCCCTGGTAGCCACGGGCGTTTGGTTGTTTATTCTGGTCATTTTTACCCTTACCAAAGCCCCGACCGTTTCATTTTGGGATTGCGGAGAGTTCATCGCCGCGGCCAACATTCTCGGGGTGCCGCACCCGCCGGGGACGCCGTTATACGTGATGGTATCGCGGCTGTTTATCCTCAATCCGTTTATTGCCGACATGGGCGCGCGGATCAACTGGCTTTCCTCCCTCACATCGTCGCTGGCCGCCCTTTTCGGGTATCTTGCAGCAGTGCGGATTCTTCGGCCGTGGCTCGGCAATCCGAGCGACACGTATGGCCGTTTTATCATGTACGCCGGGTCGGCGGCGGGGGCAATGTTCCTCGCGTTTAATCTGACGCAGTGGTCAAATTCGATCGAAGCGGAAGTCTATGGCTTCTCGATGACGATCCTCGGAGCGATTTTCTGGCTGTCGTTGGTCTATCACCAGCTGCCCGAAACGCGCACAGCGTATCGGATCATGTTGCTCATCGTATATCTGGCCTTTCTGGGAATCGGCGTTCACATGACAACGTTTCTCATTTTCCCGGTAGCAGCGCTCTTCTTCGTTCTCAAGAAGGGATCGCCCGTCAAGGTCTGGTTCCTGATGGCGACCTTTGCCTTTCTCGAGTTGTATTACATTTTCGGCTTGTCGTCTCGCCCGGGAGAGATCCCGGCCTACTTCCCGGCCCTGGTGGCGCTGGTGTTGTTTCTGTTCTATGCTCTGTCTGCGGAGCGGGTGTCGACCGTCATGCTGGGGCTGGCGGGCGCTCTGGCCCTAGCGGCCAGTCCGATTCTATCGGCCATCCTGCCTGAGCAACAGGTTCTGTTTACGGTGCTTTCCTACGCCGGCCTCGTCATATGCAACGGACTCGCGATCTGGTTCGTGATTTTGCACGTGAGGTCGCGTCGGATCGGCGAATCGACTGGTGACCACTTTATCATACCGGCGTTGTTTGTGCTGGTGGTCGACTTGCTGATGCTGATGCACCTGAGTCACCTGCACGGATACCGAGCGTTCCTGATCGTCACAGTGATTTTCGGACTGCTCATCGGGCTGTTGATCCGGCGGCACATCAACTGGCCGGTCTTGATCGTCATCGCGGGCACGTCGCTGGTTATCATCGGCGTGTGGCAATTCGTGTACGGAACGCTGGCCGTTATTGTGGTCGCTCTGGCCCTTTGGGGTATTACCCGCAACGTTGCATGGGCGGCCGCGGCCCTTATTGCGATCGCGGCGATGGCCGGGTACTCAAATCATCTGTACATCCCGATCCGGTCGGACCAGAATCCATATATCAACGAAAATAGTCCGGGGCAGAGTGTGGCGGCGACCGTTGGCTACCTGGAACGAAAGCAATACGGTTCGGAATCGATGGTCGAGCGAATGTTTGATCGTCGCGCCGAGTGGACGAACCAGTTCGGGATGCATCGCCGCATGGGGCTTTGGGGCTTCTTTCACCAGGAGTATGGTGTGCCTGGCGGCCGCTTTGCGGTCGTCCTTTTACTTGGGCTGGTTGGCGTGTGGGAGGCAATCCGGCGAAAGCCGGAGACCGGCCTGTTTCTGGCGTTGCTGATCATCATTGGGTCTGTCGGACTGGTCTTGTACATGAATTTTGCCGACGGCACAAGGTACAATCCGTCGGCCGGCGGGAACGACTACCTGGAGGTCCGCGACCGGGATTATTTCTTCACCCCGGCGTTTATGTATTTCGGACTGGCCATCGGCATCGGGATGACGATGCTCATATACTTGATTCGTCAGGGAATTGCGAAGTTCCATGCGGCGCCGCGACGAATCATACTGGCGGCCGTTTGCGTGTTGTTTCTGCTGCCGGGAGTAACTATCGCCGCCAATTGGACTTTGTCGGACCGCTCCAATAATTATATACCGTACGATTATGCGTGGAATCTGCTGCAGTCGGCTGATCCAAATGCCGTGCTTTTCACGGCCGGCGACAACGACACATTCCCTCTGTGGGCGCTGCAGGAAGCGTACGGCATACGCAAGGACGTTCGCATAGTCAACCTGTCGCTTGGAAACACCAAGTGGTACATCAAACAGGTGCGCGACTATATGGGACTGGACCTGAAAATGTCGGACGATGAGATAGACAAGATGGTGCCGTACCGGTATCCCGATGGGCGCACGTTCCGGATTCAGGATCAGTTAATCGATGCGATCATCACCAACAATGCCGCGAGCGTGCCGATTAATTTCTCGATCACGGTTGATGCAGCCTCGCGGCGATATCTCGGAACACAGCTTGACTCAATGATGATACTCCGTGGTGCGGCGTTCCGTTTGCGCGACCGCAAGGGGCCGGCGATCGATATGGAAGCGACCGAGGACCTGTTGACCAACACGTTCCGCTTCCGGGGTCTGAATGATCCTGCGGTCTACAAGGACGAGGCGACGTTGCGGACGTTGACCAACATCCCGCAGATCTTTCTGGCCGTGGCGGACAGCTTGCTGGGCGCGGGCGAGAAGGAGAAGTCGCTGGAGTTCACCAGGAGAGCGGTCGATTTGATGCCCTTTTCCACTGATGCGGTCAATGCGCTCACGGCTCGATACGCGGATGCGGTGATGATCCCTGAACTGAAGGGGCTGTTGGGTCGGTCGTATATCGACGAAAAGCGAGTGAACGTCGCAATTGCCCGCGCTTATCGGAAAACAGGGCAAACGGCCGAAGCGGAGGCGCTACTCAAGAATGTACTGGCGGCGAATCCAACGTATCGGCAGGCGCTGGATGAACTGATGCGAATATACGTCCAGAGTGACAATACTTCGGCATTCAAGGAAACGCTCCGTAACTGGATTTCCGCAAATCCCACGGATAATCAGATGATCCAGTTGTTTAGACAACTTGAAGATGCCGAGCGCCAGGCCCGAGACAGCGGGAAGTCGAAATGAACATCCTGGCCCTGAACTGGAACGACCTGGAGAATCCGTATGGCGGCGGAGCAGAGGTACACCTGGAAGAACTGCTGCGGCGGCTCGTGACTTAGCGGTCACACGGTCACGCTTTTCTGTTCCGGGTGGCCGGGGTGTGCGCCGGAAGAGGTCATCGAAGGAGTTCGCATCATTCGCCGGGGCGCGCGTTCGACCTTCAATCTGGTCACGCCACTGCACCTGCCGGGGATAGTCAAGTCCGGGAACTTTGATCTGCTGATCGAGGACATCAATAAGATTCCATTTTACACGCCGTTGTATGTGAAGATCAGGACGCTGGTGGTGGTTCCGCACCTGTTTGCCTCGACGGTGTTTCAGGAGATCAACCCGATAGTCGGCTCGTATATCTACCTGGCGGAAAAGCCGCTCGTGCCGGTGTATCGCGGTCGGATGTTTAATGTGATCTCGGAATCGACGGCGCAGGATATCATCGCCCGGGGAATTCCACGGGAGGACATGTCAGTCATTCACTGCGGTATTGACCGCACGGTGTATTTTCCTGACCCCAAGGTCGCCAAGTACGATCGGCCGACCATTCTGTACCTCGGCCGGATAAAGAAATACAAATCAGTGCAGCACTTGCTGGTGGCGTTTGCGAAAATCAAACGGAGTGTGCCGGACGCCCGGCTGATGGTAGTGGGGGCAGGGGATTACCTGCCGGAATTGCAGAAGCTGGCGGCGGCATTGGAGTTCGGCAGTAATGTCGAATTTCCGGGTTTTGTATCACAGGACGATAAGGTAGACCGGATGCGCCGATCCCACGTCAGTGTGCTGCCGTCGATCCGTGAAGGGTGGGGGTTGACTAATATCGAAGCCAATGCGGTGGGCACGGCGGTGATCGCGGCCAATTCGCCCGGACTTCGAGATTCCGTCGTCGACGGCGAGACCGGTTTTCTTTATGAGTACGGTAATACCGATCAACTGGCGGAACGTTTATTGCGCGTGCTGACCGACCAGGCGTTGCGTGAATCACTGGAGCGGGGGGGGCTGAAGTGGGCGGCGCGATTTGACTGGGATATCGCCGCGAAGGCGTTTGAGAAGTTGTTATTTGACGTCATGAAGCGAGCGAAATGATAACGAGTCAGAAGAAGCGGCTGTACGTAGCGTTTGGCATACTGGTATCGGTGGTGCTGATCTGGGTGTTGTTCCGCAACATTGATGTCGTGGAACTGGTACGCGTCCTCAAGGGAGCGAATTATTGGTGGCTCTTGCCCAATATAGCGATGGCCATGTTTGCCATGTACCAGCGAGCGTATCGCTGGCAGGCGATGATGGCGCCCATCAAGAAAGTCGCGTACAAGAACCTCCTGGCGGCAACCTGTGTCGGTTTTATGGCGAACAATGTGCTGCCGCTGAGGTTGGGCGAATTTGTTCGCGCCTACTCGCTCGCTTATCAGGACAAGGGGGTGACCAAGTCGGCCTCGCTGGCGACGATATTTGTTGAGCGGATGGTGCTGGACTTGGTGGCCCTCCTGCTGATTTTTGGCGCTGTGCTCGGGCTGAGCCATAAGACCCTGCCCGAGTCGATCGTAGTGGGAACTTTCATTTGCATCGGCATTGCCTTGGTTGGTCTGGGGCTCATGTTAACACTGGCGCTCCGGCCGCAGCAATCGGGCAACATGCTGGCCAAGTGGCTGTTTTTCGCACCGGATACCGCCAAGGAGTCCGTTCGGAGTATCATCCTGAAATTTTCCAGAGGGCTGGAGTTCATGACCAAACCAGGCCTTCTGACGTGGGTGCTGGTGCAAACAATCGTCCTCTGGATATTCATGGGGGTATCGAACTACTTCGTATTCCTCGCTTTTGGTTTCGACCTGCCCCTGTGGGCGTCCTTTGTTCTGCTGGTTGTGGTATCCATATCGATCCTGATTCCGTCGTCTCCGGGCTTTATTGGAGTGTACCATGCCGGTACGGTGCTGACCCTTCAACTCTACGCCGTGCCTGACGTCGACGCCCGGGCTTTTTCACTCGTGCTTCACGCCGCGCAGTTCATCCCTATCACCCTGATGGGATTCTACTTCCTGAGGAAAGAACACCTGTCGCTCAAGAATCTGGAAGACAGCGCGGTCGAAGGCATCGGGTCGAACTGACATTCTCATCCCAAAAAGTTCAAACTTGACTGCCGTGAGCCGCAAGTCTACCGTAATGGCATGATGCGTGTATTGGGAGCAGTCTGTCTGGCCCTGGTAGTAATCGGGGTCATTTATCTCAGTCAATCGCGAAGCAAGGATCGCCAGACGCAGGCCTTCAGCGAGGGTCTGAAGAAGGGATCAGTCGAGGTTTCCGCGCAGAAAAAACACGCCGACTCGCTGGCCGCCCGATATCAGGAAGAACGGCAGATGTGGCGCGACTCTGTGGCGCTCGTCCGCGCTCAATCGGATACCGTTATCGATTCGCTCACCCAACGAGTGGAGCAACAGAGCGACCAGATCCAGAAGTACGCCGCTGAATTGAAGAAGCGGCCCAAGACAAAATCGCTGGCCAAGTCTCCAACTACTCAGACCAACCGCCACAAGGAAATCTTGTCGTACTACAAGAATCGGTACGAGACGCTGCCGAAAGATCTTTCGGAATACGAAATGCGCGTCGCGCTGACGGAGATTCGTGAGGAAACGGCCACCAAATTTGCTATTTCCGTGGCCGACCTGGAGACCATCCGCCGCAATAACGGCCTGACCTACTAAGCACACGGACGCGTTGCATGAAGCGACGTAAAGAGGAATTTGAATTTGCGGAGATTCCGGTCGACCGTCTGTTTCTGGAATCATTCGCCAATGAGCACTCCGCATACCATCAAGCCGGTCTTGCCGCGTCGGCCACGGATCGTGTCGATCAAATTCGCCGCAAACTAATCTGGCACATTGCCCACTCTCTCTCCGATCGTCAGAAGCAGGTGATTCGATTTTACCTGATCGGGAAAAAGGAGAGGGAAATTGCCGAGATTTTAGGGGTGAGGCAGCAAGTGGTTCATACGTATAAGCATAGAGCAATCAAAAGGTTGCACGAATTGCTCACGAAGTAGGTGTATGTCAAAAAGCTAATATATAGGAAAGTGATGTGCCGTTTTTGCACAGACGGCTGGATCGAGAACCTTTAAACCGTCAGGTTGAGGAGGTGAAACCAGAGATAGTCGGCATCCCAAACCCTGCTTACTTCACCGGATCAAGGAAAAGATCGAACTGCCATGAGAAGTAAGGGTAACTAACAACTCCGCCTGGTGATCAAGAATGCAAGAAATGGGAGTTCGTTATGCCCAAGAGAAAAGAAGCAGAGAAGTTCGCCGATCCAGGTCCAAAAGACTGTTACCAGTTGTATAGTCTTCAAGTTTTGGCGCCCAACAAATTTGCTGCCGTGGTGGCCAAGGTTCTTGACGGACGGTACATGTTGGTGAATACGAGACCGGGAGAGCGGCTGTCGGCTTGAGTCAGGATGAGTCCGGGGCTTGACAAGGGCGCGAGAGCAAGTTCGAGGTGAATCTCCTCGCAAAGTGTGGGTCTGTCGTTGGCGACAGGCCCTTTCTTATTGTGGTTCAGAGTTTTTCGCTTGACAGTGTGCTGCCCGGCCCGCTTGTTTGACCCGCCATGTATATGCAATTAATCTGGCAGTCGTCTCTTCTGTTTGCCCTGGCATTTCTGGGCGGTCTGGCGACGTTAGCCCGGCCCTGGTCGGATGTCCATCTACATCGGTTTGTCTCTTTTGGTGCAGGGATTTTTCTGGGTGCTGTCTTCATCCATCTCTTGCCGGAGACCATGGCTGGGGACGGAGCCACCGGGGTGGGGATTATGGTACTGACCGGGTATCTCGGGATATTCTTTATCGAGCGATTTCTGGTCAGCCGGAAGGGGAACGAGGGGTATGATCACAACCACCTGGTCGTTTCGCTGGCGGCGTTCATCGGCATGTCGGTGCACGAGTTGTTTGACGGCCTGGCTTTGGCTGTGACGAATACCGATTCAGAGAAGGGGTGGGTGACTTTTGTTGCGATTCTGGCCCACAAGCTTCCCTCGGCCGTAGCGCTGGCTTCGCTGTTTATTCTCGCCAAGATGCGCCCGCGGCGGATTGTGGGATTTCTGCTGGTGTTTGCCCTGATGACTCCTCTTGGAGCGCTGTTGATGGCGCCTTTTTTCAGTCAGAGTAACGGTGCGTTGACGGCTCTTTTGACCGGTTTGGTGACCGGATCCTTCTTGTATGTAGCAACGGGAGACCTGCTTCCGGAAGTTTTTCATACCCGCGACGACCGGTGGGTGAAGCTGGCGCTGCTCATTCTGGGCATCCTATTGATGGCTTTGTTTGGATTCGCCATTACCGAGCCCGGGCACGAGCATACATCCCGCGAACTGATTGGCCTTCAGTGCGTATAAGACTCAAACCTTTACGTGAGAGCGAACACCGATGATTCGACAGGCACTCGTTCTGCTGATTGTCTCCACCGTTTTCGGCCTGGGGGTGAATCTCGTTTCTCCCAACAAGATCGATTATATCGGGCAGTACCGATCCCTGCATACGGGAGAAGGTCCAGTCGTGCCGCCGGCGGCGATGGAAGGAGACCCGCCGTTCATAGACATAAATCTGGCGCAACTTGAATTTGCCACCAAGTCGTCGCTTTTCGTGGACGCGCGCGATCTTTCGGAATGGGAATGCGGGACTATCCCGGGGGCGGTTGACGTTCCGTTCGAGGGACTTCCGGAAGGCGAATTGGGGCCGTATCTCGATTCCGCCTTGACGTATGCCCCCAAAGACAAGGCGATAATCATATTCTGCTCCGGAGAGGAGTGTGACCTTTCGCTGATGTTGGGGCGCCTGCTTCAAAAAGAAGGGTACACGAACCTCTCGATTTTCTTCGGGGGGGCGCGCGAGTGGGAGAAGGCTGGCTTTGAAATGGAACGGAGGCAGAAATGCGGCGGCTGATAGACAACGATTATGTGACGATGGCCTCACGTCTCATACTGGGGATCATGTTCATATACGCCTCGTTTTACAAGATCATTGAGCCGGCGTCGTTCGCCAAATCGATCTGGTTCTATCAAATGGTGCCGGGGAGTCTGATCAATCTGATGGCCCTGATCCTGCCCTGGCTGGAGCTGCTGGCCGGGTTGGCGCTGATTTTCGGAGTGACGTATCGTGGCGCCGTTCTCTGGATGAATGTCATGCTGGTCATCTTTATAGTCGCCTTGGCGAGCACGATCGCCCGGGGTCTGAGTGTCGATTGCGGCTGTTTTAAGCAAGCCAGATCGGCAACCGGGCCGGCTTGGGAGGCGCTGATCCGTGATCTCGGTATGATAATTCTCGGGGCGCAACTCTGGTTCAGCCGATCGCGACGATGGATGATCGGCCGCAACTGATCATTTCAGAATATGCGGCGTAATCAGGATGATGAGATCGGTCGTCGTCTTTTCTTTGGACTTATTGGTGAACAGCAGCGAACCGAGTATCGGAATATGGCCGAGCAGCGGTACGCGTTGGATGCGCTCGATCTGATTTTCCTTCAATAATCCGCCCAGAGCTATTGACTCACCATCTTTCACCGTAATTCTCGTTTTCAGCGACCGTTCCGTCGTGATCGGGCGTTGATTGTCGATCGGTCCGGTATAGCCGATGATGTCCTCGATGTGCGGGGCGACTTCGAGAGTGAGCGTGCCTTCTTCATTGATGCGCGGCGTCACCTTAAGCGAGATGCCTACCTCTTCGTCCTGGAACGAGACGATGTCCTGAATGACCGCTCCTTCGCTGAAGCGATTGAGCGTCTGGATCGGTATGACCGTGGCGATTTTGATTTCGGCTTCCTGGTTTTCGGTAGTGGTGATTTTCGGGTCGGAAATCAGTTTGCTGTTGCCGTCACGACTCAGCAGATTCAGCACGAGGTTCATTTGCTGGATTGAGAGTTTGCCCCAGGTCCAGCGTTTTTGCTCGAGGTCAAAAGCGCCGAGATCATTCTGTGAAGTCGTGGTGGTGGACGTTTCGGTGGAGGTCGTACCCGCTACGTCGCCGCCGCGAGTGGTGACGGTACTGGGCCAGAGGAACCCCAGGTCGCGATCTGAATCGAGCTGGGTTTCAATGATCTTGGCTTCAATCAGGATCACTCGTTCGGCCACGTCAAGTTGAGAGATGACTTTCAAGGCTTGTTCGATGACCGCCGGGTAGTCGGTAATGATGAGGCGGTTGGCCTGATAGGTGCTTTTCGCCGCTTGCGCGTCGGCGCCTTCGGCGACCTTGTCCAAGACAACCACTTTGCCGCCGGCCGACAGGCACGACGTCAACGCTTTAGCGACCATGGTAGGGTCGGCGTAACGGAGCGTGATAACACGCGACGACAATTCGGCGCCCATGCCCTCAGCGGCGCTCTTGATGATGATCACGTCACCTTTCAAATAGTAGGTCATGCCGTTGGCCGACAAAATTGCGTCAAGGGCAGTGGCCAGGTCGACACTGTCGAGGCGAAGGGTGACCTGCTCTTTCAGGTCCGGTGAGAAGACCATGTTCAAGCTATGTTGCTGAGCGATTGAACTCAGTACCGAGGTCAGCGGTACCCCTTTGAGATCGAGGGAAAGAGTCTTGCCGTCGTCCAGCGGTCCCGCGGCTGCGGTGTCAAATTGCATTGCTGAAAAGAAGAGTATCAGCAGAGGCGCGAGTAGGATTATGGTGCGTTTCATTATGCGTGCCCTTTAGCGCGGGGTGACAGTCAATTGTTTACCGGCCGCTTCCAGCGTCACCGACGACTTGGTTATCGCTATGACCCTGGCATTGTCAATGGTTTGGCCAACTGTGACCGCTTTGCCGTTTATGTATGCAATCGGATTGGTATCGTTGTAGAGTATGCCGCTGACGATCCAGCCGGCTGACTTTGGGGCGGTTGGCGCGTCTCCAGCTTTGAGCCGGCGCTCGGTGCGCTGTGGTAGAGGACGTGAGCCGTAGCGAAAGGGATCGCGGCCCCATGGAGCGGCCAGGCGGGCAGGTCGATTATGGACGGTCGCATTGACTGCCGGCGATGGAATCGCAGCCGCAAGTGAGGCGACGGCCGCCGGCTGGTTGTTCACGGTCGGAGCGGCCGGCTCATTTGTCTGCCAATTGTACAGGGCATAGAGCAAGGCCAGGGGTAGAGTCAGGAATACCAGCTTCTTTCGGAGGGAAGCACTCATGACGATCCCTCCGACTCGCCCAGTAAGGCGCGGAAGCCGAAGGTGCATTGTAGACGATCGGGTTCGGCGTTTTCGTCGAGAATCTGACAGGCGGTGGCTCCGCGGAAATAGGGAGCGGTTTCCAGGTTGAGCACGAAGCGCGAGAAGCTGTAGTAGTCGCCCCGCAGTTTCATCGTGATGTTCAGGAATGCCGGATCACCCTGATTCTGCACTGATCGATTGAGTGTCAGCAGTTCCTCAATGGGCGGCGTGATGGCAGTGACGGAGAGGCCCTGCAAGCGTGCGTCGGCCTCAAGTTTGTCAAACAGCTTCGAGTAAGTCGCCTTTGCGTACAGACTGGAGCGTTGGTGCCGCTTTTGTTATCCAAATCCCCTTGGCCATCATGAGAGTCGGGAGCTGCGCGATCGTGGAATTATAGTCGGCGATTTCGGCCTTGGCCGCGGCAGTTTGCGCCGAAGTATCGGCCATCTGTCGGGTGAGTGGCATCCAGGCGAAGAAGAGCCAGGCGAGAGTCAGGCCGACGGCGCCGATTATGATGGTGGTAGTTTGTGTTTCATAGCCCGGCCTTCATTTCCAGTTCAAAGTCGAGCAGCATCACGCCGTCCACGTTGCGCGGCGCATAGTGGATGATGTGTGACGTCGTCGAAAAAGTCAGATCCGCCAAGATTCTCGACAAACTCAGCCAGAACGACTTCCGGGGGCACGCCGTCAGCCAGCACGGAGCCGTAGATAGAGAAATTACGGCCATGGTCGGCGACTGCTGTCCTATCTGGACGAAAGCGAACGGCCGGAGGCGTGATCGTGGTGAGTTCTTTGAGTACCACCCGAGATAGCTGGGCTGGGCTTTGGCCTGTTCGAGGTAATTCTGGCTGGCGGCGATCTGCAGTTTTATCGTTGATAACTGCTGTACAGATCAGACGCCTTGAAGTCGGCCAGCCTGCGTGATGAAGCTCGGCTAGTTGCTTGTGTTCGTTCGCGAGCAGGATAGATCGCTGGGCCCAGAAGAGCGCCATGACGGCCAGGCAGGCGGCGATGCCGGCTGATGATACGCCTTTCCAGTCGAATGACGCCGCAGAGAGTACCTTTGTCTGCGGTCGGGCAGGAGGTCCGGCATTACGGCGGTGTTGACCGCGGCGGCGACGACGGGACAAGCAGACGCCGAGCGGCGTTTCGGTCTCGACGGGGTGGTTTTTGAGGAATTTCAGCTGCTCGACGGGAAAACGCTCTGAATTCCAGTTCAAAGCGGTTGTCGAGAAGCTCGATGAGGTCGTCAGAGTAGGCCAGATCGCCATAGATGTAGAGCTGGCTGCCGAACCGGCTGGCAAATTGCCCGGAATAATAGTCGAGCGAGTTCTGAATCTCGGAGGCCAGTGATTCAGCAAAGTACTCGAACATGGTTGGATCGGTTCGGTTGGCCAGGAAGGATGAACCGACCGACAATATGTGGGAAAACTCGAGGTTTGATCCCTTGAAGTACGATATCTTCGGAGCGCGTGCGTTCGATGTTTATGAGGGCATAATTTGCCTGTGCCGAGAAATCAGGCAGTTGCCGCATTAATTGCCCAATGACATCCTGTGCCAGGACGCACGCCTGGACAGGCAGGCCCAACGTCCTAAAGGGCTGCAACCGGTCGTCGATGAGCTGCCGAGTTGCACCGACCAATGAGATGCGGAATTTCTTCGACTCGGCAGCAGCGTATTTCCATGTGACGCGATGGTCAAACCAGCAGTCGGTGATCGGAAAGGGAAGAGTCTTGCGCGCTTGGAAATTGACGGAGGCGGCCAAGGCTTTCCGGCCGAGGGCCGGGAGAGTCAGTTGGCGAAAAGCGGTCTCAGGACCGCCAATGGCAATCGTGATCATCGATGGACGGCCAAGTTCCTGAACAATCTCGTCCACGGTCCGGGTGATAAAGGCTTGGCGCAATTCCGAAGTGGCTATCGCCGCGGACGGAAAGTAGATCTTGCGCACGTCAATGATTTTGCTTCGCTTTCCGAAACGGGAGGCCATAGCCACCTGAATGGCCTGTTCGTCGACGGCGACAGCCATCTGGCAGCCGAAAAGAAGAAGATGTCGCGGGTTCACCGGAACCTCAGGCGTGCCGCCATTCGGTTCGGCTGGGCCGTTCAAATCCCCATGGGGAACGGAGGCCGCATCTTCGGTCGGCCGTATCCGCGAGAGAAGGTGTTTAATAGCCGTTGTCAAAACGTCACAATAATGCTGTCGCTGCCGCCGATCGAAATGATGCGGCGACTGGCGGGTTGATAGACGTAATTGACGCCCCAGGCGTCCTTCAAGTATTCCCCCCCGGAACTATCGACATACGGTCCGTTCCAGCCGAGACGAGAGAGCCGGTTGTAGGCGGACAACGAATCCGGCCGACGGGCGAGATCCCGCAACTGAGCGGGGAGGAATCCGACGTCGCCCTCGAAGCCGCGATCGATGTACTCGCCGCCGGCGACGACGGCCGGATTGCCGATGATGGCACCCTTGAGGGAATTCAATTCCTCTCTGGTCGCCGTCACTTTTGAACTCGAAAAGAGGGTTCCGAATTTGGGCAAGGCGACGGTCGCAACTATGCCGAGAGCCACAATTACGATAACAAGCTCGATCAGGGTGAAACCTCCCTGGTCGAGCTTGTCAGCGACTTGACGTCGACCGTGTTGCATATTGCTGCTGCGCCGGTCTAGAAGTTGTTCTCACCCGCGACGTTGGTGTTGGGCCATATTTCGCCGGTGGAAGCCAGGTAAGCCCAGCCGCCGCGCGCGCCGACAACGACGCCCTTCGTGACGCCGGTGACGATTGAATCAGGAGCGTTGGCTTCGCTCTGATACGGATTCGGCGGAAGGGACTGCTGCATGACCGTGCCGCTGGTCCGGAGTTCCGCAACTGTCGGCCAGGTGGCCGTGCCGGTGGTCACCGCCTTGTTGGCGTAGAAGATGGTGATGCCCGAACGGAGCGCGCCGAGCGAACCTTTGCAGGCAGCTTCTTTCGCCTCGCCGGTAATGTCCTGGTACTTGGGAATTGCGACGGCCGCGAGAATGCCGAGCACGACAATGATGATGACGAGCTCAATCAACGTAAAACCGCGCGACCCATTCAGTTTATTAGACCGCATGTCGTCCTCCATAGTCCGCAAGAGGGGCTATAATTGTTTATTGTTCTCCATGAGAGTATCGGCCTGATCCCGTATTCTCTTTAGGGCGGCTATTTGCTGAAGACGTGGATTAAGTTCCACATTGGCAGGAAGATGGCCAGAGCCAGAATCAGGACAAGGGCGCCGAGAACGAGAGTCAGAATAGGCTCGATAATAGCCGTCAGGTGACGCGAGGTATACATCACCTGCTTGGTATAGTGGTCGCCGGTCTCCTTAAGCATCGTCTCCAGATTTCCGGATTCGAGACCGATGGCGATCATTTGCAGTGCCTGCTGCGGGAAGTGCCTGAATTGACCTTCGACCTCGTTCAATTCCTTGCCACGGCGGAAAAGTTCATCCAGGCTTTTCACCTCGAGCGCGAAGGCCGTGTTCCTGAGTGTTGCGGTGAGGATATCCAGACAACGAATGACCGGCAGACCGGCGTTGAAGAGGATTCGGAACATCAGGCAGAAGCGAGCGGTGTTGCCCCGAATGACGAGGTCTCCCAGAACCGGTAACGTGAGCATCTTGCGATCCCACCACAGTCTGCCTTTGGGCGAGGCGAGCAGTCGGCGAAAACCGTAAAAAATCAGTCCGAGGGCCGCCAGCATCACCATCCAGTAAGTGGAAGCAAAGTGACTGACGGCAATGATCAGGCGCGTCGGCAGCGGCAACTGGGATCCGAACGCGGCGTAAAACGAGACGAAACGGGGGACGACGAAGATCATAAGGACGGCAATGGCCGCAAAGATGACGCTCATGACAATCAAGGGATACCGCACGGCCGACTTGATTTCGCGGGTCAACTCGAGTTCGCGTTCCAGCATGAGCGCCATTTCATCGAGGGTCATATCGAGCTTGCCGGACTCTTCGCCGGCGGCAATACTGGCGGTATACACCTTGTTGAAGTACTGCGGATGTTCCGCCATGGCTTCGGAGAGGGACTTGCCCGATTGCACGGCCGTTCGGATAGTTTCGATGGTTTGATTAAACGGGCCGATGGCACGGCCGATCCGGACGATCGAGAGGATGCGAAGGAGCGGGATGCCGGCTCGATACATGGTAGCCACGGAATTGGTGAACATGATGAGCAGTTCGTAATCCTGCTTTCGGCTAAATGCGAAAACCGAAAATGGCCTTGCGTCGCGGACGGCCGTGATGGACACAGGCAGGAGCTGCTGGCCGCCCAGATACTCTTCGACCTGTTCCGACCCTACGGCGGTGATAGTGCCGGTCCGCTCGCGTCCCTCGGCAGTAACCGCCCGGTACTTAAATCGGGTCTGCATGAGTCACCTCGGTCGAGCGCGGCTGGCCGTAGCTGGCAAAGTAATCTTCGATGTTGGATGTTTCCTTGAGGAGTTCTTCGAGACAGACGCGCCCCTCGTTCACCGATTGCAGTCCGGCTTCGAAGAGTGGAAGGTACCCGTGGCGGCGGCCCACATCGCGAATAAGGCGAAGCGAGCTATTGCTGAGAATCAGTTCGGCAATCGGCTGGCTGATTTCCAGATATTCAAAAACGCCGGTCATCCCGGAGAAACCGGTGCCCTTGCATTGCGCGCAGCCGATCCCTTTGTAAAACGTGATCGTGCCGGCGATTTCGCGGATGCCGGCGCGATCGAGTAAGGTTTCCGATGGGGTGTAGGTTTCGTTGCAGTGAGGGCAATTGGTCCTCACCAGGCGCTGCGCAAGCACCCCTTTGATGGCCGCGGCCAGAAGGTACGGCTCGACACCCATGTCGATAAGGCGGGTGATGGCGGACGGTGCATCGTTGGTGTGAATGGTCGAGAAGACCAGGTGTCCGGTGAGGGCCGACCGGATGGCCATCCGGGCCGTTTCCGTGTCGCGGATTTCGCCGATCATGACGACATCGGGATTCTGGCGGAGAATGGCACGCAGGGCAGAGGGGAATGTCAGGCCGGCTTTCTCGTTGATCTGAATCTGGTTGATCAACGGAAGGGAATACTCCACCGGGTCTTCGACGGTAATGATGTTCTTCTCTATGGAATTGATTTCCTGCAGAGTGGTGTACAGGGTCGATGTCTTTCCGCTCGAGGTCGGTCCCGAGATGAGGATGAGTCCTTCCGGTTTGCGAATGATATGGCCCCAAAATTCAATCAAACGTTCGGTGAAGCCGAGCTGGCGGAAATTCAGGCGCAGATTGCGGCGATCGAGAATGCGGATGACGATTTTCTCGCCGTGGATGGTCGGCAGGGTGGAAATGCGAAGGTCGATCGGGGTGCCTTCGACTTTCATGATGAAGCGACCGTCCTGCGGCAGTCGTTTCTCCGAGACGTCGAGATCGGCGGCGATCTTGATGCGCGAGATGACTTCGCTCTGCATCGATTTGGGAGGCGCGGCTTCCTCGCGCATGACGCCGTTGATCCGGTAGCGGATACGCAGCGTGGCCTCATCCGGCTCGATGTGAATGTCGCTGGCCCGTTCGGATACCGCCCGCGCGATAATCAGGTTGACCAATTTGATGATCGGCGACTCAGCTTCGAGTTTTTCCTCGATCGCTTCCTTCTCGGCCAGATCAATTTCGGTGGTGTCACGATGTCCGCCGATGAGATGGTTCAGGGAGTCGGCCACCGAGTAGTACTGATCAATGGCGTGTCGTATCTCCTGACTGGTGGCGATGGCGCGCTTGATATCGCTGCGGGTCTGGTATTTGATTTCGTCGATAGCGATAATGTTGAGCGGATCGGCCATGGCGAGCGTCAGCGTATTGCCGATGGCGAAGATGGGGATGACGGTATAGCGCCGCGCGACGTCGACACTGACGCGCTGAATGACAGCGGGATCGATGACCATCTGGGCGAGTGAAACCTTGGGAATGTCCAGGCGTTCGCTGACGGTGTCCATCAACTGATCTTCACTGATCAGCCCGCTCTCGACGAGAATCTGTCCCAATCGCTTGCCGGTCGCGGCCTGAAGTCGCAATCCTTCTTCAAGTTGATTCGAGGAGATCAGGCCCCGGTCGACGAGCAAATCACCGATCTTTTTTCTTGCCATTACTGCAGCGCCAACTATGGTTACAGGTTGTTCCTCCTGTATCGGTAGGGGCAGTTGACCCCTTGAGCCGGTCAAGGAGACGGCGTTAAGGGGCCGACAGGCCGGTTGGGCTGGGGCGGGAAATTTCGAACTGCTATAAGGGTCTGTGGCGATACGTACTTACCTGATCGCGCTCTCATCTTTGCTGGCGCTGCATAGCGGCGGCTTCCTAAAAGTTCAGGCACAGCCGCAAGCTGGGCGAGTTGATCGAACGCCCATGTATCGAGCGGCTGAGGGCATGCCTATTGACAGCATCATTATCGAGACACGAAACATCTACAATCTGGACGATCCGAGATACGACAACTTCTTGTTCCGCACCGCCAATCGGCTGCACATCGTAACCAAGAGCGGGGCTGTTCGCCGGGAACTGCTGTTTCACGCCGGCGAGCCGTTTTCGGCCGACGCGGCCGAGGAAACGGCGCGCAATCTGCGGACTCGACTCGCGGTCAACACGGCTTGGATTGAACCTGAGCGATTACCCAACGGCCACCTTCGGGTTCGCGTTATCACCGTCGATCAATGGAGCCTGCTGGCATCGCTGGATATCGCCCGCGAAGGGTATGGGACCAATTATCGAATTGGCTTTGAGGAACGGAATTTTCTCGGCAACCACCAGTTCTGGTCGTTTGATTACAGCGTCCAGGCGCGTGACGACAACTTTCATGTCGCCACTTTCCGGGACTCGCGATTTCTCGGGTTGCCTATGCAGGTGGTGTTCACCGATCAGAATGATCCGATCAACTCCATTC
Organism: uncultured candidate division Zixibacteria bacterium; assembly: GCA_963806185.1. Classification (GTDB taxonomy): domain Bacteria; phylum Zixibacteria; class MSB-5A5; order GN15; family FEB-12; genus CAWDXE01. The sequence continues at coordinate 575,250 of CAWDXE010000007.1, forward strand.
GCCAGGTGACGCTGGCTCATCCGTACTACAATCTGACCCAGCGTTTTTCCGTCTCGGGAACGACGGCCAGTACAAGTGCCCGCGAGGACGTGTATCGGGAAGGGGAGCTGATAGCCCAATGGTACGATCAGGGCGAGTTCACGACGCTCAACGGCGACTACCGATGGGGACCGCGGTACGTAAAAATTGGCGTCGGCGGGGGATATACTTATCGCCATACGGGGATTTCCGATCGGCGCGTTCGCGTCGGCACCGATCCGACGTCGATTCACTTTCCGGAGGATTCCACATATCATCTCTTCATGTCGAGTGTGTCGCTATCCACGGTGAAGTTCGCGATCGTATCGCGAATTCAGCGGGCCGTGTATCCGGAGGACATCACCTTGGGCGTCAATCTGCAGGCGGGGTACGGCCGGGCGTTTACGCCCGACTTTGACAAGTACTACTACGACGTTGTCACACTTGACGGATCCACGCTGCAGAAGTTCGGCTCCAATCTGATTGGGTGTGGACTTGCCCAGGAGTACCAGTTCAAAGGCGCCAGGTATTTCCGGCGGGAGACCAATTATTCGCTGAAGTTCTACAACAATGGTCTGTCGTGGTTTACCCTGGCCTCGCAGGCAAGATATTCGAGAGAATGGCGATCAGACGGGCTGGGTACTTTGCAGCTTGGCGGGCGAACCGGGATCAGGGGGTATGATCCGTTTTACCGGACCGGTTCTTCGCTGGCCGTCCTGAACCTCGAAGGGCGGTTTTTTTCCAATATCGAGGTACTCTCGACTATGCTGGGGGCGGTCGTATTTAGCGATCTGGGAACGGTTTGGCAGAACGATCAGCGAGCCCTGAGCCAGCCAATATATCGCAGCATTGGGTTTGGCTTGCGCCTGTCACTGGAGAAATTCACGAAAGACGAGATCTTCCGGCTGGACGTTTCCCGGGGCCAGGACAACAACTGGGAGATCTCTTTTGGGAATCACCAGTATTTTAGTCTCTAAAAGTTGAACAGCCATTGACAAACCGTTGGATTTCAATATATTACCGTTGCAGGACTATGGGCAAATCCCGCCTCACGGGACCCTTGGAATGGTACTTACCACGACGGTCGGTTAGCGCCGCAATCTGAACGCTTGAGCCTTAGTGAGCACACGAATGCAGATTCCCAAACTTCAGTCGATGAATACACCAATGGTTTCAATCCATCGCACATATCGTCTCTGGGCGTGCATATTGGCCGCGGGGTTTCTGATGCTGTCGTCTCTGCCCGCGATGGCCGGCAATCTTGTTTTGGCGGATCGGGACCCGTTGCGACTGATTGAACAGGAATTCAGCGCCGGTCAGATCACGCGAGACGAGAAGGCGTTGCTGCAGATTCGGGCCATTGTGCATCCCGACCGACTGCCAGCCCGTTTTCAGTCACTGGCGACAGCAGCCGATCAAGTAGCTTCGCGCGGCGCCACGCCGGCGATTCTGGATATTCGCCACCATTGGGATGAATTGTCGGCTGCCACGCAAGCGGAAGTGACTGAGGCTCTGTCGCGACCCGCGCGGGCGTTTGCGTACGTTTCCCCGGGCGGATTTTTCAAGATGCACTACGACACTCTGGGCACGCATGCCGTTCCGAAGACGGACGGCGACTTCGATGGCGTGCCTGATTTCGTGGAGAGGTGTGCAGCCTATTGTGATTCGTCGCTCGACAAGCAGCGCGTGCTCGGCTTTCTGGATCCTCCGTCTGACGGTACCACTGGGGGGGACAGTCTCTTCGATGTGTATTTCGAGCAGACGATCTATTACGGTTACGCGGTGCCGGAAGTGCCGGGTCCCCAGCCCTGGCCGGATTACACCAGTTATCTCGTATTGCATCGCAACTTCGTGGGTTTCGCACCCAATGATGATCCGGAGGGCGACGTGGCCGGCGCGGCCAAAGTGACCGCGGCACATGAATTTCATCATTGTATCCAGTTTGCGTACGATTCCAACGAAGGCAACTGGTTCATGGAGCTGGACGCCACCTGCATGGAGGATATTGTTTTCGATCAGGTCAATGACAACTACAATTACCTGTCTGAGTACATGGACTATCCGGATACGTCGCTGATGACCAATACCATGCAGTACCATTGGTACGCTTCGTTTATCTGGGACCTGTTTCTGGTGGAGAATTTCAATGTATCCCTGCTGCCGGCTGTCTGGAACGGCGCCCGGTACACCAGTGTTTACACGGCGCTGAGCGATTCACTCTCCGCAGACTTCGGCTGGTCTCAGGACTCGGCGTTCGTGGAATTTACCAAGTGGTGTTTTGCCACGGGATATCGGAACGACAATCTGCATTTTTCAGAGGCATCATCGTATCCGCTGGTGGATTTGAGTGCGCTGCATACCAGTATCCCGGTGGCCAGCACAAGTTCTGCTTCGATGCCCGCGGGCTATTCGGCAACGTACATACAATTCATGCCGGGCACGGAGACGGGCACGTTGCGGATCAACTTCGACGGTTCCGACAGCCGTCAATGGGCGGCGTACGTCATCCGCTCGACCGCTGTCAACGCGCACGAGTTCATGGCGATACCATTGACTCCGGGGAGCTACACCGGGTACGTCAATGTGCCGCAGTATGACGATTGTTATGCCGTGACGCTGGTGGCGGTGAATTTGACTGAATTCTCGACCCCGGGTAATTTTACCTATTCGGCGGTGATGAAATCGCCATATGAAGTGAGCTCTCGGATCGTAACCGACTCTGGGATCTATTCCGGGGCCGTGCGCCAATTCGAGTATCTGGTGCGTAATCCCGCACCGGTCGGTGACGTTTATCGGGTCAAGGCGACCGACGAGCACCTGTGGATAACTCCGTCCGCCCAGGACGTATTTGTACCCAGTCACGACAGCGCGATCGTGACAATTCCGGTCTCGGTGCCGGATCTCACACCGTTGGGGACGACGTCACATCTGGTCTTTTCGGCCCGATCGAAGAGCGATTCAACGGTTTCCGATACGGCACGGATGACGGCGATCACCGTTCTGCAAAGGGGAGATTGTGCGTTTGACGGCGGGGTGGACATCGGTGATCTTACCCGGCTCATTGATTTTCTCTTCCTCTCGAACAGTCCGATCACACCCGACCCTGAGGCCGGGAATATTGATTGTATCGGGTCGATAGATATAGCCGATCTCACCTGGCTCTTGCAGTTTTTGTTCTCTTTGGGTCCTCCTTCGCCCTGCAATCCGTACTGAACGGATTCAGACAGTACTTTTTAGTTGACTTGTCTACCCCCACTCTGGTATTAAGCGGCGTACGTTAATCCACTTAACTGTGTGATCTTCCTCACGACGATGGTCGGTTCACACAGGAGAGAGGGGGACATGATGGATAACGGATTTGAACCGCGCGTTCTGATCTGTTGTGATTGTCACGAGGAGTTTGTGTTCACGGTCGCGGCGCAACAGTACTTTGCCGAGCGGGGGTACACGGAGGATCCCCGGCGGTGTAAGACCTGTCACACGACGTTCAAGAAGTCGCAGCGTGACGGGCAGACGCACCACGTTGTGCATGATGACGCAACCTTGCGGGAGGCCTGAAGCTTTGTCGTGAGATCAAGAAGACAAAAAGCCCCTCGGAAATCCGAGGGGCTTTTTCTTGGGAATGTGGTGCGAAAAAAGGAAACGTGGTCAAAAGCTAGCGTATCAGAGCCATTTTCTTCACTGATTCCATACCGGCGGCAGTCAGGCGGTAGAGGTAGATTCCGCTGGCCACCGGCTGCAAAAAGTCATTGGTGCCGTCCCAGACAAGACTCATGGTGCCCTCGGCGACCGGACCATTCACCAGCGTCTTCACCTTTTCGCCGATGATATTATAGATTTCAAGCGTTGCCTGACCGGTCACCGGGACTGAAAACTCGATATGTGTACTCGGGTTGAACGGGTTAGGGTAGTTCTGCGCCAGCCGGATGCTGGCTGGCAGTGTGGTGTTGGTATCGTCGACGCCCGCCGAGACGTTGACCATGAGATCGGCCGTGATGACCGGGCCGGCGGCGACGATGTTTTGTACGCTCACCAGCGTACCGCCAGACTGGTAGGCATCGGAGCTGGGTGATGAAATTGCGGTGAACGAGGTGTTGGCCGCGCTGCCCGGGTAGGGATCGCCGGCGTCGCCGCTATTCGTCTTCTTCTCGATCTGATACAGACCGTCAGCCTGTTCCAGGGCCACCCAGTAATGGTTGGCGTCGACTTTCCCCGGCTGAGTAGGATACCACTCTTGTTGATTGCTCGATTTGCCGTCATCGATGTGCCAGATCATCAAGCCGGAAGCCGGCAAATAGGTATCAAAGCCGGTCTTCAGTCTATTTTCAACCAGGAAATACTCGTTGCTCGCGGCACCGGAGGTCCACATCCGGTAAACCGCACCGCCGGCCTCGACCGGGAGAATAGTCACACCGGTTTGGTTACTGGTAACGTTGGTAGGGGTGATGATTCCCATCTGCTCGCGGCTCCAGGCGCACGGATGCGCCGGTGACCCACCCAGCCCGCCGGGGCCGTTCCAGGAACCGTAGGCCATGATACACCATTTGCCCAGGCCATACGAGCTGTTGTCAGTGTCGTACAGGTCCGGCAGGCCGAAGCCGTGAGACAACTCATGCGCATAGACGCCGGGGGTCATATCGCCGGAGACATACCAGTATTCGGGCTGGACGGTATAGCTGGAGAGCCATACGCCATCGCGATTCAGGCTGGTTTTCAGCCCCCACTTGTGGGACCACATGTCGGCCGTGCTCCCGGACAATTCGGCGCCGGTGCCGGTGTGGATAATCAGCAGGCAGTCTACCCAGCCGTCACCGTCGTTGTCGTAGTTCGAGAAATCCACGAGGCTATCGGTAAGGTTGATCATATCCTCGGCCAGTCTCTGTGAGTTCTGCGGATAGGTGCCCGTACCGTAGCTTGTGCCTACGTAATATGCATACGTGCTGGGTGCCGTGCGCCAGCCGATGGCCGTGGGGAGGTTGACGGTGATCAAGTCAATCTGCCCATAGGAGATCTCGTTGAAGTAACTGTTCACCGTGTTGCCGTTCGCATTGAACAACAGCGAATCATAAAAAGTAGCAGATACGCTGGAATTCTTATCCGAGAATTTGACGAGCAGGGCAAGAATCTTGAAACCGGCCGACCCGGGAGCTCGGTTGATGCCGCCATTCGCGGCAGCATTTTGCTTCCGGAGGTATCTTGTCAGGAAGCTGTCCGGCTGACAAATTCCACGTTGATGCCATTCCTGATTATCCGGCAGCAGGACTGGCGCCCGCAGGGCCGCGGAATCGTTTGATTCCAACAGGCTCGGATTTGGGGGCATGGCGTTCAGGGTTCCGACCAGAACGGCCGCAATTGAAAGCAACATGAGCAGTAGTTTTCGCATACCATTTCCTTTCATCGCGATTCCACGTTCCCTTTAGAATTGAAGCCCGGTGGAGACAGCCAGATCGAGTCCCTTGGCCGAGTAACCGGAGAGCTTGTGACCGGTCACGACAGCGGCATCGAGGTAAAAGCCGACAAAGTGCAGGCCGGAGCCGAAACTGAATGCGGTATTCTTGTCACCGCCGGTGGAAAAACCGGCGCGCAGCGGCAGCAGACTGATGAGTGACCATTCGGCACCCGCGCCGATGCGAGGATCGGTGGAGGTCCCTGGTCCGTCACTCAGGCCTTGTTCATAATCCAACGCCCAGACAAAGCTACCGGTGGTATTCGCTATCCCGAGAGTAAGGGTGCGGGGAAGAGTAGTTGAAAAATCGTTGATCGATTTTGAGTAATCATCCGAGGTGATGTAATCCTCGTCGGCATTGTCCACCGTCATGGTGTCGAAGTTGAACAGATAGCCGTGTTCTTCAGTCTCGCGATTCCACTTGATCGTGCCGATGGCGTTTTCAAGTTGAGCGCCGATCGTATAGTTCTTTCCCATGGCCAGGGCGACACCGAGATCCAGGCCGTAACCGCGTCCGCCGGTGGCGGTTCGAGCCACCATTTCACCTTCACCCTGAAAGCCGGCGGCATAGGTGGCGGCGACGCCGTGCATTTTGGTCACTTCTTCGACGGCAATGCCGTAGAAGTATTTGAAGGTTGCGCCGACGGCAAGCTGACGGCTGCCGTTGGAATAGATCGGGAAGCCGTACGAAAGACCGGCGGAGGCATAGCTCATCACGTCAGAGTAGGAGCCATTGACGCTGATTGAGTCGGCGAAGGTATTTCCGTTCAGGACGAGGTCCAGGAGATCCTTGCTGAGATTGATGTCGGCCGTGCCCACGCCGGAGGTGGCAAAGGCGACGTTACCGCTGGAAAAGCCCATCGCGGTAGCTTCAGCATCAAGCGAGAGCTTCATGCCTTCAGCCGGAACCTTGTCGAGGATGTCCGATTTGTCGTCGTCAGTGAGAAATGCGCCGGTGTACTTGTTGTAGTCATCGAGAGTGAACGTGTTGTTCACCAGACTGGCGCCGACGCCGATCAACTCCAGGTTTGTCTTCTGGTGATTGGACAGACCCAGGTTGGCCGGATTGTACTTGACCGCGCTGACGCCGGTGGCGAGAGCGGTCTGAGCGCCGCCCATGGCGACGCTGCGGGCGGAGGATTGGCCCCCGGCAAGTGTTGACGTGGTGCTCAAGGCGACCAGCGCGACCGCCAGGGCTGCCGACTTACGGCAGGCGAATACGTGATTCAGTGTACGCATGGCGGCCTCCCTTAAAAATTCCCGTCGAAATGGTATTCCACTTCGATGCGGGCGTTAATTCTGAGATAGTCACTGGCAGTCAGCTTCACCGGTTGTCCGTTGGAGTCGTGCAGCGTGATGACTGACATGCTGTAGAGAGTGTCGTTGGTGAGGATGGCGTTGACATCATCGGACGTCAGTATCAAAGTCTGGTAACCGGTGGACACGGTGTCCATGGCCAGCGAATTGACAACAGGAGCGGCCGGCACGGTGATACCGTCAATCACTTTGTCCGGATTGGTCAACAGCGTGGCGGAATCACCGCCGAGGAAAATCTGGAAATCGGCGCCGATCGGCAGACGGCTGGTGATGTTATACACGAACCGTGCTTCGACGACGTGATCGGTGATCATGTCGATGTCGTCCTGCTCGATCTTTTCGTCCTCGACATCCGTATTGATGTGATTCTCATTGATGATCAGTTCGAGCGGGGCGATGATTTTGATCCGGCCGAAGATGAAATCGTTGGCGCGGATGGTCCCTTCACTGACGCCGTCGCCGAACGAAGCTGTGCCGCTGGCGGAAATCTGGGCCGGAATCGGCGACAGAAAGTCAGCCACGGAGGTGTCGGAGAAGGTCGTGATGACCACGCCGTCAGCGGAGCCAGGAAGAACGGTTCCGGTGAGGTGGAGGGTCTTCCCGTTGCTGCCCTGGACGTTCAAGTCAATGGAGCCGGGCAGTTCGACCTTATTGTGAATTTCCAGTTCCAGCGCGGCATGCACCAACTGGACGGAATCGAATCCCTTGGGTATATCGATATCTTCCTGCACCGGGTCGATATTGGCTTCGACGGCATCAAACAGCCCGGTGACGGAGCTGAAATTCAGGTTGGTCAGCGCCGCGGAAACTGAGAAGTTCTGCGACTGCTGGATGTTGACCTGATTGGGCGCCGTGGCCGGTGCATCAGCAGTAACGTCGATATTGATGGACTGGGGCACGGTCTGGTCGATCGGAGCCAGTTCGTAACCGGCAAGATTCTGAACGACGTTGGCCGTACTATTGGCAGCAATCTGGCGAGTCACGGTCAGCGCCTGGCCCGACTGCGTGAGATCCGGAAACGCAATATGAATCGCAGCCGCCAGCGGCGTGTTGTTGCTGATGGTTAATTGGAGTTGACCATTACCAAACGTGGCGTTGGTGATGGGTGTCGTTTCGGCGAGTCCGACTTGCTGACTGAATGAGCGTGAGATCGCCGGCACTTCGGCCGTCGCGGCGATTACCGTGAGAGGGCCGTCAGCGTGCATCGAAGTCGTGATTGTCGCGGCTGCGGTCGAGAGGACGACGGCCGCCTGGTTGTGGCAGTCGGCGTTGACGCGCAAGTTATTGGAGACAGTCAGGCCATCGAGGACGAACGGAAGCGAATCCGTAGCGCCGTTGGCCAGGCCGCCGGGTATGCTCTGTGTGCCCAGTGAAACACTGTTGCCGACGTCGTAAAGTTGGACGCGCACCGTATCGAGATCGATGCCCAGATTATTGTCGATGACCGCGTAGAGCGTACCTGACGAGATAGTCGCCGAAGAGAAATTCGATATCGGCGGCATGTCGTTGGAGATCGAGAAACTTGCCGGCGGTACAACGCCGCCGCCTCCGGCCGCGAGACCGGCGATATCGTCAAATGACACCTGCACCGGCGCGACGGAAGGCGATTCGATTTCAATCGGCCCCAGGGTCTGCGAGGTGCTGTAGCTCAGGTTGCCGGTGGAGAGGTTGGACGCGTCCAGATGAAAGGTATCCAGATCTTCCGTGATCGAATACACCACGTTAGCCAGCGAGTCCATCTCCAGACCTTCCTGGTCGATCCGACGGATCAATTCTTCCATGGGATAGGTCCGGTTGATGGCCGGCACGACAAACTGCGTGTTCCATTCCGGAGCCTCGGGCTTCTTAATAGTGCACTGAGTAAGGGTGAGGATAATCACTACCAGTGCGGTTCCGAAAGCGATCCGGCCCAACCAGCGCCACAGCGCCTGGTCCAGGCTGTTTCCATCAGTGTTCCGTTGGTTTCGCGCCATACACATTCCCCCGAGGGTTGATGTTCCACTTCTTCACTGGAGGAGAAGTAGTGCAAGCGCAGTGCCGACCGGGATTTCGTCCGGAACTGATTGGCGGGCAGCGCATTAGTTGATTGTCTGGGGGGATGTTCCCATAGCGGTACACTGGCGCTTGCCATGAAATATGGGCGAAGCGCCATGATGATCGCATTGACAAGGCCGGTGGGCAGCCGTATACTCGATGAGGAACGGGGATATGATTATCTATGGGAATGTCTAAGCAGGATCGTCTGCTGTTTATCCTTAATCTGCTGCGCAGTCGCAAGAATCTCAACGCGGCGCAACTGGCCGCGGAATGCGGTGTGACCGAGCGGTCGATCTATCGCGACATGCTTTCGTTGTCGGAGGCAAATGTCCCAATTTACTATGACAACGGATACAAGGTTGCTTCCGAAAACTTCCTCCCGCCGCTCAATTTCAGTTTTGAAGAATACCGGGCGTTGAAAATGGCGCTGGAGTCGTCGCCGCTGTCCAAAGCCGGTTCGTATGCAGAACTCTTCCGGCAGGTGCAGGCAAAGATCGAGGCCGGACTCACTGACGGTGTACGCGAACAGAAGCGCTTCGCCATTCCTACGACAGACGTAGAGGTGCCGCTTACGGTTCACGAGGAGTTGGCCGCTTCCTTCTTTACACAGATCGAAGAGGCAGTACTGCACGATCTGGTGCTCGACATGGAGTACGATTCAATAGCGGCAGGGGTGGCGCGACGAGAGGTGGAGCCGTATTTCATCGTGTTCCGAGGGAGAGCATTTTATTTTGTCGCTTATTGCCATGAGCGCGAGGATTTCCGGACTTTTCGCATTGACCGGGTCAAAGCGCTGGCGATTAAGGCAGAGCACTTCCGTCGAAAATCAGGAATTGATGCCAAGTCTTACTTCGGAGGCAGCTGGCAGTTTCATCGGGGTGAGCCGGTCGAAGTAGTCGTTCGATTCGTCGGCCGGGCAGCCCGAGTCGTCGCCTCCAGCCGGCATCACGCGGACGAAACGGTCGAAGTGGTGAATCCGGAGGAGGTGATTTACCGGGTTACCGTCTCCGGCATCGAGGAGATTAAGCGGTGGATACTCGGGTTTGGCGCGGAGGCGTTAGTCCTTGAACCTCCTGAACTTAGAGACTCCATGGTAGCTCTGGTCAAGGCGCTCGCAGCGCTTTACGAGCCGTCTCAAAAATAATCGGAGAAACTTAAACTCGGACTGACGGCATCTGTCAGTAGCCAAACTTATCGTGTCCGAAGAAAGGAGACGGCTAGTATGGCAATTACCAGACGAGGGGAGCGTCCGAGGAAGACGGCAGTAAGTGATCGCCCCATGACCAAATCAGAACGCATATTATTCCTTATTGAACTGCTCAAGGCTCGCGGGTGCGTGGAGCGCGGTGAAGCGGCCGAAGCGTGCGGTATTTCTGAGCGGACGCTCTATCGCGACTTGCAGACATTGGCGCGGTTGAACATGCCGGTGGTTTCAGACGGTCCCTATATCCTGAAGACTGAGCGGGTTTCGATCGAGAATTTTGCCGAGACTTCGGATGCGGAATTGGCCAGGTACAGCCGGATACTGGAGACGTTTATTTCCGCGATCAAGTGGGGGATGCCGTTGATTATCACTATGCTGGGGGAGCATCGCTCGACCGAGCATCGGCACCTGGCGCGCGGGATAAAGCTGAAGCGGAACGGGCTGTGCTTGTCGGTGTTATCCTATCCGCACAAGAAGCCGGCTGACATTCCCATTGCGCGAATAGTGCGGATGTCGGCGGTCACAGATGGTGCACGGGATGGCATCAACAACTGAGATTGTCCCGTTTATCGTGTAGTGACCGTTTCACAATTGCGGCCAATGTGAGGGTGCGAAGCGGGGGCCGTGTTGAAATCTTCCGGCTACAGATGCCGCTTGCAAAAACACGCCGTCGGGAGCAATTCCCGACGGCGTATTGGTGTGCGATCGATCGGCAGATTTTAGTGGCCACTCACCTGCGTGGCGTTGGTTTCCGGAGCCGCGGCCTGTCCGGGCACGCGCAGTGCACGCTTGATGGGCACGGTAAACCGGTTGTGGGCTTCGTCATTTACTTCAAAGGTAAACGATTTCTCGAACTCCTTTTCGACCGCTCCTTTGGTGAGGGCGATCGTAGCTTCCGCCGAACCGCCCGCTGCGACGCTCTTGGGGAGAGTGATGTTGACCAAGTCGGACGGAGCAGAAATAAGCGTCAAGTCCAACGGCTTATCGGACATGTTATTTATACGGAACTCCATCTTATCCCGGACCTTCTCGCCGAATTGCGACAGGTCGAGCTTGTAGGGCTTGATGGTGATTGGGAAGAGGGAGTCGGGCTTAATAACAACGTTGCAGGTGAACTCGACAAATTTCTCCGGATCGCCCTCGTTGGTCTCAATTTTCGGACGTTTGATGACGTGGCCGATGTAGCTGCCGGAACCGAAAATGATCTCCAGTTTTGCGCTGTCGCCCACGGCGAGCGCATCCTTGTCCAGCGGCGTCTTGGTGCAGCCGCAACCGGGGGTCACTTTGACGATGTGAAGGGTGTCCTCGCCGGTTGACTTGAGCCAAAAGGCATGGGTAATCTGCGAGTTTTGCGGCACATACCCGAAGTTGAAGGTTGATTCCGAAATGTTCATGCGGGGCACGGCCATAGCTGAGCCGTTGATCAGAAAGGCGCAGGCTGTGGCGGCGATAGTGTGACGAAAGTTGATCATCTCATTCTCCTCTTCTTGCTTGATTCGTGTAACAATCTATTATAGTTCTATTCTCGCTACTCGTTCCGGCTTCATCGTCCGCGGCGGACCCAAAAAAAAGAGCCGCTCGAAGCATCGAGCGGCTCAGGAATAACTTCCCTCAATTCAGCGCTTAGTGGCTGCCAGTCTGCGGTGTCGCCTGGTTGGCGGTCGGAGCGGCCGGTTCGCCCGGCTGGCCCGGAATCCGCAGGGCCCGTTTAATCGGGACGGAGAAGCGGGTGTGGGCTTCGTCCGAGAGTTCGAACGTGAAGATTTCCTCGAACTCCTTGGTCAGCGCTGCTTTCGTCAGTTTGATCGTCCCTTCAGCCGTCTGGCCGGCTGCGATGCTCTTGGGAAGAGTCACCGTCGCCAGTTCGTTCGGCAGGCAGACCATCGAGAGGTCGACCGGTTTGTCGGAGACGTTGACGATCATGAATTTCATCTGATCGCGCACTTTCTCTCCGAACTGCGAGAGATCGAGCTTGTAGGGGCGAATTCGCACCGGGTAGGTGGAATCCGGCTTCAGCGTGATGTTACATCTGATCTCTACGAACTTGTCCGGCGGCCCTTCGTTGGACTCGATTTTGGGACGCTTACTGACGTTGCCTTGGTAATGCTTCGTGTCAAAAATGATCTTCAGCCGAGTGCTGTCACCGACAGCAAGTACCTCTCGTTCGAGAGGCGCCTTGGTGCATCCTCAGCCAGGGGTCACTTTGATGATGCGCAGGCTATCATCGCCCGTGGAATACAACCAGAAGTCGTGCACGATCGAGGCGTTCTGCGGAACGAAACCAAAGTCAAAAGTGCTTTCTTTGATCTCGAGCCGCGGAGCCGCCAGTGCCGCACCGGCTATCAGGAGCATGCCAATCGTCGCACCAATCAGGTGGCGTCGTGCTTTCATCACCGTTGATGTCCTCGCTATTTCAAGTGCTTTCATTATTGTTGTCCGGTCATTGTGGTGGCGGCGTTCAGTACCGCCCCCTGGCGAACGGGAACAGTTATACGATAACTTTTCTTGCTCGCCGCTTCAAACGCTTCCAGAGTAATCGAACGTTCAAATCTTGTCGTGTCGTCAGGCTGGACCAGCCCTATCTGCGCTGTCACCACACCGCCCGGAGCGAGCTTTTCCGGTACGACTACCTTCATTTTGTCGGCGGGCACCGAGACGACCTTCAGCCCGAGCTCCCGTCCGGAGAGATTGGACACCCGTATTCCGGCCGATTCCTTGCGAGCGGCTTTTGCGGTCGGAAACTCGACGGATGACGGACTGACCGATAAAAACGGGTTGGGTGACGGTGATGCAGTCACAACATTCAACCGAACCGGTTCCGGGCTGCCTTCAAAGAACACATATGCTGTCTGCGAAGTATCCGAGTCTGACTTGGAATTCCAAAGCAGAGTTACGCCGAGGGAATCGCCAGGCTGGGCGAGATCCCCATTGCGATCCGCGCGAACGCAGCCGCAACCGGTCTTAACATCCCTAAGGCGGATCGTGTCGGCTGGGCCGGATCGGATCCAGAAAGTATGAGAGACGGTACCGGACGTGGAAATCATACCAAAATCAAACCGAGTAACTTCAAGAATCCCTTGTGATTGGGCTAATCCGACGGATCCGGTCAGGGAGATGCCCGCGACCAAGATCAACCGAAGCCAACTTGTTATATTATAGCGGACATTCACCTATTTCGTTCCATACCAAATCGTTAGTAAGGTAGCCGGAATTTGCCAAAGCGTCAAGACATTTCAAGTTTTGTACTTGTTCTGGGTCCATTTTGCACTCAATTTGGACACGGGAAATGGACGATACGACAAATATAGTGACTGCAATTATAGACATCAGAGAATTAGTCAAGATTTACCCCGGCGGACGTCGGGGTAATATTGTGGCCGTCAACGGCGTCAGCATGACGATTCGACCGGGCGAGATAATCGGGTTGGTTGGTCCCAACGGAGCGGGCAAAACGACACTCGTCAAAGCGGTACTGGGACTGGTCCGAATCGACAAGGGAGAAGTCTACCTCAACGGATTGCCACCGGCCAATCCTGAGTCGCGCGAGAAGGTGGGGTATTTGGCGGAGAATCATCGATATCCTTCCCATCTTACCGGCAACAATCTGCTTCGCCTGACGGGGGAGATGCTAGGGATGTCGGCGAGCAGCATCCGAGAGCGGACGGAAGCACTGTTGCTCCTGGTCGGGATGAGCAAGTGGGGGGAGACTAAAGTCTCGAAGTATTCCAAAGGAATGGGGCAGCGCATTGGACTGGCCCAGGCGTTGATGGGAGATCCTGATTTATTGCTGTTGGATGAGCCGACCGACGGCATCGACCCCGTAGGAAAGATAGAAATCCGCGAGGTGCTCAAGCAGTTGCGCCAACAGGGGAAGACCATTCTGCTCAATTCGCACCTCTTGTCCGAAGTGGAAGCGATAGCCGACCGGGTAGCGATGCTATCGCAGGGGAAATTAGTGAGGATCGCCACGATGGATGAACTAACCGTTAAGGGCATGCAGTTCGAAATCGTAGCGGACCTCGGCAACGAGATACTGGAGATTCCACCGGAGATCGGGAAGGTCATCACCATTGCCGCCAAGGGGATGATTGTAGAGCTGAAGAACGAGAGCGACATCAACGGGATTATCGATATCCTGCGCACGGCGAGAATTACCATTCATTCCATCGCGCCGCGGAAAATGACCTTGGAGCAATCCTTTATTGAGACGATAGCGAAGGCGGAGCAAAACTGATGCGCGGCTTTGTGCGAGACACGTTCAATGAGGCGCTGGACCGGAAATTCGTCCTGATTTTCGGTGTGGTGGCGCTTTTGGCGCTGCTGTTGGTGTTCATGTCACGGGGGATGAACTTCCAAATGCGGATATCGACCAGCGGCATGGAGTCGCCGACGGGGATCCCCACGCCAACTGAGCTGTACGGTTTTGCGTTTAGCGGTTACATGTCGGGTCTGGTATTGATCGGCCTATTGTGCGCCGGTGGCATCATTCCGCACATGTTCTCACGCGGGATAGCCGAGTTCTACCTGTCCAAGCCGATGTCCCGATCGAACATCCTTTGGAATCGATTTGTCGGTCTGGTGGTGATACATTCCGGGCTGATAGCCGTGGCCGGACTTATACCGTTGCTGGCCGGATTTCTGGTACAACAGACCTTTGACGGATCGCTTCTTTTCATCCTGGTGATCGAGTTGATTTCATTTCTCATCTGGCTGTGCATTGCCGCCGCGGCCGGCGTATGGTTTGGGTCGACTGCCAAGGTTTTCATGACTATTGCCGCCATCTGGGCTATGGCGGCCGTGCTGGCCTCACGTGAGCAGCTCAAGATGTTCTTCACCTCGACGTTTATGGCCAACCTGCTTGATGTACTCTACTACATCGTGCCCAAGAACAACGCCTTTACGTCGATCTCCCGGAATCTCGTTTCCGGTCAACCGATCGAAAGCTGGCTGCCCGTGTGGAGTTCCTTGCTTTTTGCGGTTGCCATGTTATTTTTGGCCCAATGGCGACTGAACCGACGGGAATTCTAGGGGATATCTCCAAAGAGTCAGAAAACGGGGAGCAATGACAGATCAGCAATCCAACAGGCCGGTTTCCGAACTTCTCGAACCGCTGAAGATAGCCTTGGCGCTGGAGTGCGAGGGGCGGAAGTTCTTTACCGACACGGCCGCGCGGCTCAAGAACACGCTGGCCCGGCAGACCCTGGAATTTCTGGCCAAGGAAGAATCCAAGCATATTGAGCGAATTCAGGAGTTCTATAGTTCTATCGAACAGTCAGGCGGGCGGATTATCCCCAGAGTGGACCCTTCCGACGCCGACCGTCGGCTGGGGGAATTCAACGACCGGTTGGCCCTGCTCAAGGATACGCTGCCGCCGACAGCGACCGACGTGGAAGCGTATCGGATGGCGCTTAAGTTCGAGAATGGGGCAGAAGAGCTATACCAGAGACAGCTCGAGGAGTCGAGGGATCCCAATGTCCAGGCATTTTATCGGTGGCTTATCCATGAAGAGACAATGCATTCCAAGGTGCTCAACTCCTGTATCAAGTTTATCGAGGACCCGACCGGATGGTTCAGGGAGCGGGGGAAATAGGGCGCTCGAACGGTCAATTTGAACGTGTTTCGGCGGTCGGTGTGACCGCCGATTTTGTTTAGGCTTCGCGCTTTACTCGCTGAAATCGCCGTTCTATATTTGACGCCATACAGCAAGATTAACGGATTAAGGAGAACTGCAATGTCCCCACTGGAATATCTGGAACAGACCAAGGATCAGCGGATGAATGACCTGTTCGAGCTCATCCGTTTTCCCTCGGTGTCGGCCAAGTCGGAACACAAGGGCGATATCAAAGCCTGCGCCGAGTGGATCAAGAATCACCTGAACAACATCGGTTTCACGGCGTCGCTTGAAGGGACGCAGGGGAACCCGGTCGTGTATGCCGAGCACCAGACAGCCGGCCCAGCCGCCCCGACAGTGCTGTATTACGGTCACTATGACGTTCAGCCGCCGGAGCCGCTCAATCTCTGGACCACGCCACCGTTTGAGCCGCAGATCCGCGATGGGTACATTTGGGCGCGCGGCGCCTGCGACGACAAGGGGCAGACCTTCTCGCATATCAAGGGGTTGGAAGCGGTGATCAAAGCAACGGGTAAGCTGCCGGTCAACGTGAAATTTCTTATTGAAGGCGAAGAAGAGTGTCATTCGGTGAACCTGCCTGAGTTTATCAAGAACAACAAGGAACGGCTCAAAGCGGATATCGCCGTGGTGTCCGATACCGCGATGTTCAACAAGGAGCTGCCGGCGGTGACGTTCGGTTTGCGCGGATTGGCCGCGTGCGAGGTATTTGTTTACGGTCCGGATCGGGACCTGCATTCCGGCACATTTGGCGGCGCGATTGCAAATCCGGTGAACGTATTATGTTGGATGGTCGGCCAGTTGCATGACCCGAAGACCGGAAAGATCAAGATTCCGGGTTTCTACGACAAGGTGAAGATGATGTCGAAGTGGGAGCGGACGCAGTTCAAGAAACTGCCGTACAGCGACGCCAAGTACAAGAAGACCACCGGCGTTCCGGCGCTTCACGGAGAAAAAGGGTTCACTACCTACGAGCGGAGCTGGTGTCGGCCGACCTGTGATGTCAACGGCATTACCGGCGGGTATCAGGGTGAGGGAGCCAAGACCATCATCCCGGCGATGGCGTCGTGCAAGATCACGATGCGTCTGGTGCCGGATATGGACCCGATGGATATCTGCAATAAGATCGAGAAGTATCTCAAGAAGATCGCACCGAAGTCGGTGAAGGTGAAAGTCGACAAGGGTGGCGGAGCGAGAGCGGTGGTCGTCCCGACCGACGGGCCGTGGCTGGAAGCGGCCGGCAAGGCGATCAAAACCGGATTCGGCAAGACGCCGGTGTACATGAAAGAGGGCGGATCGATTCCGATTGTCGGCGATTTCAAAAAGATGCTGGGTGTCGATACACTTCTGCTCGGATGGGGACAAAACGACGACAATATCCATTCGCCCAACGAACGGTTCCGGGTGATCGATTTCGAGCGCGGCTGTCGTACGGCGGCGTTGCTTCCGGAGGAATTGGCGAAAGTGAAACGGTAATGGAGCTGGGCATTCGCGGAAAGCGGGCATTAGTCACCGGGGCATCGGGCGGACTCGGGCAAGCCGCCGCCATTGCCCTGGCGCATGAGGGGGTTGAGGTCATCATCAACTCCCGAAGCCAGGAGCGGCTGGCGGAGTCGGCGACGCAGATTGCCAAGGCGACCGGCCAGCGGCCGAAGTACTTCGCCGCCGACATCTCCAATCGCGATCAGGTGGCGAAACTTCTGCAACAGGCGGGGCCGATCGATATCCTGGTGTCAAATACCGGCGGTCCGCCGCCGGGCAGGCCGATGGAACTCGATGCGGAGAAGTGGGAACATGCCGGAAAACTCATCCTTGAGTCGGCCATCGTGCTCACTCATGGCGTGTTGCCGCACATGATCGAACGGAAGTGGGGGCGCCTGATCTACATAACGTCGATCTCCGCACTTCAGCCAATTGACGATTTGACGCTCTCGAATGTATACCGGTCCGGCGTGGCGGCGTTTTCGAAAACGATTTCAAACAACCATGCGCAGGACGGTATAACGGCCAACTGTGTTTGCCCCGGGTATATTGGGACGGCACGGTTGCAGTCGCTGGCCGAGAAGCGGGCGCAGGCGGCGGGGAAGTCGGTCAAAGAGATGTTCGACGAATTCGCGGCCGGGAATCCGATGAAGCGTATCGGCAAGCCGGAGGAATTGGCGGCGGCGATAGCGTTTTTGGCCAGCAACCAGGCGGCGTATATCAGCGGGTCGGCCATTGCCGTTGACGGCGGCGCGCGAAAGGCGCTCTTCTAGGAGCGAACCTTCGTGACGCAAGCCACTGAGCGTAACGGCAGCAAGAGCCTGTTAATGCACTTGCTGCCGTTCATTTTGATCCAGCAGACGCTGGGCGCGCTTTGTTTTCCCATCTCCAAGTATGGTCTTGCGATTATTGAGCCATTCACATTTGCCTTCTATCGGTTTGTCATTTCGGGCGTCATACTGCTCGTGATCGCGAGATTCAAAGAGCACGGCCGGCCAATCGAACGAAACGACTGGTGGCGAATTTTTCTGCTTGGATTTCTGATTATTCCATTCAACCAGACCGGTTATCTCTGGGGGCAGTCTCTAACTGCGGCAGGGCACGGATCCATCCTCTTTGCCACTACGCCGATCTGGGTGTTCATTCTGGCGGTGATCCATCTTGGTGAGAAACTGCTTTGGCGGCGAATTGTCGGAATCGTCATCGCCCTGATTGGCGCCATGACGATCATGCTTACCGGCGCGATCAAGCTGGGAACTGAATATCTTTTTGGCGATTTGATCATTCTCGTCGCGGTCTGGGCTTGGGCCTACTATACGATCTTAGGCAAACCGTTGATTGAGAAGTACGGCGCGATTCGAATCACCGCTTATGCGCTGGCGTCGGGGTCGCTCATGTACTTCCCGTTCGGAATAGTGCGGGCGGTGCAGTACAACTACTCGCAGGCGACCTGGGGCGCCTGGCTGACCGTGCTCTACATGGCAATCGGGGCGTCGGTCGGCTCGTATCTCATCTGGTCCTGGCTGCTCAAGCACATGGAAGCATCACGGCTGGCGGTATTCAGCAACATGCAGCCGGTGATAGCGACGGCGGTGGCGTGGGTGGCGCTCAATGAGCAGCCGACCACGGCGTTTTTCATCGGTTCGGCGGTTGTGTTGGCGGGGGTGTTGATTACGGAGGTGTAGTTCTAATTCCCGGGTAACCGGAATTCCACTGTGTACGATATCCAGGCTGCAACCGGGTGATGGTTGACGAGTGCCGGTCGGAAGTGATTGGCCAGGGCCGCATGCCAGGCTGAATAGGCAAACCCGGGGAAATTGCCGGCGTCGAGGATCTCCACCTGCTTCACCACGCCATCGGTGCCAATCAACGTCCGGAGTCTCACTGCGCCCTCGATGGCCGCCTGTTGTGCGAGACGTGGGTATTCGGGCACCACGTAACGCTGAAAAACGGGGGGGCGGTCGACGTGCCCTTCCACCTCGATACTAGGATAGTGCACGACGCGGTCGTTACTGACGGCACTGCCGGTAGTCGACGAATCGCCGCATGCGGTGAGGCAGGCGATGGCGAACACGATGACAAAGAAGAAACCAATCTTCATCGACAACTCTCTTACCACCCGATTGTATGACGTGTCTAACGATATCCATGATTCACGCGGGTGTCAAGAGGCAAATTCGCGTTATCAAGCTTGATGGAGAGCCTATCGTTCTTCTGACGTAGTCGGGTCGATGACGGCACGGACGGCCGAAACGGAGTTGGCGGGGAAACCGCCGCGCCGGGCATGTTCGCGAATGATCTCCGCGTTGGGCGCGATATACACACAGTATATTTTGTTATCGGTCACATAGCTTTCGACCCATTGGATTTCGGTACCCAGGGCCTCAAGCACGCTGCAGGATTTCTGGGCGATCTTATGAAGATCTTCACTGGAGGCATTCCCGATGGCGGGGATCTCGCGCTCGATGACAAACTTCGGCACTTAAGTACTCCTCCCCGAAGGGGGCGTTAGACGTTTGGCCCGATCGGGGCCTCGTTCAATCGGCGACTTAATGAATCTACCTTGTAACTCTTCTGGGGTCAGGGAAGTTCCCACCAAACACGCTGGTTGACAATGGGCGTACTTTGTCTCACATTCGGGCTACTATGGCACCAACAGACCAACCGGAGAAGGAAATCGTCGGCGGCTTGATGCCGTTTCTCGAACATCTCGAGGAATTGCGCAAGCGAGTAATTCGTTCGGCGCTGGCAGTGGTTGTCTTTGCGATTATTGCTTTCTATTTTTCCGATTATCTGATCGCTTTTCTGATCGCTCCGCTTGGCGGTATTAAACTGCACGTCACCGAGGTCACCGGGTCTTTCAGCGCTTATATGCGAGTCTCGATTATCGCGGGCATCCTGTTCGCCCTGCCGGTGATTTTCCATCAGCTCTGGGGGTTTGTCTCGCCGGGGCTGTACAAGAAAGAACGATCCAAGGTTGTGCCGCTGGTGCTTATCTCCACCGTGCTCTTTCTTGTTGGCTGTGCTTTCTGCTACTACCTGGTATTGCCGTTTGCGCTCAAATTCCTTATTGAGTTTTCAGGTGGGCAGTTCAGCCCGATTATTACGGTCGGCTCGTACATCTCTTTTTCCGGCATGCTCCTGCTGGCATTTGGACTGGGGTTTGAAATTCCGGTCGCCGCCTATCTGCTCGGCAAGATGGGAGTGATCACCGCTGGTTTCCTGAGCCGGGGGAGACGGATAGCGATTGTGGTAATTTTGATAGTCGCCGCAGTTCTGACGCCGACACCGGACGTCTTCACGCAATTGCTCCTGGCCATACCGCTTTATATCCTCTACGAAGTGTCCATTTTGATTGTCTGGCTCACCCAGCGGAAGCCAAAAGTGGACACCGAAAGCTAATTCGTTACGTTTTATTAGCTTATCCGGGACAGTTCAAGGGCTGGAGACAGAATCCTGATTGACTTTCGGGGCTGAAAGCAATACCATGTTGGCACAAAATTGCCGGCGGGCGTAATTCAGCGGTAGAATGCCAGCTTCCCAAGCTGGACGTCACGGGTTCGATCCCCGTCGCCCGCTCTTTTTTATTGGGATTTATTGATGAAGATACTCGATGTCAATCCGGATTCGCCGCTCTTTGGCTATGTAAGGCCGGGGTATTCTATTGTCTCGGTCAACGGTCAGGCCATTCAGGACAGCATCGATTTCCGGTACAAGCTGGCCGAGGATCAGGTGAAGATTGTTTTCTTGGACAGCAACGGCCGCGAAATTGATTTTCAGTTTGATGAAATGGCGGCTGGTGATCTGGGATTGACGCTCGATGATCGCAAGATAAAGCTGTGCAAAAACGACTGCATCTTCTGTTTCGTGCTGCAGCAGCCGCAAGGAATGCGGCGGATGCTGTATCTCAAGGACGAAGACTACCGGTTGTCGTTCACCCACGGCAATTTCATCACGCTGTCGAATACCACGCAGGCCGATCTGGAACGGATTGTCGAACAGCGGTTATCGCCGCTGTACGTGTCCGTTCACGCCACCGATGACAAGCTTCGTCGGTGCATGTTGCGCAACGAACGGCTGGCGCCGATCGTCCCGCGCTTGAAATATCTGGCGGAAAACGGTATTACCATTCATACGCAGGCGGTGCTCTGCCCGGGCGTTAACGACGGTCCGTATCTGGAGAAGACGGTGACGGAACTTGCGGCGCTGTACCCGTCGGTGGAGTCGCTGGCGGTGGTGCCGGTGGGACTGACCAAGTACCGCGACCACCTGCCGAATCTTCGCACCTACACGCCGGCGGAAGCGGATCAGATTATTGATTATGTCGAATCGGCCCAGCAGAGATTTTTGCAGGAGACGGGAAGCCGGTTTGTCTGGCCGGCCGATGAGTTTTATATCGCAGCCCAGCGCACGGTGCCCCGGCAGGTCTCATACGAGCACATGCCGCAATTCGAAAACGGCATCGGCATGGTGCGCGAGTTCATCACGATGTTCAATCGTCGGCGCAAGCGGATCGCGGGCCTGAAAACGTCGCGGCGGGCGCTCATGCTGACCGGATTCTCGGCGCATTCGTTCCTGTGCCGAGAAATCATGCCGTTTATCCAGAATGAGCTGAAGCTGCCGGTGTCCCTGGCCGCCGTGCCGAATCGGTTTTGGGGAGAAAGTGTGACCGTCTCGGGACTGCTGACCGGGCAGGACATGTTGCGGTATGCGCGGTCGCACAGTGATGAATTTGATGTGGTTGTTTTGCCGCCGAACTGCATCAATAATGACGACCTGTTCCTGGATAATCTTTCGTTGGCACAGTTTGCCACGGCACTGGGGAAACCGGTGTTGATCGGCCAGTACAATTTAGCGGCGACCCTGCAAGAAGTGTGTTCATGAATCTCCCCACGGTAGCCATCATCGGGCGACCAAATGTCGGCAAATCGTCCTTGTTCAACCGATTTCTGAAACGCCGCGTCGCCGTGGTCGACCCAACCTCCGGAGTTACGCGCGATCGCAACTATGCCGTTTGCGACTGGAACGGCCGGGACTTTCGGCTGGTGGACACGGGGGGCATGGTGCCGGATTCGCGCGATTTGATGGAACGGCTGATTACGGATCAATCCGACTTTGCCGTCAACGAAGCCGACCTGGTGCTGTTTGTGGTCGATACGCAGGTGGGCGTTGCCGATCATGATCTCGCCTTGGCCCGTCGACTTCAGAAGGCGAAAAAGACGACGATTCTGGTGGCGAACAAGGCCGACAATCAGGATCTCACCAACCAGTCATACGAGTTCATGCAGTTTGGGTTCGGCGAACCGATGGCCATCTCCGCTACCGAGGGATTGGGGATCGGTGAACTGCTCGACGAGTTGGTGAAGCGACTGCCGCCGCTGGTCCCGAACGAGGAAGCCGATGATACGATTCGCGTGGCGCTGGTGGGTCGACCCAACGTAGGTAAATCGTCGTTCATCAATAAGCTGTTGGGGGAGGATCGCCTGATCGTCACAGAAATCGCGGGGACGACGCGCGATTCGGTTGATACCGATGTCGTGCTGGACGGCCAGCGGTATATCGTTGTTGACACCGCTGGACTGCGCCGGAAATACAAGGTGCAGGAAAACATCGAATTCTATACCAACCTTCGGACGATCCGGGCGGTCGAGGGGTGCGACGTTGCCATTATTCTCATTGACGGTGTTGACGGCGTCACGAGCCAGGATCAACGGGTGATTGCCGATGTGCTGGAGGCCCGACGAGGGGCTGTGCTGGCTGTCAACAAGTGGGACCTGGTTGAGAAGGATGAGAAGACGGCGGATAAGTACACCATCCAGATCAACGAGAATCTGGCCCGGTTTGCCTATCTGCCGATCATTTACATCTCCGCGCTCTCCGGGCAGCGCGTCAACAAAGTCATGCAACTGGTGAAGAAGGTGTATGAAGAACAGCGCAAGCGAGTGCCTACTCCTCAGCTGAACGATCTTCTGCAACGGGCCGTGGGTCGTCGGAAGCCGCCGGCGTTGCACGGAAAGTATATCCAGATCAAATACGTCGCGCAGACGGAAGTCAATCCGCCGACGTTTATCTTTTTTGCCAACCATCCTGAACTGCTGGACAAAGGATATCTGGCGTACTTGACCAATCAACTCCGCGACGAGTTTGGGTTTGAAGGAGTACCGATTCGAGTCAAGGCGCGTGAGAAGTAAGATCGCATTCATCCGCGATCGGATTAGTCAATGTCCGGTATGCTCTTAATCTGCATTCATTTATAGCTCCAGAAACCGCCCTGTCAGCCGATACCTAGGTTGATGGTCGAAGCAGTCGTCACAACCGAGAAAATAGACTCGCTGGAAGCAAAGCTGGCCAGTCAGAAGGCGCAATTGCGCGATCTGGCCACCATGGGCGCTGTCATTACCTCTATCCATGAGATCGATGCGGTCTTGTCGGTAGTCATGGACATGGCTATGGGATTGGTGGCCGGTGAGGTGGGGGCAATCCTGCTGGCTGACGGAGAGAGACTCAAACCGCGCATATCGTGGGGCGTCGAAGATTCATTCTTGCACGATCTTGCCTACCAGGATGGGTTATCGCTTCCGGAGTACGCGTGGCGACATCGGACGCCGATCCTTCTTTCCGATCTGGAGCTGGTTTCCGCTACCGGCATCAAACTGAATTCCATCATTGTCATGCCGATTCAAACGCACGAGACCTGCCACGGGGCGTTGGTCATCTTCAACAAGACTCACGGCGGCAATTTTGACGATGAGGATCGCGACAGCCTCGAAATGCTGTTGAACTTTGTCGCCGTCGCCATCGACAATACTCGCCTCATCCAGGAGAAGCTGGAAAGTCAGCGGATGCAGCAGGAGATGGCGGTCGCCAAGCAGATTCAGGAAACGATTCTTCCCCAGGACGTCGGCACGATTCCCGGCGCCACCATCGGGGTGGCGTATTTTCCGGCCCGCGAGGTGGGGGGTGACTTCTACGACGTGGTGAAGGTGAGCGATCAGGAATTTCTTGTTATCATCGGCGACGTCTCGAATAAGGGCGTGCCGGCGGCGCTGGTCATGTCGGCGTCATGGGGAATCATCAAATCGCAATTGGCGCATGAACCGGGGATATCGGTATCGCAGTTGGCCTGTCGTCTGAATGATTTGCTCAGCCATGAGATCATCAAGGATAAAGAGATGTTCGTCACGCTCTTTTTCGCCCGGTTCAACCTGGCCGAGCGGCGGCTGACGTTCTGCAATGCCGGACATCTGCCGGGGATGTTTTGGGACAGCCAGGCGAATCGCGTCGAGACGTTGTCAGAGGGGGGATCGATCGTCGGGCAGTTTCCCGGAGCGGCTTTCAAACAAGGAGCCATTTCCCTTCATGAGGGCGATCGGCTGTTTCTATTCACCGATGGATTGACGGAAGCGGCCGATGCGCAGAATCGGCTCTTCGGGCGCAGTCGAGCGGAGCAGGTATTTATCAGCGAGTTGAATTTGTCACCCCAGGAGTTCTGCTTGCGCGTCAAGGAGTGGGTGGACCGATACACGCTTGATGCGCCACCGGATTCGCAAGATGACTTCACAATTCTTCAGGTTCGGGTGGGAGAACTATGAAACAGCACACGTACATCTACCCATCGGTCTCGGAGGCGGAAGAAACGTTTTACGAGGATTTGCGGAAGGCCTTGACGGCGAGTGGGATAGACCCCGCTGTCAGCCACCGTTTCATGCTCGCCCTTTCGGAGGCCTTCACCAATGCGCTGGTGCACGGTAACCAGCGTGATCCCAACAAGCTGATCACGGTTCGTCTGGAGGTAATGGAAGACGAGCTCCGTGCCGATATAATCGATCAAGGAAAAGGAGGAATGGCGAGGATTGCCCGTCGACCGGAACCCACTGACATGTCGGAGGGAGGTCGGGGAGTGGATCTGATACGACATTTCTCACCGGGGGCAGAATTTTCGGAAGACGAAGCGGGGGGGCTGAAAGTGACGATCCGGATGGCTCGCCGGTCGTGCTGTGAACACAAGTATAGTTGAAGTTGCCTTAGCGGAGGTAGTATGGAAATCAGTGTTCGGGAACGTGGTGGTGTGGCGGTAGTCGTATTGCGCGGCCGGCTCGATCTGGCCAGCGGCACTATGCTCAAGGATCAGGTGAAGTCGCTGCTTAAGAAGGGCACGCTGCAGGTGCACTTGAATCTGGCCCAGGTGGAGTTTATCAACAGCTCCGGTCTGGGAGCCCTGGTTTCGGTGATGAAAGAAGTGCGGCTGCAGAAAGGGCGCTTCACGCTCTCCAATCTGGTCAGCTACGTCCAGGAAATTTTCGATATCACGCAATTGTCTCACATCTTCGAGATTTTCGCGACCGAAGAGGAAGCGTTGATGTCTTATCAGAACGCTACGACGGTATAAGGTGGCGATCTGCGACAGAGGGGTAGGAACATGGAAAATGTCGTAGCGCAAATTGGGGAACTGCTATCCGAATTGCAGTCGCCCGACTTCTTCGTCCGCGAAACTGCGGTCAAATCGCTTGGGCAGTTTCAGGAAGACGAAGCGGTTGCCGGCCTGGTCATGGCGCTCGAGGACTCCGACCTGGGCATACGCGAACTGGCCGCCCAGCAACTGAGCCAGATTCGCGGCGGCACGGCCGCTCAATTGCTCATTCGCTTCCTGGCGCATGTCGATATCGGCACGCGCAATCTGGCCTCTGAGATCCTGGTGAAAATCGGTCACGACGCGGTCGAGCATCTCGTGGCCAATTTGAAGGATGAAGACCATGACGTACGAAAGTTCATCGCCGACGTGCTCGGCTTGATTGGCGATGACGCGGCGGTTGACGGATTATGCCAGGCGTTGTGGGACGATCATATAAATGTGGCTTGTTCGGCCGCCGAGGCGCTGGGCGAGGTTGGGTCCGCAAAAGCGATGAGCCATCTCATTGCGGTGGCGAGACAGTCGGAGGATGTGCGACCATCAGCCATTGAAGCGTTGGGCAAGATCGGTGATCCGGAAGCATTGCCGGCACTCTACGAGTTTCTCGGCACGAGCGATCCGGTCATCCAGTTCGCGGCAATCGAGGCCATCGGCAAGATCGGTCGGGCTGATTCGGTACCGCAGTTGGTGAAGTTTCTCAGTTGCTCAGAGCAACCGTTGGCTGAGACCTCGATGGCCGCCATCATTCGGGTGTGCATGAAGCACGGCGGGAGGATCAATTACGATATCCCCCTCACAAAATTCACCGATTACCTGTTCGACGCCATCAAGAATCACGATGCCGAAGTGACCGAGTTCACTCTCAGTCGACTCGGTCGGTGGTACGGCCACGACGTAATTCGCAAGCTGCTTGATGTGATCGAGTGCTTCGACGAACCGAAATTCCGCCGGGTCATGGCGATCCTGGCTGAGATAGGAGAGCCGGCCGGTGTACTGATCATCGAACGACTGCCGGCCGCTGCGCCGGCATTAAAACTGAAATTGCTGGAAATCCTGCGGATGATTGTGACCGACGATCTGGCGGCGCGCCTGCTCCCGATAGCTTTCGACGAAGATCAAGAGGTGCGCATGAAGGTGGCACAGATTCTCGGGAGCTCGACCAACAAGGACGCCGTGCCGGTGCTGAAAAAACTGGCCCTGGATGACAACGGTCACGTGAGAGCGTCGGCCTATTCGGCGCTCGGGTGGCTGGCCCAGGAAGCCGACGCCGACTTCATTTTTGCCGGTCTGGACGACAAATATGCGGATGTTCGCGAAGCGGCGGTAGGCGCCCTGGTGATACTGGGCGGACCGCGCGTCGTCGCAAAATTCACTGCCGATCTTTACCATGAAAATCCGGAACGTCAGCGCCTGGCCGTCACTGCCCTTGGCTGGATCGGCGAGGCTGACGTGGTGGAGCCGCTTCTCCGGGCGATCAATCACCCCGAGCCGCAGGTGCGCAAGTCAGCCATTTCGTCGCTGGCGCGAATCGGCCTGGTCCCGGACAGCGAACCGATCGCGATGGCGCTTAATGACGAGAACAGCGCCGTGCGAAAGGCCGCGGTCACAGCGCTCTTGGCCATTGAGGGTGAGGCGGCCGTCAACAAAATCAAATTCCTGCTTGACGACGGCGATGTCTGGGTGCGCTATCATACCATTGCCACAATCGGCGAGCTGCGGAACAAGGCGTATGCCGAGTATCTGCGTCCGCATCTCGACGCCGACCTGGATATTATCAAGA
This sequence comes from uncultured candidate division Zixibacteria bacterium, assembly GCA_963806185.1. GTDB lineage: Bacteria > Zixibacteria > MSB-5A5 > GN15 > FEB-12 > CAWDXE01. The sequence goes on from CAWDXE010000007.1 coordinate 602,573, forward strand.
TTGCCTCCGCCAAGGCGTTGTCGCTGCTCGGCGATGAGCAGGCAATCGCCACGCTGCAGCGACTCACGGGGAACAAGAACAAAGATCTAGCTGAAGCGGCGGCCTTTGCGCTGCAGCGCATCGGAGGGCCGTTTTAATGGCACACCCATCGATTCTGGTGGTGGATGACGAACTCCTGATCCGGGACCTGCTGTACGACTTCTTCAGCGGCCAGGGCTGGGACATAGCAGTCGCCGAGAATGGCGAGAAGGCGCTCGACATCCTGAAGACGAAAGCCGTGGATGTGATCCTCACCGACATCAAGATGCCGCAGATGGACGGTCTGACGCTGGCGTCACGGGTGCGGGAAATGAAGCCTGAAATCCCGGTCGTGGTCATGACCGGATTTCCTTCGGTTGACACGGCGGTAACGGCGTTACGCTCGAAAGTCGCCGACTATGTCGTCAAGCCGTTCAACATTCACCAGCTTTATAAGACCCTCGAAGGGTACGCGAAAGAAGCCAAGAAATAGCCGACCGTTGGCAGAGGAATGAAAAGGGTGCTGTATGCTGACCGGTCCAACGCAGGAACTTGAAATGACGCTTGAGGAGTTTACCATGTTTCGTGACTATATTCACGAAAAGAGTGGTATATTCTTCGCCGAAAATAAAGTCTATCTCCTGAAGAACAGGATTCAGAAGCGCATGGCCGAGCTCGACATGCGCAGCGTCAGAGATTATTTCTACCACGTCAAGTACGACGTTTCGCTTCGCGAATTCAACCGTCTGATGGAACTGGTGACCACCAATGAAACCAGTTTCTTCCGAAACGAGCCGCAGCTCTTGTCGTTTTCCGACGAAGTCGCTTCCCCTCATTATCGCTCAAAAGCTGAAAGAACGGGGACTCAAGACGATTCGCATCTGGTCAGCCGGGTGTTCCACGGGCGAAGAACCGTATACGCTGGCGATTATCCTGATGGAGGCACTTAAAGGGCAGGTGGGCTGGAACGCTGGAAATCATCGCCAACGACATTTCCGAGCAGGTGCTGCAGAGGGCGAGAAGGGTGAGTACTCCGGTATTACACTGCGCAACTTGAAGCCGGATATGCTGGAGAAGTACTTCACCCGCACCGGGGAGATGTATAAGGTCAAGCCGGATGTCAAGATGCTGGTGAAGTTCTCCCATCTGAACCTGAATGACCCGAAGAAGATATCGCTGATCAATAATATGGATGTCATCTTCTGCCGAAACGTCATGATCTATTTTTCGGATGACGTAAAGCGGCAATTGGTTCGTGGATTTTATAACGCCTTGAAGCCGGGCGGGTACTTCTATATCGGCCATTCCGAGACGTTGCACGGTATTTCGAAGGCCTTCAAGCTGGTCTATTTCAAGAATGCGCTGGTGTATCAGAAGGAGGCGACGAGTGCAGACGGTCGAGAGTGCGGCCGGCAAGACGGCGACGGCTGCCGCCGCTGCGACCAATCCGGCGTCGGCCGGAGTCTCGCGAGCGCTCGATCTGCTCAGTCAGATTCGATCGAGTGCGCCAAAGAAGTGAACGAAACGGGGCCAAGGACAGGATAAACAGTATGAGCCAGACGATCTTAGTGGTCGATGATTCTCCGACAGTCGTCAAGTTCGTCTCCTTTTCGCTGCGCAACAGCGGTTTCACGGTAGTGACCGCCTGTGACGGCATGGACGCGATCGAAAAGATGTCGACCCTCGAGGGGAAAGTCGATCTGATCATCACCGACCTGAACATGCCGAACCTGGACGGGTACAGCCTGATTCAGACTGTTCGGCAGAATGATCGAACACACGCGACACGCCGATCATCATCCTGTCGTCGGAGGAAGGTGATGACGACAAAGCCCGGGGGATGGAGGTGGGCGCCAGTTCGTATCTGGTCAAGCCGTTCAAGTCATCGGTGCTTTTGAGCGAGGTCGACAAATACCTGAGCAAAGGCACATAGCGGTCAGTAGCAAGGAGGCACAGTGGCGGAAATGAAGATCCTGGCGGTTGATGACAGCCCGACTATGCGGCGCATCATCATCAACACGCTCAAACGGGCCGGCTACAATGACGTGATTGAGGCCGAAGGCGGACGCGAAGCGCTGGCCAAAATGAAGGTGGAAAAGTCAATTTCATCATCACCGACTGGAACATGCCGGAGATGGACGGTCTGACGTTTGTCTCGACGCTGCGCGGGATACCGGAATACAAGAATATCCCGGTTCTCATGGTGACGACGCGTTCGGTCAAGGACGACATCGTTGAAGCAATGAAAGCCGGCGTCAACAACTACATCGTCAAGCCCTTCACGCCGGAAACCCTTAAAGAGAAGATCGAACAGATTCTGGGCAAGTGACGCTCGCGATCAAGGAGGATGGCATGTCGGGTACTGACAATATGCAAGACAAGATACAGCAGGAGATCGCCGACCTTACGCAGTCGATCACCGCACTGGTGGAAAGCGTGCGCAAACTGCGCAATCCGCTGTCAGAATCGCAAGAGAAAGGTGCCGCAGGCGACCAACCAGCTCGATAAGATCAGCGAGCAGACGGAGAACGCCACCCACCAGATGCTGGATCATGTCGAAAGGATCACCCAGCGCGAAGAAGAGATGATCAAGGGGCTTGACATCGCTCAGGAAATCGCCGCGCGCATCAACGACGGCGAACTGACCGTCGCTCACCGGGAAACTGGTGGACAACGCCAATACGAATCTGAACGACGCGTTTGCGCTGATGGATGCCCTGCAGTTCCAGGATATCACGAGCCAGCAGATGGATCACGCGGCGGCGCTGCTGGAGGAGATCGAATCGCGGCTGCACATGCGTGCTGAAGACTATCGGCGGCGAGCGGCTGCGGAGATCGTCGCGTCGAACCGTCCGAAAAAGGCACGCGCCTATGATCCGCATGCCGACCTGTTCGAACGCAAGACCGAACAGAAAGAGATTGACACTCTGTTTGCGCAAGCCAAGCCGAAGTGAAGGGGGGGAGTACGACGGTGAGTAACGAAATCGAATCCGATCTGGACGAGATGAAGGAAATCATCGACGAGTTTCTGATCGAAGCCGATGAGCTCATTCATACGCTCGACACGGATCTGGTCAAGCTCGAGTCGACACCACGCGATCTCGATCTGCTCAATTCCATTTTCCGGGCTGCGCACACCATCAAGGGGACCTCCAGTTTCCTGGGCTTTGAGCAGGTCACGAGCCTGACGCACAAGATGGAGGATATTCTGAACCGGCTGCGCAAGTCGGAGATGGTGGTCACGCCCACGATCATGGACATTCTGCTGGAATCGGTCGACGTCCTGAAAGTGCTGCTCGAAAATGTCCGCGAGCATGTGACCGAGGAAGTCGATCTGACCGGACATCTCGCAACCGTCTCAACGGTCGCCCTGTCCAGTCAGGACGAGCCGCGGCCGCGCCTGCGGTGCAGGCGTCAGTCTCCAGCAACGACCCGGCCAGAACACTCGAACAGCCGGCCGCATCGGCGATTGACGTCGACGCAACGCCGATGGAAGCGAGTCCGACGCCAGACGAGTCAAGGCAAAGCAATGACGCGCCGGGCAACGGAAATCGAGCGCCGAAACTAAGGGCGATCAGACGATTCGCGTCGACATTGGCCGGCTCGATCAACTCATGAACCTGATGGGTGAACTGGTGCTCGGTCGCAATGCCCTGGTTCAGTCGCTCAATCGGCTCAATGTCGAAGGCCAAGGGACAGGGCGACGGCAAGCTCGAGCATAATGAATCGGGCGGCGGCCTCGGTCAGCTACATCACCACCGAACTTCAGCTGGCCGTGATGAAGATGCGGATGCAGCCGATCGGCAAGGTCTTCGGCAAATTCCCGCGGCTGGTGCGGGATCTGTCGCGCGACTCGAAGAAGGAAATCGATCTGGTCATCTCCGGCGAGACGACCGAGCTCGACAAGTCGGTGATCGAAGAGATCGGCGATCCGCTGGTGCACATCCTCCGCAACTCGTGCGATCACGGCATCGAGTCTCCGGCCGACCGGTCGGCCAAGGGTAAACCCGGCCAGAGGGAACGATTCGATCTCTCGGCGTTTCAGGAAGGTTCGAACATCGTCATCCGCATCGAGGACGACGGCAAGGGTTTCGATGTCGTGGCGATTCGGGACAAAGCGGTGGAGCGGGGACTGGCCACGCGCGCGGATGTCGACAAGATGCCGGATCGGGACGTGTTCAAGTATATTTTTGAAGCGGGATTCTCGACCGCCAAGGTGGTTACCGACGTCTCCGGTCGCGGCGTCGGCATGGATGTCGTCCGGACCAATATCGAAAAGCTTAACGGTCTCATCGAACTTGATTCGGCCAAGGACGCAGGCACCTCGATCACGATTAAGCTGCCGCTGACGCTGGCTATCATTCAGGGTCTGCTGGTGCAGTCGCGATGACGAGATCTTCATCCTGCCGCTGTCGTCGGTTCACGAGACGGTACGACCGACTCACACTGACATCAGTTATGTCAATCAGACGACCGGTGCTGCGACTCCGCGACGAGATCATCCCGATCGATCAATCTCAACCGGATCATTCGAGGCGACGCTCGCGGTTTCGTCATGGCCGAGAAGCCGTACATCGTGGTCGTCGGCCTGGCCGACAGAAACTGGGCATCAACATCGACAGATTCCTGGGTCAGGAAGAGGTGGTGATCAAGTCGCTGGGCACGTATCTCGGCTCGACCGAGGGAGTGGCCGGTGCGACGATTCTGGGCGACGGCCGGATTCGACTGATTGTCGATCTCATGGGACTATTCAACATGGCCGAGAAAACTGCGATAGGAATGCGTCGTGGCGATTGAAACCAAACCTGAAGTGACGGTAGTCGTGGTCGATGATTCCGCGTTCATGCGGAAAGCGATCACCATGATGCTGGAGTCCGACCCGACGATCAAGGTGATCGGGACAGCCCGCGACGGCGAGGAAGGGGTGGAGAAGGTCCGCCGGCTCAAGCCCGATCTGGTGACGATGGATATCGAGATGCCGCGGATGGACGGTCTGACGGCTCTTCGCGCAGATCATGTCCACCAATCCGGTGCCGGTGATGATGATTTCATCGATTACCACCGAGGGGCGCAGGCTACGCTTGATGCGCTCGAACTGGGAGCGGTGGACTTCATTCCCAAGCAGATGTCTTTCGTCAGTCTGGACATCGTGAAGATCAAGGACGAGCTGCTTCAGAAGATCAAGCATATCGTAAAGCGTAAATCGATCCTCATGGCGAGATATCGGACGCGGGCCGGTTTCCGTGCTGTCACCGGTCAACAGGCTCCTGGGGCGACGGCCAAGTCGCTAATCCGGCCCTCAGACAAACCGGTGGAGTCCGCCAAGGCATTGATCAAACGCCATCACAACGTCAATCTGATTGCCATAGGTTCCTCTACCGGCGGTCCGCCTGCGCTTCAGTCGGTCATACCGGCGTTGCCACGATCCCTTCCGGTGGGCATTGTGATAGCCCAACACATGCCTCCGATGTTTACCAAGTCACTGGCCGAGCGATTGGACCAGCTTTCGCAGGTGACGGTGCGGGAAGCAGTAAATGGTGAGTCGATCGAGCCGGGTACCGTTTTGATCGCTCCCGGCGGGATGCATTTGACGGTTGTGAGGCGGTCGGGCCGCCTGACGGCAGTAGTCAATGCCGAGCCGGTCGGCACTCTCTATCACCCGTGCGTTGATGTTTTGTTTAATTCAGTGGCCGAAACCGTTGGCGGGGCAGCGCTTGGGGTCAGTTCTCACCGGTATGGGCAACAACGGCACGCTCGGTGCCCGACGCCTGAAGGAAAAAGGTGCCATTGTGATCGCGCAAAACGAGGAAACCTGCGTGGTCTACGGCATGCCCAAGTCAGTGATCGAAGCTCAACTGGCCGACCATGTCGCGGCAATCGATCAAATCGCGTCCGAAGTGGTCAGTTACTTCTGATTCCCAAAGTTTTTGTTGAATTCTCCCCGGAAATCGAGCAAAATTTTCCCATGCTTGAAATGCAGGTATGGGTATGAGCGATCGGAAGGATCGCAAGACGGCTGATCGGTCGGTGGACGACAACCGACTGGAGCAATTTGTCGATTCCTTTGGCTCATTCAACCGAGTCATCAACACTCTTCAGCGTCAGTATATCGAGCTAAAGGACGAATTTACCTCACAGAACGAGAGTCTGGCGGCGGCCAATCAGAAGCTTATCTCGCTGACTCATCGCAACTTAGCCGCAACGGAATTTCTCAACTGCATTCTTCAGTCGCTATCGGCGGGTGTGATCGCGGTGGACGAAAGCGGTCAGGTCACTCACTTCAATCGGTGTGCTTCGATGCTGTTGGGAATCCCTCAGAACGAACCGATCGGCAAGCCGTATCGCGATCTGATCCCGCCAGGTGAGCCACCCGACGTAAACGCGCTTCGGGCGGTCGAATCGGGGCGGACGGTTGAATCGGCGGAGAAGAAGGTCACCTTGGCTGACGGCACGCGACTTCAATTGTCCGTATCTACGGCTCTGCTCAAGGATCCGAGCGGGCGCTCGATCGGGGCAGTTGAGGTGCTCCAGGACCTCACCAAAATCCGCAAGATGGAACAGGAAATTGCGCGGCTCAACACCCTGGCAGCCCTGGGTGAGATGGCGGCGACGATTGCACATGAGGTACGCAATCCCCTGGCCGGAATCGGCGGCTTCGCAGCATTGCTGCGCCGTGACCTGCCGGAGGATGATCCTCGGCAGAAACTGGTCAGCAAGATCACCCGGGGGGTCGAAAGCCTGAATACCACGGTCACGACGTTGCTCAATTATACCAGAACCGACGAGGTTCTGCGCGACGAAGTGGACTTTACGGAGTTTCTCAATACCACGACCGAACAGTACCGGATTGATCACAGTGAGTTAGCCCGACAGATGGTGTTCGAGTATCTGCATCCGAAAGCGGCGCCAAGCGATCCGGTTCGATTGGCCATTGATCACACGCTGATGCGGCAGCTCTTCTTCAATATCTATACCAACGCCGTCGAGGCGTGCGGCGGCGAGGGGAAGGTGATCATCACCTGTCGCAAACTGCCGCGGCAGACGGCCGTCAATCGGTATGGTGATCGACTGCTTCTGGGTCTGGAGGAAACCATCGTAGAGACCACGATCACCGATTCCGGATCGGGAATCACTCCGGATGCTATTGAGCGCGTGTTTCGGCCATTTTTCACCACCAAGCAGGGTGGAACAGGACTGGGATTGGCGATGGTGTGGAAGATAGTCAAAGCGCATGGTGGCGACATTATTGCGGCGAATGCTCCGGAAGGAGGCGCCCGGTTCACGATAATCATGCCTACCCGAATCGATACTTCAGCGGAAGTCTCGATTCTTCTCGGCGACAGGGAGTCTGTATGAAATTCGCAGTACTGATAGTGGATGACGACCCGCTGGTGAATGAGTTCCTCACCGAGGTGCTCACGCGGGCGGGGTATGACTGTACGTCGGTTCACTCGGGAGAAGATGCGCTGGTGCGATTCAACGCCCGGCCGTACGACATCGTATTGACCGATCTAAAAATGAGTGAGATGGACGGCATCGCCCTTTTGGACAACATCAAGAAGATGGATGCCAGCACCGTCGTGATCATCATGACCGCCTACGGAACGGTCGAGACGGCAGTCAAGGCGATCAAGAAGGGCGCGTACGACTTCCTGCTCAAGCCGGTCCTTCCGGAGACGCTCGAACACATGATGGCCCGGGTGACCGAAATGTTGCGACTGCGTGCTGAGAACCAGCAGCTCAAGGCGGACCTTTCGGCGAAATTCCAGAATATCGTCGGCAAGTCCAAGATCATGCGGGAAGTATTCGACCTGATTCAATCGGTGGCCGATGCTCGTTCGACCGTCATGCTCACCGGACCGTCGGGCACCGGCAAGGAAATGGTGGCGCGGGCGATTCACTATGCGTCCAATCGCGCCAACAATCCGTTTGTCAAGCTGAATTGTGCGGCCCTGCCGGAGAGCCTGGTGGAGGCCGAACTGTTCGGATATGAAAAGGGTGCCTTCACCGACGCCAAGAAGACCAATCGGGGTCGTTTTGAGCTGGCCGACGGCGGGACACTCCTATTGGACGAAATATCCGAAATGCCGCTCAATCTTCAATCAAAACTGTTCCGCGTCATACAGGAGCGTGAATTTGAGCGCGTCGGGTCGAGCCAGACGATCAAGGTGGATGTCCGCATCGTGGCGACCTCCAACCGAAATCTCAAAGAGTATATCTCATCCGGTCGGTTCCGCGAGGATCTCTTTTACCGACTGAACGTGATCCCGATCTATCTGCCGCCGTTGCGGGATCGGATTGAGGATGTGCCGCTGCTGATCGATCATTTCATTGACAAGTACAATAAGGAGAATCTCAAGAACATCCGGGGCATGAATCAGCAGGCCCTGAAACTCTTCATGAATTATCACTGGCCGGGCAATGTCCGCGAGCTGGAGAATCTGATTGAGCGGGCGGTGGTCACGGCCAGAGAAGATATCCTGACCGAGGATGACTTCCCGGTGGAGATGGCGCTGGGAAAGATCGGTGACGATCAGCCGCCGCTGCGGGTCCCAATGACGCTTGAAGAGGGGAACAAGTATCTGATACTCAAGACGCTCGAGAAGTACAACGGTAACAAGACTCGGGCCGCCGAGGCGCTGGGGATAACCGCCCGGACTATTCGTAACAAGCTGGCGGAGTACCACATGGATGCGGAAACGACCGCTTATTCCTGAGGAGGGGTGTAGAAATTTACCGTATCTGCCGATAGAAATCGTGTGATCGGGCGACCTGCCGGCTGCTCAATGTTTGCGCAGGAGCGGGAGCCCCAAAGGCGGATATGGATTTCGCGACCATTATTGGTGTTATACTGGCCATCGGAGCGGTCCTGGGGGCGTATACTCTCGAGGGCGGGCATCTTGATTCTATTTTTCTTACGGCGCCGATACTCATCGTCTTAGGTGGGACGCTTGGCGCAACCATCATCACCACATCCATGCACACTGTATCGCAGGTGCCGCATTACTTGCGGCTGGCCTTTTTCGGCCTGGATCGCGACAATATGGAGGGGATCGACCGGATCACCCGGCTGGCCGAACGGGCACGACGAGGAGGAATCCTCGACCTCGAAGATGATCTGAAGAAGATATCTGATCCATTCTTTCGGAAAGCAGTGCAGTTGCTGATCGACGGGACCGAGACGACCGCTCTGCGCGAGATGCTCGAAACCGAGATCGTATATATTGAGGAGCGTCACAAGCGCGGCATCACCTTCTTCCAAAAGGCGGGTGGTTTTGCGCCGACCCTCGGCATTCTGGGCACGGTTCTCGGCCTGGTCCAGACGCTGGGAAACACGTCGGACGCTTCGCGCATGGCGGCATCAATTGCCGGTGCGTTTATCGCCACGCTCTGGGGAGTGGGACTCGCTAACCTGTTTTTCCTGCCGATATCCGACAAGCTCCGGCTTCGTCACGACGAAGAAATGGGGTATCTCGAATTGATTACTGAAGGGGTGATCGCTATTCAGTCGGGGGAGAACCCGCGCAACATTCGCACCCGGCTGCTGGCCTTTGTGGCTCCCAAGCATCGCGTGGGAGACTGACCAGTGCGCCGCCGCCGCAAACAGGGTGACAATTCGCACGAGAATCTCGAGCGATGGCTCCTGACCTATTCGGATCTGATTACGCTTCTCGCCGCATTTTTCATTGTCATGTACTCGATGTCCATGGTTGACGCCAAGAAGTTCGGCCGGATCGCCGAAGCGCTTAACGGTGTGCTCAAGGGCGGAAAACAGCTCGTCAGAGTGCAAAACGACCACAAGAAGACCGGGCATGGCTTGCTGCAAATTGGCGATCTGGCGATGATCCAGCAGCAGATTGAAGAGAAGTTCAAGGGGCTGAAGCGCCAGGAAGACATCAAGACCGAGATCACCGAGCGGGGTCTGGTGGTCCATATTATGGAATCGGCGTTGTTCAAGCAGGGGTCGGCGCGACTCGAGCAGCGGGCTATGGAAGTGCTGGATATCATCGCGAACAAAATAGCGGGCATGCCGAATCACATTCGTATTGAGGGTCACACTGACGATCAGCCGATACACAATCCGCTCTATCCGTCGAATTGGGAGTTGTCCTCGGCGCGCGCCACGGAGGTTGTGCGTTACTACACCAATAATCATGCGATCGCGCCGGATCGCATTTCGGCGCTTGGGTACGGCGAATATCGCCCAGTGCGCCCCAATTCATCTATAGAGAATCGGGCGGCGAACCGCCGCGTCGATATCGTGGTTCTCACGATGGAAATGACCATGAAGGAACCAACCTCGCAGATGTACTATTCGCCGAATCAGGTCGCGATTGGGAACGAGCTTCCCACTGATGACGGAAATGCCTTCCCGACAGCCACCGTCCCGACCGGTTTCACAACCCCGGGCGATGGTTCTAATTCGTTGTCAAATCAATAGGTTACCATTTCCCCACACAGTTTGGCACACCGCTTGATATTGCTCCGCTCGGAGTAGTATTGCGTTATGGAAAATAAACTGACCCAGTTCATTTTTGACCGAAGCGAGGTCCCGACATTTCGGAAGTATCTCGATCTATCTTCCATGCGGCACAAATTGGTCAGCGGAAATCTGGCCAACGGTTCCACTCCCGACTACAAAGCACAGGACATCGACTTCCAGGAAGAGTTTGCACGTTTGACCAAGCAGACCAATCATCTGGCCGGTGTGACGACGCACCCTAATCACCTTCCCACCGGCCAGAGTGAGATGAAAGCACCCAAAATTGAAAAGACTCCAGTGGACGAAGGCGATCTCAACTCAGTCGATATCGATCGCGAAATTTCCACGCTGGCCCAAAACGAATTGCTGTACACCGTCGGCGCCAAGCTCTTGCAGCAGCGCTTTGAGGGATTGAGAACAGCAATCAAGAGCAAGTAGACAAGACCATGGCCGGAATATTGAATGCCATCGAAATCTCGTCCCGCGGACTGACGGTTCAGCGCAAGAAGATGGACGTCGTTGCAGAAAACATGGCCAATGCCGAGACGACCGAGACGGCCGACGGCGGGCCGTACCGTCGCAAGCGCGTCCTGGTCAACGAAGAACAGGAGAAGGTGCGCTTCGATACGTACATGCGCCGAGCGGGGACCGAACTGGCGCGGACCAACGCGGGTCACCTGCCGGGCAAGTCGCTGAGCGTACAGTCGACAGTCAACCTGGCCAACGTCAAGGCCGATGAAGTGGTCGATCCGGATTCGTCTTTCCGACTGGTATACGATCCGTCGCACCCGCAGGCGGATGAGGACGGATATGTCAAGATGCCGGATGTTGAAATCATCAACGAGATGGTGGACATGATGACCGCGACGCGGGCGTATGAAGCGAATACGTCGGCCATCGCGTCGGCAAAAAAGATGTTTAGAAACGCTCTCGATATCTAAGTGAAGAGGAGTGTATGAAAATCGATTCCCTCGGCATCCAGTCATATCAACAGGTCAATCGACGCGACCAGCAGGCCGCCACGGCTACTTCGACCGCCCAGCAGGAAGCCGCCAAGGTGGAGATTCCCCAGGGCGAAACGAATACTTCGAAATTGGCCGTGAAGGCACCGGCGGGAACATACGCGGAACATCTCAGCGAGCCCGAGCGCAAGGCGCTCGAATTGCTGTTTGATCGTTTCCGCAACTCCGGGCGTTTTGGGGCCGCCTACACGGCGGACTCAAAACCGGCCGAAGCCGCTCCGGAGCTCGGTCGCGTGGTGGATGTAAAGGTCTGATATGCCCGAACCGGTAGGAAATATAGTACGTCTGGTCCCCGGCCTGATCGAACGGCCCGCGGCCAAGCCGACTGAGAATGCGACGCCGAGTGAAGGAGCTAATGGCTTCGGCAGGATGCTGGCCAGCGCCCTTGATTCGGTCAACGATCTGCAGCAACAGGCCGCGCAGTCGCAGACAGCACTCATGAACGGCGAGGCGGTCGAACTGCACCAGGTCATGATTCAGGCGGAACAGGCCGGATTGTCGATGGATCTCCTGTTGGAGATTCGCAACAAACTGGTGGACGGATATAACGAACTGTCACGGATGCCTATGTAACCTGAGCGTATCTGACACCGGCTATGGATGGTCGGTACAAGATGATATATAGGATGTATCATGGATTCTCTGAAACACTCGGCGAAAAACATCTCGGATCTTGTCGGCCGCATGACGCCCAGCCAGGTGATGATGCTATTTGGTGTCATCGCCGGTTCTATTGTGGGCATTGTCTTTGTCGTGGGCTGGCTCAATTCCGTATCATACGCGCGGCTCTACTCCAATCTTCAGGAGTCAGAGGCGGGCGAGGTCGCCAATTATCTCAGCGACAAAAAGATTCCGTTCAAGCTGGTCGATAACGGCACCTCGATCGAAGTACCGCAGGACCAGGTGTACAAGGTTCGACTCGAACTGGCGTCGCAGGGTTTGCCCACGGGCGGAAATGTCGGTTACTCGATTTTCGACAAGAACAATCTGGGGATGACCGATTTCCTGCAGAACTTGAACTTTCGGCGGGCGCTGGAGGGTGAGTTAACCAAGACCATCATGGAACTGCGCGAAGTCAAGGCTGCACGAGTGCACATCGTGATGCCGAAGGACCGCCTGTTTAGAGAAGATAAGAAAGAAGCCACTGCGTCGGTGGTTCTGAAACTGGGCGGAGCAGGTACGTTGACCAAACAGCAATTGGCCGGCATTACGCACCTGGTTGCCTCGTCGGTCGAGGGACTTCGTCCCGAAAACATCTCGATCATCGATTATGACGGGAACCTGCTCACCTCGGGCCAGGGGAGCGACCGGCTGGCCGGGCTCTCGAGTTCACAGCTGGATGTCCGGCAGCAGGTAGAATCGTACCTCGAGGACAAGGCGCAAACCATGCTCGACGGCGTGTTGGGTCCGGGGAAGGCGATTGTGAGACTCACGGCGGACTTGAATTTCCAGCAACTGGAACGGACGGCCGAGACCTACGATCCGAACAGCCCCTCGGTGCGCAGCGAAGAAAAGACGACGTCCACAAGTTCGGCCGCGGACAAGGCGAAGGATGTCAAAGAGAGCAACCAGGAAGACAACACCCAGACCGTCGTTACAAACTACGAACTTAATAAGACGGTGGAGCACATTATTAACGCCATCGGCACCATAGACCGACTCTCGATTGCGGTGCTCGTGGACGGATCGTATCCGCCGGTCGAAGGTGCTGATGGGGGGGCGGGTGAGAAGGTGTATCAGCCGCGTCCGCAGGAGGAACTGGATCGCCTGGCGGCTATCGTGCGGAATGCGGTCGGGTTTGACCAGCAGCGTAACGATCAGCTCGAAATCGTCAATATCCCGTTTGATCGCCAGGAGATCGAAAGCGATCGCCTGGTGCTCGATCAGATGTACACGCGTGAGTTTTACTGGGATATCGGCAAGAAAATCGGCCTGGCGCTGCTCGCGATCATTGCCTTCCTGTATCTGCGCAAGAAATCAAAGAAGCTGTTCACGGCGATCGGGAAAGCGATGCCGGCGCCGATGCCGCAGACGACCGTCCGCGCAACGTCACATGCAACAGGCGGCCAGACAATTGAGGATGAGGAGGACGTGCCTCCAATCGTGCCGGAGAAGCGAAAGCCGCGCCTGGTAGACCATATGCAGAAGACGGCCAAGGATCGGCCGGATGAAATAGCCAAAGTCATCAAGACCATGATGATCGAATAGTCAGGAAGATGAGTATGGAATTCGAAACGATGACAGCACAACAGAAGGCGGCGGTCGCTCTCATCGCCTTCGGACCGGAAGTCTCGGCGCTCGTGCTCAAGGGAATGAATGAAACCGACCTTGAGAAGATCACGATCGAGATTGCCAATCTGCGCGACGTACCGACCGAGATAGAAGATCACGTGATTGAAGAATGCCACAACATCTTCATGGCGCGCCAGTACATCTCGCAAGGCGGTGTGGATTTCGCCAGCGAAATTCTGGAAAAGGCGGTCGGCCATCATAAGGCAAGGAGATTCTCACCCGACTGGAGTCGTCGTTCAAGTCACGCGGATTCTCGCTCCTGAAGGATATCGATCCCAAGCAACTGTCCGGCTTCTTTCAGAACGAACATCCGCAGACGACGGCGTTGATCCTGACCCAACTGAATCCGCAGCACGCCGCGGCGGTGCTGTCGGAGCTGGGGCCGGAACTTCAGGCGGAGGTCGCCCTCCGGATTGCCACAATGGAGAAGATCTCTCCTGATGTTCTGAAGGAAATCGAAGCGACCCTCGAAGGTCATTTCGGCAATTCAGCCGGACGCGACTTGTCGGTATCCGGCGGCGCCAAAGCCATCGCCGAGATCCTTAACCTGATTGATTCATCGGCCGAGAAGAACATTCTTCAGTCGCTGGAAGCGGAAGATCCGGACCTGGCGGCTGAAGTGAAGAACATGATGTTCGTGTTCGACGATCTGATTCTGCTCGACGACCGGTCGATCCAGCGTCTGCTGAAGGATGTGGAGACGAAGGACCTGTCGATCGCTCTCAAGGCGACCAGCGACGAGGTCAAGAGCAAGATTTTCAAGAACGTGTCCGAACGGGTGGCCTCAATGATCAAAGAAGAGATGGAATTCATGGGCCCGACGCGGCTGTCCGACGTCGAGGCGGCCCAGGGTCGAATCGTCGAGGCGGTTCGCCGACTCGAAGAAGAAGGCCAGATCATCATCTCCGGTCGCGGCGGCAAGGAAGATATCATTGTCTAAGATAATTCGTCAGACGATCGAGGCGCCGACTGTCTTTATCGGTGATCGTCGTCTCGATATCACGGCCGAGATCATGGCTGAAAAGCGAGCTGGGGGAACTGTTTCCCCAGGTCCATTATGTCACCGACGTCGACGGGGCAAAATCAATTCCGATTCAAGAGGTATATCGTCTCGAAACCGTCATGAGCAATCGGGCACAGGAGTCCCGTCAGGAAGGGTACGCGGCGGGTCACCAGGACGGACTCGCCAAGGGACTGGACGAGGCCAGACGCGTGTTGTCCCAGCTCAATAACGCCATTACTGACGCAGTGACCCAGCGCGAGACGATACTCGAAGAGGCCAAGCAGAAAGTTCTCGAACTGGTGATTCAGATCAGCAGGAAAGTGACCTGCGACGCCATCCAGATCGACCGCGAGGCTACCGCCCACATGGTCGCCAGGATCGTTGACGGTCTGGTGGATCGATCGCAACTTGCGCATCAAAGTTCATCCGGATTTTCTACCGATTGTCGAGCAGAATATGCACCGCTACCTTAGCGGCAACGCGCTGATCAAAGAGGTCATCTTTGAACCTGACCCGCGCGTCCGTCTTGGCGGGTGTTTCATACAGACGCCAACGGGCGACATTGACGCCCGACTGGAATCCCAGTTTGACGTCATTGCGGAAACGATTATGAACACCGAGGATCAGTCGTGAACCGGCTGGCCTACGAGATGTACGCCGAGCGCATCACTCGTGCGCACGCTATCAAGCAATTCGGCAAAGTTACGCAGGTCGTAGGGCTTGATCATTGAATCGGCCGGTCCCTCGGTCCCCGTCGGGCGACTGTGCACGATAGAAAATCGGGACGATGGCTCTACGGTCAAGGCCGAAGTGGTCGGGTTTCGCAACGACCGACTCTTGTTGATGCCCTATGGACCGATCACGGGGATCACGCCGGGTGCGATTGTCACCTCGACCGCCGAACAGTTTCGTATCCCGGTTGGGCCGGAACTGATCGGACGCGTGGTAGGTGGTCTGGGGCAGCCGATCGATGGCAAGGGACCGATCGCGGCGACCGGCACACGCACGATCAACGCACGGCCGATCCCCGTCATGAAGCGCAAGCCGATTGACCAGCCGATTCGGACGGGTATCAAGGCGATAGACCTTTTGGCGGCGGTGGGGAAGGGACAGCGAATGGGGATATTCGCCGGATCAGGGGTTGGAAAATCGGTGCTGTTGGGCATGATCGCCCGCGGATCGTCGGCGGACATAAATGTAATTGGTCTGATTGGCGAACGCGGTCGCGAGGTCCGCGAGTTCATTGAGCGGGATCTCGGTCCTGAGGGACTCAAACGATCGATCGTGGTAGCGGTGTCATCCGATCAACCGGCGCTGGTGCGAATCAAAGGGGCCATGGTCGCCACCACTATTGCGGAGTACTTCCGCGATCAGGGCAAAGATGTTTTGCTGCTCATGGATTCGGTCACGCGACTGGCTATGGCGCAGCGCGAAATCGGTTTGGCGGCCGGTGAGCCGCCCGCCACCAAAGGGTACACACCATCGGTGTTCGCCATGCTGCCGGGGTTGTTGGAACGAGCCGGTCAGCACCGAGCGCGGATCGATCACCGGACTATACACGGTGCTGGTAGAAGGCGACGATTTCAACGAGCCGATCTCCGATGCGGTCGATCGATTCTCGACGGTCACGTGGCGCTGTCGCGAAAACTGGCGGCCATGAATCAGTATCCGGCGGTTGATTATCTTGACTCAATCAGTCGCGTTATGAAAGAGGTAGTCTCACCGGACGAGGTGGTTTTGGCCGGACAAGTGAGAGAGCTGGTCGCCACCTATCGCGAGGCGGAAGATCTGATCAACATCGGCGCCTACGTCAAAGGCTCGAATCCGAAAATCGATAGGGCCATCACCAAGATCGAGCCGATCAACCAGTTTTTTCGCCAGCGGATCGGCGAACTATGCGACTACGGTGAGTCTGTAAATTTGCTGCGCGCAATCGTGCAGGGGTGAGCTGATTCGTGAAGAAGTACCGTTTCCGCTTAGAGCCGTTGCTCAATGTTCGCAAGCATGTCGAGAAGCAGCGCCAGAAAGAGCTGGCGTCAGCAGTCCTGCAGGTCGGTTTCCAGAAGGCCCATCTCGACAATCTTGCTGCGAAGCGAGTTGAAACGACCGAGTCTCAGCGGCAGATTCAGGGAGGGAAGCTGTCGGTCTATCAATTGCAGACCTACTCGCGCTATTTCGTGTTGCTCAAGAAAGAAACGCTGGCCGGGCAGGAGTTGCTTCGTGGCTTTGAGCGCGACGCCGACAACAAGCGGCGCAAATTGATTGAAGCGGCAAAACAGCGTAAGATATACGAAAAGCTGAAAGAAACCCAGCAGACGAAATTCTACAAGACCTTCTCTGACGCCGAAAAAAAGGAGGCCGACGAAATCGGCCTCAACAGCTTCAGATTAAATCATCCCAAGGCGAAATAATCTCTATTTCACCAGCAACATCTTCTTCGTCTCGGTGAACTTCTCCGACGACAGTCGATAGAAATACACGCCCGTAGCCAGGTCATTCCCATTGCCCGACCGACCGTCGAAGACAATACGATGGTTTCCCGCCGCCAGTTGCTCCGAGACAAGCGTCCGCACGCGCTGTCCCAGCGTGTTGAAAATATCGAGCTGTACTTTGCCCGCAGTCGGCAGCGCGAATTCAATCGTTGTGGTCGGGTTGAACGGGTTTGGATAGTTCTGCGACAGGGTGTACGCCGCCGGCAGGGAGCCGTCGTTCGTATCGTCCACGTCCGTGGAGACAGACACCCTCAGCCAGCCGGCGCGGAAAAACGGGGCGAATTCGGCGTTGGCGTCAACCGCTGTCAATTTGGTTTTGGTCTTGAAGAAGCCAAGATACGTGGTCGTGTCGATGGTAATGGTCGTATCGGGAGTGGTCGGTGAGACGTGGAAATACAGCCGGGCAATTTTTCCGCTACCGGGATCGAGCGGCGTCGTGAAGTCGAGCGACAGCAGAAGCTCTCTCCCTCCGTCATTGCGATTAACCGTACGAGTCGTCGCCTGCAGGCCTCGCGTGCCGAGGAATGACGCGCTGTCAAAGGTGAGGTAGCCGCTACCGTAGGTGAGCGCGATTGCGGAACTGGCGACATTGCGCTCGTTGTACATGTAGACGTCGACGATCGGCGCCTGGCCCTTGGCAGTTTTCACGGTATCGACCCAGATCGAGTCCATGGCAATGGGCGATTCAACGATATTGAGGTGCCCTTTGCGGAACTTCGGTTTGAATGCCTGCAGGATTGGAACCGGTCAGCGAAGTCGATTTCTCGACCCCCAGGGTGTTGACGAAGGTGATCGAATCGATCGGTATATCCTGCGGCGTTATGGATGACTGATAGGAGATGTAGAGTCGCCCGATCATGCCGCTGCCGGCCGGAAGCAGGTCGCCGGAGGCAAAGCCGAAAATGTTCAGGATGGAGTCACCAGTGGCCGTGGCGCCCTTGAATCCCCAGGTACTCACTCGACCACCCGCGAAAGAGAAGGAATCAATGATAATCTGGTGCGACCTTTCGATCAGGGTGATCTCGAGGGCGGATATGTCCTCGTCATTCACCAACCGGACCGGCACAACACCAGATCCCGACTGGAACGCGACAACCGAATCGACGCGCACAGTATCGGGGGTGCCCGGATCGGTTTGGGCGAACAGGGAAGAGGCAGAGACGAGAAATCCGATGGTCAATATTTGAACAACGTGACGCGGGCGGTGCATAGGCGACTCCTTAGCTCGTGTGGGGAGGCAGAGCAAAAAACGTGCTGCAATCTTCAATTGGGGTCGTGACGAACGGGCTGGTACTCTGCGACTCCTGCTAACGGCTAATCTGCGTGCAATTAACATGTTACCGACATGTCAAATATAGTCACTGCAAAGGCGAACCGCAAGAGGGCGAATAGTGCGGCGCCTGCTATGCAACAGGCTGCCAAGAGATGTCCGGCAATGGCCCGGCAACGCAAGATGCTGAAATTCAGCGTGGCAACGAGAGTCCGCTAAGCGGTGACTCAACCGTGCCGATATAGGGTAACATGATGCCCGCTCCACCGATACCGAAGTCGCGCTGCCGTTATCATCAAGTATGCTATCTGGCGGATGGCCTCAAATGTTCGGGGTACCGATTGGATTGTATCCTCTATCGTCAGACAAACGGTCAGCCGGTAACGGAGGCGTCATTTCACGAGGCAATGGATCGGCTGATTGACAGGACAAAAGCAGAGCATTCCAGGCTACCTTAAGCCGAGACTCAGCAGCGGTTGCTCATCTCATCCGGAAAATACTTCCGAATTCCCCTCGCAGGGAGTGAAACCACTTCATGGTCGAGGTCAGTTAAATATAAGCAAGACAATTCGTTACGTGTGCCGGTGGAATGTTGGCACAGTGACTGCTATAGGGACTACGGAGGATTCTATGGTTAAAGGTATGTATACCTCGGCCTCCGGCATGGTTCCGGGGGTCAAGAAGCAGGATCTGATCGCGAACAATTTGTCCAATGTCGGCACCACCGGCTTCAAGAAGGACCGGATGTTCACGCGAGAACTATCGGTCGCCGAGAAGAGACTTACGCCCAAGAAATCAGATTGGGAGCAGCCGATGGCGGACCGGCTGTTTATCGATTTTGCTCCCGGCACATTTGACAAAACCGGCAATCCTCATGACCTCGCGATCGAAGGCGACGGATTCTTCACGCTGACCGATCCCGAAGGAAACACTTATCTCACTCGTTCGGGCGCATTTGAAGTGAACGGGGAAGGGTATTTGTCCTATCCCGGAGGGTATCTGCTCAATGGCCAGGGTGGTCCAATCCAGGTAGGCAACTCAGAATTCACGGTGAATCAGAACGGTGAGGTAGAGATCGGCGGTTCGGTGACCGATCGCATTCTGCCGGTCACCGTGCCGGACGTCGAGAAACTTGATCGAATCGGCGGGGCGATGTTTTCGCTGCCGGCCGGCACCGAAACCTCCCCCGTACCTCTGGCGCAAATTCAACAAGGATATCTGGAGGCGTCGAACGTCGACGTCGTCCATGAGATGGTCGACATGATCATCACTTACCGGACCTACGAGGCGAATGCGCGCGCCCTGCAGCAGCAGGATGCGTCGCTCGATAACCTGTTCCAGGGTGTGGCGGGCGATAAATAAGAAAACGAATTGCCATAGGAGGCAGACATGATAAAAGCGATGCGAACAGCTGCGACCGGTATGCAGGCGCAGCAGATGAATGTCGACAACATCGCGAACAACCTGGCCAACGTCAACACGACCGGGTTCAAGAAGAGCAAGCTGGAATTCCAGGACGTTCTCTACCAGAACTACCGCAAAGCCGGCACCGCGACCGCCATCGGCACGCAGACTCCTGCCGGACTGGCGATCGGATACGGCACGCGCCCGGCCTCGACGCTCCGCGAATTCAGCACCGGTGAACTGCAGTCGACCGGCAATCCCCTCGATATGGCCATCGAAGGGGATGGCTTCTTCCAGGTGCGACTGCCCGACGGCACGACTGGCTACACTCGCGACGGTTCGTTTCGAATATCGGGGGATGGCCGCATTGTGAACCCTGACGGGTACGTGATGATGCCGGAGCTCTCGATTCCCGAAGATACAACGTCAGTGTCGATAGGCCGCGACGGGACGGTCGAGGTCATGCAGGTCGGTCAGGACACTCCGACGCAGGTGGGGACACTGGAACTGGTCCGGTTCATCAATCCGGCCGGCCTCAACGCAATTGGCCGAAATCTCCTGACGCTGACCAGTGCTTCCGGAAACCCCATCACGAACCAGCCGGGTCAGAGTGGGCTGGGCGAGGTAAACCAGGGGTATCTGGAAATGTCCAACGTCGAAGTGGTCGACGAAATGGTCAACATGATTGTTGCCCAGCGCGCCTACGAGATGAATTCGAAAGCGATTCAGACGGCCGACGACATGTCGTCGATCGCAAACAATTTGAAGCGATAGTATGAAGGACCTGCGGCGACATTGGATGGTTCTGATCGAACTGGCGTTCGTTCTCGGTACTCTGGCGGTGCAGCCGGCGAGGGCGACGATGAGTGATGAGAGTCTGATCGGCAACGTCATTGCGCACTACGGTTTCGACACTGCTGTCTACCAGGTCGAGGTGGTCTCGACGTCCATAACGACGACCGACCTTGCACCGTCCGAAATCAACTTCACCGCTCTTTCCGACAAAGAGCCGCTCGGGCTGTTTACCGTCCTGGCAACGGCGACGCGCAACAATGCGGTCATCGATCGCGGACAGGTGCGGCTCAGAATTCGCAAATTCGCCGAGGTGCCGGTGCTGAGCCGGGCGGTGAAATTCCATCAGACACTCGATCGCTCATTGGTCGAAGTCAAGCGGATGGAGGTTACCAACCTGCGCGAGCAGCCACTGTCGGCCGGTGATGATCCGTCAGGCTACCGGGCCAAACGGATGCTGGCGGCCGGTCAGATTCTCACCAATGAGGCGATGGAACCAGTTCCCGCCATCGAGTCCGGAAGCGAGGTCGCCATTGAGATTGGCGGCACCGCATTCAACATTTCGGCTGAAGGTATCGCGCTCCAGGATGGTGCGCGAGGCGATCAGATAAAGGTGAAAAATACAACGTCAGGACGAATCCTCATGGCGCGCGTGGTTGACGACCGTCGCGTGACCGTGGAGCGATAACTGCATGGGACGCAAAGGAAGTGTCATGACTTTTCGACGACTGCTCATTCTGCTGGGGCTGCTCTTGCTGCTGCCTTTTTCGCTGAAACTGCGCGGGCAGGATTTCGGGCGAAGCAACTCGATGTATACCGACATCAAAGCTCACTCTGTCGGCGACATCCTCACCGTACTTATTGTGGAGCAAAGCCGGGCCTCAAACCAGGTAGAAACCAAGACCGAAAAGAGCACGGCAACCAAGACCGACGGCGGCCCCGGTGTGGGTCCACTCGATTTTATTCCGCTCTTCGGTGTCGACGCATCCAATTCGAACACGTTTGACGGCAAGGGGGAGAATCTCCGCGCCGGCAATGTCCGGGCCAAGATGTCCGTGACCGTCGTGGGCGTCAAAAAGAACGGTGATCTCATCATTGAAGGATCGCGCGTGGTCGGCATTTCCGGTGATCGTGAGACCTTCAACCTGAGCGGGGTCATCCGTCAAAAGGACATCACGCCCGACAACACGATTGAGTCGTATCTCATCGCCGACGCAGAGATTCACTATAGCGGCAAAGGGGCGGCCAATTCCGGCTCGCGGCCGGGATTCTTCACCCGAATCATTAACTGGCTGTTTTAGGAGGGGATCATGCGTGGATCGCTTGTTCGAATGCTGGCCTCTCCCGTCGTGCTGGGGATAGTACTGGCGCTTTTCAGTGTGTGGTGTGACGTGGCCTATGGGGCCAAAGTTCGCATCAAAGATATTTCCGCATTCCAGACCAGCCAGGAGGCTGATCTGATCGGCTATGGTCTGGTGATCGGTCTGGACGGCTCGGGGGACGGTGCCGGCACGCAATTCACCGTGCAATCGCTCGTCAATATGATGCAACGGATGGGACTGACAGTCGAGCAGAGCAAGGTAAAGGTGAAAAACGTGGCGGCCGTCATGGTAACCGCCAAAATATCCAGCCAGCAAACTACCGGTTCCTATTTTGATATTACCGTGTCGTCAGTAGGGGATGCCTCGTCATTACAAGGCGGAACGCTGCTGATCACACAATTGTCGGCGCCGGATGGCACGATTCGAGCGACGGCCCAGGGGCCGGTGTCGATCGGCGGGTTCAACGTTCAGGTTGATGAAACCAATCGGATCGTCAAGAACTACACGGTCGTTGGACGCGTTCCCGGGGGCGGCAAAATCACCCAGGCGCTGGAGGCGAATCCGGCGAGCGAGAAGGAATTCTATATCTCGCTCAACGCGCCGGACTTCACCACGGCGCATCGCATGGCCGAAGCGATCAATATCCGTTACGGCGAGACGGCTTACCCGATCGATGGCGGCGCCGTGAAGGTGGTCGTGCCGGATACGCTGATGCACCCGACGTTGCGATCGCGATTCATCTCCGACATCGGCCAGATGTCGGTCGACCCGGACAACATCGCCAAAGTCATTATCAACGAGAAGACCGGGACGATTGTAGCGGGCGAACATGTCACCATTTCCCCGGTGGCGATTGCGCACGGCACGATTACGGTCAATATCCAGTCGCGTCCGGTCATCTCTCAGCCCGAGGCTTTCAGTAAGGGGGAAACGGTGGTGACGCAGGAATCGCAGATCTCGGTGGAGCAGGAAACAGCGCGCGTCGTCGAACTCAAGGAATCAGTGCTGCTTTCGGACATTGCCGACGCCCTTAACAAGATCGGCGCCACGCCGCGCGATATTGTCGCCATTTTCCAGGCGCTCAAACAGGCCGGTGCACTGCAGGCCGAGCTGGTCATACTCTAATGGCGCCGTTGGTAAACATCCCCTCCCGAGTTTCGCCCAACGGCGACCTCGACCGGCTGAAAGCGATGAAGGTCGATACACCGGAGGCGGAAAAGGCCCGTCTGCGCAAGGTTACGCAGGAATTCGAGTCGTTCTTCACCTACTACATGCTGAAGACAATGCGTCAGACCATACCGAAGGAGGATTCCGGTTCCGAATCGATGCTTGGCAGTGATTTGGGCAAGGACATGTTTACCGATATGTTTGACATGGAGGTAGGCCGGAAGATGAGTCAGGGGCAGTCGCGATCGCTCAGCGACATGCTGTACAAGTCGTTGGAAAAATTGATTGACCAACGGGCAACTCCAGAAGCCGGTACGGTCAAGGCCATCCCACTCAAAAAGGTCGAGTCCAGGCAGCTGCCCTTAAAGGCTGAACCGATCAGTCTGCCCGAACCGGAGAGACCGGCTCAGGTGAAAGCGGTCAAAGCGAAGCCGATCGACCTGCCTTCCGCGACGCGAAATGTGCACCCGGACAAGGTCATTTCCACATACGGAAAGTTGATCGATGAGGCGGCCGAGCGCCACCAGGTGGATTCCGCACTCATTGCGTCGGTTATTCATGCCGAATCGAGCGGCAATCCCAACGCCGTCTCCGACGCCGGTGCAAAAGGGCTCATGCAACTGACCGACTCGACAGCCGAGTACCTGGGCGTACAGGATTCGCTGGATCCCAAGGAAAATATCATGGGCGGAGCGAAGTATCTCCGCAAACTAATGGACAAGTACGGTGACATACGCCTGGCGCTGGCGGCGTACAACGCCGGCCCCGGGAATGTGGATAAATACGGTGGCGTGCCGCCGTTCAAGGAGACGACCGATTACATCGCCAAAGTCACCGGCTTTCTCAAGAACCTGAGCTCGAAACATGACCAGTCGGCTAAAGGCGAATAGGCGAGCTGTCGATACTCTGAAACACAGGACGTTTCGCGAAGTATAGGAACATGATCAATCAGCTTATCGACATCCTCAATCAGGAAGCGTCGCTCTTCGAGGCCTTTCTCGAACTGCTCGACCGGCAGAAGCAGGCGTTGGTCAAGAACGACATAGTCGCCCTTGACGAGATCACGCGCCGTCAGCAGGAAAAGATCATCGAAGGTCAGCGGCTGGCGCGCACGCGCGAGCGTCTCATTCACGATATCAGTACCGCCAACGCCATAGAGGGGGACCTCACCGTGTCGCGGTTGCTGGATATTGTCGACGAGCATCAGGCTACCCAGCTCAAGCAACTTCGGGAAACCGTGCTTTCCCTCAACGACCAGATACTCCGTACTCGCAACAGCAACGCGATGCTCATAAATCAGTCCCGTGAGTTCATCTCGAGGACTATGACGATGTTGTCCCGGGTTCATCATCAGGACAAGACGTACGGTCGCGGAGGCGAAACCGACAACGGCGGTCACGCCGTATTGATAGATGGGAGGGCATGATGCCCGGATTATTTCAGGGATTGGAGATCGGCAAGCGGGCGCTGATGACGCATCAGATGACCTTGCAGACGACCGGTCACAACATTGCCAACGTCGACACGCCCGGCTACACGCGTCAGCGGGTCAGAATCTCCGCCACCAGTCCGGAAGCATCGCCCAAGGGTTCAATCGGGACCGGCGTGCAGGTCGACGATATCAATCAGATTCGCGATTATTTTCTCGGCGAGCAGTACCGGCAGGCGCAGAAATCGCTGGGGCAGTGGCAATACAAGGAGAAATCGCTCAACCAGCTTGAAGGGTTGTTCAACGAGCCGAACGACACGGCCATCAACGATCTCTTGAATCAGTTCTGGGCATCCTGGTCCGACCTGTCGACCAACTCGGATTCGACCAATAATCGCACCATGATCATTGCCCAGGCGCAGCAGTTGATTCACGGCTTCAATCAACTGGCTACCAGCCTGACAGAACTTCGAAATGCAACTGATCGCGACGTACAAAATCTGATCGCCGACGTGAACAGCAAGACCAACGAAATTGCCCGCCTCAACCGGCAAATTGCCACCGCTGAAGTCGATGGCAGCAAGGCCAACGACTTGCGCGATGCGCGCGACCTTTTGACCGACGAACTCGCGAGCATCATCGACGTGAGGACGATGGAAAAGCCGAATGGCTCCACGGTAGTGTCCATGGGCGCCATGAGCCTTGTGGACGGTGCGGAATCTTTCGCCATTGACGCGACCGTGAAGAACGTGAACGGCCAGACGACCTCGTCGATCGTGTGGAAGGGCACGACGGTCAAACTTCGCAATCTCAGCGGAGAACTGGCCGGGCTGACCGAAACGCGCGACATGGTCATTCCGGGGTACCTCGACAAGCTGAACAACCTGGCGCGCGGCATCGTAGAACGGGTCAACACACTGCACATGAGCGGATTCGATCTGAACGGCAATTCCGGCGTGGCCTTCTTTGATCCGCAGTATACCGACGCGGCCAATATCCGGATTAATCAGGACATACTCGTTGACACCAACCGGATTGTGGCCTCTTCAGTGGCGACCGGCGACAATGTCATCGCGCTCGCAATTGCCGACCTGCGCAATCAATCGACTATGGAGAACAGTTCGAGCACCTTCAACAACTATTACAACAGTCTGGTAGGTGGTCTCGGAGTGGAATCGGACGAGGCCAAGTCATTCTCGGCCAATTATGAGCTTCTGGTACAGCAAATAGACAACTCGCGCCAGTCGGTACAGGGAGTATCACTGGACGAGGAAATGACGAATTTGATAAAGTCTCAGCACGCCTATGACGCGGCAGCGCGATTGATAACGACGATGGACGAGGCGCTGCAAACGGTCATCACCGGCATGGGCGTCGTGGGACGTTAAGCCACGGTTCCACGACGGAACCGGAGCACCACGGAGGGTATCGTGTTAATTCTGACAAGGAAGTTGGGTGAATCGATAACGATCGGCGACAACATCAAGGTCCAGGTGCTGGGTATCCGGGGCCGGCAAGTTCGCCTGGGAATCGAAGCACCAGACAATGTCGTAGTACACCGCGAGGAGATCTACGTCAAGATCCAGGCGGAGAATCGCAAAGCCCAGGGAACGGTGAGCAAGGATCTTCTGGGGATGGTAAAGATGATCAAGGGGAAGATTACCGGCGATCCCGAGCGGAAGGATCACCCGACAATTGACTACCGGGATAAGCCCGGGCCGGGATCCGACAAGGGCAACCGCCCCACGAATGGAAGTTGAGAACGAGGCCAGCGTATGCGCGTCACAAACGGGATGATCACGAATCAGGTGATGTTCAACACCCAGCGGGCGTTGAAACGATATGTCAATCTGCAGTCCAACATGTCGAGCGGACGGCGAATCAATCAGCCGTCGGACGATCCGCTCGGAACGCTCAGGGATCTTAACTACCGTACGGAGCTTGCCAAAATCGACCAGTTTCAGAAGAACATCAGTACTGGTCAGAACTGGCTGAAGACGTATGACAATTCGCTGGCGGAGATAAAGGACTTCATTTCGACGGCGAAGGAAGTTGCCGTCGCCATGTCCAACGGGACCTACGACGCAACGGCGCGCGACGCTTCGGCAACCGAGATTGAATCGATTTTCAAACAGATCATCCAGACGGGCAATTCGCAGCTGGAGGATCGGCAGATCTACGCGGGATTTCTGACGCAGACTACCCCACTAATGGTCGGCACCAACGGTGTCGTGTACAACGGCGATACCGGTGCCATGGAGTTTGAGGTTGAATCGCAACTGCGAATGCAGATCAACCTGAACGGCTCGGATGTCTTCCTGAAGCAATTATCGACACTCGGTGAAGATGCGGACCTGAATGTGGGCATGCGATCGACGATCCTGCTCTCGGCTCTGCACAATGGATCCGGCGTCGATCTGACCCCCGGGACATTCACTGTCACGGACAAAAACCTCGGGACCTCCGTAACGATTGACGTCAGCGCGGCGACGACGCTTCAGGACGCCCTGACGGCCATCAACGCCCAACTCACGGCTGCCGGGATGACCAATCTGTCAATTTCGCACAAACCGGGGGAAAATGCCCTGAGTATTGATACCACGGCCACAGGGCAGATTGCGCCCGTAACGTCGCTGGGGAATCTTCGCAACGGCGCCGGCATAGATCTGTCCTCCGGGCGGTTGCGCGTGACCGACGGCGCAGGCATCGATGTGTCGGTCGACATGTCGGGCGCTCTGACCGTCAATGATGTCATAACGAAATTCAACAATGCGATGACCGCGGCCGGAGTCGCCAATGTGACGATGGGAATTAACGCCGCCGGAACCGGCTTTGGCATTCTCGATACCAACGGGATCCCGCTGGGGCTATCGATCGAAAACTATCCCAATGAGACAGCTATCGCCTCCGTGCTGGGCATTGCCGGCGCGGTAGGCACTGAATTGGTGGGCGCCGCGCTGGAACCGCAACCGGCGCTCGAAATAGCAGAGACCACGGGCACGATTGCCCAGGACCTGGGGCTGAAGGGTGTATACACGACCGACAAGACGGGCAACGACCTCGATCCGCGGCTGACTGCCACGGCGCTCTTGGCGGATATACGAGCCGGAGCGGGATTCAGCCGCGGCCGCATGGTCATGTGGCAGGGCACCAGTAACGCCACGATAGACCTTTCGGACCCGACGCTGGTCACCGTGCAGGATTTACTCGACCGGATCAACAGCACGGGCCTGAATATCACCGCCTCGATCAATGAGTCCGGGCGTGGCATTCAGATTGCCAACAATGATTCCAATATGTCATTTACGATCGAGGACAGCGGCACCGGTCACTCGTCGAAGGATCTCGGCGTTTACGGCTCCAGCGACATGATGGGTTCGTTGCTGTCGCTGGTGAATGCCCTGCGCGATGACGATCAGGAGGGGGCCGGCTTACTGCTCCAGAATATGGACGACTCCATTCAGCACCTTCTGAACATGCGGTCGACGGTGGGCGCGCGTACAAACCGTCTGGAAAGCATCGACAGCCGCATGACCAATCAGAAGCTGTCGTTTACCAAGTTGTTGTCCGACGTCGAAGACGCGGACCTGACCGAGTTGGCCACTGAACTGGCTACGCGGGAGAACAGTTATCAGGCGGCGCTCCTGGCGTCGGCCAAACTCCTGCAGCCATCACTTTTGGACTTTATTGATTAGGTATAGAGGAGTGAACATGCTGGTGCGCACTTTGCGGTTTGGCCAAATGGACGTGCCCGACGACAAGATCATCACCATGGAACGACCGATCCTCGGATTCGAGTCGCTGACCAGTTTCTGCCTCATCTCGATGGAGGAACTGACGCCGTTCATGTGGTTGCAGTCGACGGAAAATTCCGGTGTTGCCTTTCTGGTGGTGAACCCGGCAATTTTCTTCCCGGATTATCGCATAGAGATCAACTCAAACGAGATTGCCGAACTGCGCGTCCGGCATGTCGAAGCGGTTGAAACGTATGCTATCGTGACGCTGGCCGAGAATCCGGCGGAGATCTCCGTCAATCTCCAGGGACCGCTGCTCATCAACACCGATAACAACAAGGCCAAGCAGCTGGTTCTGGTCAACTCGCCGTATCGGGTACGCCATGGCTTGCTCGAAGCGGTGGGTGAAGGCTCCGGCGCTGTTTTTGCCCCCGATTACGCCTCGGTATAAGGAGCGAGAGCCCGCGGTCCGACCGCGACGACAGGGATGTTTATACGGATAGGAAGTCCACAATGCCACGAGTCCGCGAAGATGAATTATTCGAGTCCGGCCGCTTGTCGGCCGCGCCTGTCTTAATCGATCAAGCCAACCGTCATCTGGAACGGGGCGATCTTCGCTCAGCATATACCTGCCTGGAGCGAGTGACCGAACTTGCCCCCGACAGCGTCCAGGCCCGGATTATGGCCGGCCTGCTGGCCATTCGACTTGACGATCTGGTTGCCGCTCGGGGCCAGCTTGAGGCCGCCGTTCGCATCGCCCCGACGAATTCGGACGCCCACCACAATCTTGCGCTGGTTTATCTCCTGCAAAACGATTATGTCGGCGCTCTGGCCCGGTTTCGCATCATGCTGAAGCTAGGACAGAACTCGGCGGCCGTGCTCAACGATCTCGCGGTCGTGTACGCGCATTTGGGACGACCCGGGCGGGCGCTCGTATGCTACCGTCGGGCGTTGCTTCTCGACCCCAATGACAGCCGCACGCGCAACAATGCCATGCAATACTGTCTGGAACAGGGCTACCTGGCTCAGGGAGTGCGGATGCTTGACCGGCAGGCCAATTCGCGACGGCTTACTTCGGTGGCCCAGGCGGAAGGCCGGAGGTGGCATCAGATCTTTGCGGGAGCTCGGCAAGTAACCATCAGGAATCTGGTAGAGTCGACGGCCCCGAAACTGAGCGGAGCCAAGATCGCCTTCTTCGCGAGCCACCAGACTTTCCTCACCGAAATCATGTCTTCCGTCGCCCGATCGAATCAGACGAAGGTTTACGACGGTGCCGAAGGCAGCGACATGACGGGGTTGATGCGCTGGGCTGACGTAGCCTGGTTCGAATGGTGTGATCAACTTCTCATCGACGCTACCAAACTGAAAAAGACCTGCCCGATAGTCTGCCGTATCCATAGTTACGAAGTGTTTTCGGATATGCCGAGACAGGTTGACTGGTCCAAAGTCGATCAGATCATTTTCGTAAACGAGTCGGTCCGCGAACTATTCGAACAGCAAACTAAGACTCCGGTACGGAAGGTAGTCATTCACAACGGGCTTGACCTGGCGCGATTCCCCCTGAAGACAGACAAACCGCGGACCAAGCGAATCGGGTCGGTGGGATATATCAATTACAAGAAGAATCCCGGGCTCCTCCTCTACTGTTTCAAAAAGATTCATGAATACGACTCCGACTACACGCTGCATATCGCCGGGGAACACCAGGATCCCAGAATATTGCTCTATATGCAGAACTTCCTCCGCCGCCACCCGCTTCCGGTGGTATTCAATGGCTGGGTGAAGGATATGCCTGAATGGTACGCCGATAAGGACTTCGTCATCTCGACGTCGCTCTTTGAATCGTTCCACTATTCCATCGCGGAAGGGATGGCCAGCGGCGTACTGCCACTGATTCACGATTGGTACGGTGCGGACAAACTGTATCCCGGCCAATTCATGTTTAGTGATCCGGACGACTGTCTGAGGCTGGTACGTTCGCTGGAGACGGCCGATCTCCCAAGGCTTCGCGCCGACAATCGGCAATTCATCGCCTCCCGATACAATCAGGCCGAGCGCATAGCCGACATTGAGGCGACTCTCCACCGAGTACTCAAGCAGAACCGAGGGTGAATGGGAGATGAAACGGAACAATCCAGGAAATAAGTCGCAGAAGAACTCCGAGAGGAACTGCTTAACACGGTCGTCCGGACCGGAGCCGATCATTCGTCGCGCCGAAGCGTTGCTCAAGGCCGGAAATTACGCCTTATCCGTGGCGAAAATCGATGAGGCAACGTCCTTTCTGCCGTTTGATGACCCGTTACTCACCGGACGGCTTCTCCGGGTTCGGGCGTTTGCCGAGGTGCATTCCGGCCGATTGTCCGTGGCCGAGGATGCCGCAGTCCTCGGGCAACTGATGTTCCCCGAAGTGCTCGATTTTCCGTTTGCGCTTTGTTCCGTCAAGCTGGCCATAAAGGATTATGCCGGAGCCCGGCTGGCCGGGGAACGGTTCCTAAAGTTGCGAGAGCAAAAGCGGGGAACTGCAATTGCCCTCAAACAGCTTAATGCTGCCGGTGGTCAAGTCGCGGAGGTCTTCCTCTGGATCGGCATAGCCTGCAAACAGTCCGGAGCGACCAAAGATGCCCGGTCGTATCTGAATGAAGCCATCAAAGCCGACTCCAAAGCGCCGACGCCGTATGTTGAACTGGCGACGATGCTGCGATCGATGGGTCAGGACGCCGAAGCGCGAAGCATCATCGATCAGGGCCGTTCGGCCTGTCGGACGTCGACCGAACTTCGCCTGCTGGCTGAATCATTCAAGGCCGGACCGACCATCAGCGCCTGCATGATTGTGAAGGACGAGGAAGAACTTCTGCCCGGCTGCCTCGATTCAATACGCGACTGGGTCGATGAAATCGTCGTGGTGGACACCGGTTCCGCTGATCGAACGGTCGCCATTGCTCGATCGTATGGTGCGCAAGTCTTCCACCAGCAATGGGAAGGCGATTTTTCCAAACATCGCAACTACTCGCTCGATCAGGCCACGAGCGACTGGATTCTGATTATTGACGCTGACGAGCGAATGGTCGAGGAAGACTTTCCTGCCGTACGCCGGTTACTTGAGAATCCGCAGTACTCGGCGATTGCCATAAGCGTCTTCAATGTGTACGAGAACAAGCACGCCGAAACGTTTCTCCCGTCGATACGGTTCTTCCGCCGATCGCTCAACCTTCGATACGACGGCATAGTGCACAATACGCTTGTTTATCCGGCTGATCTCCCGATTGCACGAGCCAACGTCAGCTTGAAGCATCTCGGCTACGGCCTGAGTGAAGAAAAGATGCGTCTGAAACTGAATCGCACGAAGGAGCTGCTCCGAAAGCAATTGGCGGAAAATCCACATCATGGTTTCGCCTGGTTCAATCTGGCCCAGGCGCTGAGGGGCGAGGCTGCCGCCTTCGATGCGGACACGACAAACGAGGTTATCGAAGCGGCCACAAAAGCGGTCGCTCTCACCAGCGCGGACGATGCCGCGACACGTCACATTCACCTCATGGCTCTGGACCAATTGGCCTGGGCGCATTTCGGCCAAGGATCGTATACCCAGGCGGCCGGCTTTGCGCAACGGGCGTTGAGCACGAAACCGAATTACCTTGATCCGTTGCTCCTGCTTGGCCACGTCCATGCCAGGCAGCAACACTATGTCGACGCCGAGCAGGCGTACCGGAAATATCTCGAAGTTCAGGCAACTTACAATTCGGCTCAGGAAGTCGATAACATCATTCTCCTGCATCTTGATAGTCGCGCGACGGCCTACTTCGCACTCGGGACGATTGCCGAGATCCAGAGTGATTCCTGCCGCGCCATCAAGCACTATCACGAAACGATCGCCCTTAATCCGAATCACCTCGACGTCCATGAACGACTGGCCCGTCTTGCTCTTGGCGAGGGAGACCTGACCGAGGCGGAAGCATCGTATAGCACTCACTTAACTTACCATCCGGAGGCGACAGACTCGCGGTTGGGGTTGGCGTACATCAAATGGTCGAAGGGGGATCAGGTCAGTGCCGAACGGCTGTATTTGGAGGTGCTCGACCTCCAGCCGGAGAACTGGACGGCGTTGTCGAAACTCAGCCGGCTCTATCTGCAATTTGGCCACGGCAAAAAACTGGAGGCCATGCTGGGACAAGCCGTTCAGTTGGCGGAACGCTGCAACCAACACGAACAAGAGCTGGCCTCGCTTATGTTCGCTTGCGGGCGCTGGGGTGAGGCAGCCGACTGGTACGCGAAGGCGATTGAAAAGGACCCGCGTGACGCTGCTCTTCACAACGATTTGGGCAACTGCTACTTCAAGCAAAGTCAGTTCGAAGAGGCTGAGAGGCAATACCGAAAGTCGTTGGAGCAGGGGGACATTCAGCCAATCGCGTGGCGCAATCTCGCCCTCGTGCAGGCGCGAAACGGGAATTACCCGGCAGCCGCGGACTCACTCGAGGAATTCGTCGCCAAACAATCCGACGCGGCGGAGAATCTCCTGCTGTTGGCCGATATCTATTTCCAGGGTGCTAATTACGGGGCGGCAATCAAGACATATGAGCGCTACTTACTAGCGAATCCGAAGGATGTGCGGGCGCTCTTTGGTCTGGCGGAGACGTATCTCGCTATGGGACATAGGGATTCGGCCGCCTTGGGGTATCGAAGAGTCCTGGCGATTGATCCGGATTTTGACCCGGCAAATCGAAGGATCCGCGAACTCGAGAAATCGGGCGCTGCCTACTGAAGGTGGACACGGAAATAGATAAAAGAGGGGCGGTTTAACCGTTAAGTCTAAGCTTGATCTGCCGATGAACGGATCATGAATACTGGGAAAGGTATTAATACAGCTATTAAGGAAATTAAGCTGAAGGAGGTAACTGGGGAGATTTGCGTACGTCAGCGGTCATCGGAAACGGCTGCGACTCAACCGAAAAACATCGGAAGTGATATGTCACCAATGAAAACAGGGACGGAAACCTGAAATACATTCAAGGAGGATGACACATGTCACTTCGAATCAACCACAACCTGGCTGCGCTCAACGCGAATCGCAATCTCAGATTGACTGAGAACATGTTGAACAATTCGATGCAGAAGCTGTCAAGCGGCTACCGCATCAACCAGGCGTCCGACGATCCGGCCGGTCTCGTGATTTCCGAGCAATTTCGCTCGCAGATCGCCGGTTTGAATCGTGCGGTACAGAACTCGGAAGGCAGTATCAGCATGATTCAGACGGCTGAAGGTGCCTTGACCGAAATCAACAACTTGCTGGTCTCGATGAGAGAACTGGCGATTCACGCTGCCAACGAAGGCTTTAACGATACCGATCAGTTGGCTGCCGACCAGTCTGAAATCGCCAACGCGATCAAGACGATCGACCGTATTGCGGCCAACACCCAGTTCGGTACCAAGAAGATCCTTGATGGCTCCAAAGACAACATCGCCACGATCACCAGCACCAACACTTCCAGTCTGACTGTGAAGCAGTCAAACCTGAAGACCGGTCTGCATTCAGTGACCGCCACGAAGACTGCCGATCCGACGGCGACGCTCAACACGACGTCATTGGGTCTCAGCCTGGCCAACACTGACGGTGATCCGTACAACCTCGCCGAGAAGATTCACAACGTCGACGTCGTCCAAGCGTCGAATGTTGCGAAGAAGACGTCCGGTCAGATCACGCTGGCCGATGCCTTCGGTAACGACCTTGAACTGGCTGCTGCTGCCACCGTCGCCATAATTTCGTCAGGCGCCGTCGCGGCTGCTACCGCCGGTCAGGCTGGAACCTACTCGGTCATCATCAACTACCAGGAGAATGGCGAATCTCCGACCGGTAACCAGACGTTGGCAATCGACGTCGTCACCGGTGACACGACCGCTACTATCGCGGCCAAGCTGCAGTCGCAGATCAACCTGAATACCGCGCTGGCGGGTAAGGTTGTGGCGACGGGAACGGCTGCTGGTGCGCTGCGTATTAAGTCCGCCAACAAGGGCGCTCAGTACTCGATCTCGACGGCGGCTTCTTCAGCCTCCGGCCTGACCGGTACCGGCGGTACCGCGGCCGTCTTCGCAATCGGCGCGACCTCCGATCGTGGCGCTTCTGCCAACGTGCTCGATATGACCGTTGTGACTGACAAGTGGTCCGGTGGTCGTTCGGCTCAGGCGACCGTTGCGGCTGGTACGTACACGTCGCTCAGTGCGCTGGTCACTGCCATGAACGACGGTCTGAACAACTCGGGTGGTTCAGGCGGTTTTGGTGAAATCGTGGCCGGAGAAAATGACATCATTGCCTCCGTCGAAAACGGTAACACCATTCAGTTCTCTACCCGCGACCAGGGTTCGGATTACTCGGTCAAGTTGAACGAGCATACCGGTACCGCCGGCAAGGGTAACATCAACAACGTGTTGAAACTGACGGCTGACTCGTTGGCCAACACTGGTACGGATGCCCTGGTGAGCTTCGATAACTACACCAACAGCATCTCGAAGGTGAAATGGAACTCGACGTACAACACGACGCTGTATAATCGCGATTCGGACGACACGGCGCGCGGTTCCGCGACCTTCGTCGTTGGCAATGCCCAGACGGGCATCAACGTCGGTAACCTCCTGCTCGACGCCAAGGCGGCCAAGTTCGACGTCCGTTTGGACGGCGGCCCGGCTACCTCTGTGTCGGCTGGTGTCAACACGACCATTTTCACAGCCGATCGTACGCAGTCGTTGATTCTCAGCTACGGCCTGACCTCTCAGGGCGGCACTGAGACCATCAATGACACCGATCAGTCGCTGGTCTTCCAGATCGGCGCCAATGTCGGTCAGATTGCCTCCATCGGCATTCGCAACATCGGTTCCTCTTCGTTGGGCAAGAATCTGCCGGGCAACTCGTTCGGTTCGCTTGCCAAGATCGACGTAACGACCGTTCAGGGTGCTCAGGATGCCCAGTCGATCGTTGACGCCGCCATTAACGAAGTGTCGACGCTGCGCGGCACGCTGGGTAGCTTCCAGAAGAACACTCTGGAATCCAACCTGCGCAACCTGCAGATCGCGTCGCAGAATCTGACCTCTGCCGAGTCGCA
Source organism: uncultured candidate division Zixibacteria bacterium (assembly GCA_963806185.1). Lineage (GTDB taxonomy): Bacteria > Zixibacteria > MSB-5A5 > GN15 > FEB-12 > CAWDXE01. The sequence continues at coordinate 638,089 of CAWDXE010000007.1, forward strand.
GATTCGTGACACCGATATGGCTGCGGAGATGTCAGAATTCACGAAGAACCAGATTCTGGTTCAGGCTGGTACGGCCATGCTCGCGCAGGCCAACCAGATGCCGCAAGTGGTTCTGTCGCTCTTCCAGTAATCGCTCGCACGTTCACGAGGGAGTCGCGTACGATCGTGACTCCCTCGTTCTTAGAGGCCCCGATCGGCAGCAAGAAAGGTAAAAAGGATTAGGACACCATGCCACTTTCAGCAATCGACGGTCTCAACTCCGGCCTCGACACCAATTCAATCATCGACGCCATGATGGCGGTCGAACGGCAAGAGGCTGTTCTCCTCGAAAATCAGCAGACTGAAAAGACCAATATCATTTCGGCCCTCAAGGCGCTCCAGGCAAAATTCCTCTCGTTGCAGAATGCGGCCAACACGCTGAGCCGTCGAGCTACATTTCAGAGCTCCACCCTTGACGTCAGCGACTCCGACATCCTGACCGCCAGCGCACCCGGTCGTGTTCCGGCCGGCTCGTATGATATCCAGGTGCTTTCGCTGGCCCGCAACCACCAGCTCGCCAGCCAGGGGTTCAACGATCAGGCGGCCGCCTCCACCGGTACCGGAACGATTACGCTCTCCGTGGGGAATGCGGCGGCCAAAACGATTACCATCGATGGTACCAACAACTCACTCACCGGCATCAAGAAAGTCATCAATGACGCCAAGCTGGGCGTCACGGCTACCATAGTGAGTGACGGGTCCAAGCAAGGGTCGTATCGTCTGGTGTTGACCGCCAACAGCTCAGGCCTTGCCAATACGATAAAGATTTCGTCGAACTTGAGCGGCGGCACCAATCTCAACTACACCACGCCGACGTTCGACACTCCGGAATTCCTCAGCAAGAGCGGAAGTACAACGACGCAAGTGTCGCTCGGAAGTTCCGCCAGCTTCTCCGGCAAAGCCAACAAGATTTACACCTTCACGGTGCAGGGGACCGGTACCAAGACGGTGGGAACGGACAATATCACGGTGAACTGGTCCGACGGAACGAACAGCGGCTCGATTGTGGTGAGTCAGGCCGATCAGGAGATATCGTTGGTCGGCGACGGCGCTGACGGTCTCAAGCTTCAGCTTTCCAGTGGAAAGCTGGAGGGGGGCGACATTTTCCAGGTGAACACCTTTGCTCCGGTACTTCAGGAAGCGAGTGATGCCCGAATCAGCGTCGGTTCTATCGGCGGCGCGGGCTCGCCTATCGTGGTGTCGTCAAGCTCCAATACCATAAGCGATGTCATCGCGGGAGTAAAGCTGGACCTGAAGAAGGTCACTGACCCCGGCGCAACCGTGACCGTCTCGGCCGCTTTGGACACTGAAACGATCAAAAACAATATTTCGACCTTCATCGACGCTTACAATGCAGTCAATAAGTACATTGACGATCAGAATAAATACAGCTCAGACACCAAGGAATCAGGCGTGTTGTTCGGTGAATCGGCCGTCCAGACGGCGCAGTCGACGCTGCGCTCCGCACTGGGATCAGTGGTAAAAGGCCTGACGTCCAAGTACAATCAGCTTGGGGCAATTGGTATTCGAACAAGTTCCAGCGGTTCGTTGTATATCTCCGACTCCGGTCGCCTGGAGAAGGCGCTCAGCGAAGATTTGGACGGGGTAATCAATCTCTTCAGCGACTCCGGCGACGCGACCTCGTCGCTTATCGAGTTCGTATCCGCTTCGGAGAAGACAAAGATGGGAGCCGAGTACGCGGTGGACATAACTCGAGCCGCCACTAAAGGCGAATTTATCGGCACGGGCATTACCAGTCCCGCGTCGACCGCTCTCACGCTAACGTCCACCAACAACCATTTGAAACTGCTCGTCAACGGCACGCAGTCAAACGATATCGTCCTGACCGCCAAGACCTACACGACGCCCCAGGAATTGATCGCCGAGATACAGGCGCAGATTGATGCCGACGAGAAGATTGGTACGCGCGGCCTGACGGTGGAATGGATCGACTCCGGGGCTACCACAGGGTACATTCATTTCAGTGATTCCGTGTACGGCAGCCAATCGTCGGTGAAAATTGTGTCAGGTGCCTCGAGTTCAGCATACGCCGCCCTTGGTCTGACCTCGGGTCTGAGCGTTGCCGGAGTTGATGTGGCGGGCACAATCAATGGCGAGACGGCCACCGGCTCGGGGCAGTATCTCACCGGCAAGTCCGGGAACAAGACGACCGACGGGCTCAAGCTGAAAGTGACTGTCGGCAAGACTCAAGTCAGCCCCGAATCCGAAGGATCCGTGACGGTCACGCAAGGTGTGGCTGCGCGCATCAGCAAAGTAGTCGATTCCCTTTCCAAGACGGGGAATGGCCTTCTTGATCTTCGCATACAGTCATATCAGAAGCAGATTGATCAATTGAAAAATCGGGTAACTGAGTTTGACGCTCTCCTGGCCAAGCGCCGTGAGACGTTGTCGCAAAAGTTCATCGCGATGGAAACGGCTGTCGGCAGCCTCCAGAGCACAGCCAGTTGGCTGACTTCGCAGATTAGCAGTCTCAATGGAAATTGGAGTTTCAATTCTTCTAAGAATTAGGATACTTGATGAATAAGTCCGCCACCGCATATCGTACCAGCGCCACACTCGGCAAGTCGCCGATTGATCTCATCCTGACCGTATATGACGGAACCATCAAGGCCTTCGGCGAAGCCGACGCGGCCTATTCTGCGCATGATCTGGCCAGGGGGCGTGAGGCCCTGGAGCAGGCCAAGAAGTGCCTTACCCATTTGTATACCACGCTCGATTTTGATCAGGGTGGCGAGATCGCCGGCAATCTGGCCAAATTGTACGTGTTCCTGCTCAATCAGACCGAACTGGCCTTGGCGACCAAGGACCTGAAGATCATCAGGGACAATGCGCAACTACTCAGGACTGTTCGCGAAGGATGGTCTGGGGTGAAGCAGCAACAAGCCGGCCAGGCGCCGGCAACAACGACAAAATCACAACCGATCACCGTGTCGGCCTGAAGGTGCAACGATGACCAATCCCATTTCCCCAGCTCTGGAACGTGAATTGATTTCTGTCTTGCGCGAGGAATATTCGTTCTACCAATCGCTGTATATCCTGCTCGACAAGCAACGAGATCTGCTCAAATACGAGAAAGATGATCATCTTTTGGATGTGTACGCCGAAATCGAACGTTGCCAGTTGCGCATCCAGGAATCAGAGAATCGTGTTGCGCAGATTCGTCAGAGACATCCGCAGCAATTCGATCTGGCGGCCATGAATCCCGAGATTAAAAAACTCGTGAACAGCATTGTGACTCTGGTCAAAAAGAATATCGACATCATCTCGGAGAATGACGGCGTGGTTCGCGACCGTCACGCAAAGCTGCAACTCGAGCTGAACGAGCTACGCGGTTCGAGCAAAGTGCTGCAGTATCTGGCCGTGGAGCATCGAACAGCACAGTTTATTGACGGTAAGCGGTGACAGGCCTAATTAGAAGCGCCGAGTCAGCCGACAAGACATATATAGCGAGTACACCAACATAGGATAGGTAGGTGGAAGAAAGTATGAACATGGGACCCGTTCGTAACCGGTCTCGTTCCTCGGATGAGCCGGACTCAAACCGGCACCGCGGGCGCCAGGCCGATGTAGTGGGAACTGCGGAAAACGGGGCAAACCAGTCCGGTGATCTTCACGCCCGGCTGGCTGAAATGGCCGATCAAGTCTTGCGCGAATCTCCCGACGCCGACACCTCGTCACTGGTGCGAAAGACAAGGTTGAACGAAGTTCGCAGCAAGATCGCCAGCGGCTATTACAGTCGCCCCGAGCTGAAGCAGGCCATTGCCGAGAAATTGTTTGACTCACTGGACCTTTGAGGACGAACCCATTCGGACTGTGATATGACAACAGTAACCGTCGACAACAAGGTGAAGCAGGTCATTTCCAATATTCGGAACCTGCCGACGCCGCCGATCGTATTTCACCAGATCCAGAAGGTTATCAAAGACCCGAAAGTTAACGCCGGTCACATCGCGGCCATTCTGGCTGAGGACCCGGCCATGTCGGTCAAGGTGCTCAAGCTGACCAACTCTGCATTTTACGGACTTTCACGCGAGGTTGAATCGGTCAAGCAGGCAGTCGTCATCGTCGGCCTTGAGGCGATCAAGAATCTCGTCCTTTCAGCGTCGGTGCTGGATATGTTCAAGGGCAAAGTGGATCCTGAATTTCAGGAGAAATACTGGCGTCATTCCCTGGCGGTGGCCTTCTGTAGTCGCCTGCTGGCCAACAAGTGCAAGGCGAAAGGGATTGTTGACCCGGACTCGGCCTTCTCGGGTGGACTGCTGCACGACATCGGCAAAGTTGTGATTGGTTGCTTCATGCCGGAGGAGTTTAAGAAATACGCCGCCGCCCGGGTTGAAGACAAGGAATCGATGAGCCACAAGCTTGAAGAGCGTGTGCTTGGTTATGACCACGCACAGGTCGGAGCCGGGTTGGCTGTTCACTGGAAATTGCCGCACACGGTGGTCGATGCCGTCACGTACCATCACTACCCCGAAGCTTGTGCGGAGGGTGATCCGATTGTTCACATCGTTCACGTTGCCAATTACATTGCCAAGAAGACCTTCTACGAGCCGGAAGAAGCTCATTTGATCGGCAAAGTTCACCCGTCGTCACTTGAAGAGCTGGGCCAGTCGATCGAGCACCTTGATCATTTTGGCGATCTCCTGCGAGAAGAGTACGTCAAGGCCGAGACCTTTATGCAACTGGCCGGTCTGCACTGACGCGAGCTTCCGACGATCCGTTAACTCATTCACCGGCAAGGGGATTAGTCCTCTGTTCGCCGGAAAATACCTATTGACAAGCACCAGCTCGAAGTATATACTTTGGGCTACCCTGCGCTTCCAAAAGATGCGTAAGCTGTGTGATTTTGGGCGATTAGCTCAGATGGTTAGAGTACTTGCTTGACATGCAAGGGGTCAGTGGTTCAATTCCAGTATCGCCCATATTTGATGTGCGGGATGCCTTCTGACGCCAGCGTGGACCGGCACCCCGCGTTTATTATTAGTTGGCGAAGTTGTAGTGACGATGGCACAAGTACAGATAAAATTCCCCGATGGCTCGACTCGCGACTATGCACCCGGTACCACTGGGCGGCAAATCGCCGAATCGATATCGCCACGTCTGGCCAAGGAGGCTATTGCGGTCAAGGTTGATGGCGTGGTGCGCGATTTGAACTATCCCATCCCGGAAGATGCGCCAGTCGAGATTCTGACTTTCGATAAACCGGAAGGCCGTCAGGTTTTCTGGCACTCGAGTTCACATATTATGGCTCAGGCGGTGCAGGAGCTGTTTCCCGGAGTCAAACTGGCTATCGGACCGCCGATCGATGAGGGGTGGTACTACGATTTCGAGGTCGACAAACCGTTTTCGCCCGAGGATCTGGCCAAGATAGAGAAGCGCATGGCCGAGATTGTCGCTGAGGATGCGCCATTCCGCTGTGAAGTGAAGAAACGCGCCGAAGCGATCAACTACTATCAGGGAGAAGAGCGCGAACTACAAGGTCGAGATTCTGGAGGCTCTGCCTCCGGAGACCGAAACGGTGACGTTTTATTATCAGTCCGGTTTCGAGGATCTGTGCCGCGGCCCGCATATTCCGCGGACCGGAATTGTCAAGGCGTTCAAGCTGACCGCCACCTCCGGCGCATACTGGCGCGGCGATGAGAAGCGTCAGATGCTGCAGCGCATTTACGGGGTTTCGTTTCCGAAGAAGGCAATGCTCGACGAGTATCTCGTCCGTATGGAGGAGGCCAAGAAGCGCGACCATCGGGTGCTGGGCAAGCAGCTGGAATTATTCCACACCAGCGAAGAGGTCGGGGCGGGGCTGATTCTCTGGCTGCCGAAAGGAGCGCGGGTCCGTCACGAGATGGAGAATTTCTGGCGGCAGGAGCATCTTGACTACGGTTACGAAATCGTCTATTCGCCTCACATCGCCAATCGCGAATTGTGGAATCGCTCCGGCCACACCGATTTTTACGCCGAGAGCATGTTCGGCCCGATGGAGGTTGAAGAACGGCTCTTCCAGCTCAAGCCGATGAACTGCCCGTTCCATATCGCCATGTACAACGCGCGGATGTGGTCGTATCGTGATTTACCGCTGCGCTGGGCGGAACTGGGAACAGTGTATCGGTTTGAGCGAGCCGGGACATTGCACGGCCTCATGCGCGTGCGCGGCTTCACTCAGGACGATGCCCATCATTTTGTGGCCCAGGACCAGATGGAAGACGAACTGGTCTGGCTGCTCAACTTCTGCCTGCATATCCTGCGGTCGTTTGGATTTTCGAATTTCGACGTGTACTTGTCGACCCGCCCGCAGAAAGCGATCGGGGATCCGGCCGACTGGGTACGGGCGGAGAACGGCCTCCGCAAGGCGCTGGAGACGACTAAGTTGACGTATCAGGTTGATGAAGGCGGCGGCGCGTTTTACGGCCCCAAGATAGACATCAAGATTACTGACGCCATCGGGCGAGCCTGGCAGTGTTCGACCATTCAGTTCGATTTCAATTTGCCGGAACGGTTTGATTTGAAGTATGTTGATCGGGATGGCCAGCACAAACGGCCGTATATGATTCACCGGGCGCTGCTCGGGTCGATCGAGCGGTTCTTCGGCGTGCTGATCGAGCATTATGCCGGCAATTTCCCGCTCTGGCTGGCGCCGGTGCAGATAAAGCTGTTGCCGATTACGGATGACGCCAACGCGTATGCACGCCAGGTAGTGGACGAACTGAAGAAGCAGGGGATTCGGGCGGTGCTGGATGATCGCTCGGAGAAGATCGGCGCCAAGATCCGCGACGCAGAGATGTTGAAGGTGCCATATATGGGGATAGTGGGAGCACGAGAGGCGCAAGGTGGCGCGGTCGCGCTTCGCAAACATAGTGTTGGGGACCTCGGCGCAAGACCGATAGCCGAAGTGGTCGCCCTGTTGAAAGAAGAGATCGCCTCCAAGGGATTGGCGGCGGCGGACAAACGGTAATTGTACCGAGGAGGCTTGCATCAGCACCAAAGATGTGCGGATTAATCACCGCATTCGCGTCTCTCCGATTCGCCTGATTGGACCGGACGGAGAACAGATTGGCATTTTGCCGACCGGGGAAGCGCTCGACCGGGCGCGAGAATTGGCGCTCGATCTGGTGGAAATTTCACCCACCGCTCGGCCGCCGGTCTGCCGCATCATGGATTTTGGAAAGTACAAGTACGAGCTTTCCAAAAAAGACAAGATCGCCAAGAAGAAACAGCACACCTTCCAGGTGAAGGAGATGCGCTATCGGCCGAAGATCGACGATCATGACTTCAACTTCAAGACGAAGCATGTTCGTGAGTTCCTTCAGGAAGGGAGCAAGGTGCGCGTCTATGTGATGTTTCGTGGTCGCGAAATGGCCCACATCGATTTCGGACGCAAGGTGATCGATCAGGTGCTCAAGGATTTGTCCGACATAGCCATTGTCGAATCGGCGCCGAACATGGAAGGGCACAATATGAATGCCATCCTGGCGCCGCGACCGGATATCCTGAAAAAGCTGCACGCGCAGAAGGTGAGCCACGCGGCCAAAGAGGCCCCCAAAGAAAGGCCACACGAGGCACAGGACGAGCCGGCTGACCAGAATTTGAGTGAGTGAACAAGTAAGTAACCATACAATCAGCAGGTAAACCGATGCCGAAGATGAAGTCCAAGAAGAGCGCCACCAAGCGGTTCAAAAAAACCGCCACGGGTAAGATCAAACGGCGCCATGCGTTCAAAACGCACATATTGAGCAAGATGACGCCGAAGCGAATCCGCCAGTTGCGGAAGGCCACTATGGTCTCCAAGGCCGATGAGAAGAACGTGAAGCGCATGCTGCAAGACTGACGAAAACGATTTGATGCAGGAGTAGAGAAATGCCACGCGCAAAAAATAACGTCGCCGCGCACCGTCGACACAAGAAAGTCCTCGACCGCGCCAAGGGCGGCTTCGGCGGCCGGAGCAAACTGTACCGGACTGCCATAGAAACCGTTCATCGCGGTTTGCGATACGGTTTCGCGGATCGGCGTCGCAAAAAACGCGAATTCCGCAGTCTGTGGATTGCCCGTATTTCGGCCGCGGCCGCCGAATGCGGCACCAATTACTCGACTTTGATCTACGGATTGAAGAAGGCCGGAGTGACGCTTGATCGCAAGATGCTCGCCGATATCGCCGCCCGCGATATGGCGACCTTCTCGAATCTCGCCGGGCTTGCCGCCGGCAAGTAGTTCGGTGATGTATGTCACTGCTCGACGAGGTTACTCGCTTGGAATCTGAAGCACTCGAGCGAATCCAGAAAGCGGATTCGCTCGGGTCGCTGAAAGACCTTGAAGTCTACTACCTTGGCCGCAAGGGACCGCTTTCGACGGTTCTCAAATCGCTCGGCCAGCTTTCCCTTGAAGAGAAGAAATCGGTCGGCGCCAAGGCCAACCAGGTGCGGATGCATCTCGAGGAAACCTTCGTCCAGGCGGGGTCCCGCTTCGAACAACCGTCCGAGAAGGAGCTGTTCGATCCCACTCTTCCAGGCACCGGCCAAAGAGCCGGGGCGATGCATGTCACGAACCGGGTGATGGAAGATATCTGTCGTACCTTCTACGGCATGGGGTTTGAGATTGCCCGTGGTCCGCATGTCGAGACCGATTACTACAATTTCGAGTCGTTGAATTTCCCCCCGATCATCCAGCCCGCGATATGCAGGATACCTTCTTCGTGGAAGGCGGCCGGCTGCTTCGTACCCACACCACGCCGGTTCAGCCGCGCGAGCTGGAGAAGCGAAAGCCGCCGGTGAAGATCATTACGCCCGGCAAGACGTTTCGAAACGAAGAAATCACGACCCGCTCCCACGTTTCGTTCCATCAGGTCGACGGGTTCCTGGTCGATGAGAGAATTACCATGGCCGACATGAAGGGGAGCATCACCGCCTTCTGTCGCTCGTTCTACGGGGAGAACTTGAAATTGCGCTGGCGGCCGTCGTACTTTCCATTTACGGAACCATCGGCCGAGGTCGACATTTCCTGCTTCCTTTGCCAGGGGAAGGGGTGTCAGCTCTGCAAGCATGCCGGCTGGCTGGAGATTCTCGGCTGTGGCATGATTCATCCCAACGTACTGGAAAAGGCCGGGTGGGATTCGGAGAAGTACTCCGGCTACGCTTTTGGCATGGGGGTCGAACGAGTGGCAATGCTCAAGTATCGCATGAATGACATTCGCCTGCTGTTTAACAACAACGTGCGCTTCCTGCGGCAGTTTGTCTGATGAAAGTATCGTATCTCTGGCTCAGAGAACTTACCGGCATCGAATGGTCGCCTGACGAGATGGCCAAGCGGATGGTCGCCTGTGGGCTCAACTGCGAGTCTGTTGAATCGACCGCCGTCCACATGAAGAACGTCGTAGTCGGGCACGTGAAGACCGTTGATCCGGTCGAAGGCGCCTCCAAGATTCGCAAGACGACTGTTGACGTTGGCACCGAAGTCCTTCAGGTGATTTGCGGAGCGCCGAACGTGGCGGTCGGACAGAAGGTCCCCGTCGCGCTGGTTGGAGCGACCGTCGCCGGCGGACTGGAAATAAAGAAGGCTAAGATTCGCGGCGTCGAATCCAGCGGCATGATCTGTGCCGAGGATGAACTCGGCATATCCGGCGATCATGGCGGCATCATGGTACTTGATTCATCCGCCGTCATCGGGCGACCGCTCGTCGATGAACTCGATTTTGACGATTACATTCTGGACGTCGAACTGACGCCCAATCGTGGCGACGCCTGGTCGGCGATCGGCATGGCCCGCGACCTGGCCGCCGTTGCGGGCGTGAAAGTGCGGCGACCGTCGGTGGAATTGAAGACGTCGAGGGAAAAAGCCTCGTCTCGCATCAGGGTGTCGATAGACGACCCTGCTGCCTGTCCTCGCTTCACGGCTCGCGTGATCACAGGAGTAAAAATCGGGCCGTCGCCATGGTGGCTTCGCCGGAGATTGCTCGCTTGCGGTGTACGGCCCATTTCCAATGTCGTCGATATCACGAATTTTGTCATGCTTGAATGCGGAAATCCGCTTCACGCCTTCGATTTTGACCGTTTCGGCTCCGATCATCTGGTAGTTCGTCGCGCCAAGGACAAAGAAAAGCTGACTACGCTTGACGGCAAAGAGCATACGCTGTCACCAGTGGTACTGCTCATCACGAATGCCAAAGAAGCGTTGGGAGCAGCCGGTGTGATGGGGGGCGCGTCGTCCGAGGTATCCGATTCGACCACAACCGTGTTGCTCGAGGTCGCCTACTTTGACCCGAAAGTCATCCGTCGAGGTCGCAAGATGATGGACAAGCAGACTGATGCCTCCAACCGGTTTGAACGCGGAGTTGACCCCAACGGACTGGACTACGCATCAAGCCGCGCGGCGGCGCTTATGTGTGATCTGGCCGGGGGAACGGTTCTTGATGGTCTGGTTGACAACTACCCCACGCGCATCGAGCCGCGCACGGTAATCCTCCGTCCGGAACGGTGCGATGCGATCCTCGGGGTGAAGAAACCGGTGGCGCGGATGAGAGAGATACTAACCGGGCTTGAATTCACAGTCGAGGGTAATGGCCCGTTGAAAGTCACCGCCCCGACGTTTCGTCATGACATCGAGAAAGAAATCGATCTCATCGAGGAAATCGCCCGGATCGACGGCTACGACACGATTCCCGGATCGGTGCACAACACAGGGCCGTTGTTTACTCCGGAGCATCGCGAAGACCTGTTCGAGCATACCGTTCGTCGCCTCATGACCGGCGCCGGTTTCGATGAGATTCTCGGCCACGGTCTGGCACACAGCAGGCAAGCGACGCTCCTCTATCCGGACCTTCCGCAGCTCAGGGTTCTCAACCCGGTGGCGGAGGATTTGGATATCATGCGTAACACGCTGCTGCTGACGTCGCTTGAAGCAGTGGGCCACAATATCTCGCATCGCAATGTGGATTTGCGTCTGTTCGAAATTGGCCGCGCCTATTTTCCGCCGGTAGACGACGAATTCCGTGAAGATTCGCGCCTTTCGTTGGCGGTGACAGGCAACACGCCGGGCAACTGGCGTGACAAGCCCCGGCCACAGGATTTTTATGATCTGACTGGTGCACTGGAGATTCTCGCTAGCCATTATCACTGGCCAAACCTCGAATTCGTGTCATCTGACCATTCCATCTGGGACAAGGGCACCGCGTATCGGATCACGGCCGGCGGCAAAGAAATCGGGGTTATCGGCCGACTTCAGTCCGAACTTGGTCGCAAGTTTGACATTAAGCAACCCGTCTATCTTGCTGAACTACAATTGGATACATTGATGACGATGTGCCGCGAGGGAACTACCTTCCAACCCCTCCCGGTATTTCCGGCGGCCCCGCGCGACCTGGCTCTGATAGTTGATCAGTCGGTACGGGTGCAGGAAATCATCTCCACAGTACAGGCGGAGGCGGGCAATCTGGCCGAGGCCGTTCGGGTCTTTGATCTGTACATTGGCAAACCGATTCCGGCCGGTAAGAAGTCAGTAGGCATTGCCATTACGTACCGGGCGGCGGATAGGTCGCTTTCGGGGGAAGAGGTTGATGCGGTGCAGCAGAAAGTGGTGGGCAAGCTCAAAGAGAGATATAGTGCGGAACTGAGGGAGGCGTAATGTCCGATCGCTTTGACGAGTTGGAGGCCAAGATCAGCAAGATGATCGAAATGATTGGCGAACTGCGCCAGGAGAACCGGCGTACGAAGGACGAAAACAAGACGCTGCGGGCCGAGCTCGACGGCGCCCGGCAGCAGGTCGAACAACTGAAGTTGCGGCAGAACGACCAGACCGAGACGGTCAAGACCAAGCTGTCGTCGATTCTGGAGCGGATCGAGGAACTGGAGCGGATGGGTTCCTAACATTCCCCTTGACGAAATCTTTAGAATACCCGTTCTTTTTCCGTAATAGTTAGTGGGTTAAGGAAATACAGCCGAATCGGGATATAGATCTATACCTGACATGTCTGTGCAGCACGAAGAAAACAAGGTTGTCGTCGAAATACTGGGGGAGACCTATCCGGTAACCTCAGATGTCGACCCGGCACACATCGAACGGGTAGCTAAAATGGTTGACCAGCGGATGCAGGAGATGGCTTTCTCGAGCCGTTCCAAAGCCCGCGATCGCATCGCCATTCTTACCGCTCTTTCGTTTGCATCCGAGTTATTGGATAAATCCGGTAATCTTGACCAGATCGAACAGGTTTCAGCTGATCGTCTGGACTCCATGCTCACGCGTCTTGAGGATGCTCTCGGTGGCAATGCCCACTGAGAGGACCGCACGGCGTCATTCGTCTGTTTTCTTCCCGACCCCAATTTAACCATACACTGCGGAACGCTCGGTGAGCTGTACTTACCGGGTGGGAGGAACCGATGAATTCAATCGTCACACTCGTCCTGGCGGTCATTGTTGCCGCCGGCCTTGGGTTTGGCGTGGCGTGGGCACTATCGCGTCGGATCGGGCAGAAAAGCCTTGATGCGTCTCGCGCTGAGGCCAAACGAATCATTGCGGAAGGCGAGCGACAGGCCGAAATCCGCAAGAAGGAAGCCGCGCTGGAGGCCCGGGAAGAGTTTCTCAAGTTCAAGGGGGCCATAGATAAAGAAATGGAGGAACGGCGGCGCGAGGCCGAGAAGCTGGAAAAGCGTCTTGACGAACGCGAATCCGTCCTTCAGAAGAAAATCGAATCGGTGGACAATAAGGATCGCGAGCTGAATACTCGCGACAAGGCGCTGCAGACCCGCGACAAAGGGATCGGATTGCGCGAGGCCGAACTGGCCCAGATCATCACCCAGCAAAACGACAAGCTGACCCGCATTGCGCAGATGTCGCCCGAAGAAGCCAAGCGCCAGCTCATGGAAAACATGACCAATGAGGCCCGCGTCGAGGCGGCGGCATATATCAAGGAAATCAAAGAAAAAGCGGAGCAGGACGCCGAGAAGGAATCCAAGGAGATCATCCTTCGGGCGATCTATCGGTGTGCCGCCGATCACACGGTGGAGAGCACGGTGTCGGTGGTCAACCTGCCCAATGACGAAATGAAAGGGCGCATCATCGGGCGCGAGGGGCGCAATATCCGCGCGTTTGAGACCTGCACCGGAATCGACGTCATCGTGGATGACACCCCCGAGGCGGTGATTCTCTCCGGCTACGATCCCGTTCGTCGCGAAATTGCCCGCATGTCACTGGAGAAACTGATCTCCGACGGTCGCATCCACCCGACTCGCATTGAAGAAGTAGTGGAGAAGACGCAGAAGGAAATGGATGTCATCGTGCGCGAAGCGGGCGAGCAGGCCTGCTTTGAACTCGGCATCCATGGACTGCATCTCGACGTGATTCGGCTCCTGGGCAAACTGAATTACCGCACCAGTTACGGTCAGAACGTGCTGGGTCACTCCAAGGAAGTTGCCATGCTCTGCGGTTTGATGGCCGCCGAGTTGGAACTCGACCCGGTGATGGCCAAGCGGTGCGGCCTCTTGCACGACATCGGCAAGGCCATTGACCGCGAGACTGAAGGGACGCATACCCAGATCGGCGCCGATTTCATGCGTCGTTACAAAGAGCATGAGTTCGTGATCAATGCCATTGAATCGCACCACGGCGACGTGCCGATGGTCAGTCCGTATCCGATTCTGGTGCAAACGGCCGACGCCGTTTCCGGCGCTCGACCGGGTGCCCGTCGTGAGCCGCTGGAAGCGTATGTGAAGCGTCTGCAGCAGTTGGAAGCGCTCGCCGACAGCTTCAAGGGAGTCTCCAAGGCGTATGCGATTCAGGCCGGTCGTGAGATCCGGGTGATAGTGGAGCATGCCATGGTCGACGATCTGGCCAGCCAGATTCTGGCTGCCGATATTGCGGCAAAGATTGAAAGCGAGATGCAATATCCCGGGCAGATCAAAGTGACCGTGATCCGCGAGACGAGAACCACTGAATTCGCCAAGTAGATAGTTCTTTGACGGATCTTCTACAAGCCCCGCCGTCCGGCGGGGCTTTCTTCTTTGGGGCAATGTCGTTCCGATGTTCGGCCGCCCAACGTCGTCATTACACCTGTATGACTTTACCCGAGCGGTGAAACGGCGAGATATGTGCGGTGTCCGCAAAAAGGGGAAGAAAATAGTTGACATAAAGAGGCATTATTACATCTTAGTGATATAGGTGTATGATTTGTCTAATGGCGTTCAAAGCAATCCGCTATGGGGTACCACCATGCATTGTACTCGCTTCACATTCGTACTCGGCGTGCTGTTGATACTTGCCTCGTCGAGTTGGGGGCAGGTCGCGAATCCTGAAAATGGACACCAGTATCTTCTGGTGGGCGGAGGTTATACCTGGTATCAGGCCAATGATTCGGCACAGAAGTTGGGAGGCTACCTGGTATCGATTACCAGTGCTTCGGAGCAGTCCTTTGTCGAATCACTCATCTATCCTGAAGGAGTATTCTGGATAGGCGCCACCGACAGTCTGAATGAAGGCGACTGGGTCTGGACCTCCGGAGAATCGTGGGGGTACACCAACTGGCACAGTGGAGAGCCGAGCAACTCGAGCGGTATCGAGAATTTTGCGACGGTTATGACCAGGCTCGGGTACACCGGCCAGTGGAACGACTATGGCGCATTGGGAAGTGCTGCGTTCATAGTTGAGTGGGGATCACCTGTCACTCCGAACGCCGTAAACATCAACTTCGGTCCTGACGCATTGGGGGATAATGTTTTCACGCAGACCCCTACAATCTTCTGGACATACTACGACGATCCCGCATCTACTCAGGTGGAATTCGAAATTCAGGTCGGTACCGACCAGGACTGGACGTCAGCGGAGATGTGGACTCCCGGACCGGTTACTTCATCCGACACCAGTGTTGTTTACGCCGGCGCGACGCTCGAGATGCCCGGCACCTACTATCTCCGCCTGCGCGTGAACAACGGTACGGCCTGGGGCGATTGGCGATACGCCACGATGCACGTAGTCGAGTCCGCCCGCGTACTCATCGTTCCGGATGATTACGCCACGATTTCGGAGGCGTTCGCCGCTGCCAATGCGTTCGACTCAGTAATGCTCCGGCCGGGCGTCTATTCCGGGCCGGGATTCATCGGTCTCAGTCTGCCGAACCGACCGATCACGCTGTATTCGGAGAGCGGTCCGGCCGTCACGGTGCTGGACGCCGCAGGGGACCGCAACTACTTCCTCAAGGCTGACAACGGGGCGGATTCCTTGACAGTTATCCGCGGAATCTCGTTTATCAATGCTGATTCCACGGCCGTGATACTCTACAACTCGGCCCCGATAATTGCAAATTGCGTGTTTAATGGAAACCAGACCGACGGCAAGGGCACAGCTATATCGTTGTATTATTCTAATCTCCCGATTATTCGTAATTGTACGTTTGAGAGCAATATCTCGTCTTGGTGTGGTGGGGCCCTGTCGTTTGACCGCTCTGAAACGCCGAAGGTTCAGGATTGTCGCTTTGTCGCCAACCAGGCGCCCTACGGCGGCGCAGCAATCTCGGTATACAGCGATGTGACCTTCACGCGCTGCCTCTTCCAGTACAATTCCGCATCAGGTGATGGTGCTGCATCATACAACCAGAACTCAGGCATTCATCGGTTTGACAACTGCACGTTTTATGCGAATGGTGGCACGAGTGCCAGCAGTTCGGTCATCAGGGCGCTGGAGAACGTGTACATAAGCAACTCGATCATTACTGCGACTACGCTGGGTCGTGCGATAAACGCGTCCGGCGGACCGGTGAGTCTGTCGTGCACGGATATCTATGGCAACGCCAACGGCGACTGGACGTCGGATATTGAGGCACAACAGCATATTGACGGCAATTTCTCGCTTGATCCGCTTATTTGCGATCAATCGCTGGCCTCGATTCCGGAGACTTCACCGTGTGCCCCCGCCAACAACTCCTGCGGAGTGTTAATCGGTGCAGGTACGGTGGGCTGCCCGAGTGTCTTGGTAAATGCGGTTTCCATTGACGGTGTGGCGATGAATTCACATGTCATTACCGAATCTCCGCTATTTGAGTGGTCGTCCTCGGCCGCGGCGCAGACGGAATTCGAAATCGCCATCGGGACCGACAACAGCTGGGGTATCGCCGAAATGTGGGCGCCGCCGGTGTTCGTGTCGGCCAGCCAATCAGTGACGTATGCCGGACTGTCGCTCAGCGACGGGACCAAGTACTATGGCCGGCTCAGAGTCTCGGATGGCACGGAGTGGTCTGCGTGGTATAGTTTCAACTTCCGCACCAATGCTGCACCGAGCACGCCGGTTCGGGTGAGCCCCGGACTCGGTGTGTGGACCACGCTTACGCCTGTCCTGACGGTCAGTGGAGTCGTTGACGACTCCGGAGAAACAATCTCCTATGATTTCCAGGTGTTTACTGATTCACTCTCCTCATCTCCGGCAGCTCAGGTTTCCGGACTTCCCGGTGGTACCGGCACTTTCTGGACAGTCTCACCCGGCCTTTCTGACAACACGGCCTATTACTGGCGGGCCCGCGCGTACGACGGCTTTGAATACTCGCCTTGGGGTGCGTTTGCCTGGTTCGGTACCAATACGGCGCCTGAAGCTCCACAGATGTTTGGCCTCATTTCGCCGCCGGTGCAAGCCGGAAAGCCCGTCTACACGCTGTTGCCGGAGTTCGACTGGCAAGCGGCGGTCGATCCCGACCCGTTCGATTCCGTCAGCTACACGCTCGAATTGGCCACGGATCCAGGCTTCTTGTTCAAGATTCAGGTCGAATCCCTGAAGGCTATCACCTGGACGACAGCCGATTCGCTCTCCCCGAATCTTCACTACTGGTGGCGAGTGACGGCACGCGACAAGACGAACCGCCTCGTTGTGGCAACCCCCAGGAACTTCTGGACCTGGGCGTCGGGCGACTGCGACGGAAACCAAAACGTCGATATCGGAGATATATCGGCTATGGTCGACGCGCTGTTTATGTCGGCGGTAATGCCGGAACTGCATCTCATGTACGACGTAAATGGTGATTGCATAGTGGACATAGAAGACCTGACCGTGCTGGTCAGACACCTCTTTATCAGTTTTGAGCCGCTAAAGCCTGGTTGTCAGTAAGGCGATCGACAACCACACCATTGCACAACTACGGGAGCGTCGCGTTGGCGGCGCTCCCTTTCTTTTGTTGTCCCCCGCTACCCGCGCGCTGTCGGGAGGGGGACTTTTAGCTTGATTTTGGCGCCTCAGACCGCCTTATATAGCCAGTTACAGCACAAAGTTGTCCCTTCTGCGCTTGGCTAAGACGTGATGTCCGGAACGGTGAACGGGTGATTATATTGGGTATTGACCCCGGTTTGAATATAACCGGTTACGGCCTTCTTGATTGGGTCGACGGGCAGGCCCGGCTGTTGGAGGGCGGAGTCATCCGCACTGACGACCACAATTCGATGGCCGAGCGCTTGTGTGAAATTGGCCGGGAGTTGGAAGGAATCATGACTCAGTTTGCGCCGGAGGTGGTGGCGCTGGAAGAGCTGTACTCGCATTATGCCCATCCGAAAACCGCTATTATTATGGGGCACGCGCGAGGAATAGTGTTTCTGAAGGCGGCGGAGGCGGGAATACCGGTCCACTCCTACGCCGCGACAAAAGTGAAGAAATCGCTCACCGGTAACGGACAGGCGACAAAAGCGCAGATGCAACGCATGATTACATCGAGCCTGCTGCTCAAAGTTGTTCCGGAACCTCCGGATGCGGCCGATGCCTTGGCTGTGGCGTTGTGTCACTGTCGGGTGTTGGCGCAGGAAAGGGCGACCAGGCGATGATTAGTCGTATTAGCGGCGTATTGGTATCGGTCGGCGAGCAATCGGCGCTGATCGAGAATCACGGCCTTTCGTATGAAGTCCTGGTGCCGTCGGGACTGGCTGGACGGCTGAAGGATCGGGGGCAGGTCGGCCAACCGATAAGTTTCGAGACGATCTACTACATCGAAGCGGGCGACATGAAGTCGAGTCATTACCCGCGTCTGGTGGGATTCACCGAACCGGTCGAACGGGAGTTCTTCTCGCTGTTTACGCAAGTGTCTGGACTGGGGGTAAAGAAGGCCCTCAAATGCCTGGTGCTTCCGATTCGCGATATCGCGGCGGCGATCGAAACCAAAGATCCGGCCACGCTGAGCCGCCTGCCCGGAATTGGCGCGCGCCTGGCGGAAAAGATTATCGCCGAATTGAACGGCAAGATGGCGAAATTCGCCCTTTCGAAAATCGAGGAACCGCTGGCCATTCGCGAAAGGGTGACTTCACCGTTCCTGGACGAGGCGGTGGAAGTGCTGGTCCAACTTCAGTACAAGCGAGCCGAAGCGTTGGAGATGGTCAACCATGCGGTGAAGGCGAATCCCGGGATACAAAAAGTTGAGGACCTGATCACCGTGGTGTTTCGCAATGAGCAAAAATCACAAAAGGCGAAGGTGAGTTCGTAAGGTGGCACGCGAACGAATTGTCTCAGGCGCACAGCTCGGGCCGGAAGAAGATCTGGTCCAGTTCTCGCTACGGCCCAAAACGCTCAAGGAGTATATCGGCCAGCGTGAGCTGAAGGAAAAATTATTTGTATTGCTCGAAGCGGCTCGAGGGCGCAGCGAGGCCATCGAGCATGTATTACTTTATGGCCCTCCCGGACTCGGCAAGACGACATTGGCGCACATCATCGCTCACGAAATGGGCTCGCGTATCGTCTCGACATCCGGCCCGTCGCTCCAGCGCACCGGCGACCTGATGGGGATTCTGACCAATCTGGAAGATCGCGACATTCTGTTTATCGATGAAATCCACCGGTTGTCGCCGATAGTCGAAGAATTCATCTACCCGGCCATGGAAGACTTCAAGGTGGATTTCGTGGTGGACAAAGGCGCTTTTGCCAAGGTGATCAATGTGCCTTTGAAGCGATTTACACTGGTCGGCGCCACCACGCGGGCGGGCATGCTCTCGGCGCCCCTACGCGACCGTTTTGGACTGCACTACCATCTGGATTTCTATCCGGTCGCAGATCTCGAGGAGATCATTCTGCGGTCTGCGGACCTGCTGGAGATCAAGATCGATCGCGAATCGGCGGCAGCGATAGCCGGCCGGTCTCGAGGAACCCCGCGAATCGCCAACCGATTGTTGCGGCGAGTACGTGATTGGGCGGCGGTGAAGGCGAACGGCAATCTCGACACTGGTATTGCCTTCAGGGCTCTTGATGCCGAGGGTATCGACGTCAACGGACTGGACGAACTCGACCGTAAATTCCTTCGCATTATCATCGAATATTACAAGGGGGGGCCGGTGGGGATTGAGGCGCTCGGAGCCACCCTAAACGAGGAGATCGACACGCTCGTCGACATGGTCGAGCCGTACTTATTGAAGATTGGTTTTGTTCAACGCACAAAGCGAGGGCGGATGACGTCGCCTGAGGCCGCCCGGCACCTGGGATTGAAGATTGCCGGCGGCAACGCGCAGGAGAGTCTATTCTGATGAACGATTACGCCTCATTTGAAGAGCTTCTCCGTTCAACGGGTGCTCCCTTTACCGGCGATGCGAATGCTCTGGGGACCGTAGCCGTGTTATTGACGGAGACTCTGCGTCATCGCGATCGGTTGCGTCAGGAAAAGGGGTATGTCCTGACGGTCGAGGATACCCGTGTCGCCCTCGACACCGTGGCGAACCATCTGAGCGGAAGTTGCAAGGCCGGACAGCCGCTTACGCCGGAACAGGCGATGCTCGTCCATATCTATCTCCAGAGACTCACGTCGATTGTCTGACACGTTATTTTGCCGTGAAACTCGAAGACTTCGATTATCATCTCCCACCGGAGCTCATTGCTCAGTATCCGCCTGAACATCGGGGCGCATCTCGATTGCTGGTTTATGATCGTCGCAGTGGGCAGACGACTCACACCGCGTTTCCGAAGATTACCGAGTATCTGAAGAAGGGGGACGCCCTGGTGGTCAATAACACCAAGGTATTTAAGGCCCGGCTCTGGGGGCACCGTGCCACCGGCGGTCGAGTGGAGGTGTTTCTGGTCAGGAAACTGCCCGCTGAGACCGGGCGAGGCGAGCAATGGGAAGCGCTGGTGTCACCCTCGCGGCGAGTGAAGGAGGGGGAGAGAATTCACTTCGATGATCGCCAATACGTCATTTTGGATCAATTTCTGCATGAGGGTTCGTGGCTTGTCCGCTTTGAATCTCGTTCGCAACGAGTGAAGGCGGTGCGTGAATTTGGCCATATGCCGTTGCCGCCTTACATCCGTCGCGAAGATGCCCCGACCGATCTGCGCCGTTATCAGACCGTTTTTGCTGGCCGCACCCATGAGGGGGCGGTGGCAGCACCGACGGCCGGCCTGCATTTCACGCGAGACTCTGCTCGACGAGATTGCGGCAAAGGGGGTCAGCCTGATTGAACTGACGCTTCATGTCGGGCCGGGCACGTTTAAGCCGATTTCGGTTGAGCATATTGAGGATCACGTTGTGGATCCGGAGTTTGCCGAGCTTACACCGTTGGCCGCGACGACTCTCAACCGGGTGCGCCGAAGGGGCGGGAGGGTGTTTGCCGTGGGGACAACGTCGGTACGTACGCTGGAGGGAGCGCCAAATGCAGACGGACAGGTGCAGCCATTTACGGGCATGATTGATCTATATGTTCGGCCCGGCTTCAATTTCCGAGTGGTCGATAATCTCATTACTAATTTTCATCTGCCCAAGTCGTCACTTCTGGTACTGGTGAGTGCGCTTATCGGTCATGATCGGCTGATGGAGCTTTATCGTGCGGCAATCGACGAGCGGTACCGTTTCTACTCATATGGCGACGCGATGCTGATTCTATAAAATGCTTTCGCCCCGGTACGGGCAGAGTCTATATTCCCGACATCATGTCCTGCACAGCGATCATAGTGGCGGCCGGGCGATCGGAGCGCTTTGGCGGCGAGCTGCCCAAAGTCTTCTTGCCGGTGGCCGGTAAGCCGGTGCTGGCGTGGACAATCGGGCGCTTCGAGGATTCCGGCTGCATTTCCGACATCGTTCTGGTAGTGGCCGAGGAGTATATGGAACGGGCGGCTGACCTGGTTTCTGATGCGGGAGCGGCAAAGGTACGAAGGATCGTATCGGGCGGCCAGACCAGGGCCGATTCCGTTCGTTTGGGACTACAGTCATTGAGCCATTCAACGGAATTGGTGGCAATTCACGATGGGGCGCGACCGCTGACCTCCGTGGACGATATTGCAGCCGTCGTCGCCGCCGGAAAGCGATCAGGAGCGGCGATACTGGCCTCGCGGTGCACCGATGCACTCAAAGTGGTAAGGGATGGGGTTATCGAAAAAACGTTGTCCAAGGAATTGCACTATCTTGCCCAGACACCGCAGGTGTTCACCTACGAACTCATCCGGTTGGCGCACGAGCGGACGTCAGTGAATGCCCCGGCCGCGGATGATGCTGTCTTGGTGGAGCAGTCCGGCACACAGGTGACCGTGATCGAACCGCGGTCCCCAAATCCGAAAATCACTTTTGGTTACGACTTGTTGTTGATTGAGACATTACTTACCCGGGGGTCATATGTCTAGGTTGCGTGTTGGTCACGGATATGATGTTCACCGGCTGGTGGCCGGACGGCGGCTAGTGCTCGGCGGCGTAGACATTGCCCACGAGTCGGGGCTACAGGGACATAGTGACGCCGACGTATTGGTTCATGCGGTGATGGACGCGCTGCTCGGCGCCGCCGGACTTCCGGATATCGGGCAGCACTTCCCACCGAGTGATGCGAGGTACAAGAATATCGACTCGCTCAAGCTTCTTGCCGAGGTCGCCTCGATGCTTCGCGAACGGGGATACTATGTGGTGAATATCGACGTCACGCTGATGGCGGAGCGCCCGCATGTCAATCCGCACATTGCCGCCATGAAGGAGCGGCTTGCGGTCACCCTGAGTCTCTCCGTTGACGCGATCGGCATTAAAGCGACCACCTGTGAAAAACTGGGATTTGTCGGTCGTGAAGAAGGGATAGCCGCAGCGGCTGTCTGTTTGATTGCCTCGTATGCTTGATGGAATTCAATCGGTAAACCAGTTTCTCGATCAGATTTTCGCCTACGGTTCGTTCTGGGTGTATGGTGTGCTGTTTGCCGCCTGCTTTATTGAGAACATATTCCCGCCGTTCCCGGGGGACACGTTTATTGCCGTGGCGGGCGGACTCATTGCCGCAGGGCGGATAAATCCGGTCGGCGCATTCGCCGCGATAATTCTGGGCGGGCTCACGTCGGTTCTACTGTTGTTCTTGCTGGGGTCCCGCTATGGCCGTGCCTATTTCTTGAAGAAGAATTTCAAGTACTTTTCGGCTGACGATATCCATCGGATGGAGGGTCGGCTGCAGCGCTGGGGGGCGCTGATCATCATCCTGTCGCGTTTCATGATTGGCGTGCGCTCCGCCTTGGTGATTGCCGCCGGCATTGCCGAGTACAACACGGTGAAGATGTTGATCTTCACCGCCATATCCTATATCCTGTTTGCATCGCTATTGATTTATGTTGCGGTCGAGGTGTTCCAAAATTACACTGACATTGAGCGGTTTTTCAGGACCTACAATCTGATTATTCTGCCCGTATTGGCAATTGTGATTGTTGGGTATGTGGTACATAGATTTATCCGATTGAAGAAGACTAACGGTAAGCAATGAAGATACTCTTGTTGGCGGGGGGAAAATCGAGCGAGCGCGACGTGTCTATGCGTAGCGGGGCGGCAATCTACGAAGCGCTACAGCGCCTGGGGCACACGGTACTCGCCATGGACCCGGCTGACGGTCGCATGCTGGCCATGGCCGAGGGAAAGTTCATCGAGAGCGGCCAGCCGGCGCCCGAATCCACTGATCTCACCGCGCCGGAAGTGTCGGCGGCGCTTCCGGTGACGCTGGCCTCGCGGGACTTTGCCGATGTCGAATTGGTCATGATCGGCCTGCATGGCGGCATGGGGGAAAATGGTTCGCTGCAGAACCTGCTCGATCTGGCCGGAAAGAAATATACCGGTTCCGACATGACCGCTTCGGCTGTCGCGATGAACAAGGCGATGTCCAAGCAATTGTTCATCTCCGTGGGTTTGACCACGCCGAAGTGGATGCTCTATCGACTGACCGGCCACACGACGCTCGAATCGGTGCAGCAGGATATCATTGCCAACCTGAAATTTCCCGTGATCGTGAAGCCAAATGACGGGGGATCGACAGTCGGGCTGACCAAGGTCGAGGCCGAGTCGGGATTGACAGAGGCGTTGCTGGCGGCGGCCCGGGAATCGCTCAATATCCTGGTCGAGGAATATGTCCTCGGCCGCGAATTGACCGTGTCAGTCCTTGACGGTAAAGCGCTGCCGGTTGTGGAGATCAAGCCCAAGAACCCGCTTTACGATTACGAGGCCAAGTACACCAAGGGAAAATCGGAGTATCTTGCACCCGCGCCCATTTCACCCGAGCAAACGCAGGACGTGCAGAAGGCAGCCATGCAGGCGTATCAAGTGCTGGGGTGTGCAGGCCTGACCCGGATTGATTTCATACTTGGCGATGATCACAAATTCTACTGCCTGGAGGCAAATACCCTACCGGGGATGACTAATCTCTCACTGGCGCCAATGGCGGCCAAGTGTGTCGGTATGGAATTTGACGATCTGGTTGCGGCGATCATCAATTCAGCGCTGGAAAGGTACTAACCGAGTCTGGAAAAGCTGAAACCGAAAGCGATCATATTCGATTTGGGTTCCACCCTGATCGAGTATGAATCCGTGTCCTGGGAAGAACTGAATAAGCTATGCGCGGCTTCCGCCCGGAAGTACCTGGCGAAGAAGGGGCATCAGGTCGTCGAGCCGACCGAATTTCATGCCGCCTTCGAACAAGCAAAGGAAGCCTACCGCCGGCATGCGGCTGAGTCGCTGGTCGAGTGGGATGTCCCCAAGGTGGCACGGGAATACCTCGCTAAGTGCAATATCCCGTGCGACGAGGAACTGCTGACAGCCTTCTTCGATGCCTACTACGAACCGGTCGAGAAGCATCTGTATATTTACCAGGACACGATTGAGACTCTGGAACGGCTAAAGGCTCGCTTTCCGACTATCGGGTTGATATCCAACACGGTATTCCCGGAACGGGCCCATCTCGGTGAATTGAAGCGCTTCGGGATCAAACCCTTCCTGGATTTTACGATCTTCTCATCTTCTTTCGGATTGCGGAAACCCCACCCTGATATCTTCTATCGGGCGGCTAATCTGGCCGGCTATGCCCCGGCCGAATGCATCTATATCGGCGACCGTTATATTGAGGATATCGTCGGTCCGACCTCCATTGGCATGCCGGCGATCCTGAGAGTCAAACCGGACCGCGAGTACCCGGCCGATATGCCGGCGGATGTCCGCCGTGTAAGTACGCTTTCGGAGTTGGGCAACCATATCGAAATTTAGGGTTTACGGCCAATCTCCGGTTGTTTATATTCAGCCCCTTACACGCCCGGATCGAGCCGTCGTCGGGCACAGTCCTTAGAGAGGTAAACCTGTGGATAAGACTGAACTGCTGCTAAAAGAAATTACCGAAGTTAACGGTATCAGCGGGTACGAGGGCGAAGTTCGCCGCATCATGGAACGCGAATTGAAACCGCTCTCCAATTCGGTTGAGTATGATCGTCTGGGTTCGATTCTCGGTCGCAAGAAGGGCACGGCCGCCAATCCGCGAGTGATGGTCGTCGGCCACATGGACGAGATCGGATTCATGGTCAAAGAGGTTACCAAGGAAGGGTATGTCAAATTCCTTCCGGTCGGCGGGTGGTGGGGACATGTTGCCTTGGCTCAGCGGATGCGGATCATGACGGCCAAAGGAGCCGTGGTCGGTGTGGTTGGTTCACGGCCGCCGCATATTCTCGAGCCGAAGGACCGCGAAAAGGTCATGGAAATCAAGGATATGTTTATTGATGTCGGCGCCCAGGAAGGGTTTGACGTAGCCAAGAAGCTGGGGGTCAAGATCGGTGATCCGATCATTCCGGAGAGTCAGTTCACCATTATGGGTAACCCGGATTTGTACATGGCCAAGGCCTTTGACAACCGGGTCGCTTGCGCTATCGTCATCGACGTCATGCGAAAACTCAAGACGGCCAGACACCCCAATACCGTGCTCGGCGCCGCCTCCGTTCAGGAAGAAGTAGGCGCTCGAGGCGCGATTTCGCTCGCGCATATCGGCGAGCCCGATGTGTGCATCGTTGTTGATACCGGCATTGGGATGGATATTCCCCCGGAGGGATTCAGTCGTCCCGAAAAACTGGGCAGCGGACCGTCCGTGCTGGTTTTCGACGGCAGCATGATTCCGAATCTGAAGTTACGCGACCTGGTGATCAAGACGGCGGAGCAGAAGAAGATTCCGTTCCATCTTACCTATATGGAGCGGGGCGGCACCGACGGCGGCAAGATTCACGTGAATCGCTCGGGCGTGCCCTCGGTGGTGATTGGTCCGGCGGTAAGGTATATCCACTCGCACAACAGCATATTGAGTCGCAAGGATTATGACAATACGGTCAAGCTGATAACCGAGTTGATTCTCAAACTTGACCAAAAGACCGCGGCATCGTTGTCGCAAGACTGAGCGCATATGGCCCTGGTATTTCGAAACAGCCTGACCCGCGTCAAAGAAGAGTTCAAGCCGATACAGCCGGGCAAGGTCGGTATGTACACGTGCGGACCGACCGTCTACAATTTCGCGCACATCGGCAATTTGCGCACGTTTATGTTCGAAGACCTGCTTCGGCGGTATTTGAAGTATAAGGGTCTGCAGGTCACGCAGGTGATGAATCTGACCGACATCGATGACAAGATCATCAAGGGGTCGATTGCCTCGGGAACGTCGCTCAAGGAATTCACGGCGCCGTTTATCAAGGCATTTTTCGAAGACCTCGAACAACTCCGGATCGAGAAGGCGGAGCACTATCCGGCGGCCACCGATCACATACCGGAGATGGTGGCAATTGTAAAGGATCTGGTGGCGCGAGGTATGGCGTACGAGGTGAACGGCAACTACTACTTCAAGATTGCCGCGTTCAAGGATTACGGCAAGCTGGCCAATCTCGATATGGCCGGGCTCAAAGCCGGGAGCGCGCATCGCCTCCGATGAATACGAGAAGGAGTCGGTGTCCGATTTTGCCCTGTGGAAGGCCTGGGATCCAAACGACGGCAACGTGTTCTGGGAGACGGAAATCGGCAAGGGGCGGCCGGGCTGGCATCTCGAGTGCTCGGCGATGTCGATGAAGTATCTCGGTCGGCATTTCGATATTCACACCGGCGGCGTCGACAACATGTTTCCTCATCACGAGAATGAGATTGCCCAATCCGAGGGCGCCACGGGCGAGAAGTTCGTCAACTATTGGCTGCATGCCGAGCACCTGATTGTCGAGGGGCGGAAGATGTCCAAGTCGCTCGGCAATTACTTCACCCTGCGCGACATTCTTGCCAAGGGGTACGCCGGCGTGGTGGTTCGCTATTTGCTACTTTCCACGCATTACCGTCAGCAGTTAAACTTCACGTTTGACGGGCTCGACGGTGCCAGAAGCGCGCTCGGGCGGTATAACGACTTCCTCGGCAATCTCGAGAGTCATCCCGGTGGAACATCAAGCGGCGAGGCGAGCGGGATGATCGACACGGCGCGGACCGGATTCGAGTCATCACTTGACGACGATTTGAATATCTCCGGAGCCCTGGGTGTAGTTTTTGAGTTGATTCGAGATATCAATCGTCTCAAGGCGGAGAATAATCTCTCGGTTTTCGAGCGCGACGCGGTGCTGGCGCTTGTTCGACAGTTTGATCGGGTGCTTGATCTTCAGCAAAAGCAGGAGACTTCGATTGACGCCGAGGTGGAGGCGCTGATTCAGCGCCGGCAGGACGCGCGCAAGGCGAAGGATTTCAAAATGGCCGATACCATTCGCGATCAGTTGGCCGGAATGGGAATAATCCTGGAGGACACGCCGCAGGGCGTGAAGTGGAAACGCAAAGTATGATTGAGCGGCCGCCGTCAAAGGCTTCTTGGTCGCTGTGCCACGCAAATAGCCAGTTGTCTGTTCAAGCCGGCGTAACTCAGTTGGTAGAGTACCTGATTTGTAATCAGGCTGTCGGGGGTTCGAATCCCTTCGCCGGCTCTTTCATTTGCGGCCGCCCGGCCGCAAGGCGAGGTTTCGCTAATGACGCTTTCAGATTTCTCCCAGCGCATTCTGGTTACCGGAGGCGCCGGATTCATCGGCTCCAATTTCCTTCTGCGCATGGTACCGAAATGTGCGTCGTACCTCTGGGTGAATGTCGATTGCCTGACGTATGCCGGCAACCTGTCCAACCTGAGCGCCATTGAACCGCTGCCCAATTACGTATTCGAAAAGGTGAACATAACCGACGATGCCGGAGTGAAGCGGTTATTCGAGGATTACAAGCCGACCGGAATCATTCATTTTGCCGCCGAATCCCACGTTGATCGCTCAATCGAGAACCCCGCTGCCTTTCTGCAGACCAACGTGATCGGTACGTTCAATCTCCTGGAGCAGGCGCGCTTGCGAATGGTCGACGAGCCGTCATTCCGGTTTCATCAGGTTTCTACGGACGAAGTCTATGGTTCGCAGGGGGAGGGCGACCCGGCCAACGAAAATTCTCCCCACCGCCCCAGTTCGCCCTACGCCGCTTCCAAGGCGGCGGCCGATGACCTCGTGCGGGCGTACGGTCGTACGTACGGGATGAACGTGGTCGTTTCGTGCAGTTCCAACAACTACGGACCGTTTCAATTCCCGGAGAAGCTCATCCCGCTGATCATTCGCAATGCCATGACCGGGGTGGAAATTCCGCTCTACGGTGACGGCCGGCACGTTCGGGATTGGCTGTTTGTGGATGATCACTGCGATGCCATTGAGACGGTGTACCAGTCCGGCCATCGCGGGAGCACATACCTGGTTGCCGGCGGGAACAGCATGCCGAATCTGGAAATAGCCCGGCATATCTGTCGCTTGTTGGACGCTCGTCTGGGCGGCGACGAGCCGCGGGAGGACCTGATTACTTACGTGTCCGAACGCCCGGGACACGATCGGCGGTATGCCATCGATTCTTCCACGACGCGACGGGAATTGAACTGGCGACCCAAATACAACCTGGCTGACGGACTGGAGCGGACGGTCAACTGGTACCTGGATCATCGCGATTGGCTCGACGCATGCATAAGCGGCGCATACCTGGACTACTACGAACGAAACTACGCTCATCGATAATGATATGATTTCGAAGGGCATCATTCTGGCCGGCGGAGTCGGCAGCCGCCTCTATCCACTCACCCAGGCTACCTGCAAGCAGTTACTCCCGGTCTATGACAAGCCGATGGTGTATTACCCGTTGGCAACACTCATGCTGGCCGGACTGCGCGAGTTCCTGATCATCTCAACGCCGACCGATCTCACGCGATTCTCCGAGCTGTTTGGGGACGGCCGGCAACTCGGCATTTCCATCGCTTACGCAACTCAGGCTCGCCCCGAAGGGATCGCTCAGGCGCTGATCATTGGTGAAAACTTCACGCAGAATCAGTCGGTCGCGTTAATCCTGGGTGACAACATCTTTCTGGGCTCGATTGATTTTCATCAGGCGGCAGAGCGATTCTCCAAGGGCGCAACGATCTTTAGCTGCAAGGTTGAGAATCCCCAGCGGTACGGCGTACTTGGTTTTGATCCCTCGGGCAAGGTGAACGGCATCGAAGAGAAACCCATCGCGCCAAAATCGAATCAGATCGTAACCGGGCTGTACTTCTATGACAATCAAGCCGCGGGCATTGCCAAGGGGCTCCGCCCGTCCGGGCGAAACGAGTTGGAGATTTCTGACGTGAATAGCGCCTACCTGGAAATGGGTCAGCTCGATGTCGTCGCGCTCGATCATGACTATGCCTGGTTTGATTCTGGGACCTACGATAGTCTGCTGGCGGCCTCGGCCTACGTTGCTCAGCATCAGAAAAAGTTGGGCCGTAAATTTGCGTGCATCGAGGAAATTGCGCTCGCCCGCGGCTACATAGACATGGGACAGGCCAGGGTACTGGCCGATCAGATGGGCAATAATGACTACCGAAAGTATCTGACCGATGTCTTTGGAAACTACAGGTAATCCCGCTCGCCGCGTCATGGTAATTGGCTGCCAGGGACAGCTCGGCCGTGAGTTGATGACTCAATATGCTGAGAAATACGTCATGGTCGGCGTGGGACACGACGAACTGGACATCACCGACCGCGATGCTGTTCGCGACGCCATCGAAATGGTCGGGCCGGAAGTAGTCCTGGTTACTGCCGCGAAGGCGAACGTCGATTGGTGCGAGAGTCATCCCGCCGAGGCGGCAGCAGTGAATACCTACGGGGCGGCGCATATTTCCCATGCCTGCCGGCATACGGGAGCCTGGCCAATTTACTTTTCGACTGACTATGTATTCGATGGCAACAAACGAGAACCTTACGTTGAGTCCGACGAAACCAATCCCATCTCCAAATATGGCAGCACCAAGCTGAGAGGGGAGATGGGGATCCTGGACATGTGCCCCAAATCCACCGTCTTGCGAGTTTCCTGGTTTTATAGTCGTCATGGGCGGGGATTCATCCGGCAGATGCTGACGAAGGCAGGAGAATACCTTCGCCAGAAGCAGAGCGGGTCGCCCGTGCCGATTGATGTCGTCTCCGATCAGTTCAGCAATCCGACCTGGACCGTGGACATTGCGAATCAAACACAGGTGATCATTGAATGCGGCTTGACTGGTCTGTTTCATGCCGGTTCGGTCGGTGGCACGTCGCGCCCCGATCTCGCCCGATTTCTGTTTAGGGAACTCGATCTGGACGTAGAGATTAACGAAGTTCCGCGAACTCACTACCCCGGAGGCGGAATCCGACCGGCCTATTCGTCTCTGCAAAACGACGCGCTTGAAGCGGTCGGCCGGAACGTCATGCGAGACTATCAGGTGGCATTGCGGGAGTTTGTTCAGAGCCACCGAAAGGAGTTATTGGAACTAGTCCAATAGTGCGGACTGATTTCTGTCGACAAAGTCGTTGGAACGCCGAATCGCATGCCGTATACTTCGACCGGACAAGCGAATGCGATGAAGGTCCCGGCAGTGAAATTCCCGAATTTATTGATGATACTATGATGTCACCCGACGAGAAACATATCATCCGCTCCTCGTTTGAACGCCACTTTGAAGTGGCACGGAAAGCGATGGAGCAGCTTACCGACCCGATCAGCGAGGCCGGCAAGATTCTGGTGGAATGCCTGACCGCCGGACGCAAAGTGTTGATTTGCGGCAACGGCGGCTCGGCTGCTGACGCTCAGCATTTCGCTGCCGAACTCACCGGGCGCTTTGTTCGCGAGCGACGCGGCCTGCCTGCGATAGCGCTCTCCAGCGATTCGTCGGCACTAACGGCAATAGGTAATGACTACGGCTTCGACCGGGTCTTCTCGCGGCAGGTTGAGGCCTTGGCCCAGTCGGGCGATGTTCTGGTGGCTATCTCCACCTCCGGCAAATCTCCAAATGTAATTCAGGCTGTTGCTGCTGCCCACAAAGGCGGCTGCCGCACCATCGCGTTGTCCGGAGGTGGCGGGGGTGAATTGGCGCGCAAGGCCGATCGTGCCATAGTCGTCCCGTCTGATGAAACGGCGGTCATACAGGAATTGCACATTGTGATTATCCATCTCCTGTGTGAATTGATTGACAAGCAATTCGCCCGCGACTGATGGATGGCCCCTCGGATATTCATGGTGATCTCGACTCGTTACACCCGGAAATGAGCCCAAATGGAAACCTATTTTCTCATAGGGCCAAAGCCGCCGCCGCTGGGGGGGATCAGTGTATATGTGGATCGGTTCAGCCGCCGACTGAGGGATCAGGGTGTTGGCGTACGTGTTGTCGATCCCGGGAAATTGTCGACAGCCAGACGACTCGCATTCGCGGCCCGCATCGCCACAAACCCGCGACCGGCCACATATCACATCAATGGATTTCAACTTTCTATTGTGTTGGCTCTGGTTCTTCGGCCATTTCCGGGACGAATCATCTTCCATGATCATTCCGGACGTTACGTAGAGGGACTCTCACGGTTCAGAAGGTTGGCTCTTCGCTTGCTGTTCTGCCGAGTTGACGAGTGCATCCTGGTGAATGATCATATTGTTGACATATATAAGAGAAATGGTCTTGCGCTTCCCAGCCAGGTCAAGGTCGAATCGGCGTTTTTGCCTCCTCCGCCGGAGGACGAGTCGGTTATCTGGCAGTCGTACTCGAGCGAAGTCAGACAGTTTGTCGAAACGCGTCATCCACTTATCATTGCCAACGCCTTCCGGATCACTTTCTATCAGGGAATCGATTTGTACGGCCTGGACATGTGTGTCGATCTGGTGACAAGGTTGGTGTCGGATTATGCAAACGTCGGTCTCCTGTTCGCCCTGGCCGATATTGGAGATCGGGAATATTATCAACTGATGAATCACCGGATTGAGGCTTTGGGAGTTAGATCGCACATCCTTTTCATGACCGGTCAAAGAGAACTCTGGCCACTGTTCAAGAAGGCCACGGTCATGGTGCGACCTACCTGTGTTGATGGTTCCCCCGTCAGTGTGTGTGAAGCGCTCTATCTGGGCTGTCCCGCCGTGGCCAGCGATGTGTGCAAGCGGGCGGACGGCGCTGTGATTTTCAGGAGTCGCGATCTTGACGACTTTGTCTCGCAGGTTCGCCGCGCCCTGGGGTCCGTTGAAGAGCGGAACGGCCTGTTGGGTCAATCCATAAAATAGCGTATATTGGGCGATCATTTCGGACCGCGATTCGGTTCGGAACCCGTTATTGACGTAGAAGGTAGGTCAATGTCAGCAGGGGGCGGAGGCCCTCGTTACTGAGCACTGGGAGGTGCCTTTTTCGTGATGGACAGGGGTCCCGAGAGCTTTCGAGAGACTGACGAGTTGCCGCTGAGCCCGGCGGCGGTACCGGCGGCGCAGGATCCGTCCCAGCGCATGCGCCGGCTCGTCAAGAATATGAGCATATACGGCCTGGGTGGCGTGCTCGGCAAAGCCATCCAGTTTCTCCTTTTGCCGGTGTATACCCGAGTACTTGCCCCGGCCGATTACGGTGCTCTGGAATTGGTCTATATCACGGCCAATCTGCTTACCCTTGGGTATGGCTTGATGATCGGCAGTGGCTATGTCCGCATCTATTTTGACTCTCGGGAACAGGCGCATCGCGACATGGCTCTGGGCTCGGCCTTCTGGTTTACGTTCCTTTGCGTTGTGATCGGCGGTCCGCTGGCATTCACTTTTGCGCCGCAAATCAGCGGCGCAGTATTTGATTTTTCAGAGGGCGCCCATTTCCTGAGACTCATCATTATCTCCGCCGGCATCCAGGTGCACTCTCGCATTCTCTATAGTAACCTGATGGTGCGCGAACGGGCACGGCAATATGTTACGGTTACTCTGTCCAGTCTGGTGATAACCCTCTCGGTCACGATCTTTCTGGTCGTGAAGATGAATATGGGGGTAGAAGGCGTGCTGATCGCACAGATCATAGCTTACTCGCTTGAGCTTTTGATTCTGTGTTTGATGATTGTGCGCCGGTCGATCTTCCATTATGCCGCGTCGGCGGTTAGAGAGATGCTCTATTTCTCCGTTCCGTTGATTCCGTTGCAACTCGCGGCCTTTGTTCTTTCGATGTCCGATCGGTTCTTTCTGCAGAAGTACCAATCACTTAGCGAAGTCGGATTGTATGCCCTGGGAGCAAAATTTGCCGGCATCATCCCTTTGCTGACGGTTGAGCCGCTCAAGGCATTCGCCCCGCATCTCTTCAATCTCATCGATACGCCGGAGAAGTGCAAAGCCACCTTGGCCGACTTCACCAGGTATTTTCTCGCGGGAAGCCTTTTCCTGGCGCTGGCCATTGCCCTCTTTTCGCGCGAGGTCCTGATGGTCATGTCAAACAAAGCCTACCAGGACAGCTACCAGGTCATTTACATACTCAGCATCTCGTATGTGTTTTTCGGAATGTACACCATTTCCTGTTATCCAATAAATATCGTCAAGAAGAACTGGATTATTGCCGTTTCCTGGGCCATCGTTGCCTCATGCAATGTGGCGTTGAATATTCTGCTCGTCCCCAGGTACGGAATGATCGGCGCGGCGTGCGCCTCCATGTGCTCGTACCTGCTCGTCGTAGTCGGTAACATGCTGATTGTGAAGAGAGTGTATCCCGTCAATTACCGATACCGCTCCTATCTTGGCCTCTTTGCGACCGCGACACTCATCTACGGAGTTTCAAGCGTGATCGGCTTCGGTGTGGCCGTGTCGGCAGCCGCCAAGCTCGGCCTGCTCGCTCTGTTTCCGCTCCTCATGGTCTATACGGGATATATCACACGCGACGAAATCACCCGCGGCCGCGAGCTGTTTGTCCAAACCATCAAGAGATTTCGGTCGACTGACTGAGCGGAACTGCCCCTCACTTTTGGTTGACGCGGCCGTCAACCCTGCCTTGATTGACAGCATCAGCAGGCGCTGAGCTTTAGCTATGGAAAGTACTCGCGGTCATATCCTCATCATCTCCTACTCCTTTCGACCATTTGTCGATCCGAGAGCCTTTCGGTGGACGAGCATTGCCGAGGAGTTTGTTCGTCGCGGCTATTCGGTGTCGGTGGTGGCTGCCTGGCGACCGGGAACCGTGCGGGAGGAGTATGCCAATGGTATCCACGTCTACCGAACCGGTGGCCGGTTCGTCGAGCGACTCCGACCGTTGCTCGGCGGATCCAGAGTGATGGCGCCAAATTCAATCGATATTTTGCCGAAACCCGAATCGCGCCGCACGCTTATGCGAAAGATTCACGACGCAACCTGGAAGCAGCTGCACTGGCCGGATTTTGCCTCACTCTGGCGAGTCTCGGCCCGTCGAAAAGTCGCGGCGATATTGAAGTCCACCCCGGCCGATGCCGTCTTCACCGTAGCGGTTCCCTTCACCAGCCACCTCGTGTTTCAGTCGCTGCGAGACAAATTCCCGCATGTACGATGGATCGCCGATAATGGCGATCCGTTCAGTTTTGCCGAAGATCCTGCTCCCAATAATCTCCGACTGTACCGCCTTCGAAACGCCTCCGCCGAACATGAGGTCGGTCGGAAGGCCGACGCATTCACCGTGACGACCGAATCCACACGGCGCGAATACGCCCGGCTGTTTCCGGACATAGCCGAAAAGCTGCTGGTCATCGGACCGATGCTCTCCGCCCCGAAAACGACACACACGGCTTCGACCGTGTTTCCAGCGGACGACGTCATCCGGTTGCTGTACGTAGGCACGTTGTACAGGCATCTTCGTAACCCCCGATTCCTACTTCAGCTCTTTTCCGCCGTAAGAGTTCGTTTGAAGAATAAGAGAGTGGAACTGCACGTGATGGGAGCCGTCAGGGATTGCGCCGACCTGTTGCAGGATTTCAAGAGTCACCTTGGCTCGGCCCTGGCCCTGCATGGACTGGTTGATCGTATGGTGGTCTCCCAAGCGATCAACAGCGCGGCCGTTCTGGTAAACATCGGGAATGACAATTCCACTCAGTTGCCGAGCAAGGTGGTCGACTATGTCAGCACCGGCCGACCGATCATCAATATCGCCACGCGGCCCGACGACAGTTCGCATGAATTCTTCGTCGGCTACCCCGCCTATCTCAATTTTGTGGACAACGGGGGGGAACCAACGCAATCCGATGTCGGGCTTTTGGCGGACTTTCTCCAGCACTTGCCCCCCCGGGTCGATGATCAAGTCTGCCGGTCGAAGCTGGCCCCATACGGCGCCGAAGCAATCGTCACGGCCTACGAACGGCTGGCGTTCCCCGGAAGCAAGAGTGCCATGGTGGCGACCGAGAAAGCTGAGCGTCCGCGATGAAACTTCGGCTGAGCATTGACAAGATTGAAATCGTGCTGTTTTTGTTCCTGACCCTCTTTTCCAATCTATTGGGGCGGGTGTTCAACACTCCGGTTTTCAACGGGCTCTATTATTTGTCGCTCGGCCTGATCTTCTTTGACGCAATTCGTCATCGCCCCCCGAACCGGATTCTGTACCTTTCCCTGGGACTCATGGTGCTGTTCGGGTTGTACATACTCGACCCGCGCACGGCGTTCTCGCGCAATGTCTACACGCTCAAGGACACGATTGCGCCCCTGGCAGGTTTGTCAATCGGTTTCCTTTTTGCCCGGAACCGGGCGATGCTTCTCAATGCCTTGAATCCGCTCTACTTGCTGTTTGTCGGTTATGCCGTTGTTCAACAGATCGCCTTCTATACGCTCAATTTCGCCAACTGGCTCCCGTGGGATGATGCCTACGTAACACGCCTGCTTGATGACGGCGCCGCTTCGAATCTCTACCAAGGAGGGTTGCTCCGCTTTTTTGGTCCGATGAATTCATTCATGGAAGGACAGGTGTTCGTTGTCGTGCTCGGCTTGGCGCTGGCGCTGTTCCGGGACGACCTTCGGCGACGACGGCTCTTCGTCGTCAATATGTTCCTGGCCCTCACGTTTCTCGTGCTGGCCCTGGAGCGCTCGGCCATACTCATGGCGGTCATTGTCCTCGCGGTCTGGTTGCTGCCGATCGTTGCCCGCCGCCTCAAGTATGTTGCTGCAGCCTTGTTCCTGGTGCCCGTGTGCGTGGTTTTGATAGGGATATTTGCCGAGTCGTATATTCGTGAGGATCCAGCCTTGTCATATGCCTACGATCGGTTGGAGAGTGCGGTCACGCTCGACTTTTCCGGTGACGATGCGTTGCGCGAGCGTGTCGAGAGCAACTGGCAGCAGGCGGCACACATCGCCAAAACCGAGTACTTCGGCATCGGACCCGGTCGAGTGACGCCCAGTTCAAGAAGCGCGCCCGATTATATCGGTCCCCACAATAACTATCTCCTGTACCACCTGGCGTACGGCGTACTCGGCCTCATTGGATTTGTCGTTCTGATCGTCCAGGCGCTGGAGAGTTTCCGAATCGGTCGAGCGACCGTTCGATACTTCGGTTTTGGCCTCATCGGCGCCTATTGCCTGATGGCCTGGTTCAACCTGCCTTTCGCCTCGCGTAATGGAACAATGTTCTTCGTGCTGCTCGGTCTTCTGCTGGCGGTGTCAGCGGATGAAACGGGCAGGGGACATGACCGGCGCTTCACTTCCCGGCTGCCGGCCGAAACCGACGAACTCACGGCCCATTCGACATCGGGACGCCCATGACCGATCACTCTCAGGCCGATTCTTCGAGCCCGTCACGCATGTCCGGTTTGACGGTCGTGATTGTCAACGACTTTGCGTATGTCAACGGCGGCGCGGCTCAAGTAGCGCTGGCCTCGGCCGAGGGACTTGTCGCGCGCGGCGTCAATGTCGTGCTCTTCTCGGCGGTTGGGCCGGTGGCGAAATCGCTGTACCGTTCAGGCATAGAAATCAACTGCCTAGGCCAGCAAGAGATTGCCCGGGACCCGAACCGATGGCGCGCGATCACGCAGGGACTCTGGAACGATCTGGCCGCAACTCGCCTGACTGAGCTTCTGCGCGGGCTCGACCCCGGGCGCACGATTGTGCATGTCCATGGGTGGACGAAGGCGCTGTCGTCAAGCGTGTTCCGTGCGAGCCGGCAAGCCGGATTGCCGCTCGTCGTGACCATGCACGATTACTTCCTGGCCTGTCCCAACGGAGGATTCTTCAATTACCCGGCCAACAAGATTTGTCATTTGACAGCCATGTCTCCCTACTGTCTGGCGACGAACTGTGACAAACACGGATACTCGCAGAAGCTCTATCGAGTTGCCCGCCAGGCATCCCAACGCACCCGTGGCGGGGTACCACACGAGGTACGGAATTACATAGCGCTTTCAGAGTTGGGGGAGAATACGCTTCGGCCGTATCTACCAAAGGACGCCCGTGTCTTTCGACTCAATAATCCAATCTGGATCGAGGCATCATCGCCCGCGGACGTCGCCGGCAACAAGTTGTTTCTGGCCGTCGGCCGCCTTTCGCATGAGAAAGGACCGTTCCTCTTTGCTGAAGCGGCCCGAAGGTGCGGTGTGAGCGCTGTGTGGGTTGGAGACGGTGAGCTGCGCGAACAACTGACCGCACGGTATCCGGAAGTCCAGGTAACGGGGTGGCTTTCGCCGCGCGAAGTGATTGGTTATCTTAAGGCGTCGCGGGCCCTCGTATTCGCATCGCTCAGCTATGAGGCTCAGCCAATGGTCACATTTGAAGCGGCCGCCTCGGGCGTTCCGGCGATCGTATCTGATACCTGTGCGGCACGCGAATTTGTGGAGGAAGGCAAAACCGGCCTCTGGTACAGGGGCGGGGACAGCGCAAGTCTGGCGGAGAATATCAGTAGGCTCAAGGATGAGAAGATCGCCGCGTCACTCGGAGCTGAGGCGTACCGCCGCTACTGGCAGGATCCCCCGACCCTGGAGCGTCACGTGTCCGGCCTGGAGCAGATATACGCGGAGATACTCGGGTCACACCGACGATGACTCAAGCTGGGTCGATCCGTGGTCGATCCTAATGTATTGAGATATGAAAACAGCGATTGTTCATGACTGGCTGGTGGTTTTCGGTGGTGCGGAGCGGGTGCTGGAACAGATGCTCAAGCGGTACCCGGACGCCGACCTGTATTCGCTGTTCGATTTTCTTCCTCCGGATGGTCGGCACTTCATCAACAACAAGTCGGTGACCACCTCCTGTCTGCAGCGCCTGCCGTTTGCCCGGACGCGATATCGCTCCTATCTCCCGTTCTTTCCGTATGCGATTGAGCAGTTTGATTTGTCCGGATATGATCTGGTCATTTCCTCTTCGTACTGCGTGGCCAAGGGGGTGATTACGGGACCTGATCAACTGCATGTCTGCATGTGCTATTCGCCGATGCGCTACGCCTGGGACCTGAAACATCAGTATCTCAAGGAAGCCAACCTGGAAAAGGGTATCTCCGGACTGGCGGCCAAATATCTTCTTCACCGATTGAAGAAGTGGGATGCGCTCACGGCCAACGGGGTGGACGAATTCATCGCCATCTCCGAATTCATTGCTCGTCGCATCTTCAAGGCATACCGTCGCGACTCAACTGTTATCTACCCGCCGGTGGATGTATCCACTTATGCGCTTCATCCGAAGAAGGACGATTTCTATTTGACCGCCTCGCGGCTCGTTCCGTACAAGAAGATCGATTTGATTGTCGAGACCTTCACCCAGATGCCGGACAGACAATTGATCGTGATCGGCGATGGCCCGGAATATCGCAAGATCAAGCACAAGGCTGGATCGAATGTACAGCTGCTGGGCTATCAGCCGCCCGATGTCCTGCGCTATCATATGCAACGGGCACGCGCATTCGTCTTCGCCGCCGAAGAGGACTTCGGGATTGTGCCACTCGAGGCTCAGGCCTGCGGAACACCGGTTATCGCGTACGGAAAGGGGGGAGCCTTGGAGTCAATTTTGCCCGACAAAACCGGCGTATTCTTCGAGATTCAGGATGTCGCCAGCCTTAGGGCGGCGGTTCAGCGGTTCGACCGATTGCAACCCTCCTTCGATCCTGCGAGTGTTCGCGCGAATGCGCTTCGGTTTTCGACGGAGCGGTTTCAACGGGAGTTTGGTCAATTCATGGATGCTGCCATCCGGCGTTTTCAGCAAGATTGGCAGCGCCGACCGGAACCTCTTTCCCAATCAGTCGGGAAGCGGTTTCCCTGACCTGTAGACTTCAACAATCGCCGCCTTCAGCGACCCCCGTAAGCAATTGCGAAACAACGTATTGTGCGGGTTGTGCTTTGAGTGCGTTTTGGCACGCATTGTGATATAGTCATACGAGACAATCAGGGAGGATTGTGTGTCGACACGTGTGACTATGCATCGAAGCGAATCTGAATCCATCGAGACCTTGTCCCCGCGGCGCGAATTCACGATCAACGGATACGAGTTGGCGCAAATGGCCATTCGCAACCGATGGTTGATTATGATAGCCGCCGTATCAGTCATGATGCTGACGGCTACTGTCGTCTTTCTCATGCCCAATCGTTACGTTTCGACCGCAACCATTCTGCCGTCAGTTGAGGGGAACAGCCTGAGCGAACTGCGATCGCTTGCCGGACTCGCCGGAATCATGCCCAAGGATAACAATCCATCGGCATTGTTCCCTACCATTCTTGGCAGCCGCATGATGTACGACAATCTGTTGGCCAGAGACCTCACCTATCAGGTCGACGGTCGAAGCGTCAGTACGTCTTTGGCGGAATACTTCGGGGAAACCAATCCTGATCGTCTGCGCGATGCGCTGGCGGGCGTGACATCCGTTTCGACCGACAAGAAGACCGGCGTAATTAGTCTGGGCGTGGAGACAACGTCGCCCTCCTTGTCGCAAGGCATCCTCACCGCTTATCTGACGGAGCTCGAGGACTACAACCTCAACAGACGTCAGTCGCAGGCCAAAGAAAACGCGCTCTATCTGGAACGACAGATGACGGCGCGAACGATTTCACTCAAAGCCGCGGAAGATTCGATGGAATATTTCCAGAGCAGAAACCGGGACTGGACAATGTCGAGCGACCCGGAAGTTGGCACGATCATCGGTCGACTTCAGCGCGAGGTGGAAGTGAATAACACCGCGTACCTGTTCCTGCGACAACAATATGAAATCGCCCAGCTTGAGACGCAAAAGGACATCCCGATAGTCAGAGTCCTGGATGAACCGTCACTTCCGACTATCAAGTCAGGGCCACGCCGCATAAGTATGATCGCCGCCGCCGGCCTGGTAACCATGATCTTCATGACGCTCTTGATCTTCATTGTCAACCGCATGCGTCACAGAACGCGCGCCGATCTGGACTACACGGCCCTCCGAGACGAAATCAGCTCCGTGTTTCCGGTGACCAATCGTCTGGCCAGTCGCCTTGGCCGAACAGTTCGTCCAGCTAGAACGACCAGTTAAGTCGATGGGTGCCTTGGGCCCGGTTTGACTTTCCAACCGCTCTTTTCCGTTGCTTTTTGCCCATGCCCGCTATATGTTGGCGTTCCGTCTTTAGAACCGGGCCGGGGAAACCCGCCTGGGCATGAGTTGGTGGGGTTCCCGAGCGGCCAAAGGGAACAGACTGTAAATCTGTCGGCGATGCCTTCGAAGGTTCAAATCCTTCCCCCACCACTTTGATCACGTATCTGCCGCCACGAAACTTTCCACGCCGCCTACTTCTGCTTTCGCACACGTTTGAGTCAACATATACTATTCGCCTCGTATGGTGACGACGCTGACCAAGAAGCCGACTGATTACACCGAGGGGCCGGTCCTGGGATCGATTCTGAAAATGGGGCTGCCCTCCATGTTCGGCTTTCTTACCCAGCATCTCTACTCGTTCATCAACATGTTCTGGTTGTCGCGGTTGCCGGAAGGGGAGAGCGCGGTTGCCGCCGTCACCTTCTTTCAGAACATGATGTGGGTATTCTTTTCGATCAATTCCCTGATCGGCCCGGGTTCGGTCGCCATCATCTCGCGTCGGTATGGCGAAAGAGAATATGATCGGTGCGAAAAAGCGATCAAAGAGACGATCGTGCTCAAGTTGATTTCAGGTCTCCTGTTTAGTGCCCTCGGCTTCTTCTTCATGGACTTTACGCTGCGATTCTTGGGCGCCACCGGCGACTCCTTCACCCTCGCTCACAGTTACGGCAAGATTGTCATCCTGCTGCTTCCGGTATCCTTCAGCGCCTATTCGATATTTACCGCCATGCGCGGAGTGGCCAACCCTCATATGGCGATGTCGCTTATGATTGGATCGAACGTTCTCAATCTGATTCTCGATCCCTTCCTGATCTTTGGCTGGTGGGGCCTTCCCGCACTCGGGATAGTCGGCGCGGCATGGGCAACGGTCATATCGTTCACGGTCTGTTTTCTGGCCGGTATGGTGCTCTTCTACGGCGGGTACACAAACGTTCGACTTCGTATTACCGGGGGACTTCGCTTGGGCCTGGATTCAATGTGGCAACTGATTCGTATTGGCATCCCGGCCTGGTTGGGGGAGACGCTGTGGTCGCTGTCTCGCACAATTGTAGTCCCCATGATTGCCGGCTTTGGCACGAGCGTGGTCGCGGCCTATGGCATAGGCATGCAAGTACTTGGTATTGGTATCGCGGTACTCGTGGGGATCGGTCTCGGACTCTCGTCGTTAATTGGTCACAATGTCGGGGCAGGGAAGTACGAGCGGGCGAAAAAGACGGCCGATCTGGCCATTGGCTTTTCCGCGCTCACCATGGCGATTCTCGGGATCATCATGTTCTTATTGGCACGGCAGATAATGAACGTGTTTTTCACATCGCCGGAGACCATTGCGGAAGGGGTGGTCATGCTTCGCATCTTCGCAGTCTCCTTCCCGTTCATTGGCGTATTTCTGATGTCGGAAAACGTCTACCACGGGGTCGGCATGAACATGCCGGTCATGGTCATTAATATTATTCATGCTTGGGGATTCCAGGTGTTGCCGATCTGGTTTGTCACTACCCGGCTCGGTTGGTCGCAGGTTGCTGTCTGGTGGGTATTCTGCATCGCTTCTTTCGTCAGTGCCTGCCTGTTCTTCTCCTACTACCGACACGGCTCCTGGCTGCAGGCCAAAGTCTGATCTCTCCTCCTCACAATTCCTCGTCGACTGTCGATAATGTGCTCATAGGACCTGTTCGACAGCTATGAATACTGCGACCATTCTGGAACCTGTCGTTACCCGGGATTTGTCCCGTTCCGACCAGCCGGCCAAGGCTCTCGTCATCGGCCGGATGGGCCTGGTTCGCGGACTCGGAAGGCAGGGAATTCATGTTGCCCTGGCCCGGGAAAACCCGGCCGAAGTTGAGCGGTATTCCCGCTATTGCCGGGAGTTCATTCGCCTTCCCAGCATGCTTCACGATCGCGAACGGGCGGTTGAGACGCTATGCGCCTTTGGCCGTCGGCAATCCCGCAAGCCGGTCGTGTTTCTGAGCGGAGAATCCGACGTGCTCCTCTTTTCACACTTTCGGGACACTCTGTCGAACTACTTTGAAATTGTACTCGCGGACCGAGCCTTGCTCGATGCCTTGGTGGACAAGGGGAAATTTGCCGTACTGGCCGAGCGCTTTGATTTGCCGGTGCCGCGCACCAAGGTCGTCAACAGGGCTGATGAGGCATTCGCTGCCGCCGACCAGTTCGGCTTT
Organism: uncultured candidate division Zixibacteria bacterium; assembly: GCA_963806185.1. Taxonomy (GTDB): domain Bacteria; phylum Zixibacteria; class MSB-5A5; order GN15; family FEB-12; genus CAWDXE01. Next base: position 680,294 of record CAWDXE010000007.1, read on the forward strand.
CCGTGTATTCTCAAACCGATTCGCCAGTCGGACTGGTATCGTCGAGAAATTCGAAATGCTCTTGGCCTCCGCAAGGCGGTACTGATTCAGAGCCAGGTGTCACTCCGGGCGCTCTATCGCGCTATGCCCGACCCCGGGCAGGTCATGATTCAGCAGTACATTGCCGGTCCGGACACCCAGCACTTCGACTTCCACGGATATTCCGACCGAACCGGAACCGTGCGCGGCAGTATCGTGGGCCACAAACTTCGCACCTGGCCCATTCATTTCGGACAGGGTACCTACACGCACTACGTCGACGAACCCGTTATCACGGAATTGTGTTGCGACGTCTTGTCGCGCATCGGTTACATCGGTGCGTCCAACATCAATCTGAAGCGGGATGCGCTTACCGGTCGGGATTACATCCTCGAAATCAACCCGCGGTTCTCATTCTGGGCGATCTTCGATCAAGCGTGCGGCGTCGACCTCATGCGTATGCAGTACAACGAAGCCGTTGGTCTGCCGGTCGATATCACGATTCCCTTGAAGTCCCCGCGAAGCTGGCTCTGGTTCGAAGGTGACTGGAAAGCTTTTCACGCCTACCGTGAGGCCGGCGAACTGAATTGGCGCCAGTACCTGCAGAGCTTCCGGCTGGTCAAGGAGACGATCGTTTTCCACACCTGGTCATGGAAAGATCCATTGCCTTCTGCGGTCCTGTTGGCCAGGCATGTCGGCGTTTTGCCGAAGCGGATAGCCTCAGCCTGCTATCGATGGATAAGGCGACGCCTGCATTTGGATTCGATCCTGGTGGTAAGACCGGGTCGACCGACCTAGAGGCAACTCGGCAAGGAATCGATTCCCCCAACAAACAGAAACTGCACCATGGCGGTCAGGTCGGAGATATCGATGACGCCGTCTCCGACTGCGGGAGACACATCGCTTTCTTCCGGACAGCGGAGCCGCAGGTCGAAATTCAGAAAGAGAAAACCGATCATTACGGTCAAGTCGGAGATATCTATGCCATCGTCCGGCGACCCGTCAACGTTTCCACGCCCACCCACACAACAGCTATCCTGGAGATCAACGTAGCCGGCTTCAAATTGGGGAACGAATGTCTGGAGTTCGAAATCCGAGAACCAGGTACTGTGTTCCACGACGTCGACCAGCAGGGTTGTACTGTCGATTCGAATGAGGCCGGTTGTGGCGGTATCCGCCATTGTGACATACATAGTCCCAAACAGACCTCGTCCCGGATAGATGAAAAAGTCCGAGTATGGAAACGCATATGTGGTGATCACACTGTCATAAGTCACCGCTCCCTTGAGCTGCAGATAATTGACGATACTACCGGTAAACGAGAAGGAGTCCAGGCTCAACGATGGACTTTGCAGTTTGAGAGTGATCTCGATGCCCGAAAGCGGCTGGTCCGTCACGATACGTATCGGGATTGCCACGTGCGAACCTCTGAGTGCGCGCACTGAATCGACTCGAACAGTATCGGGAAGGTTGGGGTCAGAGATATAGGTCCGGGCCCGGGTGACTCCGGTGATAACCAGTGTCGCCACTAGGACCTTCAAAAGAATATGTAGACTATGGTTCACCGCTTACAGCACCAAGGTGAGTACAATCTCTTGTGAGACAAGCTGTAATATACAACATTCCCCACATTTGGCAAGGCAGAAGTGAATCTCGGTTTCACTTCCAAACAGCAAAGCCGTCGGCTGTCTGACCGACGGCTGATTCTTGCGCTGATCAGGACTGGTGTGGTCAGTAAATACGGTCGATGAGGCCCACGTCTTGCTGCTTCTGATAAGAGAACTCTCGCCGCACCCGTCCGAAGGTAAAGCCCAATTGTTCGTACAATGCCGCCTGGGTCAGATCGACATGGCGCTGCTGGATAGCCTCTTTGATCGGCATATAATGGATGACCCCGTTGCGGTAACCGGTGACCGTTACCCCCTGCATGCCGTCGAGCAACAGGCAAACGGCGCAGGCGCCCGCCTCCATGCCGAAGTTGGCATCGTAGGCTGTCGAGATGCCGGACCGAACCAGATGGCTGGGAGTGATTGTCCTGATCTCCGGAAGGTCATATAACCCGGCCACGTACATGCCGCTGTTGTGCATGAATGAAATCATCTCGGAATCGTCATGCATCATCTTCTTCAGTTCCTGCGCCACGTACTTTCCGGCTCCGGCCAGCTTTTTGTGACCAAAAGTATCCAAACCGGCTGAATCGTCATAGAGTTCGCCCCCTGAGGCGTCTTTGAGTCCTTCCGCCACGACAATCGTGTATGTGCCGGCCCGGATGTCGCTCTCAATAATCCGACGCGTGTATAGCTTCTTCATATGTCGATACAGTTCGTGGAAATCCACCGGAATCTCCGGAATCAGGATCGCGTCCGCCTCACCGGCGACGCCCCCGCGAAAGGCCGTATGGCCGGCGTACCGTCCAAATACTTCCACTACGATAATCCGGTTGTGCGTCCGGCCTGTGGTCTTGATGTCACGCAGAAATTCGGCGATCCGGTTGATGGTCGAATCGCCGCCCACGCTGTAGGGAACCAGATCCAAATCCATGGTCTTGGGCGAGTGTACGCATGGAATGCCCTGAGCATCGAGATCCAGGATGACTGACCCGGTATCGTCACCGCCGGATATCACGAGACCGCCAATGCCAAACTTGGCCAGGCCGTCCTTGATCCGCTGATACTTGTTCTCATCCTTGATCTTGGAGATTTTCACTCGCGAATGACCGGCTTCGGAACCGGCTTGTCCTATGGAGAACGTGTCGACTCGGGAAGGGGAGAGTTCAACGAGATTCTGCATTTCAACCAGATTATACAGTCCGGCGTAGCCGTTGGGTATTGCATACGTGGTTACACCTCGGCGCGTGGCCATCTGTGCCGCACCCTTCACTACGGCATTCAGCCCGCCGCAGTCGCCACCACTGGTGATCAAACCGATTTTCTTCAGAGCCATGATTTTCCTCGATGTTGCTGCCCGTCACGGGGCGATACCCTGGCACAAATGTATTTTATGCCATCATGCCGTGCCCCGTCACTCGAAACGGATCGGCGGGTAGTATACGCCGCCCGTCGGGGATAGTCAATATGAGTGGAATTGCCGAAGAAGAGACTGAACCGGTTCTTAACGGTCGGTCAACAATGCACTTCGCCCCCGCGTCACTCTGCCTGAATGAGCCGTGGTTGCCTGGATCAAGACACACAGACGGTCACGGATCGGCGCGAATTCAAAATCGACTTGTTCGCCCGATTGCAGCAGTCGGGAGTTGCTCGCGCACACATAGCTACTGCGAAAGCGAAGTTGATCACCTACCTGCAGGTATATCTGATTCTCCGTGAGTTCGAGAACTCGTCCGCGCATATACCCTCCTGTCTCCTCGATTCCTTTCACGAACACATTGCACGCAGCAAGGCAATGGTCGCCACCGCCGCGCCTTGCATTGGATGTGTGCTTTCAGAGTAAGTTCGATGTTCCAAGCGAAGGAGAAGAATCCGTAGTTGTACTATATTTACGTCACACGGGTCGGGCCTGTCAATAGGAATCACGGGGTCGGCGGAGTGTCTCATGCTGTCGGCCGCGTGGCGATTTCGCTGTAGGGAGCCCGATGTCCCCGCTCATATTGGACTAGACGACTCGCTAAAGTCCTCTAAGCGGAAGGCAAGTCGTTGCAATGGGTCAGTTTGTGAAAAAAGTAACTAATTTTGTTTCTTTTTGTGTTGCTTTTTGCGTGGCCGCCTGTATAATGGCCTAGGCGAAATGAGCGAAGGAGTAACAACTTAGCATATGTGGTGGAAGCTGCTGTTGTTCGTCGCGATGTCGACGATGATTGTCTTCAGTTTTACGACACCTGCCCCGCAGGCACAGATAGGGGAGTCGAGTCGGATATTCTATTATCATATCCCGCAGGCCTGGATCTGCGTGATTGCCTTTGCCATTTCCATGATTTACTCCATCAAGTTTCTGAGATCCAAGTCGTTGATCGATGATGACAGGGCCGTTTCCGCCGCAGCGCTCGGGTTTATGTTTTGCGCTCTGGCTACTGTCTCCGGCTCGATTTTCGCCAAAGTGACTTGGGGCTCGTTCTGGAATTGGGATCCCAGAGAGACGTCGATATTCGTGCTCCTCCTGATTTATGGCGCCTACTTTGCCCTCAGGGGAGCGGTCGAGGTAGAGGAGAAGCGGGCTAGTTTGGCCGCCGTCTACGCGATCTTTGCGTTCGTGACGGTGCCGTTCCTTATTTTTGTGGTGCCCCGGCTGGTGCCCTCGCTGCATCCGGCCGATTCCGTTATCAATAAAGATCTGAAATTCACCATGGGCGGTTCAGTTCGCCTGATCTTTTTCTCGTCCCTGGTGTTATTTACTGTGTTGTTCCTGTGGTTGTTTTCGTTGGCCAGCCGGGTGCAAATCCTAACTCGGAAGCAGTTGGAAAGTGAGTAAATGATGGACGGTAACTACGTTGCCCTGGGCGTCACGCTGATGGTCTGGATCGGGCTGTTCTTCTTTGTATTGCGGGTGGATAAAAAGGTGAAGCGACTCGAAGGGAAATCAAAATGAAGGCGAAATACATAATCGGCAGTGTCATTATTCTCGTCTTCCTGGTCTGGGGAGCGTCGGCGTTCATGAAGACGACCATCCAGTACGTATCGCTCGATGAAGCTGTCCATGCCAAGCGGACGGTGCAGGTGATGGGGAAGATCGATTTCAACCGCGTCCAGTACAATGACAAGAATACCCGACTCGAATTTGCCATTTACGATGCCACGGCGAAGGACTCGTCACTCGCCGAACGCATGCCGGTAGTCTATTACGGCGTGGTCCCGGGGAACTTCGATCAGGCGACTTCGGTCGTGCTGAAAGGGAAACCCGGCACGGACGGGGTCTTCGTCGCCGAGCAGATGCTCGTGAAATGCCCCTCCAAGTACCAGGGTGAGGGTGGCAGTGAATACCAGGACATGAAGAAGCATGATGAGGCGGTCGGCGGAAAGCAAGGGGTCTGACGATGGGGTTGCAGATCCCCGGCCAACTGCTCATCATCTTTGCACTGGTCGCTAATATCGTCGCCGGAGGATGTTTCTACCTCGTCGCCCGCGGCATGCGGCACGTCGAGTCACTGGCCATACGCGCCTACCATGCGCTGGTGATTTCGTCGTTGCTGGCCGGGGCGTGGCTCTATTACCTCTTCTTCTCCGACAACTTCGCCTTCAAGTATGTGTACGAATATTCCGACCGACACCAGTCGTTCTTCTACACGCTGTCGGCCTTTTGGGGGGGACAGGAAGGCACCTATCTCCTCTGGTTGATTCTCAACTGTATGTTCGGGTATCTGGTCCTTCGCTGGGCGGACACGCTCCGCAACTGGGCGATGGTGATCTATTCAGCCATCAATTTGTTCTTTCTCCTGATACTCTTGCACTTGTCGCCGTTCGCGCTGCTTTCCTTTGCGGCGCCCGACGGTCTTGGGCTTAATCCCCTTTTGCGGGATCCCTGGATGGTCATCCACCCGCCGATCGTCTTCATCGGGTACGCGATTGCCTCGGTGCCGTTCAGTCTCGTCATCGCAGCCTTCATCACCAGACAGTATGACGATCTGCCCCGCAAAGTTTTTCCATGGGTCGCCGTGGCTGCCCTGATGTTGGCCGGCGGCAATATTCTCGGCGGCTACTGGGCCTACAAGACGTTGGGCTGGGGCGGTTTCTGGGCCTGGGATCCGGTGGAAAACTCGTCGTTCGTCCCATGGATCATTGCCCTGGCGCTTCTGCACGGTTTAATCATCGAGCGAAGAAGCGGTGCCCTGCGTCGCACGAACTTGCTTATGGCCGCATTTCTGTTCCTGCTGGTCATCTACGGGACTTTTCTGACTCGTAGCGGCGTGCTGGCCGATTTTTCGGTCCACAGTTTCACCGATCTCGGCACCAACCAGTACCTGATTGGATTCATGATCTTCTTTACCCTCCTGACGCTGGTGCTGTTTGCCCTGAGAGCGAGGGAGCTTGGCGGCAAGCCGATGAATTACGATTTCTACGGTCGCGAGTTTTCACTGTTTGCCGGCATGGTCGTGCTCTTCTTGTTTGGTGTTGTGGTGCTGTTTTGGACTTCGCTGCCCGTCCTCACCACTTGGTTTACGGATACGCCGCGAGCAGCCGACGTTGCGACCTACAACAGTTTTGCCCAGCCGCTGGCGGTTGTTATCGCCTTGCTGCTGTGTCTTTCACCCTTCACGACTTTCGCCAACCATAGCACATCGGAGTGGAAGAAGACGTTCTTCATTGCCCTTATGATCGCGCTCGTTCTCGGGTTCGGTCTCTTCATGGGTATTCTCAAAACTGATTTCGTTTTTGCTGCTGTCTTTGCCCTGGTGACATTGGGACTGGCGATGTTTGCCGCCAGGAGGGAGAACCTTCGGGTGATCGCCCCGAGCATCATATCGCTGATAGCAGTCGCGGCCATCGCCTGGTTGTTCGAGGTGCGCGATTATATGCAGCTTCTATTTTTCGGCGTGGGAGCGGCCGCCATCGTCTCCAACTTCATTGTAATCGCTGGCTTCTTCCCGGCGCGTTGGAAGGTTGCCGGGGGACACCTGACTCATATCGGTTTTGGCTTCACCATTCTCGGCGTTTTGGCATCCTCGGCGTTCACCACGAGCGAGAAGGTGGTTATCGACAAAGGCAAAACCGGACAGGCGTTCGGTCTCACTGTTCAATACAACGGTCTGGCCGGTGATATGCGCCAGCCCAACAATGAGGTACTGTTGGTTCTCAGCCACGGCACCGATTCCTATGAAGCGCGCCCACAGCTCTATTTCTCCGAACGTATGCAAGGTACGATGCGGAGGCCGTTCATCGACCGGAGCCTGCTCCAGGATCTGTATCTTGCGCCACAAGAGGTCCAGCAGGACGATCATCAGACGTCGGGCGGCATAATTCTGCATAAGGGGGAGTCTCAGCAAGTTGGTGACGTCACCCTTACCTTCCAGGCGTTCGATATGGGTGGTCACGGTACCGATACCGGTATGGCCCGCTTCGCCGCCAAGATTGACGTCTTTGCACAGGAGAAGATATCCAGCATTGAGCCGGCGCAAGCTCAGGTTCCCGGACCTGACGGCCAGCCTGCATTGGTGGCCGTGCCGGATAGTCTCGTCATCGGTGGCCGAACCTACCTGGTGTCGCTCGACCGAATATTGGCCGACCAGGGTGCTGTCCAAATATCCATACCTGGGCTTGCTGATATGGGTGGGGGAGAGCGCATCGTGCTGGACATTTCCAAGAAACCACTCATCAGCCTCGTCTGGCTGGGGACCTCGCTTATCTTGCTTGGATCGCTATTAACCTACTTCCGGCGTCGCGACGAACTGGGTAGACCGGTCATATCCGATTACGCTACAAACAAGTAGGGGATGCCGATTTTCCTAATTTGACCACAAAGAAGGTCTTGACAATCGATCAAGTTTGTGTTTTTTTTCACAATAATGTTGAATGGATTGCCGACAATTAAGGTAGGTAATGTTTAGTTTTACGAATGTGATCGTGGTGCTAAATCCAGTCTTTGGGAGAATCTGGCTGGACAAAAGGTTAGGTGGCATATGAGACGCAGTTTTGCCCTTTGGCTTTCCTTTACAACTCTTCTGGTGACGGGGGCTCTGGCGCAGTCAGACAACGAAACCTGTTTGAGTTGTCATGGCGACAATTCTCTGGTCGGCACGGATAGCCGCGGAGCCGAGGCGTCGATGTTTGTCACGCAGCAACAGCTGGATTCGTCAGTTCATACCGGGATGGCTTGCGTCGATTGCCATACTGATCTCGCTGCGGTGTCCGACTTTCCTCACGCCGAGAAGCTCCAACGGGTCGCCTGCGGCACCTGTCACAGCGATATTGCTGACATTTACAAGACTTCTGCACACGGGGCCGCGGAAAATAATCCAAATGCCGCCACCTGTGCTTCCTGTCACGGAAAGCACAAGATACTTTCGGAGAGAAATCCGGAATCGATGATTGCGGCCCGCAACCTGCCGAACACCTGTTCATCGTGTCATTCGAAAATGGTCCTCAAAACGGACCCCGATCTCCGTTTGGCCGATTCCTACGATCGGTATATGCGAGGGATTCATGCCGAGGGTATTGCCAAGGGAGTCGGTTCGGCGGCCACCTGTAATGATTGCCACGGCATGCATGACCTGAAGAAAGCTTCGGATCCCGACTAGTACCGTGAACAAGATGAATATTCCGAGACTTGCTCGAAGTGCCACAACGATATCTACATCAAGTACGCGCGCGGTATCCACGGAAAGGCGCTCGAAGCCGGCATTCTCGACGCTCCGAACTGCACGGACTGCCACGGCGAGCACGAAATTCTTGAGATCTCCGATCCAAATTCACCGGTCAATGCCGACGAATCTCGCCGACTTTGTTTGCTCGAAATGCCACAACGATCCGCGCGTGGTCGAGAAGTACGGGTCTGCACAAAGAGAAATTCTCGTCCTACCAGGATTCATATCACGGTCTGGCTGTGCGCGGAGGCTCGGTTAAAGCCGCCAGTTGCGCCTCGTGTCATCAGGCTCACGACATCTTACCGCGCGCCAACGTAGCATCCTCGGTCAACGACGCAAATATTGTCAAGACCTGCCAGAAGTGTCACCCCAGGCAAATCTGGCGTTTGCTACCAGTTACTCTCATAATACCGCCGAGATGGAATTCAGCACGCTCGACAACACGGTCAAGAACATCTACATCATCGCCATCATCCTGATCATTGGCGGTATGCTTGCGCACAATGCGATCATCGTCTCCCGATTCATTATACAGAAACATCGCCAGAACAAAGCGCTGCCGACGGTTGAGCGCTTCACGCCCGGGATGGTCTACCAGCACCTGGTGCTTACCTTTGCGTTCATCACTCTGGTGATTACCGGGTTTGCCCTTCGCTACCCGAACGAGTGGTGGGTGAAAGGGCTGAACTCCGTCGGTATCCACGAGGATGTCCGGTCGGTCATTCACCGAATCGCTGCCGTTTTCCTGTGCTACATCTCGCTCCACCACGCGCTATTTCTGATCTTCTCGCGCCGCGGACAGAATCGAATTGAAGGCATTCTGGCCCACCAAGCAGGACATTGTTGATGTCATGCCAGAACATGAAATTCTATCTCGGCCTCAGCAAGACAGCATCCGAAGTTCGACCGGTTTGACTATACGGAAAAGGCCGAGTACTGGGCCCTGGTCTGGGGTACGCTGATCATGGCCTTGACCGGTTTCATCCTTTGGTTCCCGACCTTCTTTACCGGGTTCATGCCGGCCTGGACTGGTGCGGATTGCCGAGACCGTCCACTTGTACGAGGCGTGGCTTGCCACCTTGGCGATCGCAGTCTTCCACTTCTTCTTTGTTGTGTTCCATCCGGATCAGTACCCGATGTCACTTGACCTGGATTACTGGACAGATGACTATCGACTCCTGCAAGGAGCATCATCCGGCCTGGTACGAACGGATTGCGAAAGAGAAGCAGTCAAAGGTGGCTCAGCCGAGCGACCTGCCTCCAAGGGTGAAGAGATACACAAGTAGTTGATCTTCTCTAAAAAGCCTCCTATCCCCGCCCGAACCGGTATTCACATGAGCCGCTCAGGCGGCGGTCATTTTACTCCGGAATGCAAAAATCCGAGCCGGCTGCCAGAGGAACTCGTTGTACCGACCAATACTATAATAGGCTATTGGTTGGCGCATGCGGCGCCTTGACAGGCACATCCCTAAAACCTATTTTGGCCGTCCTATGCGCTGAACCGATAAACTGTTGACTGTGACCGGAACTTTCCGGCCGTATCGACAGCATGAGGGAGATCAGTATGGGAGATTTCGCGTAATGCGATGATTGAGGCCCGTGGGCTGAGCAAGTTCTACGGACCATTTGTCGCCATCAAAGACATTTCGTTCGCCATCCCCAAGGGTCAGATTGTCGCCTTTCTCGGTCCAAACGGGGCGGGCAAGACCACCACGATGAAGATCCTGACCGGGTATTTGTCCCCAGCGAAGGATCGGCCGCCATCGCCGGCCTGGATATCCGCACCCAACGACTGGAGGCAGCCAGGCGTCTGGGCTATCTTCCGGAAAACGGTCCACTCTATGACGAGATGACCCCGCTGGAATTGCTCCGGTTCTTCGGCGAAGTTCGCTGCCTCTCCGGCTCGCACCTCCAGGGGAGAATCGACACTGTCATTCACCAGTGTGCCCTTCAGCAGGTAGTCGAAAAACCGATCGGCAAGCTGTCGCGCGGGTACCGGCAACGCGTTGGTCTGGCTCAGGCGCTGCTTCACGATCCGGAGGTGCTCATCATGGATGAACCAACAGCCGGTCTGGACCCCAATCAAATCCGTGAGTTCCGTGCCAACATCGTCGAATTGGGGAAACTGAAGACAATTCTGCTTGTCGACTCACATTCTCCAGGAAGTGACGGCGGTGGCTGATCGGGTGATATTGGTCAATGAAGGGCGATTGGTGTTTGACGGCACGCCGACCGACCTTACCCAAGACGGGTCGATCGAGGCGACCTTCTACCGTCTCACCGGAAGCGCCGGGGCGGTCGGGGAGGCAGTATGATCCCCAAGATCAACTGGCGTGTAGTGAGCGTCATCGGCAGGCGCGATCTGAAGCTCTATTTCTCCAGCCCGACCGGCTACGTCTTTCTCACTCTCTTCATTTTCCTGAGTGCTGCGGCTGCCTTCTGGCAGCAGCGATTCTTTGCCGATAATCTGGCGAATCTCGATACGCTGAATTCAGTGTTTCCGTTCATCCTTCTCTTCTTCGTTCCGGCGTTGACCATGAGCATTTGGGCGGATGAGCGACGACGCGGCACCGAGGAGCTGCTGCTCACACTGCCGGCGACAGATGTCGAAGTAGTCATGGGCAAGTATTTTGCGGCGGTCGGCATATTTACCGTTTCATTGATAGTCTCGCTCAGCCACGTCGCTGTGTTGCTCTGGCTGGGCCGACCGGATATGGGCCTGATGTTCGGCAACTATGTCGGCTTCTGGTTGCTTGGCGCGGCGATGGTAGCGATCGGCATGGTGGCTTCCTTGCTCACGGCTCATGCGACCATCGGCTTCATTCTGGGCGCCCTGTTCTGCTCGTTTTTCGTCTTTGTCACGTCGACCCAGTTCGTGGTGAGCGAATGGCTGCAGAGGATACTGGCGCCGCTCGGCGTCTTCGAACATTTCAGCGAATACTCTCGTGGACTCATGACGCTGGGTGGTCTGGTCTATTTCCTTTCGGTGATCGGGTTCATGCTCTATCTCAACGTCTTACTCCTCGGTCGAAGGCATTGGCCGGCGCAGGTCGAAGGGCAGCGCTTTGGATTGCACCAGGCGGCTCGGGCAGTAGCGGTTGCCGTCGCCCTGGTGAGCCTGAACGTCATCGTTGCCCGGGCCGGCATAGACCTGGATGTGACGGCGGAGGGGCTGCATTCGATTTCACCGGAAACAAAAGAGCTGATTCGCTCATTACCCAAGGATAAGCAGGTCTTTATCCAGGCGTACGTGAGCCCCGAAGTACCGCGCGACTATGTTGAAACGCGCAATAATCTGATCAACAGTCTCAACGAAATCGCATCGCTTGCCCCCGACCGCGTGCAAGTGCTGATTCACGATACCGAGCCGTTCACCGACGCTGCCAAGGATGCGCGAGATAAATTCGGGATTGTCTCACGTGACATTGTCAGCATGGAGTCGGCGCGCACCTCAACTGTCCCGGTTTTCATGGGACTTGCGTTTACCTGTGGTGCCTCGGAAGAAGTCATTCCCTTCTTCGATCGAGGTCTGCCGGCCGAATATGAGTTGGTGCGGAGTATTCGCGTTGTGACAAAGGCCGAACGAAAGAATATCGGCGTCGTCACAACGGCTGCGAAAGTATTCGGCGGGTTTGATTTTGAATCCATGCAATCGACACCGCCATGGGGCATTGTCCAGGAGCTGCAAAAGCAGTACAATGTGACCCAGATTGACGCCGCTCAGCCGATCTCCGAGACACTCGACGGCCTGCTGGTCATTCTCCCGTCGTCGCTTCCGCAGAATGCACTCGACAATTTGCGAGACTACGTAATGGCGGGACATCCAACATTGATTATTGATGATCCTCTGCCGCTGATCAATCCGGCGCTGTCACCGGTGCTGCCCTCCGACGCCCAGTCGAACCCGTTCACGCGCAATCAGTCACAGCAACCGGAACCGAAGGGCAATGTGCAGGCATTGATATCCCAGTTGGGTATTCACTGGGACCCGCAACAGATTATTTGGGATACCTATAATCCGCATCCTGAGCTGGGTCAGGTGCCACCGGAGATTCTATTTCTTGGCAAGGGAGACGTGGCCACCCCGGGATTCAATCCGGATCACCCGGCCAGTTCCGGCCTGCAAGAGGTTGTGGCCCTCTATTCCGGCTGCCTCATCAAGGCGCAGGATTCGCCTTACGAGTTCACGCCGTTGCTGCGGACCGGCCATCTTTCCGGCGCACTGGCCTGGCAGCAGTTGGTGCAACGCAGTTTCTTCGGCATGGGCCTGAACCGCAATCCCCGTCGCCAACCCACTGGCGAATCGTATATTGTAGCGGCGGAAGTCAAAGGCACCGGCCCGCTGCCTACCGGCGCCACCGGCGAGGTGAAACAGCCTAAGGTGAATGCGATCGTTATCACCGATCTCGATCTGATCTCCGAGCAGTTCTTCCAGTTCCGTGAACGAGGTCTGGCCAACTACAATTTCGACAATGTCACTTTCGTTCTGAACTGTATGGACCATCTGGTGGGTGACGAATCGTTTGTGGGTTTGCGCAAGAAACGGATTCGCCATCGTACGCTCGAGTCCGTTGAGGCACAGACCCAGCAGTTTGTCGAGAAACGACTTGAAGATGAAAAGAAGGCGGAGGAAGAGGCTCAGACGGCGCTTTCCGACGCTCAAAAACGATTGAATGACAAGGTCAGCGAGATCTCGAATCGCACCGATCTGGACATGCAGACAAAACAGATTATGGCTCAGAACATGCAGGAGGTCGAGAACCGACGGTTTGAGGTAACAAAAGCCAACATCGAATCGCGCAAACAGGCCACCGTTCAGCGAAGTAAAGAGGAGATGGAGTCGAACGTCCGCCGGATACAGAGCCGCATACGGGCGTTGGCCGTACTGCTGCCGCCGATTCCGGTGTTGGTGGTCGGTGTCTTTGTCTTTCTGCGGCGACGCAAACGCGAACGAGAAGGGGCAGCCGCTGCCCGTCGGATGAGGAGCTAGGGTATGAACGAATCAAAAAAGACACTATCGTTTGTGGGCGTGGCCTTGGCTCTGGCGGTTGTCGCATGGCTGGTTTCGCCCAAACCATACACCCCGAAGGCTTTTGCCGATCAGGGTCAGGACTTCTTTCCAAACTTCACGGATCCGAACGTCGCCACCACCCTTGAGGTAGTGGACATTGATGAAACCACCGGCCTCGCACGACCGTTCAAGGTCACTTTTCGCAACGGCCGATGGACCATTCCTTCTCACCACGACTATCCCGCCGATGCCAAGGATCGGCTAGCCAAGACCGCCGCGGGGGTCATTGATATCAAGAAGGATGATTTCCGAACCGACAATTCAGCCGAATTTGAACGCCTTGGCGTTATCGATCCTACCGACGCCGGTATTTCCGGCTCCACCGGTCGAGGTAAGCGCGTGACATTGAAAGATGCCAACGAGTCTGTTCTGGCGGATTTCATCGTCGGGAAAGACGTCGAAGGACGGAGCGGCTTCAAATTCGTCCGGGTCCCGGGTGAAAAGCGGGTTTATGCCGTCCGAATGAATGTTGATCTGTCGACGAACTTCGAGGATTGGATCGATCGCGACCTCCTGCAGATCAATGCCTCCGACCTGGCTGTTGTCGACGTGCGGGATTACTCTATCAACGAGCGCACCGGATCGGTCGATCAGCGAGAAAACTGGACGCTGGCGAAAGTCAATGAACAGTGGCAATTCGGACGGGGAAGTAAAGGCGGAAAACCCGATTCGACCAAGATGGCGGATCTGGTCAAGGCGCTCGACTCGCTCACTATCGTAGGCGTACGTCCAAAACCGGCCGGTCTCTCGGCCGCGCTTAGGGCCGCACCGGGTTCCGGTCTGACCACCGCCGATATGATGGATTTGCAGAACAAGGGATTCTATTTGACTCGCGACGGCCAGCTTCTTTCGAACGAGGGAGAGATGCAGGTAGCCACCCGCGATGGGGTCGTGTTCACCCTTCGTTTCGGCGAGGTCCTGTACGGCTCCGGACTATCGGTGACCGCCGGTGCGCCCGAAACGACGGGCGAGAAAGGTCCGGCGGAGAACCGGTACCTGTTTGTGAGTGCGTCCTTTGACCCATCGACAGTGTCCAAGCCAAAGGAGCCGGCCAATACCGATTTCAGATCCAAACCAGACTCGACCTGGAACGCCTCCGACCGCGCGAACAAGGCCCTCCAGGATGAACTTGATCGCTGGAAGTCCAAGGTTGATTCCGGTCGCCAACGGGCAGAGGAATTGAATGCTCGATTCGCCAACTGGTATTATGTCATTTCTGAGCAGACATTCACTCGTCTGGATGTCAAACGGACTTCGCTGACGTCGCGAAGCTGACATCGGCATGCATCTGAACGGCCCAGGTCGGCGATGAGTGATTGTCGACCCGGGCCGGCCGTGTCTTCGTCGAAGTAGTTGACATGGACCCAATTTTACAGTATATGAGGTAGATGCTTGACGAGGTTGGCTATCCGATCCGCGCAGTGTCGCGACTCAGCGGTCTGAGCTCCCATGTCATCCGAATCTGGGAGAAGCGGTACGCCGCTGTTACCCCATATCGCACGCCCACCAATCGGCGACTATATTCCGAACAAGATATCGAACGACTCGTACTGCTGCGCAAGGCGACGCTCGCCGGACATACGATCAGCACGGTGGCCGGTTTGTCCGCGAATCAGCTCACCGAACTGCTGTCCCGATCAAGTCTGACCGGCGAACGTCTGTCGGCGATGACGCCGGTCGAGTTGGCCGGAATACTTGAATCGTGCCTGGGTGCCATCGAACGGCTCGACGCTCAATCGTTGCGTTCGACGCTCGTTCGGGCAATCGAGAGGTTCGGTCCGACGGCGATAACGCATGACGTCTTTATCCCACTGTTACACGAGATAGGCGATCGCTGGTATGATGGCCGGCTGCAGGTCCGGCACGAGCATATGACGTCGGCCGTCGTTCGAAGCATCCTCGGTCTCATAGCGAGCGGTTTCCACCCCGCACCGGACTCCCCGTTACTGGTGACGGCGACGCTGGAGGGTCAGCTTCATGAACTGGGGGCGCTGATGGCGTCTATCGTCGCGGCGGCCGAGGAATGGCGATTCGTGTATCTCGGCCCCAATCTTCCACCGGACGAGATAGCGCAGTCGGCTACCCTGGCGAGGGCGAACGCCGTGGGGATCAGTCTCGTCCATCCGGATCACGACCATTCGAGTGCCGACAATCTGGTCAGACTCAGGTCGTTGCTGCCGAACTCCACACACATACTGGTGGGCGGTCGGGCCGCCGTACACTACCGTCGGACATTGGATGAGATTGGTGCGATTCTGGTTGAAGAGCTTAAGAGTTTGCCGGACGTCCTCGCGACGATTCGCGCGAAGTCTGACTGACGGCTACGCTACGTCACCCAATTCCAGATGGAACCAGACCCCCGCCCAAAGCAGGGTGAGTAACGCCTTGATGTCGATAGGCCAGGTCTGCCCGATCATGTACAGGAAACAGACCAGGGTCATGCCGAAAAATCCCTTGTAGAGACCAAGCTTGATTGATCGTGAAACGGCGTTGATGAATGCGGCCAGCAGGAGAAGGATGATCAACGACGGAGCCGCAATCATGACAGCCCACGACCAGATGCTGATGGACGCCAGTTGCCGACCGATGTAACTGTTTTCCGGCTGGTTAAACAGGCAGTACAGATGCCCTACGAAGAAGAAGACGCTGAAGGTAAAATATAAGAGTCCTTCCGGACGCTCGTCTTTGAATTCCTTCATGGCCGTCACGAAGAAGAAGAGGAATCCGGTGAACAATCCGGTGAGAAGCATCAGCGCGCCGTTGGCGAAAATTTCTTCGATGTACGTGTCCATAGTATTTTCCTGCTTTGTACCGAACTGTTCTAAGTAAACAGCGTGCCGAAACAGGACGCTCGGGTGTCAACGTCTCAGTTGCTTGCGTTACAAGCGGTAAGCGCGGGCCTTATGGGCCCGCCGCCATAATCAGTCCCTGCAGGGACATTTCGGCCTTATGCAAGCTGGTGCCTAATCTAAATGGAATCGCGAAGGGCAGCCTGCTACGGCTGCCCTTCATCGGGTGGGCAAGTTGTTACGGGCAGGTCGGCGTTGGACCCATGGTAATAAACAACTGATCGACTAAAGCTGACAAATCAGCGATATCGACCGTCGTCTCAGCCGACATATCCATGTTGGCGGCATCGGCGCAACACAGAGAATTGCCGTCGATAAAGAGGTAGAGCACCAGCGCGGTCAGATCGCCGATGTCGCAGTTGTTGGTCGGATCGCAGTCGATATTACCGCGCTTACCGTTGCAGCAGGTAGGATTCGCGGGTGTAATCGGCCATACCTCGGATAGGGGAGACGAAAGCGGGAGGAATTTCTCTCCTCCCGGTCCCCAGTCAAATGAGTTCACGCCGACCCGATACGCCTGGTCGGTGAGCAGACCGTCGATCCGAAGTTCGTAATCGTAGTATTTGAATTGTCCCTGATCATTGAGATACAGGTCAACCTCGTCCGGCGGCACGTCAGTCGGTCGAGTGTAGGGTGGCTTTGGCGCGTCGGGGAATTGCTTCACGATCTTCGTCTCAAGCCCCAACTTGGATGCATTGCAGCCGACCGGCACGAAATAGAACACCGAATCAATGTCTGACATCCAGAAAAGAGGGCTGGCCTTCGTATAGTCGGTCGGAGACCAGGTTGAGTCGTTTATTCCCCCCGGCGCGTACTTCTCGCGAAGTTGTTCGATCGTGAACGGAATCGACTCAAACCGCCAATCCATGACCACTTGATCATACCGTACCCGGGTGTAGTCTTCCCGGTCATACGAACTGACCAGCGCATATGGCTCGGGCGAATCGTGCTTCTTCAGAAAGACGTTGTACCCCTCAAAGTCAGATCTGCCCAGAAACGGATCGCGCGTTGTCTCAGTCCGCCACCCGTTCCAGTGCATAACGATGCTCCCCTGGTCACCGTGCGCCGTCAGCGGCGGCGCTACAGGAATGCCGGCCGCCTTCAGATCCGGCACGTCGTCGCCCGCGTACCAGAAGGTGTCGCCTTCACAAACACTAAACTTGCCGGCGTACCCGTCACCGTCGGTATCGAAGCCGGGGTTGTCGTATATCCACTTTGCCCATTGGGCGTTGGTCAACAGATCGCTGAAATCGAGATTGGCATAATAGGCCGACGGATTGTAGATGCCGGTTTCCAGATAGGTCACATTGTCCGGATTGGTGTGGAGATTCATGCCCACCCACATATGCGATCGCAAACGAGACGCTCTGGCCAGAATCCAGATCGAACGGGCCGAAGGAGAGCAGGTAGCGAGTATCGTACCCGTTGGCGAGGTCAACTGCGACAGTCTGCGGCGGATACATCCAAAGCGTGTCTGCGGCAGAGATGGCGGCAGTGTAGACCTGGTCGTAATCGAATTCATGGTTGCGCAGGAACCAGTACTTGTTGCGGTCGCCCACGGGCGTGCCTTGCCCGCCGGTGCCCAAGTCGCGGTATGTTTGGCGTCCCTGCGGTCCGAAATCTCGCCTATAATCACTGTTGCTGATCCACCAATTGAATGCGGACAGTGTAGCTCCGGTGGAACCCAGGATTTCAGTGGCGGTCACGTTTTGCACATAGAGTCCCGAAGGGTCGGTCAGGTCGCCGTCGTTATCGGCGATCCAGGCGAGCTGCAGAGTATCGCCGGGTGGGCAAGACCCGCCATTGGTTTGAGGAGCAGGGGTGGAAAGAAAGCCACAAATGTCGTCCTGGGCACCTTCCGATGTCGCTCTCGGGTATACATCGCCGTCGACATACACCCCAACATAAGCCTCGCGCAACGGGTCGCCCGTGATCTTGGTCATACGGTATTCGATAATCACGAAATCATCGGCATAAGGATACGACCAGGCATACGAAGTCTGGTCAACGCGCAGGCCGAGTGGAATGTGCGGGCGGTGATCTATGGCATCGCTGCTCGAACCGGGGCAATTTCGGCACGTATCATAATACGTACCCAACAGATCTTGATGGGAAACAGCATCAAGGTATTCGGGGCTGTTGGGATCCAATGTCGATCTTCGCAGAAGCGACTCGTTGACGTCGGGAACGAACTCCTGACCTCCTGTCCAGCCATCAGCCGCTTGGGACACAAGCGTATCTTGTCCTACGACTGCGCCTACCCATAGCGCACCCAAGAACAGGTAGCGTGATCCCGAGCCAATCGGATATTCGCATGATCGTAAGGTCGCACCCGTGAAGCAATCAGTTGAAGATGACGACATGCCGTCCCCAAAAGTGCCATTGTTCGATATCACGAGTGAAATGACACCCACATTATGACCCGCCACACCACAGCCGGTCGGGGCGCTCACGTTGCCTGATGAAAGTCGCTGTGGATCAATGCGATTGCGACCTGTGGCAGTTGTTGTTCCCATTAGGAGAACGAATATGGAAACACTCGACAGTAGTCGTACCAGTTCATTTCTCATCCTGTCCTCCTGCTTCTCTCTTGGCTGTCACTTCAGTCGCATCGTTGAAAAGCCCCTCCGTCCGGCCGATCGGGATTGTGCTCATCATCGGCTTCTCTCCCGGCGTCGGGTCGTAGAGCCAGTTCAGAACACTGTCGACGACTGTCTGCAGCACGCCTCCGCTATCGCTCATGAACACTGGTGAGAAGTTGGTGACGACTGTTCGGAAAATCCCTCGGTCCAGCCGGTATCCGACCACACCTCCCTGACACGCGGGAGTGTATTGTGTGTACGGATAATTCTCACCATACTTGGATTCATAGGTATACAAGATTTCCGCTTCCGGCACAGGGACTATGACGTTCACCTCCGGAGGGCAAGCAATGGACGGTATCCAGTCATAGTTCCAGACATATCTCGAGTGCAGATACCCGGTGTCCACCACCAGGTCGGGCCACCCAGTTGCGAAGGCCGCCTTGGCCCCAATAAAATCCTCCACACGCACCGGCGGATCGACATGAAACCCGTTGGCCAGCCACTCCCAGCCGCTGTAGGAGTATGAGGTCATGCCGAAATAGTATTGCCAGGGCCAACCCAATGGTCCGGAGAGTTGCGTCGGCTTGTCTTCTCCACCCCACGCTGGATCTCGCCCGCAGAGCCAGACGGCAACACCAGCATCCTGTACGGCCATGATCTTCGATCTAACAGACGAGGCTTGAAGGATTCCTGGGATCACATCGTCGCCGTACAAGATGATGATTTTGTGTTCGAGGAGGAGCTTAAGGGGTAGGACGAGTCCGGTCGGCGTTTCCGGCATGTACCATTGAAACGACTTGTCGGGCGACCAGGCAGAAACCGCTTGTTGCCAATACGATTGCGCTTGGTTCCGCTTGACCGGGTTGATTGTGTATGCAGTGTTCGAGTAGACAACCAAGATATCATTTTCGAACTTGGGATTCAACACCTCAAACGATCGACTCGGCGGGGCAGAGTCGACGACCGTCGTGTCATCGGCGTCGCGCGCCCGCACCCATAGATAGAATGTCCCCAGCGTAGTCTGGTGAATCACTTCATTGGCGAAGAGGTTGAAGGCCGTGTCAGACGTATCGGCTACCCAGGGATTATCGAGCGTACCGCTCTGTCGGGCAATCTTGTTTAACTCCGGATTCAGTGCAAACACCGGATCATCGACCAGTATGGTGGTGTCGAAATGCCCCAGCGGTCCTTCGGAGGTGATTTGGTCAATCCACGTAGTCTCGCACTCCACCGTCATGCCATCCGGCATAGGGAAAGTGTCACACGTAATCATCTTCTCACCCAGACCGCGCCGGTATACATGTCCGTCATTGGTGACAAAGACCTCTTTCACGAATTCGGTCCGCATGATCCTCGCCCAGGCCGTGTCGTATGGTCCGTAGATGCGCCATTCGTAGGAGAGCTTCACCTTGGTCAGAGGGTGATCGAGATTGTCGTTGGCTCGCCATTGGAGCGGAATCAGCAGTTTTGAATTGGCAGATGAAGTGACTGTGTTGATGAAGGGCTCGACGGTCGCCGAGAGCGGCTTGACAATCTTCGTCTGCGGCGGATGATTGAGCGGTCTGGGGCAGGCCGGCAGAGGAGTGAAGGTGAGGAAGAGGTGATCGATCAGCATGGTGAGATCACCGATATCTATGTTACCGGCCGGATCCTGCTCCATGTTGGCCTGTTCTTTCGATGGCAACGGCATGAAATCGATAAACAGGTGGTTGACCAGTACTTGCAGGTCGGCGATATCGACCTCGTTATCGTAGCTGCAGTCGACATTACCGACATGCCCGCTGCAGCAACAACCATTGGGCGACTGCGCGCAATTCACGTCGGCCCGGACAGGCGCACCAACAAACAAAAACGCACCGAAGACAGCCGCATAACAGGCCGCTCTGGCGCGATTTAAAGTAAACGACATATTCCCTCCCAGAGAGTATGGTACCTAAAACAATAGCATTACATCCATGTTATGTCAAGCTCTTTCGCCCTCGACTCACTCAGCTTTGGCTTCCTCGGTCGATCCACAGTTACGCAATTGGGTATAGGAGATGAACAGCGATTCCACCAGCGCCGACAGGTCGGCAATGTCCACCGCGCCATCCGTAGAACCGTCAACGTTCGCCGCCTCCGAACAGCAAAGGGCACCGTTGGAGAGGAAAAGGTGATCTATCAGCGCCGTGAGATCACCGATGTCACACGTTGCGCCGGCGTCACAATCGACATTCCCCACTCGCCCGATACAGCACTCGCCGAGCTCCGGCACGACAACCTGCACCGATATTCGCGCCGACTCAAGCATTGACAATGCACCCATAGGCGACCCACGATCGAAAGCCGCGACCGCCAGGTCATAAGCTATTCCTGGAGCAACATCATGAATCACCAGTTCGTAATCGTAGAACTTGAAATCCCCTTCTGGGTCAAGGTAACGGTCGGTGGAGTCTGCCGGCACGTCGTCGGTTCGACGGTACGGCGGGCGAGGGGCGTCAGGATATCGTTTCGTAATTGGTGTCTCTTTCCCGAACCTGGAAACGTTACACCCAACCGGCAGGAAATACATAAACGAATCGGCCGTGGCCATCGGACTGATCCGGGTATACGCCAGCGGAAACCAGATTGAATCAGTTTCGCCGTCAGGGGCATAGCGCGCCCTAAGTTGCTCCGCGCTATAAACCCGCCGGTCGCACTCCCACGTGCGTTGTCCCTGTTCCCAATAATAGCGGAAGTAGTCTTCGGCGTCCCATTGCGCTACCTTCACCAGACTATCCGCCGAGCTATCGAATCGCAGATAGACGTTGTACCCCTCAAAATCGGCTGCTCCGGACACCCGGTCTATCGACATCTCACTCTCCGTGCCATTCCATTGCACGATCAAATCCGTTCCGGAAGAAAACGCAGCGACTGACGGCGCGGATGGAGGGACGTCGGCAACCAGATCCGGCACGCCGTCACCCTCGTACCAGGCCGTGTCGCCATCGCATACTCGAAACTTGCCCGCGTACCCGTCGCCGTCGGTATCAAAGCCCGGGTTGTCGTACACCCATCTGCTCATCCGCGCGTTGCGGGCGAGATCATCGAAATTGAGATTACTTGTGTACGTCCACGGGTCGAGAGGAAGATTCTCAAGGTTTGTCGGATCGACATGGAAATTGCGCCCGCCGACGTAGGCGAACACGAATCGCATCGAATCGCCGGGGAGCAGGTCGAAAGGTCCGCACGAGATCAAGTAGCGCGCATCGTAACCGTTGGCATAATCGAGTATTGGCACCCTGTCGCGGGGATAGGCCCAGATCGAATCGAAGGGATCGACCGAAGCCACATACGCCATGTCGTAGTCAAACTCCCGATGGCGCATCACATAATACTTGTTCACGTCCCGAACCGGTGTTCCTTCGCCGCCCGTACCGAAATCGCGGTACGGATCAACGGGCCGGCCGATCATCCTTGGACCAAAGTCGCGGTTTGGATCGCCGTTGCTGATCCACCAGTTGAATGATGAAACCGGCCCCGACTGTGACACGTCAATAGGCACGGCCGCCGTCACATTTGGGACGGGCAACGGACTGAGCGGGGGCCGATTGTACAAGTCGCCGTCATTGTCGGCCAACCAGGCAACTGGAATTGTGTCGACGCCGCAACCGTTCGGGTCGGGATGAAACTGTGAAAACCCGGTCAAGTCATCGGAATACCCTTCCTGGGTACCGATGCCATACACGTCGTTGTCAAAATACAGCCCGAGATATCCTTGCGAGATCGGTTGTGTGCCTATGTGGAAGAAATCGAGCACCACGATGACAAAATCACTGGCATGCAAATATGACCAATTGTACGACGATTGCCGAACGACCAGCCCAAGCGGGATGTGATACCTATTCTCATCTCGAGGAATGGATCTACAGTCGGTGCACGTATCGGCGTACCAGGCAACATAGTCCTGGTGTGAAACGGCATTCTGCCGGTTAAGCGGATTCGTGCTTGTTGTCGAATGGTACGCAATCGGTGGAACGTTCCCAACCGGCCGGAATTCATTGCCGCCGGCCCATCCCTCTACAGATGTGGATATAAGCGTATCTACACCGACTACCCCTCCGATCCAGATGCCGCCCCAGAAGGTATACTGAGTGCGACTGCCAATGGGATAGTGGCAACCATCCAGGTACTGCCCGGTGAATATGTCCTGTACAGCCGTATAATTACCGGCGGCGAGAACTCCGTCATTGCTAATGCCGAAGCTGAATGCCCCGACATTGTGTTCGGCGACTGCCGGCGTAATGGCAGTAGGCGCAATGCCCGATAGATCGAATCCCGCTTCCGACCTGGCCACAGCGATTTCAGATTGCGATAAGAATGCCAGCACGACTGCCAGGAAGAAGATCCGCGCTTGACTACTCATGCCCCCTCCTCTCGGACGCCGAATGCGGCGCCGTCGGTGCGAATGGTACCACCAGCCAGTTCAGTACGCTGTCGACCGTTGTCTGCAGTACCGAGTCGTCCTTCATGAATAACGGGGTGAAGTTGAAAACCACCACCCTGAAGTCGTCGCGGTCAAGTCGATACCCTACCGGTCGCCCATGGAAATCAAAGGGCGCCGAAACGTACGGGTGAGCCCCGTCATATTTTGAATCATACGTGTACAGCACTTCGGCCTCCGGCACCGGATCGATGGAATTCACCTCCGGAGGGCAGGCCACCGTGGGTACCCAGTCATAGTTCCAGGCATAACGCGAATGGAGCAGTGCGGTGTCGACAACCAGATCCGGCCAGCCCGGGAGCGTAGTCGATCTCGCCGCTTCGAAATCCTCAATCCGCTGAGGCACGGCCGGGTACACTTGCCACCACTCCCAGCCGCTGTAATAGTAATTGGTAGCGCCAAAGTAGTACTGGATGCCGGTAGGGGTTGTGGACGCGAAGCTCTTGACGGTCGGCGGTACGGCTTCACCGCCGACAAGGGAAGCACGGCTCGTCAACCAGACCGACGTGCCCGCTCGCATGGCCAGAAAGAATTTCTCCCGCACCGAAACGGCGGAGAGTATTGTCGTCAGCACATCATCGCCGTACAAGATGACAACTTTATGCGACATGATCAGCTCGATCGGCAGTACCGAACCACTGGGCGAATCGGGTGAGTAGAACCGATACGAGGCCGTCGGCGACCAGGCGTTGACCGCCCGCTGCCAGTAATTGCGCGCCAGGGTCCGATTCTCTCCGTTCACCGAATAGGCCACGTTGATGTCGATTACAATGACATCGTTTTCGAACTGCGCATCGTAGACAATCAGCGGTCGAATCGGCGGCGTAGGATCTACGAGTGTGCTGTCGTCGACATCGCGCGCGCGCGCCCAGAAAATGAACCACCATTTGCCGGTCGTGTCGTTCGGAAAATCAGTGAACACGTCGTATAGCGTATCCGCACCGGCACTTGTCCATCGTTCGCCGTGGATCTCGCTCGATGCTGCGATACGGTTGTACCGCCCGTCTCCGGCAAACAGGGGGTCACCTATCATCAGGCCGTCGCCTACCCAGCCGTAACTACCTGTGTTGTTTGGCTGCGTGTCGATATTAATGGAGTCACAATCAATGAGCGGGCCTGAATCGGTGGGGATAGTATCGCAAACAAGGAACTTGGTACCGTTGCCGCGAGGCAGCACCAGCCCGTCAAACGACGTGAACAGCGATCTCACAAAATGGGTCGTGACATACTGATACGTTGCGCTGTCATACGGGCCGTACAGGCGCCACTCGCATTTCAAGGTGCTCGGATCGTAGGGGTGATCCAACCGGTCTTCTGCCGACCACTGGGCAGGTATGCCGCCGCCTCCTTGTTGTGCTCGCGGATTGATGACGTATTCGGTGAGATAGCCAGGTGCCCCGCCAAGAGTCGTGTTCGGCGGGTGATTGATTGGTCCGGGACAGCCGGGTAGCGGCTGGAAGGAAATGAACAAATGATGCACCAGTGCGGTCAGGTCACCGATATCGACATTGCCCTGCGGGTCGCGATCGAGATTGGCCTGCTCAGGCGAGGGGAGTGCTTCAAACGTCAGGTACAAGTGATTGATGAGCACTTGCAGGTCGGCGATGTCAACTTCATTGTCGGAACTGCAATCGATGTTTCCGATGTGCTGCGCACAGCAACACCCGTCGGGCGACTGAGCACAGTTGATCTCCGAATGCAGGTTTCCAGACCACAGCAGGAACACGGCAAACACCATCGGCCAGACATTCCCGACGGCGGCAGGTTTGCGGAATTTCATCTGGACTCCTCAATGCCGGGTTCGACACGGCACCGATTAGTATTATTTCTAAACCCGTTCTTCCCGTTGACCAGGTCCGACCGGACCTAGCGATGTGACGATTGAACCCTGGCGTGCGTGTAATAAAAAATCTCGCTACCCTAAAAGATAGCGAGATATCCACTATAGTCAAGGGGTGTATGACGTCAGGATTCGTGGCACCCCGCGCACACGTCCTTGTTAATCTGGGTCTTGCCGTGCTCGGTCACAGAATGACATGAGGCACAGGCGACTTCCAGGTCAGTGGCATGTTGCAGATGGGGGAGGGACTTGCCTTCATATGTGACCGTCTCAGGCAAGGATTTGGCATGGCAGAAGGTCAGGCAGCTGTTCTCAGGCTTGACAGCTGCACCCACGTCGGGCATCTGATACGATGGCTTGATCGCCTTGATGGCTTTCTCAAGTCGTGCCGCCGATGAATTCATCAGATACAGCGAATACCGGATATTATGGGGCAAGTGGCTGTCGCGAATGAAGTTGAAATTTGCCTCGGCGTCGGCCAGCGCCGCCCTGGCCGTGTTGCCCCCGAGCGAAGCCACGACGGGCCGAACGGCTGACAGGTATTTCTCATAATCGGCCAGCGCCTTCCTGCTCCCTTCAAGCCAGTTGTCAAACATCAGATCATACCCTTTGCCGTGACAGGTCACGCAGGAGGTCCGCTGGGCTTCTTTCTTCTCCTGGTGTGCCAGCGGCTGTCCCTGCGGTGTCAGGTGCGTATGACAGCCGGTACAGGAAACCTGGGCGAGGAACATTTCGCTGGGCATGTCCAGGGTGTCCTTACCGCCGATGCCCATGTAGAGCTGCTTGGGGCCGTTGTGCTGGCGCAGGTGGCAGCTCTCACACTGGATATCCAGCGACGAAACCATTTCGAAATTGCCGTGCTCCATGTCTGAATGACAGCGGAAACAATCGATGCCGTTGGTCGTCACGTGTATCGCGTGGAGTTCTTCCAGAGTGTGGTCCTGACGGGATCGCTCGACGTGACAGGAATAGCATTTTGCCTCCGGTACGGCGCCGTCTCCTTTGACAATCTTGGTGTGGCACTGCTTGCAGGCCACGTTCTGCTTGATGTATGGTGCATGGTCGAAAGTGAATCCGGCATGCTGCACCGTGGTCGTAGGCATGCCGTGACAGGCGTCACAACCGGTAATCGCTTCACCTTCTCCGGCGTCCTTGAAATGGCATATGAAACAACTCTTGTTGTTGACCGCCATCTGACCGTGCGATATCTCATCGCTGAACTGAACGATTTGGTTGTGGCACGACGTACACCTGAGTTTCTCGCCGCGCAGCGTCTTGCCGAAATGCACCGTGTGGTCAAAGGTGATGCGCGTTCCGTATTCGGCCTTGCCTTCCAGCAGCCGCTGCTCGTGACATCCGGACGCCAGACAGGCATTGTCGTCGACACTTGCCGTCGGTCGCATTGAGTAGGTGTTGGTCCAGTACTTCAGGGTCGACATCGCCAGATCGCTTACTCCGTAATTGGTATGGCAGTCGACACAACTCACCTGGGCGTGCCCTGACGCTTCCCAGTGGCGGACGTAGGGATCCATGTAATGGCAGTTACTGCAGAAGGATGGGCTGTTCATGCGCCACGACGTGATGCCGATGGCAATGACCACCAGCAGGACAACTCCGGCGCCGGCGATGAGCAATCCCCTCCGGTGGTCCTTGAAAATCGCCAATACATCTCTAGTGAATTCGCGCATGATTACTTCTTTGACTTTGACTGATCAGGTGACTGGTCCAACGCTTTCCGTTCGGCATCCAGAATCTCGGCATACTCGAGCGGATGGTGGTGTTTCATCTCGGCCTCCGACAACTTCCCGTGCCACCAGACCCAGCTCATCGGGAAAACATCAGGATTGAAATGCACATTGTAGAAATGCCACACGATGATGGCCAGCGTCGCCAGCAGGCCCTCATCGGAGTGGGCCTCGCGGGCGATATCGAAAATATTCTTGGGGAAGATCTCCTTGAACCAGAGGATCAGCCCGGAGCCGATCATGACCACCATGCCCCAGTAGACCGCCCAGTAGTCGAATTTCTCGATGAAGGAGAAGCGGTGAAATTTGGGGCCGCTGGCCCTTCGACCGACGTAGTACATCACCGTCTGGAATGCATCCTTGGCGTCCTGCAGCCCGGGGATCATCAGGAAGAAATCCCGCCGTCCCATTCGCGACAGCGCAATGTACCCGAGGTGCCAGACACCGACGATGATCAGGCCGACGGCGGCAATGCGATGGATCAGCGTTGAATTGCCCAATCCGCCCAGGAGGTGGACAATGACGAACCGTGAGATCTCGAACTCCGGGAACTTAAGCGGCATACCGGTGAAAATGAGCAGAATCACCGACATAAACATGAGCATGTGCTGCGCCCGGAAGTTCTTGCCGAATCGTATGAACGTCCGTTCCGGCGTGACTTGCGAAATCTCACGGGCGCGCTTGGGGGAGAACCGGGTCACAACCTCGTTCAGCGCTACGTTGGCCTCGAAATTGATCCGTTGCTCAATTTCATTGCGCACTTTCCCCAAATCCTCCGGCTTGATTTTCGGATCGATCAGGGGAGAGGCAGTCGTCGAGAATGTTCTCGGTCAGCTCGTCAACGAGCTGCCGGCGACGGGTGGTGAGTTCGGTTGTCGAATCTTCTTTCATAACCTATTCGCGTTTCGCCCGGGCGGCTCTGGCGCGACGAACCAGGTCGAGGGCAATGAACACAAACAGTCCTGCCAGTGTCGCGATCGTGAGGACGGAAAAGAACTTGGTGATGTAGTACAGAATTCCAGAATCCTTATTCTCCGGGTCGACGTGGATCGTGCCGGTGGCAAATTGCGGCGTCGCTTCCGGATGGCACCCTCCCTTGCCGCACGTCTTGACGATATTGGCCGGATTGATGGAGGACTTGGGATCCTTGGAAGGTCGAATGTCGTGATTGCCGTGACACGACGCACAGTTGGCGACAGTCATGTTCTGCATCACGCGGGCGATTCCGTGGAACGAGTGTTCAAACGTCTTCGTCCGATCGGTTTCGATACCGTACTTCGAAACCACCCCCACCGGCCCGTGACAATGCCCGCAGGTCACTGACACGTTGCCCGCGAATACCTGAGAGGTCGTATCGTCAGGACGGCGAATATTGTGCTCGCCGTGGCAGGAGGCACAGTCCGGTGCATCCAGATTGCCGCCTTCCAGCGCCTGTCCATGGATTGACTCCCGATACGTCGCATAAATATCGATGTGGCATTTCCCGCACGTTTTCGGTCGATTCTGCTTGAACATGGTCGACTTCGCGGATTTGGGACTCTGCACGTCGTGTGTCCCATGGCAATCCTGGCATACCGGGGCCTTGGGATTTCCTTTCAGCACTTCCATGCCGTGTACGGAGTGCTCGTACTGATCGTACAGTTCGCCTTGCGGCGCACCAACGGGGTTGCCGGAGTAGTGACACCGCTTGCAGTTGACTTCCTTGACTTCCTTGTGGGGGATCGACACTACGTCGACGTGACAATCGGTGCACTGATGCCTGGCGTGAATGGAGTTCGTGATAATTGCAGTGTCGATGAAGAGACTTACCTTTCGGCCCGATGCTTCGGTGCGGACCAGATCGTGGCGCCCGTGGCAGACCAGGCACCGCTCGACCGCCGCGGTCAGCGACGAAACAGCGGAGCAGAGTACGACCGTGGTGATGGCTGCTATCTGAAGTAGGTGCTTTGCCTTCATCAACGCATTCCTATATTCGTTTCACCCGGCGCTTGTATTCCAGCACGCGATAAATGATGAAGATCAGGATCAGGATGGAAATAAACCAGATGTAAAACTTCCGCACATACCAGGCGCCGCCGGATGACTTCTCCTTGGCGGAGACGTGGATTGCCCCTTGCGCGAAATCAGCCGGCAGCCCCTCGTGGCATTCACCGCACGTCTTCTCGATATTCGTGGGGTTGATGGTCGAGCGCGGGTCGGACTGGGCAAAGATATTGTGCACGCCGTGACAGGAGGCGCAATTGGCTACCGTCGTATCGCCGAGCGCCGTGCCGATCCCGTGGAATGACTCCTTGAACGTCGCAATGCGATCCGCTTTCAGACCCACCTTGGCGACAATCTTCTCCGAAGCGTGACAATCGGAACAGGTCTTCGAAACATTGGCGGCGAACACTTTTGAACCGGGATCGGACTGCTTCAGGATTTCATGCTCACCATGGCAGTTGGTGCAGGTCGGTGACTCCAGCACCCCCTTGGCAAGCGAGATGCCGTGAATTGATTCGTTGTACACGGCCATTATGTCACCGTGGCACTTGCCGCACGTTTGGGCAATGTGGGTTTTGAAAATCGGACTGTTGGGGTCATCGGCCGGAAGGAACGAGTGCGAGCCGTGACAATCGACGCAGGCCGGCGCCTGCATGTTCCCCTTGACCAGCAGGGCAGTGCCGTGCACCGAATTCTCATATGATTTGATGCGCGCTACCGACGGCATGGCGGGCGTCTTGTCGGTCAGTTGCTGATCTTCGTGACATTTAATGCAAATGCGCGCTGAATTGGCGTGGTTGGTCTTCGCCTTGGGGTCGGCAACTGCCAGGACATCGTGCCCGCCGTGACAGATTATGCAGGTCGGCAGTTTGTCAATCCCCTGGCTGCGTCCCTTCACATGAGCTGATTGATTGTATCCTTCGGCCTCCTTGAGATGACAACGCGCGCAGAACACCGCCCGGTTGCCCGCATGGCGCGTCTTGGGATCGACCGTGTGGCAATCGGCGCAGGCCAGTCCCTGATGGATAGATCCTGCTAGGACGTCGGTATCGATTATTTGCGCCTCTGTCTTGGCCTGGTGTCCCTGGCCATGACAAGTGAGACACTCGTCATCAGCGGCCGTTGCCGTGGCCGTCAGAACGAGAGCAACGAGAATGGCGTAGATTCTGTGCATGCCGTTGGCTCCCAGCGCAAAAGATTTTTTTCACAAACCAGCCGGAATATATCCTGATTGTTCGCAGGGTCAAGGATAATTTGCGCGAGTGTCCATTAAAGCGATCCAAAAAGGTAAACTTTTCGATGTTGGGTGGGACTGCCGGTCATCGCGCCAGACTGAAATCAACCTTGTATCGCAACCCGAAGCCCACTGCCCGACCATCCTGTTGTGCAGGAAGAAAGCGATGATGTGGCGCAGCCTCCAACGCTGCAGTGTCCAATTCCGGGTGACCGCTAGACCTATATACGCGACTCTCTGTCACCGATCCCGTCTTGTCGACATACAATTCCAGCCACACCACACCTTCGACTTTCTCGTCTTTCAGCGCGGCTGGGTAGACTGCTTCCTGTATCTTGATTGCTTTGGGGTATTTGATTTTGGGCGTTTTGGTCTGGCCGGGAATGATCACCGACAGAGAACCGGGCTGAAAATCAACTTTCCATGACGTCCAGGCGACGACCGGCTTGCCGTTACCCGTCATGCCCGGAATGAACGTGTGTTCCTTCACAGGTGCTAGAGCGGCGCTGTCGAGGACATCAAACCCGCTTGACCGGGCAATCCGACTCTCCAGTAATTGGCCCGACTTTCCAATGACTGCGGCCACATTCACCGTGCCTTCGATTCCTGAGTCTAGTGCCGACGGGGGATAGGTAGACTTCACGAATCGAGTAATTCGAGGAAGTGTTGCCGGCGCTGGCAAATTTGCCCATTTGTCATGAGTCTCGGGTTCCGGCGTCATGTCAATCGATCCATCCGCCATGTTAGGTTTCAATTTTGGATCGTACTTGTAGGAGAATGTACCTTGAAACCACGCGGTCACCGCTCGTCCTCCTTTCTGTGCAGGAGAAAAGATACCCGCCCGCGTCTGCGCCAATGCCGAGTTATCAAGCGACGGCTCCCCGCTGGACTGAAGGACTCTTGCGGTGACAATGCGACTGGTCGAATCGACGAGTGCGGCTGTCCGCACCGTTCCGGACTGTCGCCGGACGAAGGCTGCCTCAGGATAGATGACGCGCAATGGTACAATTGGTGTAGCGGGAGAATTCACGATCTGCTGTTCGTCCGGAAGAGGCATGCCGGCTGACCGCAAAAGGGAATCGGTCACCTCGAAAGAAATCCGGGTATACGCCAGGTATTCTTTCGATTTGTTGCCGGTCTGACGGAGCGGGAATTTTGCTTTTTTCAACACCTTCGTGGCTGATTCGATAAAGCCGTAGTCGATCCCGTCGGTGGACTTGTCAAGTATTCTGGCCACGCGGCCGCGCTTGTCGATCTTGAGGCGAAACGTCACCTGCCCTTCAATCAACTGCTCGAGCGCTTTTTGAGGGAAAACCGGCACAGCCATCTCCACCGGATCAAGAATTGGGCCATCGATGCCCGGCAGCGGCGGGCTCGTCTTACTGATCGTGATATTGCCATATTCTGCACGAGTCGGGGCCGAGAGATCCTTAAACACAACTGCAACATAGCCAGTGTATACGACCGGATCAGCTCCTTCCCAGTGCGGCTGGAAGATTGCTGACTTGGCGGCGGCCAAGGCTTCGTCTTCAAACCCATATCCAGGCCGGTCGCACCAGGCGACTTCGGCCTTTTTGACCGCACCGGCTTCGCCCACGGTCAGTTTCAACCACACCGTGCCCGTAACCTGTTCGCTCTTGGCTTTGGCGGGGAAGTACGGAAAAAACCCTTGAACCGGTCGTGCAATCGAATCCGGCGCAACTTTGGAAAGCTCTGCGGGAAGCGGCGTATCGCCGCCTTGAGCTTTCGCCATGGTCGACGTCAGCATAAATAAAAATAAGGCAGCAAATAGTCTCTGAATCATTCGCGTACTCCTGTTATACGGGTCTGCTGCGACATGGTAACACGAGACGGAAGGCGGTGCAAAAGAAAAGAGCCCACCTCTCGATGGGCTCTCACAAATGATCATACTAGCTTCGATTACTTCACGATCGCCGTCGCGAGGCGGCCCTGGAACTTCTCGGCCTGTTCATGATTGACTCGCCTGTAGAAATCGCACTGATGGCACGAGCCGCCCCGGCAGGAAATGGGAAGGCGCCCGCCGATGTCTTTCGCCGCCACCATCCAGCAGACGCGCCCGCCCGCCTTGCCCTCGTTCATCCCGTCATGCTTCATCGACGTTGCCACCGGGCACTCGCCCAGTGTGTCGGCCAGAAGCCCGCCCTTCTCCCGGCCGCAGTTCTTAAATTCCCAGCAATTCAGTTTGTCATGCATGCGGCTCAGTTCCCCGTCGTGACGACCTGCATGAGCAGGCGGTATTTCTCCTGCGTGTTCATCTGCGCAAGCTGATCCTCGCTGACCATCTTGCGATACTTCTCAAACGTCTTGCGGACATTTTTTATGTCGTTGTCGCCGAGATAGGAGAGCATCAGGTACTCGTAGATTTCGGCATTGTTCGGATCGAGTTTTTGGGCGTCCTTGAAGTTGTCAATCGCTTCCTTGAAATTCCCCAGATTGTACCGAGCTTCGCCGATTCCCATAAAGGCTTTCACGTTGCGCCGATCGAGACTCACCACTGCTTCATAGTCGGCGATAGCGGCGATATCCTGACCGCGCGCTAGATTTGCCGTTGCCCGTCCGAGCAGGGCCTGGGTCGATTTGCGGTCGAGTTGGCTGGCACGATCAAAAGCCTGATAGGCCTGATTGCCGTTTCCTTCGTTAAGCGCAAGGTTGCCGCCCGCGGTCAGATCGGCCACGGTGCCCTCGCGATCGCCCGCTTTGGCACGAGCCTCGGCACGCATGAGGTAAGCTTTCGACGACGTTGGTTTGAGGGAAATGACTTCAGAGTACTGAGCGATGGCCGTGGCGAAGTCGCCGCCATTCATGGCGGTTTCGGCCGCCGAGTACGCCAGTTCTTCCGGTGACGCCTGGCGTTCAGCCGGCAATGGCTGCAGCGCCACTTCCAGCGTGGTTGTCTTATTGGCACCGAGATTGACCGTACCGGAAACTGTCTGATATCCCTCGGCACTGACCGTGTACGAGCGCTTTCCCGGCTTCAGTTTCTGATAGGCGAGGTTCCCGATACCGACCACCTGACCATCAACGCGCAGCGTGGCTCCTTCGACGTTGGCCGCGAGCACCAATTGCGCACTGGTGGCTTTCGGCGACGGGGAAGAGGTCTGTTGCGGCTCAGCGAATCTCGGTTGGGCTACGTCAGTGGCGGCCGAGGTGGGAAGCGACGAAATCTCTTCCGGCGTTTCGTGCGCGAAGCTGCCGCTCGCCTCCTCGGCGGGACGCAGAGCGACTGTCGTCACCTCGCCGGCAACCACGGTGGCGTAGTCGGTGCCAACGACCTGGTTGTTCACCACGTATTCGATCTTGTGGCTGCCGCTCGATATGCCGTCAGCTACGAAGAATCCCTGGCCGTTGCTCTCAATCTCTTTCCCCAGATCCGGAAAGCGAATAGCCGCACCCTGAATGAATGGCTGCTGCGTATCATCGAGCACGATCCCTATCACGGTGCCTGAGCCGCTGCCGGCGCCGGACGTGAAGATGGCAATGCACGCGATGAGAAGCACAGCCGCCGCCGCACCCAGTGATATCCATTTAGCTTTGGGCGAGAGGCTGTATTTGCGCAGGACATAGATGCGATCATTGATGGCCGCTTCGTCGTTCTCGTGCAGGCGTTGATTGCCCGTCAGATAGACCACGTTGCCGAAGTAATAGGACACGCCACGCAGTCGATCGGCCATTTTGGGACGATGGGCGTCGGTGGCCTCATTGACAGGTGGCCGGTTGGTTTTGGCGACCGGAACGGCTGACTTGGCTTTGGCCTCGGTCGATGTTTCCGTCTTGTCGATGCTTCGGAGCAGGTTTCGTTTCTCATCGTCACTGAGATACGGGCGATTGGAGGTGCCGGCATACATCGACATGGAAATCGCCTCGATCTCCTGCTTGGACAACTTCTTGATCTGTTGCGGATCATCGGGCTCAGGTTCCGCTTCTTGTTTTTGCGCCGGAGGAGGGGTCATATCTTCGGCGGCTGGAATCGAACCGTACATCTTCGCCTGGAGCGGTTCGGTCAATTCTTCGTCGTCAAGCGCGCTAACATCTGACGGAAGAATCGGTCGCAACCGTTTCACGGACGGTTCATCGAAACCGCTCCCGGAAGGTGATTCCGCGAGTGAACTGTCGTCCCTGAGTTCGGCGGTTTCGACGCCGGAATCCTCAAAGCTTTGAGTGTGCGTTTCGGCTGGACGGTCAAGGTCGGCGCCACAGCGAGTGCAGAAGGCTGCGCTGTCTACCAACTCGTCGAACTGGCATTGAGGGCATCGTTTCACGTCGTTTTCCTACTTTGAAGAGACTATTGTATCTGAGGTCGGTATCGGCATTCGTGCGATTTTTCTTTAAATGTCAGGCTTGGTTGACACGTCTCATCCGAGGGGCAAGCCTATTGGCAAATAAGGGCTTGACACCCTAACTCGGGCAGGTGTATACTGTCTGCCTGTTAGGCTGGGGAGTTGGTTAGGAGTGCAGACACTACTGGAGGAGGTTGGGCTTCATGTCTCTGTATGGTAAGCGATTGTCCGCCATATCGTTGGTTCTACTCGGCGTAATGGTTTTCGCCGGCTGCTCACAGCCGGATGACATTCTAACAGGGGTCTCCAAGTCGACTATGACGCTCACGGCCGAGCGCCTCCCGACCCCGCCGAACGGCATGGTATACGAACTATGGCTCTCCAAGGTGGCCGATCCCGATACGAGCGTGGCCTCGACTGATATCCGCTCGCTCGGCAAATTCTCGTACATCAATAACGACACGATCAATGCGTTCCTCAATCTCGACGGATCGGCGCGTTCTAATTTGATTGATATCTCCGAAGATATCCTCAATTACAAGAGCGTCTTTGTCTCTATTGAATTGGCTAGTGATGCCGATGAAGATCGTCCTGGCCCAATCATGTTGACCGGTCGCATTTCGTCGGATCCGGATGCGACTCTGCGCCTCAACTTTCCCAAAGCCGACTCCCTGTTCGAAGCCACGTGCTGGTTCAATATGCACACGACGTCGGACGAAAGTGATGGCGGCATAGGACGCGGCATTTGGTTCTGCGGCTTCCGGGCGGAGACAAAATCTCTCCCGGACACCATAGCGTTGAGAGCTGATTCCACCCAATGGGATACGCTCCCGATTGAAATTGATCCCACGTCTGGTGACACCACGAATATCGACTCACTGACTCGTCCGTATCCTGACGTACTTGACAGCATTTATCTGGACACGGTCTATTTCCGCTTCCAGGGTCCCAGCTATACGGTGCGAGATACATTCATTATGGGCGTGGATTCGTTCGAGCACATTAGGATGCACTACAAGATCGTGTATCGCAAAGACACTATTCCGCCGTACACGCGCAGGAATCTCCGCATTACCGTAGACACCATCCCTGATAGTGCCAGGTTGCAGATATTCAACCAGCAGCAGTTTGCTTTCCCGATTGTTACCAAGTACGGCTGGAAATATTGCGGGTGGGTAGTTGAGCCAAGCCTCGACATCACTAAAGACTCCATCGGCTCGTTCACGCCGCCCGGTTATCCGACCATCACCGGGAATAAGAACTGGTTTAGCGGATCAACAGGCGGTCTGTTGAGTACGGGGACCTTCACGTACATAGACAGCTCCGACGATCTTAATCGTTTCCAGGCCGACGCCAACCGAATTCCCGGTTACCCCGGTGAAGAGTATGTCGATTTGATCAAGGTTCAGGATGTGCTGGGTGTTCCAGAGGTCAATTTCCTGCCGAACGCAACCGGCAACGTCGGAAACGTCTTCATTTCCTTTGAACCGGCCAACCGGCTGACGGACACGACCAATTTCCCGCTCATCGCCTTTTCGGTTGATGTCCCGTCGTTCCGCAGTGCGCTGAACCCGGTCGGGAATCCGGGCACTGTACAGATTCGTATGTACAATTTGACGGGGAGTGTGCCTGGCTACTTGAATATGGGTTTCCCTGAGATTTCCGCCAAGATCGGTCGTTTCTAACGACTCCCGGCCGTTTCGATCTGACTTTACAAGCCGCCGCTGAACACGGCGGCTTTTTGTTGGAGCAAAGTGGAACTGTTCAAGAGATGTGCATTTGGCTGCGGAAATGGTGATGTGTGCAGATACGCCGCCCAATTGCTCGGCGTGGAAAGAGATTCCCGGCACATGAATCGCCTTGCATAATAAGCGGTTACTTACTATCTTGAAAGTAGTTAGTAAATCAAGGTTTGTGATTCCGGACCGGCACCTCACTTGCTCGATCCTTCACTGGACCACACATACGAGTTCTCCCAGATTTTGGGAGTGGTGTGCGCTGGAACACCAGCCACCTGACGTTAGAGTCGGGCATCCCCCCTCCACCACTCCCTTAATTTTTGCCGATTAGTCTGACTCCCCTGCCGATCACCTTCAGATCTCTACCCTTTGGTCGATACCGTCAAAGGATGAGCACGACGCAGATAGATATCAGATATACAGGTGGGCACAAACCCGGTTTCCTTTTTCGCCTTGGAACCCTGATTGTCCTCCAGGTCTTGTTTATATTCGCCGCCCTTGCCGTGATCATCTTCGTCCCTTCCGGCTATGACACTCCGCTCAGCTACCAGGATCGTCGTCAGCAGATCGAATCGCTGCTTCGGAATCTCGAACCCATCCTGAATCCGACGACAACCTCTGTTACCGGAGAGATGCAATCTCCCAACGTAGCCATCCGCGCGGCCCATCCTGAACTGATTGCCGCGGCGGTCTTCTGCCGCCAGCCTGATGGCTCGGTCGAAGAGATATGGAATCTGGAAGGCGCCTTCAGCCGTACCGACAACGTCGCTCATGGCGCTTTGGACTATGCCGACAGGCGACTGGTCGATCTGGCGCTGTGCCAGCCGACTGAGTTCATCATGACGAAACCGAGCACCGAGGCCAACCCGGTGACCTATTATCGTGCGCCGGCGATCGCCGGCAGAAATGCGGTGTTGGTGACGGCTGAAGCCAGTGACAGTTTCGTTGCGTCACGTTCCTCTCTAGGCTACACGTTGTTCGTGTTGTTTTTGTGTTCCACGCTGGTTTCGTTGTTGACCGTCTATCTGCTCTCCCGGCGCTTCAAGGAACCGCTTGATCGAATCTCGCGGGGGCTGGACAAGACTGCGGATGGCGAAGTATTCTATCTGATGGAGAGCGAGGGAGACGAGGAACTGCAACGCCTCTGCCGGTCCGTCAACCGGATGACCGAAACGCTCTGGCAGAACCAGGGCAATCTTCGTCAGTTCAATGTTCGATTGAATGATATGAACATGAATCTGATCGAATCGCAGCTCTTTCTGACCACGCTCATTGATAGTTCCCCCATTGCCATCATTGTGACTTCCTTTGACGGTCAGATTGTGCTGTTCAATCGAGCCGCCAGCGAAGCGTTTGGCTATGCGTACGACGCCATCGTTGGGTCGAAGATTGATCGGCTGCTGGGTGTGACGGGAGAGAAAGTCCAGACGCCGTCCGAACAGCCAAGTGCCGGCGGGTTTGAGACGATCTGCAGACGGAACGACGACGAGCTATTCCCTGCCTACGTTCTGGCCAGTCCGATCATGGGGCGTGATGGCCACATGGGCGCCATGCTCTATCTCCTTCGGGACATCAGCGAGAGTCGCAATTTCCAGAACATGATGGTGCGCCTCGATCGGTTTGCGACCCGGGGACAAATGGCCGGCGATATCGCCCACGAAATCAACAACTATCTGGCCATCCTGCTGGGTAACCTGGAACTGCTCCCTCTGATCATCAAGAAGGGAGATATGGAGAAGGCCGACAAGAAGATTGAGATCATGAAAGGCACGGTCGATAAGATCGGTCGCTTTGCCGCGGGACTGCTCGATATTCCGCAAGACGAGGCGCGGTTCGAACCGGCCAGTCTTAACCAGCTTGTCGAAAACGTGCTCGCCTTTGTCAAACCCCAGAATAAGTTCGACATGATCGAGTGGGAGACAGCGCTGGCCCCCGATCTGCCGTCCGCGCAAGTCGACGCCGGTCAGGTTCAGCAACTTCTGGTAAATTTGGTGTACAATGCCGCCGCGGCGATGGAAACGATTGACGGCCCTCGGCGCATTCGGATTCACACTCGTACGTCGACTCTGGACGGCGCACGATCGGTGCGTGTGGAGGTGAAGGACAGCGGCCCCGGAGTCCCCGTGGAGAGGGAAGCCAGCCTGTTTGTCAGTCGCTTTACGACGAAGAAAAAAGGCCATGGCATCGGGTTGATCACCTGTCGCAAAATTGTCGACGCCCATCAGGGTAAGATCGAGTATCGCACCGACAGCGGCGCCGTCTTCGCCTTTGAACTGCCGATCGTCTCAACAGCGGCCCGAGAAGGTGAAGCGCCGCTTGCCGAAGTGCCTGCCGCCGCCGAGCCGCATCGACCTGTTTCGGTATAACTTTCCCTTGCGTCGCCTATCAGAAGAAAAATAGCTTACGGTATGGCTAAGGCTGCCGTATCCCGACGAACTTCCCGCTTCGAACGAGGTTTGCTGCCTACCATCATCGTGGTGGTAGCCGCGGCTGTGTTTCTGCTCACCTGGATAGTTATTCGCGCCAGCCGTACCGACAGCTACTCGCTTCTGGTAACCCAGGCCACTGCTTTCACCGAGGTGCTCGCTCAGGCGTGCGAGAACACGATCGTGGCCGAATCCTATTACGATCGCCTGGCGCAGTCACGGTACCGGGACATCGTTGCTTCGCTGGATGATCTCGACATCACCACCTTGCGTGACGGTGACGTGGCACGATTCTCGCGCGTACACGATTTCGCCGGGATCTGGGTGTTTGACATGCAAGGGGAAGTGAAGGCCGAGGGGAGTGCGTCCGGCGGAGTAATCCAGATGCCGGCCTTTGTTACCTCTGAGCTGAAGCAACTGGCCGCCAATCCCGATACCAGGTCCGTGCTTCTCCTGGATGCTCCCGAAGGAGCCGAGGACATCACTCAGTACTATCTTCAGGTGACCAACCAGCTCAATCGCATTGTGGTCATTGCCAACGATGCGCGGGCCTATGCCGATGCCGTGCGCACTACCGGGATCGGATTTCTCGTTCAGAATATGTCGAAGGAAGAGGCAGTCGAGTATATCGTTTACCAGACGAAGGACGGCATAGTGTTTTCGTCGCGACGCAGTGCCAGCCTGCTCTCGATCGACTCCGATCCCTTCCTGGGGGAGGCTCTGGAATCGGATACAGTCATGAATCGCGTCTTCGAATTCCAGGACCGACCCGTTCTCGAACTGGTTCGTCCCTTTTCGTCGACGCGCTATCCGTTCGGGCTGTTGCGCGTGGGTTGGTCTCTCAACCAGTACTACTCCATTTCCCGAGCCTTTGATATTCAAATGGCCGTCATGGGCGCGACCTTCTTTGGCTTGCTGCTTCTGGCTATCCTGTACCTCAATTCACGCCGCCAGCGGACCGAGTTGGGCCAGCGGTATATCAGAATCAAATCGCTCACCGACAAGGTACTTGAGCAGATGCACAGCGGAGTGGCGGCAATCGACCGCCGGGGTGTGATCCGCATTACCAACCGGGCCTTCGACGAAATCATGGGTGTTTCGCAGCCAGTCGATCAGTCTTGGCGCGATCTCATGGCGTCACGAAATCCGGTACTGATCGAGTTGCTGGAGAACCCGCGCTCGGCTACTGAAACGGAACTCACTATTGTTGCCGAGAGTGTCACGAAGGTCGTGCTGGCGGCCCGGACGGAGATTGAGGGCGCCGATGAAGATCAGCCGTCAACCGTCATAGTCGTGACCGACATTACGCGCCTGCGCGAATTTGAGAAAGCGGCCGCCCGCAAGGAGCGACTCTCCGAGATGGGGCACCTCGCAGCGGGTGTGGCGCACGAAATCCGCAATCCACTCAATACCATTGCCATCGCCGCACAGAGACTCGAATCCGAGTTCGCGCCGGCCGACCGGGGGGAAGAATATCTTGCTTTCACTGAGCGCATTCGCTCCGAAACCCGTCGTCTTAACGATATCGTCACCAGATTTCTGGCGCTCACGCGCGAGGCCCAGCCACGGCAAGCGAGCGTCATTGTATCCGACCTGTTAGTTGAGATGGGGAAAAGGTTCGGCGAGGAAGTCGCCGTCGACGGCATTGAGATATCTGTGGAAACTCTTCCGGGGCTGGTCGTGGCGGGTGACATCGACAAATTGAAGCAGGCCTTGCTCAATTTGTTCAATAATGCAAGAGAGTCGTTCGACGGGCGTCCGGGAAAGATCGTGTTGCGGGCGGCGAGGGCAGACGCACACGCCGTCGTGACTATGGCCGACAGCGGACCCGGCATTCCGCCTGATCTGCGTGAGAAGATATTCACTCCCTATTTCACGACCAAACCGCACGGCACTGGTCTGGGCCTGCCGATTGTCTACCAGATCATCACCGAAGCGGGAGGCACCATCCGGGTAGTCGATTCCGAATTGGGCGGCGCCAGCTTTGTCATCACTCTGCCGGTCCTTCAGGCATAGCCACCTGTCATCAGAGGTAGGCACAGAAAAGCGGCCCTCGTTTAAGGGCCGCTTCTTCATTCACAGAATCGAATTCCGATCTCAGCCCTTGGCCGCCTGCTCTTTGAGCCAGGCCGTGCTGACGGATTTCGGACGCGTGATGGCCGTGCCCAGCGCACGGTTGAGTACCAACTGCGCCAGCATGCCCATGGCACGTGACACGGAGAACAACACGGTGTAATAATCGAATTCGGTCAGACCGTAATGGTACAGAATCGCGCCGGAACCGGCGTCGACATTCGGCCACGGATCCTTCGCCTTGCCATGCTCTTTGAGTACTTCCGGCACGACCTGGAAGACGCGGTCGACCGTCAGAAACACCGGATCGTTGGCCAGATACTTACGGCCGAATTCGCGGAAGGCGTCAAAGCGCGGATCGGTGATACGAAGGACGGCATGACCGTAACCCGGCACCACTTTGCCGCTGTTCAGCGTTTCCCACGCATACTTGCGGAGTTCTTCTTCGGTCGGGACGCCGTCGAACTTGGCGATGGTTTCCAGCACCCAGCCGAGGCATTCCTGATTCGCCAGACCGTGCAGAGGGCCGGCTAGGCCGTTCAAACCGGCCGACACCGCGTAGTACGGATCGGAGAGGGCCGAACCAACAGTGTGGCAGGTATTGGCCGACACGTTGCCGCCTTCGTGATCCGAGTGGAGCACGAGGTAGAGGCGCATCATCGCCGCGGTTTCACCCTTCTTGGTCGGGAGGCCGAGCATCTTGGCGTAGTCCGCTCCCCAGTCGAGCTTGTTCGACGGTTCAATCTGCGGGCCCTTTTTGAATTTCATGCGGTAGATGCCGGCGGCGATAGTGTGGATCGTACCCAGAATCTTCATGGAATCCTGAAGGGTCGGGACCCAGTACTCGTCCTTCTTCATCCCTTCGGTGTACCGCTTGCGGAACATCGATTCGTTTTCCATCGTCAGGATGGCGGTGTCAAGCATTGCCATCGGATGCGAGGTCTTCGGCATCGCTTTGAGAACTTTCCAAACGTATTCCGGTACCTCACCGTTCTTCTTCAGTTCCTTCTGGAAACCCTGAAGTTCTTCGGCAGACGGAAGTTCGCCGGTGATCAGCAGCCAGAAAATTTCTTCCGGGAGCCGATCTTTCAACTTCATGATCGGCATATCGCGAATGACCAGACCGGTGTCCGGTTCGACAACCGACGTATCGCAGACCATCCCCTTGACGCCACGCATACCGCCAATCGCCTGTTCGATAGTCACCTGTGAGATGACCTTATTACCATGCTCTTTGACGAGCGATTTGCGCTCCTCACGGAGCTTCGGAATCATTTCGCCGAGTTTCTCCTGCAGTGATTTTGCAGTCGAAGTGCCCTTTTTGGGCTGTGCCGCAGTTGTCATATATCCTCCACAATGATGTGAAATGTTTCACATTTATTCGGACGAATATACGCTTGCCGTCGAGCCGATGTCAAGCTCTCGATTAACGT
The DNA here is from genome assembly GCA_963806185.1 of uncultured candidate division Zixibacteria bacterium. GTDB lineage: Bacteria > Zixibacteria > MSB-5A5 > GN15 > FEB-12 > CAWDXE01. The sequence goes on from CAWDXE010000007.1 coordinate 722,301, forward strand.
GCATTGATCACATTATAATAGTGCCGCAACTATCTGTGATACAGCTCGTTACGCGACCGTCGACGATCGCCCCGATGACTGCCTTGTGTTGCGAGCGAAAATATTCGCGAGTAAAATAGACCGGATTGGCTTCTTCCCGTAAGGTAGGCCGTGCAAGTCTAATTTTTGCGAAACAACTGCACCGGCGAGAAAGCGGCCGGTTCTTCGGCGATGCCGGCCATCCACGTCTGCAGTTCGTCGGTCGAGGCGGTCAACAGCACTTCATCATTGTCCAGCCATTCGAAGTTGACGGTGACCCCGGCGGAATCAATCACCCTGGTGAGCCAGTCGGATTCGAGTACCGAGATAGTGAGGCTGTCGCCCGACAGATTTACGCGCCAGAAACTGTGGACGGCGACAAGGTGCATCTTGTACACGTCGGATAAATTGTCCGGGCCGTCAGGATACGCGTCCATGAAGAGATACTTTTCATTCAGCAGGAGAAACACGGCGGAGAAGACACTCGTGTCGCCGTCTTCCACATAGGTGATCCGGTAGGTGTTGTCATCGAGCGCAGCAAAATTCCAGGCGTTCGTTTCATCGTCCTCAACCCAGCTCCCCTCGATACCATTCACCGGCAATATGTCTTCCTCGTGATAGAGCGGGTGGATCGACGGTACCAGGCATCCCTGGCAGAGCGCGGCGAGCACGATTACGGTGAACAGGATGAACTGTCGCATAGCGGACTCCCTTCAGCGCGACCAATCAATAGGCGCTCGAGCCGACTCGCTGAACATGGTCGGCAGGGCGGTCTGCAAACAACTTATCCGGATTGAGCGAGTATTCAGGATCGAACACCGCCTTCACCTTGCGCATAGCGTCAAGCGTGGCGGCGTCAAATTCGAGCTGGAGAAAATCGCGCTTGGCCAAGCCGATGCCGTGCTCGCCGGTAAGCGTGCCGCCCAGTTCGAGTGTCTTGCGCATGAGCTGAAGCACACTCTCGTGAATCAGATTCATCGTTGCGGGCGAATCGTCCTGCGCCATGAGATTCACATGCAGGTTGCCGTCGCCGGCGTGGCCAAACGAATTGATGCGCAGGGGAGATGCGGCATTCATTTCGCCCACAAACGCGACCAGGTCCGGAAATTTGGAATTGGGCACAGCCACATCTTCAGACAAGCGCACCTTGGCTGCTGCCTTGGCGGCTTTTGACAGATTGCGGCGGATTTTCCAGAGCGCTTCCGCCTTTTCCGGGTCGGGTTCCATTTGCATATACGATGCGCGATGCGTCTCGCAGAACGACTTGATCCGTGTCGTCTGTGCGTCCTGATTCTCTCCAGATGTCTCAATCAAGAGCAAAGCACCGACTTCGTCAAGTCCCTCGTGTTTCTCGTACTGGTTGGAGCAGGCCGCCGCGTCGCCGTCAAGAAACTCCAAAACGGTCGGAATCAGGCCGCACGCGGTGATGTCCGCCACCGTTTTGGCCGCGTCGGTGGGGCTGTTGAATCCCACGAGAATAGTCGTCCCCCGCACCGGAATAGGAATCAGCCGCACAGCAATCTCGGTGACAATGGCGAGCGTCCCTTCAGACGAAATCAGCAGGTCGCCCAGCGAAAAGCCGGCGTTTTCATTAAAGATGCCGGCATTGAGGATCGATCCATCGACCAGGACTGCTCGCATACCAAGAACGTAGTCCTTGGTCACCCCGAACCGCCGACAGCGCAGTCCGCCCGCGCCCTCTGCCACATTGCCACCGAGTGTCGATTCGAGATAGCTGGCCGGGTCGGGAGGGTAGGTCAAACCATGTTTGGCGGCTTCGTCCTGAAGCGTCTTGGTAATCACACCCGGCCCGCAGACAGCCATTTCGCGTTCCGGGTAGATAGTCAGGTGGTGGAGTTTCTCGATGGAGATGAGTAAGGCACCGTTTGACGGGACACACCCGCCGGAGAGTCCGGTCCCGGCCCCGCGCGGCGTGATTGGAATCTTATGCGAATGACAGAATCGAACCGCCGCCTGGGTATCGCCGACCGACTCGGCGAGGAGTATGGCTGCCGGCGTGGCAGTCAAATCGGTGGCGTCGTGAAAGTACTTTTCCTGTTCGGCGAGGTTGGTGATGAGGGAGTCAGGTGCCTGGAGCACGGCTCGAAGCGCCTCGAAATCGGACGGTTTCATGGGCATATGATAGCGAACGGCGAGGGGGAAGCTACAAGAATTTGGGAGGAATGACTTCGCCCTTCGACTCCGCTCAGGGCAGCGCTTCGCGCGTGGCCCTTGAGACGGTCGGTGAAGTCTCGGAAGCGAATCATCCGGAGTCACTCCGGCCATCTTGTCATGCCGATTAACTCTGACTATCTCGTCATCCTGAATCATTCTCCCAATGGTGTTCGCCTGAATCATTCCCCCCATCTCGTCATCCTGAATCATTCCTATGAATCAGGATCTCAGTTACCAGCGAACCGTCTTACGGGTCATACCCGCCTCCCCCTCTGTCATACCCGCGCAGGCGGGTATCCAGAGGAAGCCCTGTCGTGGACGAATAACCCCGCAATTCGTGCTTGACGCGAGTGATTGGCGCATCGTAATTGCGGTAGTCCCCGGACTAAGGGGGCTGGTGGGGATCTTATGATTCGATTTGGATCGATTGTCCTGTTGACAATGCTTGCGCTGTCCGGTTGCTGCGATAAGGGGACCGACCCGCCGCCGGGGAAACCGGCAGATTACATCGCGTATGTGAGTGATCTGGACAATCCGTTGATTTTTCGCATTCACACGCGCAGTTTCGAGACTGACTCCTTTGTGCTGCCAATCGAAATGTCTCCATTCTTCTTCCTTGACCCAAAGGGCCAGCACATGTATGGCAATGTCGGCGGAAGCGGCGTGGTGTCGATCGATCTTGCCACCATGGACACGTCGCTCTTCTGGCCTTCCACATCCTGGCTCGATTTCTCGCCAAACGATAAACTGGTGACTCTGTTCTACCCGTATCTACAAATTCGTCGCAGAGATGACATGCAGCTCGTTTGCTCCTTAGGCACGGGATTGTACCAAGGCTGTTATTCCGCCGATTCGAAGCACTACTACGCTACAGCGTCGAACGGCTCCTCCTTGGGCGATGTAGTGACTATTCGCGTGGATTCAGGGGTAATTATGAATCGGAAGTCAATTGGCCAGAGGGATATTGCGCCACTTCTAGTCTCCGCGGATCAACGCTACTGGTTTTTCAATGATTTTTCCCATAGCCGCGACAGCATAATCGTTTACGACATCCTGGCCGATTCGACAATATTCTCCTATCGACTCGTCCCCGGCTTTGGAGACCTGGTGCAAACTCACAATAGCCGCTACCTGTTTTTTTCAAATCCCGGCCCCTACCCCGCATATGGTCAACCCGGCGAACCCTACATCCATGTCTATGATGTGCGCACGCGGCGACTACTACCACCCATTAGCGCAGTGGGTGTGTACGGAACCGACACGATAACGTCCAGTCCAACAATCGGTGATCTCGACGTGACACCGGATGACAAATTCCTGGTGGCAACGGCTATGGGGGTGAGCGGGAAATACGTGATTGTATCGATACCGGAATTGCAGGTCGTACATTACGGCCAAATATCGAGGCGCTTTCTGTATCGGTTGGCAATTCAGAGCGGCGTCAGTCGTTAGCCAGCAGAAGGCATTCTCGGAGCACAGGGCTCCCGCGCTACGGGACTCATTGTTCTTTCAGTCGAAGGACCTTTCGTTCAACGAGGCGCCACGTGGGGCCGGTGTACAGTGCGTCGTGGATCAAGATCACGCTGTCACGAGTCTGGTGAAGAAAGAAGTCACCCACCGGAAAGAGTTGAGTTGGACAAAACGGTCCCTCTATGCCAGTGAACCCCCAAGCTTCGTCCGGATACTGGATCGAAACCCTGCTGTCGATCCTGTAACGAGATCGCACATCACAGGCGAATCGGTCGGCCGGTTTGGTCCAGCGAGTGTCCAGCCTCATCTCAAAGAACTGGCTGTCGATACTCACAACCACAAACTGGGAGTCGGTGGCCATCAGCCACATTTCGTCGGAGGTGGAACTGGTGTCGGCGAGTTCCTGATATTGGTACACTCCTCGATAATCGCCAATCAGACTTGGCTCGGCAGGTCGTGTAAGGTCGTTCTTGCAGCCTATTAGACAACCAGCCGCTATTGCGAGCATGAGTACGATTCTCGACATCGATGATCCCCTCCGTCGGCGTTGCCGCCTCTAGCATTGGGACGTATGAACAAGTAATATCCGAGGAAAAGGAAGATCATACAAGCCACTTTTTGACGCTGGAAAAATGTAGCCCCCAAGCCTGATCAATAGGAACGGGCCTGGGGGCTACGAATCTGTATCCGTGAACGAGATCGCCTGGCGAATCAATCCGACTTCTTGTCGCTGGAACCCGTCGGGTCCTTCTTCTCACCCTTCCGCTTATAATCAGTCTCGTAGAAGCCGGACCCCTTGAAATATCAATCCCCCGCCACCCGATATCACCCGATGCGGCGTCGCCTGACACTTCGGACAGGTATTAATCGGATCGTCCGTTATCGGCTGAAACTCCTCAAACTCGTACCCGCACGCAGAACATCGATAATGATATGTCGGCATCGAATTGACTCTCCTTCTTCAAGCTGATGGCGCATCATTGCGATGCGCCATCTATAACACGCAAAGTCGCAGTTTGGTTTCGCCGCGCGATCAGGTCCGCTTGGCGGCCATGAACTCCTTCTTCACCGGGCCGGCGTCAATGACGTCCTGCGCGCAGCCGTCCTTGAACTTCTTGAAGTTCTCGATGAACAGCGACGCCAGCTGCAGGTACTTGTCCTGATACGCCAGCGGATCATCCCAGGTATTGGCCGGGTTGAGCACCTTGTCCGGAACGCCTTCGCAGTGCTTCGGCACCTTGAAACCGAACACCGGATCGGTGTAGAACTCGACGTCGAGCAGCTTGCCGTCGAGCGCCGCATTCAACAGCGCGCGAGTATAGTGGATCGACATACGCTTGCCGATACCGTACGGACCGCCCGTCCAGCCGGTATTCACCAGCCAGCAGTTGGCGTTGTGCTTCTCGATCTTGTGCCGGAGCATGTCGGCGTAGAAGTACGGATGGTGCACCATAAACGGCGCGCCGAAGCAGGCCGAGAAGGTGATCTCCGGCTCTTTGCCGAGGCCGATTTCCGTCCCGGCTACCTTGGACGTATAGCCGGAAATGAAATGATACATCGCCTGTTCGCCGGACAGTTTGGCGATCGGCGGCATCACACCCGACGCATCGCAGGTGAGCAGAATGACGTTCTTCGGATGGCCGCCCATTTTTGTCGGAACAGCGTTATCGATATACGACAGCGGATAGGCCGCGCGCGTGTTTTCGGTCATGTTCTCGTCGTCCAGATCCAGAAACCGGGTGACCGGATCGAAAACGACATTCTCCAGAATCGTCCCGAATTTCCGAGTGCAGGCGTAGATCTGCGGTTCGGCCGAAGGGGAGAGGGCGATCACTTTGGCATAGCAGCCGTTTTCGAAGTTAAACACCCCTTCATCCGACCAGCCGTGCTCGTCGTCGCCGATGAGGAACCGGTTCGGATCGGCCGACAGCGTCGTCTTACCGGTGCCGGACAGACCGAAGAAAAGCGCCGCGTCGCCGCTCTTGCCGATATTGGCCGAGCAGTGCATCGTCATTACGTTTTGAAGAGGCAGAATGTAATTGAGCAAGGTGAAGACCGACTTCTTGATCTCGCCGCCGTAGCCGGTCCCGCCGATGATGCACAGTCGCTGATCGAAATTCAACACGATGAAGGTCGGCGATAGGGTGCCGTCAATCTCCGGCAGACCCCGGAAATTGGGCAGCGAAATGACGGTGAACTCCGGCACGAACCGCCTCAGTTCTTCATTGGTGTCGGGCGAAATGAGCATGCACTTCGCAAAGAGCGAATGCCAGGCGTATTCGGTGATGACACGGACCGGCAGGCGGTAGTTCGGATCGGCGCCACCATAGCAGTCCTGTACGAATATGTCGCGCCCCTGCAGGTAGCCCTGCATCCGATACCAAAGCATGTTGAACTTGTCGATTGAAAACGGCCGGTTGTACTGACCCCACCAGACCTTGTCCTCGCTCGACTGTTCGCGAACGACAAACTTATCGTTGGCCGCGCGCGCCGTATGCTTGCCGGTGTTTACGACTACCGGCCCCTGGTGCGAGAGGGAGGCCTCCTTGCGGAAAATAATCTCCTCGTAGAGGGCAGGCACCGGCAGGTTCCAGTAGACGTTGTTCAGATTCCGCAACCCGATGATTCTCCAGGCCGAATTCACTTTTGAGGTTGCCGGCCTGACCGAGCGCGGGAGATTTTATGTCCAAGATGTAGTGGCTCATTTCCAGTCTCTCCTCAACTTGCGATCCCCAATAAAGATTTCATTGGGTGAATCGGGATCGAGCGCCCACTTGATGCGCGCGACCCCCTCCGTGATCTCCTTGATCGAGCCGCAGTAACTCAGGCGAAGGTGACCCTCCATCCCGAATTCCTTGCCCGGTACCGTGACGACCAGCGCCTTCTCCAGAATAAACTTGGAGAGGGCGATGGAATTCTTGTCGTAGGCGCTGAAATCAGGGAGACAGTAAAATGTGCCGTCCGGCACATTGACATGCACGCCCGTAAACGCCCGCAATTCATTGATCATGACGTCGCGGTTGTTCTGCAGCATCAGGCGCAGCGATTCCACACCCGTCTGCACGCCCATCAGCGCTCCGGCCGCGGCCTCCTGCATCAGCACCGGCGGACAGGAGGTGTTCTGGGCGATGACGTTCCGCATCGCGGCCGATAACCTTGCGGTTGGCGATCGTCCACCCAATGCGGAATCCGGTCATGGCGTACATCTTGGAGACGCCGTTGATCACAATCAGTCGCGAGGAATCGGACTGATCCTTGGCGAACTTGTACGGCGACACCCACTGCCGGTTGTTAAACACGAGCTTGTGATAGATGTCGTCCATAATCAGGTAGATCTCCTTTCTTCTCGCAGTATTCGACGATCTCCTGAATGAATTCCGGGGGGTAGACCACACCCGACGGATTGTTCGGGCTGTTGATGACGATCGCTTTGGTATACGACGCCGATCTGACGAGTGATGTCTTCCATCCTCGGCAGAAAGCGGCCGTCCTCCGGCGCCACTATGACCGGAATACCATAGCACATCTTGACGATTTCAGGATAACTCACCCAGTACGGCGCCAGCACAATGACCTCGTCCTGCGGATTGAGAATGGTCATCATCAGGTTGAAGAAGGCCTGCTTGGCGCCGTTGCCGACATTGATATTCTCCGGCCCGACGATCTTGCCGTAGTTGTCCTCGTGTACCGGATGATCGCCTTGAGCAGAGAGGGAATCCCTTCGGTCGGCGTATACCGGATGTCGGCGGAAGTCAACTTGGTCGCACAGCTGATGACCGCGTCGATCGGCACCTTGCTTTTCGGCTCTCCGGCGCCCAGATGGATCACCGCCTCGCCTCGTTCGCGAAGCAGGCGCGCCTTCTCGTTGAGCATCAAAGTCGGCGGCTCGTGAATCTCACTCGCCAGTTTACTGATGGTCGACATATATGTACTTACCCTTTCATCAATGTCGCGATGGCGCTGACGTCTACGATGTCATCCACCGAACAGCCGCGCGACAAATCGTTGGCCGGTTTGGCCAACCCCTGTATAATCGGTCCGGTGGCGGTGGCGTTGGCCAGCCGTTGCACCAGTTTATATCCAATATTCCCGGCATCGAGATCGGGGAAGATGAGCACGTTGGCGTTGCCGGCAATGGCCGACCCCGGCGCCTTCTTCGCCCCAACTTCGGGAATAATGGCCGCATCGAGTTGAAATTCGCCGTCAACCTTCAATTCCGGATGCTCCTTCCTGAGTATCTCGATGGCCGCAACGACTTTGTCGACATCCGCGTGCGACGCCGACCCCTTGGTCGAAAACGACAGCATCGCAATGCGCGGTTCTTCACCAATCAGATTCACCAGCGTCTGCGCGGTCGACACGGCGATCGACGCCAGCTGCGCGGCATCCGGATTGGGCATCACGGCGCAATCGGCGAACATGAGAATTTTGTTTTTAGTCCCGCGGAATTCGGGCAGCGTCATAATGAACGAACTGGACACGGTCTGAATACCCGGCTTGAGTCCGATGATCTGAATGGCGGCGCGAAGTACGTCACCGGTTGTGCTCAACGCACCCGATACCGAAGCGTCGGCCCGGTCGTGGCGGACCATCATGGCGCCAAAAAACAGTGGATTCGCCATATTCTTGCGTGCCTGATCCTCGGTCATCCCCTTGGCTTTGCGCAGCTCGTAGTATTCGTGCGCATACTCTTCAAACTCCGGAGCCTTGGACGGGTTGATCACCTGCACCCGATCGAGCTGGACGCCGTTGTCGGCGGCCAGTTTGGCGATCTGTGCTTCATCGCCCAACAGTGTCACGGCGCAGATTTCCTCGGCCAGAATCTTCTTGGTCGCCGCCACCATGCGCGGTTCGGTGCCCTCGGGAAGGACCACCCGACGTTTCTTGGTTTTCGCCTTATCTTTGATCATCGAAATCGCGTTCATATACTCTCCTGGCCGCCCGGTAGCGGCGCTGCTGCAAAGCACTATACGACTTGATCCTTAAGGTCAGGATCGGACAAATAGGCGTGGATGAAGGCTTCAATGTCACCGTCCATCACCGCCTGGACATTCGAGGTTTCATGGTCGGTCCGATGGTCTTTCACCATGTTGTACGGGTGAAAGACATACGACCTGATTTGCGAGCCCCACTCGATCTTCTTCTTCGCTTTAGTGAACTTCTCCATCTTCTTTGCCTCTTCTTCTTTGTGATGCTGGTAGAGGCGGGAGCGAAGCACGAGGAAGGCGGAGTCTTTATTCTTGTGCTGACTGCGTTCGGTCTGGCAGGTAACCACAATGCCGGTCGGGATATGGGTGATCCGGATCGCCGATTCCGTGCGATTGACGTGCTGACCACCGGCACCGGAGGCCCGATAGGTATCGATCCGAATATCTTCATCTTTGATCTCGATATCCGCTGCCGTCAAGTCCTCTACGACGGGATACACATAGACCGACACAAACGAGGTGTGCCGGCGGGAATTGGCATCAAATGGCGAGATTCGCACCAGTCGATGCACGCCCGACTCGGCTTTGAGCTAGCCGTAGGCATACTCGCCTTTGATTTCCATCGTGGCCGATTTCAGGCCGGCTTCTTCACCCGGCTGGTAGTCCATGAGCTCAGCGGTGAAGCCCATCCGCTCCGCCCAGCGGTTGTACATGCGGAAAAGCATGTCCGCCCAGTCCTGCGACTCGGTGCCGCCGGCCCCGGGATGGATCGTCAGTATGGCGTCGCGGAAATCATCCGGCCCGGAAAGGAGGGTAGTGGTTTCGAATTTGTCGATTTCGTCATTGAGATGCTTGACCGCGTGCTCGAATTCGACCGCATCGGCCGATTCGGGGTCAATCATGGTGAGCAACTCCTCCGAGTCGGCCAGTTCAGCCGCAAGCTTGCGGTGTGCCTCGATCCATCGCTTGTGAGCGGAGATCTCTTTTAAGACGGCTTGAGCGGCCTGGTTATTGTCCCAGAAACCAGGCTGGGTCGACTTCGCCTCCAGAACGGTTATCTGTTGGCGACGGCCGTCCAGGTCAAAGATACCTCGCTAACTTGTCGAGGCGGGACTTCATTTCGGGGAGAATATTTCTAACGTCTGTAATCACGGTTATCCCTGTGCTTCATATTAAGGTTGTGAATATATGTACTTTTAGCACAACGGTCAATGTCAATTAGACCGTCAAGTCTATTTTGTTCGTACCGTAAGTCGCTGATAGACAATTGGTTGAAAAGAAGAATTCGATTGACTTCGCGACCCGCCCATGTATCTTGCGCCATGCCAAAATGCCTTGAGTCGGTCGTCGTCGGGCCGTTTGCGGTCAACTGCTACCTTTATTGGGATCAGAAGACGGGGAAAGGGGTAGTCATCGATCCCGGAGCCGACCAACAGGCAATTTTTTCCGCTATCAATCGCGTGAAAATGAGGCCGGCGGCGATTCTCCTCACTCACGGTCACGGCGACCACATTGCCGCAGTGCGGCCGGTCAAGGAGGAATACAATATCCCGGTCTACATTGGGAGAGGTGAAGAACACCTGCTCACTGATGCCGTAGCCAACGTTTCGGCCCTCTTTGCCGAGCCCATTATCGCACCCGCGGCCGATGCGACTGTCGAAGATGAGGAGATCCTCAAGTTCGGAAGTGTGAAACTGCGTGTTCTGGCGACACCCGGTCACACGCCGGCCGGAGTATGCTACTTTGACGAGAATGAGGGGGTCGTCTTCTGCGGCGACACGCTTTTTGCCGGGTCAATTGGGCGCACTGACTTTCCCGGCTCCTCCCAGGAAATACTCCTGAACTCTATCGGCCGCAAATTGTTAAAACTACCTGACGAAGTGATCTGCTTTCCAGGGCACGGCCCGAAGACCACGATCGGCGCAGAACGAACCAGTAACCCCTTTTTGTTCCATGGGTACTATGGCTGAAAACAACTTCTCCCTTGAACCGCTGCACATCGGCAATGTGACCGACTACCACATTCACCCTGATTATTCGATCGACGCCAAGGGGAGTGTCGAAGACTATTGTCGCGCGGCCGTCGAGCGCAACCTGGTGGAAATATGCTTCACAACTCATTTCGACAGCAATCCTCGCGGTGACGGCAAAGCCAATTTCATCCGTGTCAACGGTGAGAACAGGCCGGCCACGATTGAGAATCTGGCGCCCTATGTGGAAGATGTCCGGAAGGTCTCCGAGGATTATCTGTCGCTCGGACTCATGGTTAAGCTTGGTGTCGAATTCGGCTGGTATTCCGGCTGCGAAGAAGTTGCTTCCAAACTTCGACGCCAGTATGATCTTGATTACTTCCTCGTCGGCATACACGAGCTGGGCGACGAATGTTTTTGCTGCCGCAGTTCTTACGAGCGTTGCTTTTCGAAGTACTCGGTCGAACAGGCAGTGAAGGATTACGTCCAGCAGGTAATCGACGCGGCCAAAAGCAAATTGTTCGACACTGTGGCCCATCTGGATTACATCCGCAAATACGGTGAGAGAGTCTATGGGCCGACCATCAACGAGGAATTCCGCCACTACACGTCGGATATCTTCCGTGCGCTGATAACAACCGGCACCAAGCTGGAGGTGAACACCGCCGGCCGACGAGCCGGTTTTGAGTCGTGGTACCCCCGCACCGAGATCATCAATGACGCGAGGCGGGCCGGTGTTGAAGTCGCCTATCTCGGGTCCGATGCCCACGCGCCGGAACATGTCGGTTTCGATTTCGAATCGGCAGCGGCTCTGGTTCCGGCCGCGGTTGGTGGCTGTGACGACTAACGAGCTACCCGTGCGAAAGGCTGAAAGGCTGTCACGGTCATTCTATCTTCGACCCACGGTCGAGGTCGCGCGAGACCTGCTTGGCAAGTACCTGGTCTACCGTTCAGCCGCCGGAATCTACTCGGCTCGGCTGGTGGAAGTCGAGGCGTACATTGGCGAAGACGACCCCGCCTGTCATGCCGCGCCGGGGAAAACGGAGCGAAATGCCGTCATGTATGGGCCGGGCGGGTTCACGTACATTTACAAAATTTACGGCATGCATTTCTGTCTGAATTTCGTCACCGAGCGCGAGGGCTATCCCGCCGCCATACTGATTCGCGCCGGAGAGCCGCACGAAGGATTCCACTTGATGAAGGCGAACTCGCCCAATGATTCGCGGAATACGATTCTTAGCGGACCGGGTAGATTCTGCCGCGCTTTACACTTGTCTCGCGACCAGAATGATGTCGATCTTACGGGAGATGAGCTTTACGTTGAGGATCGGTTCGAGCCGGAAATCGAAGTCGGCATTTCACCGAGAGTCGGCATCAGCAAAGCCGTTGAACGGCCGCTGCGGTTTTTCGATCTGCATTCCCGGTCCGTCAGTGGAAAGAGCGTCGCAGCGTCGCTCAAACGACGAGTAGTCTACTAATCAGGGAGATTGTGCGTGTTTGATTCGAATTTCTTACGGCAGGCACTTCTGGGTTTGCCGATTCTTCTCTTCTCACTGACTTTTCACGAGTTCGCCCATGCCTGGACGGCGTATCGCTTTGGTGATCCTACGGCTCAGCGCATGGGGAGAATGACACTCAATCCGATCGTGCATATTGATCTGATGGGCTTGCTGGTTATGGTCCTGTCGCAGTTTCGGTTTGGCTGGGCAAAACCGGTGCCGGTGAATCCATCCAATTTCCGCGACCCTCGTTGGGGTGACTTGTGGGTTTCTGCCGCCGGGCCAATTTCAAACCTGATACTGGCACTTATCGCCGGAGTCATGTTCCGCCTGTTGGTCGCAGACGTGTTCACCCTTCCGGAGGTTGGCATACAAGTTATCTACTACGCGATCTCGATCAACGCGGCTCTGGCCTTCTTTAATCTGATACCGTTGTTTCCTCTCGACGGCTCCCATATCCTTCGCAATCTGCTTCCACCGGAGGCTGACAACACCATGGACAAAATCGATCAGTTCGCGCCGTTTCTGCTCATGGGACTTGTCTTCCTCGGACTGGTGTGGTACATCATTGGTCCGTTTGTCAAAGCCGTACTGTTTCTGTTCGCCGGGATTCAGTGAGTTCACCAATGAGACTGGTACGCCCGATTCTCTTCACACTCACCTTGGTTCTCACCGCCGGATTGTTGGCCTGTTCCGGCGGCAAAGGGACGAAACTGAAGCCGGGAGAAGAAGGAAGCAAAGTTCCGGCTGAAGCATACCTCTTCGACGCGAAGATTATTCGCAATGGAAAGCAAAATTCGCTTCGCCTGGAAATCTACCAGACTGACACGGTGTTGGGCTTGAACGGACGAGCCTACCTTGGAAAGGGGGCTCTGCGCGGCAAGGTGACGGCCGATTCGCTTGCCGTCTACCTGCCCGTCTCGAACGAATTCGTTTACGAGTCAATAGCCGAGGCCCTGACCGCCACGGATTGCGGTATTGGTGGGTTAAAGCTGAACCTGATTCAGTTCTTCCGTACCCTTCCAGATTCGATAACGATTGATCCACGTATCACAGTAGCGGCCAATCGCCAGGACGACCGGCGTCCCAGGTTCTTGATTTTCATCCAGAATTGTCCTTGGCAGATGGAGCTCACCTATGATCGCCAATCAACCGGCTGGCGCATCGTCGAATTCACCTTCAGCAACGGCAAGAACCTCACGCTTAGCGCCACACGTCGCGAATACAAGGCCGGCGCACGGGTCAAATCAGAGCGCCTCCGTTTCAGCCATCCCGATAGCGCCGAACGAATTACGCTCTAGGTCGCACCCGCCGCGGTCGGTTGACTTCCCCTCGAAAATAGAGCATACTACTCAGCTAGAGAGGAATTCAGGGAAGTTTTGAATATCTACGCCCGCACATTTTCAGTTCTCAAAGCCTATTGGAAGCAGTTGGTGATCGCCTCGACTTCGGCTGCACTGCACGCAGCTTTCGCCGGCATGCTCATCTGGATGATCGGCCCCCTGATGAGCACGCTGTTTCAAATGGATTCGCCCCTCAACGGCATAGCGCCTCAGACAACGCAGTCCACCCCAGTCGCGCCGGCCGATTCCACCAGCACCTTCGGCAATGCGGTCACCACTACCGTAACTTCGTGGGTGGGGTCCATCAAAGCGAGCATGAAGGGATGGGTCGATTACTTTGTATCAGCCGACTCCCGTCAGGAAATGCTCATGCATTTCTGCCTGCTGATCCTCGTGGTTGTGCTGATCAAGAATACGTTTCTGTACATTCAGGGATTCTTCATGTCATTCGTGCAGCAGTCGGTCATTCGTGATTTCCGCAACCGACTGTTTGAAAAGTACCAGCGCCTGCCGATTGACTATTTCCACGAGCGGCGCACCGGCCATGTCATGTCGCGCGTGACCAATGACGTCGTGGTTCTCAACGAATCCATCGATATCGGTTTCAATCGCCTGATCACCGACTCATTGCAGGTCCTGATCCTGTTCACCTTCCTGATCATCTTAAGTTGGAAATTGACCGCCCTGGCTCTTGTCATTCTGCCGGCGTTCTTTGGCTTCATTTACTTTGTCGGAAAGAAGCTGCGCAAGTATTCAGCCCGCTCGCAGGAACGGATGGCCGACGTCAACTCTGTCCTCGAAGAGTCGATCGCCAACATGCGAATCGTCAAGGCGTTCTCGATGGAGCCCTTCCAGATCAGCCGGTTTTTGGGCGCTACTCAGCGATATTTCCAATCCCTGCTGCGCATGTCCCGGATCCGTCATCTTGCTACCCCGATCAATGATACTCTGGCGACCATGGCCGGGCTGATTATCTTGTTCTTCGCCGGCGGCAAGATTATTGCAGGGCAGGGCGAACTCACCGCCGGTGACTTCTTTACGTTTGTACTCGCCATGTTTTCAATGATCGCCCCGGTCAAATCCCTGAGTCAAATTCATATCAAGCTGCAGGAAGGCATCGCCGCGGCCGAACGAATCTTTGAGGTTGTTGATGCACAGGAGACGATCGCCGATCCCGTCCACCCGGTGGCGCTGAATCACTTTGCGGACGCTGTCCTCTTTGACCACGTCTCCTTCAGCTACAATCCCAGTGAGCCGGTCCTGAAGGATATCAATTTTGAGATTCGCCGCGGTGAGGTTATCGCGGTCGTAGGACCTTCCGGCGCGGGGAAGTCGACGCTCCTGGATCTTCTGCCAAGATTCTATGACCCGAAAGAAGGACGAATCCTTGTCGACGGCCATGATATTCGCACCGTATCCCTTGCCTCATTGCGCGGATTGATGGGTATCGTAACTCAGGAAGTGTACCTGTTCAACGATACCATCTACAACAATATCGCCTTCGGTATGGAAGGCGTCACGCCCAATAAGGTAGAGGACGCTGCATGCGCGGCCAATGCGCACGGTTTCATTTCGGAATTTGCCGCCGGCTATCATTCGATGGTGGGCAATCGCGGTGTGATGCTCTCCGGCGGCCAGCGCCAGCGACTGGCCATTGCCCGCGCGCTGTTGCGCAATCCGCAGATACTCATCTTTGACGAGGCAACGTCGGCGCTCGACACCGAATCAGAAATGCTCGTCCAGGAGGCCATCGACCGTTTGATGACCAACCGGACGTCGCTCGTCGTGGCCCATCGCCTCTCCACCGTGAAGCATGCCGACAAGATACTCGTGATTGATCGAGGTCAGATTGTCGAATTTGGCACCCACGACGAACTCATGAGTCGCGCCGGGTTGTACCGCAAACTCTATTCTATGCAGTTTCGGGATGCCGTATGAACGTCATGTTCCTCGACTCCATCGAGCCGACGGTCTGGGGCGGCATGGAAGAATGGATTCGCCTCGCTTCCAACGGCCTGGCCAGGTGCGGTCATTCGGTGACTGTCGCGGGGCGCAGAGAATCAGCATTTCTGACTAGAATCGCGCGATCCGTGCCCGCCGCGCGCCTGCTGCCGCTCGATATCGGCGGCGACTTTCATCCGCGTACCATCGCCGCCATCAAGTCTGAACTGGAGCAAGGGCGGGTCGATCTGCTGGTGGTGAATTTCAATAAGGATGTTCGCCTCGGTGGTATTGCCGCTCGTTTCGACGGAGCGGTGCGAGTTGTCTGGTCGGTCGGGCTGGATATTACCAGAGACAACTGGGCGCACCGGTTCCTGACGCCGAAGTTGATCGACGGTGTCATCACCCCGTCTGAAGCTCTCAAACAACAAATCACTCGAGCTGGATATATCGGCTCCGACCTCGTGGCGGTGATTCCGATCGGCATTGATGATCTGGCACCCGCCCCGGATCATGGTCATTCCCGACAGACGTTACGGCAACGTTACGGCTTCAATGAACACGATCTGGTTGGAGTAACAGTCGGTCGTCTGGTCGAACAAAAGGGACACAAATATCTCATCGAGGCTGTTGCCAAGGCCGACGATCAGCTGAAAAACGCCCGTTTCCTGATCTTGGGCGACGGTCCGCTGCGGGAGTCGCTTGATCGATTAATGACTGAATTGGGCGTGCGCGATCGGTTTGTCTTTGGCGGTATGGTGGACGACGTCGCGTCCCAGTTGCCAATCGCAGATTTCATGGTTCATCCGTCGATCGAGGAACCGTTTGGTATTGCTCTTCTCGAGGGTATGCGCGCCGGGTTACCCATCATTGCCAGCCGCGTCGGCGGAATTCCCGAGGTGATTGACCAATCCTGCGCCATGCTGGTGCCGGCCAAGGAGCCGTCCGCGCTGGCCGACGCGCTTACCGACCTTTCCGGCGACGAGTCCAAGCGCCGGCAGATGGGGCAGCAGGGCCAAAGGCGGTTTCAGGAGTTGTTCACGGTCGACAAGTTTGTCAGTCGATTGGAGCAATATTTGACCGCCATGCTCAAACCGGAACATGACCATGGACAGACTCAAACCACTTGAGCACGGCTTCAAAGCCTTTGTGTTTCGCCTCTTTGCTCCGACCCTTCGACGGGCACAGGGAGAGTTCCATCCGCTCGACGGAACGACCTTGAACAAAGTGCTCTTCCTCCGGCCGGAGAAAATCGGCGATATGGTCATTTCGTTTCCAGTCTTCGATGCGTTAAGGCACCGTTACCCACACATAAAGCAATCCATCCTTGGCTCGCCACGCAACGTCGCGATCATCAGAGATGATCCTCGCTTCGATTGCATATTTCTCTATACCAAAAGGTTTTTTCGGGACGTCAGGACGGTCAGGGCTATTCGCCGCGAGAAATTCGACTGCGTGGTCGACATGATTTGCGACGATTCGGTGACGGCATTGTTCCTGTCTCAACTCTGCGCGCCGGGGAAACCGAGAATCGGCATTGGCAAGGTGAAGTACCGTGAGTTCTACGATTTCAATTACGACCATCGTAAGGGGAACACCGGGCACATCATCGAGAATACCGCTGCGCTGCTCGAGGCGTTCGGTATCGATAGCAAGTCCGTGAGCGGGTATGCGCCGCCCTATATCGACGCTGCCGCGCAATGCGCAGCGCATGAATTCATTCGGTCCGTCAGTCGCAACGGTTCCCGGACGATGTTCGTGGGATACAATTTGTCCGCCGGCTCTCCGACCCGTATCTGGGCAAAAGAAAAATCCGTTGAATTGCTCAAGCGCATACAAGCTGCCTACCCTGAAGCCGTTATCATTCTGACCACCGCGCCGCCTGATCGCGGTCGCGCAACGGACCTGGCTGAGGCGGTCGGCGGCAATATTCAGTTGTCGCCGCCGGGGCAGTCTCTCGTGGAGGCGTCGGCCCTGCTCGCACAGTTAAGTGTGCTGATTTCTCCAGACACCGCCCCTGTGCATATCGCCCGATCCTTCCGTGTGCCGGTGGTAGGACTGTATAGCCGATTTATGAAAAACTTCCTCCTTTGGCGTCCTTACGATCAGGGAGTCGGCGCCGTCGTGTCCGATAATGACGGCAATATTTTCGATATCACGGTGGATCAGGTCTTTGAGGCCTTTCAACAAGTTATGAAGCAGCAAAGGCCGGTGAACTGATGGCACGGCTGTCGGTGGTCATCATCACCAAGAATGAGGCGGCCAATCTGGCCCGCTGTCTCTCATCTGTCCGGTTTGCCGACGAAATCATCGTGGTCGACAGTCATTCATCTGATCAAACGGTCGAGATTGCCCGCTCCCACGGCGCTCTCGTCATTCCCATCGATTGGCCCGGCTTCGGGCCGGCAAAGCAATTGGGCGTTGATCGTGCTATCGGAGAGTGGGTGCTGTCGATCGATGCAGACGAGGAGCTCTCTTCCGGGCTGGCAGCCGAGATTCAGCAATGCATCGCGTCGCCGTCGACGCATGCCGGCTATGAAATGCCTCGTCGAACACAGTTCCTCGGCCGATGGATCGGGCACTGCGGCTGGTACCCGGATCACCTGCTTCGGCTGTTCAAACGAGATCATGGTCGTGTCACCGATGCCAAAGTGCACGAACAGATTGTAGTGAACGGTTCAATCGGACGATTCCGAAATGACCTCCTTCACTACAGTTATCCTACGATCGACGTGTATCTTGTAAAATTCGATCGCTATACCTCCGTCGGAGCCGAAGAAGCGTTTCAACGGGGGAGACGAACCGGCTTGTTTGATTTGACCATTCGACCGATGGTAGCCTTCCTCAAGTTCTATATCGCGAAACGCGGCTTTCTTGATGGGTACGAAGGCTTCCTCATTTCGGTCTTCTCGGCCGGCGCCGTTCTGGTCAAATACGCCAAACTGCGCGACCTGCAACGCCTCAACAAGCTCGGTGAGTCAGCCTGATGACTCGCAAGTTGAGCGTGAACCCCGGCGATCGGTTTCTCATCAGTCGCACCGACCGGCTGGGTGACCTGATTCTCACCCTGCCTTTGATTGGATCATTGAAGGCGCGCTTCCCAATGGCTGAGATCGATATTCTTGCGTCCAGTTATGCCGCGCCGATCCTGCAGGGCAATCCCGACATTCGATCCGCAGTACCCATTGAGCCTGCTCGACTCACCGACAAGGCATATTTCCGAGAAGTCGTTCAATTGATCAAAGCACGGAACTACCAATTCGCCCTTGCCGTCTATCCGGACAGGCTTGTTGCCCAGTTGCTGAAGGACAGCAGGATTCCTCACCGCATTGGTACGACTGGGCGTCTGCATTCACTCAAATTCAATCATCGCCTGTACCATAGCCGCAAGCGAAGTGATCGGCATGAATCGGAATATAATCTCGACTTTCTGCGTTTCTTTGCAGACGGCCCGACCGTGTGCCTGCCGTCGATCAAAGTGACTCCAGACGAAATTGCCCGTGCAGGCGGACTACTCAAAGCAAACAGCATCTCAGCGCCATTCGTCGTGCTTCATCCCGGCTCAAGCGGCTCGGCGGATGCCTGGCCGGTGGCACGATTCGTCGAGCTGTCCGATATCCTTAGGATGGGTGGGATGCCGTGCGTCTTCACGGGATCTGAACCGGAAGGACTGGCGATAGGTGAGATGTTGAGTCGGCGCGATTCAAAAAGTCCATCAGTGACCGGGAAGACCGATCTTCGCACTCTGGCGGCTATCTTATCATTGGCCTCGGTCGTCGTGGCAAATTCGACCGGACCTCTGCACCTGGCCGCCGCCGTCGGAACGAAGGTGGTCGGACTCTATCCGCACAAGCGCGTCATGGCTCCCCGCCGCTGGCGACCGCTGGGCGACGGCCATCGGGTCGTGCAACCGGCGTCTGCTATCTGTCGTTGCACAAAGGGGCAATGCGAGTGTATGTTCAGCATATCTGCCCAGACGGTAGCCGAACAGGTACAGGCGATCTGGGCCGAAAATGCGCAGCGAAAGCAGTTGTTATGAACCTTGCTGAGTTTATCATACATATCGAATCCTACAACGCAAACATCGACATCGGACTAGTTCGTCGTGCCTATGAATTCTCGGACAAAGCTCACGCCGGACAACTGCGCTCATCGGGCGAACCGTATGTTGAACATTGTCTCGAGGTAGCTTTCTTTCTGGCCGGCATGCATATGGATTCGGCCACCATCGCGGCGGGGCTGATTCACGACGTTGTCGAAGACACCAAATTCACTTTGGAGGACATTCGGCGTGAATTCGGCGATGAAATCGCCGACTTGGTCGACGGTGTCACGAAAATCGGCGCGGTCAAGTTCACTTCCTACGAAGAACAGCAGGTGGAGTATTTCCGCAAGATGCTCCTGTCGATGGCCAAAGACATCCGCGTCATCCTGATCAAGCTGGCCGACCGGGTGCATAACATGCGTACGCTGGAGCATCTCCCACCCGAAAAACGCAAACGAATCGCGCAGGAGACGCGCGACGTCTACTGCCCGCTGGCTGGCCGCATCGGTATTCACAAAGCCAAGATCGAGCTGGAAGATCTTACGCTCAAACATCTCGAACCGGAAATCTACCAGGATCTGGCCCGCATGGTGAAAGAGCGCCGCGATGAACGCGAGAAGTACATCGAAGAATGCGTCGGCCCTATAAAGGAAGCGCTGGCGAAGAATGGTATTCTAGCCATTGTCAATGGTCGCGCCAAACACCTCGACTCGATCTATCGAAAGATCAAGGTCCGCAAGGTGCCGTTCGAACAGATTTTCGACCTGCTGGCCATCCGCGTCATCGTGAACAACGAGCGCGAATGCTACCATACTATGGGGATCATTCACGCGATGTGGAAACCTGTCCCTGATCGCTTTCACGACTACATCGCCAATCCGAAGGCAAACGGGTATCGATCATTGCACACCACCGTCTTTGGACCGCGAAACAAAATGGTCGAAATCCAGATCCGCACCCACCAGATGCACTATATCGCGGAGAACGGTATCGCCGCTCACTGGCTGTACAAAGAGGGGCGGCAACAGATGAGCCGCGACGATCGGCAGATGATCTGGCTTCGCGACGTGCTCGAATGGCAAAAGGACATGACCAATCCGTCGGAGTTCATCGAGTACCTCAAGATGGATCTGTACTCCGAAGATATCTTCGTCTACACCCCAAATGGCAAGCTGATACATCTTCCCAAGGGCGCCACGCCGCTCGACTTCGCTTTCCTCGTCCACACGGAGGTCGGCCTCCACTGCGCCGGGGCCAAAATCAACGGTCGGTTGCAGCCGCTCTCCACCCAGATGGCCTCCGGCGATATGGTTGAGATCATCACCAACCCCGGGCGGACCCCATCGCACGACTGGCTGAAACTGGTCAAAACGTCAAACGCCCGCACGCGCATCAAACGGTGGCTGAAACAGGCCGGATTCGAGCAATCGGTCCAGCTCGGAAAGCAGATTATCGAGCGCAAGTTGAAGGAACTGCGCGCCGAAATGCCTGACGAAGCTATCCTTCACGGCTTTGCCGAACAACTGGGAAAGAAGACGGTTGACGAACTTTGGGCCGCCGTCGGTAACGGCTCGATGTCTTCCGGGAAACTCATCTCACTGATTCACGTCGAAGAAGAAAAGAAGGGGGAAGCCGGTTTCGTCGGCAAAGTCATCGAGCGCATTCGCGGTTCCAAGGGCGTGCGCGTCCAGGGACTGGATAATATGATGTTCCGCTTTGCCGGTTGCTGCCAGCCGGTGCCGGGCGAGGATATCGCCGGCTTCATCACGCGCGGCCGGGGGGTGACGATCCACCACGCCGATTGCCCTATCGCCATCGAACTCGCCAATCAGTCGCCCGAACGGAAGATCTCCGTGTCGTGGGATGCCGGCAAGAACCAGTCCTTCGTCGTCCAGTTAGATCTTATCACCGAGGATCGGAAGAATGTACTTCGTGACATCACCCAGGCCATTGCCGATTCGAACACCAATGTCCGTGGAGCCGAGCTATACGTTACTGATTCCACCGCCAGCGGCAAGTTCGTCGTCGAGGTGGCCAACCTCTCGCATCTGAACCGCATTATTGACAAAGTGAGAAAAGTGAAGGGCGTAATAAGTGTTACTCGTGCCCGGCGGGCTGAGGGTGAGGATTAGGCTATGCTTCGGGCAGCGCCACCATACGATCAAGTTCACCCGCAACTTCACTCGCCTCAAGCTTGCGTACGGAAATGACCAACCGTCGTGCGTCCCCGGCCTCTTTTTCGGCAACGTAGTGATGATCGGCCAGGCGTGCAATCTGGTGTAAGTGAGTAACTACCAGAACTTGATTCCCCTCGGCCATCTTCTTCAGCTTTCGCGCTACCTCATTAGCCGTGCGTCCACCGATGCCGGTATCCACTTCGTCAAAGGCCAGCAAGCTGAGCGAGCGGTGACTGCTCTTCTTCTCTGCCGCTTTCAGCGCGAGGAGGACGCGTGAAATTTCGCCGCCGGAGGCCGTCTTCACCAGAGGCTTAAGCGGTTCGCCCGGATTGGCGGAAAATAAAAATCGCCCCGACTCCAGGCCGTTAACGGTCGGCTTGACCTTACGACCGTCAATTTCAATGCCGTCGGCCGCGTCCTCGTAAACGAATTCGCATTCGAACTTGGCTCTGTCGATAGCCAGATCGGCCAGCTCTTTCACCACCAGCTTCTGCAAATAGACGGCTGCTTTCTTTCGTGTGGCGGAGAGGTCAACTGCCTTGTCGGTATATTCTGCGCGCAGCTGGTCGTTTTGCCTCTGTAGTTGGTCAATCTGTGCGTCAATGTCAGGGCGGCTCTGCAATTTCAGGGAGATGTCGGCCAGCGTCTGAATGGCTGAGGTTTCCGAACCGCCGTATTTCTTCTTGATGGCATAGATCTCGTCTAACCGACTGTTGATTTCCTCGAGGCGCGCTTGATCGTCCGGAACCGACGCACCGTATTGCTCGATGAACCGACGGAAATCCTCGATGCGAAAATCCAGGTCATTGACCTCGGTGACTTTCGCAGCAAGGGTCGCATCCACCGCCGCCATCTTCTCCAGCTCCTTGCGGGCCAGCCGAAGGTCGCTGATCACCGATTGCTCCTCGCCGTCGAGAATGTTGCCAATCAGGTCAGCCGACGTCATAAGCGCCCGGGCGGAATCGAGAATCTTGCGCTCGCGAATGAGTTCCTCTTCTTCGCCCACGCGAAGGCCGGCTTTCTGTAGTTCATCTTGCTGGAATAAAAGCAGCTCTCGCTCGGAGATGAGCTGGTCGCGCTTGTTGCGAAGGCGGCGAACTTCCGATGCTACGTCCTCCCAACGAACAAACACCTCGCCAACCAGATCGCGCAATTCGATCAAATTGGCGAACTGGTCCAGAAAGAACAGGTGGTTCTCTTCGTCCATCAGCAGCTGGTTGGCATGCTGACCGACGATTTCGGCGAGGGTAGCGGTAATCTCCTTCAATTTGGTCAGCGAACACAGCGTGTTACGCACCCGAATCCTGGAATTACCGTCGCGCGAAATCTCACGCTGGATACTGATCGCGTCGGCCTCAATAAAATCCCTGAGCGACTTCTTGAAGCTGGCGGGGAAGGCGCTGACATCAAAAGTGGCCGACACAATCGCTTTCTCGAAGCCGTGGCGAATCTGTTCGCGGTCGGCCCGGTCGCCCAACACCAGCGCCAGCGCCGTTATCAGAACCGATTTCCCCGCCCCGGTCTCGCCCGATAGTACCGACAACCCCTTGTGAAAGGCCAAAGATGTGTCATCGATCAACGCGACATTCTGTATGTGCAGGTGGGTAAGCATCAGCGTTCGTCCAGTCCGTAGGCCCGCAATTGCGCGAGCAGTTCGTTCGCTTTCCCCTGGTCGCCATCGGCTTCCGCCTGGGCCATCTCTTTCTGAAGGCGCTCGCGGATCTTCTTCTGGCGGCGTTCCAGAAAGTCCCTTGTGCGCTCCCGAATCTCTGCCTCGACAGTCTCAGGGTCCCATTCGACCACCGCCAGCTGCGGAATCATCTGCCGCATCTCTTCATCCTCAAATGTCTCGTAAAGCAGGTGCGGATTCAACGAGCCCATTGATCGAAACTGCGTGATCATCGCACTGTACATCCGGGCCAATTTCTTCGAGTCAAAATCATCGGGCGATATTTGCTCAAAGACAAATTCAAGAAGGGGGGGGTTGCTGCAGAGAATCGACAAAAACTCGAACTCAAGCTTGTCAAATTTGCGGGGCTTTGGTGCGGCGGGGGAGGGCTGAGCCGCTCCTACCGGCGGCTCGCGCATAAGCGAACGATCGACTTTGAGCAGGGTCGCCGCCTCCTCCAGAAAGACTGCCCGGCGGGTCGGATCGCCGATCTTGCCTGCCAGCGTGGTCAATTCTTTGATCAACTTCTCTCGCCCTATGATGCCGGTGTCGTTGACGTTGATCCCCTGCAACCGGTAGGGGATGTAACGCAAGGCCGCTGTCTGCAGTTCGTCGATTTTCGCTTTGCCCAGCTCACGCGCGACATTGTCGGGATCCATGCCGGCGAGCGGGCGCATGACATGAACTTCGAGCCCCGCGTCGTAAAGTGCATCAATGGACCGCAACGCCGCCGCCTGCCCGGCCGAGTCGGCGTCGAAGAACAGGAAGACATTCTCCGCAAAACGGGCAATCAGCCGTGCCTGCTGTGCCGTAAAAGCTGTTCCCGAGGAGGCCACCACATTCCGAATACCCGCTTGCCAGAGCGAGATGAAATCAAAGTACCCTTCCACAATCAGCACGGCGTTCAGCGCACGAATGGCGTCGCGCGAAAAGTTTAGTCCATACAGGACGCTCCCCTTCGAGTAGAGTTTGGTCTCGGGGGAATTGATATACTTGACCTGCTCGCCCTTTTTCAGCGTGCGACCGCCAAAGGCGATTGGCTTCTGGCTCAAATTGAAAATCGGAATCATGAGCCGTTCCCGGAAGCGATCTACAAACTTGCCGCTCTTCTCCACGCGAGAGGCAAGCCCAGCCGCTACCAGATCCTCACCGCCGATCCCCTTTCGCTGCGCGAAATTGACCAGACCCTCCCATGAATCATCAGCCAGGCCAAGTTGAAAATACTCGATGGTCTCGTCGGTCAACTGACGTTTCTGTTTGAGATACCCCTCGACTACCGTTCTGTACTGCGATCGTTGGAGCACGCTCCTGAAATACTCAACCGCCACTTGCTGGGCAAAATTCAGCCGTTCCAGATGTTCACGCTGGACGTCGGTCACTGTCTCGCGAATCTGAATATTCGCCCGCTTGGCCAGGAGCCGAACGACCTCGATAAACGACATCCGCTCGTGCTCCATCAGAAACGTGAAGACATTGCCTCCCTTGCCGCAGCCGAAACAGTGGTAAATCTGCTTGTCGACATTCACTTTGAACGAGGGTGTTTTCTCCTCGTGAAACGGGCAGAGCGCCTCAAAATTCCGCCCGCGCCGGCGGAGACGCACGAACTCCCCGACCACTTGACCGATGTCGGTGGCCTGGCGGATCTGTTCGATGGTCTCCTGCGGAATCACTCTTTCAGCCTCACAATAGTCACACCCGCACCCCCCTCGTTCCAATCGCCGAGCCGGATCGAATCGACCTCCACATGCTTCTTGAGGAATTCCGTTAACATACGCCTCAATGTACCCGTCCCTTTGCCGTGAATGACGTAGACTTGCTTGAGACCGGCTACGACCGCCTGGTCAAGAAATTTGTCCAGGGCTTCCATCGCTTCTTCGACCGTCATGCCCCGCAAATGGATTTCAGGGGAGACCGTCTGCGCATTGATATTGGGCACGCGACGAGGGACGAAGGCCGGGCCGCCGTCGGCCACTTTCTCAAGTTGTCGGATCGCCACGACAGTGGTGAAATTACCCAGATTGATGCGCGCCTTGTCACGGCCGACTAATTCGTCAATCTCGCCCACCTGGTTCAAATTCATGATTCGAACCCGGTCACCCTTGGCATAGCGCACCGACTTTGCCTTGGGCAGAGAGCGCTCCATCTCTTTCTTATGCTTGCCCACTTCGGCGTTAGAGGCCTTGAGCACTCGATGCATCGCTTTAACCGATTCTTCGGACGCCTGGCTGGTGCGTATTTCGGCTACCAACCGTTCAGTCTCCCTGCGGGTGCTCGTGAGAATTTCTTCAGTTTCGGCCAACGCCTTCTGTTTTTCCTCGTCGATTTCACGCTTGAGCTTCTCGGTCGCCTCCCGATAGTAAATCTCCAGCCGAGAGGCCTCGTCCAGCCGCTCGGTCAAGCGCATCTTATCCTCGCGTACGGTGGACAGTTCGCGTTCGAGCGAGTCAATCAGATTGGACAGCGATCGTTCGCCGCTTCCTACCAACGCGACCGCCGCGTCGCACACTTCCTTCGGCATACCCAGTCGTCCGGCGATTTCCACCGCATACGACGAACCCGGTATGCCCACTTGCAGCCGGTAGGTCGGCGCCAGCGACTCCCGATCGAACTCAAGTGAAGCATTTTCGATCTCAGAGTGATCCAGCGCCAGCGTCTTGAGCTGAGAGTAGTGGGTAGTCGCCACCAGTCGCGCGCCCTGTTTGACCAGATAAAGTATGACCGCCTCGGCGAGCGCGGCTCCCTCCTTGGGATCGGTCCCGGCGCCAATCTCATCAAACAGCACCAGCGCCTCTTTGTCCGCCTCACGAAGAGCGGCGATGATATTCGTCACGTGCGACGAAAAGGTCGAAAGCGACAGTTCAATGGACTGCTCGTCGCCAATATCTGCAAACACGCGCGAAAATACGCCGATTTCAGAAAGTTCCGACGCGGGGATCAACAACCCGGACTGAATCATCACCACCAGCAGCCCGATGGTCTTGAGCACGATCGTCTTGCCGCCCGTGTTTGGTCCGGTGACAAGTATTGCCTGACGGTCACTGTTCAACTCAATGGAGAGGGGGACAACGTCCTTGATTTCCTTCAGCTTGAGAATCAACAACGGATGTCGGGCGTCGATGAGTTTCAGCGATGCCGCCCCTTCCAGCTTCGGCATTACCGCTTTCACTTGACTGGCGAACACGGCTGACGCATGGAACATGTCGAGCTTGCCGATAAGCCGGGTATTCTCTTCCAGGGCGTCGGCCCGCGCGGAAATCTCCTTGGTGATTTGTCGCAGGATGCGATCCATTTCCAGCCGCTCTTCCTGGAAGAGGAGGTTGAGACGGTTGTTCATCTCCACCATCTCACGCGGTTCGACATAGAGTGTCGCGCCCGTCTGGCTCCGGTCGTGGACGATCCCAAAGTCCGGCCGATAGGCGCCGGCCATGACCGGCATCACGAAGCGGCCGTTGCGCTGCGTGACTACGTCGTCCTGCCACCCGGCATGCTTCTTCTGACCGGAAATAATCGACTCCATTCGCGAAATGGTCTTCCGCCGGGTATCACCCAGCTCGAAGCGGATCGCCTTCAGCTTTGGGGAGGCGGAATCCTTGATTTCGCCCGTCTCATCGATCGCCCGCACTATTTCGGCCTTGAGTTCCGGAAACGCGCGGATGCCCTTGAGATACGGATCGATGGCGGGAAATCGATCCCGACTGTCCTTGTCATACCCGTGAATTTGAATCGATACATCAACCAGCGCGTTCACCCTCAGCATGTCTTTCGGCTCCAGGAAGACCCCTTCCACCCGTGAATGAGCCAGCAGGTCGTTCACGTCCTCAAGTCGATAGATAGGGAAGGGGATGCCAAAATTCACGATATCCTTCATCTGGGCGTTTTCCGCTAACCGCGTGCGGATATCGTCGAGCGACTCAAGCGGGGCAATACGGGTAGCTTCCGCGCTCCCATAGGGAGTCAGGCATTTACCCTTGATGAGTGCCACAATCTTGGGGAACTCAAGGGTATCAAGCGTATGGTCAGAAATACGGTATGTCATATCTTCCAATAAAAAAGCCGGTCATCGCCGGCTTTAATATCTCCTCGAACGGCCCAAAACGCAAATCAGGTTTCGTTGGTGGTGCCGATACTGAAGAACCGGTCCATCTGGTACAGAATGCGGTGGATCTCTGCCCGATCCTCATCCACCGACCCTCCACTGGTCGTGTTTGTTGGCGCATTGAGCAGGGTGGACTCGACCTTCTGCATAAAGCCGGGGCTGTTGGGATGTACAATCGAGGTCTCGTCATACAGGAAGGGGAGCGTCTTGGCCAGGGTTGGGCCGAAAAAGGATGCCTCAAACGCGGTGTAAAATCGCTCCGGCATCGGCAAGAGAAACAGGATAAACAACAATGCGCCGATTGAAACCCACCCCCGCACAAAACCGACGATTGCCCCGCCGACCTGGTCTCTCTTCCCCTGGCTCTTGATGTCGGCTATCTTGTAAAACAACCAGCCGGCTCCCTTGAAAACCCCGTACGAAATCCCCAGCAGCAGCATGAACGCCAGCAATGGCGGCCATTAGTGGAGTAGCCTCCATCTTGTTTACCAGCATGGCCGCAAACTTGTCCAGGTAGGCTACCGACACCAGCGCGGCCAACAGGAAAAGCACCAGCGCCGACAATTCACGCACCAGCCCCTTCTTCGAGCCGATCACCATGGCCGTCAGGAGCAATAAGATCAATACCACGTCGATCCAGTTCATGCCATACCTCCAAGAGGTGCAAGTTCCCCGTAACGCCGCGAGTATAGATGTTTTTTAGACTACTTTGCAAGCATTTCTGAAACCAGCCGATTGACCATCTTGCCGTCGGCCTTGCCCTTCACTTTGGGCATCAGCACCTTCATGACCAGCCCCGCCTTCTGCGGTGAGTCGGCCCCGGTCTCGGCGATTGCCTCTGCAACCAGCACTGCGGACATCAGCTTCAGACATTTGCTCGGGAAGGTAAGTGGTGAGAATGGCCAGCTCCGCCGTCTCCTTCTCCACCAGGTCATTGCGACCGGCATTGCGGAACTGATCGATGGAATCCCGGCGCTTCTTGGCACTGGAACTAAGAACGCCGATGACCACATCGTCGGTCAACGGCGTGCCTTTGTTTATATGCTCGTTCTTGAGGTCAGACTTGAGCGTCCGAAGAACAGTGACCTTAAACTTGTCACCGCCTTTCATGGCCGCGATTATGTCTTGTTCAAGTTTCTCAACGATCGACATCAATACTGCTCTTCCAGCATTCTGTTGCGGCGCGCTTTGCGCTTGGCCGCGGCCAGCTTACGCTTACGGGTTTCCGACGGCTTTTCAAAATGCTGATGCTTCTTGAAATCTGAAAGAATTCCCGACTTTTCGCAGAATTTATTGAAACGTCTTAGAGCCTTTTCAAACGATTCGTCATCTCGGACGCGAACTCCGGTCAATTAAATCCACCTCCTTCACCGGTGAAAAAAACAAACATGTTCCTCAGTATCGGTCAAAATAAGGAATATCCGTGGGTTGTCAACGTAAAACGGGTTTAATCAATCACATACGCCGGAAGGCAATCTCTCGGTGGGGGCGACCCGATCGTTCCCACACACAACCCATTGAATAATATATGCTTGAGAGGCTGCTTGAACCTGACACCTTCAGTCTTGCCGCTCCCTACAGATACCGCAGCTGATCCGAAGTCCGATTCGATAGGAAGTGAATATGCACATGGTCCACCTCCTGACCGTACCCATTATTAAATACCAACCGAAAGTGATCGGTGATCCCCAGCCGTTCGGCCACCAACTTGGCCGTTTCGGCCATCTCCGCCAGTACTTCGGCCGGGGTTTCATAGAAGTTGCAGTACTCGGTCTTTGGAATTATCAATAAGTGGATCGTATCTTTGGGCCGGTGATCGGCGATCACGATCATCGTTTCCGACTCGTGGAATATGCGGGCTGGAAGCTCCCGCCTGACGATGCGGGTGAAAATTGAAGCCATGGCGGAGTATAGGGGACAGGTTTGTTAGCGGCAATGCCCGATTTGTCTATCCACGCCCCTTGCCAAGCGAAGCAGTTTTGCATAGATTTATAATTCGGCCTAAGCCGCATTGAATCTGAAAGTTACTAGTTTTCATTGTTGGAGGGTGTGACCGATGTCTGGTCATTCAAAATGGGCAACCATCAAGCGGAAAAAAGGAAAACTTGACGCCGAGCGCGGCAAGGTTTTCACTCGGCTAATTAAGGAAATTTCCGTCGCGGCCCGCGAAGGGGGCGGCGATTCGGAAGGCAATCCCCGCCTTCGCACTGCTATCCTGGCCGCCAAGGCGGCCAACATGCCGGCTGACAACATCAAAAGAGCAATTCTCAAAGGCACCGGGCAGCTCCCGGGCGTGACCTATGAATCGATGAACTACGAGGGGTACGGCCCCGCCGGCGCTGCCATTTTCATGGAGGTTATGACGGACAACAAAAACCGCACGGTCGCTGAGGTCCGACACATTCTGACGAAGTACGGCGGCAATCTCGGCTCGAGCGGCAGTGTCGCCTGGATGTTCGAAAAGAAGGGCGTCATCACTGTTGAATTGACTGCCGCCGAAGAGACGGCCCTGATGGAAATCGCCATGGACAGCGGCGCCGAAGATTTCTCGGCCGATGTCGGCGCGTACGAGATTACCACGCCACCGGCTGATCTGGAATCTGTCCGCACGGCGCTGGAGAAAAAGGGAATCCACATGGTGTCGTCGGAAATTACTATGATTCCCAAGAACTCCGTCAAAATCGACAAGGAGAACGACGCCTCGTCGATGCTCAAACTGATGGAATTGCTAGAAGAGCACGATGATATCCAAAAAGTCTATTCCAACTTCGATATCGACGAATCGATTTTGAACAAACTGGCCTGATCGGCCGGTTGATTGTACCATGGTGAGCCGCGAATACAGTCGGAGAGTTGACTGATGCCTCTCCCGGCTCGTATTCGCGGTTTCCTTTTTGACCTCGATGGCGTAGTGTACGTTGGCGAAAACGCCATCCCGGGAGCGGGAGAAACCCTCCGTACGTTGAAGAAACGTGGCCTCCCGTGCCGTTTTACGACCAACACTACCACCATGTCGGTGACAAGCCTCCACCGCAAGTTGGTCGGCATGGACCTGCCAATTGAACGTCACGAGCTCTTTACCGTAATCGATGCCGCTCGCTCCTATCTGCATTCGTTAGGCGACCCCCTCTGCCATTTTCTGCTGAGCGACTCTCCGCTTTCGGATTTTGCCGAATTTCGTCGGTCGGAAACCAAACCAGACATCGTCGTCGTTGGCGACATCGGGAAGCGGTGGACTTACGATCTGATGAATCGAATCTTTGGCATGATGATCGACGGTGCGGAATTAGTCGCTTTGCACAAAGGTCGCTATTGGCAGGTGGAGGATGGTCTGCGGATGGACATTGGCGCTTTTGTCGCCGGGCTTGAGTATACGACCGGGAAGTCTGCCATCGTCATCGGCAAACCGTCAGTCCGGTTCTTCCACCTCGCCCTGGCAGAACTCGCATTGCCATCGGATCAGGTGATCATGGTGGGAGATGACATCGTCAACGACATCGACGGTGCTCAGCAAGCGGGCATCTCCGCCGTTTTGGTGCGAACGGGCAAATTCCGAGAGGAACTGGTCGCCCGCTCCGGTGTGACGCCGGACGCGACCATCGATTCAATCGCCAACTTGATCGCTCTCCTATAATTGCATTCACTTTTGTATGACAAATTGTTGCTTCCCTTGGTGAAGCATGTTAATTCGCCCTATGTCTGCTTGGAATCCATCAAGAATCGGGCGAGTTCTGACATCTATCAGACTGTCTCGACCATTCGTGGCGCTCCTCGGTTACTATCTGTTCGGGATGCTCCTCTTTTCGCTCGCCCGCCTGCTCTTCGTTGCCACGTTCTCCGATGCCATGTCCAATGTGCCCTTAACTGAAATCCTGCTGGCCTGCGCCGTGGGACTCCGCTTTGATCAAGTGGTCGTTCTCTATCTGGCGCTGATTCCTCTGCTCGTACTGCCTTGGCTGCCCTCCGATAATTGCTGGGTTCGACGCATTACTGTCGGTTGGTTCACCACCCTATACTCGTTGGCGTTTCTTGTTCTCCTGGTTGACATTCGGTTCTTCAATTATTTCGGTGCCCACCTGAATTTCCTGGCCCTCGAATACCTACACAGCACCGCCATCGTCTGGCATCTGGTGGTGACCGAACCGAAGTTTGTTCCCTACCTGATCTTGTGGTTCGCGCTGACGATGATCATCGGCTGGGTCATTAGACTGTATTATATGAAGACGTCTCCGATTCCTTCACGATTCTCCCTTCCCGTACAATGCCTCTGGATGTTTATCGCCCTTGCGTTGGTAGTTCTTGGGATTCGCGGGCGTACCGATCGTTCCCCAATAGATTGGTCAGTGGCTTACTTCAGTCAGAATCCAACCGTAAACCAGTTGGGACTCAACGGGGTCTTCACTCTAACCCGTGCCTTTCTCGAAGAGGGAAGAGACCTCCGCCTCGTCTATCTGCCGGAAAATCGTCGTTTTCCGCTGATCGATACCCGGTCAGCACTGGACACTGCCCGCACAATGCTCCAAACGATCAACGATACCTTCGCCGTTGCCGACTCAAGCGTCCGTCGACTTACCACCTACGCGGCTCCCGGCCTCGCCTATCACCCCAATGTCATCCTCGTGATCATGGAAAGTTGGTCAGGGAGGAATACAGGTGCGCTTGGCTCACGGCGCGGTCTTACCCCCTGCTTTGATTCGCTCGCCGCGCACGGTATGCTGTTCACGGATTTCTACGCCAACGGTGTGCGCACGAACTACGGACTCTCGGCCGTGCTCTGCTCGTTTCCGTCGCTGCCGGGGCGACCAATCCTTGGCCGCTATAACGCCAAGCACCCTTTCATAACACTGCCGGAAATCTTTGCAAGTCTCGGGTACGCCAATGTTTTCGCCTATGGCGGCGATCTGGTCTTCGACAATATGGAAGGGTTCTTCACCACCAAAGGGTACAGTCGGATGCTCGGTGAGCAGTGGTTCGGCGCTGAGAACGGATTTGCCAAATGGGGCGTCCCCGATCACATCGTCTTCGACCGTCTGACTAGACTCACTGATTCGCTTCCCCGGCCGTTCAATCTGACGATCCTGACTCTCTCCAATCATGAACCGTTTGCCCTGCCCGATTCATCGCTGCGCAAATTTCCCGGCAATGACGACACGTCCAGAGTGTTCAACGCCCAGATTTATGCCGACTTTGCCCTCGGGAAGTTCATCGAGACCATGCGAACTCGACCCGTGTTCGACAGCACGCTGTTCGTCTTTGTGGCCGATCATGCCCGGATCGATCCCCACTACGATCCAACCAGTGTCCTCAACTTCCACATCCCGCTGCTCCTCTATGGACCTGGGGTGATCGGCAGCGACGGACGACGCATTGGAAGGGTCGGGGCGCAGGTCGATATTCTGCCTACTCTGCTCGGGTTGATAGGAGTCGAGAAAGTGACGCAGGAGAGCTGGGGGAGAAACCTGCTGGATCCTTCGCTCACCGACAGCGGTTACGCAACGGTCAGCAACTTCGATCGCATTGCGCTGATTGAAAAGTATCTCGAATATCGAGAGGTATTGGGTGGTCTGTCATCGCTCATTGCCTTGCCGTTGGGGCCGGGCAAGCCTGTAGAACTGCGGAGCGTCAACCCTGTTGATTACCTGAGAATGCAGGGACGGCTGCGCTACTTCATGCAAGCGGCGGAGCAGTCCGCCACGCCGCTACCTCCGGATCATCACAGCAACCCAAAATGAACGGCCGGCAGCCCAGTGACTGCCGACCTACTCGTAGCCCGGAGTCGATCGGACGACTATGGCATCGTCGTCTGACGGTTAAACTCTTTGAGCTTCCTCTGCGCCAGTGGATAGTAAATCAGAAATGCGATACCGGCCATGACGAAGACCAGCCCAAGAATAGCCTCATCCTCAAGGTAGTCCGACCAAATCTGCCCTATCATGGCTGCCAGCCCTATGGCCACCAGCACCATGCCCCATTTGAGGCTGGAGAGGACATTGTTGAGCGGATTGCCGACCCAGAGATGTTTTGTCCGTTCGTCAACTAACCCGCTGGAGATCAGCCGATTGCGAGTCATCGTGTCGGCAATTGTGCGGATAATCGCCACAAATGATCCGAAGACGATTAGGCATATCAGAACATCTTGATCCATTGTAACCTCCTAGAGTTTCTCGTCGATCTACTCCATCTGACCGCTCCCTTCCACCCAATGTTGCACTCTCGCCGTTGCAACTTTTGACGCAGGCTACCCGTCTAATCGGAAAAGGGAACCACTGTGTCAGGTATTGAATTAACCATCGATCGCGTCCTCACCGGCGACCGGGCGGCCTTTGCCGTGATTGTCGAGGGCCATCGACGGCTGGTTTATCAGATTGTGTCCCGGATGATAGTCGGCGAGACCGATCGCGAAGATCTCTGCCAGGAGGTGTTCGTCAAGGTCTATCAGAATCTGGCCCGCTTTCAGGGTCAGGCCAAATTCTCGACCTGGGTCGCCAAAATCACCTGCAATACCTGCCTGCACTTTCTGGAGAAGAAGCGGCCGGAATTGTATGACGATTTGTCTGATGGCGAATCGACTATCGAAGATCATGCCGCCGACCTGCCGTCGCCGGCCGACTTCACGCAACAACGCGACATGGCAATCCGCATTAGCGAGGAGATCGACCGCCTGCCGGTGCACCTGGGCATTGTGGTCACACTCTATCATCTTCACGGCATGGCGTATACCGAGATTTCCGAAATACTCGGACTGCCGGACGGCACGGTCAAGAGCCATCTGTTCCGGGGGCGGGAATTGCTGAAAAAGCAAATCCTGGCCAGATTCAATCGGGAGGAATTATGCGCGTAGAACAGGAACATCTCAGCGATACGGATATACAACAACTGCTGGACGATACCTTCGAATCGACGATTGAACATCGACGGCACTTGATGGTCTGCCACCAGTGTCAGGATACCCTGCTCGACTACAAGCTTCTCACGGCACAATTGGGGATGGTAACGTCCACCGACCAACTCCCGGCGACTTTCACGCAATCGGTAATGAACCGGCTGGCGGAACTCGACGAACAGGCTTCGGTGCGCAGGAAATGGTATGTCCTGCCGGCCGTGGGATCTATCGTGGCCATGCTGGTCGCCACCGGTATCGCCCTGATCGCTGACTTTCAGCCGCTCTTGCCGGGAGTGAAGGACCTGTTGATTGCAGGTCTGTCAGCGGAGCTGGCGGCCAAAATCCAACCGACCATCACCGCCGTTCAATCTGCTCTCAAGCCGACCCAACCGCTTGCGTTTGCCACCGCCGCGGCGCTGGCCTTATCGCTCGTCAGCCTCGTTGAGGCAGCCTTGCTTCGGCCGCTCAAGGCCCGCCTCGGCCGCTAGCCTCAATTCCTATTGGCACGAGCCGAGCGGAGCGGAGGTGAGGAAGAGAAACCCTATAAGTCGGGTCAAATCGCCGATATCAACATTGCCGTCAAGCGAACCATCCGTGTTTGCCTCCCCCGTGCAGATTGTTGCTCCCCCCAGAAACAAGAATTGGACCAGCGTTGTCAGGTCGCCCACGTCAATAGACTGATCCGCCGAATTGTCGACGTTGCCCGTTATACCCTCGCAACACGGACCGCACGAAAACGCCGCTCCGGTTGGGACTATTTTCACCACCGTCCCTGAATTGAGATTGCAGATATACATCTCGCCGAAATAGTCCTCGCCAAATGACACCAGGTCGTAGTTGTTCCGTCCGATTTGAGCATCCAGGCTTGTCACGTCAGTGACGATGCCGTTTGTCTGGGTGAGAGCCCAGATCTCACCCGAACAATAGTCACCAAATAAATAGGCACCCTGTAAATCAGGTATCGCGCACCCCCGATAGACATACCCGCCGGTAATGGAGCAACGGGAGATTTCATGCAGATATTCCCAGATCGGATCGGTCAAGCCGACCAGCGTGTCACACCCGGTCGACGGAGTGTAACAATGGGTACCCTCTTTGAGTCGCCATCCGAAGTTGGCCCCACCGGTACTCGACGCCGGCTGCCAATCGATCTCTTCCCATTGGCCTTGCCCAACGTCGGCGATGAGCATATCTCCTGTGAGTCGATCGAAGCTCCACCGCCAGGGGTTGCGCAGCCCCTTCACCCAGATTTCAGGGAGGGGGGAAACCTGACCGAAATATGGATTCGACGGTGGAATCGAATACCCGCCTGCCGCCGTCGTGTCCGCCTCGATTCGCAGCATCTTGCCCAGCAGCGACAGGGGACTCTGGGCGTAGTTGCTCGGGTCACCGGCCGAACCACCGTCGCCAAGGCCGATGTACAAATATCCGTCCGGTCCGAACGCCATCATGCCGCCATTATGATTTGATGCCGGCTGAGGTACGGTGAGGACCAGCTTTTCACTCGACACGTCGGCGCTGTCGGCATTGCCGGTCACGTGAAACCTCGATACGACCGTTCGTCCGTCCGTCTTGGCCGTGTAGTAGACAAAGAAGATACCGTTGTTCTGGTAGTCCGGATGAAACGTCAGGCCGAGCAACCCTTGCTCATTTCCCGTTGAAAGAACCCCCGTGTGAATGTCGAGAAAGGATGAATCCAACAAAACACCGCTCTTGACTATCCGGATGTAGCCGGCCTGTTCAATAATGAACAGCCGGGTCGAATCGCCCGGTGCGGCCGTGACGAAGATCGGCCGGGTCAAGCCTGACGCTATCGGCAGCGTCTTGAGAGAATAGGCGAAAAGTGATTCGCCGGTCAATACGGCCAGAACCACACTAATCAGCACAATTACGGTACGACGAAACATGATGCACTCCCGGATGAAGTGGTGGGTACGATAACGGCGGCAACTCGTTGATAATATACTAACTTAGTCCAATTTAGTCAAGCGAAAGCTGCCCGCCTGAACCTCCGATCTTAATCCTTCGATCTTTTTCTTCGTCTCAACGTAGACGATATTTGTATATTATGACGAAGGGCCATTTTTTGAACCGCGGCTGTCACTGCACTGGCAACCAAATGCGCCTGCGCAAGCCATCGGCGCCGCGAACATGGCTGGACTCCGGCCAACCGGCCGGCCGGCATTAGGGAGGATATTCGATATGGACCAACTGACGACAGCCGTTGAACACCATTATGGGACCGGCCGCATCATGCAGAACATCATGGCCGCCATGCAAAACGCCGGCAAAGACCTGGGGAATCTGACGCTCGATGATCTGGCGCCGGTCGACGAATTTCATATCCGCGGTCGCGAGGGAACCATGGAGTTGGCCGGACTGGTGCCCCTTAAACCTGGAACTCGCGTGCTCGACGTCGGCTGCGGCATCGGCGGCTCTTCGCGCTATCTGGCGATCACCTACAAGTGCAAGGTGACAGGGGTCGATTTAACTCACGAATTTGTACACGTGGCCGCAAAGCTCTCGCACATGATCGGCCTCGACGGTTCCATCGATTACCAGCAGGGCAGTGCTCTCGATTTGCCGTTTGAGGATAAGTCGTTCGACGTCTCCTGGACGCAGCACGTGCAGATGAACATCGCGGATAAGCACAAATTCTACGCGGAAATGGCTCGCGTGCTGGTACCGGGCGGGCGCCTGGTGTTCCACGACATCTTTCGGGGCCCGAGCGGTGATCCCCATTATCCGGTGCCGTGGGCGGATGATCCGTCAATCAGTTCTCTTGTCACGCCTGATACCGCTCTTGAGATTTGCGCAAATCTCGGTTTGCGGAAACAGGTCTGGGAGGATACCACGCAAAAGTCGCTGGCCTGGATCGAGATGATGGCCAGTCGGCCGCCCGCACCCGATCGCCCCGGCCTCAACGTCCTCATGGAAGCGGCGACCAAGGTGAAAATGGGGAACATCATACGGAGTCTGAAAGAGAACCGCCTCGCCGTCATTCAGGCGGTCTGGCAGAAATAGTAGCTTTCGGATTACCCGATCTCACCCGCTAGATTGTCATTCTGGGCCTCGTCGAGGCCCAGAATCCATGGGGCGATCATTGCGTCGCTGATGCCGCCTCCCCAATCACATAACTTCGACATCAACGAGTCATCGCGAGGCTCGTCTTCGAGCCGTGGCGATCTCTCAGTACATAGGTTCGGGCCTACAGTTAGCGGCTCGACGGCTTTCCATTTTACTCACATAACGCCCAATCATTGTCATCGGGTGAATGCTACCACATCTCACGCAAAACGGCTGGCGCACGAGACGTACGCCAGCCACTAGTCATTGTCATGCCGGCGAAAGCTGGTATCCAGAGTAGAATTTGCATACGAATCATGCTTCGACGGAGTTTATCCTGAGCGAAGCCGAAGGGCTCAGCATGACGCTACGCGATGACGAAGGCCATTGTGTTGAGTCGAAACCGAAGCGGTTTCGACCTACAGGGGAGACCTGAAAGATCGCCACGGCGCGTTCAGAAACGCGCCTCGGGATGACAAGAATTGGGAACCCCATGCCCCCCGTCTTGCGGTGGATCACTCTTAATCCGATGCACAGAGAGGGAAGTCACCAGTGAACTTGGTAACGGTCGAATATCTTCTGTATGCTATCGTCGAACCATTGCCTTCGGTAGGGCCATTTGGCCAGCAGGTCAATGGTCCGGCGGTTGACGTCCTGGTTGCGATACGAAAGCAGGAGATCTGTCAGTCTCATTACTCCTTCATCGAATCTGATCACTCCCAGGCGAGTGAGCGCCGGTTCGATGAAGGCTGTGTCTCGCACCCTCTTTGCGATCTCCACGAATTGATAGAACATGTCATTCCCGGCTCTCAAATGATCAGAGATTAACTCAATGGCGGCAGGGCGGTCAGCTGTGAGAAGCAGATTCATCATCGCATACATGCAGCTGTCGGGACTATCCACGGGATAATTATTGAAATTCGCGTTATGGAAGTCCTTCGTCGCTCCTAGTGTCCGCTTTATGGCAGCCAGAGTGCGTTCAGAATGCCTTTCATAAAGCTGGTTCAATATTCTCGGTGTTACTGAACTGAGTGAATCCCACAACCACCATCTGAGCGAATCGTACAGTGGTGCAGTATTCTGGGACAACGCCTCCCTGACTGATGCGAAGTCCTGTGCGTCGTACGAAAGAGGTTTCCGCTTATCGACCGCCTGTTCCAGAAATCTCCGTGCTTCCCCGCTTCGATATGCTGCAATGGCCACATGCAGGCTGCCCCAGCCGCCCTTCAAGCGCGATCGATCGTTCAGTAGGTCCACAAAATCGTTGCGCGCGAACGGATAGAATTGAGCCACCGGAAATTCGGCCACGGCTTTGTAGATATTTTCCCCATGGACGTTGCGAATCGAATCGTCGGCCACAAACGAAAGCATCAACGGAATATCCGCAGAGTCACGATACCTGGCGAGCGGTAACAGCGCAGAATCGTTCTTCTCTTTAGTCAAAAGCTCCCGGAATCGAGCATGATAGTATGGCAGCGGCTCAGCATCGCGAATCGCAAATCTTCGCGTGTCCAGTCGATACGGACCGAGAATGAGCGCGCTGTCGACCCGGCGTCTCTGTTCGGGTGTGAGGAGATGAACCCCATCGTCGATGTACTTGGTTCTGACCAATCTGACGAAAAATTCGCCCACCGCGCATTTCCCCGGCCAGAGAACTACATCAGTCTGAATCGTTGCCGTATCGTTTAGATGTTTGAACAGGATATCAACGATATCAGGTAAGGAATCATAGGCGAGCGCCCGAAACGCATAGCACCGAACTATGCCCTCCGGGTGATCAAGTAGGGTGCGAAGTTCCTCGGTAGTGGCGGTCGAACGGAGTTCGATGAAGCTGCCATAGGGTTCCGTAGGACGGCCGTTGATTATGGCTCCTCCCCAGTGCATTCTACCGGCCGTGATGAATCGTCGGACGATATCTTGTGTCTGAGGAGATACCCGGTCGTGTGTGGGGGTAGCGCAACATATTGTCAGCGCCGCCGAAACAACAGTCATCGCCACCAGGACGGCTGAAACGACCCGACGAAACTTCCCGCGCATATCATTTGCCTGTTGGTGGGTACCCCACCGTCAATCCCAGCAAAATCGTCTGCTCCGCGCGGAGTTTCATGATTCCGCCCAGCTTCACCTTATCCACCGACGCCCGGGTTACACAGGCCAGATTCGCCGCCGCACAATACAAATAGACATTTTGCGAACAATGCCCGGCATCCAGCGCCGCCATCAGTAGTTTGTCTCCGCTCTCTCGGGCAAAATCAAACTTGGCCAGGTCCGACACCAGCATGATATTCAGCGGCGCCGTCCCGACATAATCCTGCGTGCCGGCATCCTTGCGGAAATCACCCGCTTCCACCGGCGTCAACTCATGCTTGGCCGCGTCGTACAGGTAAATGCCTTCCTTGAGAACGGCGTAGACGTCGATATCCTGACGGTTCATCGCCGACGGTGCCGTGCGATGCCCGTTTTCGGGCCTGTTGACTCCGTTGGCGCACCAGAGTACGTTGGCCAGATCCTGAAGGCTCAGCGCCGAGTCGGCAAACTCACGGCTGCTCTTGCGCTCGGCCATCGCCTGCATGAGCGGCTTGTCGTTGGAGAGGGCGGGTTTTGGCAGTGAGATGGCTTGCAGTGTCTGTGACGCAGCATAACCAGGGAACATCAGCATTAGGCACATGATGACTAAGATGCCTTTCATGGTGATTACTCCTGAATATATCATTTTATATTCTTGTCGTGTCACTTGATCCACGGATAAGGCTCAGATCCATCGGGTGGGATCGCCCAAAGGCGATAGTCGTAGCTGGTAATTCCCTGTGAGTAGAGGATAGTGCCATCAGGCAATTCGCAGGTCACAACAGCAGCACTACCCAAGGAGCCGCTTCCAGTCAGCCTGACCTCGGCCAATGTATCAGGAGCTGCAAAGTCTCGATCGCACTTTATTAGATACTCTCCCGAGTGCAACAGGATGGTTGAATCGCGGAGCAGTCGAATGCTGCTGGGCCAAAAGCCCGGCGGAACAGTATCGAGAAGCAGAGTGTCCATTGTCGAGACTTGGATCATGACGATTCGATTAAAGGAAGGATACATAACTTTGTCAAAGCCCGCTGTTGACGGATTGTATGCATCGCCACTGATCGGCCACCCGTCTCCGGTAAACAGATTCTGTGCATAGATTTGGTTCGCAGGAGCCGTCGCAACGATAAGACTGTCCGTAACACACATTATAGAGTAGGGTTGAGAGATGGCGAGCAAGGAATCGACCCCAGTGTGCAGCCAGTGGATGCGATTGTAGAAAGAGTAATTATACACCAGAAATGCACCTTCAGTAGATTGTGAGACCCAGCTCAGATCCTTGCTCCGCAGCACAAGTGTCGGCCGTCCGTGAGTGCCCACCCTGGATCTGTAGATGGCAGAGTTTGAATCGCCGACAACCGGCGAATTGATTACCAGAAAATAGACGTACTGGGAATCGTACGACAAGACAGGGGATACCTGCCAACCACTGTCGATAGTATAGGAACTGGCGTGGGGGCCGGTTGACGTCTCGTCGTCCGAACAACCCAACAATATCAGTCCAATCACAATCAAGAACAAAATCAGGGCTCGTTGCACTACACCCTCCAGTGACCAAGTCCATCGTCTCTCACTTCTTCACCGCCCCCGCTTCTTCCACCTTCACCTTGATTCCCGCCAGCTTGCGGGCGATCTCGACCTTCTTCTCAAGTTCCATATTCCCGCGAATCACCAGCTTCGCGCCGTCGGGCGATCCGCCCCCATGCATGCACCCCGGCACCCCGGCGCCGATCGTGCACCACTCCACCAGTCGCGCCGCGCGTGCGCGGGTTTCACCGTCGCTGTGGGCCGTCATATACTTGTGAATCAGGTGACCGTACTTCTTGGACTTGAAATCGACGGTCGATGGCATGCATCCGGTCTCCGCAATCCCACCGGCGATATCCTGTGCCAGTACCGATGTCGCGTAGGGGAGAGTCGCTACATGCACCTTGTTCACGTTCGACAGAAGCTGATTAGTCAGCCAGGCACCGGATGGATGCTTCTTCCCGCGTGCCGCCGCCGCTATTCCCATGCCATAGGTCGTCTCGTTGTTGACCACCATCTGCGTGAGCTTGTCGTTGAACACTTTCGCCGACAGGCCGTTGGTGCGGGCAGTCAGAATAGCGCTTCCGATCTTGATATCCCCCTGACCCGCCACACACCCGCCGATCGCCGCCCGGTACGGAGCGATGAAATTCATCACGGTCGGCATGGCATACTTGAACTCGCCGCACATGAAGACCCGTTCGTTCGGAATAAACACGTCTTCAAACAAGAGAAATGACTGCGTGATGCCACCTTCGGTGACCGGATTGTCCCAACTGGCAGTCTCCTCGTCGCGTGTGTCGTTCGGGTGGCGCGTCTCGACAATCGTCAACCCCTCGATATCACGCGGTATCACAAACGATATTGCACAATCCGCATCCTGCTCTTTGTAGCCGGAGCCGGGAATGACAAAGATCTCGTTGGCCGCCGCCACGCCGCATATCATCAGTTTGGCGCCACGCACGACGATACCGTCGGGCCGCTTCTCTTTCAGATGCAGGTAAACGTCTTTGTCCGGCTGTTCCGACGGCCCTTTGGTCCGGTCGCCCTTGGCGTCAGTGAGTGCGCCGGCGATCGTGATATCCTCGCTCTGCGCCTTCTTGAGCCAGGTGAGGAACCGCTCATGATACTTCGTCCCCAGATCGCGATCCATCTCCCATGTTGTCACGAACATCGAATTGAGCGCACACCAGCCGGCGCATCGGCCGCCGGTGCAGGTGCCGGTGAGGTGAAACATGAGCCGCTTCATATCGCTGTTGGCAAACATATCTTCCGGCGACTGAATGATCGACAAGTACCGACTGATCGGCTCACCGGTCAGATGCGATTTGGTCGTCACCATATCCCGCAGTTCGGGGTCTTGCGCCGCCTTGTAGGTCCAGGCGTGACCCTCGACTGTCCGCTTGGTGGCGGGGTGGACGGTCACGTCGGCGATAGGTTGATCGAATTTATGAATATTCGGGCGGAGTTTTTTGAGTGAAGCGATGTACTGGTCGTAGGTGCGGATAGCCATATAGCCCTCTTAAAACGACAACGGCCCGGACGTCCAGGCCGTTGACCATGCAAATGTGTTACAAGTTCTCTTTGAACAGTTTTCCCAGTCTGCGAATACCCTCTTCAATATTGGCATGGGTCGCATTCGAGAAGTTCAGCCGCAACGTGTTCTCGCCGCCGCCGTTCGGGAAGAATGGCGCGCCTGGCACGTAGGCCACCTTTTGCTCGATTGCTTTGGGGAACAACGCCTGGGCTGAGGTTTGCTCGGGCAGCGTCACCCAAAGGAACAACCCACCGTTCGGGCATGTCCAGGTGATGCCTTCAGGGAAATACTTCTCCATCATCTTAACCATGATGTCGCGTTTCCCGAGATAATCAGCTTTGATCTTCTCTTGATGCGGTTCGAGATACCCCCGCTTGATAAACTCGTAGATAAGGAACTGAGTAAACGAGTTGGTGTGCAGATCGGCGCACTGCTTGACTTTTTCGAATTGGCGGATGACGCTCTCCGGGCCGTTCATCCAACCGAGCCGGAAGCCGGGGGCGACCGTCTTGGAAAACGATCTCAGGGCGATCACTTCATCGCCGCCGTACGACTTGAGTGTGGGAACACGCTCGCCGGCAAACTGAATATCGCCATACGGATTGTCGTCGATAATCGGGATGTCAAATTGAAGCGCCAGATCCACCAGTTGGCGGCGACGTTCGAGCGACATCGTAATCCCCGTCGGATTGTGAAAATTGGAGATGCTGTAAATCAGTTTGGGACGGTAGCGGATCAGTTTGGCCTCGACCTGATCGACCAGCATGCCGTTTTTGTCCATCTCTACCGTGACATACCGCGCCTGGTAGTAGTTGAAGGCCTGCAGAGCTCCGAGGTACGAG
Source organism: uncultured candidate division Zixibacteria bacterium (assembly GCA_963806185.1). Taxonomy (GTDB): domain Bacteria; phylum Zixibacteria; class MSB-5A5; order GN15; family FEB-12; genus CAWDXE01. The sequence goes on from CAWDXE010000007.1 coordinate 765,554, forward strand.
GGATTCTCAACTAACACGTAATCGCCCGGATCTATAAACGCACGCGCAATCAGCTCGATCCCTTGCTGGGCTCCGGCGCAGATCAGGATATTCTCCATGTTTGTCGGCGTGCCTCGCTCCGTGGCTCGCTGGGCGATCAGCGTGCGAAGCTGCGGAATGCCGCAGGAGAATGAGTACTGCAGGCACTCGGAACCATAAATCTTCAGGACGTCGTTAAGGACTTTCTGCAATTCATCAACGGGAAACATTTCCGGGGCCGGAAGGCCGCCGGCGAAAGAAATAATGCCGGGTTGGGACGAGATCTTCAGAATTTCACGAATGATCGAAGTCTCCAGCGAGACCACGTGCGGAGCGATCCGCCACTTCTCAGGGTGTACTCGCTGGTTAGTGTCGAGCAGCATAGCGCTGTCCTTTCTCAATGTCTAAATGGCGAAAACAAACTCTTGCCTCACTTATGTTGAGCGTCGCCGACAGGGAAGACTCCCGGGTCGCCATGACCCACTACTGTTGTGGCGACACGATACGTGAAATATATCACAAACGAATGCAAAAGCCAACACATATTGTCGGCTTCGCGCTCTAACTTAAAGGTTCGCGACGGTAGATATGTCCTTGACGGACAAGTTCATACAGGACCGATAGATCCTTCTCCCCGAACCCGAGATGATATGCTTCATTATATAGGAGCGCCGCTCCCGTGCCTGTCCAGCTTTCCTTCCCGATCTCCTGAATCAATTGATAGCACAGTGTGAGGTCTTTGTGAATTGCTGCCACCGAGAAGTGGGGTGAGAAATCCTCGTTCTGAATCTTCGCGCGCTTCGCATTGAGAACGGCAGAATTGCCGGCGCCATTGGCGAGTATGTCGAGCACCTGCTCCTTGGGCAGACCGATCGCTTCCCCCAACGACACGGCTTCGGCGAGCGTGGCCATAAAACTCCCCAGTACCAGATTGTTCACCAGTTTCATCTTCGTAGCCAGCCCTGGGCGCTCAAAGTGGTAGATGGTTTTCGCCAGATGCTTGAGCGCCGGTTCAACCTCTTCGTATACCTCACGTCCGCCGCTCGTCAGCATGGTCAATGCCCCCTGCGTGGCCGGCACGACGCTTCCCAACACCGGTGCTTCCAGATACCCGGCGTCGTGTTGGGCAAACAGCAGATGAAACGCCTGCACCGCCGCGTAATCGTGCGTCGTGCAGTCGACGACAATCTTACCGGCGCAGTCGCCCGCGAGCAGGCCGTCGTCGCTTTCTGCAACTTCGGCGACCGCTTCGCTATCGAACAGGCAGACAAAGACCACTTCAACTTCATCGAACAGATCCAGCGGCACTTTGGCGACATCTACATCCAGCCCCTCCGCCTTCTCGGGCGTTCGATTCCAGACGAACACCTTGACTCCCTGCGACAGGAAGCGCTGTACCATGGCGCGCCCAAGATTGCCGAGTCCGACAAAGCCGACTTGAGAAAGGTCCATCAATACTCCTTTTCGTGGGTAAAGCATCGGGGAAATTGTGACAAAAGGCAAGTGAGGAAAAAAGACGTCGTGATAGAAGAAATGGCCGGCGCACGTCTCCGTGCCCCGGCCATGCCGAACGTCCCAGTCGAGAGAGCAGGCGAATACCTGCCCAACTCACCGCTTCTTATAGAGCGCCCTTGCCGCCTTGTGAATCGCCTTCCACCGATTGCGTTCCGCAATCCGCAATAGATGATCCTGCTTGCTGGCAAGGAACCGGAGTTCGCGCTGAAGTTTGTGAAAACTCTCCAGCCGCGCGGCGTCCAGGCCATCGTCGTCGACCGCCTGTCGCACCGCACACCCCGGTTCTTGCAGGTGTTTACAGTCATTAAACCGGCAATTCTCCGCCAGAGCCGCGATATCCGAAAACGAATAGTCGAGACTCTCCTCGCCGGCCCAGAGCTGCAATTCCCGCATGCCGGGTGTATCGATCAGCACGCCGCCGCCCGGTATCGGTACGAGATGACGCCAGGTCGTCGTGTGGCGGCCACGGCCATCCTCGTTCATCACCTCGCCAACCTTGAGACGCTCTTCTCCAAGGATGGCGTTAATGACCGTCGACTTGCCTACCCCTGACGATCCCACCAGCGCGACCGTCTGTCCGTCGGCGAAATACTGCCGCACCTCATCGATGCCGGTACCTTCGCTCGCAATCAACGTGTGCACCGGCACGCCGATGGCCGCCAACTGGATCTCGGCGACCTTCTCATCGACATCATCGCAAAGATCCGCCTTGTTGAGCAGGACGACCGGTTGCGCACCGCTCTCATACGTGATCGTCAGATAGCGCTCCAGACGATGAACACTGAAATCCCCGTCCAGTCCCATGACCAGAAAAAGCACATCAATGTTGGCGGCAATTACCTGGACGGTCGTCGTTTGGCCCGCCGACTTCCGCACGAGGCAGCCGCGACGGGGGAGAAGCACGTCGATCGTGGCCTGATCGCCGTTGTTCTCCGGAATGCGCGCGCCCACCCAGTCGCCGACGGTCGGCAGTTCAAGACGATCGCGGGCGTCGTGGCGCAGCTGTCCCGTAATTTGCGCGAAACGCTCGCCCAAAGGTGTAATGATCTGATACCCGGTGCGCTCCTCACGGGAAACACGCGCCGGGCTTAGATCCGGCCGCCCCAACGAGGAGAGCGGCTCGGCAAAATGGCTGTTCCAGCCTATATGTTCTAACTGCATTGCTTTCAGTTTTCCTTATCAATAATATCGTTTCTCGGCATCGTACGTCAATTATCAACGTCGACGCACCACCAGTTCCGGCCAAACGGCCTGCAACAATAGTCATACTCCTCCTGTATGTGCCGCTCCATGCGGACAGGGCACGGCCAAGGGGTTAATTACTCAGATTTGTCGGGATTTCCGACAACGCTTGCGTCGCCGGTCGGAGAAACGATTCCTTGAAAAGGAACCGAGAGAGGGCTGGTTAATCGAAATCCTTAGACTTCGCTCAGCCTGCGACCGGGCGCAAAGAGCCTGTCATTTCTGCAACAATAACCATTTACGCCTCCGTCAAATAGGGTTTACGGGTTTCAAATGACTCTGATAGTATCGGCGAATTCCGGCGTTCTGTCAAGCCAAACATCGCGTGCCGCAAGCATGATCGTCGGTTGACTGCAGCAGAGCGACCGTTGACTGCATTTCTGCGGCAGGAAATGAATACCACCCGTATGCTGAACACGTGAATGTCCATCACTTCCGCAGTGGCTTGCCCGGAGGGCAGTGGGAAAGGATTCAGGCAAATGAAAAAACTCATGGTGACAGCGCTCCTGGCCGCTCTTACGGCCGCAACGGGCCGGACGGCGACTATTCACGTCCCGGCCGATCAACCGACTATTCAGGCCGGCATCGATGCCGCGGTGAACAATGATACGGTTATCGTCGCGCCGGGAGAGTATTTCGAGAACATCTCCTTTCGCAATAAGACCCTTGTGCTGGCCAGTGACTATCTGGCGAGCGGCGACGTAAACGACATCCGGACAACCATCATTAATGGCAGCCAGCCAACCTACCCGGACACCGGCAGCGTTGTCATCATGCCCGGCGGGCAGACGGGCACTACCCTCCTGGCCGGATTCACCATCACCGGCGGCACTGGGACAATCTGGCGAGATGTCTCCGACAACCTTCTGTATCGCGAAGGAGGAGGCATACTCGTCGAAGGCGGTAATCCCAGAATCGAACGGAATATGATCATAGACAACGCGGCTGATTTTTACCCGGGCAACAGCGCCGGAGGAGGCGCCATTCGCGTTGGCTTCGGTGCGGCGTCACTGGTCGGCAATCTCATCGCCTACAATCGGGGTCGATACGGAGCCGGAGCAGTTTTCTTCTTCTCGGCCGCGGTCATCAAAAACAACATCTTTTGGAAAAATGCGGGCGGCCAGGACTTCGGTGGCGGTGGCATGTGGCTCGCCAATGGAACCGCCAACGCCGAAGTGACCAATAACACCATAGTCGCAAATACCTCCACTGGGGCAGGGGGCGGCATACTCGTGCGTGGTCAGACAGCGACCATTTTGAATTGCGTCGTGCGCGGTAACTCGGGAACTCTTGGTGCCCAAATCCGCCTCGGAACAGGAACGGCCGGCACAGATGTGCTCTATAGTGACGTGCAGGGCGGCTTTGCCGGTACCGCCAATTGGGACGCCGATCCGCAATACGCCACTACCAACCTGCTCCTACTGTCAAGCTCTTCGTGCATCGACTCCGGTTGGAGCAGCGCGGCCTACTACGACAAAGAAGACCCGGACAACCTCGGCTTCGCGCTTTTTCCGTCCCAAGGTGCTCGCCGTAATGATGTCGGAGCGTACGGCGGTCCCAACGCGCGATCCCTGCCTCTGTTCACCTCGGCCGAGTTTGGACTCGTTACCGATTCCATTGGCTTTACACCCACCGGGTCAGGCGATACCGCCGGCGCGTGGATTACTTTCTCGAAAATCTGGTTCGGCCCGGTGAAGATCGACAGCATTCGTTTCAAGCACACTCCGACAAATATTCTCTTTGCCAAGACGACCCTTCCACACACCACCGATATATCGCGCGGCCCCGACTCCGTGCAAATCGGCTGGTCTCCCGTCGCGCTTGGCGAATTGACCGACACGGCGCTGGTGTACCACAATGATTCGACCACCATTAGTCCGTTCCAGGTCATCGTCACGGGGCAGACCGTGGGATGTTGTGTGGCCGCAACCGGCAACATCGATTGCGATCCGGGTGACAATGTCGACATCGGTGATTTGACTTCTCTTATCGACAACCTCTTTGTCACCTTTACGCCCCTCTGCTGCACTCAGGAAGCCAATTGCGACGGCGATCCCGGCGGCAATGTTGACATCGGCGACCTGACCTCCCTGATAGACAATTTGTTCGTGAGCTTTACACCGCTTGCGGGGTGTCAGTGACGAGAAAGAAGAACCCCGCTTAGTATCCTTCTCAACGCGGCGAACCGGACGGGGACGGCACTTGGCGGCTGCCGAACTCTCTGGTTCGCCGAATTTTATCTCGCAGACCCTGCCGCCATGTTGGCAGGACTACGTAAAACGGGTATATTGACGAGAATGAAACATGCAGGCAGATCACACGATGAATTCAGATGAGCGGGCTCTCGCCTTTATGATGGTCAAAACCACCAACACCGAAATCGCCGCGCGCCCTCTGGAACGACGTTGGGTGCGGGCGCTGCTTTTGGTGTTGATCTGGACATTCATTGCCGTCCTCATCGCCTCGCTCAGTCATCTCCGGATGCTGTATCTGGGGAATGAATCCCATTACTGGAAATGGCTCCTGGATTCTGTCATCGGCTGGAACGCCTGGGCCGCTCTGACTCCGGTCATCATTTGGCTCGGTCGCAAGGTAAAGATTGAGCGCGAAGTCTGGCTGTCGCGCGCTCTCTGGCACGTCCCAATGGCCATCGGCATCGTCACTATTCGTGCCATGTTCGGCATTTTCACGTCCATGGTTGTCATGGGTGAGACGCTGACCATAGCCACTTATCTCGACCAGATGCTTCGCTATCTTATCTGGATGGCGCCGTGGGATCTGGTCATCTACGGCGGCATTCTCGGTTTCTCCTACGCCATTGAATACCGGAGGCAGCTCCGCGATCGGGAACTGGAGTCGGTACGACTCGAAGCCGCCTTATCGAAGGCCCAGCTCGATGCCCTGCATGCGCAACTGCAGCCTCATTTCCTGTTTAATACCCTGAATTCCATCTCTGTTCTTATGCAAACCGGCCGGGTGGACTCGGCCGATCGCATGCTGCGCCACCTCAGTGAGCTGCTTCGCTATGTACTCGCCAAAGGGACATTGCAGGAGGTGACTCTGGACGAGGAAATGAAGTTCGTAAATGGTTATCTGGACATCGAACAAGCGCGCTTCGGCGCCCGATTGACCATCAACATTACTATCCCAACCGAACACCTCACTGCCCTGGTTCCAAGCTTTCTAATCCAGACTCTGGTCGAAAACGCAATCCGTCATGGCGTGGGGCCAAAGTCCGAGCCGGGTACTGTCTCGATACAGGTCAGCCGACGCGGCGACCGAATGTTGATTGAAGTTGCCGACGACGGGATCGGCATGAAGCAGGATGCCGATTCCAACTCCGGCGTAGGACTGCGCAACGCCCGCGCTCGTCTCCAGCGACTTTACGGTTCCTCGGCCACTCTCGAAATCAGCCGGCCGGAGGCAGGTGGCACTGTCGTGCGATTGGAATTGCCGTATCGGCGGGAAGAGTAGGCCAGATGCCGGATCGCATCCGCACGCTGATTGTCGACGACGAACCTCTGGCCCGTGACGGCATTCGACACCTGCTCAGCAGTGACGATCGCTTCGAAATCATCGGTGAATGTCAGAACGGTAAAGAAGCTGTTGCGACAATTCGCGCCGACAATCCGGCGCTGGTCTTTCTGGACATTCAGATGCCCAGTATGAGTGGAATGCAGGTGGTCTCCGCCTTGACTCCGCCCAGGCCGCTAATAGTCTTTGTCACCGCATATGATGAATTCGCCGTGCAGGCGTTCGATGTCCACGCCCTTGATTACTTGCTCAAGCCGGTCGATCCCGATCGGTTCCGCAAAACCCTGGCTCGAATAGCTGGAGCAATTCAGGAAGATCGCATCGGCCAGATCTCCGACCGGTTGGAACAACTGGTCGGCAATCTCCAGAAGAGCGGCACCTCGCTGGATTCCAGTTCTCCGTATCTCACGCGCTTCATCATCAAGTCCGCCGGCCTGATATACTTTGTTCAGGCCGATGATATCGACTGGATCGAAGCTGCCGACTATTACGTCCGCTTGCACACCGGCAAAAAGAACCACCTGCTGCGGGACTCACTGAATCGTCTGGAAACCCGCCTCGATCCGAACACTTTCATCCGCATCCATCGATCGACCATCGTCAACCTCAGCCGCGTCAAAGAACTCAAACCGCACTTCCAGGGCGAGTATATCGTCACGCTCACCGACGGCACCGATCTCAAGTTAAGCCGCACCCACCGCGACAAATTGCAGGCGCTGCTGGGTCAGTCAATCTGACCGGCGACGCGATTCACTGCAGCCAGAGTAGCCCCTACTGCAAATCAGTAACTCTGTTCTGCACGCGACGTACATTTCCTGAGAACATGTGAGGCTCCCGCGCTGCCTCGGCCCGATTCGCCCACGATTCGGTCCGTGCCGCGGATAACGTATCAGCGATCATCTCTACCAAGGAGGTTTCATGCGTAATTGGCTGACCGCCGGGCTCGTCTTAGCCCTGACCACTGCGACCCAGGCCGCCTATTTTACCAAAGTCACCAGCGGCCCGGTAGTGACCGACGGCGGCGATTCGCGCAGCGTTGATTTCATCGACTACGATAACGACAACGACCTCGACCTGTATATCACCAACGGTCCAAAGCTTGGCGCGGTCAATTTTCTCTACCGCAACAACGGTGACGGTACCTTCACGAAGGTCACTGGCGACGACGCCGTGACGGTTGCCCTTGCCTATGACGGAGCCACCTTCGGCGATTACGATAACGATGGCGACCTCGACCTCTTCGTCGCCACATGGTGGGGAAACGTCGATCTGCTCTGTGAGAATAACGGTGACGGAACCTTCACGCGTATCACCAGCGCGCCGGTCGCGACCCTGGCCGGTCACGGCGAGGCGGGAAGCTGGGCCGACTGGGATAACGACGGTGACCTCGACCTGTATGTCGCCAACTCCGGGGGAGATCTGAAAGATTTCGTCTACATCAACGATGGCACGGGCAATTTCGCCCGCATTCTGACCGGACAACTGGCCACCGACACAGATACGAAACGCGTCGGCGCCTGGGGTGACTACGATAATGACGGCGATCTGGACCTGTTTATAGCCACAGAATCGGCCAATCCCAACCGACTTTATCAGAACCAGGGCGGCGGCGTATTGACTCAGGTAAACGCGGGAGCCATTACCTCAGACAACGCCTTCTGCTTCAGCGGTAGTTGGGGCGACTATGACAACGACGGCGACCTTGACCTGTTTGCCACCTCCGCCGGTTCACAGGCAAGCAATCTGTTTAATAACCAGGGGAATGGCACATTCATAGAAATTACGAGCGGCGCTCAGGTAACAGATATAGCCAATTGCGTATCGAGTGGCTGGGCCGACATTGACAACGACGGCGATCTCGACCTGTTTGTCACCACTGGCTTTGGCAGCCTGACGCAGAAGAACCGGCTGTACATCAATAACGGAGACGGAACATTCACGCGGGACATCACTGATCCCACCACTATCGATAACGGCTGGACCTACGGCTGCGCGTTTGGCGACATTGACCGCGACGGCGATCTCGATCTGGCTATTGCCAAATGCGCGGGTGCGGCTGAGAACAACGGCCTGTTTCTCAATGACGGTAATGCCAACCATTGGCTGGACATCCGCCTTCAGGGAATGGTGAGCAATGCAAGCGCTATCGGCGCCCGAGTGCGCGTCAAGGCTACGATCAACGGCACTCCGGTCTGGCAGATGCGTGAAATCTCGAGTCAGGACGCTTACTGTAATCAGAGCGGCCTTTCAGCGCATTTCGGACTGGGCGACGCAACTGCGGTCGATTCAATCATCATGACCTGGCCTTCGGGCATCATCCGAGTTCTCGAGAATGTACCGGTCGACCAGTTCCTGGTCGAGGCCGAATGCGTGAGCGATCCCGACGACGACGGCGTTCTCTGCCTCGACAACTGTCCGGCCACGCCGAATCCGGGTCAGGAAGACGCCGACAACGACGGCATCGGTGATCTCTGTGACGCCTGTCCGAACGACGCCAATAACGACGTCGATGGCGATGGGCTGTGCGCCAACCTCGACAACTGCCCCCTCGTCTTCAATCCGGGTCAGGAAGACACCAACAATGACGGCATCGGTAACGCCTGTTGCTGTATCGGCGTCACCGGCAACATTGACTGCGATTCCGGTCAGGGTGTTGACATCGGAGATTTGACGACGCTGATTGACAACCTATTCATTACCTTCACCACCTTGTGCTGCGATACTGAAGCTAATACTGACGGTCTGGGAGGCGTCGACATTGGCGACCTGACCGCGCTGATCGACAACCTCTTCATCACCTTCACACCGACTGTCGCCTGTCAGTAAGCCAATTGTGCATTGCAAAGCTATCCACGGCCGTAAGACCGGCCGTGGATGGATTTTTCTGATTGCATAAATGGCGCGTTCTATCGTCTATTCCTGTATCAGCGTTTCTCGTACAGGAGTGACCTCGTGCGCCGCCGTCGATCTCAGCTGTTTACTCTTGCTTGTCTCCTTCTGACCGAAGTCTGGTTGCCCGGGATGCATGCTCTGGCCGACTCGACAGACGCCGCGCTTGTTTCCTCCGCCTATCGCACGACCGAGCACAACGTCGGGCGGCTGGCCTTTTCATTAAACAACAATGGCGGCTTTGGCGGCATGGCCAGCCTCTCGGGCTATCGGGATTATTTCACCGGCCGTCCGGTCCGCGACGGTGAGTATCCGATCGGCAGCGGACAGTCATTCATCGGTTTTGGCGGCCTCTGGGTTGGTGCCGTGGTTGGCAATGACACCCTCGTCTCGACCACTTTCAACAGCCCCGCCTATCAGAAGAATGGTCAAAACCAACCGGCGGTGGAGCTATTTGAGTTTCAACCCGGCGGCGACGGTGAAGAATCTCTGCAGAAGCGATCTACCCTCGCCCACGATTCAGGCGCTGTCTCCCATCAGGACATTCAAGCTATCTATGCCGATACGTGTACGACTTGTTTTCCGCAAACAATCGACTGGAAAGACAATCGCCCGCATCGACCCTTGGGAGTCGAAGTACGCCAGCAATCATACGCGTGGACATATCCATGGGCTGATGCTGTCATCCTGATCGCTTACACCATCAAGAATGTGAGCACCAGCCAGCTTTCCAACCTCTTTGCCGGAATCTACGTCGATGGCGACGTGGTCAATCGCGAGTATGCACCGCTTCGATACACCGATGACATGACCGGAATCCGATGGGTGACGACAAACAGTTCCTCGTGCCTGGCTGGGGATTCTATACTGATAGCGTGGATAGCTGATAACGACGGCGACGATTCTACTTGTGGCGGCATGTACACCCTTCCGCACGCATTAGCCGTTTCGGTACTGCAGGCTGACGGCGGCGCCGGCCTGCGCAGTTGTAATTGGTGGGTGACCGGAAGCAACGGCGACGATTTCGGCCCGCGCCGTCGCTCCACCGGCTCTGAACCGTATCGTGACTTCGGCACTGGCAACACCGGTGTCCCCTATGGCGACAAAACCAAATACTATATGCTCAGACACCGTGAATTCGATCACTCTCAATACTACACCAAAGCAATTGCGACCAACGATTCGCTCTGGTCGTACGTGCCGGATCGGAATCTGGCTTCGCGCGTCACCGTAGGCGGGGATATCCGGGTGCTCCTGTCAGTCGGCCCCTGGCAACTGGCGCCGGGGGAGGAGGCCTCCTTCGCGGCCGCCTTTATCGGTGGCGAAAGCCTCTTTACGAGTTGCGGCATTCCCACCGGCCTGCCCGACCAGCCCGCGGCCTATGTCGCTCGCTTGAACTTCTCCTCGTTGGACGACAACACCGGGATTGCCTCGCGCATACTCGACGTTCCGGGCGTTGACTCGGATAGCGATGGCTACGCCGGCACCTTCATTGTATGCGATGCTGAGACTACCTGGACCGGCGGTGACGGCCGACCGGATTATCTCGCCGACGTCCCGCCGGTGCCGCCGATTGTCTCGGCCAATCCCATTGATGGCGGCTTTCGAGTTCGCTGGAACGGCGGTCCGTCGGAATTGCGGCCGGATCCGATCAGTCGCCGGGCTGATTTTGAAGAGTATCAAGTTTTGCTTGGTGCTGACTCCGCGAGTGAATTTACCGTCATCGCTACCTGGGACCTCGACGATTACGTCAAGGAAGTGTGGCATCCGTCGACCGGTTCCTGGTGGTCCGATAATCTACGGTTGAGCGGTGACTCACTCCGTTGTCTGTACGCCCCACAGGGATGTGCTGACTCCGACTGGGATGCGGCCAGTTTCACGCGCATGTTGCCATTGCACCATCCCCAGTATTCCGATTCAATCTTCGCCTTTGCCCCGATCGGAAGAAACGCCAAACTTGGCGAGACTACGGCGATACGAAAGCGATTCCCCGACGCGCCCAGGCCGGCGTATGCACGACCGTCGCTTGTGCCCCCGGAATCGACCCAGGTGTATCTCACCGATGCCGGTCTGTTCCGGTATTATGAATACGAAATGTACAGAGTCGGTTTGCCGGAAGGCGAGACCTGTTACGTAGCCGTCACGGCGGCCGACATCGCCTTCCCCGGACTGAATGAGCAACCCCGGGTATCGTCTCCGTCTGCCACCGTCCGCCCAGTGGCCGTTCCAATCCGATTGTGCTGTGCGGAAACAGTGGGCAACGTCGATTGCGATGAATTCGACGTCACCGACATCGCCGATCTGGCTGCCCTGGTGAATAATTTGTTCGTGGAGTTCTCACCGCCCTGCTGTTATCGAGAAGCCAATTGTGACGGCATCCCCGGTATTGACATCGGCGATCTGTCTGCGCTGATCAACCATCTCTTTATCTCCGGTGCGCCCCTGCCGACCTGCGCTTCGGAGTGATTCCATCTCAACGCCTGCGCGCGCCTCAGGTGACCGCAGAGCCGGCACCCATATGGCTCCCGGCAATCCAGGCTGTCGTCCAGGCGCTTTGGAAATTAAACCCGCCCGTAATGCCGTCAATATCAAGGATCTCGCCGGCGAGATAGAGATGCGGGCAGATTCTGCTCTCCATCGTTCTGAAATCTACCTCTTTGAGATTCACACCGCCGCAGGTGACGAATTCTTCTTTAAATTGCCCTTTGCCCGCGACCTGATATTCTCCTGCCTTCAGTTCTTCCAACAACGACTCGAGCTGGTCCTTGGTGAGATGTGACCAGATATCGGTCTCGGCAATCCCCGCCCGTTGACACAGCCGTTCCCATAACCGTCGCGGAATGACATCCGGGTTGTGTCCCAGAATCGGTCGGGTCCCCGATCTTGATCGGTGAGCCTCGACCGCTTTTCGCAGGCGCTCCTCAGAATGGCTCGGTATCCAGTCGATAGTCAGCGACGCTCGATAATGAGCGTCGTGAAGTTCGCGTGCCGCCCATGCCGAGAGTTTCAACACTGCTGGTCCGCTGAGTCCCCAATGGGTTATCAGCAACGGCCCGGACTGTTCGAACGTTTTTCCCTCCACCCGAAGGAACAAGTGCGCCTCAGTTACGCTGATACCCGATAATTCGCTCAGACGCGTGTCGATCACCTTAAACGTGAATAGCGACGGCACACACGGCACAATCGTGTGCCCCAGATTCTCCGCAAATCGGTGACCTGCAGCCGAACTTCCCGTCGCTAACAAGATGCCGTGGGCGTCTATCTGACTGCCACTGTGGGTAGATATTCGGAATCGACCCGTCAGCGAGTTGCCTTCGCGTCGTTCGACGGAGGTCACTCGGTCTCCGACAATCAACCGGACGCCGGCGTCCTGAACGGCTTTCATGAGACATTCGATAATGGTGACAGAGGAGTCACTCACCGGAAACATGCGGCCGTCAGATTCCGTTTTCAATCGGATCCCTCGCGCCTCGAACCACTCTACCGTGTCCTTCGGCTGGAACCGGCTGAATGCCCCGCGCAGTTCCCGAAACCCGCGCGGATACCCGCTTACCAATTCCGCCGGATCGAAACAATGGTGAGTCACATTGCAGCGCCCTCCGCCCGAAATCCGCACCTTGTCAAGCGGCTCGTGCGTCGACTCAATCAGGACCACCTCGGCTGACGGGTTAACCTCCGCACCCCGTATCGCGCCGAAGAATCCGGCGGCTCCGCCGCCGATGACTGCCATTCGCTTGGTTTCGCTCACGGCGGCCAATATAGAGCCATTTGGCTCGCCGGGCAAGACATCGTCAATTGCCTGCCTCGGCGCGCTCACACTTTCTGCCGATTCGACTGAAATCAGCCGCTTGTATTTCGAACTGAAACAGCATATACTGACTTTCAGCAGCCTCAAGACGATCATGTCGCATATCTTCACGCAGCCTCTTCGGGAGTATCTATGGCTGGATTCATTTCTCAATCAATCGATCGTGTGAAATCACACCCACGACGCTTCATCTCTTATGTCGCCGCGCTTACCGCTGTGGCGCTCCTCGTATTCGCCACCCTGACCCTCAGTCTGCCCGATAATGAAATCCGGGTGACGTCGTTTGAGCCTGACGGTCGGGTGGGCATGCAAACCAATATCACCGTCAAGTTCTCCAAAAAAATGGTCGCGACCGACAGCGTGGATCGCCCCGTTCTCAATCCACCTCTCAAAATCACTCCTCCTATTCCCGGAATCGCACGCTGGATTGAGACCGACGTATTGCGGTTCTTTCCCGACGGCTCGCTCCTGCCGGCCACCCGGTACTCGGTCGCCGTGCAATCTGACCGCACTTGGGAGGCCGGTCTGAAAATTGTCAAGCCCAAGACGTACCAGTTCTTTACCCCCGGCCTCCGTTTTGAAAGCGCCAGCGGCTGGACCGAACCGGTGCCGGATGTCAACGAGTCCGTCCGACTCGTCGCACGTCTCGTCTTCAACTACCCGGTGAATCTGAAGGATCTCAGAGACAAACTCACCATTCGAACCGGGGGAAATGCCGCCAAAACTCAGCTCAACTTTGTCGTCCGACCGACCGACCAGGGCTACCCACCGTCGGATATCTCTACCTCAGCAATGGCTGAAAATCTCACTGCCTCCGATGTACAGGTGTTTAGTGAGTCAATTGCCAAGACCAAGTCTGATCAGACGTATGTGCTGAAGATAGATAAGGGCCTGCTCTGCCAGGAGTGCGGCGATGCCACCGCCGATCCCATGACATTGTCGATTACGATCGATCGTCTCTACCCGCTTGTGATCAATTCGACTCAGAGTTACAGTCAGGGAGAACTGGTCTTCATAGCCGTCGATTTCTCCCAGCAGATCAGCCCTGAAACGGCCGGCAGCTACGTCTCGATTGAGCCAAAAGTCGATTTCACGACGGAAGTCTCCTGGTCTCGTCTCATTCTTCGCGGTCCATTTCGCCCGGGAGAAACGTACACGGTCTCAATTGCGAAGGGAATGCCATCCCAACTTAATCACTTGCTCGAAGAGGATTTTTCAACCAGGGTCCTGATCGCCGACCTCAATCCCTCGGTCAAGTTCACTTCTCATGGCCTCTTCCTACCCAGATCCGGCAACGGCCTGCTGGAGTTAAGCACCATCAACTTGTCGAAGGTTGTCGTCGAGACTGAACAGGTCTTCGCTAACAATCTCGTTTACTTCCTGCTGACCGGGCGGGGATCGGTATACGGGGGGGATGCCAACTACTACGACACCCGTGCCGAGCAATTGGGGCGTTCGATCTTCATCAAGGACAAGGAACTGGACGGTGTCCGGAACACACCACTTGCCACGACCGTGGACATCAAGAGCATCATCGCCGACACGGCCAAAGGTATCTTTCGCGTCTCCGTTCGCGATAAAGAACAACGCTGGATCGCCGCCAGCCGCTACGTTCTGATCACTGACCTCGGCCTCTCGGTCCGCATGGCGGATAACTATCTGATGGTCTGGGTCAACTCACTCTCGACCGTCACGCCGACCAGCGGCGTGACCGTTACGCTCTACAGCAAGAACAACCAACCGTTGCTCCAGGGAAAAACCGATAGTCGGGGCATTGTCGTCTTCAAAGAGATCGGTCCGCACCTTGCCGGCTTTGAACCGTTCGTCATTACGGCCGAGAAACAGGGCGACCTTTCCTACCTCCGTCTCGACGAGTCGCTTATACCGACCAGTGATTTTGACGTTGCCGGACGTCCGCTACTCACCTCCGGTTACGAAGCGTTCGTGTACGCCGATCGGGGCGTTTACCGGCCCGGTGACACGGCTCACTTTGTGTCTGTGGTGCGCGGCCCGGAAGCAAAACTCCCGCCCGGCTTCCCATACTTGCTGACGGTATTCGATCCCGAGGGGCGGAAGTTTCAGTCATTCAAGATGACCACGGGTGCCGGGATGACTGGTGTCGATTTCGTCATCCCGGATTACGTCCCGACCGGCCGCTACGCTGTCGCGGCGACTATTGGCGAGGACTTACAGATTGGTCGAATGGAATTGCTCGTCGAAGATTTCATGCCCGATAAGATTCGCGTTGACCTTCGCACTCTGAGTTCATCGTATGCCACCGGAGATACGCTGAAAGCTACCGTAAGCGCCAGACTGCTCTTTGGCCCACCCGGAGCCGGATACCAGGTCAAATCCGACATGGTGATTGAATCCCAACCGTTCGAACCAAAGGGCTTCTCGGAGTATACGTTCTCGGCCGACGATCGGACCTTCAACAGAATGTCCGTAAATCTCCGCGACACGCTGCTCGATGACTCCGGCCTGCACACGTTCACCTATCAGCTTCCGCCGAAACTGGTCGCACCGTCGGCCCTGAAGGGTCTGATTTCTGCGACCGTATCGGAATCGGGTGGGCGCGGCGTGAGCGCTTACGCTGAAGTGCTTATCCATCCCTATCCGACCTACCTCGGAATCAAACTTGCCCGGGACGGCTACACCAAGCCGGGCGAGCCGGTTGTCGCCATGGTGGTCGCCGTGAATTGCGACGGCCAGGCGGTCGACCTCTCCGGCTGCAAGGTCCGCTTCAACCGCATCGTCTACAACACTCTGCTCAAGCGCGGACAGACCGGCGATTACCAATGGGTCTCGGAGAGAAAAACTCAACCGCTCGATTCCACAGTTGTCTCAATCACCGGCCTTGGTACCACGGCGACCTTCACACCTGTCGCCTACGGAAGTTATCAAATCACTGCCGAGGATCCGAAGGGTGGGCACCTTTCTGCCGTCGATCTCTGGGTCTCGGGCTGGGGGTATGCTCCGTGGGCGATGGACCACCCGGATAAGATAGAGTTGGCCCTTGATAAGAAGGAGTATCAGCCCGGCGAAAAAGCGATCCTGCAGGTGCGCGCCCCCTTTGGCGGCAAGCTTCTCGTGACGCTGGAAAGGGGAGAGGTGATCGACGTCATCACTCGCGATATGTCCGAGAATACCGCCGAACTTCAACTACCGGTCAAGAAGGAATATCTCCCCAATATCTACGTCACCGCCGCCGTTGTTCGGCCTGCCGACAGCCTCGAACCCAATAAACCGGCGCGCGCCTTCGGTATGGTGCCGCTGGCAGTCTCAACTTCCGCCAAACGCATCGGCATGACTCTGACCGCGCCGGATGTGATCGCACCGCACAGCACAATTACCGTCGCGGTACAGCTTGATAGGCCGAGAGCAAGTGACGTGACAGTGGCGGCCGTCGACGCCGGCATTCTGCAACTGACCGAATTCAAGACGCCCGACCCGCTCACGTTCTTCTTCGGGAAAAAACAGCCGCATTTCAAACCGTACGATTTGTACTCGTTTCTCTATCCGCACGTCAACCAGGCCACCAGTCACCTGGCGGCGGGGGATAAGAGCCTTTTCGCGGCAGCTCGTCAGCGGCACCTCAACCCATTCACAGCCAATCGGGTCAAGTCGGTGGCCCTCTGGTCGGGAGTTCTGCACACCGACAGCGAGGGAAAAACTTCTGCTACGTTCGATATTCCCGAATTCAACGGCAAGCTGGTGGTGATGGCAGTTTCTTCGCAAGGCGAACTCTTTGGCTCCGCGACCCGCGACATCATCGTACGTGACAACATCGTCCTCCAGGAGAGTTTTCCCCGCTTCATCAGTCCCCGCGACAGCTTCGACGGCTTGATCACCCTTTTCAACAATACTGGTCAAACCGCCGACATCACGGTGACCGCCACTCCAACCGGCCCCCTCAAACTTGCCGGCCCGGCGTCGCTTACTATTCCTGTTGAAAAGGGGCGGGAGGGTCATGCCATTTTCAGATTCAAGGCTGACGATGCACCCGGTACGATCAGCGTCGCCGTGAGCGCCACCGCTGGCAGCGACAAATCATCTCTCCATCTGGAGATGGCCAACCGTCCGGCCATGCCGTTGGTCACGCAGTACGGGTCGGGAACCGTTATCCCGGGCAAGCCTGCCACGTTCGCTCTTCCTTCCGATTGGCTTGCCACCACCGATCAATATGTTCTGCAGACTTCCGGCCTGCCGGCCACAGCCCTGGCCAAACAGGTGCAATATCTTTTGCAGTATCCGTACGGTTGTGTTGAGCAGACGACATCCCGAGTATTCCCCTTGCTCTATTACAATGATCTGGTCAAAGTGGTCGAACCTGCACTCTTCGGTGGGCATGGTCACGAGTACTTTGTTCAGCAGGGCATCATCCGCCTCTCGAGCATGATTTTGCCTGATCGCTCGTTTGCCTTCTGGCCCGGTGGAACCTACAGCAATTCGTGGTCCACCCTTTACGCCTCGCACTTTCTAACAGAGGCCAGTCGCTCGGGCTTCACCGTCGATAAGAAATTGCTCGGTAACATATACGACAACCTGAACAATATCGCACGTGGCCGGCGGACAGATCGGATGACCGACGTTCATCGCGTGTATGCCGCGTACATACTCGCTCAGGCCGGCAAACTCGACCAGTCAATCGTCAGCTACTTGAAACGCCTTGATGCCACCAAATTCCTTCCGGATACGCGCTACCAACTTGCCGGAGCGCTCGGTATCAGCGGCAATATGGCCGAGGCCGTTCGGCTGATCCCGACCGACATTCAGCCCAACCTCTTTGATCCCGAAACCGGCGGCGATTTTGGGTCGGGTGTCCGCTCGGATGCGATCGGCCTCGATGTCCTTCTCGCGATCAGCCCCGGAAATCCGTCGATCGATGTCCTGGCCGGTTCCCTGCTTCAACGAGCGCAGGCCGGACGGTGGTACTCCACGCAGGAAAACGCCTTTGCCCTGATGGCCTTGGGCAAGTACTTTAAGACGAAATCAAGTCTCGGTTTCACTGGAACGCTGGCGATCTTCGGCGATAAGACCTTCACCATCGATTCGACCGGCTTCAGGCTGACTCGCGCTGACTTGGGAGGGAAGAACATCACTGTCTCCGTCCTGAAAGGCGAGGGAACTTGCTACTACTACTGGCAGGCTAGCGGCATTCCACGCACCACTGCCGCTCCGGAATTCGATCGCGGCATCCGGGTGCGTCGACAGTATCTTGATGAGGATGCCCTACCGATTGATCCGGCCAAGGTGAAGCTCGGCGACCGCATCGTATGTCTTGTCACCGCCGAGGCTGTCGACAAGCCCCTCTACAACGTCGTGATAAATGACCTCTTGCCCGCCGGACTTGAAGTGGAAAATCCCCGGCTAAAGACCACCCCCCGACTCTCCTGGATTCCCAGCGGCGGGATCTCGATCGACTATCAGGATATCCGCGACGACCGCATTCTGCTGTTCGCCAATATCTACCCCGGTCAGCCGGTGAAGTTCTACTACAGCCTTCGCGCGATCAGCGCCGGAGAATTCAAGGTGCCGCCGGTCGCGGCGGAGTGCATGTATAATCCACTCATTGCCGGAAGCGCATCATCAGGCTCGATGACCATCACGCGGTGAGGGGGAGATCATGAACACGAAGTCGATTCGTGACAAAAGCTCACAACGGCGGCGGCTCCGCCCTCTGCTTGGCGCGCTCATCGCGATTCTTGCGGCCGGAGCGCTCACCAATTGGGTGCTCTTTCCGTTGCCCAAAGAAAAACTGATCCGCCCGCACGGCGCCTACGTGTACAGTCGCGAGGGTCTGTTGCTGAATTGCTTTACCGCGGAAGATCGTTTCTGGCGCAAACCGGCGAAGCTGTCAGAAATCTCGCCGCTCCTGATCAAGAGCGTGCTCGCGTGCGAGGACCGATGGTTCTACTATCATCCGGGGTTCAATCCAATCTCTCTGGTAAGTGCAACCGTCGACAATGTACGGACGGGCAAGTTCGTGCGCGGCGGCTCTACCATCACTATGCAGATCGCGCGGATGATTGAGCCCAAACCGCGCACCATTCCCAACAAAGCGCTGGAGATTCTCCGCGCCGTCCAGCTCGAACTAGCCTATTCCAAGTCCGACCTTCTCGAAATTTACTTCAATATTGCCCCGTATGGTGGCAATATTGAAGGAGTTGGGAGCGCGGCGCACCTCTACTTTGGCAAGGACCCGCTCCACCTTTCACCCTCCGAAGTAGCCATTCTCACCACTATCCCGGCCTCTCCCACGAGGTTCCGGCCCGACGCTGATCCAGCCGCCTGCGTCCGACGACGCAATGTCGTGCTCAATCGACTCTGCGCCTCAGGACTCATTAGCCGGTCCGACCGCGACGAGGCGATGAAAGAGGACGCTCCCGTCCGTCGCACCGATAGCCCCGTCGCCGCGCCCCACTTCTGTCAGTCGATAACATCGGCGCACTCTTCCGAAGCAGTCATCCGAACAACTCTCGACTACGCCTTGCAGCAGACGTGTGAGAATCTGTCCCTCGGCTACCAATCCATTCTTCGCGACAAAGGGATCAGCAACTTGGCCCTCGTGGTCATTGATAACCAGTCCGGTGAGCTGCGCGCCATGGTCGGGTCGGCTGACTTCGGCGACCTGCTTCATCAGGGACAGATCAATGGCGCCCTGGCGCCGAGATCCCCCGGCTCGGCACTCAAACCATTTGTCTACGCTCTCGGCTTCGAGAAGGGGCTCATCTCGCCGGCCAGGAGAATCGAGGATCTGCCTACCAACTACGCCGGCTATATCCCGGTCAATTACGACGGCGAGTACCACGGCGTCGTGTCGGTGAGCGATGCCTTGATCCAGTCGCTCAACGTTCCGGCAGTGAACTTGTGTGCCCGCCTTGGCTTGGGTAACGTGTACGATCTCTTCAAGCGTGGCGGAATCACAACTCTGTGTCGAAAACAATCCGAGTATGGCCTGCCGCTTGTGCTGGGTGCCTGTGAAGTCAATCTGATCGAACTTAGCAACCTGTATGCGACGCTGGCACGGGGCGGACTCTACCGCCCCGTACGGATGCTTCAAGCTGACACGTCCGGTCCATCGTTTCGCCTGCTCTCGGAGGCTTCAACGTATCTCGTCTCCGAAATACTCGCCGAACTCAAACGGCCCGACCTTCCGTCAAGTTGGGAAGCTACAGCCGGCATGCCGCGCGTGGCCTGGAAAACCGGGACGTCGTACGGCCGCAAGGATGCCTGGGCGATCGGTTACACGCCGCAGTTCACCGTCGGCGTCTGGGCCGGCAACTTCACGGCCGAGGGCTCCATCGCGATTGTCGGCGCCGAGATCGCCGCGCCACTCATGCTCGACATCTTCAATCACCTCGCCACCCTTCAAGGGCAGAACTGGTTCGAAACGCCGCCCTCAATCGATGTCCGGTCAGTTTGCGCTATCAGCGGTATGCCGGCCGGCGATGCCTGCGATCAGACCCTGTCGGAACAATATATCATCGGCGTTACTCCCGAACAGACCTGCACGGTGCATCGCAAGATTCACGTGGATCCCAAAACAAGAAACCAGGTTTGTGTGTTTTGTCAGGGAAACGCGCCCGCCGAGGACAGGGTGATCGAGATATGGCCCCCGAAAATCGCCACCTGGCTGTTGCGTCACGGCATCATCGACTTCGAGCCTCCCCACAATCCGGCCTGCCGGGGTGAAGCCGGGGGAGAAGGCCCGATCATCACCTCACCCGAACCCGGCGCAGTGTACTTTGTCCAGAACAAAGCGCACCCCGAGTTCCAGAAGATTCTCTTCGAGGCTTCCGCTGCCGCTGATTGTCGTGAAGTACATTGGTTTCTCGACGGACAGCTCGTTGCGTCAGCGGCGCCCGAATCACGCGTCCTGTACGCCCCACCGACCGGCAACCACAGACTGCTCTGTATTGATGGCAACGGCCGTTCCAGTGCCGTCTCATTTACCGTACAATAGCCCTCGATAGCTCCCCTTTGGAAAGCCACGCGGCCCGCCGGGTTGACCAAACTAGCCCCGCGGGCCGCCGTCTTGTACTCGGTTTTTTTGAAACTCCTTGTGCCTCTCGCGGCTATAAACATGCCCTTGGAAATCACCACCCCCGGTGGATTTGCCGACGGCCGGACCGGGTCGTTTCTCCGTCCGACTCGAATCGAAAGCGCAAATATGAAAGTTGCCGTCAAACTCGTCGCCCTGCTCCTGATGGGCGTCACCCTGGTGCTCACCATCGGCGCCTATCTCTCAGTCCAGCGCGAACGGGATCTCTTCGTCTCTGATATGGCACAGGACGCCCGCCTGTTCGGGCAGACCGTCATGGAAATCGTGCACCGCGTTTGGCAGGAAAACGGCGGGCGCCAGGCGGCGTCACTCATTACCGACATCGGGCGCTCTCACGGTCCCATGCACATTCGCTGGGTGTCGCTCGTTGCAGCCAAACCGGACGCCGTGCCCTCGGTACCGACCGATCAGCTTTCCGGGGTCATGAACGGCGAAAGCCGCAGCCTCCTGTTTGAAAACCCGACCGGCCAGCGTTTCCTCTTCACCTACATTCCGGTGAATTCTGCCGGCGCCAATACCGAGGCGCTCGAAATCTCGGAAAGCCTCGACCCGATGAGCCAGTACATCCGCACCACCATCGTTCGCACGGTGATACTCTCGGCCGTGCTGTTTTTGCTCTCAGCCATTTTCGTCGTCTCGGCTGGGTATCTTATCATAGGTCGCAAGCTGCGGGCCGTTACTCAGTACGCGCGCACTGTCGGCGGCGGCAACCTCTCAGACCGGCTTGCCATCCGGGGGCACGACGAACTGGCGGAACTCGGCGACGTCATGAACACTATGAGCGGCCAACTCCGAGAATCGCAGGAGCAACTGCGCGAGGAAACAAAGGCGCGCATCGCCGCGCTCGTGCAATTGCGGCACGAAGACCGCCTGCGCACCGTCGGTCGCCTCGCTTCCGGGTTGGCTCATGAACTCGGCACTCCTCTCAACGTCGTCAGTGGCCGCGCCGGACTCATCGTCGCAGGTGCGTTGGCGGACGGCGAGGTCAAGGAAAGCGCCGGCATTATCAAAACCCAGGCCGACCGCATGACAGGACTCATTCGCGATCTGCTGACCTTTGCCCGTAAGGGAGCTGACCAGCGAGAACCGCTCGACGTACGGCCCGTTGTACAACAGGCCGTCACCCTCCTGCAGTCACTGGCTGCCAAACAGCGAGTCTCGCTCTCCTTCACCATCCCTAAAGTGCCGATCACTGCCCGAATCAATCAGTCGCAATTCCAGCAAGTCGTTATCAATCTCGTCACGAATGCCATCCAGGCCGTCCCCGCCGGGGGAGAGGTGTCCGTTGAATTGATGACCGCATCGCACGCGGACACCTTGAACGGAAACACCTTCAGGGAATTTGTTCAGATCGACGTGGTCGACAACGGCTGTGGCATCTCCGAGGAACACTTGGCGCAAATATTCGAGCCTTTCTTCACCACTAAAGATGTTGGCGAGGGGACCGGTCTGGGTCTGCCCATCGCCTATGGAATTGTTCACGAACATGGTGGGTGGATCGATGTTCACAGCGAGCTCGGCCGGGGGAGCCGCTTCACCATTCTATTGCCCAGCGGAGTTTGATATGAACGGACACCTGCTTGTTGTTGATGATGAACCGGAAATGGTCAAGCTGCTTCAATTGGAACTCAAGCACCGCGGCCACACTTCGGCAGTCGCCCTCTCAGTGGCCGAAGCTCGCGAGCAATTGGCCAAAGCTGATTTCGATCTGGTCCTCACCGACATTCAGATGCCGGGCTTGACCGGCCTTGAACTCTGTCGTGAGCTGCAATGTACTCGCCCGGATATTCCCGTCGTGGTACTGACCGGCTTCGGTAGCGTCGAAACTGCCACCTCGGCCATCCGCGCCGGTGCGTACGACTTCGTGACCAAACCGGTTGACATGGAACTCCTCGCTATCGCCGTCGAACGGGCCATCACCCATCGGCAGATGCAGGAGACGATCCGCCGTCTGCAATCGGTCGGAAGCGAACTTGGTACCTTCGGCGCCCTTCAGGGAGCCGCACCGGCGATGAAACGTCTCTTCGACACCTTGAGCCGCGTTGCCGTCTCCGACGCTACTGTCCTGATCGCAGGGGAGAGCGGCTGCGGCAAAGAACTGGCAGCGCGCGCCCTTCACGATCACAGCCGGCGCTCGGCCGCACCCTTTGTCGCCATCAACTGTGCCGCTATGCCCGAAGCCCTTCTGGAATCCGAACTCTTCGGACACGTGCAAGGCGCGTTCACCGACGCCCGCTCGGCCCGGCGCGGGCTTTTCGCGGCGGCCGATGGTGGCACGTTGTTTCTCGACGAAATCGGTGATATGCCGCCGACGCTGCAACCTAAACTGCTTCGAGCACTCGAGAATCGCACCATCCGCCCGGTAGGTGCCGAGTCCGAGGTTCACATCGACGTTCGCGTGGTGGCCGCCACCAACCGGGACATTGATTCAATGATTGAAGAGGGCAAGTTTCGGGAAGATCTCTACTTTCGTATCAACGTTGTCCGCGTCGATATCCCGCCGCTGAGAGCCCGTCTCGAAGATCTCGTGCCGCTGGTTACTCATTTCATCGCCCGTTTTGCCGCCCAACACCAGAAAGACGTCACTGGTATTGCGGATGCCGCCATGTCCAGATTCTATACCTATGAATGGCCGGGCAATGTCCGCGAACTCAAAAACGTGATTGAGCAGGCCGTTCTTCTGACAGCCCACGACAAAATTCTCGCCACTGATCTCCCCGAACGCATTCAGGAGGCAGTTGCATCACCGATTCTGCCGGAAAACCAGCGCGGGACCGAACTGCTCCCCATGCACGAGGTCGAACGCCGCCACATCCTCCAGGTGCTGAGCTCCGTCAATGGCAACCGGGGCCAGGCGGCCCGGATTCTTGCCCTCGATCGAAAAACCCTCTGGCGAAAACTTCGCCAGTACGGTGTCGTCGATTCTACCAGCGACTCCACGACGGCACTCTAGCTCACCGCTGTTGGGGCAATTTGTCCCACCGGGTGATTCGCCCCAAAGAGCTACTTGGCCATATCGGGCTGCGAGTTACACCGCGTGACCATCTATCCATAGATCTTACCTCCGCGAGTCCGGGGTAAAACTCCACATGCGATGGTCCTCGTAACGTATTGCGCTGCAACACGAATGTGATTGGCACGCCCTCTGCTATATCTCGTCTTGAATTTGATGACGAAAGAAATCGGCGATGGTCGCACGCGACCACGCACACTAGAAAGGAGTGGTCACATGAAACAACACCCGATCACCCAAACGGAGACCCGGCGCTCATCGCAGCCGAAACTCGATCCCGTCACCCGTCGCCCTCGTGTGCTCCTCGCCGAAGATGATTTGGAGATGCGGAATCTCCTGCAGTGGGAGTTTAGCAAGAACGGTTTCGATGTCATCGAATGCCGGGACGGCTATCAACTCCTCGCCCAGCTTGGCACGCCGCCGCTCGCGGCCAAACCGGAATCCGTCGACCTTATCGTTTCCGACATCCGTATGCCCGGCGTCACCGGCTTGGAGATTCTCCAGGCCTTGCAGGAAACCGAGTGGAATCTCCCCATGGTCCTGATCACCGCTTTTGGTGACGATCACACTCATCGACTCGCCGATCAATATGGAGCCGCCGCTATGTTTGATAAACCGTTTGAAATCAGCCTGCTCATCAGTCGCGTGCGAGAAGTGCTCGGACTCGATAATCCCAACGGAAGCAATTGGGCCACCCCTTCGCGCTCTGATTCACACGCCAACCAGCCCGTCGATGTCGTTTTCAGTCGTCTTCCGCGAATGCCCGAAATCGAGGCGATTGTCAATGGGGCCTACGCACAGTTGCACCCCTATACCAAGAATATCGTGTATTGCCGAGCCATCGTCGAAGGCTCCCGCCTGCTGCAAAACGCCGGCGACAAGTACCACATCCAGTTGATGGTCACCTTGCCTGATGAGGTGCTCGTCATTCGTTCCCACATGCGTTTCCTGGGCGACACCGGATCGCTGCACGCAGCGATCCGGGACGCTTTCGGCGCCATGCGGGGAAAACTCCGACGGTACTTCGACGGCCGGGACGTCAACTAGAAGTCAGACCATTCTATATCTGTGCCAACAAACTGGTATACCCAATGAAAAGGAGGACCACATGACCAGAACACACCTCACCCGGTTAGGAACCCGGCTCGCTGTAGCTGCCCTGCTCCTCACCATAGCCGTCAATCCCGCCTCGGCTGCGCCCAAGGCCAAGGGACACGAACTGTCAAAACCCAAACCAGCCGCCGATATGAAGATGGTCTCGAAGGAGGCGGAGAAAGGGATGCTTGATGGTTGGAAATTCACCGGCGACGTGACCACAAACGGCTCGACGCCGATGCAGGACCAACTCTCTTTTGACAAGGGCAAACTGATGAGTTCGCTCAGCGCCAAAGACGGTTTCTCGGCGATTCCGTATACCGCGGCTGTGAAAGACGGTGTCACCAGCTTCTCAGCCACGTCAACCAATGTCAAAGGTGACAAGGTGATGTGGACCGGCACAATCAAAGACGGCCAGCTCGACGCCGCTCTGACCTTGACTCCGAAGGGGCAGGCGGCTGTCACCAAGACTGAGAAAGCGCACCGTGATACCCCGGTTGCATCACCTCACAACTAACAAGTCGTAGAACCGACAACTCCCACCGTAGCAAGCCAATTCGCCGGAGAAGAACTCTCTTCTTCGGCGATTGGCTATTCAATCTGGTGGGGGAGACTACTTTCGAGTCAGGCCGAGAATCAACCCGAGCACCAGCGACCAGACTGCAGCCAGCCCGATCTGATACTCAAGCGGCAAACTAAATGTAATGGTATGAGCCGGTATCCAGAACCAGAGCAATGTCCACCAGGCGGTAGTGAGTCCTTTGAAACTCGACTTCCAGGCGATCAGATTGTCTTCCAGCCTGTGGAAAAACATCATCTGGGGGCCGAAAAATACATTTGTCAAAACCGAGACGGCAAACGCCCACCCCACGCCCGACGAAACCATCTGCGGCAACAACCCGTGATCGGCAAGTTCGCGCGTAAACCCTCGCATCCCGGTAAAACCGTACTTGATGACTATCCCCAGGAGCGCCCAGGCTGCAACCTTCGCCAACGTTTGCCATGCATTTCCCGGCAAAGCCGCCCGCTTCTGCCGCAGGCTTGCCGAAATCGCCTCTCCAAGTGTTCCCAATATCCCGAACTGTATTGCCGCTGACAACAGCGCATTCTCTCTGACCCACTGTGCGTACGCTTCAAACATCAATCATCTCCCGGATAACTGCCACCACGTCTAGTGGCCGGTGGACAGGTAAGTTGAAAGACCGTCCAAAAAGAGTTGCACCGCCAGCGCCACCAGGATCATTCCCATCAGCCGCTCCACCGCCACCAGACCCCGTTTGGTGAGCAAATCGACGATATATGTCGACGAATACAGCACGATAAACGTTCCCACCCACGCCAGCCCCGCCGCCAGCAGCAATTGCGTCGACGAGATAGTGCCGGTGGACGAAAACAACAGCAGCGCGGCCAACAGCGATGGCCCGGAAACCAGTGGCACCGCCAGCGGCACCAACAGCGGTTCGCCATCCAGTTCCGCATACGCATCTGATTCGTGACGGGGGAAGACCATGCGAATGGCGATCAAGAACAGGATGATGCCGCCAGCCACGCTTACCGACGACCGCTCCAGGCCCAGAAACGACATCACCAGCTTTCCGGACAGAGTGAACAGCGCAATCACGGCCAGAGCCAGGAGCAACTCGCGCACCAGCACGCGGCGCCGACGCTCCTCCGGCACTTTCTCGAGCACCGGGAGAAATATCGGGATATTCCCGAACGGATCCATGATGAGGAAAAGCGTGACCGCTATCGAAAGCAATTCCATCTGATTCCTTCTGCCGAACCGACGGTTGGCGTTCGCGGGCTCTCTGCTTGGCCAACTTGCCTAAGCTAGGTGTTGAGGAGTTAGCGGGCAATTACTGTTTATGGGTGATTCGTGTGCCGGCTGATTTAGGAAAAGAAGAGGCCGGCCCAATGCATGGGTCGGCCTCTGCAGCTCAGCATGCCTACTGACAGGCGGGAAGTGGGGCGAAGGTGATGAACAGATTGTTGATCAACGCCGTGAGATCACCCACATCGACGCTGTTCGTCGGGTCACCATCGCAATTCGCTTCAGCCTGACAGCACAGTGGGTCAAAGGTAATGAAGAGATTGTTGATGAGCGCCGTCAGGTCGCCGATATCGACTCCGTCGCCCGCGCTGCAATCAACATTCCCAACTGCGCCAATACAACAGCCGCCGGCATGCAACCCGTGCGGTCCCGCCCCGGTCGGTACCACGCCGTGGCAAACCGCGCACGTATTGAGCGTCCCGGCATGCCCCTGCAAGGCGATATTCTGCACGTTGTCGCGCGCATTTCCGCTCGGCACAATCGCGTGCGGCTCACCGTGACAAGCACTGCAGAATAATCCGCCATGCCCGCGCGATTCCCGAAATAGCTTCCCCGGCTCCTCCGCATATGTCGCACCGTGGCAGGACGACGCCCCGCACGACGGTTCCTGCAACCAGGGATTCCGGCCGCTGCTGATACTTTCACCTACCTGAGTCACCGACCCGTGGCACATCTGGCAGGTAAACCCATGTTGGGTTTTCATGACATCGCGCAGACACTGCGTATTCGGTCCGGGGTGGCACTTGTAACAATCGTTGGTCCGCTCACCGTGCGCCTTGTGAATGGCTTCGGACAAGGAGGGTACGCCCGGCTTGCCCGGCGTCCCCAGTGCATTCGATGAATGGCAGATCGCGCAGAGTATCGGCGTCTGCGTCGGATCAAACCCGGCTTCTCCGGCGTGTAGGTCCAGAATTCCCTGGGCGCTTGCGTGGCAGCCGGAACTGACGCAATTGATTTCATTTGACACCGGTACCACGGGCGGTGCTGTCCCCAACAAATTGCTCGACAAATCGTACGCCTTCAACAAGCCCAGTTGAAATGGATCCTCGTGCGTCAAGTCGGCGTCGGTGTACGGAGTGACGGGGACGCCACTGATGAAGAAGTGATCGCCCGCCGTCGGTACCATCTCGCCTGATAACCCGTGCCCGGTCAGGCCGACATTCGGAGGCAGGTCAACGCCGAATATGGCGTAGTCGTAATCCCAGAAATTGGTTTTCCCGACCGAGTATGTGTTACCCGGTATTTCATACGTCACATGAACTCCGGTCGTCAGGATAACCGGCAGGTGGGTGGAATCGCCTACCTGTATCACCTGGGCTCGAACATTGTTGTACGGTGGCAATACGACAAAGGTGGAAAAGTCAAGATTGCTGCAATGCATGCCGAGGTCGTTCCACCCAATGACCACATAGTCGGCGGCAAACAACGGGGAGCATGCCACCACGAAGATGATTGCCAGGAAAACCCTCTTCATAATATCCTTCTTTCTGCCACGATCGTGCACGGCAGTGCGATGTAGAGCGTGTGACGTTTCACCGAGACTGATAGTGGTAAAATAGGTCGACAGGGACGAGTTGGCAATGGATTTCCATGACCCTCTTGCTTCCGCCCAGCAAGTTGCGGCGCTCGGCCGACTCTCCGGCTATTGCCGACACTTGAACTGCCGAGAACCGCGAGGCAAGTCTGCCGGTCGCACCTTCCATCAATTCTCGCCTTGCTGGGATGAGGTATAATGCATATATTAGGTCCACGTAGTGTTATATCACGAAACACCCATCTCGGGTCATTAGCGCCCTCGGGATCTTGCGGCCATGTCAACAGAACACGAACTTCGGAATTACTGGAATCAGTGGAACGCCAAATACCAGGAAGTCGAACGCCTCGATGCACCATCAATGCGCCGTGGCGCCGAAGTTCTGCGCATCGTCAAAGGTCTCGGCCTCACCCATCCCGATATCCTCGAGGTTGGCTGCGGGAGTGGCTGGCTGTCAAGGCAGCTTTACGCGCTCGGCCCCGTGACTGCGATCGACATCGCCGACGAAGTAATCGGTCGGGCGCAGGCGAGGATACCCGAAGTTGAATTCCTGAGCGGGGACATCACCACGGTCGATCTCGGTCCGCGTGTCTTTGACATTGTGGTCACTCTGGAAACCATCGGAAATGTCAGAGACCACGCCGGCTTCATTCAGGCCATCGGGCGACTGCTTAAATCCGGGGGATACCTGGTGCTGACGGCACAGAACAAGTGGGTCTTCGATCGGCGAAGCGACGTACCTCCCCCGGATCCCGGAGCGATTCGCAATTGGGTGGACATCCCTACCGTGTCCCGCCTTCTCAAACAGGATTTCTCACTACTCAAGGTGATCACCGTCTTTCCCGCCGGTCATGGCGGGATTCTTAGAATCGTCAACTCCTACAAACTCGACAGCGTAGCCGCGCGTCTCGGCCTGGATAAGCCGATCACCAGCATCAAAGAACGCCTCGGCCTCGGACAATCAATAGTCCTCCTCGCAAAACGTCGGTAGCGCGTCTCTCCCGGCCCTGAGTCACTCCGTTATCTGTCGAATTCACAACACCTTGTCGAGATTCAGTCAGGTCATTTTTGCGATGATTTTGTTGTGGAATTGCTTCCTAAAGCCGATGTTATAGATGAAACACCGGGATTTTGACCATGAAGCAAGGATTGCTTACCCACCTATGAACGGGCTGACTAACAAATCATTCGCGCTTCTAAGTCCAAGCGGTTGGGGAAATCTGGGCGATGCGGCTATTGTCGATGCGGTAATCGAACAGATTAGATTGCGCTGCCCCGACGCTTCAATTATCGGCCTGACTCTGAACCCCGACGACACGCTCCGACGCCACAATATCCCCGCCATGACCCTTCGTGGTTTCTCGAGTATCGGGTACGGCAATCGAGAACCAGAACCGTCCGCCGTCTCGGCTTCCATATCCCAAGCTCTGGACAGACAGGCCGGCTCTGTCCCCAGCTCGACGCGGCTAAACCATCAACGGCGTGGCATGAAATTGCTCCTCGATCTCATCACACGCCCCCTTCGCCGACCGCTCTACCCCTTGAAAAAAGAGTTCAAGCATCTGGTCCGCTCCTACCGCCGTCTGAAAAGTATCGACCTTTTGATCGTCTGCGGCGGGGGACAGCTCGACGACTACTGGGGCGGCGCCTGGGGACACCCCTACGTCCTGTTCCGTTGGGCATTGTTAGCTAAAATGACCAGGACGCGCATGGTCATTCTCGGCGTAGGCACCGGGACAATCCAGACCGCTCTGAGCCGATTTTTCATCCGCTGCTCCCTGAGGATGGCCGAATTCCGCTCTTTTCGTGACGCCGGGTCCCGTGACCTGGTCGAAGCCCCGCGATTGGTAGGCCGCGACATGATCGGCCCCGATCTTGCTTTTGCCCTCAATGTGGATCGCTACCTTGCGTCCAAACAGGCATCAAGCTCACTTCATGTTGCCGTGAGCCCGATGTCATATCTCGATCCACGAATCTGGCCGGAAAAAGATGCCGTCGCATACGATCGCTACGTAAACCTGCTGGCTGATTTTCTACACTACTTGGTCGAAAACAAGTACCGCGTCTCGCTCTTTGCCACTGACACCGCCGATGAACGCACGATTGTTGATGTTCAGAAGGCGCTTTCAGAGAAACACCCGGCGACGGCCGGCGCTGTCACCTCCCCGGAAATCGGCACCGTGTCAGGCCTGATGACTCTTCTGGGCGGAGTCGATCTAGTTGTTGCCAGTCGCCTGCACGGTGTGCTATTATCCTGCCTGATGGAAACCCCGACCCTGGCCCTATCCTACGATCGCAAAGTCTCTGCACTCATGCGGGATCTGAACCTCGCCACCTTTTGTGGTGACCTCTCTACCGCCAATCTGTCGGGCGTCATTGCCCTCTTTCAGACGACCGCGGCCAATCGCGATCGAATCCGCACTTCGCTGCGTGACGCCGTACCGGCGTGTCGTCGCCAACTCGAGGATCAGTTTGATCGCGTCCTTTGCGCCGTCCGGGTTTCACAGAAAGTGGAGGCGTAGGGTATGACCGGCCATCCACGCCCACTCGTCAGTTTCGTCACGCCGTTCTACAACACGGCCCAATACCTGGCCGAGTGCATAGAGAGTGTCTTGGGGCAGACGTATCAGAACTGGGAATACCATCTCGTCAACAATTGCAGTACCGACGGCTCCCAGGAAATTGCTCAGAAATATGCGGCGCTGGACCCACGTATCAAGCTAACAACCAATGCCGAATTCCTGGACCAGGTGCCGAATTACAACCACGCTCTCCGTCAGGTTTCATCCGCCGCGACCTTTGTTAAAATGGTTCAGGCCGATGATTGGCTGTTCCCCGACTGCACTGAACGCATGGTCGAACTCGCCCGCACTGACCCGGATATTGCCATCGTCTCCGCCTACTCGCTCCGGCACCGATTCATTGGCTGTGTCGGGCTGCCGTATCCCAGCCATGTTACGCCGGGGGAGACGGCCCTCCGCCTGCATCTCATGGAAGGAAAGACCGTCGTCGGCACTCCCACCAACGTCCTCTACCGTGCCGATCTGGTTCGGGCGCGGACGACCTTTTTCGACGAAAAGAGCATGCTCGAGGATTTGGAGATTTGTTACGAACTGCTCATAGGGCGCAAGCTTGGCTTCGTTCATCAGGTATTGACCTATCTGCGCGAAGACAATCCCTCCATCTCGGTCGGACTACTGGCGTACAACCCCTGGCCCCTGCATAGACTCATTCTGCTCCGCAAATACGGTCCTCGTCTCCTTGACGAACAGGAATACGCCGGCTGCCTGGAGCGGGTCGAATCCGATTATCTCAAATTTCTTGGCTATGCCAAATTGGTCGGCCGTCCGAAACAGTTCTGGGACTACCAACGGGAGGGTTTTGCGGAAATGGGACAAACACTCCCCACCGGCCGACTCTGGCGCGAGGCCTTCGGCGCCGCACTGGATGTTGTTGCAAATCCCAAGCTGACCTGGGATCGATACCAAAACCGCCGCACGCGCGCTGCCCGGCAGGCGGGAAGGGCACTATGATCGAAGCGATCCGCGAACTCTACCGCTATCGTGAACTTCTTTATATGTTCACCTGGCGGCAAATTCAGATCAAGTACAAGCAGTCGGTCATGGGTTTGCTCTGGGCCTTTCTCATGCCCATCATCATTGTCTTTGCCGGCGTGCTGGTCAAATTGGCCTTTGCCACTATGTCGCAACGTCCTTTCAACACGCTTGAAATCGCAACCGTCGCCGTCAAAGCCGTCCCTTGGGCCTTCTTCGTCTCGTCGATTCGCTTCGCCTCCCAAAGCCTGATCGCCAACACCAATCTGGTCACCAAGATCTACTTCCCGCGCGAGATCTGCCCGCTCGCCGTTTCCCTGTCGCAGATGGTCGATTTCGCCGCCGCCGGCTCGCTGCTCGTCATCGGCCTGCTCTTTTTGCAGGTCGGCATCAGCGTCCATCTGCTCCTGGTGCCCGTGTACATCCTCCTGCTCTTCCTGTTTACCTCCGGGCTAGGGATTATTCTTTCGGCGGCCTCGCTGTTTTTTCGCGACGTGAAGTATATCGTGGAAGTCATCCTGACCTTTGCCATCTTCTTCACACCGGTGTTTTACGAGCCGACCATCTTCGGCCCCAAAGGCCAGTGGCTGCTGCTTAATCCTGTGGCGCCGATACTTGAAGGTCTGAATGACGTCGTCGTCATGCACCGAATGCCCGATATGAACTGGTTTGCCTACAGCGCCGCCGTTTCAATTCTATTGGCTCTGTTTTCACTCCGCTATTTCAAACGGCTTGAACCGGCCTTCGCCGAGAGCATTTAAGGGAATCCCATGGCCGATACCGCCCTCAGACTCGATCATGTTCACAAGAAATTCCGCCGTGGAGAGATGTACAACTCACTGCGCGACCTGATTCCCGCCATGACCGGACGATTTCTCAGACGATTCGGGAGCGAAAAACTGGAGCGTCAGGAATTCTGGGCACTCAAGGATGTCACGTTTCAGGTCGCCAAGGGCGAAGCCGTGGGCATCATCGGCTCCAACGGCGCCGGCAAGAGCACCATGCTCAAACTGTTGAGCGGAATTATGAAACCGACCTCCGGTGCGATCACCGTCAACGGCAAACTCTCCGCCTTGATTGAGGTCGGCGCCGGCTTCCATCCCGACCTGACCGGCCGGGAGAATATCTTTCTCAACGGTGTCATCCTCGGCATGACCCGAAACGACATCAAACGCAAGTTCGACCAGATCGTGGAATTCTCCGGACTGGCCGAATTTATCGACACACCGGTCAAGCGTTACTCCTCCGGCATGTTCGCCCGCCTCGGCTTTTCGGTCGCGGCCCATGTTGACCCGGACATTCTCATTGTCGATGAAGTGCTCAGTGTCGGTGACTATGTCTTCCAGAAGAAATGCATTGAACGGATGAACGAAGTGCTTCACGACGGAACGACCGTCATCTTTGTCTCACACAATCTGCGCGCCGTCACCGACCTTTGCCATCGCTGCGTCTTGCTCGATCACGGCTCCGTTCTCTCTATCGGGCCGACCGCTGACATCGTCCGTAATTATATGTCTCTCGTGTCGGAAAATCGCGGCGACCAAAGCGACAAGCCGGTACGAATCACCCGGCTGGATATCCGCAGTGAGGCCGGTCCGTCCGTGACCTTTAGTGCCGGGCAACGGGCCTGGGTGGACATTGAGCTGACTGCCACCCGACCGGTTGAGAAAATCGCCGTCGTACTGGAATTGCAGGACAACAGCTTCTACGAAATCTTCAATACCTCATCCGAACGGTTAGGCATTCCACCCCTCTCTCTCAAAGCCGGGGAAACCTTCACCTGCACCTTCGCATTGCAGCTTCATTTGTCCGCCGGTACTTTTCATCTCGGCGCCGCGCTTTACCGGTATGATATCCAGAAAGCCTTCGATAGCTGGTCCAGTTCGACGACCATATTCGTCAAATCGCCTATTGACGTCCGCGGCGCGGCGAACTTGTACCCGACCGTGACCATGAATCGCAAGTCCGAAGTAAAATGACGGGTGTCACATACTATGCCTGCCAATCCCTTCATCGATCCTTCACCCGCTCTTGATGTCTCGATCATCATCTGCTCGCGCAACCGGTGCGCAAGCCTTTTGGGTGTGATACAGGCGATGTATGAGCAAAAGGGAACTGACACTCTGGCGTGGGAATTGATCGTCGTCGACGACGCTTCAACCGATGCCACCCGGAAGACCGTTGAAGATTGGATTGCCGATGGACACCCCCAGACCCGCTACTTGTTCGAGCCGACTATCGGCCAGGCCTTCGCCATGAATCGGGGCACAGTTAATGCAAAAGGGAAGTTGCTCATATTTACCGATGATGATGTCGTTCTGGACAGCCGGTGGCTGGTCAGTCATCTGTTCGCCTTTGAGAAATTCAATTGTGCCGGCGTGGGAGGGAGACTCCTGCCGATGTTCACGCCGGCTCCGCCCAAATGGTACCGCTCCGATATCCCCTTCCCGTATCGTTTTGACTTTGGCGACCAGCCGACAGCTCTCACCGCCCCGCCCTTCGGTGCCAACATGGCTTACCGGCGTGATGCTTTCGTGAAATACGGCTTGTTCCGCACTGATCTCGGCTCGACCCCCGACAATCCAGCCGGCAAAGGAGTGGATTCCGAATTTGGTCGCCGACTCATGGCCGGTGGGGAGAAGATCATGTACGCGCCCGATGCGCTCCTCTACCATCCGCTCGATGCTCGCTTGATTACCCCCGCCTTCATGCACAAGTGGTATTACCAGTACGGCCGTTCGCAGGTGCTCAGGCAGTCAGCCGACCTGGCGGGTGTCCGCTGGTTCGGTATTCGCCGCCACCTGATTCGATCGCTGGTATCCAATTGGCTGAAGGGGAAATTGCTGTTTGACCCCGCCGAGCGTTACCTCCGCGAGATGGACGTCTATCGTACGCTGGGGATTATTGCCGAAGAACGCGAGCAGGCTCGCGCCGGCAAATCGTGAGTATCAGGATGAGCGCTGTGCCGTGTCAGGCGCTGAGCAGGTCAATGACCGAGCGCTGCGAAAGAGCTTCCTGCGTATCCGCAAATCGACTCACGTATTCAGGACCAAGATTCCGGCACATTGCCTCTGCCACCGTCGCTGCCAGGGTATGCCAATCATACGCCCGGGCCGTCTCGCGACGTTGCGCCACCAGGTTGGGCTCTCGCATCTCCGGGCGCTGGGCGAATTCCAGGGCTTCGATCCACCCGTCGACTCCGTCTGCAATCGTGAGCACGTTTGAAAACTCCATCGCTGCCGGAATCGGTGAACTGACCACCGGAAGACCGGTCGCAAGATACTCGTGCATCTTGAGCGGATAGATGTACTTGGTGTAATTGTTCCGCTTGTAACCCATCAGACAGACGTCAAAATGCTGACAATACGCCGGCAGATCATCCACCGCTTTGGGTCCCATGTAGTGGACATTGGGCAGCGAGAAGAGCGCATTCACCACCGACATCTGATCTCCTACCGCACCGATGGGCCCCACAAAAACATACTGCCATTCCGGCTTTGCTCTGGCCAGCTCGAGGTGCATGTTCAGGTCCATGTGACTCTTGATGTACCCGATATATCCCATTCGCGGATGAGGGATGTCGCGCATATCCTCCGGTTCCTCGCGCGGGGTCGCGTATGCCCCGAAGTCAACCCCGTTCGGCACTCTAATACTGCTCTGGTTCAGGTACCCCTTCTTGATCATCAGATTGTTTGAATGGATGAACACCTGGTTGACCCGCTTTATAATCCCTATCTCCACGGGATCATTCGGCGGATCATCCGGCAAGAAGGAATACTCGTCGTCAATATGATAACAACTGATGTCATACCTGGCGTGATCCAAAGTCGAGACGTAATCCGGATGCCAGAGATACAGCACCCATTTCCGAATTTTGATCGGACGAATCGCATATCGTGCCTGGGTAAGGCGTATCCGCTCAAAAAGCTCTGAAGCAAAATGGGGTCGATACACCTTGGGGAAAAGCGAGCTCGGTGTGTACTCGACCAGCCCGCCCAACCTGCGTTCCGCCCGGTACCAGGGGGCGAAGCGATGATCTCTGACCACCCGCCGCCACTCCGGCACGGGACCGTACCAGACGATATGAAAGTACTCCGAAAGGGCGGTGAGTAAATGATGCCGCGTCTGGCGCGGATTGGCCCAGCGGTCTGGGACAACGGCCATGACGCCGACCTCAGGGATGAGCGGAGCCCGGTCAATTTTCACTATTTGCTCGAACTTTCCATATTCCTACTCAGTATCGGCACGTTTTCGTTTTGGTAAAGATAACCCTGGTATTCCATGATACCATCGCCAAACGCCCATGCCGGATAGCCTAAAGCTCGCTTTGACACGACTTTTCTTCATTTCCCAGGTCCTTGAGATTTGCACTTGGCCGTATTGGTAGCCGGGGGATGACGCCGGATGATTGGCAGTTGCTGGACGGACGAAAAGTTCGGGACTTCGTGACAGCCGCCTCTCCAGAGTTATTCGCCTCGCAGGTACAATCGCTTTCTTGTGACTGACGAGCTACACAGTCGGATAATACCGCCTAAGTCACGCCTTGTCAAGGTGTTGCCCGCCCGATGCTAGGGCGCAAGCCGCCTGTCCGAATTTGGACCAGCCACGAAACACAACCCGGCCCTGTCTCGTCCACTTCATGATCGCCACGGCCGCCTCCTCGTTACTTGCGGTTTCGCTTTGACCAAAAGTCAAAGGACCGACCCGGCACGAAAATGTCCAATCCCACCGACGGAACCGCCAGCGGATTCGTCACCACGTGCGTCTCGTTCCCCGGAATATACACCGCGTCGCCCGGTCCAAGTTCCCGCTTGTCGGTATCCGTTGTCACGACTATTTTGCCCTCGAGTACCACCAACACCTGAGCGTTGACGTGTTCATGTTTGGGCGAGGCGTGACCCGCCGGCTTGACAAAGTGCTCAATCGAAATGTCCGGCTGACTGCAAAGGCTTGATCGGCGCCAGTCTTTCTCCGGCTCATACTTCTCGGCTTGATCGAATCGTATCACGTGCACAGGCGCGCTCCTTTCATGTATCAGATCATGGTAAACAAGGAGGGGTAATAGCGCAAATTCAATGCGCTGCTTTAGAGCGAATTTCCGGCCACCGAGAGCCGGGTCGATAGAACCGAACTGTCAGCCGCCGTGCCAAGCTGATGTAGGCGATAGATATTGAACTTGCCGAAGGTCGATTGCTTCTGCAGGTAGCGGCTGATTTCCGGTCGCCCCTCCAGCGTGCGCGAATCCGAAATCAGATAGCGCGCCCCGCGCTCCAGCATATTCTCGAACTTATCCGTCGACACGTCCGCGGTTGTCGACCACCCCTTGCGGTGCATGAAGTACAAATCGATGCTGGGCGATTGGTCCTCGGCGGCAATCACCAGTTCCGCCCTGTCGGGTATCACCTTGTCGAGGTGCGCCTCTATGCCCAGCAGATCGGCGTTAATTGGTGACCAATGAAATCGGGGAAGCGCATTCGCACACCCGGCGACCGGCACCGCCAGGAGGAGAACTGCTACCATGGCCTGTAGAGCGCGGGATCTCGACGACCATTCCAGTGCAAACCGAACGCCCATCGTCCCAAGCACGACCAACGGCACCAGCGTCGTGGTCAGGTAGTATTCGTGATGCTCGAACATCGGCAACATTGATGACATGAAGGCCAGGAGCGGCACCGTACTGAGTACCAGAAATTCAACAGCACTGGCCACTCGAATGCGAAGCAGGGAAAACGCCCCCACCACCAGTAGCACGGTCTCCGCTCGATTGACCACAAATCCCGGCATCCATTTTACGAACACGTCCTGCAGCCGGGGGAGAATAATCGCCGTGCCGTACGGCAGCACGGCGCCCAGCACAAAATCCTCGTTGCCATAGGTGATATTCAGGTAGCGGGCGTAGACATACCAGCTTGCCACAATTCCGCACGCCGCGCCCGACGCCAGCACCATGCGTAAACGTGTCGAACGAGACTGCGGTGACTTCACGATATCAAAGAGGTACCACAATACCACAATGATGCCGGTAATCTTTATCAGCGCTGATATCGCTAGAAATACCAGCGCCCAGACGGCGTACCGCCCGCGATTGACCGTCTTACCGATCTGCCAGCAGGCGAGCGATACGAACAACAGACAAAGTGCCGGGACATCCGGCAGCGCCGTGATCGAATAGTACAGGAAAAGCGGACTGAAAATAAGAAAGACGGCGGCGACAAAGCCCATCACTTTCGAGCCCATGAGATAACGCACAAATTGAAAGCAGCCGACGATGCCCGTGAAACTGAGAAGTAGCATTACTACCCGCGACAGGGTGTGACTGAATCCAAAAACAGCGTACCCCTGCGCAATGATATAATTTACCACCGGGAATTCCATCCCCGCAATTCCCGTCAGATTTCCCCGGGAATCTACGCGCGGCTGAAAGATACTGCCGCCCTCTTCATAGAAATTACGAGCCACCGACAACGTCTGCGTCTGCCTCCAGACATGACGACCGGTCGGCGGTAGGGTCACGTAGGGGAGATGTACCAGAATCTGACTCAGTAACAAAACGGCGACCAGACTGAAAGTTCGGCGCGCTTCCAGCCAGTTGATGATTTGCCCCATTATCCCGGAAATAGCGGTCTGCCCGGTCGCTTGCATTATTCGTCTTCCTGTAGAGGGAGTGCGTAGATCGTTATTATCTATATATATGTCAGGCTGGTCGGAAAGTCAACTGGTGAACGGCCAACCCAATTGACTACTATGACAGGGCTGTGATTTAGTGTAGATTGAGATATGTGCCTAGCGCGCCGACGACGACAGCACCGAGTCGGGGGAGAGGCAATCGACGGCCAGTACCCAATCCCCTTCAAACGGCGGCGTAATGGTCTGCACAACTTTCCGAGACCGAACGGTTTTTGATGACATGCCGCTGCCGGGGTTGATCCAGGTGACCAGCACCGAGTCACCCTTCACACACGATGGACTTATTGTAATGGAGCGTTGCGTCGGTACATACCCAAGGATGCCGCTCGAATCAGCCGCATAGGCCAACGTGGCTGGGTCGTCGGCCGATCCCTCTCCGGCCGTCAGCACTTTTCCAGTCAGGTCCGGCACCAAAGTCCACCAATGGCGTTGGGTCATCACCGACTTGAATACTGACATCGCCATCGAGCTCCGGCTCCGCAGTGAGGCCCGCCAGTTGTACTGGTCGCCCGGAGGACGCAACTCGCATAGGTCATAACCAAACCACCAGATCGGACAATTGCCCATGATCGCGCCGACAGCACCCCTCATGGCCGGCCACCAGACTTGCTTGTGATGCCGCAGATCACTCCAGCGGTGCAGTCCCCATTCGCCGTTCTCGTAGAGCCCCTCAATTTGAAACACAGGGCGTACCGTTTCCAGCGCATAGGCAGCAGTGGTGAGCGTCACATTCTCCAACTCACGATAGGTGTAGATGCCGCGCAGGTCGATCCAGTTCCCGGGGAATTGCTCGTCGATTGGCTTGACGTCGTCCCCGTGCGCAGTATACAAACGCGCAGAATTGGTGTCCGTGGCCTTCAGCGCCATCACCAGCGTATCTATCTTGTCACTTAATTGAGCATCCCGAGGATCCTGATCCCCGCCGATCAGCCAAATGATGTTCTTTCCCCCCCGGTAGTGTTCCCCCAGCCATTCTCCCCATGCCCGAATATCTGCGCTCTTTGCACCGCGAATCTCCGCACAAAATCCGTCCCTGCCGCTGCCTGCTTTGGGCGTACATCCGGCGCCGATATACATGGGTGCCAACAGTACCGCGATCCCTAGTTCGCCCGCCCGATCAATCATCGAATCGGCGAGAGCAAAGTAAGCCGGGTTGGGGGTCGCGAAACACCTCCCGGTAAACGGAGATACATTATATGTGTTGTTGGGAGCCGAAAACGCAAACCGATGCTCGATCAGATTTACGATGACTACGTTGAATCCCCGATTCGCCCGATCCGTCAGATAGATATCAGCCTGACGGTACGTCAACTGGGTTGTCAGTGACCAGGCCGCGTCGCCCACCATCAGGAATGGCTCACCCCTGTTGTCCTCCAGATAGCGGCCGTTCGCACTCACACGGAGCGGGAACTCGTCCGCCGCCACCGTCGTGGCAGCCAGAATCAACAGCACTAAGATCGGCCTGATCATCATTCACTATAATACAACAGGCAACGGTCGTCGGGCTAGTTGATTTGTAGATCTCACCGTCCGAAGACACTGAGGTTATTGCATGATGAGTATGTCAATCCGCCGGTTCTTAGCCCTTCCTTCCGGTGTACTTTGCGAGGCGATCGGCTTCTCGGATCCATACCCTATCGCCCGAATTCTGTCCGACGGTATATTCATAGTTTGGCGCAGATATTGCATGACTGCAAACGCTCGCTTCTCCGACAACTGTGTATTGGCCGCCGGCTCGCCCCGATCGTCGGTATGCCCCT
Organism: uncultured candidate division Zixibacteria bacterium; assembly: GCA_963806185.1. GTDB lineage: Bacteria > Zixibacteria > MSB-5A5 > GN15 > FEB-12 > CAWDXE01. The sequence goes on from CAWDXE010000007.1 coordinate 806,099, forward strand.
CAATCACCAACGGTGACTCGGGGAAGAGGCCGATGATTTGCTTCACCTTTTCAAGCAAGGGCAACTGCTGATCGACTATCTCGCTCTTGCCCGCCGCAAACGACAGCCCGGACAATCGCAAGACGATGTCATTGGAGGCGTTGACGATCATCTCGCCCTGCGTCGGGTCAATCATCGACTTCGCCGTAATGAGCCGTTGTTCGCGCTCTTCCTTGGATTGCAGCGCGGTAGTCACTTCACGATGTTCCTCTGAAAGTTGGGTGAGCTTGCTTTGTTCGGCCGCCACCTGTTCGGAGAGGCGGCTCCGCTCCACCGCGACTCCTGCCGCGATACTGTCGATGGCCTGGAGCATCCCCATTGGACTCTGAATGGTGGTGTCCCCGCCAAGCGCCACCAGCGTCGACATAAGGCTCTCCCGAAGCTGCTCGCGCGTGCCTTTCACTTCTTCCATTTCTCTGCCCAGTTTAGCCAGGGAGTCGCGCAACACGTTTACGTCGGCCGATGATGACGACCGCAGCGCCTGTATTCCGGAGATCAGCGAGTCGGCGGCTTTTGACGGTCCCAGGTCGAATGGCAGATGATCTATCCCCAGAAGCAGTCCTGCGCGGTCCATCTGGATTTCATAGAGCAGCATCAACTTCTCCCAAGCCTGATCGTTTCTATTGAGCGACCGAACCGACTGGGAGATATTCGATGCGTGGCGGGCCTCGTATTCCGCCTCGGTCGCCGTCTTGGTGGCTTCCGTCCGGTTATACCGATTGGCCGTCAATATACCATTCGCCTTCTCGCGGGCCGTTTTGGCCTTGTCGAGTATGGTCAGGGCATATTTGGGCGCTTCATCCGCTGTGGCAGTGGCGATCAGCTTGTCGGCCGCTCCGAGTACGTCGACCCGAATCGACTCCATCTCCGCAACATCGTAGAGAGGCGTCGATTTGGCTGCCTCTTTCAGTCCCCCCTTGACGTCACCGGACTCAACCTTGGCCGCCGCGGCAATGAATTGCGCCTCCGCTTTGTCGTATAGCGTGGTCACCAGCATAGGTGCCTTGGCGACGCGCGCCTTTGTTCGGGCCGGCAGATATTCTCGTAATGACAACTTGCAGACATCGGTGTTTTTGAGCGCATTTTCGCCGTATTCACGTGCCTTGGCGAAATACCCGGTCACCGTCGAAGCTCCCCGTTTCAAGCTGACCGCCTGCTGCCCCATGTCAAACTGCGCCTTCGCTTTCTCGTAAGCCTTGGGGGAGAATATGGGCGCTTCCACTACCTTGAGCGAATCAAGCAACCGCTGCACCTCGGCGCCGTCAGCGCCGCTTTGTGCCCGGCCGTTATCTGCCAGCACGCACATCGCCAACGTCGCGAGAATAAGCTTGAATCCATTCTTCATTTGATATTACTCCGGATAGGCGTGATTGATTTTGTACTGGGAAATTGGGGCCCTTGATCCGGTCACGCAAGCCTAAAACTCGCGCCCCCGGCGACGGCTCGGACGGTCGCAATCGGAGGATAAACCCCCATCGAGAAACCGACGGGACTCACGAAACCAAGTTCGCATGTTAAGAGTGCCTGTTCACAGCCTCTTAGTACACCCGGACAGGCAACTAATTCTGTTGCATTCTGGCGCTATTCGTCTACTTTATTGATAGGGACTATAGGACGTCATCGTCTGCCATATTATGTCAACGCTTCACGGTCACGCATGCATCGGATTCTTGACAACACACTGAAGTAACATCCGCCCGCGACGCCACTGAACTATGCCTCAATCTATCGCACAACTCTGGTCAGGCATTCTGGATGGCAATCCGCGCTCGTGGGAGGAGATGGTCCGCCGCTTCAATCCGCTGGTTGTCGCCGCCGCTCGGGCTCACGGTCTTGCGGCGGTGGATTTGGAGGATTGTGCCCAGCAGACCTGGTTGGCCCTCTACACCGGCCGGGCACACATCAATGATCCCCTGGCCATACCGACATGGCTCGTCACCGTCGCCAAACGCAAAGCGCAACGCCTGCAAATAAGACAGAAGGCCGGAACCACCGCAGAACAGGAATTCAACCCGGAAGCCAACAGCGTCTCACCCGAAGATTTATATGTCAAGGCGCTCGAGGCGGCACGCCTCCATATCGCCCTCGAGCTGTTGGACAGCCGCTGTGCCCGCCTGCTCAAGCGATTGTTTCTGGCATCGGAAGAATATACGTACCAGGAAATTGCCGAAGAATTACGGATCGCGCCCAACAGCCTCGGCCCAATCCGCTCCCGCTGTCTGGCCCGGTTGCGCAAAATCCTGAGTGAACTTGATCACGGATAGTACTAACTCCCTTTGAGCCGGTACTTATTGAATGACTGGCCTGATCGCATACGACGGTCCGAGCCACGCCCGCGAAACGAGACCTGATTTATGACAAATGCCACCAAACATCCCTCGAGACAGGCGCTTCACCGTCACCTGCAAGTTGCCGAATCCAGCATCTCCCGGCATCTGAAAAGTTGCGAAGACTGCCGACTAATTGTCCACTCAATGCGCCACCTTATGGCTGTTGACGATCAGGCGGCCGACCGGGCCCGCCGGGAGTCTCTGGTGCAAAGCATCTTGAGTGTGCCGGCACTCTCCGCTCCTCCGGCAGGCCGCCCGCGCCTCGCTCCAATTGTGCGGGATTCGTGGCAATCCGCCATGGTTGCCCAATTGCGTCACGCCGCTCACGGGGTAGAAAGACGCCTGAGATTCCACGTCGGCGACATTACCGTCGACCTCGTCGCCGATCGTCTCGGCGACAAGTGGAACTGCTCTATGCGCATCAGCCGCCGGGGACGGTCCGTCTCTCAATTCGCGGCCAGCCTCGGCAAGCGGAAGATGCTGCCGGTCGACGTCGGCTTCTTCTCCTGGGTGGCCAAACGCCCGCCTAAGCAAATTCGACTATGGTCTTCCGATTCGAAAATCCTCCTGGAGACCATACCGTGGTAGCCTCACGCCCAAAGCTCAGTCTGGCTGCCCGGCGCTTCCTGGACGGCGGGGGAATCCCGTCCGATCCATCGGCCATGATCCGGGAATGCGACACTTATGTCCGGAAATACACCCAGGTTGACCTGGTCAAAGCCAGAACCCTGGCCCACCAGTTTGTTCTCCGAACCCGCACCCTGCCACCAGCCGACCGGGCCACCGCACTCCGCGCCCTTGGTTGGACCTGCCAAGTGGGTGCCGCCTATCGGGAAGCCGAATCCGCTTACCTCAAAGCCCGCAAGCTGGCTGGAAACGACACCGATCTGCGCGCTCGTATCGACCGCATTCTCATCGATGTATATATGTATCTGGGCGACTACCGCGAAGCCGTCCGTCGGGCGCGCATCGCCATCGCCGCTTTTCGCCGTTTGCACGACCGCGACGGAGAAGCCAAGACCCTCGTTAATCTCGCCAACGTGTTCCATCGTCAGGATCGGCACGTCGATGCCCTGCGGCTGTATCGAAAAGCCGCCCGGCACTACGAAAATACAAGTGACAAGCTCACCTTGGGTGTGTGCAGCTACAATTGTGCCAACTGTCTGGTGCAGTTGCTCCAGTTTGACGAGGCCGATGCTCTCTATCGGAGCGCCGAACGGCTGTTTGGCGAGGTCGAGTATGGCCTCTATGTCAACGAGGCCAGATACGGCCGCGCCTGGTTGGATAAGCTCCGGGGCAATTATCACCTCTCCCTCCGCGCCCTCGCCGAATGCGAGGAGGAATATCGAAAGATTGGTCAGCCGAAGGGGGTGACGCTCTGCCAGCTCGATCGTGCCGAAGTCATGCTCGAATTGCAGCTCCTCTCTGATGCCCGGGCCCTTGCTAAAGATGCCGAAAAAAGCGCTCGAAAACTCAAGATTCAGTATGAGGCTGCCAAAGCCGCGCTCTTCCTGGCGAAAGCTGCCTTCGGCCTCGGGGCAAATCGCGAGGCACAGGAGGCTCTCAGGCGCGCCCGCATTGGCTTTGAATCGGTTAAGAACGATACCATGGTCGGTGTCAGTCGATTCTATGACGCCCTGTATCACGACGGTGAATCCAGCCTGGCTGAACTCGACTCGACTCGACGGCTGTTCCATTCCGCCCAATTGCCCCTCTGGCAGGCGGTGTGTGATCTGACGTCAATGGCCATACGCGCGCCCCGATATGATGCGGCTACCCTTCAACGATTGGCGAAAAATCCCGCCGTTTCCTCCGTCCCGCACCTCTACGCAGGATGGAAAACACTTCTGGGTGATCGTTCGCTGAGTCGCCACGACCTCACCGGCGCCAAGCGCAACTGGACCCGGGCGGCCGATGCGCTTGATAAAATGCGGGCCAAACTCCCGCCCGTTGACATGCGTCAAACCCTGACCGAAAAAAGCCTGGATCCGTACAAGCGTATGTTTGGCCACGAAATGACTCGCCACCCCGAGGCGGCCGCCATTTGGTCCGAACGAAGCAAGATTGCGGGCATCTGGACATACGATCAATCGGCCGACCTCCCCGACGCTCGACGCAAAGTCGCCGACCGTCTGGCCGAATTGGCCCAACATGTCACGGCGCTCTCGTCATCGCTCGAACGAACCAGGGGAGAGGCGGCCGGCCAACTCTGGCCGACCGACAATCGATTCTGCCGACTGCAGGCTGAAATCAGACGTGACCTTCTGGCCGCGCACGAAAGCGACTTTTCCGTTGCCGGTACGCATAACACAATCAGGGATACCATCCGCGATGCCTCAACGGTCAATCCTCTGGTGCAATTCCACATGGACGATGATCGACTGGTGGCCTTTGTCCATCAGCGAGGTGTCACTCGCACACACATCTACCCTGACTCGCAGCGTATGCTGACCCGCTTTCTCGGTCAGTGGAATGTTCTGCTCATCAATACTGTCGCCCGGGGGCAACGGCAGCGTCTGGCCGACCGGGACGAGGAGACCCGCCTGCTAACCATGCTCGGCGACTGGCTCTGGAGACCGCTTGAGCTACCCTTGGATTGCCCACAAGTCACCATTATTCCAACCGGCGAGATGGCCAGTCTGCCTTGGTCAGCCATGATTGTCGATGGCTCTGCACTCATCGATCGTCATCGCTTCACCCTGGCTCCCAGTATCAGCCATTTTGCGGCTTCCGCCCGGTTTAGAATTACCAGCCGCTCAGCCCGAATCTTTGTGGGCGATACCAGCGGCCTCAAGTATGTCGCCGATGAACTCTCCGCCGTGTCACCGCTCCCCGCTGTCGACCTCGACGTCTGTCGACCATGCCTCCGGGAGAACTGGCCCCTGTCCGGAGAACATCTGCTCTGGCACTACATCGGCCACGCGCAATTTCGCGGCGATAATCCGTTTTATTCTTCACTCCTGCTGGAAGACGGCCCGATCTTCGCGGCCGATTTCCGACTGCGTTCCTGTCGGGTCGGCCTGGTCACCCTGGCCGCCTGCCGTACCGGCGTGCAATCGTCCGTGCCCGCCTACGAATCGACCGGCCTGGTACGGTCCCTCCTTGAAATGGGAGCGCAAAACGTCCTCGCCAGCCACTGGTCGGTGGGTGACCGCCCCACCGCCGACTGGATGAGGACCTTCTATGCTTTACTTGGCAACGGCCATACCCTGTTGGACTCCACACGCCTCACCATTCAACGCATGCGCGAGATGTACCCGTCGGCCGGACAATGGGCCGCGTTTTCCCTGTTTGGTGCCGGTCGTGATGCCTGGGATAAGAATTTCTTCAAAAGAGATATGAGGAGAATGTGATCATGCGTGCCAATCGATCAGTCAGTTGGTTGATCCCTCTGCTGGTGTTGCTTCTGGCGGCTACGGGAACGACCGGGGAGCACAATCCCTTTATCGTTGGACAACTGGTACTCAAGATGTTATCGGGCGGAGACGTCAACGCTCTGGCTCAGCAGTACAATCTGGACCTTCGACAACATTTGCCCCAAATTGACGTCTACCAGGTAGACGCAACGCCGGGTGCCGACCTCGATTCACTGTCGGCAGTGATCTCGGCGCAATCCGACGTCGAGTTCTGCCATCCCAACTATGTGCTGGATCCACTGCGATCCGTGCAGAGCAGCCTGCCGATCTCCGACGACAAAGCCTTGCCTGACTATGAATCGCAGGGGTCGGTGAGTCGTCTCCAATTGACCGAGGTACATACTCTCACCACCGGTCAGGGAGTCAAGGTCGCCATTCTTGACGGCGGCGCCGAATTCTCCCATCCATTGATTTCCGGGGTCGTTCTTTCCGGCTATGATTATGTTGATGACGACGCCGACGCGTCCGACGTACCCGGCGGCAACAACTACGGCCACGGTACCTTCGTCGCCGGTATCGTGCATCTCGTGGCCCCCGACGCACAAATCGTCGTCTACCGCGTCAGTGACCCCCAAGGCGAAGGGAATGGGTATATCGTCGCCGAGGCCCTCCTTCAGGCCGTTGCTGACGGCTGCAAGATTATCAACATGAGCATGGTCGTGCATGGATACCACATGGCTATCGCCAAGGCTGTCGAGTACGCCCGCGATCACAATGTCCTGGTCGTGGTCGCCGCCGGCAATGATCAGGAAAATCAAGGTGTTTTCCCGGCCGATCATCCGGACGTACTTTCGGTTCTGGCCGTCGACACGGCCGATCACCTGTCCACTTTCTCAAATTACGGCAGCCATATCGACATCGCCGCCCCCGGCGAGCTGGTGGTAGGGCCTTACCACAGCGGTAAGTATGCGTTGTGGGGTGGAACGAGCTTTGCCGCGCCGTTCGTCGCCGGACAAGCGGCGTTGATCCTGTCGCTTGTGCCAAACATTCCCTGGAACAACCTCTTCCAGACCATCGTCAATTCCGCGGTCAATATCGATCTTAACAACCAGGGGTACGAGGGTCAACTGGGAAGCGGCCTGACCAATCCGCTCGGTTCGGTACAACAGGTCGAGCCTACCGACCTCCTGCACTTCGTGTGCTGGCCGGTGAGCAGCGGGGGAAATGGGCACTGGTATGGTGCGATCCCCGACCTGTTAAATTGGGACTCTGCCCGTCAACGGGCTACCACATACTCGTACGGGGGGTTCACGGGCCATCTCGCCACAGTCAATACGCCCGCCGAGAATAATTTCATCTATCAGCAGGTAATGGTCGGACTGACGCCAGGGTCGGTCCTTGAACAATACTTCCTCGGATCCCGGCTGGTCAACGGCCAGCGAACCTGGATAACCGGTGAGCCGTTCACGTATTCCAATTGGGCGCCGGGAGAACCTGGTGGCGGCTTCAGCGAACCAGGATCTGCGATGTGGGGAAGCACGAATACTGCCGCCAATCGGACCCCCGGTACCTGGAATGACGTCGCCATCGACCAAACATCCAGCAATTATCTCTATTTGGGGATAGTTGAATTCGGCGACACAGTTGACACCGACCCATTTGATTCCAGTGCTGTTTGCGGTAATGTCAACATGGATTTGCTCGGCCTGGTGGACACGGCCGACGTCTCAGCGCTCATGTCCTACCTCCACAAGGACTTGTCACTTAGTATCTCGCCAACAGCCGCTAATGTCGACTTGAGTGTGAACCTCGATAACAATGACGTCGTCGTGCTGGCCGATCATGTATACGGCGCCCACAATCCGCTGACGTGCGCGCCGACCTTCGTCGGTAACTACCCCCAGAACACTGCTGACGTGATCACGATCAGCCCCCTGACCATCACTCCGCCGTATGCGGCAAGGGTTGTTGCCGAAGTCACGTTCACTGCCAGCGAACCGTTCCGGGGTCTTTCCTTCACCTTTGAATACGGGTCTTACGGCAACTACGGATACCTCTCGAGCATCACGCTGCATGATTCCGCCGACCAATGCATGACCGGAATCTTCCCGAACACCCACAACGGCGCGATTGCCCTGCTGGAACAAGACACCGACTTACCCGCCGGTGAATACCACATTGCCACGCTGGTCTTTGACAACGTCGTAGGGCCCTCACCGCAAATATTCCTCGATACGACCACCCTCAGCCGTGGCGCTCGAGTCGTGGTTTCTCGGCAAGGCGGACTCGTGTCTACAATTCCGGAGATCCTCGGCCGCAATCCTGGTTTCGACCTCGACGGTGACGGTGTCCCGGACGCTACCGACAACTGCGCGGTAAGAGCCAACCCGGATCAGCTTGACGGCGATAACGATGGGGTCGGTGATGCCTGCGATCCCGACTTCGTCTGTGGCAACATCGACTGTGATTTGACGCTCGACCTCAGCGACCTTGCTAGATATATCGATTACCTGCATTTCGGAGGTCCCTCCGACATATGTGAATCGGTGGCTGACCTCGATCAGTACGTCGGCCTCACGAACAATGACATTGTCGCTTTCATTCGCTGGATTTTTGTCACCTTCGAACCCCTGCAGTGTTCGCCTACTCTCCTGGGTTCATTTCCGGTCGACCCCGGCGATATCCTGACGATTGGTGATCTTAACGTTCCGCCGAATACACCGACGTGGGATGTGCCACTCATGTTCACCGCCAGTGCTCCATTCGACGCCCTCGCCTTCCCCTTTGTCTACTCCTCAACCGGAGATCAAGCCGTCCTGTCTTCAGTCACGGTAGTTATGGGAGACCAAATGGAAGTTGGCCGGGCGTTCCCCGCCACCCATTCCGGAACCGTTGCCTTCTCTTCGTTTCAAAATGACTTTGCTGCGGGGTCATATCTCATCGGGACGCTCCATTTCACCAATACGAGCTCACCCACCGGCATGCAGATCACGCTCGACTCGACCACCAATTCTCGCGGGAGCACAACGGTGGTGTCGCGCGATTGGGGAGTGCTGCCAAGCATTCCGTCACTGCGGGCCTACGACCCGACACTTGACTGGGACGGCGATGGTGTCGGCGGGACGACGGACAACTGCCCTTTGGTCGCCAACCCGGATCAATCCGATCGGGATCATGACGGCGTCGGCGATGCCTGCGACGAATGCCCGGATCTCGTCAACCCCTGCGCCGTTGTCTGCGGACTCACGGGCGACGTTACGCTCGACGGCAACGTCAACATCGGCGATCTCACCTATCTGGCCGACTACCTCTATCTCGGTGGTCCTGCCCCGGTGAATCCGCTTACTGCCGACTGTGACAATGTGGCCGGCATAACACCTCGCGACCTCGTGGTGCTCAACGGGTACCTCTTCGCGCACACCACGACACTATCCTGCCCGCCGAGTTCCGCGACCTATCCGCCAACCGATCCTTCGATCGTCCTGCGACTGCCCAGCCTGCTTCCTGCGGGTGTGTCGCAGCTCGCCTGTCCGCTCTGGCTGGAGGCGCCGGTTGACGTCGTGTCCTTCAATCTCCCGCTCCAGGTGCGCGTGGGCGATGAAGTACCGGTTATCGATTCCTTCGTGCAATCGCCCTTCTTCAAAGCAACGACCGCGTGGATCATGAAGCCGGAGGATCTGTTTTCGACCAAAGCCGACTCCGGAATCGCCCTGATTGCCGGTTCAACCGCCATGGTATCCGACCTGTCCTTGCCGGCCGGAAGCAATTTGCTTGGCACCCTTTATATCACGGTCACGGCGAACGACAGTGATCGCACCGTCTCCGGTTCCTGGGGCCTCATGTACCCGCAGCATCCGCTGCCCGTTAGCTATCCCGAGGTCGGCTTGTTGCCGCAGATCGTGGGCAAAGGGGGACCATCGTTGGCCAAGCCGCTTGACCAGCTCGCCGTCATCTACACGCAATATACGCCGACGCTGATCGAGGATCCCGGCTGCTGCCTCGGCATCAGAGGCAACGTCGATTGCGACCCGGCTGACAACATCGACATCGGCGACCTTACCTGCTTCATCCAGGGTCTGTTCCTCTTCGGCGAGGGTGGAGGATGTATGTGCTGCCTTGAAGAGGCCGACGTGAACAGGGACAACGGCGTTGACATCGCCGATCTTACCGACCTGATATGCTACCTCTTCTTGGACTGTGATCCTCCGCCGTCCTGTGGACCCGTCGCTCTCGGACTTGTCCCGGCTGCGAAAGTGCAGGCTGGCGTGACAATCAACACCGAATATGCCGACGGCAAGACCACCGTAACTCTTTCCTCCGACGTCGATCTCCTCGGTGTTCAACTCACACTTCCCGGTTCGTCGCTCGGCAAAGCGCAATCACGATCGCCGGAGGGCATGGAACTCTACCAGGGCACTTGGGACAATAGGACGCACATTGGATTATTGGATATGGAGGGAAAGCTCTCCTGGAGCCCAGGCAATCACACGCTGCTGGTCATCGACGGTGAGGCGACGATTACCGAAGCTATTGTGGCCGATCTGAATCACCATTCCTGGACCGCCGAGACTTCTTCCTCCAGGTCGTCGGTGCCGGCAACATTCTCATTGGCGCAGAACCACCCCAATCCGTTTAACCCGGCAACGACCATTGAGTTCAGTATTCCCAAACCCGCGCACGTTGAACTGTCCGTGTACAACGTGAGCGGGCAATTGGTCGCCGTGCTCGTCGATCGGGAACTGCCGGCCGGCGCCCAGTCACTCGATTGGAACGCTTCCGCGCTCGCGAGCGGTGTGTACGTCTATCGCCTGACCACGCGCGATTATTCGGCGACGCGCAAGATGATTCTGCTCAAATAATTGCGAACCCGCAGTCCCCGGGAAATCGCCCAGCATCCCGGCAGCGATCGTGCCTTTTCGCTGCCGGGGTTTCTATAGGTCCTCACCTGCCCCGTCGCTGACCCGACCTCACCGTTTAAGGGACCTTGCGCCTGCTCTCATTTGTAAAAGCTGGTAACGGTAACTCAGGATCCGGTCGCAGTCGAATTGACCATTGACAAGCGGAATCGCCGCAGCATTATTCGCTAGGCATCCGACCGGGCCATTGCACACTGCCCTGCGCTTTCCTTCGAGGAAGATATGACAGACTCCTCCGACCGTCAGAAAGAAATTACCATCATTGACTTCAAGCGTAAATACGCGCGGAATTTTCGGGATATCAATCGCGCGTGGATCGAAGAGTATTTCGAGCTGGAACAATACGATCTCATCATGATCAATGATCCGGAGGGCCAGATCATTGCGCATGGCGGCTGCGTGCTGTTTGCCGTCATTGACGGAGATGTTGTGGGCACGTGTGCGTTGCTCAGACATGCCGAGCGGAAATACGAACTCGCCAAAATGGGCGTGCTGAAGGCATATCACAATCGCGGCGTGGGGAAGAAGCTGGCCGAGGCCGCCATTCAGAAAGCCCGAGCGCTGGGAGCCGACGTTCTGGTTCTGGCCACGAGTCGGAAGTTGGAAGCGGCCAACCATCTCTATCGAAGTCTGGGCTTTTGCGATGTGGACCTTGCGGAAGTCGGCCCGCTGCCGTACAAGCGAGAGTCAATCGCGATGCGCCTGAGCTTGGGAGGGCCCGCGAAGTGATCTCGGCAAATCTATGCCGGAGGTCGGACTCGAACCGACATGTTCTTGCGAACGGGGGATTTTGAGTCCCCTGCGTCTACCAGTTTCACCACTCCGGCAAGAATGCCCAAACTATACGCGACCCTTCACCTTGTCAAGATGGGAATTGACCGGACTCCGGCCTAAAAGTGCACTCGCTCGTTGGCCGTGTCCTCGACCACCGGCGTCCGACCGCGGGGCCGAATATACATCCCTCGCGACGGATGCAAATGACATGTCACCGTCGGCTGATTCTCAAACGTAAACAAGTCCGTCGCTACCTGCGTACACCGATCTGTCGCCAGTTCGCCCGATTCCAAACAGACGTCCACTCTCACGATATCATCCGGCTGCTCGAAATCGGCAATCGGCAGCGAATCGTGCGCCGCCAACATGTACTCCGTCCAGACCGGCACCGCATTACTCGAACCCTCCTGACCGTGCCCGAGCGACGTCTTGTCGTCGAATCCCAGCCAGACCCCCGCGGTAATCTGCGGCGTGAATCCCACAAACCAGTTATCGCAGAATTCGTTCGACGTCCCGGTCTTGCCCCCCGCCGGACGGCTGAATCCCATCGCCCGCGCGCGTACCCCCGTGCCCTCATCCACCACCGAACGCATCATATCCACCATGATATACGCCGTCTGCGGCGACAGCACTTCGCTTTTCTGCACCACCGTGTGGTCCTCGAGCACCCGACCGTACCGATCGACAATCTTCAGAATCATCCGGTAGGGGATATGTATCCCCTGGTTCGGAAAGACCGAAAACGCCGAGACCAGCTCGATCAGTTTCACCTCACTCACGCCGATCGCCAATGACGGCACGGGAGTGAGCGGCGTGGTAATGCCGAAACTCTTCGCGTAAAAAATCGCCTGCTCCGGGTTAATCTTCAACAGCAACCGAATGGCCGCCAGGTTGCGCGACTGCGCCAGCGCCGTCCGAAGCGTGATCGGCCCCATGAACTTGTCGTCAAAATTGTGTGGTCGCCATTGCTTGGCGCCGGGAATGTCGAGCACGATCGGATTGTCATCGATAATATCCGTCGGATGAAATCCATTGTCGATACAGGCCGTGTAGACAAACGGCTTGAAGGCCGACCCCGGCTGGCGAAGCGCCTGCACCGCGCGGTTGAACTTGGTCTTGTCGAACGACCGCCCGCCAATCATCGACAAAACATCACCGGTGACATTGTCGATCGCAACAAACGCTCCCTGAATCTTCTTCCATGTCCTGATCGAATCCCCAAACCGATTCACCGTGTCCGGCAAAATCTGCGTGTACGCCTGATCAGACAGGGGATAGGTCCGTTCGATCCTCGCCCGCATCGAGTCAATTTTCTTGTACAGCGAAACCTCGGCCTTGCGCTGAAGTCGCGCATCCAGCGACGTGTACACCTTCAGCCCGCCGGAATAGAGCTGATCCTCGCCATATTTCCCAATCAGATACTGGCGAACGGTCTCGGTGAAGTACGGCGCCTGTCCGCCCGCTTCCTCCGGCGGCGAAATCTCGACCGGCCGACTTTTCAACGAGTCAAATTGGGCCTCGGTGATCCCGCCCCACGAATAGTACGAATACAGCACTCGGTTGCGCGCCTGCAGCGCCTTGTCCGTACTGCTTAGCGGCGAATTGATATTCGGCCCCTTGAGCAAACCGATCAGGATAGCACAATCGTTTATGTTCAGATCGGCCACTCGTTTGTCGAAAAGCGCCCGGGCCGCGGCCGCAACACCGTACGAACCCCTCCCGAAATAATGCTGGTTAAGATACATCTCCAGTATCTCGTCCTTCGAATACGTCCGCTCCAGCTTGATCGCGGTCAACGCTTCCTTGATCTTGCGCGACATCGTCCTCTCCGGCGTCAGGAACAGCATGCGCGATACCTGCTGCGTGATCGTCGACGCACCGGCTTTGATCTGCCAGTGCACGACATTGGTGAGCGCAACCAGGAAGAGCCGTCGAAGGTTGATCCCCCAATGGTGGTAGAATTCCTGATCCTCGGACGCGATCAGCATCTCCACCAGCGGCTTCGGCATATCGGTCAGCGGCGTCAGTGCCCGGTTCTCGGTGTAGAATTCCTTGAGGAGCACGCCGTTGCGATCGTACAACTTCGTGCTCAGGTTCGGCTCTATATTGTGCAGTTGTTCAAATGAGGGAAGTTCCGACTGATAGACCCGATACGTCATCCAGGCGCCATACCCGAATGCCGCCAGAACGATCACCGCCGCAACCGTGAGCACGGTTCGCCAGGGTGATCGGCCTCGGCCGTCTGATGCAAATGAAAACCAGCTCATATCGTGGCTCTATTAAGCCGTCCGACCGCCCAAAGTGCAAGGTAAAAACCACCCCTCAACAACGGTTTGCCTTTTGCGGCGCAATTTCGTATCGTCTGTGTCAATCCATTCGGCTGCAATTGCATAGGAATCACCTCCCATATTATATGCCGACATGGGTGCAAAGTCTAGACTGAGGAGACCAGTGTGACGACCGAAAACGAGGTCAGCGCCGATATCCGCCGCGAATTCGAACGACAATGGCATGTTTTTTCCCGTCGAACCATCGACCTCCTGCCCGAAAACGAATTCCGCGAGAAACTCCTGAATGCCATACGCGATAACAAGCCCTTGCGTGTCAAGCAGGGGTTCGACCCAACCTCTCCGGATATCCACATCGGTCACGCTGTCGGTATCCGCAAACTGCGGGAATTCCAGGACTTCGGCCATCAAATCGTCCTCATCATCGGCGACTATACGGCGATGGTGGGCGATCCGTCCGGCCAGTCGGCCACCCGACCGCAGCTCGGCTACGATGAAATCATGAAAAACGCCGAGACCTACCAGGCTCAGTTCTTCCACATCCTGGATCGGTCCAAGACCGAGGTCCGGCGCAACGGCGAGTGGTTTGAGAAAATGAACTTTCTCGAGATTATGAAACTCGCCTCCAAGTTCACCGTCGCTCGCCTTCTGGAACGTGACGATTTCGCACAGCGAATGAAGAACCTGACCCCTATCTCCGTGCATGAACTGTTCTATCCGTTGATGCAGGCGTATGACTCCGTCGCTATCCGGGCCGATCTCGAACTCGGCGCCACCGAACAGAAATTCAACCTGCTCGCCGGTCGCACCATCCAGGAAGCCTACGGCGTTCCACCCCAGTGCATCATGACCCTGCCCATCCTGGTCGGCCTGGACGGGGAGAAGAAGATGTCCAAGTCGCTCGGCAACTATGTGGGTATCACCGAGTCAAATCGGGAGATCTTTGGGAAGATCATGTCCATCCCGGATGACGTCATTGCCCAGTTTTTTGAACTGGCTACCGATCTTTCAACGGAGGAACTGGTCGACATTAAACGGCAGCTTCAGGATCCGTCTGTCAACCCCATGGGTCTGAAGAAGAGTCTCGGCGAGAAAATTGTCGACATGTATCACCCGAAGGGATCGGGTAGGAGCGCTCGCGAGGAATTCGAGCGCGTCTTCTCCCAGAAACAGCTCCCCGACGATATTCCGGAACTATCTGCCGGTCAGCTCTCTGGTCTCGGCCTCCGGCCCGACGCTGTTTATCTCGTCGGCCTGATCACCAAGACTGGCATGGCTAAGTCAAACAGCGAGGCCCGGCAGCTCATTCAGGCCGGGGGAGTCTACCTCGATGACGTCAAAATCGGGGACCCGGCGTTTGAATTTTCCGTAAAAGGCGAGATGATTCTGAAAGTGGGGAAACGACGCTTTCTCAAAATAAAACCCTGATCCCTGCAACTTTCGAACCTGTCTCGCACTATTACATCAGTGATCAGTGTCACTATGAATTGAACGGTTTGGAGCAAGTGTGAATAAGCCCCGTCAGCGCCCTTTGGTATTTGCCGTGTCCGCGATGGCCCTTTGTCTCGTGGCCGTCAGTGCATTCGCGGCCCAATCCAGACCAGGCGCCGTCGACACCACTCTGAAGCATCTTCCTACGATCGCCATCAAGGCGCCCGGCGCGCTGATGGACCGACGCGCTTACGATCTGTACGTGACCGGTATTCTGCAGGAGAACATCGGTGACCTCCCCTCAGCGATTGAAACTTACAAGCTCGCTCTCCAGTACTACCCCGAGTCGTACGAAATCGGCTTCTCGCTGGCCAACGTACTGGTCAACACTCACCGGCCGGATGATGCCCTTGACATCCTCAAAAGGCTCCTCCCGCGCGACGCCGGTGTCTACGAGTTGTCCGCCACCTGCTATCGAATGAAAGGCGACGACCGCTCCGCCATCGACTCCTATCGCAAAGTCATCGCCCTCGACACCACCAACTTCCTCGCCTACAGCGTCCTCGCCGGCTATTTTCAGGTGGCCGGGGATATCGACTCAACACTCTGGGCCTACGAGCAACTCACCCGTATTCGCCCCGACAACTATCGCGTCTGGTTCGAAATCGGCCGAGTAAGAGCGCTCAAGCAAGACATCGACGGCGCCAAGAAAGCCCTCAATTTGTCCCTGTCGATCGAGGACGGCCCGGAAAATACCAATACCCTGCAAGCCCTCGGGGAACTGTATACAGTCGGTCGACAACTGGATTCTGCCGCCCTGATATATAAAGCAGGACTTGAA
This sequence comes from uncultured candidate division Zixibacteria bacterium, assembly GCA_963806185.1. Classification (GTDB taxonomy): domain Bacteria; phylum Zixibacteria; class MSB-5A5; order GN15; family FEB-12; genus CAWDXE01. Next base: position 822,074 of record CAWDXE010000007.1, read on the forward strand.
CATGATCGTGCTAATATACAATTGCACAATAAGTTAATCGGTGTCTATATTCAGCAGGACTCGCTCGCCCAAGCCCTGCCACATGCGAAGTTCGTCGCTGACATAAACCCGCTCGACAAACCGTCCCTGCGCCGCCTCGGCATTCTGTATTTCTCTCTTGACTCCATTCCGGCCGCCGATTCGATCTTCACTTCGCTGATTAAGTCGGGTGATGATAGCCCCACTGACCTTTACTACATGGGCCGTATTGCCGGGCTCCGCAAGGACTACGACAAAGCCATCGACTACTTTACGAAGCTGACTCAGGCTGCGGATACCGCCATCGGCAGCTGGTACAGCCTCGGCTATGTCTATCGTGACCTCGGCCAGCGCGACAAGGAAATTGAGACATACCGAACCGGCATCAAACACATGCGTTCAGAAGAAAACGCAGTCAATCTCTATTTTGCCCTCGGTGCATCGCAAGAGCAGGCAGGTCAGTTTGATTCGTCGGTGAGTACGTTCGAGGAACTGCTCAAGCACTCCCCGGACCACAGCCAGGCCCTCAATTACCTCGGTTATATGCTGGCCGATAAGGGAGTCCGCCTCGACTACGCCAAAAGCCTCATAGAACGAGCCGTCGCCCTTGCCCCCAACACCCCGGCCTTTCTCGATAGCTACGGTTGGGTTCATTTCCGGCTCGGCAATCTCGAAGCCGCTCTCCAATATCTGAATCAAGCCGCGGAGCTTGACACCGACGTTACGATTTTCGATCATCTGGGCGATGTCTACAATGCCCAGGGAAACATCGAACAAGCACGCCACTGGTGGAATCGGGCCTTGGAAGTCCAGCCTGACAACGCCGCCATTCGACAGAAACTGGTCCGTTAATTCCGTGAACTTTCGATCGCTTCTCGGCTGGCTCACAATCCTACCGATAGTGTGTGTCCTGTCCTGTGCCGAAGTTGCTCCCCCCCCGGGAGGAGAAATCGACAAGAAAGGCCCCATCATTCTTGGCACGACGCCGGCCAGCGGCTCGGTCAACGTGGCACCGACCGACAAAATCGTAATCTCATTTTCCGAACCGGTTCAGCGTCCGACCGGCGGACAAACGCTCTTTCTCTCACCGCGCCAGACACAACCACCAAAAGTCCACTGGAAATCAGATCGTATCGAAATCGAACTGAGCGACACCCTTGCCCCCAACCAAACCTACATCCTCTCGCTCAGCGCCAATATCACCGATCTGCGAAATAACAAGGTCGACTCCCTGGCTCCTATCGCCTTTTCCACCGGCCCCGCGCTCGACACCGGTGTCATCACGGGTGACGTCCTCGAACAGCGCGCCGGCGTCGGCGGTATCGTGATCGCCCTCTTTGACTCGTTGCCCCCGGATGGCCAACCGTACGATTCGACCTTTCCGCAATACCTCACCTCGTCCGGCAGCGATGGCCGCTTCACCTTCCGGTATCTTCCGTCGCGCAGTTTCTACCTGATCGCTTTCCAGGACAAGAATAACAACGGTCTCTTCAACCCGTCTTCTGAACGCTTTGCCGTTCCTGATCGGTCCGTTTCACTGGGTGATTCCATCGGCGTCCCGAACCTGCACCTTCAACTGGCCCCGGCCTTTCCGCCTTCGGCCATTCAGGATGCTTCATTCTCAGTCGACGGCATGGTGCGCCTTCGCTTCGTCGGTCCCATAATTCCGAAGTTCATCAGCCGTCATCCGTCCGGTGCTCGCATCTGGTTGCGCAGCGACTCAGCCAAAACATACTCCGGCCTGGCTATAGCCCAGGCGCCTGAGGACACCACTCGCGTCCTCGATCTCTGGCTCGGTCCAGTCGACACCGGCGCCTACGTTGGCTCCATTCAACTGGACTCACTCGCCAATCCTATGGCCATCGACACCTTTGAGGTAAAGACGGGGGAGGACAAGACCCCGCCGCGAATAACAGCGACCAGTCCTGCCGCCGGCAGCCACTTTCGAGATCAGATTCTGCTGACCTTCGCCTTTTCCGAGCCTATCGATACCGCCCGGCTTCAGCCGAGCACCTTCACGCTGATCGCCTCGCCGGCCGACACCATTCCGCTGACTCGCACCTGGTCCGACCTTATGCATCTGCACCTAACGCCGGGTTCTTTGGCTACGGGCATGAGCTATACTCTGACGGCTTCCGCACCCGACATTCTTGATCTCCATGGCACCCCTGTCGGCGATTCCGTGCGCGTCTATACTTTTTCCACGCTTGATCCGGACTCCGTTGGCACTGCCGTTGGAACAGTGACGCTGGCTTCGGACGTATCTCCAAACGCGGTCAAACTCAGCTTCGTCCGCCTGCCCGACCAGCACCCTTTTGCACTCTCGCTCAGCGACTCCAAATTCTCCCTTTCTCTGCCGGCCGGGAAGTACCTCCTCTCGGGCTACATCGATCGTGACAGCGACGGAACCCTCTCCAGAGGCTCGGTCCAGCCGTATCGCTATGCCGAAACGGCCGCCCTCTACCCGGACACGATCGCCGTTCGTGCCCGCTTCGAAACTACAGGCATCAACTTCGAAATTCGGTGAACTCTTATGCACAAGTTCCTCTCGCAGATTCCGGTAACTGAAGGCTGGCAGGAATTGATTGGCCTCGCCATCATCGTCGTCGGCACCCTGATTGCCGCCGCCGTCGTGCGCATCATCCTGTTTACCATCATTGGTCATTACACCAAACGTACCAAAACCGACCTCGACGACGCCCTCTTCGCTGCTACCCGCAAGCAGATCTACCTGCTCATTTACGTGTTCGGCCTGAGCGTATTGTTCAATTATCTGCAATCGATACACGAGGAATCACTCGGCGCCAAACTGTTCGAGATCTGCGATCGGGTCATTTTTGCCCTCGGCGTCCTGGTCGTTGCCTTTACGATCGTACGCATCGCTCACACTTTCCTGCACTGGTACGGACGGACCGTTGCCTCCAGAACCGAATCTACACTGGACGATGAATTCGTCCCCCTGCTCGACCGCGTCGTGAAAATCATCGTCTTTTCCCTGGCGATTCTCATCGTCCTCGACCATTTCCATGTCGACGTAAAGGGCTTGATCGCCGTATTGGGCGTCGGTTCCCTGGCCATTGCCCTCGCCGCTCAGGACACGATCGCCAATATGATCGCCGGCTTCGTCATCATGATCGACCGTCCCTTTCGCGTGGGGGATAGGCTGCGCCTTCCCGACGGCACGGTCTGTATTGTCAACCAGATCGGCCTCCGCTCCACGCGCATGCTGACCTTTGAAAACACGTTCATCATTTCGCCCAACGCCGAACTGACCAAAACGACAATTCACAACCTGAGCTACCCGTCGCCCGAGATTCGCGTCGACGTTAAGTTCGATATCGGTTACCAGTCCGATATCCCGCACGCCCGCCAGATCATGCTCGACGAGGCCCAGCACCACCCGAAGGTACTCAAGGATCCCAAACCGACTTTTGCCCTCAACAAGTTTAAGGACAGCGCCATTGAGGTTGCCCTGTATGCTCGCGTCGGCGACGTGGCCGATCAGTTTCAGACCAACCAGGACCTCGCCGAACGAATCCTCAACCGCTTCCGGACTGAGAAAATCGAAATCCCCCTCCCACAGCGCGTGGTTCACCTCGTGGACAATCGCCAGACCGACCGGCAGCCATAAAAAAACCGGCGATCGTTCGACCGCCGGTTCGTTGCGAGTCAGTAGGCAACTCCTAGTTGGTTATTTGAGTCCGCTCCGCCGCCGGTTGCTGATCCGGAGTCGGAATTCCCCACACGACCAGGGTCACGCGCCGGTTCTTGGCTCCGGCATTGCTCTGATCGGTCATCTCCGCCTTGCGGCTTTCCCCGTGCGAAATGCTGAACAGCCGATAGAGCGCGACACCGTACTTCTCATTGAGATACAGCTTCGCCGCATCCGCTCGCCGTCCGCCCAGGACCAGATTGTACGCCGCCGGGCCGGTCTTGTCCGTGTATCCCCCGATCTCCATGATCGAGGACTTGTTGGCTTCCAACGCTTGACCGCCCTCGTCGAGCACTGATTGCGCCTCTCCGGTCAATTCGAATGAATCAAAATTGAAATTGATCTCGCCCTGCCATAGAATCTGATAATTCTCGAACCCGGCCGCCTTATTGACCGCCAGATCAGCCTTCTTGTCCAATTCGGTCGCCAGTTGCTGAAGACGCGCAACGTCGGCGGCCGTCATATCCTGCTTGGATGACATGTCGGAAAGGCGGGTACTCGTGCGAGCTTCCGAGGCCGCAATCTCCTGAGCGACAAAATCCTTCTTCACACCGCAGCCGGCCATCATCACGGTCAGGCCAAGCAGTGTGATTGCCCAAAAGTTTCTCATTTCGGTCCGTCCTTTCATTTCCAAAAGTGGAAGGTCATTCCCTTATACAGCCAACTGCCTGCTGGTTTCCGCCTAAAAACCCGCCCCAGCGGCCAATTCGCTATTGCTTGATCCCGCCGGCCATGATGCCGGAGACGATCTGACGCTGTCCGATGATGAATAACACGAGAATCGGTAGCACGGCCAGACTTGAACCGGCCATGAGATGCTGCCAGTCGATGGCTTGGTGTCCCTGAAGCATCGCCAGCGCCACCGGCAATGTGCGCAGCGAATCACTCGATGTCAAGATGTAAGGGAAGAGGAAGGAATTCCAGTTGGTGACAAACACCTGTATCGCCAGCACGGCAATGGCCGGCTTGCACAACGGCATCACGATACGAAACACTATCGTGTACTCCCCGGCCCCGTCCACCCGCGCCGCCTCTTCCAACGATGTAGGAATCGCCTCCACGTACTGCTTGATCAGAAAGATGCCGATCGGGTTAACCAACCACGGGATAATCAGCGCCCAGTACGAATCATAAATGCCCGCCTTGATACACATCAAATACAGCGGTATGATCACGATGTGCGCCGGTATCATGAGTACGATTACCACCGACGCGAACAGGATCTTGTTGCCGATCGAGCGGTACCGCGCCAGCCCATACCCCACCATGAAGCAGAAGAGAATATTCCCGGCGGTTACCACCAACCCCACGAACAGCGAATTGAATAGATACCGACCGACATTCCCGTCGCGCCACAAATCGACAAAGCTCTGCAGCGTCACCGAGCCCATGAACATCTCACGTACGCCGGTAGCCGAGCCCGCCGGCATAAGCGACACCCGAAGCATCCACAAAAGAGGGAGGACCATCGCCAGCAGTATCGTCGTTAACACAACGTACCTGATCAGGCGAATGACCCGGCCTTCCCGACTTACCATATGGACTCCCTCCGCCGCAGCAGCGCAAACTGCGCTATCGATATCACCGCCACCAGCAAAAAGAGCGACCAGGCAATCGCCGACGCATACCCGAATTTGAAATTGGTCGTCAACCCCGTGTCGTACATATAGTACACCACGGTCGCCGTCTCATACTTCCCCTTGGTCATCACGAAAATCTCGACAAATACCTGGAACGACTTGATCGAGTTGACCACGATGATAAACAGCGCCACCGGCCGCAGTAGCGGCAGGGTAATCGACCGAAATTGCCGCCACCACGAAGCTCCCACGATCTCCGCCGACTCGTACAACTCTTCCGGTATCGCCTTCAATCCGGCCAGGAAGATCAGCATGTAATACCCGACCGACATCCAGATATCCATCGCCATGATTGAATACAAGGCCGTCCGATTGTCATAGAGAAATCCGTACTGCGGGGGAGTGAACCCGGCCATCTCCGCCAGCATCGCCACATACCCGCCGCGCTCATACAAATTCGTAAAGATGAGCGCGATCACCACCATCGAGGTGATCCAGGGAAGAAAGAACCCCGCCCGAAACAACCCGCGCCCCGGAAATTCATGATTTACCAGCAACGCCAGAAGCAGCGCTATAATCGTTGTGACCGGAATCGTGCCAAGCACGAACACAAACGTGTTTTTCAATGAAGACAGAAACGCCGGATCGTCAAGCAGGGCACGGTAATTGTCCAAACCCACCCAATGCGTCTCGTGGGTCAGCAATTGACCGTCGGTAAACCCCATGTACAGGGAATAACTGAGCGGGAAAATCCAGAAAAAGAGAAACGTCAACAGCCACGGTGAAACCAGCGTCAGAGAAATCCAGCGCCCCGTTTTCATGGCTTTTTCAGTTTTGCGATCTCTATCTGCGCCTGGTGAAGGGCCTCGCTCGCGAGGCCGTCGTTGAAGACCACTTCTTCAACCGCCTTCTCGAGAATATCTTCGATCGCCGGCCATTGCGGCGTCACCGGCGGATATTTGGCGCTTTTAATCTGTTTGATAAACGTCACCAGATGCGGGTCTCCTGCGAAAAACGGATCCTTCTGCGCCTCCAGACTCGATGGGTTCGCCGAATAATTCGCCCGGCAAAAACGCACCTGATTGGCCGGCTTGGTCATGAAGGCGATGAACTTCAGCGCCTCCTCTTTATACTGCGACTTCGCATTGACCGCCAGGAATTCACCGCCCATGAATGACAGCCCGGGCCCCTTCGATCCGGGAATCAGCGACGACATCAGGTTGAATTTCCGCTTCTCGTTTGCGATCCGCTTCAGTAGCCAATCACCGGAAATGATGAACCCGACCTTGCCGTCCAGAAAGGCATCTTCGATACCGCGTTGCGTCGCCACATATCCGGTCGAATCATGCAATGCCTTGTAGTAATTCAACGCGTCAATGGCATAATAGGACGATACCACGCAATACTTGCCGTCATCCGTGAATATATCGCTGCCCGATGACCAGAAAAACGGGAGATACTTCTTATAGAGCCGGTGTTTCTCGGCCGTATTGGACCCCCAGCCGAACAATGCCTTGCGATCGAGCAGGCGAATCCTGTACGCCGCCCCCAGCAAATCCATCGCCGTCGTCGGCACCCATTCCTGGCCGAATCCGGCTTTGGCCATCAGATCCCTGTTGCCGAACAGCACGCGCGTCCCCAGTATCCACGGCCAGGCGTACACCTTCCCCTGGTACGTCGCCATGCCCCACCCTTCAAATTGAGCGCTGTCGTGTGCTATTGCCGATGATATATCCAGCAACTGGTCATTCGCCGCAAACTGCGCCATCCAGTCGGATCCCATTTCGAACACATCCGGTCCGGTACCCGCCGAAAACGATATCACCAGTTTCTCCTGGCCGTTTGCCCAGGTCAGGTCGGTAATCTTTACGGTGATGTCAGGATTGGCCGCCTCGAACTCCTTCACCAGGGAGTCTATGGTCGGCTTGATTTCGGGATCGGTCCAGAACTGCCACCATTCCAGAGTCGTCGTCGCCTGAGCCGCTCCGGTCAACATGAGTAGTAGCAGAAATATGCGCACCAGATTCATGATCAATTTCCTATGTGTCAGCGGTTGTTGCGCCAATATATCGCCGCTCGACAGCCGGTCAACAATAAATCTTTTTGTTGCCCCTGACTCGGCGCTTTCTCAATCTTGTTCGTGGATGCTGATACTCTTGATTCCCATCCTCATACAGACCGAACCGGCCTGGTTTGATCAGGGCAAACTTGTCGTACTGCTCGCCGCCCTTATCTCGACCGCCATCGTCTTGTACACCACCTTCCACCGGGCCAGCCGGGATCGCTTCAAAGTCCGTCAGATTTCCGGTCTCAAAGCGGTTGAGGAGGCCATCGGCCGAGCCACCGAAATGGCCCGCCCGGTCGTTTTCACACCGGGATGGGGGGGAGATATCCAGCGCCCAACCACCATCGCTTCGCTCAATATCCTGGCCTACGTCGCCGAGAAGACTGCTCAATACGATTGCGCCCTCATCTTTCCCACCCATGATCCGGTCATCATGACCGTCGCGCAGGAGGTGGCCCGGGAAAGCTACGCCCGCTCCGGCTTCGCCGATCGATTTCACGAGGAGAATTATCAATACGTTTCCTCGTCGCAATTCGGCTACGCCGCCGCCGTCGAGGGTATCATCAGTCGCCAGAAACCCGCCTCGGTGTTTCTATTGGGCACCTTCGAGGCTGAGTCGCTCATTCTCGCCGAGACCGGCAACGCCGTCGGCGCCATCCAGATCGCGGGCACCGATTCCACCATCCAACTTGCCTTTTTTATCGTCGCCTGCGATTACACGTTGATCGGCGAGGAATTGTTCGCCGCCTCCGGTTACCTCTCCGGTGACCGCTCCATCCTGGCCTCCGTCCGCGCTCAGGATATTCTCAAAGTCATCCTGATCGGGCTGCTGCTTCTCGCTTCGATCTGGGCGTCGATTAATCCGTCTGCTACCTGGTGGAAAATCTGATGAATCGCCGCCTCGCTCAGCTTGCCTGCGGCGCCTTCGGCGTCATCCTGTTCTTGCTCTACTTTTCCCGGCACCCGGTCGCCCGCTCGATGTATCAGACGATTCTCGACGATTACTGGCAAATCATTGCCGCTTTCGCCCTCGTCGTCGGCGTCGTCAGTTACTTGAAAATCAGTCTGGTCGGCATACAACGAAACGATCAGCGCTTCTTCCGCATCGTCGGGCTTCTCGGTCTGTTTGCCATGCCGGTCTTTGCCGCACTCTGGGGCATTCAGGGCGGCACCCCGTTCATGTGGACGTTCGAGAATATCCAGGTGCCGATTCAATCGACCGTCTTTGCCCTGCTCGCCTTCTTCGTTGCTTCTGCTTCCTATCGCGGCTTCCGCGCCCGCTCCTTGCCGGCGACTGTGTTGCTGATCGCCGCGCTCTTACTCCTGCTAACCCGGTCGAATATCGGCGGCTCCGGCTTCGCCTGGCTCGGTGACTTCACCGACTGGCTGCGAAACTATCCGTCAATGTCCGCCCGTCGCGCCATCCTGATCGGCATCGGCCTCGGCTCGCTCACCACGTCGTTGCGCGTGATATTGGGTATCGAACGGAATTGGCTGGGGGGAGTCGATGAAACTCGAATCCCGCCACTGGACTTTTCTCGGCCTATTCGTCGTCGTCGTGCTTACGATGAGTCTGGGGATCGATCTGAAAATGCCCGCCTCCAAAGAGGTCCGTCAGTTCTACAACTACATTGATTCCTTGCCTCCCGGCTCGACCCTGATCGTCTCGTTCGATCACGAGGCCTCCGCACTGCCCGAAATCCGCCCCCTTGCGCTCGCTGTCCTACGCCACATCTTCGCCAAAGGTCACAAAGTGATCGGCGTCGCTCTCCTCGCCGAGGGCACCGCGATCGGCTACCGCCTCATGGACCAGGTTGCTCAGGAAACGGGGAAGACCTACGGCACCGACTACGTCTATCTCGGTTTTCAGCCGCAGTACATAGCCGCCATCCTCTCGATGGGCGAATCAATCACCACTACCTTTCCGAAAGACTATCTAGGTCATCCCAGCGCCACTCTGCCCATGCTCGCCACCGTCAGAAATTACGCCGACATAGCCGCGGCCGTCTCTATTGCCGATGGTAATCTGACCACCCATTGGATGGAGTACGCCGGTGCCCGCTACAATCTCCGCGTCGTGGCTGCCGTCACTGCGGCGATGGTCACGACCTACGACCCGTACCTGTCTTCCGGCCAGCTCTACGCCATGTTTGGCGGCTTGCGCGGCGCGGCTGAGTATGAACAGCTCCTCGGACAGCCCGGCAGCGGGACGCGGGCTATGCTCGCCCAATCCAGCGCCCACATCTACATTGCTCTGCTGGTGATACTCGGGAACGTCGTTTTCTTTATCGCCCGCCGAAAGAGGGGAGAGCGCTGATGGACTGGGGCACTATCGTCGCCGGCCTCCTGACACTCGCGGTTCTCACCTTCCTCTACCGCGACAACCCGATTTACAAATTTGCCGAATACTTGCTGGTCGGCGTCTCGATCGGCTACGTCATCGTGATCGCCTGGACAAACACCCTCACGGCCAAGCTTCTCACCCCGCTTTTTGAGAACGGTGATCTTGCCCTGGTCGTGCCGTTTCTACTCGGCCTCATGATGTTCGGCCGCTTTCACCGCAAGACAAGCGCCCTCTCCCGCATTCCGATTGCCGTGCTCATAGGCTCCGGCGCGGGGGTAGCCATCCCCGCCATGCTCGAGGCGCGCACGCTCAAACAACTCTCCGACACCGTCATGCCGCTTTTCACCGGCGGCGGCTTCAACTTCTCCGGCCTTGTGGTCATGGTCGGCGTTGTCACAACCATCTCATATTTCTACTTCAGCCGGGAACATGTCGGCTGGCTCGGTCGGTCGGCCAAAACGGGTACCTTCTTCCTGATGATCTTCTTCGGCACTACCTTCGGCTACACCGTCATGTCGCGCATGTCGACCTTCATCGGCCGCGTTGAGTTCCTGCTGTCTGACTTCCTGAGGCTGACCCGATGACCTGCCCCCGCTGCAAATCGGCCATGATCGAACAAAAGCGGACCTTTCATAAACAACGCAAATGGATCTGCCCCAAATGTGGCAGAACCCGCTTTCAGCAGCTCAGGAAGCCGACTCCAAAACGATCAAATTGATGTAACTGTTACCGGCATCGCACGTATATATTGCAACCGGCCGAGCCGCCCTTTGCTTACCGGCCTGAACAATGGACCAGAAACAAAACGTTCGCATCGGAACCTCCGGCTTCTCCTTTGAGGACTGGCGCGGTAACTTTTACCCCGCCGGCATCGAGAAGGGGAAGATGCTCGATCATTACGTGCACTTCTTTACCACGGTCGAGATCAACTCGACCTACTACCGCATTCCACATCCCAAAGTGATGGCCAACATGGCCGCCAAAGCGCCGGCCGGATTCGACTTCATGGTCAAGGTTCCGCAATCATTCACTCACCGCCGCACTGACCTCGATACCGATCGCGCACACTTTCACGAAGCAATCAAGCCGCTCGCCGAAACCGGCCGCATCTCCGGCTTGCTCGCTCAATTCCCCTATTCGTTCAAGTTCACGCCCGACAACTTGGATTATCTCACGATCTGTCGCGATGCGGTAGCCCCGCACTCGCTGTTTGTCGAATTCCGCCACGACGGGTGGGTCAATCGCACCATGTACGACCGCCTTCGCTCCGACGGCATCGGGTACGTTTGCGTGGACGAACCGCCGCTCCCCGGCCTCCTCAAGCCCGACCTCTTTGCCACCACCGAAATAGCTTACCTCCGCTTGCACGGCCGCAACACGGAGCACTGGTGGGAGGGGGGCGATAAACGATACGATTACTTGTATTCCGAATCCGAGCTCTCCGAATGGCGCGACAAAGTGAATAAGATCGCGGCCAAGGTGAAACAGGCCTACGTCTACTTCAATAACTGTTACGAGGGGCAAGCCGTCCGCAATGCCACCGAATTCATGCAGCTTCTCAAGACCCAATAGTCACGTTGAAAAGTGAGCAGAATGTTCCACATAACCAGCGAGGGTAAGTAGGGTATGTTACTCGAACTTCAGAATATCCGGAAACAGTTCGACGATAAAGTCGCCGTTGCAGGACTGTCGCTCGGCGTGCCAAAAGGTGCCATCTACGGCATCATCGGACCCAACGGCGCGGGGAAAACCACCTCGATCCGCATGATTATGAATATCACCGCTCCCGACTCCGGTTCGATTCTCTTCGAGGGAAACCAAATCGACGAGCATTTCAAGAATCGGGTCGGGTACTTGCCCGAAGAGCGCGGCCTGTACAAAAAAATGACGCTCGAAGAGGTCATCGTGTATATGGCCGAACTCAAAGGCTTTCCGAAAAGCCGCACCATGCCCAAAATTGACCCATGGCTCGAACGCATGGGTTTGAAAGACTACCGGCTCAAGAAAGTTGAGGAACTCTCCAAGGGTATGGCTCAGAAACTGCAGTTCATTACCACCGTCCTGCACGAGCCCGAAATCGTCATTCTCGACGAACTCTTTTCCGGCCTCGATCCACTCAATATGGAATTGATGAAAGGCGTCCTGCTTGACCTCAAGAGGGAAGGGAAGACCATCCTCTTTTCCACCCATGTCATGGAGCAGGCCGAAAAACTGTGTGACTATGTCTGCATGATCTCAAAGGGACAGAAGGTCCTCGACGGCCGCTTGAGCGACGTCAAAGCCCAGTTTGGCAAGAACGCAGTTCAGGTCGAGTTCGAGGGCGACGGCGCCTTCCTGAATGCGCTCCCAAGCGTGCAAAACGTAACCGCCTTCAATAACTACTATGAACTCCGCCTCAAGCCGGGTGCGGACGCCAAGGCATTGCTCAAAACGATGGTGGAGCGCGTTGCTATCAGCCGCTTCCAGATCGTCGAACCGTCTCTCTACGACATTTTCATCGAGGTCGCCAAGGTCGATCCGTCCGAAGTTCACCAGTCCGCACAGGGGGTGTCGCATGTCTAAGTTCTGGGTAATCTTTAAGCGCGAATATGCGCAGGTCGTCAAGAAGAAATCGTTCATTTTCGGTATCCTCCTCACGCCGGCGCTGATGGCCGTATTCACCATCCTGCCCAGCTGGCTGGCGACTCAGAAGGCGACCGAATCGATCAAGCTGGCCGTTATCGACCTGAGTCAGTCCGGCGCCGGTCAGAAATTCAGTTCGTCGCTCGCCGAGTACGAATTGGAAAAAGACGGCAAAAAGACCGGCGTTCCGTATTACCTCATCACCAATGTCTTTACGTTGCCCGGCAGCTCCGACAGCCGCTACCAGGTCGTTTACGATTCGTTGGCCGAGCTCGTGACCAGCAAGGAACTGAGCTACTTCCTGGTGATCAAACCCGGCTACATTGAGAATCCTAAGGACAGCCTCTTCCTGGTGACCAACGCCACTGAATTCATCACGCAGAGTCGGTTTGAAAACAAGATGTCCAATATCATCTCCACCGACCGGCTTCAGGCCTCCAGCATCAATCTCCCGGTTGACTCGGTACTGAAACTGACAAGGGGGATTGATCTCACCACCCGCGATACTCGCGGCGAGTCGGTGCCGTTCTTCGTCAAGTACATCGCGGCTATCGTTTTCGTTATGTTGATCTACATCATGATCCTGACCTACGGTCAGACTGTCATGCGCTCTGTCATTGAGGAAAAAACTTCCCGAATAATGGAAGTTCTGGTTTCCTCCGTCTCGCCTTTCCAACTGATGCTCGGCAAGATCCTTGGCCTCGGGGCGGCCGCCTTTACGACCGTGGCTATCTGGATTCTCCTCGGCGGTGTCGCCTTTGCCGTCAGCGGAGCCATGGCCCTGAAGCTTGACCCAGGGACAGTGAAAGTACTGCTCAACCCCATGGTGGTGATATTCTTCGCTCTTTTCCTGACTGTCGGCTATATCCTCTATTCAACTCTCTTCGCTCTGGTTGGTTCAATTGTGAACAGCGACAAAGAAGCGCAGAATTTCATCTTTCCGATCGTCATGTGCCTGATCCTGCCCATGATCCTCGGCATGTCCGTTATCCAGGATCCTAATTCGACTCTCGCCCGGACCCTCTCATTGATTCCCTTCTTTGCGCCGACAATGATGATGATGCGAATTGTTTTTGTTGCGCCGACCGTGACTTCGTATTCATTCTTCTCAGGGATTCTGGCGGAATCGACCCTGTCGTTTCTCCTGGTCACCCTGACGACGGTCGGAATGGTCTGGCTGAGCGCGCGTATTTTCCGCGTCGGGATCCTGATGTACGGCAAGCGTCCGACTCTGCCGGAGCTTGTCAAATGGATAAAATATTAGTGACGGAATGATCGACGCATGAAGTTTAAGGCGCACCTGATGAAAATCGGACTTGTCACGGCCACCGTGCTGGCTGTGGGCGTTGGGACGATGTCCCTCCTGGAAGGTTCGGAATCGATTGTCCAGGCCTCTGTTGGACCGAAACCAGCTTATGACTTGGCCTACGACAAGTGCATTACCAAGGGCTTGAAAATCAACCTCGCCTCCGCCGTTCTGGTGGATTATGAATCGGGCGAGGTTCTCTATGCCAAGAACCCCGACTCGATCAGACCCATCGCCTCAATCAGCAAACTGGTGGCTGCCATGGTCATAATCGACAAGGGCCTGGACATGTCTATGACCCAGACCATTTCGCGCGAGGATGCTTTCCACTCGTCCAAATCGAGACTCGCGGTCGGCTACAAATTGACCTTGAAAGACCTGCTCTATGCCGGTCTCTTGGTATCCGATAACCGGGCCATCCGAGCTCTGGCACGGGCCGTCTCGGGCGACTATGATTCCTTTGCCGCTGAAATGAACGCCAAGGTCAAAGCACTCGGTCTGCAGAATACGCAGTTCTATGATCCGACCGGACTCGACGCTCGCAATGTATCAACTGCCCACGAGGTCGCGTTAATCATCTACCACTCTTCCAAGTACAAGACGATCACGGATATTACATCCCTCTCGAGCTACCCAGCCAGGATTTTGAATCGCAAACGGACCTTCCGCATCCTTCGGAACACCAATGATCTGGTTAAGTCAAAACAGTACGACGTACTGGCGGGAAAGACCGGCTACATTCGAGCCTCGGCCTATTGTTTGGCCACACTCGTAGCCAATAATAGGGGCGACAAGCTGACGTTGGTAGTTCTCGGCGCGCCGGGGGAGAAGCTCCGCTTTCGCGAGGCTCGCAAGATGGCCGACTGGGGCTTCAAACAGCTCAAGACGCTGTCGACGCGCGGCTGACGGCAGTCACAAATTTCCCTGTGTAAACGGGTCGTCGTGGGCTTAACACGGCGCCCCGTTTTTTCTTTTCCCTCCATGTCACCCCGGCGAGACCGGGGGCCCATTCCTGCATTCGCACACCGAACGCCCATCCATGAGTCATTGCGAGACTCGCTTCTTAGCGAGGCGTGGCAATCCTTCAGTTCGTGGGGTATTCCGCAGGCTGGCGTACGTCCCGTGCGCCAGCCAACCATCGGGCGAACTCATCTGCCCATTCATGAAGAGCTTTGCCTGTCTGAATTACTCGTCCGGCTTGTTGAAAAATCTGAAATGCGAGTACAACCTACGAGCGGAAACTCCTGGTATCACGCGTTTATAATGGATACTTGCCCCCAGTCATTTCGCTTGACATGTGATTGGAGTCTTCAATACTTTTGACGACATCAGTCACGCTGATGATTGCGAGTCAATATGATAGCTTCAGCACACAACGGAATCCACCGACTTTCCCGATTGCTAATCTCGGAGGTTCTCCATTTCTGCAGATTCATCCTTGCCAGAAGATCAACGGCGATTTGGACAGTTATCCTAATAGCCTCGTCGGTACTCATGGTTTCTTGTGATGACAAGGGCACTGATCCTGTCTATAAACCAAGAGACTATCCGATTTATTTCTGGGATGCAACGGGGAGCGGCCGTTTCTTCTCGTATCATCCTACCGATAAGTCGATTGACACTTTCTCGCTTTCATTGCCCGTGCCTTACGGCATGAGCGTTTCCGCCGATGGCTCACGGCTGTATATTCCGTGTGCGATTGGGTGCATCGTCGCCGATGCCCGTTTCGCACGAGATCATCGATACGCTCAATATTCCTGGTGCCGTGGCCGAGTCCCCGGACGGCAAACTGGCCGCGCTGGTCACTGACAGTCTGATCATTTTCCGGCGGTGCGATTCGAGCCGAGTACTCACGTTACCTGATGGATCGTCCGCCGGGATGTTCACCAAAGACTCCAAACACTTCTTAACTACGGGTGCAGGTCCAGTTGATCGCTATGTGATTTGTGCGACGCTGTCGGGCAATGTCGGTGCCGTAAGGAAGACTTTCGATAGCTGCAGCGTATTCGCAGTAGGTGGTAACTCCGACGCCACGCGATGGTTTCTTTACGTCGTCTATGATTTGTGGGTGTGTGGATTTCTTGTATACGATGTTCGAACTGACAGCATCATTTACCGACACACGCTCATCCCGGGCTCGGGATTCATCGCAGTGACTAACAACTATGTGGTGTACACCAATGGCGGGTCGATAATGGTCGGTCCGCCCCCACCGTCGGAATTCTATATTTATGACATCAAGGCAAATGCCCTGGCGGCGACCGTTTCCACGGTCGGCGCGAAGGTGGGACGAATCCAATTGTTCTGCCACCAGCGAGGTAGCGGTGACTCCGGACGGCAAAGACATCCTTCAATTGCAGGCCGCGTGGGGCGCACGCTGTCGCACTACAGTCTGAGTCAGATGAGATGCTCAACTATATCGAGATGGAGGAGATACAAGAGCCCGGGACTTGGGCTGTCAGTCCGGCAGGTGAAAGAGCAATACAACTTGGGAACCAGGCTTGCCCGTCGGGCAAACTCATCTTCCGTTTGACAGGAGTTTTGCCATCTTGTCTCGCCCACGTCCTGAGCGCCGAAGGGCAACGACAAATTTCACACCCATAAAGACAAAAGGCCCGCCTTCGCGAGCCTCTCACCCCACCGTCACCGCCAGCATGTACTCCAGCAGCTTCTTTACCCCCTCTTTGCCCCCCTCGCCAACCTCCAGCGGCGGCCCGATGCAGGTCGGACACCCGCCCGCACACGGGCAGTTGCGAACATGCTCCAGACATGCTTCAAACAACTTCTCCGCCTCGATAAACAGCTTCTCCGACAACCCCACTCCGCCGGGAATATTCTCATACACATAGATCGTCGGCAACTCCGTAAACGGCGCCCGCACCTGCGAAATCGACCGCAAGTCGCGCGGATCGCACATCACCCAGAGCGGCGCGATCGTGCCGATCACATTCGCCAGTCCGCGCAATGCTCCGCCGAACACGCTTCCCTGAAGGTTCAGCTTGGCGGCAATATCTCCCGGAAACGCATACCAGAACGCATGAGTGTGCATCTCCAGTTCGGGCAGCGTCAGTTGCCCCGAGCCGACATTCTCATGCGTCTCAAACTTGATCTTCTTGAACAGCACCGTCACACACGTCACCGAAACTTCGCCGCAGCAGGCGTGAGCGTTATCGAGCGTCTGCGTCTGCTGATTGAGCGCCAGCACCTTCAGGTCGGATTTCGTCTCGGCGTCGGTGTAGTAATCAACCGACACCTCTTTGACGTACGCTTTCTTTCCCTCCCAATCCAGATTCGTCACCTGATACTGGTTGGCCCCGTGAAGGTAGATTGCCTCGGGATGCAGAAAGATCGGCGCCGAGAAATAGTCGACCTCGCCGATCACCTCGGACTGTCTCGATTCATTGAGTATGACAAAATTATCCGGCGACGCCGACCTGAGCGACACCTGCTGCGCCGGGTAGATCTCGCTCGACCAGTGATACCGTCCTCCCGAATTGCGCAGGATCCGTTCGTCCGCCAGGTAACCCAGGATGCCGGCCGTATTGGCGTCCGAACCATACTCATCCTGGTCAAACGGTAGTTCAAACACCGCACACTTCAGATGATTCGTCTTGATGATCAGGTTATCCGGATCGATAATTCCCGACTCCGGCGTACGGTCAAACAGATATTTCGGCTCCGCCACCAGAAACTGATTGATCGCCGTCGAATTGGCCACCAGCACCGTCACCGCCGTTCCCGACCGCCGCCCGGCTCGTCCGGCCTGCTGCCAGAGTGACGCTATCGAGCCGGGGTACCCCACAATGATCGACACATCGAGCGACCCGATATCTATCCCCAGCTCGAGCGCATTGGTCGACACCACTCCGGTAATCTCGCCGTTGCGCAGTCCCTGCTCGATCCGCCGCCGTTCATTGGGCAAATACCCACCACGATACCCCGCCACCGAAATCCCCTGCCCGAAGTCACCTTTGAGTTCGCGCTGGAGATAGGTGAGCAGCACCTCGACATATAACCGGTAATGCGCAAAGACAATCGTCTGAATTTTGTTGCGCAGGAACATCGCCGCCACGCGAGCCGCCTCGGTCACCGATGATTTCCTGATTCCCAACTGCTTGTTCAAGACCGGCGGATTGTACACGATGACATGCTTCTCGCCCGACGGTGCGCCGTTGTTGTCGATCAACCTGACCGGCCGTTGGATAATCCTCTGGGCCAGATCATCAGGATTGGCAATCGTCGCCGAACAACAGATGAACGTCGGATTCGAGCCATAAAATCTACAGATCCGCTGCAGCCGCTTGATGACGTTCGCCAGATGCGATCCGAACACACCCCGGTAGTGATGAATCTCGTCGATCACCACATACTGCAGATTCTCGAACAGCTTGATCCACTTGGTATGATGGGGAAGAATCCCCGCATGCAGCATGTCCGGATTGGTAACGACGATGTGTCCCGCCGACCGAATCGCCCGCCGTGCCGTTTGCGGCGTGTCCCCGTCAAACGTGTAGGTTTTGATATCGACATCGAGCCTCTGGATCAGATCATACAGTTCACTCAGTTGGTCCTGGGAAAGCGCCTTGGTAGGGAAGAGGTACAACGCGCGCGCATTCGGATCTTTGAGAATCCGCTGTAACACGGGAATGGTGAAGCATAGGGTCTTGCCCGAGGCCGTCGGCGTCACCACCACCAGATCTTCGTTGTTCATCGCCGCTTGCACTGCCTCGGCCTGGTGGCTGTACAACTGCTTGACGCCTCGACGGGCCAACGCGTCGGTCAGCCGCCGATCAAGCCCGGCCGGAAAATCGGCATACACCGGCTCTCGCGATGGCAGCGTCCGCCATACCGCTATATTCTTCTTGAAATCGGAATCAGTGCGAAGAACGTCGAGAAGTTGCTCAAGCGTCATGACTGGCCTGGGTTACACCACACTGGTGAGTTGTCGACGACAGATATCACAGAACTTGTCCGTCTTGGAATCGATATCAAGCATGATCTGGCTGTAGTAATTCACACACTTCGGATTTCGACATTCGGTCATATCAAACAGGTGCGCCAGCTGGTGAACTACTTCTTTGAAAAGGCGCGGATATACTTTGCTCTCATCCTCCGGCAGTCCGTAAAACTCCTGCCGAATATGATACAGCGAAATGATCGCCGTCCCCGACAGCCGGTCGCTGAGACTCATAATGTACGGCTCATCCGGCATATACAGGTCCTCTTCACAGATGGCCACTACCTTCTCGCGGCTGTTCGCCTTCGTCCGTTCGATCTTGGCCAGGATTACCTGCGCGTAGTGCTGATTGCGGACAACATTGTACGCCTCGGTCGGCATCTTCATCCCCTTGAGAATGTCCACCGACCGATTAAACACCGGACCTATATTTGACGCGAGCTTGTTGACCAGCATAAAGTCAACTTCGCCCATGGGAACAACGACAACTTTCGATTTCACTATCGACACCTCGTCAGCCCCCGCGCTTCACTCGGCCGTGAAGAATCGCGACGACGAACCGGTAGGCGAGACCTTGACCTCGACCTTGGCAGCACATTTCGGACACCACCCCACAAACGCCGTACCGGCCGCATTCAGGTATATCCGCGAATAGACCTTGCAGCAAGCGAAACTTACGCCGATAAACGGCCGCTTCGTCGGGGCAGGCTCCTCTTTCATTCCCTCACCAATATACGCATTTCGCCCGTCCGGCAAGGTTCAAATTACTCCCCATAATCTGCCTCTTTCGGCACCGTCAACCACCTTTGACCGCAAGCAGTTCCGCCATAATACGGACCGATGCCGAGCTTCCGATTCGGCTCGCACCGGCAAAAATCATTGCCTTTGCTTCCGCCAACGTCCGAATCCCCCCGGCCGCCTTCACCTCAATCCGCCCTGCGCTCAAACGCACGAGGCTCTGCACCTGCTCCACCGTCGCCGATCCAAACATACCCGTAGCTGTCTTCGCAAACTGTGCCCCACCGGCAACGATACATTCCACTCCGGCCTTCACTTGATCTACAGTCAACTTATTCACTTCCAGGATGACCTTCAGTTTCACCTCCGTGGGGAGATTTCGACGAACTTTCCGAATTTCTGCAAGCACCGAATCGGTATCTCTACCGACCAGCCAGCCGACATTGACCACCATGTCGATCTCGTCCGCACCATCTTCGGCAGCCCCCGCCGCTTCGGCAACCTTAATGTCCGTCCGCGTTGCTCCCATGGGGAAACCGGCCACACTCACCACCAGGACCCCGGCCCCTTTCAACTGTTCCTTTGCCGGTCTCACCCACACCGGATTGACACAAACCCCCGCAAATCCAAACTGCCTCGCCTCCTCGCAGAGACGCGCTATCGCACTCGCGTCCGCCTCTTGCGCCAATAGCGTGTGCTCAATCCGTCGCGGCAGCTCTGTTTCGCCAATCAAGCTCGTTCATTTCTTTAGCATTTCTGCGAAGCTCTTGCCGGGAAAGTTCGCCTTCACCTCCAGCAACTCACCCAGTGTCGACGCCAGATCGGCAAAACTCGGCCTTGTTCCGACATTTACACCCTTTGCGATTCGCTCCCCATACATCAGTACCGGTACATATTCGCGCGAATGATCGGTCGACGTCTTGATCGTCGGGTCACACCCGTGATCGGCCGTGATGACCAGTATGTCATCTTCCGTCAATTGCGGTAGTACATCTCCCAACTGCCGGTCAAACGCCTCGAGCGACTTCGCGAAATTCACCTCGTCGTTGCGATGCCCCCACCATTGATCGAAATCAACACAATTGGCAAAGATCAACTGATGCTCACGATCGGTATCGATGGCGTCGCGTATCGCCGCCATGACTTCGTCATTATTGGCCGTCTTCAACTTTTTCGCGATCCCCCGCCCGGCAAACAGATCGTAGATCTTGCCGATCGCCAGCACCTTGTCACCCCGCCTGGTCAATTCATCCAGCAGCGTGGGGGAGGGGGGCACGCGCGAAAAATCACGCCGCCCGTCGGTGCGCACAAACGATCCCGGCTCTCCGACAAACGGCCGCGCAATTACGCGCCCAACATCGTAGGGACCAACACACAGATCGCGCGCAGATTTGACAGATCCGATATAAACGCTCTCGGGAATACAATTTCTCATGCGCGGCCAACTGAAAGACCGAATCGGCCGAGGTATACAGGATCAGCGCGCCTGTGGCCAGATGTTCCGCCCCCAACCGCTCGATAATCTCCGTTCCACTGGCGGCACAGTTGCCGATTGTCTTGACTCCCGTCGCTCTCTCAAATCGGCTCACCAACTCCTGCGGAAAACCGTCGGGGAATACAGGGAAAGCCTCCGGTAGTATGACCCCCGCCATTTCCCAGTGCCCGGTTGTCGAATCCTTGCCGGGCGACTTCTCCGCCATCTTGCCGTACGCCCCTTCCGGTTGTTCTGCCGGCGCGACACCGGCTATCGGCACGATATTGCCCAGCCCCAGCCGCCGGCAATTGGGCATAGTCAATCCGCCGACCGCCGCGGCCACGTGGGGAATTGTCGATGAACCCACGTCGCCGTAGTTCGCCGCGTCCGGAAGCTCTCCGACACCACACGCATCGATGACAATAATAATGACTCGCGCCCTTTTCATAGTCTGCCAATCTACTGCTTGAACTCGCTCCACGCCATCACAAAACAAAAGCCCCGCGTGACGGCACGCGGGGCTCAACGTACTATTCTCGAGGCCTATTTTCCGGGCGATTTTACATCGCGCAGAGCGTACGAAACTTCATAGTTTACCGCCACTGTGTAATCCTGATTCTTGCCGTTCATGGTCCGCTGACGTTTTCCGTGCAGGTCCCACGTTTCTCTCTGCAGCACGACTATGCCCTGCTTGTAGGCAAAATACAATTTCCCCTGCATGTGGACCCGATCCACACCGCGCCGCTTCAGTGAGTCGGCCGGCGCCGCGTCCAGCGGCAATACCATGTTACCGTCATACGACACGACGGCGCAATCGTACCCCTGCTCCCGCACGAATGATTCTATCTTGAAAGTCGTCGATGCATCGATCGGCCCTTCGTCGAGAATCACCTTCGTCGACTGCGTCCACGCGTACCCCAGCCCGATTTCTTCACTGGGGAATACCGGCATCCCCTGCTCATAGAAATTCTTGAGGTACGACACGTTCATATCCTCCGTGCCGGTGACAAACTGAAGATCCAGCACCTTTCCATTGGGAGCGATATACATGATCAGCTCGCGCCCCGGCTCCGTGCTGTCGATTCTTGACGAGTCGATTCTGTTAAACGACTTGAACCGAAACTGGCTCTTTTCCGTGACTTCGCCCACTGAATCGTCGACTATCCGCCGAACTTCAGTCTCGACTGTGGCGGTAATCTCATTCACCCGATCGCTGATCAGGGAATCACCGCGGGCTCCCTTGGCCATCGCCTTGGAAGTCCCTTTAGTGACCTGCTCGTAGACGAGATGCTGGCCGGTTTCAAATTTGTACTGAATCCTGACTGATTTCCCGCCCTGATTGCAGCCCAGGCCGAGCAAAATCAGAAGGGGCAGGAGTGAGGTTCTTATGATTCGATTCATACGTCTCCGTCTCGCAGGTGTTCGCGCTCCTCATTTAGCTAGGAGCAGACAGGCAAACTCGCCCATTCGTCCATGGACAGGCGGCCCGAGTAAACTCACGGCCCCGGCCAGTTTTGCCCGCTCCCTGGCTGTATATATCTCATCGGTCGGAATGGTTAACGGATTGATACTCGCCGCCACGAGAAACTCTTTGGTCGGCGTCTGAACGACAAATGTTCCGTTGTGGCGCTGTGAGCCAAGCCAGATGGCGCCCAGCAGGACAACCAGCGAAAAGGCCACTGAGGCGACCGACCGCATCAGCGTCTGGCGAGCCTCGCGGGAGGCCGAGACCGGTACGCGTTGATAAACTGGTGACGGAGGAGCTTCCCCTTCCACCGTCCGCGCGAGAATGAGCCGGGATACTTCATCCCAGTACTCATCTCCCGGGTCCGGCCGGGAAAGTCCTTTGATCATGCTCTTGAGGATGGCCGATGATTCGACCTCAGCCCGGCATTCATCGCATTCCAGCAGGTGTGCCTTCAGCGACTCGGCGGTAGCCAGGTCAACCTCACTATCGACATAGTCCTCAAGAAGCGAATGGGTGTGGCGGCACGTCATTCTTACCCCTTCCTGGATATCCGCTTCTGGAGAATCTTCTTTAACTTCGATCTGGCGATGTGCAAATTGGAGCGAACCGTCGCTTCCGGACACCCGAGGATCTGCGCAATCTCACTCTTCGTGTACCCTTCAACGTCGTGCAGGATTGCCGTCAGTCTCTGGCGCGGGGGAAGAGTGCCCAGGGCTTTGGTTATCTCCGCCATCACCACCTTGTCTTCGAACAGCTCGCCCGGTGTCCGCACCTTGCGCGAAAGTTCAATCTGATCTTCCGTCGGCAATAGGCTCACATCATCGGTGACCCTGGCCCGACCCCGCTGCTTCCGCAGCAGATCGATTGAATAGTTCGTGGCTACCCGTATCAAAAACGAGGTGAAATTCTGTACGTTGGAAAGCTCCTTTCGTCGACGGTATACCCGAACAAACGTCTCCTGGACCACTTCGTCCGCGTCCAGATGACTGCCCAGAATCTCAAAAGCCAGATAGTAGACCCGCTTCTGATACCGACTGACCAGTTCAGCAAATGCCGTGGCATCGCCCTGGATAAACCGTTCGACCAATTCGGGAATTGTCTCTGTCATATCCCGGCGAGTCTATTGTCTTCATAATAGACGCTCAAAGTCACGCCCCGTTTAACATAAGAGAATCCTGTTGACCCCTGGCTCGACATACGGTATTATTGCCGCCGGTCAAAGTCAACGCTTTTTTCGGCAACGAGTTATGAGGATTGAACCCTGATGGACCCCGAGATTGTGAAAGCCAACCGCTACAAGTTGTTCGCCGTCGGAGCCATCGGCACCCTCATGGCTACCCTCGATGCTTCAATTCTCAACGTCGCCCTCCCGTCGATTTCCAACGATCTCCACGCCGATATTGACACTGTTGCCTGGGTCATTCTTTCCTACTCGTTGACGCTCATTTCTCTCATGATCGCCTTCGGCGCCTGGACCGAGCGACGCGGCTACAGCTTCGCCTACAAATTCGGCTACGGCTTCTTCCTGGTTGGCTCCGTCGTTTGTGCGCTCAGCCAGTCTATTCACCTCTTGATTTTGGGCCGAATAATCCAAGCCACCGGTACAGCCATGTTTGCCGCCATCGGCCCCGGCATGGTCACGCTCGTATTCCCCCGCGAAGAACGCGGAAAGGGGATAGGGCTGATGGTCATGATGGTCTCGGCCGGCTTTATGATCGGGCCACCCGTCGGCGGCCTGATGCTCGGCATCTGGCCTTGGCAATCGATCTTCATCGTCAATATCCCGATCGGACTCATTGGCATCTATCTGACCGTTAAGTATTTCAAGATTCTGCCCGTTCCGACTGACCGCCGTCGGATACCTCTCGTGGCTGCCGCCCTTATCGCCGCTTGTCTGGTTTCCTTCGTTTTTGCCCTCAAGCTGATCAGTGACTATCCGCTGAGCGATCCTCGCGTCTGGGGCCTGGCCATCATCTCGGCCGTTTGTTTTGTTTTCTACGTACGCGAGGAAGCCATTCCCGAGCAGGCGATCATCGGCCTCGACCTCTTCCGCAATCGACAGTTTACCGCCTCACTTCTCGCTCAGCTCATGCACTTCATCGCCACCACCGGCGTTCTTGTCCTCATTCCGTTCTATTTCGAACAGGTGAGACACCTTGAACCCAAACAGGTGGGACTTTACCTTGTCATCATTCCCATATTCATGTTTATCTTTGCGCCGCTTTCCGGTCGCGTCTCCGACAAGATCGGTGTGCGCTTCCTGACAAGTCTTGGCATGCTGACGATGGCCGGCGGGCTGGTGCTCCTGTCGTTGCTGCAGTCCGATTCTTCGCTGGCCTATGTTGCCGTCGCACTTGGCGTCGTCGGCATGGGCAACGGCATCTTCAACACTCCCAATACCAGCGCGACAATGGGATCAGTGAGCGAATCAAGACGAGCCGTCGCTTCCGGGATTCTGGCTACGAATCGCAACATCGGCATGTCGTTCGGCGTCGCTTTGTCGACCGCTATGTTCAGCTACTTTGAACTGCGCAACGCCGGCTTGGGTGATGCCACAACCATCTTCCTATCTAGTTACCGTCCGGTCATTTATATCGCCGTCGGCGTCGCTCTGGTGGGCTTTCTGCTCTGTCTTATCCGGGACAACCGCGTGAAACAATCTCATTGACAGGTCCACCCCTCAGCCGTATACTGCCGTTCTCAAAAATCGACGATTGGGGCCTTAGCTCAGCTGGGAGAGCGCTTGACTGGCAGTCAAGAGGTCGCGAGTTCGATCCTCGCAGGCTCCACTTTTTTTGCCCCAAACTTAATCACCCATCGCACGAAACCTTTGTCCGTGACGTCGCGTATTGGTAAATGTTTTACGTTAGCTAAATATTACGCCCGGAATCCCGAGGGAGAATAGGTATGTCCTATTTGCGCGTATTCGTTATAGCCTCGGCGCTGATTGTCGTTCTCGTGATGACTTCCGCCGCCGAAACACTTGTTGATCTCAACGCACCAAAACGCCAGTCGCTGGCTTCGGCCGGCTTCGAGATCACCAAGCCGATGGAAGTTCAGATCGAAGCCGTTGGCCTGCGCTCAAAATGGCAAAACGACCTCTTCGCCTACGGCTGGGTGCTCAATTCGTCGACGCGCGAGCTCGTCTGGGTGATGCGAACCAACAACTCCGATCGCTCCGAATCCGGCAAACCGCTCCGCAAAGCCGAACACACCGAGACACTCCCCGCCGGCAAGTACGAAGTGTACATGTTTGTCGGTAACTACCCGTTTTATTTTGACGGTTCGAGCAACGGTGTCGTCGGTGTCATCCGCAATTGGGTGACCGGCGACGACGAACAAAGCGACAACCTCGAGCGGTACGTCCGCGACTGTTACATCCGCGTGACCGCTGCTGCCGCCTCGTCGGCCGACGTCAAACCGTTCGAGCCGACCGGCGAAATCCCGAATTCGCTCATCCGGTGGACGCAGCTCGGCGACGAGGAATCACACGAGCAGGCCTTTCAAATTGATAAACCCATCACCTTGCGCGTTTATGCCCTTACCGAACAACCCAAGGGGTATAATGCGCCCGCTGACGGCGGCTGGATTCTCAACGCCGAGACTCATGAACGCGTCTGGTCGATGAACCGTGTCGAAACTTTCTGGGCCGGCGGCGATCGCAAAAATCGTAAGTTCGACGATGAAATTCGCCTCAATCCGGGCAAATACATTCTTTATTACGCCACCGACGATTCGCATTCGTTTGAACACTTCAACGCCAACCCGCCGACCGATCCCCTCAACTGGGGGATAACTGTTCTCCCGGGACAGGGCTTTGATCGCGCCGCCTTCCATCTCCTGGACAAAATGGAAGGGCCCAAACCTCTTCTCGACATGACGAAAGCGGGTAATGACGAGAATCTGGAACAGCCGTTCCGCCTCTCGAAACAAACCAATCTGCGCATCTACGCGCTCGGCGAATACAACGGTGAGTTTTCCGATTATGGTTGGATTCAGGATGCCCGCACCAACAAGACCGTCTGGGAAATGACCCGCCGCAACACCGAACCGGCTGGCGGCGCCGAAAAGAATCGCCAGTTCAATGGTGAAATCACCCTCCCGGCCGGCGATTACATGGCCTATTATTCGACCGACGCTTCCCACTCCTATCGCGACTGGAATGACTCCCGCCCTCTGGATCCCTCGGCCTGGGGACTGGCCATTTTCCCCGGCAAAGGATGCCAGCCGACAGACTTTCAGATGGTAAACGCTCAGGACCTCGCCAAAACGGAGGGCGTTCTCGTTCGCCTTATCAAAGTGCGCGATGATGAGCGCCGCCGGGCTACTTTCAAACTGGACAAGACCGCCCGTGTCCACGTCTACTCATTGGGTGAAGGCACCAACGGTGATATGTACGACTACGGATGGATCGAGAACACTTCCACCGGCCGTACCGTATGGGAAATGACCTGGCGCAACACCGACCCGGCCGGGGGCGCCGACAAGAACCGGATGTTCGATGATGTCATCGTGCTCGAACCGGGAGAGTATGACGTGTTCTACGTGACCGACGATTCTCACGCGTTCAACGACTGGAATGCCGGTAAGCCGCGCGACCCTTCAAACTGGGGTATCACGGTCTCGCTGGCCGAGAAATAGCCGAATCTCTCCTTTCGGTTTCCAAAAGGGCGGGTGCGGATCATGTATGGTCCGCACCCGTTTTTGCTTCAGCGATCAACTTCTGTTCAAATCCCTTGCCGTCTCGTCCGGTTTCGGCTACACTATTGAGTATACGCGAAGGAGCGAATCATGAAATACACCTACACCGCCATTCCTGTGCAAAACCTGGCAACCGATGCAGTCATCGTCTTCGCTGCTCAGTTTGATAATCTGTCGAAGAGTAACCTTAAGCCTCTTGATAAATTCACCGATGGCGCCATCGGTATCGTCGTCGAATCGGGCGAATTCTCCGGCAAAGACGGCGAGGTTGCCCAGATCGTGCTCCCCAAGGGAATGAAGGCCAAACGCCTCATGCTCGCCGGACTGGGCAAGAAGGAGAAGTTGACTCCGGACTCTTTCCGTCGGGCCATGGGCACCATTGCCAAGTCGAAAGGCGCCATTGGCGTCGCCAGTGCCGCCGTGCATTTCCTGGACTTCAACGACCCCGCCTGTTTCCAGGCTGCCATCGAAGGCTATTTGCTCGGCTCATACAAATTTCTCGAATACAAGAGCGGCGAGGCCGCCGAGAATCCCGGTCAAACTCGCTTCACTTGCCTTTGCCGTGAACCGTGCCTCCGGTGTCGCCAGACTCAGGGCCGCCGTCGAGCGGGGCAACATTATCGCCGAGGGCCAGCTCCTTGCGCGGAATTTCTCAGCCACACCCGCCAATTTCCTTACCCCGCGCCTCTATGCCGAAAAAGTCAGCGCTCTGGCTCGTAAGCACAAACTGGGTGTTGAAATTCTCGACGAGAAACGCATCGCCGCTGAAAAAATGGGTGGCCTCCTCTCCGTTGCCCGAGGATCCGTCGAACCGCCGCGCTTCATGATCCTTAAATACAAGGGCGCTGCCGCCGCGCAAAGACCGGTTGTGCTGGTGGGGAAGGGCGTCACGTTCGACGCCGGTGGTATATCGATTAAGCCGGCTCTCGATATGCACGAAATGAAACAGGATATGACCGGCTCCGCCGTCATGATTGCCACCATTATCACTGCCGCCCGACTCAAACTGCCTCTGAATCTGGTTGTCCTCGTGCCGGCCACGGAAAATCTCCCGTCCGGCACCGCGACCCGCCCCGGCGACATCATCACCATGCGAACGGGGAAGACCGTCGAGATTATCAACACCGACGCCGAAGGGCGGTTGATCCTGGCTGATGCTCTCGACTACGCCAACAATTACAATCCCCAAGCAGTCATCGATATCGCCACCCTTACCGGTGCCGCCATCTTTATCCTCGGTTATGCCGGTGCGCCCATTCTCGGCAATAACGAAAACCTCCTGAAACGGATCGAAGTTGCCGCCGATGCCACGGCGGAGAAGGTATGGAGACTACCGATCTGGGACGAACACCGCGAGCAGATGAAATCAAGCATCGCCGACTTGGTGAATTCGGGCGGCCGCGCCGCCGGCACTATCGCTGCGTCTGCATTCTTGGAGAATTTCATCGGTGACTATCCCTGGGCGCATATTGATATCGCCTGGATGGATATGGAGCATTCCGGTAAACCGTACACGCCAAAAGGTGCGACCGGTTTTGGCGTCCGCCTCCTCACCGAGATGCTGTCACACTGGAAGAAGCTCTGATCTTCTCAAGTCATCGCGAGGCCCGCTTCTCACACACGTCATCGCGAGGCCCGCTTCGGGCCGTGGCGATCTTTCAGTTCTCTTCCGTGTAGGTCGAAACCGCTTCGGTTTCGACCTACAACTCGGCTTGCGCTGTCGCGCAGCGTCATGCTGAGCGCAGTCGAAGCGTGAGCTACCGTCGGCAGAATTCCCGTCACTTTGTGTGTGGCGTCGCCACTGGTGCGCTCTTCTCTTCCCCCTCTCCCTTCGGGAGAGGGCTGGGGTGAGGGCTCAATAAGGCCATTCCCCAAAAACAAAAAGCCCACCTCTCGGTGGGCTTCTTCAAAACTCCTGGAATAGACCTCACTTCGCCGTCGTTGCCTTGCGCAGTGCTTTAGACCACGCCGGCGCCGAATCCGTCCCCGGTCCCGAAATCCGCTTCGGCTGATTTCCCGTAATATCCGATATCCAGACCGATCCGTCCGAGGTGGCAAACGTCAGCCACTTCGAATCCGGCGACCACCCCGCCGCGTGCGTCATCAAATACGTATTTGGCGTCGGCGTAAACACCACGTACCGCTCGGCTAAATCCGGCGTGCAGATAAACAGGCCGTTGTCCTTGATCTCATTGGTCACGTAGGCAATCCACTTCCCGTCAGGCGACCACGAAGGACCTACCGCGCTCGTCATCCGGGAGGATTGAGCGCGCACGTCATCCAGAGGCGCCATGAATTTCAAGCGATTCAGAACTGCTGTGCCCTGTGGACGCTTGTCGTAAAAGTGCACAAAGGCAATGTCCCCTTTTCCATTCATCGAGGGTGACGTGAAGAACTCCGACATCGTCTGAAAATCCTTGCGCAAAATATCAAAATGCCCGCCGTCGCCGTCCATCGTGCAGACCTGGTAATTCGGTAATATGGCGTTGGCCTGATTGGCATTCAGATCCTTGGTGAAAATGATCTCCCGGCCGTCAGCCGACCATTCCGGTTCCCGACTCCCCAGGTCGTCCGTCAGGCGATACCAGAAGAATGTCTTCCCGGCATCTGCCGAATCCAAATAGGCTATAAAGAGGTCATACACTTTGTGTTTGCCGCCAGTCCCGTCGGGAGCCTTCAGTTCCACCGCGCCGGCTCGGGTGAACACGATTCGCCGTCCATCCGGCGACCAGCTCAGCTTCCCCTCGGCGTTGGTGGCCTCGCAAACCATCATCTTGTTGGCCCCGCTCGCCTCCATGACCCAGACATTCTTGTCTCGAATAAACGCAATCTTCCCCGAAACCGGCGGGATGGAGCCCGCTTTGGCGGCCGGAAGTTTCTCCGCGGCAAACGAAGTCGCCGCAATCAATAGTGCCGCCGCAAATGAGGCGACCGTACGCGCACGAGTGGTGATAATCAACTGATGTACTCCGTCTTGTCAGAAAGTTACTGGGGAGAAGATAGTGCAAAACCTATATCTGTCAATCATTTTGCTGTATCGAACCCGTCCGGCTTATTTTGCCCGTTTCGCCTTATACATTCCTGGGCTAATTCGGTTCTTCAACCGGTATCGGCCAATTTCAATACTCCGTCACCGACCCGGTACGAAAAGGGACGGGTCTCACGACCCGCCCCTTCATTGTCGTCACAATTACAGCCTATCAGTCCGCCGCTTTGGCGTAATCCATGCCGGCCAACTGACGGTACAGGTTCCAGCGACGGTCACAGTCCTTCTGGCCCAGTTCGATCAGCATCTTGGCCCGCTCCGGATCCTTGGCGATCAAGGTCCGGAATCGATTCTCGGCATAGGCGTACTCCTCGAACGGAATCGTCGGCTCTTTGCTGTCGAGTTGCAGCGGGTTCTTACCCTGATGGAGAAGGTCCGGATTGTACCGGTACAACAGCCAGTGACCGGATTTGACCGCTGCGTCTTCACGGTCCATACCATGAGCCATGTCGATGCCATGGGCGATACAGTGGCCGTAACTGATGATGATCGACGGTCCATTGTAGTGTTCGGCCTCGACCATCGCTTTGACCGCCTGGTTGTTGCTGGCGCCAATGGCAATCTGAGCGACATAGACATTGCCGTAAGACATCATCATCAGCCCCAGATCTTTCTTGACACGATCTCCCGGCCGGCGGCCGCAAATTGCGCCGTGGCGCCGCGCGGCGTCGCCTTTGACATCTGACCGCCGGTGTTGGAATAGACTTCGGTGTCGAGCACCAGGACATTGACATTCATTCCGGAAGCGAGCACATGATCCAGGCCGCCGAACCCGATATCATACGCCCAGCCGTCGCCACCGATGATCCAGACCGACTTGTTGACGAGGAAGTGTGCGATACTCTTGAGCGCATCCACTTTCTCGTTTCCATTGAGCGTTGCGAGCTTCTGATTCAGCTTCTCGCACCCGGTCGCGCTGCATTTCGATCCCGGCCTGATTGGTCTGGTCGGCGTGCGCCAGCTCGTCGTACATTTCGGGCACGACAACCTGTACCAGTTGCAGAGCGTACTCTTTCAGCTTGTCAGCCGTCAGGCGCATACCGAAGCCGAATTCGGCGTTGTCCTCGAATAGTGAATTGGACCAGGCCGGTCCGCGACCGTCGGCGCGCTGGCAGTACGGAGTCGTGGGGAGGTTGCCGCCGTAAATCGACGAACAGCCGGTGGCGTTGGCGCACAGGGCGCGATCACCGAACAACTGCGTCATCAGCTTGACATACGGTGTCTCGCCGCAACCGGCACAGGCGCCGGAGAACTCGAACAACGGCTTGACGAACTGCGAGCCCTTCGTCGTCTCGATATTGAACTTCGACGGATCCGGTTCGGGGAGGACATTCAGGAAGAAGTCCCAGTTCTTGCGTTCTGTCTCCCGCAGCGGCGCCTGCGGCGCCATGTTGATCGCCTTGAAATTGGTCTTGTTGCCGTCCTCGTCCTTCTTTACCGCCGGACAGGCGTTGACGCACAATTCGCACCCGGTGCAGTCTTCGGGAGCGACCTGCAGAGTGTAGACCATGCCGTCAAACTGCTTGGTCATCGCCTTGATCGTACTTAAAGTCTCGGGCGCCTTTTCCAGGTACTGCGGCTCGAATACCTTCGGTCGAATCGCCGCGTGCGGGCAGACGATCGAACAGATATTGCACTGAATACAGATTTCCGTTTCCCAGACCGGAATGTCGACGGCGATATTGCGCTTCTCGTACTGCGTCGTCCCGGTCATGTACGTACCGTCGATCGGGAACGCCGACACCGGCAGGTCGTCACCACGTCCCGGCGATAATCTCGGCGGTCACGTTCTGAACAAATTCGGGAGCATAACGCCGGCACTATCGGAGGGCGGCGCAGCTTGGACGTCACCTTGTTGGGGTAGTTGACCTTCTTGGTTCGCCGCAACGGCGCCGTCGACCGCCGCATAGTTCATGTTCACGACCTTCTCGCCCTTGGAGCCGTAGGTCTTGACAATCGCCTTCTTGATCGCTTCTATCGCTTTCTCTTTCGGCAGGACGCCGGAGATGAGGAAGAATGCGGTCTGCATGATCATATTGATGCGGGCGCCGAGTCCGAGTTCCTTGCCGAGGTTGATGGCGTCGATGACATAGAACTTCGCCTTCTGCGTCAGATGATCTGTCTCCTGCACTTCGATCGGCATCTTGTCCCAGATTTCGTCCGGGCCGAACGGCGAGTTGAGCAGGAACGTGCCGCCGTCGAGCAGCTGATCGACCATTTCATACTTCTCGAGGAACGAGAAGTTATGACAGGCGACAAAATGCGCCTTGGTAATCAGGTACGGTTTGCGAATCAGCTCTTTGCCGAAGCGGACGTGCGATACGGTGACCGCGCCCGCCTTCTTGGAGTCGTAAACGAAATACCCCTGGGCATAGTTGTCCGTGTTCTCGCCGATGATCTTGATCGAGTTCTTGTTGGCGCCGACCGTACCGTCGGCAGCCCAGACCGTAGAACAGGCCTCGGAAATTCTCACCCTCGATATCGAATGAGAGATCGGGGTCGAGCGACGTGAACGTGACGTCGTCCTTGATGCCGACCGTGAAGTGATTCTTTGGTGATGCCTGCTTGAGATTGTCGAAGATCGCCTTGGCCATCGGCGGATTGAATTCCTTCGAACCCAGACCGTAACGGCCACCGACTATCACCGGATGGGCCGTGAATTCCACGATGCCCCGTTCCATCAGCTCGCTGAGTGCCGCCTGAATGTCGGTGTACAGCGGTTCGCCCACCGAACCCGGCTCCTTGGTGCGATCCATAACGGCGATCTTCTTGACCGTCGTGGGGAGCGCCTTGCCGAACGCTTCGACTGAGAACGGACGGTACAGCCGAACCTTGATCAACCCGACCTTTTCGCCCTTCGCGACCAGATTGTCAACTGTCTCGTGAACCACTTCGGAACCGGTACCCATGATGATGATCACGCGCTCGGCCTGCGGATGACCAAAATAGTCAAACAGCTGGTACTGGCCGCCCTACGACAGCATGAAACTTGTCCATCGCCTTCTGCACGATCGCCGGAGCGGCGGTGTAGAAACGATTGACCGTCTCGCGGCTCTGGAAGAAGACGTCCGGGTTCTGCGACGAACCCTTGAGGGTCGGGAAGTCGGGGGAGAGGGCGCGACGGCGATGTTGCGAGATCATCTCCTCGTCCATCATGTCGCGCATGTCATCATAATGCCACTTCTTCGACCTTCTGAACTTCGTGCGAGGTACGGAAACCGTCGAAGAAATGAATGAACGGCACGCGGCTTCGAGCGCCGCCGCCTGGGAAATCAAGCGCCATATCCATGACTTCCTGCACCGATCCGGAAGCAATCAGGCCAAATCCGGTCGAGCGGGTCGCCATGACGTCGGAGTGATCGCCGAAAATCGATAGGGCGTGCGTGGCGACCGCGCGGGCCGACACATGAAAGACCGTCGGCGTCAATTCGCCGGCGATCTTGAACATGTTCGGGATCATGAGCAGCAGACCCTGCGACGCGGTAAAGGTCGTGGTCAGAGCGCCGGTAGTCAGCGCGCCGTGGACCGCACCGGAGGCGCCGCCTTCGGACTGCATCTCGACTACGATCGGGATCGTGCCCCAGATGTTCTTTTCTCCGGCGGCCGATTTGGCGTCGGAGATTTCGCCCATATTCGAGGACGGCGTGATAGGGTAGATGGCGATGACTTCGTTGGTCGCGTGAGCGACGTGCGCTGCGGCCGAGTTGCCATCGATCGTGACCATGCGCCGTTTGCGGTCTTTTCCGCCGGCTTTCTTTGTGGCTTGCTGAGTTGCTTCTTGCGGCATACTGTATTTATCTCCTCTGGTTTCTACTATCGGCGGCAATTTCCGCCGCACCAGCAGAAACGCTACGTATCGGCTTTCGACGGCGTTATCGTCTTCTGGCCCTGATACTTACCTTTCTTGTCCTTATACGATACCTGGCATACCTCCGAAGCTTCCAGAAAGAGAAGCTGGGCGATGCCTTCATTTGCGTATACTCTAACCGGCAGGTGGGATGTGTTAGCCAAACTCAAAGTTGCAAACCCCTCCCATTCTGGCTCAAAGGGCGTCACATTCACAATGACTCCGGAACGAGCATAGGTCGATTTTCCGAAGCAGATGGTAATGACATCGCGGGGGATACGAAAATATTCCCGTGATCGGCCAAGGATGTACGAATTGGCCGGAATCACGACCGAGGGCCCGGATTGTGAAACAAACGTTGAACGGTCGATCCGCTTGGGATCCAGTTCGCCCCGCTGTTCAGGCGAGACGAACTGAAATTCATCGGCCAAACGAAAGTCATATCCGTATGATGAGACACCGAAACTGATGCCCGGACGAACCTGAGCCTCGGCAAACGGCTCTATCATACCCTTGCGGGCCATTTCTATGATCCAGCGATCCGATTTCACAGCCATGATATTCCTGCAACCACCATCCTGATGGTCCATTGCCCCAGCGAATGCCTTAGGCAGGCTGATGTACATCGACTCGCCGAATTGCGCAAGGCTTTTTTACAGCGGCGAGACTTTCGTAGCTTGCCATTTGGCCAGATCCGCCAGCGTATACTGCTCAAAGACGGAAACCAATTTCCGTTGTGCAATCAGCAATATCTCCCGAAGGGCACAAAACTCATCCGGTCCTTTGACACACACCGAAGTATCCTTAAGACATTTCATGAGGAAATAGGGCCCTTGAATTGTCTCCAATACTTCTTTGATCGTAATTTCACTCGGGTCCTTCGCCAGTGTAAAACCACCCCGCACACCCCGGTGAGATCGGACAATTCCGGCCTTTGATAGCGACTGAAATATCTTGGCCAGAAACTTCTCCGGTATCCCCTGAGCTTCAGAGATTTCGGACAGTGGCGTAACCACTGATCGGTCGCGTTCGGCCAAGTATAGAACCCCAAACATCCCATACTCTTCCGCCTTGGTGAACTGCATAACCGCCTTTCTAACTAACGGTTTACGACCTCGGACCAATCACCAATACCACTGATCAGGTTCGATAAGTCATCACTGAAAGAGTAGTGATTAGAGATCGTAAAGTCAACATAAATTGGTTATTTTTTTCACAAATCTCCCCGCCCTAGTCCGGATTCGAACCCCACCCGTCCACCACCCCCCACCGCAAAAAACCCCTTTTCTTTTGTCCTTCTCCGCCATACATTTGGCCGGATATTTGGGGATACAACTATATGCCGCTCAAAGAAGAAAATAAAGGTCTGGTTTTAGTGTACACCGGTGACGGAAAGGGTAAGACTACCGCCGCCCTCGGAATGTGTGTCCGCGCCGTCGGGTATGATTGGTCGATCTGTCTTATCCAGTTTGTTAAGGGGAGCTGGAAGTATGGGGAGCTCAAAGGCCTCAAACGGCTCGAACCCAACGTGGAACTCCACGTCATCGGTGAGGGTTTCGTCGGGATCGTCGACGATGACAAGTCGTTCGAGGTGCACCGTGCGGCCGCCCGCAAGGGGGTAGAGCTCGCTCTGGAGAAGTTACGGTCAGAGCAGTACCAGTTGGTTATTCTCGACGAGCTCAACGTCGCCTATAACCTCGGCCTCGTCACTACGGAAGAAATGGAATCGATACTGGCCGCCCGCACACCTCGACAAAACCTCGTCATCACCGGTCGCTCAGCCGCCGACTGGCTCATTGACAAGGCCGATCTCGTCACCGAAATGAAAGAAATCAAGCATCCGTTCCAAAAGGGGATACTCGCACAAAAGGGGATTGACTGGTAATCCTTTTTCTGTGTTGATTGTCTAAGTTTGGCTACACGGATTGACAGGGTAACCATTGGAAAGGCAAAATGCCCGAAGTAAAGCAATATGACATTGTCATTGTCGGCGGCGGCCCGGGTGGTCTATGCGCCGGTCTCTACGCCGCACGCGCTCGGAGAAAAGTAGTCTGCCTGGAGAAATTCTCAATCGGCGGCCAAATCGCCCTCACCGGCGAAGTGGAAGACTATCTCGGTTTTGAACATATCAGCGGGGCCGAGTTGGGTGAACGATTCGCCAACCACGCTAAGAAATTCGGTCTCGAAATTGAACTGGAAGAGGTAGAAGAGGTCTATACCGACGGTGATGACCGGGTCGCCCGCTGTGCCTCCGGCAACATCTACCGTGCCAAGGCGATTATCCTGTCCACCGGCGGATCGCCCGTCAAGCTCGGGGTCCCCGGCGAGTTGGAATTGAGTGGCCGGGGAGTATCGTATTGCGCTATCTGTGACGGCGCGTTTTTCCGCGATAAGGTCATTGCCGTGGTAGGCGGGGGAGACGCGGCGGTGGAAGAGGGAACGTTTCTCACGAAATTCGGTACCAAAGTGTACATCATTCATCGGCGCGCCGAATTGCGCGCCCAGAAGATCATCCAGCAGCGCGCGCTTGATAATCCGAAGGTCGAGTTTATTCTCGATACCGTCGTCGAATCGATCAATGGCGAGAGTGGCCGCGTCTCGAGCCTATCGCTGAAAAACGTCAAGACCGGGAAGACTTCGAATCTCCCCATTGGCGCCGTGTTTGTGTACATCGGTTTCACACCCAATTCCGGCCTCGTGCGAGGCGGCCTCAAAACCGACTCGGGCGGATATATCATCACCGACGAACGAATGGAAACGTCCGTCAGAGGCATCTATGCGTGCGGCGACGTACGCTCACAATTGGTGCGGCAGGTCACAAATGCCGTCGGCGACGGGACAACCGCGGCCGTGGCGGCCGAAAAATATCTCGAACAGCTCGAGGACAAACATGCCCGTCGTGTGTGACAATGAAGGGAAACCGGCAAACTTGAGTTTGAGAGTCTTTGATGTGTTGTATCTCGGTCACGATCGATTGAGGGTAGGATAGCGACTCCCGACCGGCGGGTACAACCGTATAATTTGAAACTTTAGCCTTACACTTTCGTTAATTACCACCAAACAGGAGCAAGCATGGAATCATCAGTGCACTCCGGGCCGGTCCAGCCGCCGACCGGTACCGACACCTCTGGGCTGTCGGTCAAAGGGCTGTATTTGGTGTTCACCGATCCCGTTGGATTCTTCACAAAACTGAAAGAACGGCACAGTATTGTCGTGCCGTACATTGTCATTCTCATCCTGGCCTTGCTCTCCGCATACCTCATCAAGGATCTGATGGGACGGTATGTTTTCTCAGAGATGCAGCGCCAGGCTATTGACAGCCCCCAGATGAAGGCGGCTATCGAACAAGGGTATGTCTCCGAAGCCAAAATGGCCTGGAACATCATGATCTTTGGGCCGATCTTTTCCCTGCTGATTCCGCTAGTCGGCGCAGCTCTGGCCCTTTTTTGGGGGAATTTCGTTTACAGTGGCAAGGCGCGGTTTGCCCAGATACTATCGGTGATGCTCTACGCCAATATTATTTATTGTGCCGGCAATCTGCTGACTGCGGTTTTCATGCGCATCAAGGATTCGCCCTCAGCCGGATTCACGCCGGCCATTCTGGTCGCCGACAAGGGGCTGGACACACCGCTGTACACTCTTTTGAGCAAGATTAATCCATTCATTATATGGGAAATCATCGCCGTTGGCATCGGCCTGTCAATTCTCTACGGCTTCACCCGCAACAAAGGCTATCGGGTATCGGTCCTATCGGTGGGCCTGTTGTCGATCTTACACGTGGTCTGGACGGCAATCAGTTCTTTAATGCGATAAAGGAGATAGAATGACTTCGGCTCTTAGAACTTCTCTTATACTCGTCGCGGCCGCTTTCATGGTAGGTTCAACCGCCGCCGCCGAATTGACTCTCGATGATTGTATCGACCTGGCTATGAAGAATCGAGCCGTCATCATTCAGTCCCAGGGGGCGGAAAAGCTGGCCGCGGCCGGCAAGCGCAGTGCCCTGGGAGCGTTTT
Source organism: uncultured candidate division Zixibacteria bacterium (assembly GCA_963806185.1). Lineage (GTDB taxonomy): Bacteria > Zixibacteria > MSB-5A5 > GN15 > FEB-12 > CAWDXE01. Next base: position 859,965 of record CAWDXE010000007.1, read on the forward strand.
TGCCGAATCTGTCGGCCTCCTACGGGTATGCCGACAACTTGAATTCGTCAGCCAAAGGCGACGAACTCGCGGCCAAGTTCGCCTGGAACGTAACACCGATTCCGAGTTATTTTGAATATCGTGCCGCCGCGGCTGATCTTGCCGCCGCCCGCCTGGATGTGATCGGCTCCGAACAGGATCTGATCCTGGCCGTTAAGCTGGCCTATTTTAACTACCTGGCGGCCGTGCAGAACGTCACGGTCAACGACCAAGCATTGAAGCGCGCCGAAGAACAGCTCAAGCTGATTCAATCCCGCTTTGATCTCGGCTCGGCCTCGCTCTCCGATGTCCTTAAGCAGAAAGTAGAGTACGGCAATGTAAAGCTTACGCTACTGAAGGCACAGAACCTCGTGACGACCACTCAGGCCAAACTGGCCTACACGATCGGCATCGACCCCCGGCAGGAACAGGCGTTCTCGTCCACGTTCGCTCCCCGGACCTACGATGGCGCCATGGATGACGCGGTGGCCTTCGCTCTTGAACACAAGCCGGAATTACTGTCGGCCCAGAAGTCGCTCGAGTCGGCCGGCTACACGGTGAAGTCGACGATGACGACCTACTTCCCGGAACTGTCCTTTAGTCTCAACGCCGGCAGGTCATGGTTTTCCGACAAAAACTTTGGCGCCTTCGGCGGCGACAATGATATCTCCAATGAAGGAAGTGTCGGCTACGGTCTGACCTGGAATATATTCGACGGCTTCAGCCGCGAAGCCCGGGTAGCGTCGGCAAAGGTCTCCCGCAATAACCAGCGGGCTGGTCTGGCCGATTTGCGCAACCGCATCGTCTTTGATGTCAAGACGGCTTTCACCGACATTCAGCAGTTTCGTGACCAGCATTCGGTCGCCCAGGAAAACGTGACTGCCTCCGAAGAAGACTTGAAGATTACCCAGGAAAAATACAACCTTGGCGCCGCCACTATTCTGGACCTGCTCAATGCGCAGGTTTCTCTCCGGCAGGCCCAGGTGGATTTGATTCAGGCCGATTTTGATTTGAATCTGGCCATTTCCCGTCTTGAAAATGCTATGGGCAAAATGTAACTGTTGAAGGCAGGGTCGAGATAATGCGAAACAAGAAAGTCATTTGGATCAGTGTGGCCGTGGTGGTCGTCGCCGCCATTGTCGTACTGAACTTCACCACCAACACCAAAAAGTCGACGGACGTCACAGCGGTGACGGTCGGCGCGATGGATCTGACCGAGCAAGTGTCCGCTTCGGGGCGCATTCAGCCGCAGACCTTTGTTGACATCACCGCCCAGATTAGCGGCAAGATCATCAGCCTGCCGGTCAAGGAGGGCGATCCGGTCATCCGCGGCAATCTGCTGGTCGTGTTGGACACCGTTCAACTCCGCAGTGATCTCGATCAGGCCCGCTACGCCGTGAGCGAAATCGACGCCCGCTTGAATGGCGCCAAGACGTCGCTGGATCAGGCGCGGGAAGAACATGAGCGGCAGCAGCGCCTGCTGAAGCAGAATCTGACCCCGGAAACCACGGCGAAGGACGCCATGTATGCGTATGAAGCCGCGAAATCGAATTACACGGCAATGGAAGCTCAGGCCGAACAAACCAAGTCGGGGTATGACAAGGCGCTTGATAACCTGAGCAAGGCCAAGATTGTGGCGCCGATGGACGGCGTAATCACGCTGGTCGATTGTGAAGTCGGCGAAATCGCTGCCGCCCAGAATGCCTTCACTCAGGGCAAGACGCTTATGACCATTTCGAACATGAACATTTTCGAGGTCGAAGTCGAAGTGGACGAAACCGAAATTGTCAAAATCCAGCTCGGCCAGAAAGCCAAGATTCAAGTCGACGCGTTCCAGGATACGTCGTTTGCCGGCAGCGTGGCTGAAATCGGCAACACGGCTATCATCAAGGGCTCCGGGACACAGGATCAATCGACCAATTTCAAGGTGAAGATCATCTTTGCGGAAGCCAACGCCGGCATTCGTCCCGGGATGTCAGCCACTGTCGATATTACGACCAATGAACGCAAGGATATTCTCGGCGTGCCCTATAGTGCCATCGTCATGAGATCCTTCGATATGGACTCCCTCGAGGCGGCCCGCAAAGGTGAAAAGGGGGAGACGTCGATGGTCAGCGAGGTACAGGCGGCCGAGGGTGACAGTGCCAATCCAGTCAAGCCCAACGGCGCAGAAGAGACTGAACGAAAAGAACTCAAGGGCGTCTTTGTCGTACGCGACGGCGTTGCCCGTTTTATCGAAGTTCAGACCGGCATCGCGGACCAGAAGCACATTGAGATCAAGTCCGGCCTGCAGAAGGGCGACTCGGTCATCTCCGGTCCGTATCGCATCCTGCGCACCGTCAAAGACGGTGAAAACGTTAAGACGTCGGCTAACAAGGGTCCGGGCGAAGAAAGGAAAGAGGCCTAATGGCGCTCATTGAAACCAGAGACCTCTGGAAAACTTACCAGATGGGTGCCGAAGAGGTTCATGCCCTGCGCGGCGTCTCAATCAAAATTGAGCGCGGTGAGTATGTCGCCATCATGGGACCATCTGGTTCGGGCAAGTCGACCCTGATGAATCTGATCGGCTGCCTCGACACCCCCTCGCGTGGAGACTACATCCTGAACGGCAAAAACGTCAGCCTGATGAACGACGACGAATTAGCGTCCATCCGGAACCGCGAGATCGGCTTTGTTTTCCAGACGTTCAATTTGCTGGCCCGAGCGACGTCGCTGCATAACGTCGAACTGCCGCTCATCTACAACGGTACTCCGGCTGCCGAGCGCCTCGAAATGGCCAAGGCGGCCCTCGCCAAAGTCGCTCTGGCCGATCGCATGATGCACAAGCCCAACGAACTGTCCGGCGGACAGCGCCAGCGCGTGGCAGTTGCTCGCGCCCTGGTGAATAACCCGTCGCTCATACTCGCCGACGAACCGACCGGCAATCTGGACAGTAAGACATCGCAGGAAATCATGCGCTTGCTCAACGACCTGCATCATCAGGGGAATACCATTATCGTCGTGACGCATGAACACGATATCGCCAAATACGCCCATCGCGTGCTGTCGATTCTCGATGGTGAGATCGCGTCGGATGAAATAAACAGCGCACCAGCTCTGGTGTCCGCCTGAAAGGCATCGTATGATCCTCGGCTCACTGGTAAAGATCTCGTTTGACGCCCTGTGGGTGAACAAACTGCGTTCCGGTCTGACTCTGCTCGGCATTCTGATCGGTGTCACGTCGGTGATGACGATCGTCTCCGCCCTGGAGGGTATGTCGGATGCCATCAAGCGCGATCTGGAATCGATGGGCCCGAGTACGTTCATGGTCATGAAGATGGGCATTGTCACCTCGGACGAAATGTGGTGGGACAAGGTCAAGCGCAAACCGATCAACATGAAGTCGGTCGAACTGGTCGAAGCCGGGTGTACCCTGTGTGAGAAGATCGCTCCTCGCGCGTTCCAGGGGGCGAATGTCAAATACCGCAACGAAACGCTCCACGACGTCTTCGTTATCGGCAGCACTTCCAACTACGTCGATATCGTCGATCTGGAAGTGGCTCAGGGGCGGTTCCACGCCTCTGAAGATGATCTCTACCGCCGCAATGTCGTTTTTGTGGGCGATCAGATTCGCGAGACCTTCTTCGAGGGTCTCGATCCTCTGGGCAAGGAAATCCGCCTGGACGATCAGAAGTACACCGTCATAGGTGTGGCCAAGAAGCAGGGATCGACTTTTGGAGATAATCAGGACAATTTTGTGGTCATCCCGCTGAATTCCTTCTTCAAGCAGTTCGGCGAACCGCGCCGCCGCGGCATCAATATGGTGGTCAAGGCGGTGTCGGTTGAGCGAATGGGTGAGGCCCAGGACCAGGTGCGGGCCATCCTCCGGGCGCAGCGCCACGTGCCGTTTAATGCCGAGGACGATTTCGACATGCTGACTGCCGACAATATCCTCGAGGTTCTCAATTCGATCACCAAAGTGCTCCGCTGGGGCCTGATCGGTATTTCGTCCATTTCTCTGGTGGTGGGCGGCATTGTCGTCATGAATATCATGATGGTCTCGGTCACGGAGCGAACTCGTGAGATCGGCATCCGCAAAGCGATTGGTGCTCGACAGAAGCATATTTTGGCCCAGTTCTTGTTTGAATCTCTGATTCTGACCATGTCCGGCGGCCTGGCCGGCATTGTGTTTGGCTATTTGATCGCCAAGTCGCTGGTCGGCATGATCGACATGGAAATTCAACCATCGACTCTGGCTATTATGGCTGGTTTGACCATTTCGACTGGTACCGGCCTCATATTCGGTATCTATCCGGCCATGAAGGCTGCGCGACTGGACCCTGTAAAAGCAATGAGCTACGAGTGAACCTATCATGCTGATGACTTATGTGGAACTCAAAGACGGTATCGGCATGGCGCTGGGCGCCCTGCGCGCGAACAAATTCCGTGCCTTCATGACGATTCTTGGCGTAATGATCGGGGTGAGTTCTGTCATCTGCATGGCGTCGCTCATCAATGGTATGCAGGTCGCCGCGGAGCAGGAAATCGATTCCATGGGCTCGAATATCATTATGATCACCAAATTTGAGCCGGATACGAACCACGACAATATGACCGAAGACGAACGGAACCGACAGCCAATCACGGTGGACGAGGCCAACGCGGTGCTCCACAACTGCCCGACGGTTGACGGAGTGTCGCCCCAGAACGCTTACTACAAGCAGGGCGGCAATGAAGTAAAGTACAAAAATCGCAAGGCCAATAACCCGGTGCTCCTCGGTGTGTGGCCCGACTTCCTGGCGGTAAACAATAAGAACGTTTCCGCGGGCCGGTTCATCACTGACGGTGAGGAGCGCATGGGCGCCATGGTAGTGGTGCTGGGCGCATCGATTGCCGAGGCCCTGTTCGAAACCGAGGATCCGGTCGGAAAAAGCATCAGGGCAAATGGGAATGAATTCGAAGTAATTGGCGTCGTCGAAAAGGTCAAATCATCGTTCGGTAACGATGAGCTCAATAGCCGCGTGATGATGCCCCTCAAGACGTTCGAGCGGATTCACCCGTGGGAGGAGGAGCTTTTTCTCGTGGCTCGCGCCCGCAGCACGGCCCTGATTGCGCAGGCCGAGGAAGAAATTATAGCCGCTTTGCGTGTGCAACGGCGAGTCCCCTTCAACAAGCCGAACGATTTTGCCCTCTCCACCCAGGAGACCTTCAAGGACACCGTTGCCAATATCACCAAGTACATCTACCTGGCGATGATTGTGATTACCTCCGTGGGGCTGATGGTCGGCGGTATCGGCGTGATGAACATCATGCTCGTTTCGGTGACCGAACGGACCCGTGAAATCGGTATTCGCAAAGCGATCGGCGCCCGACGAGTGAATATACTGCTGCAGTTTCTGACCGAGGCTACTACGCTTTCCGGCGCCGGCGGCATCATCGGTATTATCTTTGGCGTCGGTTTGGGTATGGCGGTCAATGCCATTGCCGGATTCCCGCTCACGGTTTCGGTCTTCTGGATTATCCTCGGTTTCTTGGTCGCCGTTTCGGTGGGGCTGGTTTCCGGTATGTATCCGGCCGTCAAGGCCTCACGGCTCGATCCGATCGAAGCTCTTCGCTACGAATAACCCAGTTTCCTCCTTTCTACGGAATTCTCTTTTTTATTGCCGCCGGTCGTGCGTCTATCTACATTAGTGGTACTTAAGCGGTTGAGGGGTGTATAATTACCGAGGTATGAAAACCGTGTGCAAGACAGCTCCGGTCGCTCTGGCGACGTTCATCCTGGTCGTGCTGACCGCGGGTGCCGCGGGTGGTCAGATATTCACGCCAAACCAACCCAAGTCCATGGGGCCGATTATCATCGTCGATGCGGCAGCGTTTGCGACACCCGGAAGTGACTCGGTCCGGCTTGAATTCTACTACCAGATCTACAATTTCGGCCTGCAATTCAAGGAACAGGATGGCGACTGGGTAGCAGCATACGAATTGTCCGTGTCGGTACTGGACGAAGACGAGGTCCAGGTGGGTTTCCAGGAACGAGCCCGCGAAATCCGAGTGGCTTCCAACGATCGCACCAAATCGAAGTTCGACCACCGCACCAGCCAGGTCAACTTCATGGTGCTGCCGGGCAAGTACAAGATTAACGTCAATCTCCGCGACAAGTCGAATGACGCCACCACCGAGCGCCAGTCGAAAATCACCATCGAGTCACCCGACCGCGATCTGCCGCTGCTCTCCGGCATTGAGTTCGCGCAAGCGGTCAATCAGACCGGCGATACCGGAAGTCTGTTCACGAAAGGTGAGTTGGCCGTGGTTCCATCGGTGTCCCGCGCCTTTGGCGGCGACGGCGATTCCCGCCTCGTGTACTATTTCGAAATCTACCGGGGGAGTGATTCCACCGAGAAAGTGGTCGTGGAATCGATCATCCGCCACCAGTCCAAAGGAATGATTTATCGCGATACTGTTCACTTCGACTTCAATGGTCCCGTGCTTCGACAGCTCCGTGAAATTGATATCAAGGAATTTGCCCCCGGCACGTACGAGCTTGAGATTACATTGCGCGGTCGCCGCAACAAGGAATTGGATCAGACCAGACAGGAGTTTGTCGTCCTGTGGACGCAGGATGGCCTGCTGAAACATGATTGGAAGACGGCGCTCGATCAACTCTCTTACGTCGCGAATCCAGGCGAACTGGACAGTGTGAAGAGATTGACTTCCTTTGAAGATCGCCGACGGGCGTTTGACGCTTTCTGGGCCTCCAAGGACCCTACACTCGGGACACCTGAGAATGAAGTGAAAAAGGAATTCTACCGGCGTATCATTATCGCCAATCAGAATTTCGGTTATATGCGCCGCGACGGCTGGCGCACCGACCGCGGGCGAATTCTGGTGATGCACGGCGAACCGGATCAAATCGATGATGTTCCGTATTCGGCGTCCGATCTGCCGTATCAAATCTGGCATTATTACCGCGACGGTCGGTATCGTCGCTTCACCTTTGTCGATGAAAACCAGGATGGGGACTACCGGCTCGAGTATCCGTTTGACGGGCTGAATCAGCGCCCCGATTTTTGAGCATCATGATAAAACGATTTTATTTTTTCGCGTGTTGTCTGGCCGCAGGCCTATTCACAGTTACTGCTTCAGCCCAAACCGAGCCCGAGACTGCCACCATCGCGATCTATGGCGGGCTGACAATTTTCAATAACCCGACCTTTGATTCCGTTTCGCTGGTGGAGTTCCCGTTTGTGCTGAACCGGGAACAGTTCGACTTCTACAAGGCCGACTCGGCGGCCGAAGGACTCGAGGCCCGCATTTACTGCCGGGCCGTGGTGGCGAATTTCCAGGGGATCCTCGTAGATTCCGCCAGCACCTACTTCTCGGCTTGGGTCGCAAACGAACAGGAAGCACGGCTCAAGGGGATCAGGCTTTTTAACCAACTCGACATTTTTCTGAAGCCCGGCCTCTACACTGTGGCGCTCTCCGCCATCGACGTCGTGAGCAAGCGTGAAGGGCAGATCACCTACAATCGGGTGGAGGTTCCGGCCATTGAACGCGAGCACCTGACGTTGGGGGCCGCCAATCTGGCCTATGCCATCACTCCGGCGACGGCGACAGCCGCGCCGGAAGATCGATCGGTTCGCAACGGCCTTCGGGTACTCGTTAATCCGGTCCATTGGTTCGGCCCTGCTGACTCCTCGCTGTACTTCTACGGTGAAGTGTACAACCTGAAATATGGCGATCAGGAGAAATCGAAATATCGGGTAGCCTCGCACATGGTCGATGCGAAAAACTCTCTGTATCAGGATTTCGGCTTCTCGTTGCGCGACAAGGCGGGAAACACGGCGGTATTGTCACAGCGCTACGATATCTCAGCGTACCCTCCCGGGAAATACGGGCTGAATGTGACTGTTACCGACGAGGCGACGCAGCAGAGCGACACCGCTTTTCTTCCCTTCAAGATCGTTGCTGAGGGGGCGAACCCTGTTGCCGAGGTGACGGCGGTGGATCCGACCAGCGCCTACGACTCGTTGAGTCTCGAGGCCAAGCTGGCGCTAGTCTATTATCTCCTGTCCCCGGTAGAGAAGAAGACTCTGGAGGCTTTGTCTCCGACCGGCAAACAGAATTTCATGCAGCAGTACTGGCGCGAACACGATAGCGACCCGACGACTCGACCCATCGAAAATCAACTGGAGATGATTCGGCGCTACCAGTTCGCGAACGTCAGCTTTTCGACCAATGCAAACCGCACCAACGGCTGGTCGTCGGATCGCGGCCGGATTTACATGATTTACGGCCCCTGGGACGAACGGGACGACGTCCCGACGCCGGTCACGGGAAACCCGTTTGAAGTCTGGTTCTATCGTCAGGTGGACAAGGGGTTGTTATTTGTGTTCGCGGATACGAAGGGAAGTCAAGATCCGCAGCTCGTGCATTCGAATGCCACGGGTGAGAAATACAGTGACTCCTGGCAGACGATTGTAGATCAGGGGATTTACAACATCAAGTAACGATACTCGACCGCAAGACACTCGAGGGCTCGCCAAAGCGGGCCCTTTGTTTTTCGCGCGATACCGACTACGCGGGGATCAGTGTCCTTCCCAGCTCATGAAGCTCTTGAATTGCGTCGACTCGATGAAGGTCTGCGGGTCTTTCATATACGAAAGCATGTTGTCGATGAGATAGACGTGGGTCTTCTCCTCGTCGGCGACAAGCTCAAGCAGCCGCCGCTTACCGGCATCTTTTTCCCGGGACGCCTCTTCTCGATAGAGCCGCTCGGACTTCTCCTCGATACTCAGCGCCTCGGTCCAGACCGCACGGACGTCCTCACCCAGCGGTTTCCCCTTGCGATCGGCCATCTGCTGGAAGAGGTTCCGATTGGCGCTAAACGAGGTCGTGACCTGCATCAGTTCGAGGCGGGCCGGTTCGGTCCCCAATGATTTCAGCTTCTTGAAGAAACGATAGTGTTTGTCTTCCTCCTGGGCCAGAGTGAGCAGTATTTGTTTCAACTCCGGTTCGGACATCTTGGCGGCGCCGGCTTCATAAAAGGCTTTGCCGTCAAGCTCCATTTGCATGGCAAAATCAAGAATATTCATACCAACTCCTTCTCCCCGATATATACGACACCGGGGTCCACGCAACAAGGAATTTGCGAGCCGGGGTTGACTGAGGTCTCATGAGAAGCTATGTTCTACTACGGGGCGTTGAGAATACACAACTTATTAGGAGTATCTAAAATGGGTTTAACGACTACAATAATTCGTCGGGGTATCTTCGCCGTCATTTTCGTTTTGGGTAGCGCTTCGTTCGCGAACGCTCAAACATGGCAAGGTGGGCTCGGCTTCCAGCTGGCCTTTCCACAGGGGGACTACAAAGATCAGATCGACAAGACCGGCGTCGGCGTCGGCGGCGATTTCTTGTACGCTCCGCACAACAGCCCGATCGGCATTGGTGTTTCACTGGGCTGGTTTCAAGTGGGAGACGAGAACCGAACGGAGCCGTTCAGCACGACTATTCCCGACGTCACGGTGGATGTCAACACGTCCAATAACCTCGCCCAGTTCATGCTGCTTCTGCGCTTACAGCCAAAGCATGGTCCGATACTTCCGTATGCCGATGGCCTGCTCGGCATGAATTATCTGTACACGAGGACGACGATCAAGAACGCCAGCAATGACGAGGAAGTCGCAAGTTCGACCAACCGCGAAGATAATGCATTCGGGTACGGCTTTGGCGGCGGCCTGATGATCAAGGTGTATGACAAGCAGAGAGGGGAGCCTGAGGCGAAAGCGTTGCAGGTCTTTATCGACCTCGGCGCTCGCTATATACGAGGGGGTGAAGCGGAGTACCTGAAGGAAGGCTCGATCCGCCGGGATGGGGGACAGGTCGTTTACGACATTTCCCAGTCCAAGACGAGTATTGCTACTGCCCACATCGGTGTGGCGGTCAGTTTCTGACTCGCCCTATGACAAACGTCAAGCGTCTGACTCATGCCCGTTTGCCTAATCGCAGCGGGCGTGCGGCGTTTGAAGTGGCCCCGATCTTCGCCGCGTAACCCGCTCGTGACACATACTCCTCGTCGGTGATGATATGCGCGTCCAGAAGACCGCCTCGCTTGTAGCCGGTACGCAGGTAGTTGACCTCGTCAAGGCAAAGACTCCAGCCGGTCAGCCAGGTCTCCAGTAACCGTCGCTGCTCATCGGTGCCGGAGAAATGGACGATCAGATTGATGTCGCTCCGGGGGCCGGCCGTGGCATTCTTGGTGCTGCCGAAGAGGTACATACCCTTCACGCCCAGCGCGTCCACATCAATCGTCTTCGCCAGTTCCTCGACCATGCGCACGCGCCAGCGCCAGGCCGTATCGCCGGTTGACTCCACGGGCGTGATGTCGGCTGAATCGGTGACGGCAAACGAGCGCGGTTTCGACAGCAGGCCGATGGCCTGTTCCAGCCTCGCGTTCATCAGTATCTGAAGAACACTTCCCGCCGCCGTCTGTGGAACGTCAATGACGCGAATACATTCACTCAGATTGGCGAACTCGGGCAGAATGTCGCCGAGAATGCTGGGCGAGCGCCGGAGAAAGTGTTCATTGAACACGATACCGGGATCATCGGGATAGAGCGGAATATACCGGATGCTTGCTTCGACCAGATCCTGGAAAAAGTGGGTGCCAAAAGAGAGATCGGGCACGTAGTTGCCTTGCTTGCGGGCGATCTCAATCAGGGCGGCCGTATTACTGATATCGGAATAGGTCACACTCACGCCTAGTTTGATGTCGCCCCGGCTGCCCCATCGCCCGGGACCCATCAGGATGAATTGCCGTTTCGGGAGGAGCTTGTTCAGCTTGCCGACCGCCCGGCCGACCGCCAGCAGCGCGGCTCGTTCGCCCAGCTCAGCGTACCTCTGTGGATCGACATACACAATATGGGTGATGTCAGGCACCTGACCGTTGGAGATGTACTTCCGGGCCGTGAAAATGATTCGGTTGGGTGCGATGTCCTTGGGAATACGTGCCTCGCTCGTGGCGCTTGAATTGGACTGCGGGCGACACTGGAGCAGGTAGATGTCCTGGCCGTCGGAGGCGAATTCAAAATCGATCGGACTGCCGATTTCTTCTTGCAGGACCGCGAGCATGGTTGCAACCTGCTTCACGAAACTGCTCTGCGAGAAGAGTCCTTCAAAAGTGACGAGGGCGTCCTCCGGCCTGAAATCGACGAGCCGACCAACAAGGCTTCGAATGTGGTCGCCGTCAAAGATCGACAGTATCTCGGAGAATCGAGGATAGGCGCTGCCGGCCCGGCGGAGAAAATCGGTAAAGACAACCGTCTCAAACGAATTCGTCCGCAGGTTGATCACATCGATTTTTTTCGGTGAATAGCGAATCTGTTCTTCAACCGTCACATTGACTCGAAGATTCGGCTGCCCGGGGGCGAGCAGAATCGGGTAATCGTCGCTCACCCGATCGACTGCACGCGTCCCCAAGCCAGGGACGAGCCGCACCAGGCCGTCGTTGCGCTGTATGCGCGGCGACCAGCGAAATTCGTTGTTGGAGAAGGCGACGCCGGCAAAGGCAGGAAGGAAGTAGTCACCCACGCGGACACCTACCACTTCCTGAATCATGATTCCCATCTCTTCGTAGTAGTCGAGCAAACCGCGCTCCATCCGGTATTGAATCGGATCGGGCGAGAACGTCGAAGCATAGACCTCGGCGATGGCGTCGCACAGGGCGTCGAGCCGTTCTTGTTTACTCCCTTGGTTGGCCAAAAAGAGGCTCTTGTACTTGCCGGAGAAGGCGGCGCCGATGCGATCCTCGAGCAGTGATGAGGACCGAACGATTAACGGTCGCTCGCCCAGATCGTCCAGCGCCATGGCCAGTCCCTTCAGCATTTCCGGGGGGAAGTGGCCGTTCTTGAACGTGTACAGGATGTGGGGGTATTCGGCGCGAATTTGATCGATCTCATTGTATTTCTGCTCGGCGATCTCCTCGAGATTGTTGTAATTGATAAACGCCATTAACCCGTCGGAAGGGAGGTACCAGGTCTTGGGCGTCTTGACCGACCGGGTGAGAGAGTTCGCCATTTTGGATTTGTTGAGTATGCGAGAAGCCAGATAGAGACCGGCGCTTTTTCCGCCCAGTTTGCCGCGACTCTCGGGCAAGAAGATGATTTGATCCACCAGATCGGAGAAGTCATTGACATCGATAAATCGTTTGGCCTTGTCGACAAATTCGACTGACTCAGAGAAGAATCGGCGAATGAGAGCGGCGTGCATGCCGAACTGCATGGCCGAGGGAAGCTCGATCCCCTGGGGTGCGATCTTGTGATAGCGTCGGACAGCGTCGGCGATCGCGGGAAGGGAGAGGTCGCGGTTCAGGGCGCGGATGAGAAAGCTCATCTTGTCTTCGTGCATGCGCTTTTGGATGAAGGCGAGAATCTCGTCGTCGCTCATGTTGTCGACTGCGATTGCAAACGTTGCTACACACATCGCGTCGGTCATGAGAATCGGCGCGCGGCGGCGGTGGGGAATGTTGCTGTCGGCGTACACATCCTCATCATCCCGAGGGTCGACATCCGGGGTCTGCAGGAGTTGCTTGGCGCTTTCGATACCGCTCCAGGAGAGGTGGTTGAGCATTTTATGGGAGATCGCAAAATAGAGGCTGCGGTCGGTTTCGCGAAGGAGATCGATGACCACCTGCCATTCTTTGCGATCATGGCCGAGCGTGTCCTTGGCCGCCTGCCATTCGGAGTAGACATGCCGCATCCGTCGATAGACGATATAGTGACCAAGCCGATCGGCGATGGTCTGGATAAGTTTGGTTTCTTCTTTGAGAAACGGACCGTGATCGGCTGGGGGGCGCTCTTCTGAGTAATAGATACTGATCCGCCCGAGAGCCTTCTCCTGAGCGATTATATCCGCGCTCTGCACCCAGGAGGTCTCCACAAAACCGTCGGAGATGAAGGTCTGGTCGGCGACAGTTATGACGGCTCGGCAGATGGTCGGGTACTGCCAACCGTCGGGGATTGCCGTTATGATGTCGGCGCAGACTTCCGGGAGGTCGGCGTCGGGCCGGTTCAGAATTTCCTCAACGCGCAGCAGGCAGTTGAGTTCCTTGGCGCGTTCCTGCAGGGACAGGAAGAGGGTATTGAGCGGTTTGTTCGGTTTCGTCATGGCCTCATACTAATTCATCGGTCGGGCCAATATATAACATGATAGAAGTTGGCGTCATTCAAATTCACCGTCAGTTTTTGATGAAAAATGCCGGAAGCGGGAAGCGCTTCCGGCATATAGATACGTCCGGAAAGACCGGACATGGGAGGGAGAATTCTTATACCCAGCCGCGTTCTTTCGACGCTTGGGCCACACGGCTGATGGCGATCACGTAGGCCGCGTCGCGCATGTACAGTTTGCGCTTGCGGGCCAGTTCGCTGGTCGCCAGGAAAGCTGAGGTCATCTTCTGATCGAGCTTCGAGAGGACCTCATCCTTCTCCCAGTAGTAGTTCATGTTGCACTGTACCTGTTCGAAGTAGGAGCAGGTCACACCGCCGGCGTTGGCCAGGAAGTCGGGAATCATGAAGATGCCACGCTCGTGGATCACCTTGTCAGCTTCCGGAGTAGTCGGGCCATTGGCGCCCTCGGCGATGATGCGTACTCTCTTCGAAATCTTATTCACGTTCTCGCCGGTTACCTGATTCTCAAGAGCCGACGGGAAGAGAATGTCGACATCCTGTTCGATCCAGGCTTCACCCGGCAGGACTTCGTAGCCAAGGTCTTTCGCTTTGTTCTTGTCGATGCCGCCGAAGTGGTCGGTGATGCCGAGCAGAGCGTCCGGGTTGACGCCGTCTTTTTTGCGGAAGGTGTACGAGCACTGATCGTTCTGATCCCAGCTCGATACGCAAATTGCCTTGCCGCCGAGCTGCTGATAGAGGCGAACGGCGTACTGGGAGACGTTGCCGAATCCCTGGAAGGCCGCGATGGTGTTCTTCAGGTCGATCCCCAATTCACGGGCTGCTTCACGGACGGTGTAAACGACGCCGTAACCGGTCGCTTCCGTACGGCCGAGCGAGCCGCCCATGCCGACCGGCTTGCCGGTGATGAGACCGGGGAATTTGCCGCGATGGATGGTTTCGTATTCATCGAGCATCCACAGCATGTGCTGGCCGTTGGTCATGACGTCCGGAGCCGGCACGTCGATGAGCGGTCCGATATCGCGTGAGATCTGGCGGACCCAGCCTCGGCAGATCAATTCCTGTTCGCGGAGCGACAGGTGGTGCGGATCGCAGATTACGCCGCCCTTGGCGCCGCCGAGCGGGATGTCGACCACGGCCGTCTTCCAGGTCATCCACATGGCCAGGGCACGGACGGTGTCGATGGTTTCGTGGGGGTGGAAGCGGATACCGCCTTTTGACGGACCGCGGGAATCGTTATGCTGCACGCGGAAACCGCGGAAAATTTTGGTCTTGCCGTCATCCATCTTCACCGGGATGGCAATGTGGTATTCACGCATCGGGAAGCGGAGCAGGTCGCGAGTGGCCAGATCCAGACCGAGCTGGTCGGCGACCTTATCGAACTGTCCCTGAGCCATGACAAACGGATTAAACGATCCGGCCGCTTCGGCTTTTTTGGCCGTCGGTACAGCGGTACTCATTCTATTAAACCTCCTCTTATGCAGCTTCGCTCAAGCGCCAATTCAACAATTCCGGCCAATTCAGGGCGCCTTTCGGGCACAAGAAGAGTCTGGGCCGGCTGGCCCGGCAGCCTGTCGGCGTTTGATGGCGAAGCGCAAAGTCTCATTAAGTGTCGAGTCCTGTTTCCAAATATTGCGGTATATTAAGTGAAACTTTTCTCAAATGTCAAGCGCGAACGGAAAAATAAGGATGGACTCGTGGAGTGCACTATTCAAAATCTGCACAGCCGATCTGCGAACGCACATCGGCCAGGCGGGTGCACGTCAGGAATTCTACCGTCCAGCGTATCGCATTGCCTATAAGCATGTTACGGGCATTCCATCAGTGAGGTTTGGCAATGGGTGGTAAACCGGACAATGATCGATGTGTTTTAACGGCAAATCTAACATCAGACCGGATCAACACGGCAGGCGAGTCTGGCGAGAGCACAGATATACCCTAATCTTAAAAGCGGAGTCCGCGAGGAAGATTTGTGCTTTATCCGGTTTCTCAAACCCGCTTTCGAAGAATGGCATGCGAATTCGCATTGACACCAATCGGCCGGGCATTGCGAATCTGGTGGGCCAGTTCGATAGAGGGGCGGGCGTCAGACAGCCCGAAACCATTACCTGCCAGGGTAACCCGGTAGACCTCAGTGTGAAGGTCGGTGAACCCCTCGGAGAATTCGACTTCACTCCCGTCGACCGTGATAGAGCGGAAGGTGGTTTGTTCTTTCGCGGCGGCTTCGGCCGGGAGGTCTTTGCGGTCGATGGAAAGAAACCACTGAACCTCGGCGTGCTCCAATTCCATAAAGCCGGCAGTTTGCATCTGCTCGGCCACGTGAACCTCGCTATGGACAACCGGACCAAAGAGCCAGATAAGCAGATCGAAGAAATGGATACCGATGTTGGTGGCGAGACCGCCGGAGCGTTCGAGCTGGCCTTTCCAGGAAACGAGGTACCATATTCCGCGCGACGTGCAATACGTAAGGACGACCTTGTGTTTCTTCGTGCCGCGTTCTGCCTGAAGCTTATTCCGAAGGGCAATCAGAGCGGGGTGGACGCGCAATTGCAGGATCGTATTCACCTTGCGGCCGCTTTCTTCCTCCAGCTCCTCAAGGGCGTCGATATTCCACGGGTTGAGGACCAGAGGTTTCTCGCAGATGGCGTCGGCGCCGATGCGAAGCGCAAAGCGGCAGTGGGCGTCGTGAAGATAATTCGGCGAACAGATAGAGACGTAATGCACGCGGCTCTCTTCGCCCTGGCGGCGGAGTTTGTCGAGATGCCGGTCAAAGCGCTCGAACTCGGTGAAGAACTTGACATCGGAGAAAAAGCGGTCAAGGATGCCGACTGAGTCGCTGGGGTCGGCCGCGGCGACCAGACGATTGCCGGTGTCTTTGATGGCTTTGAGATGGCGCGGGGCGACATAGCCGCCGACGCCGGTAATGGCGAAGTTGTATGACATGCTGGGTCCTGGTGTCCTTTCTGCCTGCGGTCACTTCATGACCTCGGATAATAAACGGGGTCACAAGAGATAGGGCAAAAGAAAAGTGCGTCCGCCGAAGGGACTTCGGCTGGTCAATTGCCAGTTGACCCTGCCCGATTGCGCCGATATCTTGGCCCTATATTGTGCTTTGTACGCCACAAAAGGGGAATTCGATCATGAGTAAGCTTGTCGAGAAGCTGTTGCCCGAGGTAAATCAGATAAAGGATCAGCAACTGCGGACGCAGGTGGTCGCCTGTTGGGATGAAGCGATTGCGTTTCGCGGCTGGACTGAAGAGTTGTTGCGGGGGATTCCGTTCACGCTGTTGGCGGAGGGGGTGACTATATCGTTTATCGACCATGTGCGGGCGGTTTGCCTGATGTGTGTCGCCTGCGACGACGTATTGGACAAAATCCACGCCGAGCGCAAGACAAAGATCAACCGGGATCATTTGATTGCCGGGGCGCTGCTGGCGGATGTCGGCAAACTGCTGGAGTTCGAGATCGTGAGCGGCAAGCCGGTAAAGTCGGATTACGGGAAACATATTCGGCATCCGTTTGCGGGGTGGGATTGGCGTTCAAGCATGGGGTACCGTCGGAGGTGATGCATATCATCGCGACTCATTCGAAGGAAGGGACGGGGGAGACGCGGAGTCCGGAGTCGATTGTCTTTCACCATGCGGATTTCATTGATTTTGATTTGGTGAAGGGGTGAGGGGGGAGCGATGAGGGAGGTGGCTATTCGAACCGGGATAGGGCGTCTGTGCAGTACTGCGGGCATTACGGTGAGCATGGTACTGGCTTGTGTCTCAGGCGCTGGCGCCTGGCTGCCATGCGAACGTAGCTTTCAGTTTATGGGGATAGAGGTTGGCGATACGACGGCAATTTCATTTTACGAATCTTCGTGGGGAGATTGCGTTTACCATCAGTTGCACAGAGTCATAATAGGCCCGGGAGATCAGTTTGTGCGGGACGAGATCAACTCGATTCCCGATACTGCGATACAACAACTCCGGGAATCGAGCAGAAATTCGCGTCTTTGTATTCGGCGACTTCATCGCATGGACTCCGTGTTTTCCTCACCGGTTCGCGGTTGGGGGATGTGTACTGTCCGGGCTCCAAAGTTCGATTCGTCTTTCTGGTCAGTTTGGGAGGATTCGCTACCGTCTAGGCAGAGTGTGGATGAATCCAGAGCTTGGGCGTATTTCACAGATGTAAACTGGCTCCGAGATCATATTGACGAACCGGTGATTGATGAACCGTCGTATCTCATCTACTACTTTCCGGAGGGGCTTTACAAGAACTTCTCTATAGCTGACGTCATAATGGTAGATGACCGTTACCTCTTCATCCTTACGCAACAGCCGATGACGGTTGATGGATGGACGCTGGACGGCCTCATGATTTATCGTCTGAAGGGAAAGTAGCATCAACCAAGAATCGCTTCATCCTGAATTCTGTAGATTTGACTATTGAAGGACCTGAAATATGCCCCAAACCCTCGTTGAAAAAATCGCCCAAAAGTTTGCCGTCGGCCTTGAGCCCGGGCAACTGGTCAAAGGCGGTGACTATATTTCGATCCGCCCGGCGTACGTCATGACCCATGACAATACCGGGGCGGTAATTCCTAAATTCAAATCAATCGGCGCGACCAAGATCTTCAATCCGCGACAGGTGGTCTTTGCGCTCGATCACAACGTCCAGGATACGTCGGAAGGGAATCTGAAGAAGTATCGCGGCATCGAGCAGTTTGCCAAGGATCACGGGATTGACTTCTATCCGGCGGGACGGGGCATAGGTCATCAGATCATGTGCGAAGAGGGGTACGCCTGGCCGTTGACGATGGTGGTGGCCTCCGACAGCCACTCGAACATGTACGGTGGCCTGGGGTGTCTGGGGACGCCGATTGTCCGGACTGATGCGGCGGCGATCTGGTCGACCGGGCGGACCTGGTGGCAGGTGCCGCCGATTGCCAAGGTGGTGCTCAAGGGGAAATTGCATCCGGGTGCGACCGGGAAAGATGTCATCATCACTCTGTGCGGGTTCTTCAACAAGGACGAAGTGTTGAATCATGCGGTCGAGTTTTCCGGCGAAGGGATTCAGCGGCTGTCCATTAACGACCGATTGGCGATTGCCAATATGACGACCGAATGGGGAGCGCTGGCGGGTGTGTTCCCGATTGACCATGTGACCATCGACTGGTTGCGCAAGCGAGCCGATTTCATCGCCAAGCGGGGTCTGGCCAAGGTACCGTCGGACGCCGACGGGAAGGGACATCATCCGCGCATGGGTTTTGAACGGGTGGCGGAACTCGAGATGAATCCGCTGCACCCCGATCACGGGGCGTTTTATGCCAAGGAGCTTCATCTCGATCTGGCGTCAGTGGTGCCGCATGTGTCGGGACCTGATACGGTGAAGACGATGTCACCGATTTCGGTCATCCGAGAACAACGCGTGAAGATTGACAAGGCGTACCTGGTGTCGTGCGTGAACAGCCGGGTCGACGATCTTGCGGCAGCCGCGAACGTAATCAAAGGGAAGAAGGTTGCGCAAGGGGTGAAGTTCTATATCGCGGCGGCATCGAGCGAAGTTCAAGCCGAGAGCGAACGTCGCGGCGACTGGCAGGCGCTCCTGGATGCAGGGGCGATTCCGTTGCCGCCCGGGTGCGGACCGTGCATCGGTCTGGGGACCGGTTTGCTTGAGGACGGCGAAGTCGGCATTTCAGCGACCAACCGGAATTTCAAGGGGCGGATGGGGTCGAAGAGTGCCCATGCGTACCTGGGATCGCCGGAAGTCGTGGCGGCTTCGGCGGTGGCCGGAATCATCGATATGCCGGAGGCGCACAAGGTGGTGCCGGTGGTAGCCTCGGTGAAAGAGAATCATCGCGAGGGAGTTGCAGCCGCGAAGGTGCGAATCGTCAAGGGATTTCCGCCCGTGGTAGACGGGGAGTTGATCTACTGCCATCAGGACAACATGAACACCGATGGCATTTACCCCGGCAAGTACACCTATCAGGATGACATGACACCGGCGCAGCAGGCGCAGGTGGTGATGGAGAATTACGATCCGGAGTTCGGGAAGATCGTCAAAGAGGGTGATCTGCTGGTGGGCGGCTTCAATTTCGGCACCGGATCATCGCGCGAACAGGCGGCGACAGCGCTGAAATATCGCGGCGTGCGGCTGGTGATTGGCGGATCGTTTAATGAGACCTATAAGCGGAACGCGTTGAATAACGGATTCCTGGCGGTGGAAGCGCCGGAACTAGTGAATGATTTAAAGGAGAAATTCGGCGCGGAGAAGCTGACCGTGCGAACGTCGATACAAGCGAAGATCGATTTTGCCGATTCGGTGCTTCAAGCCGACGGCAAGGAGTACGCCATTGGATCAATCGGTGCGGCAGCGCAGGAGTTGATAGTGACCGATGGGCTGGAGAACTGGGTGAAGAAGAATCTCAAGGGTTAAGCGCAGACATAGAGGGATAGCAGGAGATGGACAAGTCACTTTCTCGCCAGATCGCGGAGTTCGCGGTCGGGCTAAAATACAGCGACCTCCCGAAGGAGGTCGTTCACGAAGTAAAGCGGTATCTGTACGATTCGATCGGGTGTGCCTACGGCGGGTATCGAACGAAAGACGTCAATATCCTCCGCGACATCTACAAGGATATGGGGGGTAAGCCGGAGGCGACGGTGATCGGCTTCGGCGACAAGATACCGGCAGTGAATGCGACGCTGGTCAATTCGCTGATGATCCGGGCGCTGGATTTCAATGACATCTATTGGAAAGAAGATCCAAGCCATCCGTCGGATATTATTCCAGCGGCGCTGGCGGTCGGCGAGGTGATGAATTCGTCGATGGAGGAAGTGATTGTCGCGATCGTGCTGGCGTATGAATTCGAACAGCGGCTCTGCGAGTTCGCCACGCCGGGGGTGCGAGAACGGAAGTGGCACCATGCGACGCTGACCCAGTTTGTGTCGCCGATCGTGGCAGGTAAGCTGATGGGGCTTTCGGTGGACAAGATGGTGAACGCGATCGGAATCAACGGGTGCCACAATCATACGATCGGTTGTCCGACGGCGGGCAAACTGACGATGATGAAGAACACGGTTGACCCGATGGCGGTGCAGAGCGGGGTGTTTGCGGCGATGATGGCCGCCAAGGGGTATTCGGGCACGGAAGCGGTGTTCGAGGGGAAAGAGGGATTCATGGATTGCTTCGGCCCCGGCTGGGCGAACGAGAAGCTGGTCGGCGGGCTGGGGCAGAAATATCAAGATTCTCGAGTGCGGCATGAAGGCGTTTCCGACCGAGGCGCTCACGCACACGCATATAACCTGTACGTTGAAAGTAATCCGCGACAACGATATCACGCCGGAGCAGATCGAGACGGTGACGGTGACGACGATCGCGCGGGCGTGCGATATTCTGTTTGACCAGCACAAGTATCATCCGGACTCACGCGAGACGGCGGATCATTCGCTGCCGTATTGTATCGCGGCGGCGATCGTGGATCGTCAGATCACGACCGCCAGTTTCTCGGATGAGAAGTTGAAAGACCCGCGCATCTGGGAGGTGATCACGAAGATCAAAGGGGAAGCGTCGAAAGAATTCGAAGCGATGTTTCCGGCCAAGCAGCCCTCGAAGGTGGTGGTGCGGACGACGGCGGGGAAGGAGTTCTCGGCGTACCTGGAGTATCCGAAGGGTGATCCGCGCGAGCCGATGACGCAGGATGATTTGCGGGCGAAGTTTAATGCGCTGTCATCGCACCTGTTTGATGCGCAGCGTCAGGCGAAGCTGGAGCAGGTGATCATGAATTGTGCGCCGTTGACGGCGGTGGAGTTTATGGGGGGGCTGGGCGCGTAGCATTGAGAGCGTCAGTGGGAGGTAGTCTATGAAGGTGTTCATCAGTTGGTCGGGTCCGAGATCGCGTCATGTAGCGCTTGAGTTGAAGGAGTGGCTTCCACTCGTCATTAACGAGATAGAACCGTGGTTTTCGGCAACAGATATCGATGCCGGGATGGTGTGGAATGACGAGATTTCAAAGCAGTTGTCCGAGAGCAATGTAGGGATAATCTGTGTGACCAAGGAATCGCTAAACTCCCTTTGGCAGACATTCGAGGCTGGGGCTCTCGCAAAAGCGGTCGACAAGGCCAGAGTAATCCCGCTACTCATCGACCTTCGGCCTGTTGAAGTCACCGGCCCACTCTCCCAGTTCCAGGCCGTCCAAGCAGATCGTGAAGGAATTCTTCGAATGATGCAATCATTGCTTCGTACATGTGCGAATACACATCTCAGCGAGGACCAACTGAAGCGGTCTTTTGAAAGCCTGTGGCCGCAGCTTGAGCGGATTCTGAATTCCGTTCCATCTTTGTCCGCCAGCAGTCAGTCAGTGAGATCAGATCGGTCGCTGATGGAGGAAATACTTCAAACTGTGCGAGGTCTGACGAAATCGACTGGCAATCGTCAGAGTGGATTATCACAAGCGGATGAGAGTACGATTGGCGGGACTTTCAACCCGGTACACCTCAAGCTAATAGTCGATATGAATGCACTCGACAAAGGCTTTCTGATGTTGAGTGACAGTCCTGAAGCGCATACCCTTGACTCTCTCTTAATGTCAATAAGAGAAGCTTTAAACTTTGATACTAAAGACTACGGAAAGACATGGATACTAACATACCCATCAAAGGATAATCCCTTAATGCCCTCGCCGTACAGCAAGAGTCTATCGTTAGCTCAGGCATTCGGAGTGGTGGCGGGCAGCAGGATTATTGCTGTAAAACTTGCTTGATGATCTGTAGATTGATTTCATTTACTACTCCACCGTCCAAGCAGCAGGGTTTCTGTTTTGTGGCCCTTCAACCCCGATCAGGGTGCTATGCAGTTTATGCGCAAGCACACGAGACGTGCGCCGGCCATCAAAAGAACCGAAAGATTGCCACGGCTCGAAGCGGGCCTCGCAATGACGAATGGGAGGAAGCGAGCCTCGCAATGACGAAATGGGAGGAAGCGAGCCTCGCAAGGACTTATTGAATACTATTCTGCGCTAAGACGCGGGAATGGGCCCCGCTCAAGGCGG
The DNA here is from genome assembly GCA_963806185.1 of uncultured candidate division Zixibacteria bacterium. Classification (GTDB taxonomy): domain Bacteria; phylum Zixibacteria; class MSB-5A5; order GN15; family FEB-12; genus CAWDXE01. Next base: position 882,177 of record CAWDXE010000007.1, read on the forward strand.
GGGTGACATTGGGGAGAAGTACAGAAGTCAGAAATCTTGGATGAGCGGAGTTGAGTTCTGCCCTACAATTTTTATCATTGACTCCGCTGATCGGCTTTGCTTACCTATCAATATATCAAGGCTAGGAGCACGGTTAGCTTAATCGAATAACCAACCGTCGCCAACTAATGACGACGGGCATCACTGCGTTTATATCTATGGCACGAATTGCGGGCATCGTGGAATTGGATCGGTCAAAGGCGGTCGAGGTGCAGACGGTCAAGGCGATGGTGAGCACTCTCACGCATGCGCCGTCGTATCAGCCCAAAGTGATCGGCGAGCAAGGGGTGTCGTTGGGTGCGATCGGCCTCGAGGCAGTGGATCAGTTCGTCTCGTCCTGCCAGATGGGTGAGGTCGCGATCGTGGCGGCCGGGTACCTGCTCAATCTGAAGGAGCTTTCTCAGGACATAGCCAAGACTACCAACGGCCGTCTTCCCAAGAATGTCGCGGAGGTCATCGGGCATTATCTCGCGCAGAATTCGGTTCAATCACTCGACAGGCTGAACGGATTGTGGGCGTTTGCGGCCTGGAACAAAGGGGAGCGGACGCTGGCGCTGGGGGTGGACCGGTTCGGCATGCGGCCGCTCTACTACCGTCGCACAGGAAACCGGGTGCTGTTTGCGTCGGAAGTCAAAGGGATCGCGCATCAGGCGACTGACCTGACGATGGACCGGCGATCGGTGGAAGACCTGCTGCATCTCGGATTCATCCTCGATGACCGCACGCCGTACGAGCAGATCACGCGGGTCGCGGCGGGGACAGTCGTTCGGCTCGACGACCAGGGTGAAAAGAGAATCCGTTACTGGTCGTTTGAGCGGCTGGCGATTGATCCAAAATTGTCAGTCCCGGAATTCTGCGACCAGATACTGCCGGTGTTCAAGCGGACGATCGCTCGAGGAGTCGAGATCGCGCGGACGCCGATCTGCATGTTGAGCTGTGGGTATGATTCGCGGAGGATCATCCTTGAACTGGCCAAGCATAGTAGGCCCCATGCGTATACCTCTGCGGTACAGATGACCGGGGAGAAGTACACCGTCGATGTTGGCGTGGCACGGGCGTTGTGCCAGGAATTGGGCCTGGAGCATTCGAGCGTTCCGCTCTATGACCCGTCGATGGCGGGGGATATCGGCCGGTATGGCGCCGCACTCATGGACGGGGAGACGAATCAGCACCGGTGGATTCAGCCGCTGTTGCGAGAGGTGCCAGTGGGGGCGGGGGTGAATTTCGACGGGCTGGGAGGAGATATACTGCTCTATGGCAAGCATACCGCGCAGGCGGCCCGGGAGGCACACGCCGATCCAAAGAAACTTGCTGAATTGGCGATCAAACGCTTTGGGCCCGGTGCAGATGCTTGTGTCCCACAGGGCTTCAGCGGTCAACCCATTGCAGAGCGAATCGCTGAACTTATGGCGGAATTGCCGGAGACGGAAAATCGGTTTTCGCAGTTCTTTTTCGGGCAATGGACGCGCCGTCGCACCGGGATGATGGGGCAGAGTCTGATGAGTTATAAGTTTGAATCGATCTATCCGTATCTGGATAACGACTATGTCGAATTAAGCTATCGACTCGCACCCGAATTGAAAATTGATTACAATCTTGCGCGCGACATGCTGTGGAAAGAGTATCCGGAGTTGATGGCGAAAATTCCGAGCAGTCATGATCCGCAGATCGGCACGAATCCGGATGCGCGATGCAAACCGTTTGTCGCGCCAATTCCCGAGAATTACGCGCTTAAGCGGCGGTATGCTCGATCGATGATGATAGCCGGACGGGTGAGCAGGTCGCTGGAGCTGCGGAAGGCGCTGAATGGGACATGTCGGGCCATGTTGCTGGGGCTGAAAATATTCGGGCGGGCTTTGCCCGCGGACAGCGCTGTACTTCACCGGCTGTGGCGACTGGATGTCCTGGAGCCGCTGTCGCACTTGTACTATACGCATAATGATTCGGATCGTCAGCAAGCTGTACTTCAAGAAGCGAGGAAGTATCTGTTCGGAGGGGATCAGGAAGCAATTTGACTGGTGAGTCAAGACCGGACACAGCGGCCCTAGGGGGCGTGCCATGAGGACGGTGTCAGGTCACACCGTCGCTGCCGCATGCGGTCGCGGTTGCCTCGAAGCATATAGGAATCAAGCGTTTAGTCGGACTCCGGGGTCCCGGCAGGGTAATATGGATCAATGTTACTTAGCGATCGCACGGGATTGTTTGACGGGGGGCCGGAGTTGGGATCGGGGAGCGCAGAAAATGCGTCGCATCCTAACACAATTTTTATGGAACTGGCCGGTTATTGCGGTTGTATCAGGATATGAGGAAGGGACAGAGGCCGGACCGGTTGGACGACCGCACGCACGGCCGCACTGAGGGTTCACGCGAGAAGAAAAGTCCTTGACATCAAGCCGGTTCAGCGGTAGTATATGTGTGGACGAAGTCACGAGTCACCCTTCACCTCCGATTGCACAACAGTCAAAAAGACATTTTCGCAAGCAAGTCGTATTGCGGAATAAATTGTACGAAGCTGTCAAGAGCTACGGAAAGCCCGAATTCAAGACAGCGAACCATCAACCCATGCAACCCTGAGGGGGTGAACCTTGTTGAAACGAGTCAGTCTCTTCTCAATTGCCATCGTCGCACTGCTCGTGCCCGCTATGGTCGTCACGGCCGCGGACAATCGAATAGCTGCGGCCAAGGCGACCGTTAACTCGGATCACACGGTCACCGTTCCGGTTGAGATTAGCAACCAGGACGGATTAATGGCCATTGATCTGCCGTTGACGTGGAACGAAGGGGTGACCCTGAAGCAGGTCGACTTCTCCAACACCCGGGTGGATTATTTTGATCTGAAGATCGCCAACATCAACAATGAGAAACGTCAGTTGATCATTGGTCTGGTGACCCAGGTCAGCGCGGAGGCAAGACCGTTGCTCAAAGCCGGCAGCGGAACGATTGCCAATCTGGTGTTTGAAGTGACCGATCCAAACGTGACTGAAGTCAGTGTCGAAGCGGTGAAACTGCAGAACCCGAATCACTCGCCGATGTTTGTATATCATACGGTCAAGGATGGCGCGGGCTTGCAGACGAAGGTAGATCTGACCTTCGAGCGGACTTCACTGGCAGTCAACGGCTCCACGGCGTCAAGTGGGCTGCCGACTGTTTTCGCGTTGGGACAGAATTACCCCAATCCATTTAACCCGACCACTGATATCAATTTTGCGTTGCCGGTTCCGGCCAACGTCGAAGTGTCAGTGTTCAATCTGCTTGGGCAGAAGGTGACCACGCTGGTCAACGGCGATATGCCGGCCGGCAATCACACGATCACCTGGGATGGAACCACCGAGAGCGGCTCTGCGGTCTCGAGCGGAATCTACTTCTATCGGATTACCGCCGGTTCTTTCACGGAAACCAAGAAGATGATGATGTTGAAGTGAGCTGAGCTGATTATTTGAGATGCACGTTCAATAAAGTACGGCGTCTGGCTGTTCGTCACAGCCAGACGCTTTTTTTTGCCTTGCCGGCCCTCCCGGCGGGAGAGGGGGAAGGAGTCTTGTGCTTGGTTGAGAGCATTCGCGAATTACGGGATGTGGGCCCCATGGATTCCGGGCCGTTGGTCAGGAATGACAAGACTTGCTGTCAGGCTCACAGGGCGCCTGACCTACTTCTCGTGTGACCTACCGGACCTCACCCCGGCCCTCTCTCTGAAGGGAGAGGGAGTAGAGAAGAGCATGGCGAGGGTGTGTTGTCGATCGTCGCACTTCGACTTCGCTCAGTGCGACGGTGGGGAGGCTCAGTGCGACGGTTCCGACGCTGAGAGGTCGATCTGGAGATGTCGGCGAGGTGGAGGGATTTTGATTTGAGATTGCGTCGTCCCCTTCGGCTCCGCTCAGGGTCCTCGCAATGAGTATTCGACGCATGGCGTAAGTCTGACGGAGCGGGTGTCGCCCACCAACCCTCTCTCGGAGGGAGGGGGAAGAGAAGCGCGTCAGGTCACACGCCGCTAAGAAGCGGCGCAGGATCTGACGCAAAATCTTCTTACCAGTCAGGCTTCCTGAAAAATGGAAACAGAAGCCTGACCTACGTTCTATAAGAATACCCCAGCGGGCGAGCCGGTGGGGTATTGAAATCCAATGGTCAAGATGTCATGGGCAGGGGGTATTGACTGCTTTGGGCGTGCCATGTTCGACGCCGGAATAGACGTGAGTTCCGTCGAGACACCAATTGGCCCCTGCATCGTTGGAGACAGCATCATAGGCGGCTGCCTTCAGAGTCAGGCTTTTGCCCGGTGCGAGGGTTGGAAAACCGTTAGCTCCGGTAGAATACGACACCTGGTCAATCACCTGGGCACCCGACGAAAGTTTCAGCAGGCCGTTGGTGTTCGGGAGCGTGACCGTACTGTAAAGATAGTCGGCGACAAAGCCGGCTGACTCACTTCGGGCCAGGACACGGTAGGAATGCGGAGCGATGGTCAGCGCGCCGCTGATGGTGAAGCTGACATTGCTGCTGCCGGTGATAGTCATGCCGTTCATATCAAAGGTCTCGGTCGCACTCGTATTGTAGAGTTCGAACCACTCACCGTCAGCGTCAAGAATCTGCACTGGGTCGGGCATGATTTCGGTGATGATGATATCACCAGTACCAACGCCGCCGGCACAATTCGCGGTCGGGGTAAAACCAATAAAGAGGTTGTCGATGAGGGCGGTAAGATCGCCGATGTCAGTTCCCCCCTGACCGTCAGTATTCGCCTCCGCTTCGCAGCACAGGGGGTTGAAGCTGATGAAGAGGTTGTCGATGAGGGAGGTCAGGTCGCCGATATCGACACCGTCGCCCGCGCTGCAATCGATGTTGCCGGTCTGGCCGACGCAGCAGCCGGCGGTAGAGACCGGCGGATCGGGACGTCGGTATGTTTTGGCGTGCACCGGCTGGAAGACGAGCGAGCTGACAATGACCACGGCATAGTACGAGAAGGCAGGGTAACGTATCATGCGGGACTCCCGACAGTGTTTAGGTATGTAGGACGTGGAGAATAATGGACTTTACGGTTCCAATATAACTCCATTCTAGACAAATACAAGACAATTCGCATGTGGCGAAGGGTGTGGCGAGATAAGTTTGCTTTTGGGCGACGGCGGCCAGCGCAGGAAGTGCGAGAATGGGCGACGAGGGGGAGTTGGCGGGAACACGAATACCGCCCAGGCGGCCGGATTGGACGCGGGAGCGGTGGGGGGGTAGAGCCCGAAAGGGAGTAGGTCCCAAACCTATCTAGCTGGCGCACGAGACGTACGCCAGCCACTTTGGGCCAGTTACGAGATTGATGGTTCTATGGTGTGACTGTCCTTTCATTTGAGAGCCTACGTGGGCAATCAGGTCGGGAGGCATCTGAACAGCTTGCGCAGTCCAGTGCCAACGCCACCCGGCCTGACGCCACGCCACCTAAATTATGCGGGGCGCCCCAGCAGTGGGACGGACAGAGACGAATCAAGCGCTTGATTTACGATGGTCTCTATATAAAGGGCCCCGGTTCCACATTTTGTAGCGAAGTGCTACAACGGTAGCGCAGGAGGATTGCAGGATCACACGAGTGGAAGAAAAGGGGTTAAGAGAAAAGTGTGCAAGGGGAGGGGGGATTTGGGATGTTCGAAAAGGGAAATGGGGTACGCGGAGATGGGCTGGCGCACGGGACGTACGGCAACCGACGGGTGGTTCGCCAATGTCATACCCGCGAAAGCGGGTATCCAGAGAGAGGTCCTTCACACAACCCAGGCTTCGACTCCGCTCACAGATGTCATCTGTCCGCCTGACGCGTCCGGCACCGCAATGGTGGCGCGATGATGGTCAACCATCGGAAGACGAGAGGTTTGAGATTGCCACGGCGCGAAGCGCGCCTCGCAATGACAGAAGAGGGGAAGCGCGCCTCGCAATGACGGAGAGGAGGAAGCGCGCCTCGCAATGTGAAATGTCGGGGTGGACTTGATAGTATGGGAAGTGATAGCCATTGAATAATGAGCCCGCCGGAACGGCGGGCTACGGCCCCGTCGATCAGAAGGTGTTACGCCGTCCGAATTGTAATTGAGTATTTAGGTCCATCTTTGTATAATCACAGAAAGGAGATACACACAATGGCAACAAAGAAAACATCCAAGTCACCCAAAACTACGATCAGCTACACGACCTCCAACGTCTTCAAGGCCCCCCTGGCGAAAGTCTGGGACGCCGTGGTCCTGTCCAAACACCTCAAGAAGCATTTCATCGATGGTATGGAAGGTGAGTTCGGCCCCAAATTGACGCCAGTAACCTGGATATGGAAGCAAGTATGGCAGTGGGACGATGACAGTGCTCAAGTATGTCAAACACAAAGAGATCGTCTTTCGCTCGCCGTCGTGGGGCGGAAAGTACGAGGTGACGGTTCGCTTCGAGTTTGTTCGCAAGGACGGCAAGACGATTTTCCGCGTTCACGACAGCGGCTACCCGAAGAAGGATTTGCAGGCGGCGTTCATGATGTGTGAAGGGTGGAGCGAGTTTCACACGGGCGTGAAGGCGTATCTGGCGGGGAAGGATTTGAGGAAGTATTGAGGGGGTAGGGGGGAGGAGGACACGACGAGTATTGGGAGCAGCGTTGTGATTAGATTACCTGTTCTCCACGATTTTGGAAGTCGACTCCGACACACTTGAAGATAGGGTTGCTTTCATCAGGCTTGGAGCAACAAGAGAGAATGGTCAAGATTGGGAGATTTCCTCCATGGCAGAAGTCGATTCAGTAATGCCGACTATGACCCGGCACACGCCAGTGCTACAGAATCGTTCGTGACGAGGAAATAACGTCTATATCCTTTGCTCCGTGCCCGCAGTCGCACTTGAAAAGGCAAGAGTGGCTCGTTATCTTTCTTACGAGAGTACAAGCCCTTTCGATTGATAGACCGAGCTACTTCGTCAAACGCCATCGGGCCTCCGTTCGCTTCCTCTATCAGAATTATAAAAATGGCACGATGCAACGTCACAGTATTCGTGGGTTTGGCTGACATAGGAATCCTCGTGGGCTCGCGGAGTTAGTCATCTTTTCTGACCCTAATCATTAACCAGGCCCAATGTAATCTTGTTGATTAACCCAAATTCAGGATATATTTCCATATAGTCGAATTGAGCCCAGCTAATCTCTTCCCCAAATTGTCCGATGATAGATATTCTCTGATATGGGGTTTTCAATTGGGCTATCTCATTCTCGAGCCATTGGCTGTTTACTTCACCAACTCGATCGACAAGAATGACTAGTTGTAAGGAGCTGTCCCCTTGGATCAAGGATTTTCGCCGAATGAGCGAGACCAATAGATCAGAAGGATCACCATCTCCATGCTCCGTTAGACGCGTTACTTGAATGGGACTATCGTGATCTGGAGATATAATCCACAAATCGGCGCTCGAATCATCTAGTATCTCATGACTTTCCATTAGTTCAGCCAAAGAAGGTCTCGGAATTTCTGACCTTGGACTGAAACTGCCACGGACTATTAGCCCGACGTCTGGAATGAAGCCAGTAACCTCCAAGGCGCACTTCGAGAATGCAGCCAGTGAGTAATTCGATGCCGCGCTTTGTCCGTAGGCGATCACTGTCCTCGTTGAAATATTCTTCAATCTCCCCAACGGAATAACACGCTATCCGCTTTTCTCTTAACCACATTACGCGAATCCTATCAAAATCCACAATGGTCGAGGTACATTTGTGAGAGTGAATACCCCCGATAGGAATCGAACCTATATTACCAGCTCCGGAGGCTGGTGCGTTATCCATTACACCACGGGGGCAATCGATTGGCAAGGCTTTGGACGCCTCGGTGGGGATATAACGCAAAAGGCAGCGCGAGGTCAATAGGATTCTGGGGGGTTGGACCCCATGGATTCTGGACCGTTGGTCCAGAATGACAAGGGGGGAGTTTCGTTGACACTGAGATTCCGAAGCGCGCTAAGAAGCGGCCTCGGAATGACAATGCGGGGGTTGGACCCCATGGATTCTGGACCGTTGGTCCAGAATGACAAGGGGGGAGTTTCGTTGACACTGAGATTCCGAAGCGCGCTAAGAAGCGGCCTCGGAATGACAATGCGGGGGTTGGACCCCATGGATTCTGGACCGTTGGTCCAGAATGACAAGGGGGAAGTTTTGTTGACACTGAGATTCCGAAGCGCGCTAAGAAGCGGCCTCGGAATGACAATGCGGGGGTTGGGTCCCATGGATTCTGGACCGTTGGTCCAGAATGACAATGGGGAGGATTTGTTGACACTGAGATTCCGAAGCACGCTAAGAAGCGGCTTCGGAATGACAATGCGGGGGATGGGACTCGCTCAAGGCGGGGGTGACATTGGGCAGAGGAGACAGTTAACCGGAAAACTGCTTGCTTCTGACCGCCAAAACGGTAAGTTTACCGTCTTACGTCATCAGCCGGGCGACCGGCGAAATGTCGAAGTAAGCAGAACCTCAGCAAGGACTTAGATCGACCCCGCCGTCGATCAACACAAGGGACCAAGACAATGCGTTGGACTCACTCATACATCCCGACTCTCCGCGAAAAACAGACCGAAGCCGAACTCATCTCTCATCAGCTCCTTCTTCGCGGCGGTTACATCCGCAAACTGGCCGCCGGCGTCTATCTCTACCTGCCGCTCATGCAGCGAGTGATTGAGAAGTTTTCGACATATCGTGCGCGAAGAGATGAACCGTGCCGGACGGGCTCGAAATCACCATGTCGGTGCTCTGCCCGGCCGAAATCTGGCAGCAGTCGGGACGGTACGACACGATCGGCAAAGAACAGATGCGGCTGAAGGACCGTCACGATCACGAGATGGTGCTGTGCGGCACGCACGAAGAGACGGTCACCTATCTGATCGCCGGCGAAGTGAAAAGCTACAAGCAGCTTCCGCTGCATCTGTATCAGATTCAGGTGAAGTTCCGCGACGAAATCCGTCCCCGGTTCGGCCTGATGCGCGGACGGGAATTCATCATGAAGGATGCGTACACGTTCGACGCCGACGAAGACATCGTTCGCGAAGACGTACTCAGAAAATGGTCGACGCCTATTTCCGCATCTTCCAAACGGGCCGGGCTCGAAGTGCTCAAGGTCGAATCGGACACCGGCGCGATGGGTGGCAAGGCCGCGCATGAGTTCATGCTGTTGGTCGACACCGACGCGGGCGAAGAGATCGATCATCGCGTGCGAGAAGTGCGGGTATGCGGCGAATGTCGAGAAGGCGACGTTCAAGGATGGCGTCAAGCCGGCAATTGACGCTGCAGAGAAGGCGATGCAGACGGTCGACACGCCGGGGGCGGCGACCATCGAGCAAGTGACGGCCTTCCTGAAGGTCGATGCCACACGATTGGTCAAGACGCTCATCTACATGGCGGACGGAAAGCCGGTGGCGGCGCTGGTTCGTGGGGACCGGGACCTGAATGAAATCAAGCTGAAGAACGCGCTGAAGGCGAATGATCTGGAGATGGCTAACTCCGGCGCAGGTCGAGCAGGCGACCGGGGCTCCGGTCGGGTTTGCCGGGCCGGTCGGGTTGAAGCAGGACATTACTATTTTGGTCGATCCGCTTGTGGCGGAGATGAAGAACTTGGTGGTCGGCGCCAATCAGTTCGAGAAGCATACGATCAACGTGAATCTCGATCGGGACTTCAAGGCGACCAAAGTGGTCGACCTGACCGCAGCCCGGGGCGGAGATATCTGCCCGAATTGTGGCGAGCAGTTGGTGGCAAAGGACGGGATCGAGGTTGGCAATACCTTTATGCTCGGTACCAAGTACTCCGAGACGCTGGGGGCGAAGTTCCTGGATGCGGAGGGGAAGGAGCATCCGTGCATCATGGGATCGTACGGCATCGGCATCACCCGCACGCCTCAGGCGGCGCTGGAGAAGTACCACGACGACAAGGGGATAATCTGGCCCAAGGCCATTGCGCCGTATCTGGTTGAACTCATTCCGGTTAACATGGATAAGCCGGAGCTGGTGGCGGCGGCCGAGAAGGTCTACGCGAGCTGACCGAGGCGGGGATAGAGGTGCTGCTGGATGACCGTCCGGAGCGCGCGGGGGTGAAGTTCAACGATGCGGATCTGATCGGCATGCCGATCCGGATCACGATTGGTGATAAGTCGTTGAAGGATGGTAAGGTAGAGCTTAAGGCCCGGTCCGAGGCGACGGTTGAGCTGGTAGCCGTGGACGCAGATTGTGGCGGCGGTCAAAAAACTGGCCGAGCGGTTGCGTTAGGCTACAATTCTGTTGCGCTACAAATAGTTATTTACTATTATAGCGAATTCTGGGAGTGGGTCGGTGCCCACTCTTTTGTTTGAAGGACAATGGCTCTAGAGACAAAAGATCAAGTTCGGGAACTTGTTGGAATTGCCGCTCTCGCACGAGGGGTTTGAGTTGGCGGATATCGTGTTATCGCGATACCGGACTCAGGTGACCCTGCGGCTGTTTGTGTACGGCAAGAATGGGGTGACGCTGGCCGACTGTGCGCCATTTGTCGCACGTGGTCGGGAACTTAATTGACGGAACGGACCTTTTTCAGAAGGGATACACCCTTGAGGTGTCCTCTCCCGGTCTCGACCGACCGCTCAAGACCGCCCGCGATTTCGCGTATCGCATCGGTGAGACGGTGACGGTTCAGTTCGTTGATCCCAAGCGCAAGAAGCTGACCGCCAAGTTGGTCGAGGTGTCAGGGAGCAGTGTGGAGCTGTCGGACAAGGATCAGACAGTGATGCTCGATCTGGCGGAGATCGTACAGGCGAAAATAGTTATTTAAGGGAGTGAGCAGGAAATGCCGTTCGACATGATGGAAGCCATGACGATGATTGCTCGAGAGAAGAACATCGACTTCGATGAAGTCGTGGAGACGCTCGAGACCAGTCTTCTGGCGGCCGCGAAGAAGAAGTATCCGAATACCGACAACATCTCGTTCAAGTTCGACAAAAAGAACAACGAGTTGTTCATGATCGCGACGAAAAAGGTGGTGGAATCGGTGACGGATCCGACGGCGGAGATCGGCGTTGCCGAGGCCAAGGAAATCGACAAGACGTCGGCCATCGGTGACGATCTGGAAATCTATCTTGATTACGAGAAGGAATTCGGGCGCAACGCGATCGCGTCGGCCAAGCAGATTCTGATCCAGAAGATTCGCGAGGCGGAACACGAGCGGATCTACGCCGAGTTTATCGACAAGGTGGGGACGCTGGTGTCGGGTGTCGTGCAGCAGATCGACAAGGGGAATGTGATTGTCAATCTGGGGCGGGGCGAGGGAGTGCTGCCGGTGAAGGAGCAGATTCCGCGCGAGAAATTCCGTCAGGGCGACCGGGTGCGGGCGTTCATTGCCGACGTGCAGAAGACGCCGCGCGGCCCGCAGATTACGCTGTCGCGCGTGAACAACGATTTCCTCAAGGCGCTGTTTGCGATCGAAGTGCCGGAGATTTACGAGAAAATCATCGAGATCAAGGCGATTGCCCGCGAGCCCGGGGAACGGGCGAAGATTGCCGTGTATTCGTCGGATGAGCGGATCGATCCGGTGGGCGCGTGCGTGGGAATCAAGGGCGTGCGCGTGCAGTCGATCGTACGTGAGTTAAACAACGAGCGGATCGATATCGTGCCGTATTCAGGCAATTCGGAATTGTTCGTGACGCGGGCGCTGGCGCCGGCCAAGGTCGTCAAGATCGAGGCGTCCGACGACGAGCCGAAGATGACCGTGATGGTCGAAGACGACAAGCTGTCGCTGGCGATCGGCCGCAACGGCCAGAATGCGCGGTTGGCGTCGAAGCTGACCGGCTGGAAAGTCAATATTCTCTCAGAGACGGAATACAACGACCAGAAGCGTCGTGAGGCAGAGATGCTGATGCCGGTAGGTCAGTTGGAAGGGGTGGGCGCGAAGCTTCGCGACCGCCTGACCGCGGCGGACATCACGACGGTGCAGAAGCTGGCCCAGGCCTCGGTGGAGACGCTGGTCAAGATCGAAGGAGTCGGTGAGAAGACGGCCGAGACGCTGATCGAACGGGCCAGGGCGACCGTGGTGGAGTTGGAAGCGCAGCAAAAAGTGCGCGAACAGCAGCGTAAAACGGATGCGGTGAATGACGCCGAGCCGGACAAACTTACCGCGGCTGATATTTTTGAGACGGAGAAGGAATTTGTCGGCGACGGTGAAGATATTCCGGAAGTCGGGAAGCCGGACGGCGCTGACGAAATTGAAGGTGACGATGATGATGTTGCCGAGGGTCCGGAAGCAGAAGAGGGCGAGGACGCTCGCAAATAATCATACGCGCCGCGCCCTAGTGCGCGCGAGCCGTAAAGGAGGTGATCGCTGATGGCAGGAAAGCCGAAAAGACTCTACGAGATAGCGAAGGAATTCAAGATTTCATCGCAGGCGATCATGGCGGTTTTGGCGGAACAGAATTTCCATCCGAAGTCGCACATGTCGCTGGCGACGCCGGAGATGATTGCGGCGGTCAACATGAAGATAGCGCGCGACCGTCAGGCTGCAAAGCTGCAGATGGAGCAGAAACAGCAACAGCAGCAACAGCAAGCGCAGCAGCAACGCCAACGTGCCCAGCAGAGCGGCCAGCAGCAAGGCGGCGGATATCGCGGTCCGCAGGGCGGACAACAAGGCGGCGGATACCGTGGTCCGCAGGGCGGACAGCAGGGCGGCGGATACCGTGGTCCGCAGGGCGGACAGCAGGGCGGTGGGTATCGTGGGCCGCAACAACAGCAGCCTCCTCGCACTCCGGCGGCCGGGACAGTCCCGGGCCAGCCGTTGCCGACCGGCGGCACGACATTCGGCGGCTTCAAGGTCTCCGGACCGTCTACCATGGTGGCGGGCGTCGTACGCAAGCTGGAAAAGAAGAAAAAGAAGAAGGACCGTCGCAAGAAAAAGGACCGTCGCGATATCGATCTGGATCAGGTGCAGAAGCAATTCAAGACGACGATGGCCAATCTCGGTTCGGCCAAGTTGCCGACAAAAAAGCGGGTCAAGCGACATCCGGGCGAAGCGGCAACGGCCGAGGAAGAAGCCACAAATACTATCCAGGTCAACGAATTTATTTCGGTGTCTGAGCTCTCAAAGTTGATGGGGGTGAAGGCGGTTGAAGTCATCGCGAAGCTGTTCGAGATGGGTATGATGGCGACGATCAACCAGCGTCTGGACATGGACACGATTCAGACGGTGGCGGGCGAATTCGGGTTTGACGCTCAACAGGCGGCCGAAGTGGGCGAAGTGGCACGCCAGGAGGAGCACGTTGAAGAGCGGGTTACGCGCGCACCGGTCGTCACGATCATGGGGCATGTCGATCACGGCAAGACGTCGCTGCTCGATTACATTCGCAAATCAAATGTGGTGGGCGGCGAAGCGGGCGCCATCACGCAGCATATCGGGGCCTATGACGTGGTTCACAAGGGTGACCGCGTTGTGTTTCTGGATACGCCGGGCCACGAGGCATTCACCGCGATGCGCGCACGCGGGACGCAGTTGACGGATATCGTCATTCTGGTGGTCGCGGCCGACGAAGGAGTGATGCCGCAGACGGTGGAGGCGATCGATCACGCTCGCGCGGCCAATGTACCGATAGTTGTCGCCGATGTCCAAGATTGACAAGCCGGGCGCGCGGGCGGATGAAGTGCGCACGCAATTGTCGAAGCACAACCTGCTGCCCGAGGAATGGGGCGGCAAGACGATTGTGGTGGAGATTTCGGCCAAGTCGGGACTGGGTGTGGACAAGCTGCTGGATATGATACTCCTGCAGGCGCAGATGATGGATCTGAAGGCGGATCCGACGATCCGGGCCCAGGGCGTCGTAGTTGACGCGCGGCTGGAGCGGGGCCGTGGTCCGGTGGCTACCGTGTTGATACAGAAGGGAACCTGCCGGATCGGCGATCCGATCGTGGCGGGCCTGCACAGCGGCCGCATCCGGACGTTGACGAATGATCGCGATCAGCGGCTGGATCTGGCGATGCCGTCGACGCCGGTGCAGATTACCGGTCTGGTCGGGTGTTCCGGCGGCCGGAGACACGTTCCTGGCGGTGAAAGACGACCAGGAGGCCAAGGAGATCACGCTCAAACGGGGTCAGCTCAAACGTGAGTATGATGCCCGCCGGCCGCAGGGCGGCGTGACGCTGGAGCGCATTTTCGATCAGATCCAGGAGGGTCAGATCAAGGAGGTGCGCATGGTGATCAAGGCGGACGTGGACGGTTCGGTAGGTGTGTTGTCTGATACGCTGGGCAAGATCCAGACCGCCGAGGTGAAGACGAACATCATCCGTCAGGGTGTGGGCGCCATCACCGAGTCGGACGTGCTTCTGGCGGCGGCGTCGGACGCGATCATCATCGGATTCCAGGTCGGGGCCGACACGCGGGCGCGCGAAGTGGCGCGTCGCGAGAAGGTCGACATGCGCTTCTACGACATCATTTACGAGGCCGAAGAAGACGTGCGGAAGGCGCTGGAAGGTCTGTTGACGCCAACGCAGGAAGAGAAGTTTGTCGGCATGGCCGAGGTGCGGAATACCTTCCGCGTGCCGAAAGCCGGCGTAATTGCCGGTTGTTATGTGAAGGAAGGGCGCATCAATCGCAAGGACAAAGTGCGGCTGATGCGTGACGGCAAGCTGGTTTATACCGGCATCGTATCCTCGCTGAAGCGGTTCAAAGACGACGCCCGCGAGGTAAAGGAAGGATTCGAGTGCGGGATAGGCATAGAGAATTTCAACGACATCAAGGTCGGCGATCAGATCGAGGCATTTGAAATCGTTGAAGTGGCCCGCACGCTCTCGACTTGAACAAGGACATATCGACAGGGCTGCCTTGCGACACCGGGCGCCATCGACAGACTGTTGCAGGAAGGATGGCAGCCATGAAGGGGTATAAACGATCAGATCGTCTCGGCGAGCAGATGTTGCGCGACATTTCGCAACTGCTCGACGCCGAGTTGAAGGATAATCTCTCGGGATTGGTGACGTTTACGGCGGTCCGGCTGACCGACGATCTTCGTACCGCGAAGGTGTACTACTCGTATCTCGGTGATGAGAAGATGCGGGACAAGGTGGCCGCGTATCTTGATTCGGTGAAGAAGCGCGTGCGCGGCGAAGTAGGACGGCACATGAAAGTGCGCCACATACCGGAGTTAGTTTTTGCGTTTGATCCGTCGATCGAGCGAGGGATCAGGATAGAGCAATTGCTCAATGAGATCAACAAGGAACCAAAGCAGTAGTTTGTTGCGGGAAACAAGTCAGCCGCCGGCGCAGGAGATTCGTTCGCTGATCGAGGCGGCAAAGATCGTGTTGGTGGTATCGCATATCGATCCGGACGGCGACGCGCTGGGGACAACGCTGGCGTTTGGACAGTATTTGAAGGATATCGGCAAGACGGTGTACATGGTGCGCGATTCGATGATCCCGGACAAGTACCGGTTTCTGCCGGGCGCACAGGATCTGCCGATGGCGAAGACGTATTTTGACGCGCCGCGTCCCGACGTGGCCGTGATTCTGGAGTGCCCGACTCTGTCGCGGATGGGGTCGGCCAGCAAGCTTCTGGGGGAGCAGACGACACTCATCAATATCGACCATCACCGGGACAACGGCGAATTCGGCCGGGTCAACTGGATCGACGTGACGTCGTCGTCGGTTGGACAGATGGTGTACGAGTATTTTGAGCAGGTGGGGTACGAATTGTCCGAAGCGACGGCGACAAACCTGTATGCGGCGCTCCTGACCGATACGGGACGTTTTCGTTACGGTACGACCACCGCGCGGACGTTTGCGATCGCCAGTGAATTGGTGCGGCGGGGAGCCGACGTACGCGATGTTTGTGACAAGATTTATTATAGTCGGCAACCGTCGGCAATGAAATTGACCGGCAAGGTGCTGAGCAGCCTCGAGTATCATCTGGGCGGAAAGATATGCCTGCTTTTCCTGACGAAGGAGATGCTGGCGACATCGAAGGCGCACGAGTCGGAGTCGGACGGTCTGGTGGATTTTACCCTGTATACCAAGGGGGTGGTCACCGGAGCACTGCTTAAGGAGGTCGACGAGGAGCGGACGAAAGTATCGTTCCGTTCGGCCAATGGGGTCAACGTTTCGGAGATAGCCGGGCGATTCGGCGGGGGCGGCCATTTTAATGCGGCCGGTTGCACGATACCGATGGGGATGCCGGAGGCACGTGCGGAGGTCATCAAGATTCTTACTGAGGCATATCATGCGTTGGGACGATAGATACCACGGCCTGCTGCTCATGCACAAGCCGATCGGGTGGTCGAGCCACGATCTCGTGGCGAAGGTGCGCGGGATCACCGGGCAGCGGTCGATTGGTCATACCGGGACACTGGATCCGTTGGCCGACGGATTGCTGATCCTTTGCCTGGGCAAGGCAACGCGGCTGGCGCAGTTCATGGAAGCACTCGACAAGACGTATGTCGCGAAGGTGCGACTGGGTATAACGTCGAGTACGTTTGACGCGGAGGGGATTTCTCCCGACACGGCGCCAAACGAGATTCCGGCGTTGGACCGTGAGTCACTGGAAGGCGTGCTGGGGCAATTCGTGGGTGAGTTGCGTCAGCAGGTGCCGGCCTTTTCCGCAGTGCAGGTGAATGGTCGCCGGTTATACGAGATGGCGCGACGGGGCGAACGAATTGACGTACCAACGCGATCGATAAATATCTCGCGCATAGAGCTTGTCGAGTATACCGAGCCGGACCTGACGATCGAGGTATCCTGTTCCAAAGGGACGTATATACGCGCACTGGCTCACGACATCGGCCAGGCGCTGGGCTGCGGGGCGTATCTGGCCGGGTTGACACGGACCCGGATCGGCGGCTACACACTGGACAATGCGCTTACCTGGGAGGAGTTGGACCGGCTCAGCGATGCTGAGGCGATACATCAATTGCTGGTGCCGCTCGCTGACGTGCTGGCATTCAGTTCGATTCACGTGACCGATCAGTTCTGCGCGATGGTGTCGCACGGAAGGTCGCCGGCCTCGAACGACGTGCAGACAGTGAGTGGATCATTTCGACCGGGCGACCGAGTGACCATCAAAAATGCGCAGGGGGAACTGCTGGCCGTGGGGACAGCGCGGGTGAGTTCCGACGACATGGACCGGCTGTCGCCTCAGCCATTGATTGACTACGTGAGAGTGCTGGCATGACCACGCGTTTCGTACGTGGCCTCGAGCATTTTGAGCGTACGTCCGGCGAGCGGACCGTGGTGACGATCGGCAGTTTTGACGGCCTGCACCTCGGTCATATGGAAATTCTTCGACGGGTGCACGACGAAGCGGCGCGAATGGGTTTGCAGTGCGTGCTGGTGACGTTTCATCCGCACCCGCGCCAGGTGGTGAATCCAGGGCAGGCGCCACAACTGCTGACGACGGTTGAGGAGAAGGAAATCTTTCTGCCGCGGCACTTTGACGGTGACGTGGTGGTGTTGACGTTTGACGAGCGGTTGAAGAATCTGACGGCCGAGGAGTTTGTCCGGAGTATTCTGGTGGACCGGATAGGGGTAAAGAAGCTGATTGTCGGCTATGATCACGCGTTCGGCAGGAATCGCAGCGGTACGGTGGCCGAGCTGGAGCGACTGGGAAAATTGCTTGATTACGACGTGGAAGTGGTCGGTCCGGTGATCTGTGACGGGCATCCGGTTTCGTCCACGCGCATACGCAAGGCGCTGACGGACGGAAAAGCGCTGGAGGAGGGCCTGCACATGCTCGGCCACGATTACGCGATAGTCGGCACGGTGGTGCGAGGAATGGGCCTGGGGCGCAAGCTGGGGTATCCGACGGCCAACGTGCGGTATTATGACAACAAGCTGCTTCCGGAAATGGGCGTGTACGCCTGCCGGGTGCAGGTGGCCGGGCTGGAGCGAGCGGGGATGATGTTTATCGGGGTGAATCATTTCAATCCGGCGGAGAGCTTCACGGTGGAGGCAAACCTGTTCGATTTTGATCAGGACATCTACGATGAGCGGATCATCGTGTATCCCACGAAGTATATCCGCGAGAGCCGGCGCTTTCTCACGACCGATGCGCTGGTGGTACAGATGGGTGAAGACAAGAAGAATGTTTGGAATTACGTACATAAAGGAGAAAGAGCATGTCAGTAACGAGAGATCAGAAGGCGGCGATCATTCTGTCGCGTCGTCTTCATGACAGCGACACGGGTTCGCCGGAGGTTCAGATCGGCCTTTTGACGGAGCGGATCAATCATTTGACGGAACACATGAAATCGCACCCGAAGGACTTTCACAGCCGTCACGGCCTGTTGAAAATGGTGGGTCAGCGGCGCCGCCTGTTGGATTATTTGAAGGATCGGGATATCGAAGGGTATCGCGATATCGTAGGCCAACTGGGCTTGAGGCGATAACGGAAAAGAGAGGACAAAGAATGGTTCACAAAGTTGAACTGGAAATAGGTGGCCGACTGCTCACGATTGAGACCGGCAAGATGGCCAAGCAGGCCAACGGCGCGGTGATGGTTCGCTATGCCGATTCGATGGTGATTTCGACGGTATGCGCGACGCCCGAGCCGCGCGAAGGACAGGATTTCTTCCCGTTGACGGTTGAGTACCGGGAGAAATCGTATGCCGCGGGAAAGATTCCCGGCGGATTTTTCAAACGCGAAGGGCGGCCGTCGGAGAAGGAAATCCTGTCGGCGCGTATTATCGATCGCCCGATCCGCCCGCTGTTCCCCGAGGATTTCAAGGGGGATACGCAGTGTATCACATACGTCGTATCGCACGATCAGCAGAATGACACGGATATTCTCGGACTGATCGGCACGGCGGCGTCGCTGGCTATTTCCGATGTGCCGTTCCAGCATATTCTCGCCGGAGTGCGTGTGGGACGAATTGACGGGCAGTTGGTGATCAACCCGTTGATCCCGCAGATGGACGAGTGTGACATTTACCTGACGATCGCCGGAACTGCGGACAGTATCTCGATGGTCGAAGGGGGCGGTCGCGAGATATTGGAAGATGATCTCGTCAAGGCGATGGCCTTCGGACACGACCATATCAAGCAGATCATGCGCAAAGATCGACGAGCTGGTGAAATTGGCCGGCAAGCCGAAATTCGAAT
The DNA here is from genome assembly GCA_963806185.1 of uncultured candidate division Zixibacteria bacterium. Lineage (GTDB taxonomy): Bacteria > Zixibacteria > MSB-5A5 > GN15 > FEB-12 > CAWDXE01. Next base: position 901,282 of record CAWDXE010000007.1, read on the forward strand.
ACACGCCGGTCGCACAGGATGCAGCGCTGGTAGCGCAGGGTCCGCGAGACTGGTGGGTGGTCGCCTGTCGGAATTCAATCATATTGCCGACAAGGACACGCGCCGGACCAAGAAGAAGGAGATGGAAAAGGAGCTCGCGGCGACGCTGGCAAACCGACTTTCCCGGAGCAGGGAAGAGCAATCGGCCAGGCGATTCACGATCTCGATTCCGAAGCGATGCGGAGCATGATTCTCAAGGAGAAGAAGCGCATCGACGGACGTGGACCGGATGAGATTCGCGAAATCACCTGCGAGGTCGGCGTGCTTGCCGCGCGCCCACGGTTCGGCGCTGTTTACGCGCGGTCAGACGCAGGCGCTGGTGGCGGTGACGCTCGGCACCAAGATCGACGAGCAGCGGCTGGACGAGCTGGAAGGCGAGTCGACCAAGAGCTACATGCTGCATTACAACTTTCCGCCATTCTCGCACCGGAGAGACCAAGCCGATCCGAGGCACGAGCCGCCGGGAAATCGGTCATGGTAACCTGGCCGAGCGGGCGCTGCTGCCGGTGATTCCGAACGAGACCAGCTTCCCGTACACGGTGCGGGTGGTGTCGGACATCATGGAGTCCAACGGTTCGTCGTCGATGGCGTCGGTCTGCGGCGCTTCGCTGTCGCTTCATGGACGCCGGCGTACCGATCAAGACGGCTATCGCGGGTATCGCGATGGGCTTGATCATGTCGACGGTCAGACGACGAAACAGGGTGTGACCGTACTGACCGATATTCTCGGCGACGAGGATCATTTCGGCGACATGGACTTCAAGGTGGCCGGTTCGAAAGACGGCATTACGGCCGATACAGATGGATATCAAGATCAACGGGTCTGGATCTCGAGACGATGCGGATGGCGCTGGAACGGGCGCGGGTGGCGCGACTTCATATTCTGGGCATTATGAATGCCACGATTTCGCGTCATCGCGATCAGCTCTCGGAGTTCGCACCGCGGATTACTCACCATCAAGATCAATCCGTCGAAGATCGGCGAGGTCATTGGCCCCGGCGGCAAGATCATCCGCGCGATTGTCGAGGAGACCGGCGCGAAGATCGACATCAATGATGACGGCACGGTGCTCATCGCGTCGGTTTCGGCCGAGGCCGGGCGGGCGGCGCTGGCACGCATTGAGGCGATCGTCGAAGAGCCGGAAATCGGCCGGACGTACAACGGAATCGTTCGTCGCACGACTGACTTCGGCGCGTTTGTCGAGATCATTCCCGGGCACCGACGGCCTGGTGCACATCTCCGAGCTGGACACGCAGCGGGTGCGCAAGGTCGAGGATATCTGCCGGGTCGGTGACCGGATGGACGTCAAGGTCATCAATATCGACGACGACGGCAAGGTCCGGCTGTCGCGCAAGGCGCTTCTATCCGCGAGCAACGCGGGCCAACCTTCGGGCAACGGTGGCGACGATCGCGACGAGCAATCGTCGGACTCCCGTGAACGAGGGCCGCGCAATCGTGATTAGAAAGGCGGCTTGACAGGGATGGCCAAGACCGTAAGCAAAGTGACAGGTGACGGGAAGTACCAGAAAACGGTACTTCCCAACGGTATTCGGGTACTCACGGAAACCATGCCGGCCGTGCGTTCGATTTCGATCGGCGTATGGGTGGATTGTGGTTCCCGCAATGAGTCGCTCGAAGAGGCCGGCCTGTCGCACTTCATCGAACATATGGTTTTCAAAGGGACCCGGCGGCGGTCGGCGAAGCAGATTGCCGACTCGCTGGAGTCGGTGGGCGGGTCGCTCAATGCGTTTACGTCGCGCGAGCAGACCTGCTTCACGGCCCGGGTGCTGGATGAATATCTCATTGATGCCATTGACGTACTGGCCGATCTAACGTGCCATGCGACGTTCAGCAAGGTAAATATGGATCGCGAGCGCCAGGTGATTTGCGAGGAAATCAAAGAATCACTGGACAATCCGGCGGATTATATTCACGATCTTTTTGCGCATGCCTTCTGGGGTGGGACCCACTCGCTGGGGCTGCCGATCATGGGCACACGGCAATCGATCATGAAGATGCCGCGCGGTCGGATGCTTGAGTATCGCGAACGGAATTACCGGGCCGGATCGGTGGTGGTGGCGGCGGCGGGGGCTATTTCGCACGCAAAGCTGGTAAAGTTGGTTACTCAGCACTTTTCATTTGAGCCCGGGTTAGTACCGGAGCCGGTCAAAGCGGTGCGGATGTTTGACAGCCGCATCAGCATTCGCGAAGATGACAATTCGCAAACGCACTTCTGCCTGGGCTTCAGCGGCCTTCCGTACGGCGATAAGCGACGGATGGCGGTGGTGGCGCTGAATACCTATTTGGGCGGCGGGATGTCGTCGGTATTGTTCCAGAAAATCCGCGAGGATCGCGGGCTGGCGTATTCGGTGTATTCGTATCACGATTTCTATCGTGACGCGGGTGTCTTTGCCACTTACCTGGGGACGGACAAGACACATCTTGAGCAGGCCTACGCAGTTATCATTGCCGAATGCCGGAAGATGAAGCGCAAGAAACTGCCATTGTCGGTGCTGGAGAAGGTCAAGGCGCAGATCAAGGGACATATGTCACTTGGGCTGGAGTCGACATCGAGTCACATGAACCGGATTGCTCGACTGGAGATCATGCTGGGGAAATTCTTCACGCTGCGCGAGTCACTGCGCGATGTCGATAAGGTAACCTCGCGAGATATTCTCGAGGTGGCGAACGAGATTTTTGACGAGCGTAGTATGGCGATTGCCGTGCTCGGGCCGGTGAGCAAGGGGCTGTTTACCCATGCGGCGTGAGCCGTCAGCAGAACCGTCGGTACCGCTCATTCTCTCGTTTCACCAGATTCACGATCGGTTCTCATTCGGCGTCACCAATTACTCTCCAAGGCGATTTTTCGACCTGCTTTCCTTTATTAAGGGGAGCGGGTTTTCGTTTGTGTCGGTGGAAGACATCATGACAAGGCCCGGAGCGGATCGGGTGGCGATAACCTTTGACGACGGGTACCAGCACCTGACGCAGATTATTCCTCGAGCGATGGATGAGTTTGGTGTGAGGCCGACGATATTCGTGCCGACGGCGTACATCGGCCGCGGCAACGCGTGGGATTACAGTCACCGGTTTCACCCGTTGCATCATCTCAATGAAGGCGAGATCCGGCAATTGGTCAGGACAGGCGTTGAGATCGGATCGCACGGGCACAGCCACTTGTCGCTGGTGGGGCTGGATACCGAAGAGCTGGAGCGAGAGTTGGTGCGTTCGAAACAGGGGTTGGAGGAACTAACGGGGACATCGGTGCACGCAATCGGCTATCCGTTTGGGCGGGTCGATCAACAGGTCCGGAGAGCGGCTCGAGACGCAGGCTACAGATATGGATTCACGATGGCGCACCCAACGACGAGCGATGATGCGATGGCGACCGGACGAATTGCCGTGTACGTATTTGATACACCGCTCGTGGTGCTGAGACGATTGAGAAGGGGACCGTGGGCGGAGATCGAGCGGGTAAAGGCGAAGATCGTCAACAGCCTGGCGGGGGGCACAATCTTATTGGACCGTATCAAGGGGAGACGAGCGGCCGGGCACCGGTAGGAAAAATGTTGCCATCGGTGGCAGATTCGGATAGTTTAGGCTCCATTATGTCTTTACCGGAGATTGGGATAGAATCATGTCGCAGATAGACAAGGCACCCCGTCGATACGATTTCGCGACGATTGAAGCGAAATGGCAGGCGAAATGGGAGACCGACGGGCTGTATCGCGCCCCGCAACATCCACCGCAAGACAACAAGTTCTACATGCTGGTGATGTTCGCCTATCCGTCGGGTGACATTCACATGGGGCATTTTCGCAACTACATCATAGGTGACGCAGTGGCCCGGTGGCAGATGATGCAGGGAAAGTCGGTGCTGCATCCGTTTGGATGGGATGCGTTTGGACTGCCGGCCGAGCGGGCAGCGATTCAACGCGGCATACCGCCGGCCGATTGGACCAATCAGAATATCGGAGTGTCGAGAAGTACACTGCAAAAAGTGGGCATCTCATTCGACTGGACGCGAGAGGTGATTACGTGCCACCCGGATTACTATAAGTTTACGCAGTGGATGTTCGTGCAGTTGTTCAAGCACGGGCTGGCCTACCGGAAGCGGGGATTCGTCAACTGGTGCCCGGAAGACAAGACGGTGCTGGCCAACGAGCAGGTCAAAGACGGTCGGTGCGAGCGGTGTGGGACCGTAGTTGAGAAGCGCGATCAGATTCAATGGACATTTAAGATTACGGCATATGCTGACCGTCTGACCGATGATCTCGACAAGCTCTCCGGCTGGCCGGAAAATGTCAAGACGATGCAGAAGGAATGGATCGGGCGATCGTACGGCCTCGAGGTGGATTTCAAGCTTGAGGAAACCGGTGAACTGATTCCGATTTTCACGACCCGACCAGACACGATTTTTGGCGTGACGTTTATGGCGGTATCGCCCGAATCCGAATTACTGCTTAAGCTGAAACTAGAACCGGCGTATGCCGAGAAGGTCACGGAGTACCAGAAACTGGCCGCGACGCGCACCGATATCGAGCGGGCAGCGGTCAGCCAGGACAAAGACGGTGTCTTTACCGGTAAGTATGTGATCAATCCGTTTAACGGTGAGCGGGTCCAGCTCTGGGTGGCCGATTATGTGCTCGCCGGGTATGGTACAGGCGCGGTGATGGCAGTGCCGGCGCATGACACGCGGGATAGTGCGTTCGCGAAGAAGTACGGCATTCCGATCAAGATCGTGATTCACCCGGACGAGCATACGGTGCTGGAACTCAAGACGATGACTGAGGCCTACACGGAATATGGGCCGATGGTCAATTCGGGTCAGTTCAATGGACTCGCGGCAGAGAAAGCAATTGATGCGGTAAGCGACTTCGCTGAAAAGCAGGGGTTTGGGCGAAGAAAGGTCCAGTACAAGTTGAAGGATTGGTCAGTCTCGCGGCAACGATACTGGGGGGCGCCGATTCCGATTATTCATTGTCCGAAGTGCGGCCTCGTGCCGGTACCCGAAAGTGACTTGCCTGTGCTGCTGCCAAAGACCGACAACTATATGCCCAAGGGAAGATCGCCGCTGGCCGATGTTGCCGAATACATGCGCGTGAAGTGCCCGAGCTGTGGGGGAGAGGCGGAGCGGGATCCGGACACGATGGATACGTTTGTGGACTCGTCGTGGTACCATTTGCGGTATGCGGACGCTGAGAATGCAGATAAGCCGTTCGATCCGCAAATGGCCAAGGAGTGGCTGCCGATAGACTTATATGTGGGCGGGATCACTCATGCGACGGGTCATTTGCTCTATTTTCGGTTCTTTACCAAGTTTCTGAAAGATATCGGGTGGCTGACCTTTGATGAGCCGGCCACGCGGTTGTTCAACCATGGGATGGTCATGGACTCGCAGGGGCGGGTGATGTCGAAGTCACTGGGGAATGTCGTCTCGCCGATCGCGGTCATGAAGGAGCGCGGAACGGATGTGGCACGGCTGGGGATGTATTTCACGGCGCCGTCGGAAAAGGAAGTTCTCTGGACTAATGATGTTCTGACCGGGGTTGAAAAATTTCTGTTGAACAAGCTGTATCCGATCGTAAAGGATTATCGGGGTTCAAAGCCGGACTTAAAGCGATACTTTAACCAGGCCGAACTGAGCGAATACGAACGGTCGATCTATATCAAGTTGAATCAGACGGTCAAACGGGTCAGCGACGGATTTGAGCGGCTTCAGTTTAACACGGCAATTTCGGCGCTCATGGAGCTGGCCAGGGATTTCGAGACCGACAAGATCAGCAACGACCAGTTGAACGATCAGATTGTGCTCAAGATCATTCAAATGGCTGCGCCGATGACGCCACATACGTCGGAAGAACTCTGGGAAGCGGCGAGATTCACGGATTCGGTGTTTAAGTCGAGCTGGCCGACGTATGATCCAAGCGCCATTGTCGGCGACGAGATCGAGATAGCGGTGCAGGTTAATGGGAAGCTACGGGATTTGGTCAAGGTTGCGGCGGATGCCGACCAAGATGCGGTAGAAAAAGCAGCGATGGCGAGCCAGAAAGTGCAGAGTCAGCTGGACGGGAAGCAGATCGTCAAGAAGATATATGTCAAGGGACGGCTGTTGAATATCGTAGTTCGGTGATTCGCGTCATTATTAAGCATCATTATATAGTGAATCAGGAGGCCCTCGGAAATGGGGGCCTTTTCTGGTATGTGTAAGTTAACATAATATATCTTATGAGACGCTCCAGTGCTTGAGCGATAAGGTATCCAAGATACTTCCCCAGCAGTGACTCATGGGTTCCAGACCAACGGTCCGGAGTGACAAATGACGCGACTCGATTAGACGAGAAAGGTGATGATCAGGGACATCCAGATCAGGGCGGTGGCGAGGAAACCGGGGGTGCGGCCGTTGCCGACCAGCAAGGCAAAAGCGGAAAAGAGCAGACCGATGCCCAGTTTGGCGGTCACACGAGTAATCGGCTGATAATGGAAAGCGTCGGCTAACAGAATGGCGCCACCAATCAAGGCGGCGGAATAGAGCAGCCACCAAGGTTGCGGCGGCGCGGCGGCTCCTCCCTTACTCTTATCATTCCCCATTGTTGAACTCCTTGAGGAACTGTTCAATACCGCGAGTGATGGCTTTCGCGATATCCTCGCGAAACTTCTTGTCCTTGAGCATGGCTTCCTGCTCAGGAATTATCATGAAGGCGCATTCGACAAGCACGGCGGGGTATTGAGTCGGTCGGGCAACCGCCAGATTGCCGTAATACAGGCCGTGGTCGGTCAATTTGGAGGCCCCGACCATTTCGGTATGAATGGCGCGCGCCAGTTTGATCGAGTGGGGATGGTAGTAATAGGCCGAGGTACCGTTGTTCAACCAGGGATTGACACCATCAGGAAGAGCGTTGTTGTGGACCGAGACGAAGAGATCGGCACCGGCAAGTTTGGCAATGACCGGGCGCTGATTGAGTGGAATGTCGGCGGAATCGGACCGGGTCATGATGACGGTGGCACCGTGATGGCGGAGGATGTCGGCCAGTTCGAGAGCAATGGCAAGATTCGCCTGAGCCTCGGTATAGCCGGTAGGGCCGACCGATCCGGGATCGGCCGAGTGGCCGGGGTCGACGACGATCCTCTTCCCTTTCAGGTCGGCCACGTCTTTGGGTGGCTTGATGAGCGACAGATAGAACGTGGTGCCGTCGTAATACGTGTCGTAACCCCAAATATCCTGTGAGGTCTCCACACTGAACTCGTAGACCCCTTCATCGGGCTGCTGCCAGGTGGCCAGGGTGACGAGCGGGTCGGTGGCGTCGTAGCGAATCCAGTCGGTGTTTGAGATCACACCGAAGAGTTGGAGGCGCAGTTTGCGCGGGGAATCCTCGAATACACGGAACGGATGGCGGCCAGCCAGAGGGAACTGGATGTCGACAGCGGAGTCGGAGCCAAACATACGAATCGAGGTTAGTATCGATCGTGGCGGCAGAATTCCGAACGGCAGACGTTCGCAGGAGACACTATTGACCCAGGCGCACTGATTGGGCGCGACCCGGAGGTGCCACCAGTCGGCCTCAGCGCCGACGACCAAAGCCTCTACCCCGCTCGGTTGGGCAATCGCGTAGTAACCGCGCATGGGACCGTAGCGAAGTATTTGCACCGAATCATTCAGTCGGACCGTGAAGGGGAAACCGGGCGGATTGACACTCACCCGATAGCCGGTCTCCCGGGTGATCGGTGTCGGGGCAGGCTTGGGCGTGACGAAAGCGGCGTGAAGTTTGCCGCCCGTAGTGTCAGGGGGTTTGGCGAGATGGTAGATGATGCGCGCCGTGTCGATCTTGTCGGCGTCTTTGATCTCATAGTAGCCGGTGTAAAGGCCGCGAATGAGCAGTGAATCGGGGACGGCGCCTTTCCCGAAGACACTTTCGCCCCAGAACGGTTGCTGGCGCGGATCGGCCTCGGCCATGGGGATGGAATCTATCAATCCAGTGATCGAAAACCAGGCGACATTTGAAGGAGCGCCGCGAAAGCGAACTTCGAGGAGATCGTCGCGACTGAGAACAAGATCGCCGCGCGGCGGCATATAGTCACCAAGGATAACGAGCGAGTCGGGATTGAGGGTCGGGCTTGGTTCGGGAACTTTGATCCAGAGGGAATCGACCGCAACGAGCTCGGAGTCGTGTCTGGCGGTACCGGCGGGCAGAATCGGCTTATAGAGAGTGTAGTAGAAGGTAAAATCGCCCGGCTTGAGCGGCAGGAAGGCAAGCCAGCCTCCCCCATTCTCGATCGATACAGCTGTGCCGTTGATATACAGGTGAAGGTCGTTGGGGTGGAAACCCTTCGGTGGTATGACGTGGCCGAGCACGAAGGTGGAATCGACGGCGGCGATGGCTTGTCCCGATTTCGGGTAGATAGTAACGATATCTGCCTTATTCTGCGCGAGGAGGGTCGAGCAGAACAATGTGATGGCAAGAGAGACAAACGACGCTTTACCCAAGAATATATTTCTCCAGCAGATCGCGTTTGAGAAGCGGGCCGCCGATGATTTCGCGGTCGACATCGATGTTTTCCCGATCGTAGTTGATGCCCTGCGCGATGTCATCGGCAAGCAACTGCGGACCATCGAGATCGAAATAGTCGGCGAGCGACGACATGTAGACGGACTGGGCGATGCCTACGGATGATTCGACCATGCAGCCGAGCATGATTTTTTTCTTATCTTTGCGGGCTTCGTCGGCAATGCGAATTGCCTCGAGGATGCCGCCGCTCTTTTCCATTTTGATGTTGATGCCGTCGACGTATTGGCGGAAGAGCTTGTAATCTTCGAGCGTGTTCATGCCTTCATCGATCACCAGCTCAACTTCCTCGTTCTTCGCTTTGAGGTGCGGCCAGTCGGCGATGTGATCGGGCGTGGTCGGTTGTTCGATGATGCGAATCCCTTCCTTGTTCAAGTAGAAGATCATCTCCTCGGCCTTCTCCGGCGACCAACCGCCGTTGGCGTCGACGCGGATTTCCTTTCCCTTGATGTCTTTGAGGGCGGCGAGGAGGGCTGTGTCTTCCTCGTTACCCATTTTCACCTTGATGATCGGGTAGTTGGATTCGGTGATCGCTTTCACCATTTCGTCAGGATGGGCAATGGCGACGGTGAAAGAACTTTTGATACCGACCGGCACGCCGAGAGACAGAATTTCCCACGGATAGCGGTGGGTCTCGCCGGAAATGTAGTTGAGCACCATGCCGATCAGCGCGGATCGTGCGATTGGGTTGAGCGGCAGTTTGTTGATCAGGTCAAGCGTGTGACTGTCGATCGAAGTCTGTTTCTCCAGGAACCGGGCGCCGGTGCGCAGGTCGGTTTCGATCTGCTCCAGGGTGGGGCCGTACTGGACGGAGGCGGCTGCCTCGCCGCTATAGCGGTTGTTGAGCACGGCCAACATATTGGTTTTTACGTCAGCTTGGCCTTTGGCCACGACGAACTTCTTCTTGAGGGGGATGCTGATCTTGACGGTGTCGATGTGTATCATAGGATGCGTCTCGCAAGGGCAAAATCGTGATCGAGGTCGGGGCGGTAGTCGTGATCTGTATCGCGGAGAGATTGAATGCGGACTCCGGAGCTACCCATGGAGGAGTGGATAATGCGGTGGTTATCGAGGGCGAGGGCGACATGGCGCTTGAAGAAGAGCAGATCGCCGACGCGAATCTGATCGCGGGGAATCTCCTGGCCGACGGTTATCTGGTCTTTGGTGTCGCGAGGGAGGTAAAATCCGAAACGCGAGAACAGGGTTCGCGTCATGCCGGAGCAGTCGGCGCCGGTGGTCGTGAGGCCGCCCCAGAGGTAGGGCACGCCGAGAAATTTCAGGGCTTCTTTCGCAACGGTGCGGCCGGACGGTTTATGCCGGACCGGCAGGATCAGTTTGTCGACCTGGCTGCGGCGAAGATAGAATTCGGGAAGGTCGGGATAAGCGAGTTTGATGAAGCCCTGTGAAGAGGGTCTTCCCTTGACGATTGTGCCGTAGAAAAGCTGGTGCGGTGGAACGGTGCTCTTGCCCGCTTTGTCGACAAGCTTCACGGAGGGAACGGTGACGACGTAGGTACTCTGACGATGGAGCAGTTGTTCGTCGCCGATCGACAGTGCGCGGAGGAAGCGCAGGTCGGCCCAGCCGGCGTAGCCATCGGTCTGGCGAACATGGGAGAAACCATTTTGCGTCTCCCCTACTTCCAGGGATTCGGCGAAAAACAGCTGGCTGGCCCGTTCGGAGTTGAATTTGGGTTCGGTCCAGAGATCCAGGAGATTGGTCGTCACGTACGCTTTTTCCATGGCGAAAGCAAAGTAGGCAGCCGATCTCGGCAATCAACTAAAATCGGCTGCCCACAGGACGTGACTGAGACAGAATCAGACGTGTTTCACAGCGGCCAGTTGGCGTTTGATCCGGGCGAGACCCTCACGAATGTTCTCGACCGAATTGGCGTACGAAAAGCGGATATACCCTTCGCCGTATTCGCCGAACGCTGTTCCGGCCAGACAGGCGACGCCGACTTCTTCGAGCATCATTTCCTCAAATTCTTTCGAGGTGAGACCGGTGCCGGTGATGTTCGGGAAGACATAGAACGCGCCGTGCGGCCGTTTGCAGGTGATGCCTTCGATCTGATTGAGGCCATCGACAATGACATCACGGCGACGGTGGAATTCGGCCACCATCTTGTCGATGTCGGATTGCGGACCCTTAAGGGCTTCGATCAGGGCATACTGAGAGAAGGTGGCGGTCGACGAGAAGTTGTTGATCGCCAGGGTGAACATATATTCGGCCAGTTTTTTCGGCATGACGCCGAAGCCGAGGCGCCAGCCGGTCATGGCGTAGGTTTTGGACATGCCGTCGAGAATGATCGTACGCTCCATCGCACCGGGGACGGAGCCGACCGACTGGAAGTCGACATCGTAGATGATGCGGGAGTAGATTTCGTCCGAGAGAATCCAGAGGTCATGCTTTTTGGCGATCGCGTAGACCGCCTCGAGATCGTATTGGGTCAGGATGCCGCCGGTGGGATTCTGAGGTGAGTTCAGGATGATCATGCGACTGCGGGGGGTGACGGCGACCTCAAGATCTTTGATGAGGAAGCGGAAGTCGTTTTCTTCGCGCAGACGAATCGGCACCGGTTTGGCACCGAAGAAGGTGCTGAGACTGCGATAGGGCGGATAGCCGGGATTCGGCACGATGACCTCGTCGCCGGGATTTATCAGCGCGATCATGCTGCAGAAGATGACCGGTTTTGCGCCCGGCAAGATGATGCAGTGTTCGGGGCCGACGTTGATGTTGCGCGTCTTGCTGACGTATTCAGCCACGACTTTGCGGGCCTCCATGATACCGCCGGATGGGGCGTAATGGGTCTGACCGTCGTGGATGGCCTTGATGGCGGCCTCGCTGATGTTTTTGGGCGTATCGAAATCCGGTTCGCCAATCTGAAGATGAATGACATGTTTGCCTTCGGCTTCCATTTGCTTCGCTTTCGCGAGAACGACAAAGGCGCCTTCAGATTCCATGTGCATGAGACGTTCGTTGTATTGCATTACCATAACCTCTATTTCACCAATGCCAGAAGGTCTACTCCCTTTGTGCGATATGTTCTGCTGAGACACCGAATTTTCGAATCAGTTGCCAGGGTTGGCCGGACTCGCCGAAGCGATCATTGACGCCGATCATAGCCAGGGGTACCCGCCGACCGTCGAGTTCGCGAGCCGTACAAATAACACCGGCAACCTGATTGCCCAGACCGCCGACCTGATGTTCTTCGGCGGTGATCACGGCGCCTGTTTCTTTCGCGGCGCGGATAATAGCCGCCTTGTCGAGCGGCTTGACGGTGTGCATGTTGATCACGCGGGTTTCGACTCCAAATTCGATTTTGAGAATATACGCAGAGCGGAGTGCTTCCGCCAGTTCCGGCCCGCAGGCAATGATGGACAGTGCTTCATTTTCGTCGGTATAGTCGGCGGTACGGCAAATGTCGAAGGCGTCGACAAAGAGAGTGGTTTCGCGGCGAAACCGATAGATATTCGCCAGGCCAAAATGGAAGGGGGTGTCGGGCTTGGTCACAAGCGGAGTGGCTTCACGGGCAAAGCGAAGATATTTCGGCCCATTGATATCGAACAGCATGGCCCGGGTCATTTTCTCGGTTTCGATCGAGTCGCAGGGAACGCCGACGTGCATGTTGGGCAGCCCGCACATCTGAAAGAGTGACTCCAGTTCCTGATGGGTGGCGCCGTCGGGACCGACCGAAATGCCACCGTGAGCACCGGCGATAAAGACGTTCAGGTTCGCATAGCAGACGGATACGCGAATCTGGTCGAGATTGCGGGCTGAGGCAAAGACGCCGTAAGTGCCAAAGACCGGCAGTTTGCCTTCTTTGGCGAGGCCGGCGGCGATCGTGGTCGCATTTTGTTCGGCAATGCCGATCGAAATAAAGCGGTGTTTGCGCTCAGGATGGTCTTTGTAGAAATCGGCTATGGCAATCGATTCGGAGATGTCGGCGCCGAGGCAGACGACGCGGTTATCGTTACCGTATTTATTCAGGGCACGGCCAAACCCTTTACGGGTTGGGTCCATTTCCGCGCGCATTGAATCGCCGCTATTCCACCAGTAATTGCGGGAGAATTTGGGCAGTGCGGTGGCCAGGTCGGCCTCTACCTTATGCTGGTATTTCTTGCCGTGCTCAAGCAGGAGGTCGGGAGTGAATTGGCTCTCGACGTGGAGATCGGAAAGGCATTGATCGAGTTGTTCGCGATTGGGAGGTTTGCCGTGCCACCCGACAACGTCTTCCATAAAGGAGACGCCTCGCCCCTTATGCGTGTGGCAGATGAGGGCGACGGGGCGTTCCATGTTATTGCTGTTACGCGTCCAGTCGAGCTTGGCGACGATATCGGACATGTTGTGGCCGTTGACATCGATCACATGCCAGCCGAAGGCGCGGTATTTTTCATCGAGCGGGTCGATGTTCATGACCTCGCTGGTCGGGCCGTCGATCTGGAGGCGGTTTTTGTCAATAATCAGGATCAGGTTGTCGAGGCCGTGGTGAGCAGCGGCCATGGCGGCCTCCCAGACTGAGCCCTCCTGCTGCTCGCCGTCGGTGGAGATGACAAAGGTGCGGTAGTCTTTTTGATCGAGTTTGGCGGCAAGGGCGATGCCGACGGCGACGGAGAAGCCTTGACCAAGGGAGCCGGACGAAATCTCGACACCCGGGAGGTCACGCCAGTGCGGGTGCCCTTGAAGGGGTGAGCCGAGCATGCGAAGTGTCATCAACTCTTTCTCATGAAAGTAGCCGGAGACTGCCAGAGATGTGTAAAGGGCCGGGGCTTTGTGACCGGCGGACCAGACAATTCGATCGCGGTTGGCCCAGAAGGGATCGCGCGGGTCGTGGCGAGCAATTTTCAGGTATAGGGCAGCGCAGATGTCCATGATGCCGAGGGTACCGCCGGAGTGACCGGAACCGGCCGAGCAGAGGGCGATCTGGTTAAGGCCTCGCATGTAGGCGGCCCGCTCAATGAGTTCGTCGATGGAATAATCGCGGACGATTTGGTTAGTGAGCGAGTCGACGAGGGGCATGGCTACCTTTCATAACAGGCCGCAATGTGCTAAAAAGAGAGCGGACTGTCAATCAGGGAGTGCAATCCGTCGTTGCCAGAGCAGTTTAACTTGCTGTCGTAACTTATTGATATCATTGTTGTTGACGATAGTCGCATCGGAGCGACGGCGATATTCGGCGAGCGGCAACTGACGGCGCTGGCGCGAGCGAACGGCAGCCGGGGAGATGCCTCGAGCAGCCATCCGGCGAAGGCGGAGGGCCTGGGGGGCATCGACCAAGATCACCAGGTCAACCTCGCGGTCCATTTGCCAGTCCAGCAAAAGCGCAGCGTCGATCACCACGATCCGGTGTCTCTTCTGCTCAGTTTTGGCCTGACGGCGGAGTTCTTTAAGGAGATAAGGGTGAACCAGAACATTCAGAGCGGCGTGAGTCGATTCGGATTCGAAGGCACGTTCGGCGAGGAGAGATCGGTTCAAGCGACCGCGACTATCGAGAATATCGGCTCCAAACCTGCGAGCCAACTTACGGCGGAGCGGGGCGGACTGGTTGACGACGTCACGGCCGATCTGGTCGGCATCGATGATGTGCGCGCCGCGTTTGCGAAGCATGCCGGCGACGGTGCTCTTCCCCGCGCCGATTTGTCCAGTGAGGCCGATGAGCATAACACGAAGCTACACCTGCGGCGGGCTGGTAGCAAGGATGAAACGAGACAGTCAATCTACAGGGCGATGCGGAGGCTGAGCGCGATCGAGGTTGGGTTATAGTATTTCTGACTGATCTCGTAAATTGAACCGAAGGGCCGTCCGGGCGGATACGGCGAGAGAGGGTCAACGATGTATATTACATCGCTATGGTTGATGAGGTGGTTTAGCGACATTTCCAAGCCATAGCGCCCCACGAGGTTGATCACCACACCGCCGGCCAGCTCAATCCCGCTTTCACCGTGACTGCGGTGCAGATTTTCCCCCACGGTTCCGGTGTATTGCGAGGTATTCCATTTGAATTCGCCGAAGGGAGCGACGCGCGCATGAGTCTCCTGCAGACGAATGCCGCCGGACAGCGACAGGATGTGGAGCTTCTGGGCTGTGTATACGTCGCTGGTAGTATTGCTGGAAGGCGCGTACTCAAGATCGCCGACGAGCGCGAACGGACCAAGAAGAGACCAGCGAAGGCCGAGGTGAGGCGAAGGGGATTGGTCGATGTACCTCTCTTCGTCAACGCGATAGTTTATCCCCACGACTAAATGCCAATTATCGGAGCTGGACTGTACGCGCGAAGATTCATAGCTGGTGTCCCAATCGTCACCCGCAAAACATGTGGTTGAGAATAGGAGCACGATTGTGGCGAAAAGATATCGCATGAGATTTTCCTCCTACTACGAGGAAATGACGGGTCAACAAGGGAATCGTGCAAGAGGTTTTTTGCGGAGGCGAATTGTCCGGTGGGCGGAGGCGAGTCGCCCTTTGAGGGGGCTCGGAGTGTCGCATTGCAGCATCCGAAGGGAATATGAAGACCGTCAGGTCACACGACGCTAAGAAGCGTCGCAGGACCTGACGGAACCTGCACCGTCAGGCGCGGGGCCTCATGGCATGAGAATCTGACCGAAGAAACGCTCGGCGCACGAGACGTACGCCGCGCAGAAGAAAACTGAGAGATCGCCACGGCTCGAAGCGAGCCTCGCGATGACAATGAATTCATCGAAAGTGCGGTGGACACTGAGGTCCTGAATCATAAGAATGATTCAGGATGACAATTTGGTTGGCGTGATACGAAATGATTAGCTTTTGGCTTCGAGCCAGTTGGGGCCGGCGCCCATGTCGGCGATGACGGGGACCTTCAGCTTCACTGCCTTCTCCATGCCGTCCTTCACGATCTTCTTCACCTGATCAAGTTCAGACTTGTGAACGTCGAAGATGAGTTCGTCGTGCACCTGCAGAACCATGCGGGACTTCATGCCTTCAAGCGCTTTGTGAATCTTGATCATCGCAACCTTGATAATGTCGGCGGCGCTGCCCTGAATAGGGGTGTTGATGGCGGCACGTTCGGCAAACTGGCGGACCTGGAAATTCTTATCGTTGATCTCCGGCAGGTACCGGCGGCGATTGTACATGGTGGTAACGAACCCGTTTTCGCGGGCGAACGCCTTGGTTTCCTCGATGTAGGTGTGGATGCCGGGATAGGTCTTGAAGTAAGCGTCGATGAACTCCTTTGCCTTCTCCACGGTCATATCAGTCTGGTTGGAAAGGCCGTAGGCGGAGACGCCGTAGATCACGGAGAAATTGGTGGTCTTGGCAACACGGCGCTGGTCGGAGGTTACATCTTTGATGTCGACGCCGAAAACGTTGGCCGCAGTGCGGGCGTGGATATCCTCTCCCCTCTTGAAGGCCTGCACCAGGCCGGGGTCGGAGGTATAGTGAGCGAGGATGCGCAGTTCGATCTGCGAGTAATCGGCGGTGAGCAGCACATGGTCATCGTCGCGCGGGATAAAGGCTTTGCGGATCTCGCGACCTTCCTCCGTGCGGACCGGGATATTCTGGAGGTTGGGATCGGTTGACGACAACCGACCACTGGCGGCTATCGTCTGATTGAAGCTCGTGTGCAGGCGGCCGGTGCGAGCGTTGACCAGTTTGGGCAGAGCGTCGACGTAGGTGCTCTTGAGTTTCCCGAGCTGGCGGAAATCGAGGATGAGTTTCGGGAACGGATGAACGCGGGCCAGCTCCTCGAGCACACTGACGTCGGTGGAGTAGCCGGTCCCCTTGGCAGTCTTCCCCTTGGTCGGCAGATTGAGTTTTTCGAAGAGAATATGCGAGAGCTGCTGGGTGGAATTGATATTGAATTCCATGCCGACCATCTTGAAGATCTGAGCGCGCAGGTTTTCAATCTTGGCGTCCATCTCGTTGGAAAGCGCCAGCAGGAACGAGGAGTCGATGCGGATACCTTCCATTTCCATGTCGGCGAGTACTTTGATCAACGGGAGTTCGATGTTGTAATAGAGATTCTGCAGTTCGTACCGTTCGATTTCCGGCGCAAGGACGCCGCGCAAGCGGAAGGTGAAGTCGGCGTCGGCACCGGAGTAGCGCGTGGCCTGATCGACGGGAACGGTGTCGAAGGTTTTCTGATTGCGGCCGGTGCCGATCAGTTCGGTGATCTCCTGCATCTTGTGGTCGAAATGCTTCATCGCCAGATAATCGAGCGAGTGCTGACGTCCAGACGGATTGAGCACGTAGGAGGCGATCATTGTATCGAAGGAGAGTGGGTCGACGTCGATGCCGTGACGGGACAATACCTCGAAATCGTACTTTATGTTTTGCCCGATCTTCTGAACGCGAGGATTCTCGAGAAGCTTTTTCAACAGCTCAATAGCCTCGTCGAACGGGAGGTTCTTTTTCGGATCGCTGGTGTGCCTCAGCGGCACATAGTAGCCAAAACGGGCGTGATCGGTGAGTGATACCCCCACCAGTTCGGCGTCAAGGGTATCGAGGGACGAGGTTTCGGTATCGACGGCGATTTCACGCTTCTTGGCGAAGTCGGTAACGATCTTCTTCAGTTCTTTGATAGAGCCAACAGTGTGATACTCGGCGGCCGGGCCGGTCGGCCTAGCGTCGAGATCGAGTTCCAATGCGGGCGCACCGGAATCGGCCGGCTGGAGCTGCTTGAGGAGCGCAGTAAACTCGAGTTCCATGAACAGCTTCTTGGCCTTCTCGTAGTCCATGGGGCGGCGCTTGAGGGCATCAAGATCGAGCTCGACCGGAACGTCGGTGGCGAGCGTGACGAGGTCCTTTGACATGAGGGCCAGATCAACGTTTTTGGCGATCTTCTCCCTCGTTCCCTTGGCCTTGATCTTGTCGAGGTTGGCGAGAATGTTGTCGAGAGTGCCAAACTCGGCGAGGAGCTGTTCGGCAGTTTTCGGTCCGATGCCCGGCACGCCGGGGACATTATCAGAGGCATCACCCATCAGCGCTAGTTTGTCGATGACCTGATTGGCCTCGACGCCGAATTTCGCCTTAACGCCGTCGGGACCGATCCGTTCGGGTTGTTCGGCGAGCTTGCGCGGATTGTAGAGTCGGATGTTGTCGTTGACGAGTTGGAGATAGTCTTTGTCGCCGGTAACACACCAGACGAGAATACCCTCTTTGGCGGCCTTCAGAGCGAGAGTGCCGACAATATCGTCGGCTTCATAGCCGGGCAGTTCATACGAGGGAATGTTGAGGGCCTGGACGCATTCGCGGACGCGCGGGAGCTGGACGACCAGTTCCTCGGGCATTTTCGCGCGCGTGGATTTGTACTCGGCGTACTTCTCGTGCCGGAACGTGGGCGCTTTGCTGTCGAAGACGACGCCGAAGTAGTCCGGGGTTTCCTCACGCAAAATCTTCATCAGCGAACTGATGAAGCCGTAGGCCGCGGAGGTGTTCTCCCCTTTTGAGTTGATCAAGGGGTTGCGAAGGAAAGCAAAATAGGCCCGGTAGAAGATGGCCGAGCCGTCAATCAGGTACAATGTTCTCTGTTTTTGTGTCATTGGTAGAGTCGATTTTCGATAATGTACTTCGCCACCGCGTCAGGTACCAGCGCCGACAGTTGTAGGGCTGACCAGCCTTCGCGAACGGACTGGCGGACCCGGGTCGAAGAGACATCGACCGGGCGCGTTTCAGTGAATCGAATATTGTATTTGGCCGACTGAGCTGAGTTGTGGAAATAGCCGGGGCGGGCACCGGCGACGATGGTGATCTCGCGCAACAGCTCCTCCGGCTTGTACCAGGTGGAGAATTGTTCCAGTTGGTCGGCACCGATGAGAAAGGTGAAACGAACGCCGGCGTGTGCGGCTTTGAGAGCGCGCACGACGTTGAGTGTGTACGCGGGCTTGTCCATATCGGCTTCAATGCGATCGATCACACAATAGTCCCTATCGGCAAAGGCGAGTTCCAGCATGGTGCAGCGATGTTCAAAAGAAGCGTGCGGGGACTGCGCGCGGTGCGGCGGCTTGATGCCGGGAACCAGGAGGACGCCAGCAAGGTGTTCAGCCGTCCGGAGATCGTCGGCCAAAGTCAAATGCCCCCTGTGCACGGGGTCGAACATGCCGCCAAAGATGCCCCAGTTTCCGACGATCGTCTCAGGAGCCGGTTTTGGTTTCCTGTTCATGGGTAACCGGTGCTTCCTTTATCCTGGCCAGCAGTTCGTCGGCATGCTTAATCTGCTCACTGGCCGGGTAGTCGTGTTTGAGCGATTCCAGCCTGGTCTGGGCGGTTTGCAGATCGCCTTTGGTGAAAGCGACTTCGGCTGCCTTGAAGGTCGACTTGGCGGCCAGCTCTTTCGCTTTGGGCGTCCACTGGTGGTCGGGGTAGATTCGGGCGAAGCTGTCGAATTTATCCCGGGCGAGATCGTAGTTCCTCATTTTGTACTCGCCTTCGGCGATGCTAAAGATTGCCCGCGTGGCCGGCTCGGTGCTGGTATATTCGTCAATGACCTTCTGGTAATAGATGCCGGCGGCTTTGTGGTTACCAAGGCGGGTATACACCAGTGCGGCGTTAAAGAGCTTGGTGGCCATGCGCGTTTTGGCGATGGTCAGGTATTTCTGAGCGTCGGGAATCATTTCGGATTCCGGGTGATCGATGAGAAAATCCTCGAACAACTGGATCGATTTGGTGAGGTCGGATTGATCGAGGCCGGGTGAATTGGGTGTGCTCTCGTAGAAAGCAGCGGCCTTCATGAACTGGGCACTGGTGGCGTATTTGGACGTGGGGTAATTGAGGGTGAGGCGGTTGAATTCAACCCCGGCCAGTTGGTATTCTCTGTTGCTGTAATAGGAAAGCGCCAGGTAGTACTGGGCGGTGTCAACGATGTTCTCGCCGGGGAAATTGTAGACGATTTGCTGAAAGACCTCGACAGCGCGCACAAACCTCTCTTTGTCATAGGCCTCCTTGCCCAGGCGCCAGAGTTCGGACGCGGGCTTTCCGGTGAGAGACGGCGGGCCGCCGCAACCGGCGAATGAAAGTACCAGTGCGGTCAGAACGGCACCGATGAACCAGCCAACACGTGTTCTGCTCAAACCTGATAATTCTCCTTGAGCATTTTGTAGTTTTCCATGACGCGGTTGATGTACTTGCTCGGTAATTTTTCGCCGCGGCTGAGCATACCGCGCAGCCTGGTTTCGCCGACGTTGTAGGCGATGAGCGCTTTCTTGACATCGCGGAATTTCAGCAGTTGTTCAAACAGGTAGAAGCTGCCGATGCGGACATTGGTTTCGGGTTGCTGCAGGGTCGCCAGTCCCTCCCAATCGACTCCGGCCCGGGGAGCGACGTCGGCGCCAACGTAGGGAATCATCTGCATGAGTCCCTGGGCTCCTTTCTCGGAGACCTGATGCTTTTTGAGTGACGATTCGGTGAGGATGACCGCCAGGATGAACATGGGATCGTATTCGTACTTCTTGCTTTCGCTGTAGATGACGTTGGTGAGCGTCTTCACCTCTTCCTCATTGAAGCCGATCTGGAAATCGTCGATCGCGCGGAAGATCTGCAGCTTCTCCTCCAGCTCCGTGATTCGCGTACGCTGGTAGGAAATCTGTTTCTCCAGATCAAGGCGGTTGTCGATCAAATAGACCAGAGCGCCCGTTTGCACCAGATATATGAGCATCAATAACAGCGCTACCGGCTTGGAAAGAAAGATACCGAGTTTATCAATGTGTATCATGATGCAGGCTCCTGCTTGCAACCGAGTAAGTCGTAGCCATCGGCTGATTCTATGTAGACGCGACAGATGTCGCCCACGTTCAGATTGTCACCGCGCAGATGAACGGTCTGATCAATGTCGGGACAATCGCCCCAGCTACGCGCAACAGCGTTGCCCCGCGGGTCGACCTCATCGACAATGCATCGGATGGTGGTGCCCACTAGTTTCAAATTGTTGTCGAAGGCGATGTCGCGCTGGATGTTCATGAGTTGATCCATGCGCTCCGCCTTGGTTTCGTCGGAAATCTGATCGGGATAGGCGTTGGCCGGAGTACCGTCTTCGGGCGAATAGGCAAACACGCCCATGCGGTCGAAGGCGAATTCGCCGACGAAGTCGCGCAGTTCGTCGAATTCGGCTTCGGTCTCACCCGGGAAGCCGACGATGAAAGTTGTGCGGGTGATACTCGGGACGCCGGTCTGGCGAATACGGTTGAGGAGGAATTCGATCTTGTCGCGACTGACCTGGCGACGCATACGCTGGAGCACGGGATCTGAGATGTGCTGAAGCGGCAGATCATAGTAGGCGAGGGTCTTCGTGCCGGAGGCCATATAGTCAATTAACGCGCTTTCGAGATTGGCAGGGTACAAATACATCAGTCGAATCCAGTCAATACCTTCCATCTCATTGAGCGCCTTGAGAAGATCAACAACGCCCGGGCGCCCAGTGAGGTCATATCCCCACAAGGTTGCCTCCTGCGAGACGAGAATCAACTCCTTCTTTCCGTTTCGTGCCAGGAAGTGAGCTTCGTTGAGGATGGAGTCCAGCGGGCGGGAGCGGAATTTGCCGCGCATGCCGGGGATGGCACAGTAGGTGCACATCCGGTCGCAGCCATCGGAGATTTTCAGATATGAATACGGCAAGGGGTCGGATACATAGCGGCTGGTCCAGGAGACGTAAGCGAGCTTGCGGGATTCCATGCGGATTGTCTTCGGAATGCGGGCGGAAGTCGACACGGCCTGGGCGATCGACTGGAGGGCGCCATGGCCGAAGGCGCCGTCGAGCTCCGGCATGTCGCGCAGCATCTCGTCGCCATAACGCTGGGTGAGGCAGCCCGTGGCATAGAGAGTCTTGATATTGCCGTTCTTCTTCAGTTGCCCCAGGCGGAGGATTTCGTTGATGGATTCCTCTTTGGCGGGCAAGATGAAACCACAGGTATTGACGATGACCGAATCGGCGTCTTCCGGGTTAGGGGTCGGCAGATGGCCTTCGTCGATGAGCCGGGCGGAGATGTAATCGGCGTCCACGTCGTTTTTGGGACAGCCGAGTTTGTGCATGTAGAATTTCATTACGGCCGCATCAGTCCAACTCGATCACTTCAACCGAATCGGGGAAATCGGGCTGGAACTCCTTCTTGTCGCAAGCGACGTTGGTTTCCTGATTTCGGAAGACGATCCGATTCAGGTCTCCGTTCTCGTCATAGTACTGCACTTCCGCCAACTTCGTCTTTCCGTTGGACAGATATACCACGAGGGAGTCGGGGATATTCTCGGTCCGTTCGGGCTTTTTCAACAGACGGTAGGCGGAATCAGGCCGTAATGTAACCGTTTTGTAGAATTCGTCAAGCCGAGTGATGAAGGAGATTTCACCGCCAAAGGAGGCGTTCTGAGGAACTTTCTCGACCGTAACCTGTTTGTTGTCAGCGGAATAGCTGAAGAGCCGGGTCCCTTCATAGAGATAGACATCGGCGCCGACTTCGACCCGATAGCGGCCGTCCTTAGCCAGGGTCAGCAATCCGTCAGAGGTATCGGTCCGGTCAAACACGTCGGACTCCAAAATCGAGAAAAACGAAAGCCGCGTGCAGGTGGATTTGGCAAGGTCCTTTTTGAGGGCCGAAAAGTTGTCAGCCGAGGCTGCGCCGACTAACAAAAGAACAATGGCAGCGACTGTGATGACAGATGAGAGCTTGGGCATATATCGCTTATACAATTAGAGTTAGCCGGAGTTCGGCAGTTAATCGGCGGTCGTCTGGCTGGGCATTTTGGCGTTGAGGGTCTCCAGGAAAGTCTTATCGACGACTACTTCGCGGGCTTTGGAGCCGTCAAACGGAGACACGACCCCTGCCTGTTCCAGTTTGTCTATGAGTCGAGCGGCGCGCTGGTAGCCGATCCCCAGGCGGCGCTGAAGGAGTGAGACGGAGCCCTGTTTATGGCGAATGACTACTTCGCAGGCCTCGCGAAAGAGGGGATCGCCGAGGTCAAGATCGCCCTCGGGAGCGTCCTCGGCGGATTGGGAGATGCCCTCAAGAGTGAGCATGCCGAGGCCTTGTTCTTTGATGAAGGCGACCAGTCCGTCGGTTTCCTCGCTTGAGATGTAGGCACCGTGGACACGCTGGGGTTCGGGCTGGCCGGAGGAAAGGAAGAGCATGTCGCCGTTGCCGAGCAGTTTTTCGGCACCGTTAGCATCGATGATGGTCCGGCTGTCCACTTTGGAGGCGACCTGGAAGGCGATTCGGGCCGGGAAATTGGCTTTGATGAGGCCGGTAATTACATCGACCGACGGTCGCTGGGTAGCGAGAATCAGGTGAATGCCGACGGCACGGGCCATCTGGGCGAGACGGGTGATCATCGCTTCGGTCTTGGTGTTGGCTGAAGACATCATCAGGTCGGCAAGCTCATCGACAAAGACGATGATGTACGGCAGTTTCGCCTCCTCGGCGGCCTGCTTCCTATTGAAATCCTCAATATTGCGGACACCGGCCGTCGCGAGGCGACGATACCGGTTTTCCATTTCAACGACGATGTCGGAGAGGACGCGCTCGGCCTGTTTCGGTTTAGTGACGACGGGGCGGCCGAGGTGCGGGATGCCGGAGTACACTGAGAGTTCGAGCATCTTGGGATCGACAAAGATGAAGCGGACCTGCATCGGGTGGAGACGGTAGACCAATGAAGTGATGAGCGCATTCATGCAGACCGATTTTCCGGAGCCGGTGGCACCGGCGATCAGAAGGTGGGGCATGCGAGCCAAATCGGCAACGAACGGTTTGCCGGCGGTCGTTTTCCCAAGGGCAAGCGGGAGGCGAATCTTGGGGTCGTGGTATTCTTCGGATTCAAACATGTCCCGCAGGAAGACCATTTGGGGATTGCGGTTGGGGATTTCAACGCCGACGGCGGCCTTGCCGGGAATCGGGGCGATGATGCGGATGCGTTTTGCCTTGAGCGCCAAAGCGAGGTCATCGGCCAGACTGATAATCTGGTTAACCTTGATGCCGGTGCCGGGTTTGAATTCAAAGCGAGTGATCACCGGACCGGGGTACTTTTCGATGGGGCCTTCGACAGTGACGTGGAAGGTTTCCAACGTTTCCTGAAGCATGCGGGCGGTCATGTTGAGCTCTTCGGCAGAGACTGTCGCATTCACTTCGGGGGGCGTGGTCAGGAGGTCGAGGTTCGGGTAGGTGTAATTGAACGATTTGATCTGCACCGGTTCGGCGACTCGTTTGAGGGCGACCTTCGTTTTGGTGCCCTTCTTGCGTTTGGGGAGTTCCTCTCCCCCGTCGATCAGGTCGAGCTGGGGGGCGTCCCCATCGATTTCGATGTCGGTCTCGACGTCGTCGGGCGGCTGTTCCGGTTCTTCCTCATCAGGAATCGCCGGTTTGCGCGGAATCCATTTGAAGGCGAAGAGCCAGATGAAGGCGGACGCGATGGCGGAATAGATCTTCTTGATGACCGCCCCGCCGGGAATGGTAATCACCCTGGCCAGGAGGGGCGTGATGGAGGTGTAGGTTATCAACAAAATCAGGACTGCGCCAACCAGGCTGATATACGCGCCACTCTGGCCCAGCAAATTGACGAGCAGGACGGTCAGGCGGTCGGAGATATAGCCGCCGATTTCGTCGAGCGACGGGTCGGCCACGTCGGAAGCGACACAGCCGACATTGTAGATCAAGGTGCCGAGCAGCGAGATGAGAAAGAGCAGGAAGGCGTGCAGCTCAAGGAAGCGGGCCATCTTGCTTGAGAGTAAGCGAAGGCCGACGAAGATCAAACCGACCGGGAGGAAATAGGAGAGCCAGCCGAACAGCGTGAAAAGGAAGTAGGCGAGGTAGGCACCCAGCATACCACCCTGATTGTGGTAGCGAAGACTGAAGGGATCTTCGGTGGGATCGATCTGACCGGTGATGCGGGCATCGTCGTGGCCGACATGAGAGATTAGTCCAACCAATAGGAAGCCGGCAAACAGGATGGTCAGAATGCCGAAGATGATCTTGCGTTTGGCCGAGTGGCCGGATTTTCGCTTTTTTGCCATTGCTGACGTATGTACACTTTTCCCGGTCCGGGCCCAAGATAAAAAAGCAGGGTCAACACACTGCCCTGCTGTGACTTCGACCCAGAACCACGTTTCCTCGTAAGTACGCCCCTACATGCTCGAGTTGAGAGGGACAAGTCAACTAAAATTGAAATATGTCGGTTGACTAGCGGACACCCTGCCAGTAGTCGAGGTCGAGGGAGGATTGGGAGTTATCGATCTTGATCGACGGCAAGGCGGTGACAAAAAGGCGGAAGCCATACCCTCGGTTGGAACCGACCGGCACCCAGAAGAAATTGCCGGTCCAGCAGTGGATGACCCGGTTGATGTTGACTTGGCGATTTATGGTGCGGCCGCGTTCAATATCGTAGTACTGAGAGTATTCCACCTGAGTGTTAGGGGTGAGATAGAAGCGGAGGCTGAAGCGGAAGAAGCTCTGTTTTCGCCATCTGGATTCGTGACCGGATTCGGAGTAGGAGTAAGTCATGGTGGCGGACCAACCCTTGCCGGCTTTCGGTTTGGTGACGAGGTCGTTGGCTGAGTCGGCGCCGCGCGGCATTTTGGCGGGGAGGTCATAATCGAAGAGAAAGTGATTGCCGGAGAAGGTGGCGCTGGAATTGAGACTGAAGCTTTCGAGCGACGGCGAGAGTAGATGGGCTTTGTTACTTCCGGTCCTATAGAATGAATGCTGCATGGAGCCGCTTAGTGACACCCGCGGCAGCACATTGGAGGTCATTGACGTGGACAGACCGGAAAGGGGACGTTCTTCAGCCTCGAAATTGTACCCGAAATTCGAGGAGATAGTCACCAGATTGAGCGTGCGGTCTCGCTCTCCTTGTTTAATCCGAGCTTGGTAGTCCTGAGTGAGGCCGAAGCTGACAGTCTGACTTTGATCGGCGCTGCCGTTGCCGCCGGCGTAGCTCCGCACTTTCGGATGGCGATCGAGGCGGGGAACGAAGGCGTACGAAATTGACGGTGAGAGCACTTGCCGAAAGCCGGTGATGCCGAGGACATTAGGACTGACTGTGCCGTAGATTTTGGTCGAGAGACTGGCGCCAACCGTGTAGATGTTGGTCCGATACGATCCGGACTTGATGCCGGTGGTGTCGGAAACGTTGGTGCCGTAGATGTACGCCCAGCTTTCGGAATAGGTCATGCTGGGAATGAAATTGATATAGGGGCCGATTTTGAGCGACAGGGACGGGGTAAGGCCGTGGTCAAGTCGCGAATATTTCTTGGAATAGCGAACGCTGGTGGTGTCGCTGGTGAGGGTGTCGACGACAGTGATTGTTTTTGTCACCGAACTGGTAGAGTAGTTTCTGAATGCGGGGGTATACCGTACCGTAAGATTATTGTACCAGTGCTGCTCCAACTGCCCATCGGGTCCCTTTCTTCCACTGCCGAAAGGTTTCCAGGTCGGCACGCTGAAACTGATGCTGGGGAGAATGTCGGTACGGGACTTGGTATCCAGATTCTCCTCGTGCGAGAAGACCGGCGCCATGCTGAAGCCGTGACCAAACGATTTGCTGATGTTGACGGTGGAGCGGATCGTACGGTTGAGACGTTCATCAAGACTGGACGAATAGCGGGTGTAATAACTTGCATCTGACTGGTATTGGCCACTGGCGCTCATCCTGAAGGTCGGTGAAAACGTCTGATTGTGCGCACCGCTGATCACCCAGGAAGTGAGTGGGAATTGCTCCGCGAACCTGGTGCTATAATCGGTACTCCGTGAGTGGTTCAGGCTGATATACCCATCGTATTTATAGCGGGTGGCATAGTTGAAGCGGCCGTAGAGATTGATGGTGCTGTTTCGGTCGTAGTAGTCCATCGCGCCCTGAAGGTCCCAATGCTCGGAGGCGGCCCAATAGTAGCCGATATTGCGGACGTAGCGATCCCCCTGTTCGATGTTGCCGACGGTAAACGGGAGCAAGCCGGAGTGTCTCCCCTTCTTCAGCGGGAAGACGTAATAGGGAATGGCGAGGATCGGCAGGCGACCGATGTTCAGGATGACCGGACGGGCGATCAGTTTGTCGTCCTTGATAAATTTCAATTTCTTTGAATAGAAATGGAAGTGAGGCTCGTCGGCGTCACACGTAGTATAACGGCCGTCGTCCAAATAGATGATGTCCGTCTTCTGGCGGTAGACATCGCGGCCGTAGAAGATGCCCTGTTCATAGCTGGACTTGGACTGGACGATACGGCCCTTCTTGGTATCGATGGAATACTCCAGATAATCGCCGTAGAGGTTTTCCGACTTGTCCTTGAGAATCACGGGCACGGGGTTGGGCTGGAGGCGGGTGGTGAAAATGCCGCCCTCGGTGGTGGAGTCGAGGCGAACATCGGCAGAGAAGGCCTCCACGATGCGACGGCGGGTGTCCAGTTGAATGCGATACGCCTCGAGCTCAGTTTGATCGGACGAGAGTTTGCTCTGGCGAGTGAGGACGAAGGTTGAATCCTTGATGGCGTAGTCGATGCGCTGGGCGCTGTAGTCAATGGTGTCCGGTTTGACTTTGGCGGTGTCGCCGGGGATGAGTTTTGTTTCGATGTAGGAACCAACAGCGCCGCCGATGACCTCGACTCGGCGCAGGCTTTCATCTTCAACATACAGTTTGATGGTATCGCCGGAGGCAGTGTTTTCCTGCGTTTCGGCCTCTCCCCTGGCGGACGGATAGTACCAGGAGTAGGCCTGTCCGTAACAGGTGATGCGAAAGAGTTCGCCCTGCTCGAAATCGAACAGGATGCGCCGGCCGCGCAGAAGCGAGCGGTCGTATTCCTCGTCGCGACCCTTGACCTGTTCCACAAATTCGCCCTGGGCGGAATCGACAACGTCGATCTGGCTGATCTTGCGATCTACGGAATAGACGGAAATGAGCTTACCGGAGATTTGAGATTTATTGCGAGTGGCGACGGGATTATCGAACAGGTCGACAAAGCGGGTTTTGGGATTCATGACCGCGCAGCCGGAGCGGGAGGAGAATTCCTTCGAGGTGATAATGACGTCACCGCGGGCCTCGGCACGACTGCGAGATCCGTCGTGATCGAACCGATCGGCCACGACCTCGATCATGTTAGCCGTATCGGGGTAGCCAATGTAGACAGTGGGGCGCTGACGCATGGCGGCCACGCGAGTATTGCGATTGTACCAGGCGTGGGTGCCGATGGCCAGAAGGGAGTCGTCTTTTGAGAACAGCTCAACGTCAGACCCGAGCGCGAGCGCTTCGCCGGTGCGGAGGTCGTAGTCGACGGAATCAGCGATGACGCGGTACTTTTCGTCGTCGATACGAACCGAGGAGCGGAGACGGACGCGCTTACCCTTGACCCAGACGGCAGAGTCGCAGTAGATCATGCCGTTGTCAGTTTCAAAGATGACGGAGCCGTTGACGTGGACGATGTCGTCGTCGCCCTGCAGAAGGACTTCGAATTTGTCGGCGTGATGCAAATTCAGGCGCTGTTGAGCAGCGACCGGAGTAGTCAGCCAACAAACCAGAAATGAAGCAGCGACAAGCCAACGTATCACGACACGACTTCCATATCAGACCAGTAGTTTCTCCAGCGCGGAGCGGTAGGTTTCGAGTGCGTCGGCTGAAGCGCCCCCTGCCTGCGCCAGACGCGGGCTGCCGCCGCCCCGGAGTCCGATCGCGGCAGACAGTTTTTTCATCACATCGCCGGCATTTAGACTGATTGATGAGCCGGTGGCCAGATAAAGTTTATTTTCGACGACCAGAAGAGATACGCCGCCGATCTTTTCGGCTACTTGCTGAGCGAGGGGGCCGGCGATTTCGGCCTGGATGTCGGTCGGGGCGGCGCAGACAAACGGATGTGGGCCGAGCCTGGCGACCTGCGCAGCCAGTCGTTCCGCAAAGACGGGCAGGAGTTCTTTCTGAAGTCCGGCCGCCTGTCTGTGGAGGGATTTCGATTCGTCAACCAACTTCGCATACCGTCCCTCCAAATCGTTGATATTGCAGGTGAGTTGTTTGGAGAGGCGGTCGGTGATGGCGAAACGGGTGCGGTAGTCTTCCCATGCCTGACGGCCGGCGAGGAAAGTGACGAGAGCGCGGCCACGGAGGCGTTCAATGCCGGTGATTTTGATGAGGCCGATCTCCGACGTGTTGGCGCAGTGCGTGCCGCCGCAGGCCGAGTAATCGAACTCGCCGACTTTGATGACGCGGATAACACCCTCGCGATCGGGGATCTTACGCAGAGGAAGGTTAGCGGCGTCTGAGGCGTCAACAAAGAGAATGCTGACGGGCAGACTGCGCCAAATGATCTGGTTGGCCAAAAGCTCAGCGTCGGCCGATTGCTCAGGGCTGACCGAATCGGAATTCAATTCAACGGCACCGTATTCCTCACCGAGGTGAACGGAGACGGTTTCATAATTAGACCTCTGGATGAATGATTGACTGAGGATATGCTGGGCCGAGTGAAGTTGACGATTGCGATGGCGGCGGTCGGTGTCGACGAGACCGGTGGCGGTTGAACCTACCGATCCGATCGGCTGGCGACTGATGTGGAGGACTTCGCCGGCCTCAGATTCGCGCACGTCAATAACGTCGACGCCATTCAATTGACCAGTGTCAAAGAGCTGTCCGCCGGAAGTTGGATAAAAGGCAGACCGGTCGAGAGTAGTGAGATAAACCTCTCCCTCATTCGTCACGACCGTGATGGTGGCGGTGAACTCGAGGAGGGCGGGATCATGGTAGTAGAGTCGTTCGGTCATATGATCAGACGACCTCGACTGGTTCCAGGGGTGGCGAAGTGTGGCCGGTTTGCACCAGCGCTGTCAGAGCAGCAGTGCCAAGGAGCGATTGCCCCGAACGGGCAAACGAGCACAGCTGAAAGAGAATGAGTTCCAAGATGACTCCCAAACCGTTCGGCAGAGCGCCGGTTACCTGCACGGCAATGATCTCAATCAGGATCCAGAAGATCACAAACGGCAGGTAGAACGCAGCATAGGCTCCGATAGATTGTACACCAATCCGGCGCGACAGGCTCATGGCTGTTCGCCAATAGGCGGCGACCGGCCGGCTGGGCGTGAGCGTGAGGCTGAGGCGCATGAAATCAGAGAAGATGGAGCCGAGGATCAGGATGGTCCAGAGAATGGCCTCGCGTACGCCGAGCGAAAGCATGCCCCCTGTTCCCTGCGGGCCGAAGAGGTCGGGTGGACAGATGCGGGTTGCAAACGAAGCGAGCAAACCCAGCCCGGCGTAGAGCGGAAGCATCACCAGCGTGACACGCAAGTGGGGGTCGAAATCGCGCGCACACTGCGTGAAGAATTCCTGACTGGGCAGAGTGCGACCCGCGACCAGCGAGTGGTAGATGCCGCCATTGAGAAACTGCTTGACGATCAGTGCAGCAGCGCCCAGGAAGATTAATAGAAATACGAAGTAGGTGACCATGCCGGGGTGAGCGAGGACGAGTTCGGTCAGGATGTCGAGCGACCAGGTGCCGGCGAGAAGTTGACCGAAGATGGAACGATCAAGATCGGAGGAAACGACGGCCAGTACGGGCAAGGTGGCGATTAAGGCGAGGCTCAGGCGACCGAGGTAGAGCCAGAACCAAAGGCGGGTCAGGCCGTGAAACTTTTGGAGCGCGCGGGCAACGGCGTGCAGCATCGTTACCATCCCCAGATCGTGCTAAAGAGTGACTGGACGAGGAAAGTGAGGCCGGAAAAGAGTCGCATGGAGGCGGCACGGGTGTCCTCAACGGTTCTGCCGTTGTTGAGATAGGCGATATCGGTGCAGAAGATGTGGTCAGGATCAAGCGTGGCCGCGCGTAGCGGTTTGTCGGCGGTGAGGGTCAATTTGTGTCTTCCCGTCGAGGCGGTGAGGGTGGTGTCAATGACGGTGCCATCGGCGTACCAACGTCTCAACGGGATGGGCAGGTCGAAGTGGTTTTGGAGAGTATAATCTATGGTGTTTGTGAACCGGCTCGTGGAAGGCAGGGAATCGTGGCCGGCGGAATCGGCCGGGTCAAATGGGACAGAGGTTACGTCGTTGACGGCCAGATCGAGACGGCTGGTGGATTCGATAATTCGGCCGGCCAAGCCGGGGTGACCCTTGGGAAGGAACTGTTCAGCCAAGGTCAGGAAGTCATCGGACGAGGGCATCCGGTTCGAGTAGCGCGCCACCCAGTCCTGCCATAATTTGCGCTCGTTATCTTTCCCCATGATACCGCAGAGGAAAGCGACGGTGGGAGCGCCCTTGTAGTAGACGGCGGCGTAGTATTCGAATATGTCGAAGTAGTCACCGGCCGGACGATTGATGGGCACGAGCTCGAGAGAGGTGCGATTGGAGAATCGCTCGCCGGACTCATAAGATGCGGTGAAGCCGAATTGATCGAGCAAGGAGTTGGCGCCGAATTTTGAGCGCATGATCCGCTGGGAGAAGTATTCCGTAATGGACTCGTCGAGCCAGGGGTCAGCGGCCTGATCGGAGTTGATCAAGCCGTAGAACCATTGATGCACGGTCTCGTGAATGATCGTTTCGTCGTAGTTGTAGCTGATGTTGGGGCGGTAGGGGGGCATGATGACGGTCATGTGCGGAAGTTCCAGACCGCCGCCCATATTGAGCCCGCCCAGGACCAACACCAATTCCGGGAACGGATATGGCAGCCCCTCCCCTGCCATGAAAGAGAAGCTGGCGGCGACGTCAGCTCTGGCCGAAGGCAGAATCCACGAGTCTTCCTCACGGGTCCAAACACTGACACTCACACCCTCAATGATACTGGAGTCGAGCAGAAAGCCGGTGGCGATGACGGCGCCGATATCGTCGACGCCGCTAAGTTGAGTTTGATACGTACTAGCGCCGCCAAAAGTGTCGAGAACCTGCGTCGAGGGGGCGAGGTATTGCAGAGAATCGGGAAGGCGAAGGGTGGCGGTGATATCAAAGAGGTCGGCGGTCGGTTCAGCTTGCTCGGAATAGCCCGTGGTCACCCAGTTCGAATCGCGCCAGAGAGCGGGCATGGGGAACCAGGCTTCGAGAAGGTACTGCCCTCGTTTGAAGCCGGTGCGATAACCCGGCCTGGACATGTTCAGCGTGAATTTGAGGCGCACCTTTGTGGTATCATGCTTGCGCAAAGTGGAAGGACAAGTCACACTGACGTACACGCCAGTGTGCTGGAGAGTTGAAGTGACGTCGACGCTGTCGATCCAGGCAGAGTCGACCTCCAGGCCGCAGGTTGAGTCCTTGGCGGTGCACTTCACGTTCGGATAGAGGCGGAATAGGTATAGGCTCGCGCCCGGGGCGTAATCGACAAAGCGCACCTCGACGCTGCCACTGACCGTTTTGGCACTGTCGTTCAGCACGGCGTCGATGAAAATGTCATCGTAGGCTGAAACCGTCATGGGCAGGATCAGCAAGAGACGACTAAGCCATCTGATTTTCCAGCTCACCTATTCCCTCGATGCGGACGACGATTTTGTCACCCGGTTTCATTGGCGCAATACCGGACGGCGTGCCGGTTGCGACCAGATCGCCCGGCAGGAGTGTCATGGCGGCGGTGATATAGTGAATCAGGTACGGAATCTCGAAGATCATCATCGATGTCCGGCCCGATTGTTTGATTTCACCGTTATGAATTCCCTCGACCAGGACGTCTCGCCAGTTCAATTCATTGACAATCCAGGGACCGACCGGGCAAAACGTGTCGAAGCCTTTGGCACGCGACCATTGGCCGTCCTTCTTCTGAAGATCGCGCGCGGTAACGTCGTTGACGCAGGTGAAGCCGAAGATGTGCTCGGTGGCTCGTTCAACCGGAACGTTTTTGGCGGTCTTCCCTATCACCACACCAAGTTCCGCCTCGTAATCGACCCGTTCCGACTGCGGCGGGTGAATGATGTTGTCGCCCGGGCTGATAATCGCGGACGGCGGTTTGAAGAAGATCAGGGGATTCTCCGGCGGTTTGTCGGCGGAAAAGGAGGCTTGCACGTGGGCATGGTAGTTGAGGCCGATGCAGACAATCTTGGACGGCGTGACCGGAGCCAGCAGTTTTACATCCTGCAATGGGTGGATCTTGCCGGTCCGGCCGGCGTCGAGCCAAGGAGCGCCGGTGAGTTCGTCGACTGATTCATTTTCGAGTATGCCAAACCGGGGAGTATCGCCCGTCTTTTGAAAGCGTACGTATCGAGAGGTCATTTGTCGGTCAATCCTTCTATATAGTGATGAATCGAATCAGCCAGAGCCGCAGGGTTATAACCACCCTCGAGCACCGAGATCATCCGGCCATCGCAGCAGCGGAAAGCAACGTCGCGCAAGACGCGTCCAATTTTCTCGTAAGCGGCAGAACTCCAGTCGAGCCCGGCCAAGGGATCGAGGCGATGGGCGTCGAAGCCGGCCGAGACAAGAAGAAGCTGGGGGTTGTATGACAGCAGAGCGTCGCGGATTTCCTTTTCGAAAAGGGGCAGGGCGTGGGCATCGCCGGTATGGACCCACAAGGGGAAATTCAAAGTGAAACCGAGGCCGGGGCCACCCCCCCGTTCACCGGCGCTGCCACTGCCGGGGTAGAACGGGAATTGGTGAGTCGATATGAAGATGACATCGGCGCGATCATAGAACATATGCTGACTGCCGTTGCCGTGATGAACGTCAAAATCGACGATCGCGACGCGCGCGAGTTGAAAAGTGTCGATCGCATACTGGGCGGCGACACCGACCGTGTTAAAGAGGCAGAATCCCCTGGCGTGATCGGCTTCGGCATGGTGACCGGGCGGGCGACCAAGTATGAGGGATTGCGCCATGCCGCCGTTCATGGCGGCATCGACGGCAGACAGGGTGGCGCTCACCACGGAGGTCGCGGCCAGGAATGATTTCGGCGTGACAAAGGTATCCAGGTCAGGGCGGCCGCCTCCGGCGGCAGCAAGTTCGGCGATTTGGCGGACGTATTCCGGCTTGTGGACCCGTTCGATCGGCGCTTGATCGTGGTCCTGCAACTCGATATCTACGACGACGTTGGCGGCCCGCAAGGCGTCGATCACGGTGATGGTTTCGGACAATCGTCCGGCGTTTTCGGGATGGCCGGGTGGAGCGGCATGCTCCTGACCGTGAACTAATAGTGCGACACCGACTTGGGGCATGGCGAGAAGGTACGGCAAGCGATTCGGCGGGTCAACTACAAGCTATACCTTCTTCAGTTTCCATTTGCCGCGCCGGAACCATAAGGCGATACAGGCGGCTTTGATGGTAGTTGTAATTGTGAGGGTCCACCAAACGCCGTTGACTCCCAGACCGCAGTCGAAGGCAAGATAATAGGCCAGTGGAATACGGGCGATGGCACCGGGAAGCAAGACCAGCATGGGTGGGATGGTGTCACCGGCACCGCTGAAGGCGCCTTCGATGACGATTTCGATAGCCATGGTGAATTGAGAAAGGGCGAGGATAATCATGTAGTCCTGAGCGATTTGTTGCACCGCCGCATCCGGTGAGAAGATGGCGGCCAGGGGCTGATTGAAAAGGAGCAGGAGGATCGAGTTAATGGCGGTGACGCCGATGGCAAGGGCGGCGGCAACCCACGCACCCTTGGCGGCGCGATCAGGATTACCGGCACCCAGGTTTTGGCCAACCATGGTGGCCGCGGCAATCGAAAAGCCCTGGCAGGTGAGATAGGACAGGGCTTCCATCCGGTTGCCTATTCCCATGGCGGCACCGGCGGAGGGGCCGAACCGATGAACGATATCGATCAGAAACCAGTAGACACCAACAAAGACGAGTTGCTGGCTGGCCATGGGGAGGCCGATGCGGCCAATTCTCAAGATGTCGGTGAAGTTCACTTTGCTACGGAAGATACCGTCGACCGGGTAGCCGAGCTTGCCGGAGTGGAGTCGCCAGAGGAAGACGGAGAGAGCGACGGTAATTGAGATTCCCGTGGCCAGGCTGGCACCGGGAACGCCCAGTTTCGGGAAGGGCCCGATCCCGAATATGAGGAGGGGATCCAGAATCATGTTGAGGCCGATAGCGATGCCACCGATCCAGAGCGGTGTGCGGGTGTCACCGGAAGCGCTGAAGGCGGAGTAAATGGTGTCGTAGATCATGAAGACATAGGCGCTCACGAAGAAGATGTGCATGTAGGGAACGGCCATTTCGAGAGATTCCTTGCCGGCGCCCATGAGAGCGAGGAGGTCGCGAGCGAAGATGAATCCGGGGATGGCAACCAGTGTCGCGAGTCCAAGGGCAAACCAGAGCGCCTGTCGGATGTAGCCGGCCGCCTGGGGGGTCTCACCGGAACCGACATATCGAGAAACGAGGGCCCGGACGCCGATGGTAATGGTCGAGGTGGTGGCAAAGATAGTCCAGATGATGACCATTGAAGAGGTCACGGCATCTTGTGCGGCAGCACCGAGCCGGCCAACCCAATACAGGTTTACCACGTGCATGGCAAACTCGAGCAGCATGCCCACGACAACCGGAACCGCCAACCAGATGACGGTATGGACGAGGGGGCCGGAAGTAACTTGGTCTGCTTGTTTCATGGGCCAGCCTGCCCTTTAAGGAGATACTTCTCCCCTATCGGGTAGGGGGAGATAGTACGGAGAATAGCGAGCCGGCACAAGACGGAAATACAGGATGTGAGCGGGCGGGTGAGCTAATGAGCCAGCTGCTTATGGAGAGATTCCAGGGCGCGCGTATAGCTGTCGAAGCCGAGGCCGGAAATCTGACTGATACAGACCGGCGCGACGACTGATATGCGGCGAAATTCCTCGCGGCCATGAATATTGGTCAAGTGAACCTCGACCGTTGGAAGGTTGACTGCCGAGATGGCCTCCCGAAGGGCGTAGCTGTAATGAGTCAGCGCGCCGGGATTGATGATGATTCCCTGGGCGTCGAAGCCGTATTCGTGAATGAAATCAAGGAGGCCGCCCTCGTGATTGCTCTGAAAGAAATGCACTTCGACACCGAGTTCGTCGGCTTTGCGGCGGACGTACTGCTCGAGATCGGACAGGGA
The DNA here is from genome assembly GCA_963806185.1 of uncultured candidate division Zixibacteria bacterium. Classification (GTDB taxonomy): domain Bacteria; phylum Zixibacteria; class MSB-5A5; order GN15; family FEB-12; genus CAWDXE01. Next base: position 936,782 of record CAWDXE010000007.1, read on the forward strand.
TCTGGTGCCGTAGACTTCCGGTTCGCGCTTTCCCAGCAGATTCAAGTTGGGACCGTTGATGACAAGAATCTTCATCGCATCCTCTCATCGGCCATAGGTACTGAGGACTCGTTCGAGCGCCTCGCGGGCCTGCTCGTTGCTGACGCTGCTGGTAATATGCACAGAGCCGAGCGGTGCAGCCAGTACAAAAGCAAGGCCTTCGGCAACGCGTTTCTTGTCGGCGCTCATGGCTCCGATGACGGCGTCGAGGTCAAGTGAGTGCTTTGGCACGCGGGTGAGGAGCCGCTCGAGGAGGAGCTGGTAGCGAGACAGAGTTTCAGCGCCGGGCAAAGCGACAATCTGGGCCAGGTGGACGGCGGCCAACAGGCCGACAATTACCGCTTCACCATGAAGCAAAGTGCCGTAGCCGAGAGTCGTCTCAATCGCATGAGCAAAAGTGTGGCCGTAGTTGAGGTGGCGGCGGAGATCACGTTCGTCGGGGTCGCGGGAGACGAGGTCGGCTTTGAAGGCGACCGACTGATGCACAAGCTCCAGGAATTCATCGGTGTCGGCCGGCGAACCGCTGTCAAACCATCGTTCGAAGGGATCGGCAAATGCCGAGCCTATGAGGCCGGCGTACTTGGCCATCTCCCCCACGCCGGCGTTGAATTCGCGGGGCGGAAGAGTGGAAAGAAAGGAGAGATCGGTGAAGACGAAAGTCGGGTGCCAGAAGGCGCCTATCAGGTTTTTCCCGACGGAGTGATTCACCCCCGTTTTGCCGCCGATGGCGGCGTCGATCATACCGAGCAAGGTGGTTGGGATGGCGGCCCAGCGGACACCTCGCAGTACAGTTGAGGCGGTGAAACCGCCGACATCGGTAGCGACGCCGCCGCCAATGACAACGATGAAATCGCGGCGCCCGACAAGATTGACGAGGAAGAAGTCGTAGAGGGCCTGAACGGTGTCAAGGTCCTTCGTGCCTTCTCCCGACGGGATGACGCCGACGGTGGCCAGGGGGAAGTCGGAAAATGGCTGATACAGACGATCGCCGTAAAGCTCGTGCACGTTTTCGTCGACGAGCAGGAAGAGCCGGTTTTCGCCGACGGCAGTGCGGGTCAGCTCGGAGAGACGGGCGAAATCGTTGTGGGTGATGATTACGGGATATGATTGTTCCCCGGCGCGAACGATGATGGGGGCCGAATGTCCGTCAGAGCCGGCCAAGTCGTCGGAGAATTTCATCGACTACCTCTTTGGGCGACTTATTGGTTGTGACGATGGTGAGGTCAGCGGCGGCTTCGTAGCCGGGGCGGCGAAGCGCAAGCATTTCACGTATCCGCGCGTGTTGGGGCCTACCCGTCGACGGGTGCAGCAGCGGGCGATTGCCATGTTCGGCGAGTCGCTTGTGAATGACTCCGGCGGAGCAGCGCAAATAGATAACCGTCCCGGTAGCTGTGATGGCGGTGCGGTTCTGTCGGTTCAGCAGAGCCCCGCCGCCGAGTGCGATAACCAGCGGATCGCGGCTTCGGGCTAGTTTGTCCACAGTTTTCAACTCGAACAGGCGAAAGGCGGCCTCGCCTTTGCCGGCAAAGATTGAAGTGATCGAGCAACCCGATTTTTCTTCGACCAGCGTGTCAGAATCGGCGTGTCCGAGGCCGAGCCGTCGCGCGAGCACCGGGGCAACCGTGGACTTGCCGCTGCCGGAGAACCCGACCAAATAGATATGCCGTTTCGCCTTTTTCATGTGCGGCCGAAGATCTTTTCGTATATCGGTTTCGGGTCGACCTCGAGGCCGGACCATATTTTAAATGATCGCACCGCCTGGGCGATCAACATCCGGCGTCCGTCGATCACGACGGAGGCATGCTTGCGCGCGGCCTGAACCGACGCGTTGTCATCATTGTAATTGAGATCATAGTAAATGGCATCGGAAGGCCAGGGAAAGCCGGTGGGAATGGCCTGCTGGCGCGGGTGAAGCGGTCCACCGAGCGGAGTGCAGTTCACGATCAAACTCACTTTGCCGATGACCGGCCAGTGTTTGTCGGCACGATTCAGGCAGGTGACTTTGGCCTCGGGGGCAAAATCTGCAATAGAGCCGCACAAGCCGGCGGGATCGGCGACACTCTGACTCATGACGGCGAATTCGCGGAGGCCATAGGTCCAATAAAGGGTGTGCATGACGGACCGGGAAGCGCCGCCACTGCCAAGAATAAGTGCCTTCGTGCCGGCCAGTTTTTTGGCATGCGGAACGAGAGTTGCGGAGAACCCGTCGCCGTCGGTGTTGTAGCCAATCGCCCCGTTCTCATTGAAGTGCACGGAATTGACCGCACCGATCATTTTAGCAGATTGATCGAGCTCTGAAAGGAGCGGGATAATTGCGGATTTAAAAGGAATCGTGACACTGAGGCCGGTGACGCCGTCGTCGACGATCTGTTTCACGCGCTGGGGCAACGCGGGGGGCATGGTCGGGAAAAGGTCGAATCGCCCCCTAATCCCGCTTTGGGCGAAGATGACCTCAAAGATCGCGGGGGATTTCGAGTAGTCGATTGTACCGCCGAGCAGGCCAAAATGGAAGGCCATGGCGTTCCCTTCAGGAATAGCTAATGTGATACTTGCTGCAACAGGTCCCAAAAGACCGGACATGAAATCGCCACACAGGCGGCATCATCGATAGTAGAAGGACCGGTGGCCAGTCGAGCCGCAATGGCGAAGGCCATGGCGATGCGGTGGTCGCCGAATGATTTCAGATCGGCACCCTGCAATTCGCGCTGGCCCTCGATCGCCAAGCCGTCCTCGAGCAGGCCAACTTTGACGCCCATGGCACGAAGATTCTCGACGATAGCGGCGAGGCGGTCGCTCTCTTTCACCTTCAATTCGGCAGCGTCGCGGATGACGGTTGTCCCCTGAGCGTAGGCGCCGATAACGGCGACCATGGGTAGTTCATCGATCATGGCGGCGGCGGTCTCACCGTGTACCTTGACGGCCTTGAGCGCTTCACCGGTGACAGTGACATTGCCGCGTGGTTCGCCGGAGACTATCGTCTTATTCTCGATGATCAGCTTACAACCGGCAGCCTTGAGGTGATTGAGGAATTCAGTGCGGGTCGGGTTAAGGCCGACGTGCTCGACCGTTATGGATTTGCCTGAGATCGCGGCGAGGCCGAAGAAGAAGGCGGCGGTGGAGAAATCGCCGGGGATATCAATCGAGCCGCCGGCTACCCGAGCACGGGCCGGGAGGATGGATTCGCGTTTGAAATCCTCGGGCATCACCATTTTTTTGCGGCGGGGATCGTTGGGATCCTCAGTGAGCACCGGTTTGATATCACGAACGCTGATACCGGTGCCAAGATAACCGAGCATGATTTCGGTATGATCGCGGCTGAGTTGTTTTTCGCGAATGAGTATGCGGCATCCCGAGGCGAGGCCGGCAAACAAGACGGCCGATTTGACCTGCGCGGACGGAATGGGCATGGTGTATTCAAACGGGAGCAGTTTTTTCCCCTGTATACGCATGGGAAGATGGCCGTCAGTAGCATAGCACTCGGCGCCCATAGCAGTGAGCGGGTCGACGATGCGCTTCATCGGGCGACGCGAGAGTGATTCATCCCCGGCCAGAGTGGCGGATAGTTCGCTGCCGGCGATGAGGCCGGCCAGGAGTCGCGCGGTCGTGCCGGAGTTGCCGCAATCCACAATCAGGTCGGAAGGGATGTTGAGCGATGCTGGAGGAGTAAGGCGGAGACCTTCCTCGGTAGTCTCAACGGTCACGCCGAATTGCTGAGCCGCTTTGATGGCGGAATTGGCGTCGGCGGCGTGGGGCGCGTTGGCAACATGTATGGGCCCCGTGGCCAGGATGGAGAGCAATGCTGCGCGCTGGGCGATTGATTTGTCACCCGGGACGCGCAGAGTTCCGCCGATGCGCCGGGCTGGGGTTATATCGCGACTCACACGACCGTCCTGTTGAGGGCCTTCGCCATGTTGCGAAGGTCAACGATCATATCGTCGTAGGCGTCGGGCGTGATGGACTGCAGGCCGTCAGAGAGGGCGGATTCCGGATCAGAGTGTACCTCGACCATAAGGCCGTGAGCGCCGACAGCCAGCGAAGCAAGTGACATGGGGAGCACTTTGTCTTTGCGGCCGGTGCCGTGGCTGGGGTCGGCAATGATCGGCAGGTGGCTCATCTTCTTAATGAAGGGAATGGCGGCCAGATCAAGCGTGTTACGGGTGTGATCGGCCAGGGTGCGAATACCGCGCTCGCAAAGGATGACCTGTTTGTTGCCTTCGACCATGATGTATTCGGCGGCCATCAGTAATTCTTCGAGTGTCGCACTCATGCCGCGTTTGAGCAGGACGGGTCGTTTCTGGCGTCCGGCACGGCGAAGCAGGGAATAATTCTGCATGTTGCGGGCACCGATTTGAATGATATCGGCGTAATCGGCAACCATGTCGATGGTTTCCGTATCAATCGCTTCGGTGACGATTTTGAGTCCGAATTTCTCCCGAACCTCGGCGAGAATTTTCAGCCCCTCCTCCCCCAGCCCCTGAAAAGTGTATGGCGACGTGCGCGGTTTGAAGGCGCCGCCCCGGAAGATTTTCGTACCGGCTCGGGCAACTCGCTCGGCAACCCGGAAGGTTTGCTCGCGTGATTCCACCGAGCAGGGGCCGGCCATGATGATGAATTCCGAGCCACCGATTTTGACACCGTCGATATCGACGATGGTATCGTTTTGACTGAATTCCCGGTTGGCCAGTTTGTAGGGCTGGGTGACCTGAATGATGTTGCGGACGCCGGGCAGACCAAGAATGTGGTCAGCGTCAATCTGAGCCTTGTTACCGGTGATCCCGATGGCGGTGCGCTGAGCGCCGGGCATGGGGTGAGCAGTGAGACCCATTCGTTCTATTTCGCGACAGACCCGGTCGACCATATCGACCGAGGCATTGGCTTCCATGACAATGAGCATCGAAAACTCCTGACCAATCAGGCGGTTGAAAATTTCCTGGTCTTCCCGCCTGTCAGTTGTGTGACCGAGCAATCGCTACATCTCCTCCGGCGCCTGAAGTCCGAGCAGATATAGGCCTTCCTTCAGCACGATGCGAACGGACTCGACCAGCGCAATACGCGCGGCTGAGAGTTCAGCGTTATCGGAAATAATTTTGTCAATGCGACCCGCGGCATCCTTGCGCTGGTACACCTTGTTAAACGCGCCGGACAGTCGAATCAGATACGTGACCAGCGGGTACGGGTCGTATTGGGAGGCGGCGTCGTCGACAGCGGCCGGAAAATCGGCCAGCAGTTCGACGACGCGCTGTTCTTCCTCGAAATCGAGCAAAGCGTAATTGACATTCGCTTTGACCGGCTGCCCGTAATTGCGAATGAGCGCGCAAAGACGGGCATGAGTGTACTGCAGGTAGGGGCCGGTTTCGCCCTCGAAATTGAGGACATCGTCCCAGACGAAGTTGACGTCTTTCAGGCGACGCACGGAGAGTTGGGAATACGTGACCGCGCCGACGCCGACCATACGAGCGACGCTCGTCGATGTTGGCCAGCCCGGGGTTCTTCTCCTTGATGCGGGCCTTGACCAGCGAGATGGCCTCGCCGAGCAGATTATCAAGCAGAATGATATTGCCACGGCGGGTGGACATTGACTTGTCGCCGAATTTCACCCAGCCGAATTCGATATGTTTCACACGACCGGTCATCCGCTTGTCCGGCGGCTGGTGTCTCGGCTTCTTCAAGCATGGCGATCACTTTGAGACACTGGCGGAAGTGATCGGCTTGGGACGAACCCACGACGTAAAGTGATTCGTTGAAGTGATACTGTTTCCCAACGCCAGATGAGGCCGGCGAGATCGCGGGTCAGGTAGAGTGTGGCGCCATCGGCCCGCTTGAGCAATGCGGGCGGAAGGTTCGGATCTTTCAGATCAACAATGAGCGCACCGCGTGAGACGGAGGTGAGGCCGACTTTTTCGAGCCGTTTGACGACTGCTTCCATCTTGTCGTTCAGGAAGGATTCGCCGTAGACGAGATCGAATTCAACGCCGAGCATGGTGTAGACGCGGTCAAATTCTTCATGCGAGATGCGTTTGAGTTCCTCCCAGAGACGAGTGGCGTCGGGATCGCCATCCTCAAGATTCTTGAAGGCCGTGCGCGCCTGATCGTCAAGCGTAGGATCCTTCTCGGCCTCGACATGAAAGCGGACATAGAGGGCGAGCAGTTTCTGGACGGCGTTACCCTGCAGAGTGTCAGGCGTCCCCCATTTATTAAAGGCGACGATCATTTTGCCGAACTGAGTGCCCCAGTCGCCGGGGTAGTTGATGCCGACGACGGTGTAGCCGAGTTTGCGGAAAATACGTCGGAGCGAGTTGCCGATGACGGTCGTGCGGAGGTGTCCGACGCCGAACGGCTTGGCGATGTTGGGAGAAGAGTACTCCACCAGGTTTGTCTTCCCGGCGCCGACAGTGGAGTTACCGTAGCTGGATTGCTCGGTGAGAATTCGGGTGATGGTTTCGGCGGTCAGTTTGGTGGCGTTGACTTCCGCGTTGAGAAAGCCAGAGACGCCGCGACAAAGGATGGTCGAGTGGCCGGAGGCGCTCAGGAGCCGATTGGCTTCATCTGCGACTTTAATGGCAATGTCCATCGGCTTGTCGTTAAGTAACTTAACGAACTTGAAAACTGGAAAGGCAAAACGGCCCAAGCGGGGGTCTTTGGGCTTTTCGAGACCCTCATAGATACTGTCGGGCGTTAGCATACCGCTCGCACCGTTAGCAAAAGCGTCGGGATATACAGCCCGAAACGCTGTGGCGAGGGCGTTGGCAAACTCAACTCTGTATTTATCTTTTGCTTCCATAATGCTCTTGGAATGGGCAAATATCGGCCCATCTGTTCCACTTGGCAATGTCAATCTTCGCTCCCGGCCGGATGGTCAATGGCCCGACGGAGATCGGTTAGAAATGCACCAACACGCGTGAGATTCCCTTTGCCCGTCGCGTCTTTGGGGTCAATCTGGCGAACAATTGCCGAGCCTACGACGACACCGTCGGCGGACTGACATAGCCGGCGGGCACCGACGGCATCAGAGACGCCGAAACCAGCAACAAACGGCTTGGTCAGTTGCCGTTTAAGGCGAGCGAGATATTCGTCGGTCGAATCGTCAAACTGTGCAGCTCGGCCGGTGACGCCGGTGACGGTGACGGCGTAAACAAAATCGGTGGAGTGTTTGTCGATCATCCGCATGCGAGCCGGCGTCGAGGTGGGCGATACGAGAAAGATCGAAGCCAGGCAACTGGTCGCGAGAAGCGAGCGAAGTTCGGCGGATTCGTCAACCGGAAGATCCGGGATGATGAACCCGTCGACACCGTGACGGGCGGCGTCCAGCACAAACCGTTCGAGGCCGTAGGCGAGGAGCGGGTTGAAGTAGCCCATCAAAACTATGGGGATATTGCTCCCGGTGCGCACGTGACTCGCTACTTCCAACGAGTGCCTCAGAGTTACACCGTTCTGCAAGGCGACGTGCGAGGACAACTGGATATCGGGACCGTCGGCCAACGGGTCGGAGAAGGGCATGCCAAGTTCAAGCATATCCGCTCCGGAGGCGATGGCAATCTCGGCCAATCGCCTTGACTGATCGATGGTCGGGTAGCCGACGGTGAGAAACGGCACGAGCAGTTTCCGGTTGCCTCGAGATGAGAGGGTGTGCGCGATGCGGCTCACTTCTCCCCCATCGCGGCAATGATCGGCATGTCTTTGTCGCCACGTCCGGAGAGACAGACGACGATGGTGTCGCGCTTGGTGAAGCGATTCGGATTCTCGATCAGCCAGGCCAGAGCGTGAGCGGTTTCCATGGCGGGAATGATGCCCTCGAGACGGGAAGTCAGGCGAAAGGCTGACAGGGCCTGATGGTCGGTGACGTGAACATACTCGACTCGTTTCGCATCTTTGAGCAGACTGTGTTCGGGGCCGACGCCGGGGTAATCGAGACCGGCGGAAATGGAGTGTGGCAACGTTATCTGACCCTCGGCATCATAAAGAAGATAGCTGTACGAGCCGTGCAGAACGCCCGGCTTGCCTTTTGAGAGGGTTGCGGCGTGTTTGGTCGTGTTGACGCCGTGGCCGGCAGCCTCGACGCCGATCAACTGCACCTGTCTGTCCGGCAAAAAGGCGGAAAAGATGCCGATCGCGTTCGAGCCGCCGCCGACGCAAGCGACGACGGCAGTCGGGAGTTTGCCGGTTTCCCGTTTGAACTGTTGGCGCGTTTCCTTACCGATGATTGACTGGAAATCGCGGACGATCATCGGGTACGGGTGTGGGCCGACGACGGAGCCGATGATGTAGAACGTGGTCCGAACATTGGTCACCCAATCGCGCAGAGCCTCGTTGGTAGCGTCTTTCAGAGTCTGCGAGCCGGAGGTGACGGGGATGACCTCGGCGCCGAGCAGACGCATTTTCTCGACATTAGGAGCCTGCCGCTTAATATCCTCCGCACCCATGTAGATAACGCATGACAGTCCGAACTGGGCGCAGACCGTGGCCGTGGCCAGGCCGTGCTGGCCGGCGCCGGTCTCGGCGATGATGCGTTCCTTTTTCATTCGCCTGGCCAGGAGAATCTGGCCGACGGTGTTGTTGATCTTGTGGGCACCGGTGTGATTGAGGTCCTCGCGTTTGAGATAGATCTTCGGACCGCCGAGGTGAGTTGTAAGGCGACGGGCATAATGGAGCGGTGAGGGGCGGCCGACATAGGTACGAAGGTACTCGCTCAGTTCGCTTCTGAACTTGGCGTCGCGTTTGGCCCGGGCGTATGCCTGCTCCAGTTCGTCGAGGGCGAAGATGACGGTTTCCGGGACATAACGTCCACCGTACGGCCCGAACCGGCCCTTGTTGTCCGGCCAACGGTTGGATTTAGCAGCCATAGCGAATCCTGTCGCAAACTCGCATGAAGCGAGTGAGTTTGACTTTCGATTTGATTCCGGGTGCCGACTCGACGCTGGAGTTGACATCAACGATGAGCGGCCGGAAGAGGCGCACGCCTTCCTCGACATTCTGAGCATTGATCCCACCGGCCAGCATCAAGTTGGGCGTGGCTTTGCGTGGGCGAGCGGGCCAATCAAATTGCCGGCCAGTGCCACCGAGTTCGCCTTCGGACTGGTTATCGAACATGACAATGTCGGCCGCAGTCCGAGGAGTCCGCGTGGTATTACCATCGAACGCCTTGATCACTTTGAAGCCCGCGGCGCGGACGGCGCGAATATCGGACTCAGTTTGAGCGCCGTGGAGTTGAACGAAGTCCAGGTGCAGCAGTGAAGCACGTTTGATGATGCTGTTTGCAGTGTCGTGTACAAAGACACCAACACGGTGGACCATCGGCGGCAACGGGTCGAGAATTGCCTTCGCCTGTTGCATCGTTACAACGCGTGGAGAGCCGGTGTAGAATATCACGCCAATGAGGTCGACGCCGAGAGTGGCGGCGAGAACGGCGTCTTGTGGGCGGGTGACGCCGCAGATTTTGATGCGGAATCGGTTCATGCGCCCCTCAGAAATTTCAAGTGCGCGACTGGATCGGGGGCAGTCATGAGAGCCTCGCCGATGAGAAACGCGTCAAAGCCGGCGGACCGGAGCCGGGAAATGTCGGCTCGTGTGGTGATGCCGGATTCGGCAACTTTGAGTGTGTGTTTGGGAATCAGCGCCGCCAGCCGCTCGGCTGTGTCGAGCGAAACGGTGAAATCATCGAGATTGCGGCTGTTTACACCGATAATTGCGCAGCCGGAGTTCACGGCGATCTCCAATTCCTTTTCATTGTGAACTTCCACCAAGCAATCAAGACCGATCTCACCCGCGGCAAGCAAGTAATCCGTCAGTTGTGCCGGTGTGAGCAGGCGCACAATCAGTAGAACGGCATCGGCCCGCATAAGGCGGGCATAATACACCTGGTATTCGTCGACGACGAAATCTTTGCAGAGCACGGGCAAGCCGGAGATATCAGCGACAAGCTGCAGGTATTCAGGGCGGCCCATGAAATGGCGTTGCTCAGTGAGAACGGAGATGGCTGCCGCACCGCCATCATGGTAGTGCTTAGCGATTGCCGCGGGGTCGAATGTGTGTGCGAGAAGGCCCTTCGAAGGCGAAGCCTGTTTGATTTCGGCGATTATGCGGGTACCGTCACCGACCAGGGACTTTCGAAAGGAGTGGCTCGCAGGGGTCGGCAAATCATTTACGAAAGTGGTGAGCGGGCGAGTCCGCTTGAGGGCGTCGACCTCTTCGCGACGGTGGTTGGCTATGGTTTCCAGAATGTTCATCTCAACCCTCACGCTCCGGAATGTACCAACCACTTCCCTTTTCCCGGCGCTGTTCGATCGACCTGAAGAACGAGAAGTAGAGAAGTGAGGCGAGCAGGTATAGACCACTGGCGATATTCAGGGTGAGTGAGTAGCCGTACGTCTCAATCAAGTGGCCGCCGACAGCAACGGCGATCATCCAGGAGCCGGTCCAGGCGACAGTCAGGAGGGCGTTGACGAAGCCCTGTTCGGACTCGTCCGCGATTTCCATCGCAAGATTGGTGGAGAGCGGCCCGGCGAGATTCATAAGGGCGCCGCGAAGGATGAAGGCGAAGACAACCAGTGGCAGGAAATAGCTGTACGCAAGGGTGAGCATGAACGGAATCGATGCGACCTGCGTGTATACGACGGTTCGGACCAGGCCGAGTCGTTTCACCAGGAGCGGGCCGGCGAGTGTCCCGATCAGCATGGCCGCTGACACGGAAAGGTATACCAGCCCGATGCGGTCGGGCGGAAGGTGAAAGCGGTCCCGGAAGAAGAGGCTGAGAAATGGTATGATCAGACCGGCGCCCAGGCCGATCAGGAAATTGATGCTGGTCAATTTCAGATAGAAGCCGCCGCGATGGCGAAAAGTGGCGAGTCGGATTTTGAGCGGGCGGTCGTTAACTTCCGGACCGAAGGGTTTGATCATCGAAAACGGTATGAGCGCAAGGATACCGACAGCGATACCGAAGTAGAGGGCAATTTGATATCCGAGAATGCTGCTGCCAGTGGCCGAGGTGATGATCGTGACCAGCTTGCCCGATCCGGCTGATCCAAGCATCCCGGACAAGAGAAGGACGGCAAAGGAGCACGAGAACAGGTGAGTGCGTTCGACTGGCGTAGAGTTGCGAATGTAGAACGGTCCGCCGGCGACGCGGAAAAATGACCACGAGATACCGGCCAGCAGGGAGAAAGTCACGAGCATGCCCATTTTGGTGCTGGTAGTTATGAGAAAGCTGGCGACGGCGAACATTACGACAGCGGTGATCAGGAACGGCTTCAGCTTTAAGCGTGAAAAGAGTACGGCCGACGGGACAGCCATCAGGGCAATGCCCAATGCGCGGAACGAATTGACAAAGCCAATGTCACCCTCGCCGAATCTCAGTTCCTTGAGGTAGAGATTGAGCAGGAACTGGTAGACTTCGAAGTTCACCCCCATGAGGAAGGCGCCGATGAGATACAATCGCGCATTCCGCGAAAAGAGGCTGAGGTGGGCCAGGTATTCACGAAGATGGCCCAGCGGGCCGGAGGGCGGTCGGGACTGGACCGGAATCCGGTCAATGTCGACGGGGAGTGCTATCATGGCCTACGCTGTGGTGAGTTGAATCCACGCCTGAAGTTTATGTTTGGCGGCTTCGCTGTCAATCGATTCCAGGGCGATTTTGACGCCATCGCGAATATCCCCTGCTTTTGCTCCGACATAGATCATCGCACCGGCATTGAAGGCGACGGCGTCGCGATAGGCCGATTTCCGGCCGTCGAGCACGTCGTTGAGAATGCGGGCGTTGGTCGGCGCATCGCCGCCCTCCAGGCTTCCCGCGGGATGGCGGGTGAGACCGACATCCTCAGGAGCAATGCGCCTGAGCGCCTGACCGTACGGCGAGACCTCGATGTATTCGGTCATGTCAGTGACGGAGAATTCGTCCAGACCGTCGGTCGAATGCACGACGAGAGCGTGTTTGCAGCCGAGCAGCCGGACGACATCAGCGAGAAGAACCATGAGTGAGCGGTCATAGACGCCGATAACCTGACGCTGGACGCCGGCCGGATTGGTGAGCGGTCCGAGCACGTTGAACACGGTGCGAATACCCAGTTCCTTGCGCACCGGTGCGGCGTGGCGCATCGCCGGATGGAAGCGAGGGGCAAACATGAAGCCAAAGCCGAGTTTCGAAAGGGTTAGCTCTACCTTCATGGGGCCCGGATCGATGTTGCCACCGGTGCTTTCGAGCAGATCGGCGGAGCCGCACAGAGAGCTAACGGAGCGGTTGCCATGCTTGGCAACGTTGACGCCGGCGGCAGATGCGACAATCGAGGCGGCGGTCGAGATATTGAACGTGTGAGCGGAATCGCCGCCCGTCCCGCAGCCGTCGACAGCATGGTCCTCGAACATATGAATCCTGACCGCATGGCGTCGCATGGAAAGGGCAAAGCCGGCGATCTCCTCGGCCTTCTCCCCTCTTTGTCGGAGAGCGACGAGCAGTCCGGCAATTTGCGCCGGGGTGGCCTGGCCGGTCATGATCTGGTCCATGACAATAGCGGCCTCTTCGGTCGACAAAGTGGCGCCACTGAGCACCTGTTTGAGAGCATCTTGTATCATAGACTACAGGCTTCTCAGGAAATTTCGCAGGATCGTCTTGCCGTGGGTGGTCAGGATCGACTCGGGGTGAAACTGCACGCCGACAATCGGAAGCGCGCGGTGCTGCACGCCCATGATGACACCGTCGGCCGTGCGCGCAGTCACTGCCAACTCGGCCGGAAGGGTCGCCGGGTCGATGACGAGGGAATGGTAGCGGGTGGCGGTAAACGGTGACGGAACGTCACGATAAAGAAACGATTCATCGTGCAGAACTTCGGACGTCTTCCCGTGCATGAGAGTCGGTGCATAAGTGATCCGGGCGCCAAAGACCTGACCGATCGCCTGGTGCCCGAGACAGATGCCCAAGATGGGTATGCGACCAGCGGCTTTTTCGATCAGCACGGGCATGATGCCCGCGTTCTCGGGACGGCCGGGGCCGGGTGACAGTACGATGCCGGTCGGATGCTCGTCGAGCAGCGACGCGGCCGTGGCGGCGTCATTGCGGACTACTTTCAGTTCGGCGCCCAATTCGCCGAGGTATTGCACGACGTTGTAGGTGAACGAGTCGTAGTTGTCCAGCAGGAGGATCAAATGTCGACCCCCCGGATAGCGGCAACAGCCGCTTTGGCTTTGTCGATGGTTTCCTGGTATTCCCGTGTGGGGTTGGAATCGGCAACGATACCGGCACCGGCCTGAACGAAATAGGACTGACTTTTCTTGACGATGGTGCGGATCGCAATACACGAGTCGAGATTGCCCCAGAAATCGAGGTAGGCGATGGAGCCGGCGTAAACACCGCGCCGGGTTGGTTCGAGTTCGTCGATAATTTCCATAGCCCGAATCTTCGGGGCACCGGAAACAGTCCCCGCGGGGAAACAGGCAAAGTAGGCGTCGAGGGCACTGATGTCCTTCTTCAAGGTACCCTTGACCGAACTGACGAGGTGGATGACATGCGAGTATTTCTCAACCTTCATGTTGTCGTGCACACCCACGGAGCCGGGAACGCTGACGCGGCCGATGTCATTGCGGCCAAGGTCGAGCAGCATGGTATGTTCGGCGATTTCCTTTTCGTCGTTGCGAAGATCAACAATCAGGTGTTCGTCTTCCGCATCAGTTTTGCCGCGCGGCCGCGTTCCGGCGATCGGGCGTCCTTCGATCGTGCCATCCTCGATACGAACGAGCATCTCGGGCGACGAGCCGATGACGGCATTGTCGCCAAAATTGAGCAGAAACATATACGGCGACGGGTTTAGTCGGCGCAGGTTTCGATACACTGACAGAGGGTCGCTTTTGGAGTTGAGACGCCATCTCTGCGACAGGACTACTTGAAGGATGTCGCCTTCTTTGATATGGTGTTCAGCGCGGCGGACCATGGTCTCGAAGTCGGGGCGGGTTTGCTCGGCGATCATGCGCACCTTTTGCTTTTTGGGTGGCGGCTTCGGGATACGGAGGGGACGCTGCAGAGCGGAGATGGTCTCTTTCAGGAGACGCTGAGCGCGGGTAATTTTGGCCGCCAGGCCCTTTTGACCTGAGTCGTGAAGCACGTTGACAATAACGATAATCTCCTGGCGGAGGTGGTCAAAGACGACAATTCGGCTATACAGGCCAAACTGGCATTCGGGCAAGCCGATGGGATCGGGGCGGGTATCGGGGACTCGTTCAATCCATCGGATCGCATCATAGGAAAAATAGCCGACACCGCCGCCGGTAAATCGAGGCAGACCCTCAATCCGCACGGGCTGATACACCGAGAAGAGTTCCTTGAGAAATTCGAGCGGGCTGGCGGCGATATGTCGTTCCTTTTTCCCCTGGCGGACGATGACTTGTTTCCAGCGTCCCTCGATAACGAGAAAGGGATCGACGCCGATGAAGGAGTAGCGGGCCAACTTCTCCCCTCCTTCGACGGATTCAAGCAAGAACGAGTAGGGTCGACCGGACGCCAGTTTGATATAGGCACCCACCGGGGTTTCGAGATCAGATGGAATACGCGCGAAGACGGGGATCACGTTCCCTTGTTTCGCCAGAGCAGCAATGGCTTTTGCGGTCATCGGGTCCACAGGAATTCTCCTTCGCCGATGAATTCGGCCGGTCCGGTGAGTTCGATGATATTCGTTTTGGCGTTCCAGTGCACATGAAGCGATCCGGGTCGAAAGACAACTTCGCAGCGGCGATCGACCAGTCCGAGCATGACACCGGCGGCGACGGCGGCCGCCGCTCCCGTACCGGATGAGCCGGTGGGGCCTGCGCCCCGCTCCCATTCGGCAACTTCCATTTTCTTGCGGCTGACAACACGGACGAATTCGACGTTGGTGGCATTCGGAAACACGGGCGCCTTTTCGATTCTGGCTCCCAGTTCCTGCCAGGCAAATTTGAAGGTGTCTACGAGGATGATGGCGTGAGGATTGCCGACGGAGAGGCAAGTCATGCGATGGCGCCGGCCATCGACGACGACGGGCGAATTGATGATGGTATAGAGCCGGGACTTCACCGGGATGCGTTTGGCGACGAAATCCGGGGCGCCGATTTCAGCCGTAAACTGGGGCAATTTTCGTCGTTCTGAAGGGCGAACGGCGTTGATGGTGCCGGCGACCTCGAAGCTGACGGGAGCGGGGCGTTTGGAGAGCCGGGCGAGATGAAGGGCGGCAATGCGGAGGCCGTTGCCCGACTTTTCGGCCCAGGAGCCGTCGGCGTTGAAAATATCCATTTTCCGGTCGGCTTTTCGGCTTTTCGAGAGGACGAGGATTCCGTCAGCGCCAATACCCCGGTTGGGGTGACAGATGGCGACGGCAAGTTTTGACCACTGTGCCCGACTGAGGCGCAGACGATCGGCCGGGATCACGAGAAACGTGTTTTCCAAGCCATGGTATTTAGCAAAAGATATGTTCATAGTCATTGAATGTTCAATCTTGCCGCTTGCAGGGCAATAAAAAAACCCGCCGAAGAGGCGGGTTGAATGTACGATTTGCTCTGCAATGAGGGCAATTTACCGATCGCGCCGCCTCCGAACCGGGACAAAGCTATACCGACGCCACTGCCACATCGCCCAAACAACGGCAACATTAAGCAGAAGTGCCGCAACGGCTCCGATCTCTATGGTAATATACGCGTTCATCATTGACCTCAGATATCAATATATGTCATTTCACGTATTTAGCAAACAAATTCGCGAGTCGGGCGACGCCTTCATCGATTTGCGCCGGCAGAGCGTTGGAGAAATTGAGCCGGAGCGTGTTTTCACCGCCGCCGTTGGCAAAAAACGGGGCACCGGGAACGTAGGCCACTTTCAGGTCGACCGCCTGCTGGAAGAGCGCCTGCGCCGAACAATGTTCGGGAAGGGTCAGCCAGAGGAACAGTCCGCCTTCCGGGCGGGTCCAGGTGATCCCCTTGGGGAAGCGA
This sequence comes from uncultured candidate division Zixibacteria bacterium, assembly GCA_963806185.1. Taxonomy (GTDB): domain Bacteria; phylum Zixibacteria; class MSB-5A5; order GN15; family FEB-12; genus CAWDXE01. The sequence continues at coordinate 952,757 of CAWDXE010000007.1, forward strand.
TCCTCAAGAAGTTTCAGCATGAGATTTCGCTTCATGAGGTAATCGTCACGAATTCGCTGGACGTGCGGTTCAAAGCGGCCGGACTTCATGTACTCAAAGATCATGTACTGGTTGAAGGTGCTGCTGTGCAGATCGGTGAATTGTTTCACTTTTTCAAGAATGGCCATAAGCTTGCCGGGGCCGACAATCCATCCGACCCGAAGTCCGGGAGTGACGGTTTTGGAGAAGGTTCGGAGAGCGATGACTCCGTCTCCGCCCAGACTTTTGAGGCTGGGCAGAGGAGTACCGGCGAATCGGATATAGGCATACGGGTTGTCATCGACGATCGGGACGTGATAGCGCGCAGCCACAGCGACCAATGCTTTGCGGCGTTCGAGCGACATGGTAATTCCAGTGGGATTCTGGAAATCGGAGATTACGTAGATGAACTTGGGACGATATTGGCGAAGCCGATCTTCCACCTGATCGACGATCATCCCGTCCTCGTCCATATCCACTGTACAATAGCGGGCCTGGTAGTAGCCGAAGACCTGGAGGGCACCGACGTAGGTGGGGTTTTCGGTCAGAATGTAATCGCCGGGATTCAGAAAGGTCCGAGCAAGCATCTCGATACCCTGCTGGGCGCCGGTGGTAATCATGATATTGTCAGCGGTGGCGTGCCCGCCCTCGGAGGTCTCTCGCTGGGCCAGCAGCTCGCGCAGAGGCGTGATGCCTCGCGTGAGCGTGTACTGCAGAGCGGGGGCACCGTAGGAATCGAGCACCTGCGAGCACACAGCTTTGAGATCTTCGAGGGGAAAGAGTTCCGGGGCAGGGAGACCGCCGGCAAACGAAATAACGCCCGGCTGAGAGGCGAATTTAAGGATTTCGCGAATGACGGAGGGCTTCAAGTCGACCACGCCCTGGGTGATCGCCCAACCGTCGATACTCGCGTTTTGTTGAGTCGAATCTACGGGATTCATAATTCTCAATGGTTCCTGTCTGCTTCACAATTGTCTAATATGGTGGAGATCATACGCGGGCAATATAGCCACTTTGACGGTGAGAGCAACCGCTTCCGGAGAGTGCTATTTCGAGTGGCAGTTTAGTCTTGCCAGCCTTGGGTTGTGTTGCCTACCTTTGAGGTTTATGCAGCAAGATATTATAGGAAATTACCGGGTAGTTCAGAAGATTGGCGCCGGCGGTATGGCCAAAGTGTACCTGGCCGTGCATGTTGATATTCCCAATCTGAAGGTGATTCTCAAAATACTCGAAGATCCGCAGTTGGTGGATCGTTTTCGCCAGGAAGCGGACAAGCTGGCGTTGCTCGACGGCAACTCGAAGATCTGTCAGATCAAGCACTTCTTCGCCCATGGTGACGAATTTGTCATCGCGATGGAATATATCGACGGGGTTTCGCTGGATCAGACGGTGAAGGAGCTGGGGCGGCTGCCGTTGGGCGAGGCGGTACGGATCATGTGCGAAGTGCTGGATGTGCTTGATTTCGCCCACAGCAAGGAGATTTATCATCGCGATATCAAACCGTCGAATATCATGATCGACAAGCGCGGGATGGTAAAGGTGATCGATTTCGGGATTGCCAAGGGGAAATCCGATCCCGATTTGACGATTGCCGGCACGGCCTGCGGTACACCGTCGTATATGGCGCCGGAGCAATTTACGCCGACGCCGAGCACGAATTACGGTGTAATTGACATCTACGCGGCGGGAACGACACTCTTCAACCTGGTGACCGGTGATCTGCCATTTAAGGCCGACAACGAGTTCCTGCTGCGCGACGCGAAGCTGTTTAATGAGCCGGTATCGCCGCGGTCGCTGAATCCGGAAATACCCAAGGCGCTGGAGGAAGTCATCCTCAAGTCGCTGAAGCGTACGCCGACGGAACGGTATATGACGGCAGCTGCCATGAAGAAGGCGCTGGAGGCAGTGCCTCTCCCTCGCGATTCCGGATCGCATCACGAGAAGACGGTGGCAATTGGCACGTCGACGGAAAAAAAGACGGACTCCAGATCACGGGCGGGGATGTTCGTTGGAATTGCGGCCGCAATCGTGATTGTGGGAGTGGGAGCCTACTGGATGCTGGGTGGGAAAAGTGAACCCGCAGGAAATGTCCCAAGTTCAATTCCATCCGGAGATAGCTTACACACCGCACAAGCGACCGATACCCAGAAGCAGGTGACGGAGCCGGCACAAGTTGCGCAGGACCAACCTCGCACGGCGACCACCGCTGAGCAGAATTCGAATAGACAGACTGTCGAAAACTCACGGCCCCAAACCACGACGACAGGTGAGTCACCCAAGCCGGTGACGGTCGAGCCGGTCAAACAGCAACCGGTGGGATCGGCCGAAGTGCGTATCGGATCCGGCAGTTACCCGGGAGCGCGAATCTATATTAATGGGAAGCTTCAGGACGAAGTCACGCCGTATGCGTTCAAGCTGACGCCGGGTGAATATCGGATAGAAGTAAAGACGGAAATCGACGGGCAGGCGGCAAGTCGTGATACGACGCTGACAATAGCGGCGGGAGACGCAGTGAGAGTGAATCTGAAATTCGATCAATAAGAGTTGCGCGAGCAGAATTGTGGTTTCTATATTGATGCTGTCCCGACAATTTTTTGAAAAACAATGCATATCAATATGAGGGTACCAGTATGGTGAGCACTTCGCACATGGCAAGGCGAGCAGGTCTTGCGGTCGGCATCGCGGTCCTCTGCGTGACCGCGGCATTTGCGCAGGTCCAGAAGAGCAGCACGGTTCCGGAACAGTTGGCCGAGGCCGTCCGGCTGTACAGTGACCTGGAGTTTGAAAAGGCGTTGGGAGTAGCTAATGACGTGTTGGCTCGCCCGGGATTGACGACGCAGGACAGCGTGGCCATTCTGGAGGTGTTGAGCATCGTCAACTACGCCAAGGGGGCGGAATTCCAGCGCAAAGCGTTCAGCTATCTGGAGCAGATTTCGAAAATCGGCCCCTGTGTCCTGCAATTGCCTCGCGACATCTGGCCTCAGGAGCTGCGGACCAAGTGGTTCAGATTGACCAACGCGAAGGACTCGCTGTTGTGTCATGTAAATTCGGAACCGGGGCAGAAGACGGTGGCAATCCTGCCCTTTGACAATTACTCGGTGGGAAAGTACCAGCAGGAGCTAGGCATGTTGAGCCGGGCGCTCTCTGAATTCATGGTGCTCGACTTCATGAAACTGGGCAATATGAAAGTGGTTGAGCGCGATAAGATCGAATTCATTCTGAAGGAACTGGAACTGCAGAAGTCGGGGGCGGTTGACCAGTCCACGGCATCCAAGGTCGGCAAGATCGTCGGGGCGCAGTACATGGTTTTCGGCAGTATTACGCAGCTCGACGACAAGACGGCGGCGATGATGGCCCGGGTGGTCAAGGTTGAGACGTCGGAAATTGTCGCCTCGGCGGATATCCAGGGTAAGCCGGAATATCTGAAGATGCAGAAGGATCTGGTGGCGGACCTGGCGAAGAAACTGGATGAGACGCTGGGCAGCAATGTTCGTCAACTCATTCAGGAAGCCTCGACCGAGACGATGGACGCGGCGAAGTACTACTCGCAAGGTCTGGAATTTGTCGATCAGTACGAATACAAGAAGGCGTATGACGCCTTCAAGAAAGCGTACGATATGGACAAGACGTTTGCTGAAGCGAAGAAGAAAATGGATGTCTACCGACCGTTGGCCGGTTAAGCGCAAAGGAAAGCGGAATTCATGAATCGCCACATACCTCATATCGCGATTGGCCTTCTCATCTGCGCCCTCGGCGGCTCGCCAAGAGCGCAATCGCCGACGATTGATCCGGTCGCGCTGGACAAGGCCATTGCGAACAGCTACAAGATGATTGACGCGCACCCGAAGGATCAGAAGCCGTGGCAGGATCTCGGCCTAGCCATGTATCAGAAGGGTGATTTGTCGGGAGCCGAGGAATCGTTGAAGCGAGCGTTGCAGCTCAAGCCGGATGACCCCAAGACACATCTCTACATGGGCATGGTGCTGGAGAAGCAAAACCAGTCGGACAACGCGCTGAAGGCGTATGCAGCCGGTCTCCGGAGCAACCCAAAAGGCAAGACCGGTTCAGCGATACGGGCACGCCTGTCGTTTTTGAGCGAACAACGGCTCAAGGCGCAGGCGAGCGACGTCGTTCAGAAGGAGAAATCAATTAACGTAGAGTCGTTTCCAGAGAAATCAATCGCCGTTGTGAATTTCGACGGCTCGACTCTCCCCCCTGACCTGGCGCCGCTCAGCCTGGGGCTGGCGGAAATGACTTCGAATGACCTCAGCAAGGTGCATGAATTGACGGTGATAGAACGATCGAAGCTCGATTTCATCATGCAGGAACTGAAGCTGTCGGAAAATGGCATGGTCGATCAGGCAACGGCTCCGAGAATGGGCAAGCTGCTTGGCTCGAAGCAGGTCGTGACCGGATCGCTGGTGGGAGCCGGTCCTGAGCGAATCCACCTGGACGGCGGCATCGTATCGACTGGTGACGGCGAATTCACGCCGACCGGGGCCAATGAAGGCGAGCTCAAATCGTTTTTCAAGGTACAGAAGGAATTCGTGTTTGGCGTGCTGGATAAGGCCGGCGTGAAGCCGACGCCGGAGGAGCGCACCGAAATTGAAAAGGTTCCTACTGAATCGTATGTTGCATTCCTGGCATACAGCCGGGGTCTGGATTTCCAGCGTCGCGGCATGCCGAATGAGGCGCTGGGTGCGTTTCAGAGCGCCGTTAAGGCGGACGGATCTTTCAAGGAAGCAGCATCACAGTCAGACATGCTGGGTGCTCGACTGGCGCCGGGAAATGCGTACGCATCGGACTTCGGTTCCTTTGAGGAGCAGATACTGGATGATGCATCGTCGACGGGCAAACTAGGCGATGTGGATTATCGCCTCTTTGAGATCGTCATAGATAACGGGATGATTCCACACAATACTCCGGTTCCACCGATCAAGCCGCCGTTTGTGGCGGGTAAGACGACGGTCATTGTTCACGGGGGCGCACATGGAGACAAATAAGATGCGTACCCTTTTGGCGGCGGCAGTCCTGGTGCTCGGAACGGTCGTAAGCTCACAAGCACAAATAGTCTATGGGCAGCCCGCCTCGGGATCTTTGTCGTTTACCTATACGCATTGGTCGCTGGAGAGCGGCGACGCCAAGACGACGATCGGACAGGTTTCGTTGCCAGTGAGTGGGTTTCTTCCGCTCGGCGAAAATATGGACGCGCAATTCTATTTGGGCGGGACGTCCAACTCACTCAAAACCGACGTCAACGACTATTCGATGTCGGGGCTGGAGGATCTGCGACTGCAGATCAATCGCTCTCTGTCCAATGACCATCTTCTGTTGAGTCTGGGCGCGAGTCTTCCGACGGGTAAGAAGGAATTGAATCTTACCGAGGAGTGGCGGCTGGTGCAGGCGCTGTCGCAGGATTTTCTCAACTTTCCCGTTCGTCGGCTGGGCGAAGGTCTGGGGCTGAATTTCCTGGTGGGCGGTGTGACCATGCTCGGGCAGATAAGAGCGGGTGCAGGGATTGGATATTCCCTGCTGGGAAGTTACACGCCGTATGAAGGGGGGGACGACTACAATCCGGGCGACATACTAACGGCAAATCTCGGCTTTGACACCAAACGGGAGAACACTCGCTGGGCTCTGCAGATGCTTCACACGTACTATGCCACCGACAAGTTCAAGGAGCTTAAGTCGTTTCGGCAGGGGCCGGTGACGCAATTCATTTTGTCGGGCGAGCGGATGTCGGACCGTTTCTCGGTAGGCGGCCAAGCGTCATATATTCTACGCGGACGGAATCAGCGGTACGCCTATCCGGCGGAGACGCTGGTTGATCAATTGAAGCTGTTCGGCAACGAGTTTTCGCTCGGGGCGAACTGCGGGTTCACCACCGGTCCGCAATGGACGATTGCGCCGTTTGCGTCGGCGCGGTTCATTCAGGCCAATGAGGAGACGCTCGACAATTCGCATATATATGGAATCGGTTCGGGGATTGTCCGAGCAATCGGTCAGGGGAATATTGAAGCACGCTTTGGATGGTACACCGGGCAGGCAGACGGCGGCACGATTGATCTGTCCGGAATTCAAGTGTCCTGCGGTGCACGCGTAACGTTTTAGGGGAATGACATGGTAAAATACAATGTTCTCTATATCGCGGTGACAGTGGTACTGGCGGGACTGGCGATGTTCGGTTGTTCGGAGCGGATTGTCGACCAGGGGAGTTCTCTCAACAGTGCTGTGGTGCGAATTGACGCACCGGCGGCGCTGTCGACCGGGATTGCACCGTACGCTCATATCAGGATCAGCGGCCCGGACATGCCGTCGATGCTTGTGCCGTTGTCGCTCGACAGTGTGACCAATCGGTGGAGCGGCGAGCTCTCGGTGCCGTCAGGCATCGATCGCGAGTTCGTGCTTGAGGCAATTGACACGATGTACGGCGAAGGATCGTTTCCGGACAGCGAAATTGTACTTTATCGGGCGTCCGACACGGCCGACCTGATCGCCAATCAAACGGTCACGATTGATTTCACCCTCTTCCCTACTGTGCCATTGCTGACAACTACGCCGTCCGAGGTAAGATGCGCTATCGGAGATACCTTCTCGGTGATCCTGGCGCTGTATCACGGTCCGCACAACTTGTACGGGATGGCTTGCCAGGTCTATTACCCGACGACATTTGTTATTGCCGATAGTGTGCAATTTTTCTCGGCGGCGGCCGATAGCATCATCGAGTTCGCGTCCGTAGACAGGGCGAACCCATATGTCTCAATTTCGGTTACGGAAACGAATACGACACAAACGCTCTGGCCCGGAACCAGCTATGCGAAGGTGGCGAAGATATTCTTCCGCACTACCGTGGGTAATGCAGGCAGCGGGTTGATCTGGGTGTCGAGTACTTCGATGCAGGACGCCAACCAGCAGTCGATCTATCCGAGTAATTTTTATACGGGATACACCAACGTGTTCACCACGGCCGCGCAGTAATGCCGGCCGTGGCGATCACTTACTTCAGCAAGAGCATGCTTCGAGATTCGTGCACGTCTCCCGCTTCAAAGCGGTAGAAATAGATGCCGCTGGCGACGGCGGCTCCAAATTGGTCGCGCCCATCCCACTCCACTTCAGCACTGCCGGCCGGGCGGAATTCATCAACCAGTACCCGTACATTCTGCCCCAGTACGTTGAACAAAATCAAGCGAACGTGCGCCGGGGCGGCAAGCTGGAAGGCGATGGTGGTGGTCGGATTGAACGGGTTCGGGTAGTTGGCAAAAACCTCGGTGGTGGCGGGCAGCGAAAGGTCGGTTGCTGAGCCGGAGCCACTCAGAGCGGCCAACAGTGCCTGCTTCCCGGCCGACTCGGGGCAATTGACGAGAGCCGATAGCATTTGTCCCACGCGAATCTGGTTATTCATTCCGGCGGTGGAATCACCGGCAAGAGGATCCGATCCCGGGTTGTCACTCCGTCTCCATCCAAAATGCTCACTGATAGGGCAGATGTCGTCGAGGTCAATCGTTCCCGACCCGTCAGCGTCGGCATACGTCATTGCCACTTTTCCCCAGCGATGGGCCGGTTCTGCGGCCGGGTCTGCCCCGCCCAGAGTCTGGCGAGCAGGGCCATCCTTCCCAAAATAAGCGCCGATGGGCAGGATGTCGCGCTCGTCGACGACACCGTTGTCATCCAAATCACCCGGATAGACGATCGGGCCGGTGAATACGGTGCCGACGTAACTGGTGGTCAGGATTTCCTCTGTGTGGCTTGTTAGTCCGGCTGAGACGAGGATATTGATCGTATCGTTGGGAAAGTGCCTGCCGTGCGCCTGTGTCACAATGAGCGACCGGCTTGCGGGATCGTAGGCGTATAGCATCTGGCCAATGCGACGGCTCGTGATCAGCACATGGGAGGCGAGGCTCTGCTCATTAAGCGCATGGCTAAAGGTGAGGATAATTGGATCGGTAACGAGTATGTCGCCGAACGGGCTGGGCGGGGAGCAGGCGGCGCACGAGGTAACAGACATCGGCGTGGCGGGATCGACAGAAACTGTGAACATGGTCCCAACCACCGCGAAGCCGTCGGTCGCGGTTACCACGATTCTGTGGTCACCCGCCTGGCCGGCTGTCGGAGAGAATGAAAATGAGCCAGTGCCGTTTTCGTGATCCTCGAAAGAAGCATTGGCGGGCAGGTTGGCCATAGTAATGATCACCAGGTCACCATCGGGATCGGATGTGGTCACATCAAAGGCAAGGGTCTTGAGAGCAGAGACGTAGCGTTGAGTGACTCCTACGAGTTCCGGAGGACGATTGGTATTGGTGACCGTAATGGTGATCGTGGTCTCACTCTGGAGCAGGCCATCGCTCGCATGAAAAGTGGTATGGTATGTTCGCGCGGCGGCATAGCCGATTTCCCACTGAAAGAGGGCGGTCCCGTTGCCATAGTCAACAAAGGTGGCTCCTGGTGGCATGTCAGTGACGCCCAGCGTCGGAATAGTCCCGTCCGGATCGGTAGCGTAGACCGAAAAGATAAGCGAGCTGCCTTCGGCGGCCGACTGACTGTCGACATGAGCGAGCTGCGGCGGGCGGTTGTCGGAGCGGACGGCTGTATTGATGGCGACGGCTGTCGTTTCCGTCGCGGCGTTGTAGGCGAATTGAATCGACGCCTCGAGCTGAGCGTCGGAGACGAAGACCCCTCCCTTGTTGATTACCACCGGGAAGTGAAGTGAATCGCCGGGCCAGATCAGGGCCAGCGACGGAGGGTCGACGGCGAGCCAGTCGGTTTGTGGGTAAGTCGATTTGGTGACTCGGGACGAATTTAACAGCACCAGTGCTTCACCCGTGTTGAAAAGCCACACGTCGACAGCGCGCTCCTGACCATAGAGGGCGAAATGATCAGTCGAATCGATTGTCGCGGGTCGAATGGTGAGCACACCGGCAAGGAATGAGAACCGATCAGAAACATCGGTGGCGGATCCGGATACGTCCGAGACGCGCACCCGGCAGGCAGGCGCGGTGATATACGGAATGAGACACGAGTACTGCCCGTCGTTGTACAGAAGGGTAGCGAGTCGACGCCAGGTCGCACCGTCGTCTGAAGAGAGGTCGACATTGACAAAAGGGATTTCCCCATCGGAAGTCCAGGTGATGTACAGAGGTGTGCCCGCCTTGATGACGGTTCCGGCAGCCGGAGATTCAATGGCGATAGAGTTGGCCGAAGCCAATCCGGGAACGCTCAAACAGAGCGCAAGAAGCAGGAGCAATTTAGATAACAGATTCATGCAGTCACCTCATCCCCCGTCCTCCTCGGTTGCGACATGACCATGATCTGCTCAACGCGACAGATGTACATCGAATATACCTAATAAAGAAGCTCTGTCAATCCGTAGATTGGATGACAGAGCTTGTGAGTTCATAAATCGGAGACCTATTTTTGCACAGTCAGATCACGGCATGAGCAGGATAGTTTCTTTGACCTGGGCGTCCATCGGTTGGTTGGCCGGGATAACCCCTTGCCCCCCTTTGATGAGCAAACCAAAGCCGAGAATGAAGGAAATAATCTTCTTGTTGCCGCCCTTGGCCACGAGTGGACCGTCGGGTCCGGCCAGCGCAAGCTTACGGTTGTCGGGGGAGTTGTAGAAACCCTTCGCGTCGAGTTCACCGAGTTCGACCTCGATAGAGCCGGGCTTGCCGGGCTTGCCCGCGGGCTGGACCTTTTTCACCGTAGCCGTGCCGGTGGCTCCTGCCTTGACGACCGAAATGCCGCCGACAACGATAGAATCAACCAATTTGATCGGGACCTTGTCGCCGACCTTGGCACTGCCGGATGAGACCTTTTCTGTGAAGGCGACGCGGACCTTGGTGCCGGCGGGCACTTGCACCTGAGCGAAGCCAAGCGCAGTCAGCGCGAATAGCGCAACCAAGATCAGGATGAACATCTGTGCGGAGCGATAACGTATAGCCATGTCGTGACCTCCTGTCGGAACTATTGAATAACGGGCAGAATATCAATCAATTTCTTGTCGAATACGATGGTAACGGACTGCGAACCTATGGTCAGCGTTCCTTCCATTTCGAAGAGAGCGAAATCACTATTCAGGATTCTTTTGACTTCGCTTCGCTCGCCCCAGTATTCGTCTTTGCCGTCGTGATTGTCAGGGTCGAGAGCAATGTGAATCTCATCCCCCGCCTTCCACTTGAGGACGTACGGCTTAGGGAACGTGGAAGTGACAGTCTGCCCCCTGACCCAGGCGTCGGGTCGCCCCGGTTCTTTCACCATGATGTGCAAGTGGTGACCGGCCGGAATGTTGGTGGCGCGGTAGGCATAGTCGCCGCGCTTTGAGAAAGCTTCAATTCCCTGGACGTAACGATCAATCTTGGAAATCGCGTTGGCATTATTGGCTGGGTCGACACTCAGCGTCTGACGGGCCTCTTTCAGTTCCCGGACAGCGCCTTTGACGCGGTACATGAGATCAGTGCTGGCGTTGATGCGGTCGAACAAGCCGCCGATTTCAGAGCCAAGCTGACCGGCTTCCTTGCGCGTCTGCTGGACGACGGTTTTGGCTTGTACAACCTGTCCCAGGCCGCTGAAAGCCTCGACCAGAGCCGGACCCATTTGCGCCTTGTCCTGAGCGACGCGGTCGCGCATCTGCTTGAGCAGTTCGGGATCATCGGGGGCGAAGATCATGCTGCGGAATTTCTGCCACATCCAGACGGCGCGGTCGGCGTCGGTCTTAAGTGTGGAATTCTCCGGGGCCGCTGAAGCAATGGACTGGAAATTGTCGCCCACTTTGACAAATTCGGAAGCGTCGAGATCGTCGACAAACAACGAATCGCCGCCATCTACTTTCCGAGACGGCCAGAGGGCGGTGTCGCGAACGATGCCGGTGAATTTGTCGAGCGAGACCTTCAGTTCGCGTTCGAGATCATCCACAGAGGCGGAGGTGTATTTGCGATAGATGTCCTGCGCCACGAGGGCGTAGCCGGGGAAGAACTGCTTAACAACGAACGATTTTGAGTACCGTTCGTAGGCATTCCGAATTTGATTGCGCGGCTCTTTCGGCATGGTAAAGTAATTCGCGCTCGGATAATGTTCCCGGGCCGTGTCCTCCACCCGGGTGGTGAAGGGCAATTGATACCAGAAATGGAACATGAAGGGAATCGAGTAGACGATGATCCAGATGGCGGCGACGATCGAGGTCCATTTGGCGACCGTGCGAAACCGGCTGATCGATTTGTTGCGGGCGATAGCCTGGAGAATCCAATAGAACGGGGCTTTCACGCCGATGGGCGTAAGTTTGTCCGGCGGACGGTACTTGGAATGACCGACGTCGGAGCCAATTTTGATCGGCGGCTGGCCGGTGGCCGAGACGAAGAAGATCTGGAAATCCAGGGTCCGTCCCAGCACGACGCGCAGGAGTTCGCGCGATTTTACGAGGATGTCGCGGACTTCACCCGCCCAGGTCTGGTTGCGCGTGAGCGCGGGTTCGGTCATGACCTTGGCGACGAAGGTGTCAAAGTCTTCCGAGATGGCGTGCTCATTTTCCGGAGTAAGCAGAGTGATCTGCGCCTCGTCGCCAAAGCCGGCGAGCGTGTCGGATTTGGTGACCATCAGAGCGATCGGGATAGGAATTCGTCCCTGATGCGGGGCGATGCGCTCAAGGATGGTGACGAAGGTCTCCACGCGCGAGCGGCAGCCCAGTTCATCGAAGCGCAGTTTGGGATCGAAGACAAAGATCAGGGCGTCACAATTGCAGAAGAAGTCGATAGCCTTTTCGCGCTGTTCCGGATTGCCGCCGAGCGACAGGATTTCGCCGGGGAAATCATAGCAGACGACCGGCACCTTGGCGCTGCCGTTGAGAATCGCCGTGAAGCGCAGGATCAGATCATGCATGGTGGCGTCCGGGAACGATTTATCACCCATGCGTTCAAAGCGAGTGCCGGGACCCTCGCTGACGGCCCGGCCGGTGATGGCGCGGGTGTTCTTGACCAGTTCGTTGGAAGTGGCCGTGTCGGAAACAGACAGTTGCAGTTCGCCGGCGAAGCGAGACTCCTCGTACAGCACGGTGTAGAGAACGGTCTTACCGGTATAGCCGTGGCCGACGATGCCGATCTTGATGCCGGAGGGCCACTGCGTGGTAACCGCTGGTTTGCCGCCCTTCTTCCCTGAAGCGGCAAGCTTTGCTTTCTTTGAACCTAAGATCAGACTCGAAATATCCACTGATGTATCCTACTAAGTTGCCCGGAATCGATGGTCAGCGCGAGCCGGCATCGGTCTTAACCGCAGGTGAATTATTCGCGGGCGACGTTACGTACTCTTCCTGAAATTCCTGCAATTTGTGTTGCGTGTGTGACGACCAGAGTTTGGGCACCAGAATTGCCAGCGCTATGCTGACAATGATGATCCCGGCATACAACCCGTAAGCCGCTTTGCGCTGGGTCATGGTTAGCCAGAAATACCGATTACTCGAGAACGAACCCCGGAATTTGCGGCCCATTCCCGAAAATGAGGCTTTGACGCGGTCCCAGAATCCTATCTCAGTGACATATCCCCATTCGCCAAAGTACAGGGCGGCCAGTTTGTCGATCTTGCTTTGCTTGTCGAAATACCCCAATTTCTGCAGAGTATACTCGAGAGAATTGCGGTCGCGCAGCAATTCGTTGCCGAATTCGAGCCGACGCCTGCCGAGTTCGAGTAACTGGTGTGGAAGCGACATCGCCTGCAAGGCCTCGGGCGACAGTCCGGCGTCAATTGGTGAGCCAAACTTGCTGGCGAAACGGGCGATTTCTCCCAGAAAGAAGACGTGCAGTCGGAAGTTGCCGTTCAGGGAGCCGGTCTGGAACAACTTCGGCACAAGGTGGTTGGCCATGTACGCAATGTCCTGCTTAATGGGACGGACACCACGACAATATGGGTACGCACGGTTATTCTGACCTTCGACTACAGCTACGGACTCGAAATAGGAGACCAGAATCTGAACGGATAACTCACGCAGATCGGACGAATTCAGCGGTTGGGTCTTGATCTTTTCAAACAAGAGCGAGTCGACCTCGACCGCCTTCTCCTTCTGGTGCCGCAGGGTGCCGAAAACGGCATAGATGCCATTATATGTTTGAAGAAAAGCCTCGGTCTCGAACTGAGCGTACTTGGTTTCGTACGTCTCGAGATAGGCGAAGAGGTCATTGATATAGTTCAGTGCGTCCATGCCAGCTGGTCCTTAACTATCAACTCACACCGTGTAAACCGAGAGATCCGACTTGCGCATAGCCGACAATTTATCGGCAATAGCGGCGCCGGAAACAATCAACGTGAAGCGCCGAGCCGACGGGTGGCGATCCATACCGTCGGGCCTGAGCACAACTTTGCTGCCATACGAGACCGAGTCGATGACCACCGGGTCGACTTGCCCGAGGCCGGTGGACTTCGTTGATACCGAACTTGGCGCGCATGCCGGACCACTCTCCAGCCGAGAGCAGTTCCTTGGCTACAAATACCAGTGCATCGGATACGGCCATCGGTTGGGCGAGATTGATCGATAAGTAGGTCAATTCGCCGATCCGTTCCACTTTGTGCTCGCCGAACGCGGCCAGACGATAGGTGCGACCGTTGTAGGTGAGCGTTTCTTCGACAACGGCCCCGCGGTCGAGCTTGACCGGATCTTCCTGAGCCAGGAAACCGAGCACGCCGCGTAGTCGAGCCAGGATGTCGTCGATAGCTGCGAGCCCTAATGCTATTTGACGATGATCATAGTCGGCCAACAGGAAAGTGTCGACGGCGGCCTCGAACGTGCGAACGTCGCCTTCCCCCTGCCGCGAGAAAAACTTCTCGTTGAGGTGGTCGCGCAATCTGGGCTGGAGCAAGAGGGCAGTGCGATAGAGACGGAAGAGCCTCTTGAGGAGAGCGACCATTTCGGCCGGATGCCCGGCGTTGCGCGTGGTGATCAAGCTGTCGGCGAACGCGGCGGTATGAGTGGCGCAGGCGAACAGCGCCTCGCGGACGGCCATTTGCAACTCGGAATCGGCAGGAGCCGCCGCAACCTTCTGATAGCCGGTGGCCGCTAATTTGAGAAGATTCTCTATGCGATTGCGGAATTCCTGAGCCTTGGCCATGAGTCGGGCGTCAGCCGACAAGGAGAGGCACGGAGGAATATAGCGATCTGAAATAGCTACCGAACCGCCGGCGACATTGATCTCGGCGACTTGCAGATAGTGTCCAACCGGAAGATCGGGTGGCTGACTCAAATGAAGTCGGTAATCAAAGGCGCGATACGGCGGCCTTGGAATATCTTCTCCGGGATCCGGCTGGCCCGCCTCACGTTTCGCCTGAGGCGACAGGCTGATATAGACCGGTACAGCGGCGTCGGACACTCGAGTATCGGCCTTCACCACGGGTTCGGTGGCGGGGTTGATTTCAACCACGCAGTAATCGGATGTAAGGGCCTGACAGCGCACTACCTGAACGGCCAGCGTAGAGCCGCTGAGGCTCAAGTGGAGGCTGAGCGAGGGCTCGCCGGAGGACGATTTGGCCGCCAGACCGTAATAGTCCCCTCCGCGCAGCGCATACCAGCGCACGAGGTTCTCAAAGTAAGCTTCCTGGTCGCGAAGGTGCTGCTCGCTCATGAGCATACCATCCTGCCAGTTTACAGAAAGAAGTCGAAATTCACTCATCGGAAACGTCACATGCGTTAAATGTTCAGTCCGCAATCTACGGACAGTTTATGGTCGGTGTCAAGACACCTTTGCCCGCATCTGTCTATCGTTCTTTGTTTTGGCCAAACGGGCAGTATAGCCCAGACGATTGAGTCGATTTGGACCGGCGAGCCGACCGGCCGTAGGTAGACTGGCCACCCGCACGCGGCAGTTCATCCCCGCAGGCAGACAGACAGACAGCACCTCGTCCACCTTCCTCCGCAGGGGGTGGTTTGGCAGGAGGTCGGCAACCTGGTTCGGTGGGACATCGTGCACCGTCACCTCAAGAGAGGTATCGCACTCTGAGAAACTATTGCCCAGCACAGATTCGTGCCCCAGCGTATTCTGGTTCTGACCGAGTCTCCAGCGGAGTGCCTCAGGAGTCTCATGTCGGCTTTCAACGTTTTCCTGTATGGTAAAGCGAAAGCCAAAAAGGGCCTGGAGAAATCGTTCGACAAAGCGGGGGTTACCGCCCCAGTGGTAGAAGCCGGGCATAGACTCGGCCCAGACGCGCAGAGCATTGAGATCGGATTCCCCGACAGCGGATTGGTCAAACAACTGCAAGTAACGGGTCAAGTGGTGCTCGGACAGGATGCTGAAATTATAGGCCAGCGGCACGAGGACTGCCATCGCCTCAGCGTGCATAACCGCGGCGTCGAAGGGCGCCATGAAGCGGCGGGCATTATCTTCCCACTCGCCGGTACGATCGATATTGCCGGCCAGACCGTAGAAAAATTGGTACGGGAGAATATCAACGGCACTGGCGAAGCCAACGTTTAGCGTAATGATCGAACTCGGGTAAAGCTCGGCACCCGGCGGTGGGTCCTGTTCCTGGATTTCACCACGGTAGTTGCCGGAGCTGCCCACAGCCAGGAATTGCATCTGGTGTGCCTCGACACCCAGTCGCTCCAGGATGATCAAGGCGACGGGTAGCGTGACAGGAGCACGTCGGTTTGAAAGATTGGGCATGAGTTGCAGGCTCACCGGGCTCATCGAGTTATCACTTCCACCTTGTATCGAGTATTGACGGCGGATCGAGCGGTGAGGAATCTCATCAGACGATCGCGCGTCAGTTCAAGTTCCACTTCGGAGAGAAAATCATCCGCCTTGACATGGGCCTCCACCACAAGACACCGGCGCATACCGCGCTCGCCGCGTTCCACTCCCGGCCGGCAGTTGACTCTGGAGATTCGGGGATCAAAAGACGCGGTCCAGCGCTGAATGTCGGCGAAGGAGAGGGCGCGATCGCGCCCGCGCAGGCGAGCGGCAACTTCGGCCATCAATTGTTCTTCGTTGCGAGCCGGGACGGCTCCTTTAGACGGAAGCAGATTGGCCACGCTGGTGATACCGGGGTGAGGTGTGAACATCTCGTTTATTTTGCCGGGATCGATACCGTTGGCTTTGGGGCCAAGGGTCACACCGTAGAAGACGGTCAGTGATTCAGGGATGACATCGGCGGTCGGCGGAATCTCAATCCAGACGACGATGTGGTCTCTCCGTTCCTCCGTTGAGTACGTGTACATCTCCGGAAGAGACGAGTAGTGGCTACGCGTGCCGTATTCGGTGCCTCGGGAGTCGACGACCCGGGAGATGCCGAGGACCTGTTCTGAGGGCTCAGGAAGTTCCATCTCAATGACGCGATTGGTGCCGGTGTGCTTGAACAACGAGAGTTCATCCTTGTTGACGACGACGCAGCAATCAGTAAGCAATCGAGGCGTTTCGGCCAGGGCGCGGCGGTCGCCGCCAGCCGGCAGGTCAATGCGCAGCCAGAAGAGCTTCTCGGCATCGTAGGGCATGGCAATACCTCTACGGGCGAGTTCTTCGCGAGTGTCTTCAGATATTTGGGATGGATCCCATTTTTCCACAAAGGATTCCGGGAGCCCGAGAAACTGTTCCTGCAGAATAGCGAACAGGTCATTGGTCGAGCGGAAGCCGCCCCACTGGCGGTCGATCAGCTCGTCCTTCAATTCTGCATTGCGAGAACCCGGACAGAAGCCGAATTCCTCGCGGAACCGCCCGGTGGCATCCGCGGGCAACCAGTTTCCCCAGATGATCTGTTTGGTGGCTTGAGGTTGGCCGTGAACAAACATCTGCGCTCCGGCCAACTGATGCGGGCGGCCATCGAAAGCCAGCCCAACCAGCAGGAAGCCCTGTCCCCGTCCGGGGATTTTGGCAGCCGTGGTCGAAGAAGCCAGCAGGTCGACTGCGACCTGATCGACGACGGCAAACATCTGGCGAACGGTCGTCTTGCAGAGACGTTCCGGCTTGAAAGCGGAGAAGTAGAAGGTATTCCCCCCGCGCCGCTTTTCCTGGTAGGAGAACTTGGTATTGACGTCGATCTCAACTACCGGGTCCAGGAGTTGACACTGCAGTACGGAGAAGGCGGGAACCGGCCAGCGGCTGATTTCGGGATACATCGACTGGATGAGCGCCTTGGTGGCGCGATCCCAGACCTCTTCAACTCGTTTCTCGATTGTGGAAAGCTGATAGGCGTAGAGCTGCATCAGCATGCGCAGGACCGGGTCCAGTCGTTCGGCCGATTCCGGTGTTTCCGGATTCATTCGCCGAAGCTGCCGGTGCATTTCGCGGAAGATTTCGTCGTGGGCTCTCGCCCGTCCTTCAATAGGTGTGCCCGCCATAGTTTAACCCAGATTGTAGAAGGCTTCAAACGGACGCAAGTGGCCGCCATCAGTGTATTCGCCGGTAACCTTGACGGCTACACCAATGCTGCGCGTCCCCACCGAAGTCGGTTGTTCGAAGGAGACAACGACGCTGGAAAGGCGGCGTTCGTACTTCTGAATAGCGTCACGGAGTCCGGAGCGAAGTTCAGATTTATTAGATGCCTGAATGTCGGCGTATTCGCGATCCCAGATGACCGAGCCGTATTCAGGATCGAACGGCAGTTGGCCCTTGCGAGTGGAGAGAATCAGACCAATCGAATACATGATTGACTCCTGCAGCGAAACGGACGGAAGATAGCCGTCGCGCAGGACGAGTGGAAGACCGAGGTAACGCATTAGTTAATCTTCACCGGCATACCCTGCACGGTGAGCGGGCCGTTGGCCTTGACCGTTCCAGTAGCGGCGCCCTCGACCGACAGAGTCGTGCCCTTCACGGTACACGAGGCGGTAGCCTCGAGATTGGCGTTGCCGGTGGCGGTTAGTTTCATGTCAGCCGTGGCCTTGGCCGTAAAATTGGCTTTTGCGGTTTCTTCGATATTGCCGCCGGCGGAGACTTTGACATCCTTGCTGGTTGCCTCAATCGTGACCGACTCCTGAGCCTTTAGCGTGATGTTCTTCGCAACCAGGTTGATGTCTTCTTCACTCTCGATGGTAATTGAGATGCCGCCACTGACGGCATCGAGAATTATGCAATTCTTGGCCTTGGTCTGGCGGATAATGACTTTTTCGTTGCCCGGCGAATCGACGAAGAGGATTTCGTTGCCGGAGACGGTTCGCAAGATCTTGATCACGTCAGAACCGCTCTCGGAGGCCGCCACCTCGCTTCCATCGACTATGCCCTTTGGCGGCAAATCCTTGCCGTTGTGCATGACGCCGAGTATAACCGGCCGATCGGGGTCGCCGTTTTCGAAGCCGACGAGCACTTCATCGCCGACGTCCGGAAACGAAAACCAGCCGCGATCATTGCCGGCATCAGGCCGGGCCATGCGGCACCAGAAGAGCGACTCGTTCGCCATCCACGGGAGCGTGACCCGTATCCGGCCCATCTTCTCGGGATCGTTATTGTCAGCCACCAACCCGTACTGCAAATGCGTGGACCGATTCGTTGGGTCGTTGACCGGCGCAAAGGCAAGATCGAGAGGAACAGCCTGGAAACGGTTATGATACTGACCGCTATCGTTGATCACATGCGTTATTTCCGTGAGCCAGTACATGCCTCCGACGTTGCCGAGTTTGGCAATTTCGACACAACCGCCGAGGCCGATCGAGAGATCAATCGATTGACCAATGGCCGTGACCAGTCGTCCCGCAGCACCGGAGCTCTGATTCTGCACAACTGCCTGCACATGGCTGGGAGAAGCTACTGAAGGGACATAAGAGAAATTGGCGGCGCTGTTGTAGATGGTTTTGGAGGCGTCGACGGAGGCCTTGATCAATCCGGACACCGCGATGGAAGGGAATTTCTGGGTATGCGACACCCATTCTTTCTTCTTGGGGTCCATCAGTTGAGCGTCGAAACCCAGCGATGTCGTGCCGAGATCGAGCATAAAGCTTCCCAGCGTTTCCTCAAAAGGCAGTCGCACCGACGTGGAAGACGAAGCCTTGCCGACGATGAATTCCTTGCCGGTGTAATAGGCATACAGACCATTACGAGCAGCCAGCCGGCAGATGTACTCATAATCGGTTTCGTTGAACTGATGCAGTTGTTCGCTTTGTTCTGACGTGGAGGTTATCACCCCCTTGGTGATATCGTATTCGCCGAGGATAGTATCAATGGCCTGAGAATCCGTCTGATTGAACAGAAGACGGTTGTGCCTGACACTGTCGAGCAAGCAGGTGGGGCTTTGGGCCTCGATCAAGATCCAGTTGGCACCATCGACGGAATTCTCTAAAGCGACACGAGTAATGAGACCGATGAAAGTCAGGCTTTTGTCACTTCCGGTGAGATTATCGAATGGCTTGATGGTAACCGTGATTTTTTCGCCGAGACCGTTGGTGTACGGCGTCGGGTCGATCGGGTCATTTGGGCCGAGTGCACCGACCTCCTTGACGCGCACGTTCAGGACGTGATGACCATCGATGCGCTGGATCAGTTCCACGCCGGAGACGGATGCCTCGAGGGTCGTTTGACCGATGCGCACGTCGCAGAAGACGGAGATTTCGATCTTGGGCGTATACGGCGAATTGGATTGCTTCATCAATAGTCAAAGAGGGCGGCGGAATACCACCGCCCCTCCATAGTCGGTAAGGTTATTCCTGCCACCGGTTATCGATGCTGGCGTCAGCAATGCTGAGCGTCTGGCACGAAATCTGAAACTCCTCGTAGACCTGCTGGTCGGGACTCTCTTTGACGTGCGGAATAGTCTCCTTGTACGACGTAATGAAACCGTCGGTCCAGGTCAACTCTTTCATGACCGAGTCGTCGGGGTTGCGGAAGATGACCTTGCCGCCCTTCCAGTTCGGCTTTGCCGAGTTCATGGCCCAGGAAGCCATGGTGGTGTCAGCCGTCGATTCGCGGATGACGGTAATCACGCCGGCGTGGGCGCGGTCCGAGGGGCGACCGGTTTCGTCTTTCGCGGTATAAAGTACGTACGTGACCGAGTAGACGTTCGGATACGCGACTCCCTCAACTTCCAAAGTAGGCCGTCTTGCCATTTCCTTACTCCTTCTTCAGTGTATAAATACCTGTCATTCTGTTGTCGTAAACAGTCGACCATGCTTCCGGCGGTCGTTCAGCTCTTGTCTTTGACGCCGGTCTTGCCGTCCTCGTTCCACGCCGCGAATTCGATAAAGAAGGTGCGGGCGGGATATTTCGGATTGAGCATGACCTTGATGTCGATTTCCTGACGCTTGCGCATTTCCTGGTCGGCGAAGATTTCGATTTTGTAATCTTCCAGGATCGAATCGGGGCCGGATATCGCCTTCATGAATTTCTCGATGTCGGTGCGCAGGGTGACGAGGAACTTCTCGTCGATTACGGTAAACGTCTGCTTATTGAGATAATTGCGGAGCGTCTTGTAGACGTAATCATAAGTCCGCCGGATCGAATAGACATTGAATGTCTCCTTGGTAAACAGGGTAGCGGCGCCCATCGCAACGGCAGAACCCTCGAAGTTTACCATGGGGTTGACGCCCTTTTCGTTGATCTTGCCGGCGTCGACCTGATTTACCTTGAAACGAAGGTACTTGGCGTCGCTGATCTTGCCGTGCTTGTAACCGGCCATCGGCTGCTGCATACCGGCCGTGGTGTCGCCCTGATACATCTTACCGGCGACGGAGGCTGACGGCGGCACCCACATGTCGTCATCTTCGTACTGATTAGCCGTGCGGGCAAGCACGTAGTTGGCGAAGATGGCCACATATTGCTTGTAATTGTCGACGCCGGGCAGGTTGGCATAGTTCGGATCGTCAAGCATCTCCATGACCTCTTCGAACTTCTCGAAGTTTGGCAGATCGGTGAGCACCTGACACTTGTTGGCGAAGCCCAACTGCCGGGCGAAGTTGTCGACATTCTCGACACTGCCAAGATAGCCGGGAACAACGGCCATACCGAAGGCCTCCTTGATGCTGAATTCCCGATAGAGGTCGGCGACGGCCTTGCAGAGTTGTTCGAACTTCTCTTTGTCGTTCGGGTCGGTCAGTTCTTCGGCCGACACATTGGCGAACCAGACGTTCACTTTTTCGTCAGGTTCCTGCTGGGCGTTGGCGAAGAACTTGTCGACGGCCCGGTAGGCGAGTTCGAGCTCGCGAGCAGTGCGATGGACGGTCTTCATGTTTTTGGAAAGGTTGGTCTCGAGTTTGGCCGCGGCCTCGGCGAGGCCCTTGCGCACGTCGTCGGGCGACTTGCTCGTGGACAGATGCTCCATCCAGAGTTTCATACGATGGGCGAGAGTCTTCCGGCGGGCGGCAAATTCGGGTTTGTTGAGAAACTCCTTACGTTGAAACTCCTTTTTGGGGTCGAGCCATTCGACGCCGCTGACCAGATCGTTGTCGGGAGTTTTGAACGACGGCATCAGAGCAGCCAGCTTGCTGTAGTCGCCGAACGAATCGGACAACAACGCCGCAAACTGGGCATCTGAAAGTCGGGCTTCAGTTTTCGCCGGAGCCTCGGCAAACGCCGGCTGTTCACCAGCCGATTCTTTTTTGACTTCATCAGACATATTGTGTCACCTCGGTTATTCGCTCAACAGATCCACATAGTGCTGCATGATCTTCAGCAGCGCTTCTTTTTTTGCCTTATCCTCAAGCGTCTTGAGCAGCGCCTTGTTCTTTTTGAGCTGCTGTTCGAGATCATTGAGGATTTCCTTACCGTAGTACGTGTCACGCAGGTAGTCGTTCTTCTCAATCAGCTCTTTGGAGGTGAAATCCTTCATCGATTTGACATCGAAGTGGGCGTTGACCTGCTGGCCGTCGGTCGTTTCCAGTTGAGCTTCGAAGTTCGGCTGGAATTTTTCGAAGACCTCTTTCATGTTGGAGCAACGGACCGGCGTGACGTCCGGGTTGTCTTCGGTATTCAACCGTGCCGCATAGAGCGTCTTGTTTGACTGCAACAACTCGACCGGAATCGAATCATCCTTTTTCACTTTCTCGGTGGCCCCGAGAACAAATTTGGCCATATCCAGCCTCCAGGTCGTTACTAGGCGTCTGCCCGTTTTTCTGTCGTAAAAATGTAGGCGTCATTCTGCACATCGACCAGGACCCGGTCTCCTGACGCGATGGCGCCGGTGATGATGTCAACAGAAAGACGGTTTATTATATCGCGTTCAATTGTGCGTTGCATGGGGCGCGCCCCAAGGTCGGGGACGTAGCCGTCGTGAGAGAGCTTGGTTTTCGCAGCCGGCGTCAGGACGGCCGTGATGTTCTGCTCTTTCAACATGTTGTTTACGGTCTCGAATTCCAGGACGGCGATCTTTTCGATCTGCTGCTGCGTGAAGGAGTGATACACGATGATATCGTTGAGCCGGTTGAGGAATTCGGGGCGGAACTTGCCGAAGAGGAAGCTGCGGACTTCTTCCATGTCGACCTCGCGTCCTTCGCGATCGGCCTCGAGAATGCGATCGGCGGCGTAGTTTGATGTCAGTACGACCATGCAGTTGGAGAAGTTGACCGTTCGCCCCTGACCGTCGGTAAGACGGCCATCGTCAAGCAACTGCAAAAGGACGTTGAACACGTCGGGGTGCGCCTTCTCGACTTCGTCGAAGAGGATAACCGAAAACGGTTTCCGTTTGACGGCTTCGGTCAGAAGGCCACCCGCCTCATAACCGACATAGCCGGGCGGCGCGCCGATCAACTTGGCGACGGAGTGGGGTTCCATGAACTCGGACATATCCATGCGGACCATGGCATTCTTATCGTCGAAGAGAAACTCGGCGAGCAGTTTCGGGAGGTAGGTCTTCCCCGTTCCGGTAGGGCCGAGGAAGAGAAAAGAGCCGATCGGGCGATTGGCCAGCTTAAGACCGGCGCGCGCTTTCCGCACGGCGTTGCAGATCGCCTTGATGGCGTTTTCCTGCCCGATGATCTTCTTCTGCAGGAACCCCTCCATGTTGACCAGACGGTCCTTTTCGGCGGTCATCATCTTGGAGAGCGGAATGCCTGTCCTCCGCGCCACGACCGCGGCAATATCTGACGCGTCGATGGTCTGATCGAGCTTGCCGACGACTGACTGCAACAACTCAAAGCGAGCCCGCTTGGCGTCAAAGGACGCCTTCAGCTGTTCGACGCGAACCGGTGTGGGCTTGATCTTCTTTTCGCTCATACGCCGGCTCCTGCTGCATCGATACGATGCCCCCAGAGTTCATCGAGACGATTGACCGTGGCCTCGAATGTCTCGACGGCGGTTTTCAGTTTGCCGTACTCTTCGGATTCGGGATCAGGCTCTTTGCCGCCGAACGCAGCCAATTGCTTCTCGATCTCCTTCGCCTGCGCCTGCAGGGCGACGATCTTGTCCTTTCCGAATTCCTGCTTCACGGCATATTCCGACGCGGCTTCGTCGATGATATCCAGCGCGATATCAGGGAGATTCCGTTCGGCCAGATAGCGGGTGGCGAACTTCACGGAGCCAACGATGGCGTCCTCAGTGTAGGTAATCTTGTGGTGCTCCTGGTACTTGGGAACGACGCCGCGGACAATGCGGATGGCTTCATCAGGAGAGGGTGGCTCAACCTTGACGCGTTCAAAGCGACGGTCCAGGGCCTTGTCTTTTTCAAGATGCTTGCTGTACTCTTCTTCCGTGGTCGCACCGACGAGGCGTATCTGACCGCGAGCCAGCGCCGGTTTAAGGAGATTGGCGGCATCCATGCCTCCGCCGGTTGAGCCGCCGCCACAAATCGTGTGGATTTCGTCGATGAAGAGCACAATGCGCCCGCCAGACTTGACGACGTCGCCCACGAGGGCCTTGAACCTCTCCTCAAATTCGCCTTTGTACTTGGCACCAGCGACGAGAGAACCCATGTCGACGCCCATGACTTTGACGCCGTGCAGGGAGCGCGGGACTTTTTCCTCAACTACGGCCTGAGCGAAGCCCTCGACGATGGCGGTTTTCCCTACACCGGCACCGCCGACGAGGACGGGACTGTTTTTGCGACGACGAAGCAGAATTTGAATGACTTGCTGGATTTCTTTGTCACGTCCGACGCAGATGTCAAATTGGCCGGCGGCCGCCTGATTGGTGAGATCTTCGCAATAACGGAGCGTCCCCGAGACCTCTTTGGAACCGGAATCAGAGTCACCGGATGACGGAGCGGTCGAACCGGCAGTCGCGATTTGCGCAACGGCCTTGGCCTCGGCGATCGCCTGGTAGATGTCTTCAGTGGTAACGCCGAGCCGATCACGCAGCACGCCGGGGAGCTTTGAGCGAACGTCGAAGGCGGCGATGAAAATATGCTCGGGCTCCACCAGCGCGTCGTATAGTTTGGCCTTCTCCTCAAGAGCCTGCGCCAAGGCATTCTGGGCCGCAGGGGACATTGTCAGGTTCTCTCTGACGGAACTCTTCGACGGCTGTTCCTTCAGGAATTCTTCGACGATCGACTCAAGGTGGGCCCGGCTCTTCCCCAATTGCGAGAGGATGGACTCCAACCCTGACCCTTCGTGGCGAATGGCAGCGACGAGGAGATGTGGCAAGTCAATTTCGGGGTGCCGGAAGGCGACGGCCACTTCCCTGGGCGGTGCGTATAACAGATCGAGAATCGGACGAATAATTGGCTATATCCATGCTTGATAGCGCCTTACCGCGTATTTGGTCTTAGATCCCGGATGTGAGCATCAAAGTTTGCCAAAAGGTACGAATTCACAAATAAGCTTGTCAAGCGCAATTGGCCTGGAACGGCTTGCGCCGGCCTCAAACTTAGACCTCGTAGGTCTTTGAATAGGCATTGTACGCCGGGGATTCGCATTTCGACGCGAATTTCATCTGGCGTACAGGTCAAACCAGGAAAGATTCAACTCCTTTGCCCAGGACATAACGGCCCGACCAGGCGAAGCCTGCACTTTGAGAGTGACAAAACCGATCTGCCGGCCATCGCACCACCAATGCAGGTGGTCGATGTGATCCGAGTGATCGGGGGCGGTCGGGGGTTGCGTCTGAATCCCCAAAGTCAAACCGTCGTGGGTTTCCGTCTGCTGCGGTTCAAAACGAAGAGATTCCGTCAACACGGCCGCAGCTACTTTTTTGACGAATTCCAGGGTTGGTTGGTCGGGTGGCTTGGGCCAGTCCAGGGTGATGCTGATGAGACAGAAAGTCTGACCGATGTCGATCTGCTTTCCCGCCCATTGGTACCGGACTCGCACGATATCGCACCGGTTTTGACGATCTCCGGCAAATGCAATATAGCGGGCATCGCCGGGTGGCTGGGCGGAATCGACCATGATTTGGTCAATCCAGGAAGTGGCAATCTCGACGGCTTCTTTCTGGCCAGGTGCGCGACCGGGTGTGGTACCAGCGGTCAGCGCATCCTCCTCCGTTTTGGTCAAGGAGACAAGTTGGGCACTTACGTTGTCAAATGGCATAGCCGATTCCTTCCCTTTCTCGGTTGGATTTCCGCAAACGGCCAGGACAAAAGCAATGGCAGTCAGGGTGGCAGCCTGGCACGGCTTCATAGCGGCGGCATATGCGACCACGCCTCGGGATCCCATATTGCCTCCGGACAGGGGCCTGGATTCTTGCAGAAGCCGGCGGCGTTACTCACCCAGACCGTGGCCACAACCATGGCCTCCATGGCCGCGGCCGGGGAATCATAACAGCTTTCGCCGATGCAGTAGTATTTCTCGCCGTATTTCACCGTTCCTTCAAAATTGTTCCACCCCTGGTAGGCCGTCTTGCGTTTCGAGTGATCGCGAAAGATAAGCTTCTCGCTCGCTCCGTGCGGAGGATCAGGATTTGGGTGGGTAGCCGCCACACCGCGCGACTCGTTGGCTTTGCCTGAGCGGTCGAATTTACCGCTTCCCTTCAGCATGCCGGGATACAGATGCCCGAGCACAAATTTGTCCGGCAGGCCGAGCATTTGACAACTCTTTTGGAAGAGGTCGGCCAGGGCGTTGCATTCGGCACGTACTCCGCCGAAGATCTTCCAGACAGGATTGGGATACGGTGCGCCCAGAAAGTAGTGGCCGATCTCCTGGCCGGAAATTACTTTGAAGACGGCATCAACATACCCCTGTTCATCGCGGGGAGACTCGGGATTATCCGTGAAATATTTATCCACCCATGTTGTGAGCGCATACAGCCGCTTGACGGTCGGGGCGCTGCCGTACGGCTTGTCGTAGGTCAGCATGATATGGTGAGGGCCGGTGGGTCCGAGGTCAAACTTACGCTTGCCGATGTCGACCTCCCAGGACAACTGGACCTTCCAAGTCGCGATTTCATCCCACAATGGGGCTTCAGCTTCGAGGGTGGCCTCACCCCGGCCGTTTTCAATCTTAAATTCCTGGTCAACGAAAGACACTTTGAGCTGGTCACCCTTGACTCGGACGATGGCCTGCTCGGTGACGTGGTCGGCAGGCAGTGCTTCCACTTCGACAGTGATCTTGAGTTTCTGATGCTTGGTGTGTGAGATAGGGGAGTTGAGACGAGGGGTCCACTCCGGTTTGGGGAAGCGGTTTCCCGTATCGGTCCAGTCACGTTTGTTGTCGAGGAGCAGGTCGTGATCGGAGACGAACTTCAGGCCCTTAATGGAGAGGGATTCTATCTTGCGTGGGGCACGCCGGAAGAAACGAAAGATGCCGCCCGTGTGACTTCGGGCGCGATTGGGAGTGGCAGGAATCCAGACACGCTCGCCAACCGAGAGTTCGTTATGGTCAGGGTGTTTCTTTCGAAAGCTCTCGTTCCGGTCGTGGTAGTAGATCACTTTCCAGTCGGCCAGACCGTAGGTTCGGGCCAGGCGTGAGAGCGACTCTCCACGCTCGACAACATGATAGAATCCACCGTTGCTCATGACTTGTCTTCGCGGCCGACGATCTGGTCAAGACTCGGCCATTCGATCACCACTTCACCGGGCGGGAGGTCCTCTTCCTTCAAGTTGCCGTCGGCGTCGAGCTTTCCCTTCCGCTCTGAACCATCAGCCAGATGCAGGACATAATCCTCGTTGGCGACGGGGTTGCCGCTTTCATCAAGCACCTGCAGTTGGAGCCAGTCCTTAAACCGCAGGAGCCCGCTCGCCTGATCGACGCCATATTCGGTGCCGTCGACGCGGACGGTGAAGAAATACTCCGGATGGGCATAACTGCCGCCGTGCTCGGCCAGCTCATCGTTGGTGGGGATTTCGTCGACGTCCTCGTAATACTCGTACTCCCATTTCAGGTCGAACTTGCCGTCGTTGACCTGAACCGGCAGCTCCACTATCGGGTCGTGACACCCGTCGGCGTCGAATTCGTACACCACAAGTGTGACTTCCCAGCCGCTCGGCACACCTTTAACTTTACCCGAGAGTCCTACGATATCACCGCGTGTGGCCCGGTCCGCGCTCCATTTGAGTTCGCTGACTACGACAGGCGGGCGGGCGGGAATGTGGTCGGATTCTCCCTTCACGCCGTTTTTGGACAGCTCAACTTCAAAATATACGGAGTCGCCGGATTCGATATCATCAGGAATGGGAATGGCACCCAGGAATCGGTTGCCCCGAACCTCACCCTCGATCTTACCCAGTTTCTTCCCCTTGTCGCTTTTGCCGGTCAATTTTATGGGGGCACCGTGTCCGACAAAGGCAGTCAGCACTTCACAGCGAGCGTCCTGGCCGCCGAAGGCAACCGAAGAGAGCCAATGGGCGGAGACAAGCGACGGATCGAGCTTGATCTTTTCTTTTTTGTCGGTGCTGACGGTGTGGGTTTCCGACATGACTGCCGCAACTAATCTATGGGTGTAAAACTCTCTAAGATTTTCTCTACCTGACGACCGATGGTCTTGGCCGTTTTCTTGGAGAAATTGGCCGTGATGGTATAGGCGATACCGCCCGTAATAATGAAGATCAGTTTGCGGATTTCCGCCTGTTGGGGAGCCGGCGTGGTGGCATAGGCGAATTCATAGGCGGTAAGGCCATTTCCCAATTCCCGTTCTTCGGATTTCAGTGTCCTGGCATCGGGACGGGACGCGAGCGTCTGGTCAATGTGCGAACGCGCGTATTCGCGAAGGGACTGCTTTCCGGCCTCGCGATCGAGTGTAATGACGAGGGTATGGTACACGCCTGACTCCTGGGGACCGCTGAAGGTGTACACGGTCTGCTCGTGCCAGTCGGATGGGAGTTTGAGATCGAAGCCGGGGTGTCGTCCTGATTTCGCCATGACTATTCGCCTGTTGAAGTCCAATCGCCAAGTTCGCGCACCAACTGGCCGTTTCTCCAGATAAGATAATACGTCCTGTTCCGAAGGGAAGTGCCGGTGCTGTCGATTTCGCCCTCGACGCCCTCGACCACGGTCTTCCCGTCGCCGAGATGGGACGAGGGTTCCGTGGCAATAGCAGAATCAAGAATGGGTACGAGCATCTCGTGGACATGGGTTTGATCGGTGCCAAATGACCAGGTCGCTGTGCCGACGCCCGGCGTGTTGATCGAGGTAGAGTCGAAGATCACGAAGCGCCAGGTAAGGAGACCATCCTCGGCACAGCGCTGAGCCAATACCACGGGACTGGCAACCGAATCGCTCAAACGGGCCATAACAACTGATTGGCAACTGATTTCCTCCCATACGTCGCTCGTGTCGCCGGCTGATCTGAGCAGTTGATGACCGACAATCTCGGACGGAGGAATAGCATTGAAGTAGAGGATTTTGGTTTCCCAATCGGGCCCGTAAGGAGTGTATGGGTGCACTCTTTGATCGAGGGGCACGGAGACAATCAGCAGCGGCGTTTGAGCGCCACCGAACGAGATTGCCGTGTCCAACTCCACGAAAGAGTCCTTTCGCTGGGTCTGGGTTACCCAGTTGCGGGCGTCATCGCGTGTGGGTTGGTGGCTCGTTTGGGCAACTTCACGAGCGCAGCCAATCATCGTCAGAAGGGCCGCTGCGGCAAGGCAGGTCAAGAGCGATATTCTCGGGAAAGTACTCGACAGATTCATCGTGGGTTCCATTCTATGCGGTCAAATAGCAATACAGCCACTGTTTCGCAATCGGTGGTTGGGGTTTTGGATCGCCGTCCATTATTTCAACCCTGGTCAGAAGTTTCTGGCTCACCAGTTTGTCTGCGATCGCCTTCACTTGCTGCAACGCCTTGTTTTGTTCCTGCTCCAGAGCCGACAATGCCTGTGCCTTCGCCGAATCTCCTTTGGCGGCCGACTTCTCATACTGCTCCGCCAGTTTTCCGTAATTGAGCGGCAGGACCTCCAGCGCCAAACCGTCGCCGCCGGCCACTATTGCTCGCGGCACCACTGAATTCTTGATCCGATAGCGCAGGAGTTGGACATACTTGAGTAGATTTACGCTACAACGCATGGGAGACGCCAGTTTTTTTATATCGGCGTAGGTGAAATGGGCCGATAGCTGAGGATTCGAGTTGGGATTGCTGGCGCCGGTGAGGTACTTGCGATCGGGCGTAAAGGCGAGTTCGTCGGCCATGGCGCCCGGCGTGCCTCCGGCAAGGGCGGCCAGTTCGTCATAGATCAGGTCGACCTGGCGTTTCAGTTCGGGGTTGTAACCGGGGGTTGATTCGTCCGCGTCCTTTCTCCCCTGCCACTCCCACGGCAGGTACTTGCCGCTCACTTGACACATAGTGCGAATGAGATTACCAGCGTGCAGCCTTTTCGAATAAAGAGCGGCATTGGCGGCCGAATATTGGGGCAGGGCAAATTGTTTGAGGAATTCCCGGCGGCCAGCCTCGGTAAAGCGAGGTTGCCTGAGGAGGAGGCCAATAAAATCGGCGGTCCCGAAGGCTGAGAAGACTCGCAGCCACGGGTTGCGCGTGGTGTGACCGGCGGTGGCGTGTGCCCAGACGGTCGCCTGATTAATACCGTTAGCCAGAAGTCCGCGCATCAATATCCACCCCAGTGATTCGGCGCCGATTTCTTCACCGGGATCCGGCTTGCCGTACGTTTTTTCCGAGAAGCGATCGACGCCTCCAGTGATCGAACGGCCGCAGTTGCAGGCGTAGAGCGGGATGACCAAATCCGAGGTTACATCGTTCTTGATCATACTTACGAAGTCATCGGCAGAGGTGACGGTGAGACAGCCGGGGTCACTCCAATTATCCATCTTCAGTTCTGTCTTCTGCCGGATACCGTGAGAGTAGATGGCGAGCATGGATACTTTTACCGGATCGGGCAGCGCGGGGTCGGTGATGCCTTTGAGTTTAGACTTTAGTGTGGTGAGGCTTGAGCCGATTTTCTTGTAACTGTCGATTTGATAGAAGCCGAACCGGATCTTGCTCTTGTCTTCGTCGTAGAAGATCGTCGGCAGAGTGCTGATCATTTCCTCGGCCTGGTTCTGAAATTCCTTATTATTCAGCCCCTTCTTGATTCCAGCCTCGGCTGCGGCGATCTTGTTGTTGGCAAGGCCAATCTGCTTCTTGGCTTCTTTCAGTTTTTGGCCATTGTCTGTATCCAGATATTTTTTGTAATCAGGAGAAGTGAGGGGATCGAGGCCGGCCGGTGGCGTCGCGCCGGCTGGAACCGGGTCGTTTCCGTACGTCTTCTGCTTCCAGAGCGCGTCGGCGGCCGATTTGAAATCGGCCTTTGCCTTCTCCAGTTCTTTCTGGCCCTCAGCCTTCTTCTGCGCATTGTCTGCATTGGCTTCATCAGAAAACGCCGCGCGGTAATCGGCCACGAAGGCGACAGCGATTCCTTTGCGTTCATCCAACTGTCGACGGATTGTTGCCTCAACATTGCGGACGACATAGGGCCGGGCGATTTTGGATTCACCGAAAGTGCGATCCAGAGACGTCGTTGTAAGGGTAGCAGCGAGTTCGAGAATACCTTCGTATTCCGGAAGGGGGATGACAAACTGGGAAGGGGATGATTCACCGGCACGGGTCAATTCAAAGGTGACCTTGCCGTAGAGCACGTTGACGTCGCTTTCGACCAGAGACGGCGACGAGGTGGGGCGGAATTGGTATCCGCCGGCAGTCCGCACAACCACGCCGGGAAAGGTTGCCAACCACTGATTCTTCCGTTCATTGAGGTCGGTCTCTTCATTGGTGAGAACGCGATTGATCGGGAAGAAATCCAATTCCCAGAGCTGGAGGTAGCAGTCGGCCGAGGTGGAGTCGGAGACGGTATCGGGCGTGTGAAAGGGAACGACGGGGATCTTGCCGGGCAGTTTGTGAGGTCCGGTCAGCGATACAGAATGCTTGTACGCCTCGACAGGACCCGGCAGAGCATCACCAGTCTTGAGTGCGACGGTGAAAGCGGCTTCCAGTTTTGCCGGCTGCCTGGCGGCAGATTTCTTTTTCGCTTTCGCTGGTGGCGCGGCCATAATTGCGTATGCGACGGTCGCCTTACTCCGGTTGGCTATCGAATTCAGCTTCCTGATCGTCTGCAGTCAATTCATTTCCGGTGGGACCCTGAAAGGCATCCCGCTGATCCTCGAGCGCCGTAAACGGCACGCTGACCTCGACCGGCGTTGCCTCCGGTGGAATCGCCGGAACGATGTAACTGGCGTCACCGACATGAAGCTGATAGTCGCCAAAGTCGGCGGGTGAGTGCTGAAACTTTCCCTGATCGTCAGTCTGGTCCTTGATTGACAGGCCGTGCCCTTCAAGCGTGAAGGCCCGTTGGGGCCACGGTTCGCCGCCGGCCTCACTCTGCAAAACGAAGGAAATTGCGCCAACACCATCGGGGAGAATCGTGAAGCTGTTCGTACGACCGGGAACAAGGCTGATCTTCTTCCCTTCGAAGGCGCTGCCATAGACATATCGGTGGTACGGGTCGCTCATGAATCACTCCGGCGCGGATTCCGGTTCGGGACGCGGAAAGTTGGGAAAACGCAGCCAGTGGATGGCGGCCGGTACCGGATCGAGGGTCGCTTTCCCGGACGAATCAAGTTTCCCGTCGCGCACTTCCCCGTTGGAGAGGAAAACCACGTAGGGTTCGTCTTTCAGGGCGTTGCCGTCTTCATCCTTGGCTTCGATTACTATCTTGTCAGTAAACGTAATCAGGGCCGAGCGCGCCTCAAGGGCTCCGATGCGGACCTTGAAGAAGTACTGCGGCAAGCTGTACGCCGAGCGGCCGTCGGAGAGGGTCGGAATCGAAGCGAAGGAAGGGTATTCGAACGCCCATTCTCTTTCGATGCCGTCGCTCTTGACGGTAACATCGGGAATGACGGTGACCATCTGATCCGGCTGTTTGATATCGCGCAGCCAGACTTCGAGCTGAGCAGGTGTGCCGTCCTCGACACCGACCGTGCTCACGGTCACCTTCACCTTGTCGCCGGCTTTGGCCTTGTCGGTCGACCACCGGGCTTGCGTGATCGCCTTAAAAGCAACATCGTAATCACCTTCATCGGCCGCATTACGCTGGATGACGCCGGTGGACAGCTCACCGGACGACTTGCCGTCGGGATGAGTAATTTCATGGACGACGCCCGTTATCGGGAAACCGCCCTTGTCGACTATTTGAACGTCGAGGAAGTGACCCTCAACGTCGTCTTCTTCGCTATCGCTGGAGTCTGACTCGCTTTCGGAACTTGCGTCGGTGTGACCACCTTCTTCGGCGGCGGCAGTTTCGCGATCGCCTTCTTTAGCACCGCCGCTTCCCCCTCCGCCGCCGGCTCCGCCCCCTCCCCCGCCGCTATCGCCAATCAACACGGTAGGGCATCCGCCGACGATTGAATCCGGTGGGCCGGCGCAAGTGGCCATGTCGCCCATTCTGGCAGCAGGCATTCCGCCGATAAGCACGGTTGCACTACCTTTCATAATGGGACCGCCGACGTGTGGTGGCGGCGGGACGCCGGGGTTGAGCATCGGACAGACGTGCATGTCACCCATGCGGGCGGCCGGCTGACCACCGATGAGAACCATCGGAAAGCCGACGACGATTGCTCCGCCGTGAGCGGTACTGTCACCAAGTCGAGCTGCTGGTTGGCCCATATAATCGTGCGAATTCGAGCTATCGGATTTCTGTCATCACAGTCTACCGGTTTTTCAAAAACCGGTCAAGTATTTGTAACGCCTGATTATCTCCGTATGCGTGATATCAAAAGCTGGCCTGAATGCCAATAGTAGGCACCCATTCCGCACGCATGCCGCCGCTATTGGTAGGCAGCAGAACATCGGCCATAAACAGGACGCTCGACGAGGCGGCGTACTTCAGGCCGAACGAGGCGTTGTTAATGTTATCACTCTTGTAGTTCGGGATATTCGTCGGCGACACTGTTCGCGAGACAACGGGGTTGCCGGTTGGAGAACTAATCGTCGAAATGGAGACCGCTCCCGGGAACTGGTAGGCCTTGATTTCTTCGCCAACTTCGAGATTGCCAAGCCACTCTGCCACGAGGGTGAATTTCTGACCCAGGCGGTAATCGTAGCCAAGGCCGATGTTGACTTGATCACGCTGGAACGCGCTGGAGTGAATATTATAGGTCAGATTCATGTGGGGAATGTATCCCTCCTCGGAACCCGAGACCAGCACACCGAACTTGTAACTGGCGTCGCCGGTGCCGAGGAAGTTCTTCTCGTCGCCGGTGGCCAGGCGGGCTTCGAACAAGCCGCTCACAACCGTCTTTTCAGATTTGGCCAGCATATACTTTGCGCGAAGGGCGATATCACCGATGCCGGTAGCGGATTCATCGATGGCCGGCGGGGTCAGGGTCAGAATCGGATCACCCAGAGCTGTCGTATCATAGAAGTGGTTGGCATAACCGAACATCTCGAGCGTGTGGCTGTTGATACGAGAGGTAGGGTTGGCCTTCATGTTGATCGAGATGAACGGGACAGCCAAGCCGACGTCGAGCTTATCAGACACGCCGTACGTGGCATACATGGCGGCGACATTGGCGGTGATATCCATCTTCATTTGCAGTTCAATGGTGTCGAATTCGTTGGGGTCGTCGCCCATGCCGTTGCCCAGTTCATCCTCGTGAAGGAAGGTGAATTTGATATCCTGCGTCTTGATACCGCGGATGCGTGTCAGCGGCATGTGAGTGAAATTCATGCCAACGTTCAGGACTTTCTTACCGAGGGTTTGCGCTCGTTCGGTGAAGATTGGTCCGGCACTGGTAGTGGCCGCGACCGGGACGCCGGAGGAGAAGTCGAAAGTCAGGCCGGCGCCGGTGGAACTGAGCGGGAACGAGGAGAGATTGCCGGAGATGTAGCTGGTGAGGGCGTCGCGAATCTGTTTGTTGACGGCTGAATTATCCGTCTTGAAGTGGTTGCCGTGCGAGCCGGGCGACAAATGAAGGTCGAGAACGGTCTTGAAAATGCCGTCCAATTGATCGCGTAGGTCGGCGGCGGCGGTGATGCCAGTCAAGGCAACACCGATGAACCCAACGTAAAGAAGTAAGCGCAGTTTTGTCACGATTAGACCTCCTATGTCCAGTTAGTTACTTGATTGCAGTTACTTTGCTGATCAGCCAATTGTCACCGCTTCGCACGAGAACGAACTGAAATTTGACCGGCGAAGAGCGTGAACCTTTGGTTTTCGGTCTGGCCGTACCGGCCAACTGAGCTGTGGCTTCGGCTCCCGAGATTTCGATGTCTGAGACTTTTCCCGACAATTCCATCCCGCCCGTAGTTGCAAACGAGTTGTTGTACGCGTCCCGGTCTTTGGATGAGATCGATGGCCAGACCGCCTTCAGCTGGTCGACGCTGGCATTTTGCAGGGCCTGTTGGAAGCGGGAGATGGTCTGCTTGATGACCTTTTCGTTATCGATTGAAGAGATGGCGACGTTGGACGGAGGGGCGGCCGGTGGCTGAAAGACGAAGATAAGGACGCACTCTTTGCCGCCGATCACTTTGACAGTGGAGTCCTGCTTCTGCTTGCCGTCGAGGCTGGTAACGGCAATCTGGTATGTCCCGGGCTCGACGGTGGCTGAATATGGTGTTTTTCCCTCGGCGGAAGTTGGTCCGGTAATCTGGACGTGGGCTCCGCTTGGACCGCTGGTGATCTTCAGCAATCCGCCGGCGACGGCAGGAACCATGAAGGAACGGCTGGTGGTGCGACCCTTCACGACAGTAAGCGATTCATTGAGCCACTGGCGCTGGTCGGGGCCATGCTGAATCCGGATTGCATAGGTCCCTACCGGGAGTGACTCCTGCCAGGTGGTACCGTTATCGCGGCGGAGCTGATTATTGATGTAGATGTCACTCGGTTGATCAACAGTGAGGCTAAGCAGACCCTGTTCGACTACCGGCGAAGCTGATATTGCCGTATCGGGCGATTCGAGGACGATCGAACGAGTCTCGGAATACGGCCCCGGCTGATTGTCGGCATTCATCCCTACGACGCGCCAATAATATGTAGCTCCGGATTTGAGGTCAGAGATAGTGAGACGCCCCTGGCGAAGGCCAGAATATTTCTTGGAGTCTACAAACGCACTTGATGAACTGATCTCGAGCGAATAGGTGCCCTGGTCGCCGATATCGCCGCGCCACGCAAACTCCACCGGCGCGGCCGAGCGGAAACGGCTCCCGTCTGAAGGTGAGACAAGCACGGGGGTCGAGGGAGGCGCCGCGGATTCAGGCGTTGCTTTCTGAACCGTTGTGGCGGTGGTTTCGGTGGGTGGCACAGTCTGCTGAGACGAGCCTGGTCCCTGCGGTGATTGTGCGGCGGAGGTTGGCTTGTGACCAAGGACCAGTGGATACAGGAGGTATCCGGCGACAGCCACGACAATCACCCCTGCCACGGCGATGCCGATTTTCGAATACCCTCCGCCGAGATATACGGAATCAACCTCTTTCAGAGCGGCGGCCAGTTCGTCGACCGACGGATATCTCTTCTTCGGATCGGGATGAGTCGCTCGCTTGAGGACGTTGCGCAAGCCGGGAGCGAGTTTTTTGCCGGCGCTGTCCTTCCATTCATCCACCAACGGGGCGGCAGGATTGCGATACGGGAAGCTGTTGGTGGCGAGGTTGAAGAGCGTGATGCCGAGTTCGTAGACGTCACTCAGATACGGGTTGTAATCCAGTCGCCCACCCTGCCGTTCGGGCGCGGCAAAATTCACTGACAGCGCCGCATAGCCAGTGCGTGTGCGCGAGGCGTCGGTTCCCTCTTTGGCGATGCCGAAGTCGATCAGATAGACGTGACCGTTCTTATCAATCAGGATATTGCCGGGTTTGAGATCGCGGTGGGCCACGCCTTGTTTGTGGGCATAGGCGACGGCATCGGCAACGTGACGCGCGACTTTCAGGAGGAGTTCGGATTCGAGCGGTCCCTTGTCATGCAGGATTTGGTCGGCGTTCCGGCCGTCGATGTACTGCATCACCAGGGCGTTTTCATCCGGAAAATAGTCCATCACCCGGGAGATGTTGGGGTGATCGAGGCGACAGAGAATCTGGGCTTCGCGATCGAAGCGTTCGCGGAAGGCCACTTCCTTGAAGAACTTAAGGACGAGCCTCTGCTGGGGGAGGTTGCTGTTGAAGCCTTCGTAGACCTCACCGAAACCACCGCCGCCGATATACGAGCGGACCTTGTATTTCCCGCCGATAGTCCAGCCGACTACACCAAGCGGATCAGGGCCGTGTTGTTCGAGATCGTCGCCGAAAGTGCTAATCATGGTAACCCGGTGAATACATACGGGGCGACCCGACCGGGGCAGCGGGCACCGGCAGTCGCCGCATTTAATCGATTATATTGATCCAATTTATCGATCCAGTATAGAGGCTGCCTTACGGCTTGTCAATGAACAGTTTCCGACAGTCCTTGACAAGTCCGACCGCAAGAGTCTACCTTGTCTCATGCCCTGCTCCGATATAACCGAAGTTCTGCAGATAGAGATCGACGCTGAGGATCGGCTGGTGACCTATTCGCTCCTGAAACAGACGTGCGGGGGGTCGCTGGGAAAAGAGTCCCTGCTGTTGAAGTGGGCCGGAAACCGATCGGTAGCGGAGATTCTCGAGACCGACTTTGATCGGTTCCGGGCGCTGTTTCCGACTGATGATCCGGTGGTGGAGTTTGTGCGCCTGAAGCACTTCGTCGCCCTGCAGAAAGGGCTCGCGGCGTTACTCGGCACCCAGTCGGCTCAGCCGACCGACGCTTGCGCGGTCGACACGATCACCTATCTCCCTGACGGCGGGGTGCGCATGCTGGCGGAACTCAAAGTTGATGTATTGACTGACGAAATAAAAGCCTGTGGCGGCTGCGGAAGCTGCGCCACAGGCTCAATCCCTACCAAACGACAGTGCCGGTAATTCAGGCGGCTTCTGTCGTATCTTCCTTCTCCCTCATCATTGCGGACAGGCCGGCGGCGGCGCGAAGGTCACGAAGAGGGTCGAGATCATTTGCGTCAGGTCGCCAATATCAATACCGGGCGTGCCGCTGAACTCCGCCTCATTGGCACAACAGAGCGGCGTGAAGGTGATGAACAGGTTGTTGATCAGCGCCGTCAAATCGCCGATGTCAACTGTCCCCTGTGCGTCGCAATCCACGTTGCCAACGGTCCCGACGCAGCAGCAGGCGTCGCCGATGCCATCTTGATTGGCGTCTTCCTGCAAAGGATTGAAGAAGATCGGGCAATTGTCCAGGAGGCCGCAGATGCCGTCGTTGTCAGCGTCATTGGTCGGATCCTGCGGGCAGGCGTCGCAGACGTCACCGATGCCGTCACTGTCGGCATCCGCCTGACCCGGATTGAACACCGCGGGACAGTTGTCAGTGGGACAGGTGTTTTCCGGATGGCCGGGATCGCCGAAACCGTCAATGTCGGTGTCGACGCAGGCAAATTGGCCGGCGACAACGGTCATGTCCGGCTGTGAGAAGCGGCTCCACTGCCCCTGCGCATCCTGACCACGGACGCGATAGTAGAACGTCCCGTTGATATGATTCGTGAAGCTATAGGTAGTGTCGGTGAGCGTGGAAGAGACCACCGTCTTGAGACCGAACTTCTGGACCGGTGAGATGTCGTCGAAATAAACCCCCTCTTCGTAGAGAGCCTGGTCAGTGTACATCGACAGTCGGACGTACACGTCCTGTCCGACATAGGCGCCGAGGGAGAACTTGGCCAGCACACCCGATGAACTTCCGGTGAAACCGAAGCCGCGATTGTTGCCGTTCGGATTGGACAGGCTGGAGATATTTCCCCTTATGGGCGTGAACGTCACACCGTCAGTTGAAATCTCGACATACGCGTAGTCCCAGTCGGACTCGAGGCCATATGCTGTCCAGAGTCTGAGTGAGTCGCCCGAAACGACGTGATATGGAAAATCGGAATCAATAAAGCGGGTCAGATTGTTGCCGGTGCCGGTAAAGAAGCTGTTGGGGAGGGATTGACGACGAACGGTTGACAGCGTCATGCCGGTTGAGGTCCAGTTGTTGAAGTTGTTGGCAGAGTCTGCACCCAACGAGCGGCTGCCGTATTCCGTCAATTCATACGCGATGGCCGGGTTGAGCGTGTCGTGCAACGACCAGGCCACCGGGAAGCTCGCACCATCGACGGAATCAGCGACGGCTACGGTCGGTTGTGCGGGTGCGCGCAGCTCATACGGGTTGCCGGCGACTCTGGTCAGAAATAAGGCAG
This sequence comes from uncultured candidate division Zixibacteria bacterium, assembly GCA_963806185.1. Lineage (GTDB taxonomy): Bacteria > Zixibacteria > MSB-5A5 > GN15 > FEB-12 > CAWDXE01. The sequence continues at coordinate 991,200 of CAWDXE010000007.1, forward strand.
GGCTGAAGATTTTCGGAAACGAGTTGCGCTTTGCGCGAGAGTGCGGGCCAGAAACCATCGCCGTCACTTCCAACCTCAATCGTCATGGCAAAGACCTTGTTCTTGGTTGTCTGTTCGCCGTACTCCCAGTCATCGCTGTCGCCATTGGTGACGTACAGTCCCCAGCCGGGAATAGGCGTATAGCCGTTAAACGCGGCGCAGGAATCGGCCATTTGCGAGAAGATGTCATTGTCGGGCGTCAGAAGCTGATCGTACCCCCAGGGATACAGGACAAGGTTGGAGTAGGAGTGGAAATTCATCGCGACACTAAAATTGTGTGCGGTCATGAAATCGCGAACGTGTTGTGTCTCCGGTTCGGAGAAAGCCGCCGTTCCCCGATATGTTTCGTTCGCGGGTGTCGGTGAGGAGCCGGCGTTGTCCCAGCCCCAGTGGTATCCGAAATTGCGATTGAGATCGACGCCATAGCTGAGATCAGCGTTTTCGCGGCGATTCTTTCGCCACATGCCAAGGCCGGTTGGCGCAATGACTTGGTTATAGTAGTAGCCGTCGGGATTGACATTGAGGAGAAACCAGATTTCGCGGCTATTGACCAGATTGGTGATATCAGCGTCCACACCGTAGTTGGTCAACAGGTGATCCATGAAGTAAAAGAGCACTTCGGGGGTGATCACTTCCCGGGCATGAATGGCAGCCGTAAAGAATATCTCCGGTTCGTCCTCATCGACATTCGGATTGTCGGACAATTTGACCACCCACATCGGCCGCCCCTCGATCGTGTTGCCAATCGATTGCTTGGCGGAGAGAAGCGTTGGATTAGCCGCAATCAGCGAGTCGAGTCGGGCATTGATTTCGGCCAGTGTTTTCCATCCCCCCATGTCGAGTGTCCCAGGGGTGCGGGCCAGCCTGGGGCGATAGTGGGCCTCAACGCTGGGATAAACGATTTCGGTCCGATACCCGGCGGCTGTAAGGCCGGCCAGTTCGGAACTGTCAGCGAATAATTCGAAATAGGTGTCGGCCGATTTGATGACGTCGAGCGGCATCTGGCGCAATTCGAAAAATTGCGTCTTGGTGTCAAAGAAGACCTTTGCCTGGATGTCTCTCTGATTCGCGGCGATCGCCGGTACGGCACAAACAAGCAGAAGGAGAGCGCAAGCGCAGAAACGGACCTGATGCATAATTCCTCACCGTGACTGTAGGACCCAAAGTGTGTATAGAATCGAATATACACGGCGATGCCGTTTTTGCCGCAAACATTCTTGCCCCGATTAACGAACAAGGCCCTCGACGGAGGGCCTTGACGTTAAGAGGTCACGATGGAAAAAGTGGGAATCACGCCGGGCTGGTGCCCGCAGAATCTGCGTCACGGACGATCTGATCGTTGACGGAATTTCCAGTGATGATCCCTGCGCTCTTTCGTCCAGCCTTACTGGCGCGTTCCGGATCGCGGGCGAAATTGCCGCCAGACGCTTCACCGCCTTTTCGGCCAATTTCAGCCATATGTCGACGGTCACGACTGACAGTCTCGCCGCCCTTTTTCCCGGCACGAGCGTGGCCAACCGAATCGCCGTGCCAACCTCTGCCTTGACCTGCCATATGATGAGTCTCCTTTCTGTCAAAAACGTTCCCCCTCACGATCCCACCCGATGTGAGCATATGTGCGCGTCGCAAACATCGCAGAAAGACGAGCGGAGAGGTATTTGTTCAACACTTTCACCACGAGAGAGCCAGAAAGTTCCTGACGAGCCTACGGAACTGGGAGCAGAGCGCCGGGAAAATACGGAGAGAGGACTGTAACTGAAAGGGGGGCTTTAGAATAAAAGCCGCAGAGCGGATTCGAACCGCTGACCTGCTGATTACGAATCAGCTGCTCTACCAGCTGAGCTACTGCGGCTTAACACCTATACGATTGGCAATGACCGCCTTAGGAGCGGCTTACTGACCGGAAACACTCAAATTGCGCATGTTCACCGTCAGTGCGCCCAAATGTAGGGAAATCGAAAGTATTGTCAACTTGATTGTTGGCGATTGCAGAATCAGTCAGGACAATCGACGCAAGAGGCCGACGACCTTTCCGGCAATGCGGAATTCGCCGGACCGTTTGTTGACAACAATAGGACGGAAATCGTCGTTTTCCGGCTGGAGGCGAACCTGAGTGCCCTCGGGGAAATATCGTTTGACGGTTGCTTCGCCGTTGACGATGGCGACGACTATATCGCCGCGCTGAGCAACCTCCTGTTTGCTTACCACGACCAGATCGCCATCAAGAATGCCGGCGTTTCGCATCGAGTCGCCTTTGACGCGCAATGAGAAGGTCTGTCCGCGCGGGAGAAAACTCAGATCGAGGGCAATATCTCCCTCGATGTTTTCCGGTGAGTCGATCGGCGTACCGGCGGGGACCGAGCCAACCAGGGGCACTCGTTTAATCCCTTCAGAAAGCGACCGGGTCAGTTCAAGACCGCGCGAAATGAACTCGGCCTTCTTGAGATACCCCTTTCGAATCAGGGCGTCGATATGAGTGCGTACACCGTTGGTGGAGGTGATGCCAAAAAAGGCTCCGATCTCGCGAATGGTAGGCGGCTGGCTACGGCCAACAATCTGCTTTTCTATGTATTCCAGAATGGAGCGTTGCTTCTTGGTCAACTCCGGTTTCACGCCTACTCCCTTGGCTAATTCAGGATCTCTGGGTCCAGACTACTGCCCAGATGAGCAGATGTCAAACATAAATGTACCGAGGGAACCGTAGGATATGCTAAATGTGATACAGAAAAGCGGGCCCGCTTGTGGCAGGCCCGCGAGGGAGAATCATCGGCAGGGCAAATCAGGAAGCGAGAGCTTCCTGCATGGCCTTGGCCTCGGCAATAACCTTCTGGGCGGTTTCGGACGGTACGTCTTCGTAATGCGAGAAGGACATGGAGTAGACCCCCTGCCCCTGGGTCATAGAACGAAGGTCGACCGAGTATTTGTACAATTCCGCCTGCGGCACTTGTGCCCGAATGCGCTGCGAACCGCTGTCTTCTTCCATGCCGGAGATCTTTCCCCGGCGTGAGGAGAGGTCACCCATGACATCGCCCGTGTAATCGGCGGGGACGACAATTTCTATATTGAAGATCGGTTCGAGCAGGACTGGACGGCACTCAAGGAATCCCTCTTTGAAAGCCATAAGGCCGGCAATCTTGAAGGCCATATCGGAGGAGTCGACGTCGTGATATGATCCGAAATAGAGAGCTACTCTGACGTCGACCACAGGCGCACCCGCCAGCCCGCCGGCCTGCATTTGTTCGACCACGCCCTTTTCGACCGCCGGGATATACTTGATCGGTATGACGCCGCCCGTGATTTCGTTAACGAATTCGAAGCCGCCACCGCGAACGTTTGGCTCAATGCGGATGTACACGTCGCCGTATTGCCCGCGACCGCCCGATTGTTTCTTGTGCTTGTACTGCTTCTCCGTCTTGCCGCGAACCGTTTCGCGATATGGGATGCGGGGTTTGATCGCCTCAACTTCGACACCGAAACGATGCTTGAGCTTATCCAAAAGGACTTCGATGTGAGTCGAGCCTTGACCCCAGAGCACGAGTTGTTTAAGAGCAGCATCCTGCACCAGCTTGAAGGATTTGTCTTCTTCTTCCAGCTTGTGCAGACCCGTGGCGATTTTGTCCTCTTCCCCTTTCGTCTTTGGCTTCAGAGCTACGTCCATCACCGGATTGGGGAGTACTGTCGGCGGGAGAGCGACGGAAAGATCTTTCTCAGTGAAGGTGTTGCCGGTGTGAGCGTCTTTCATTTTCACCAGGATTCCGAGATCGCCGGCTTCGGCCCCATTGAGTTCGATGCGGTTCTTGCCCTGCATCGTATATATCTGGGCAATCCTGGTACTCTGACCAGTACTCTGATTAACGAGTTCAATGCCGCCTTTGATGGTACCGGAGATAGCGCGGAAGACAGACATTTCTCCCAAATGGCCTTCGACGACGGTCTTGAAGATATACGCGACGGCTTTGCCGTTGGGATCGTAGGCGATCTCGACCGGCTGATCAGTGCCGGTTCTGAAGGCCTTTTCCTTTCGCATCATGTTGGCGGGAACCAGGAATTCGGCAAGGAAGTCGAGCAGGATGCGCGTACCCATATTGCGACTAGCCGACCCGAAGAACACCGGGAAGAGCGTTCCCTTCGCGATTCCTTTGCCCAGGCCCTTGCGCATGTCGTCGTCAGAGAGGGTGCCGTCGGCGAAGAATTTTTCCAGCAGAGCGTCATCACTTTCGGCGGCAACTTCGAGCAGCGATTCACGCTCGCTGGCGGCCAGCGATTTGAGATCGGCGGGGATTTCGATTTCCTTTTGTGAGTCACCTTCGAAGGTGTACGCTTTCATATGGAGGAGGTCGATGAGTCCCTTAAACGATTCGGCCTCACCAATCGGCAGCACCACAGCGACGGCCGACTTACCGAAGGCGCTGCGGATGGAGTCCAGGTTCTGGCGCCACTTGACGTTTTCTTTTTCGAGCTTATTGACGAATATGAAACGGGCCCAGCCCTCTTTGGGGAAAGCGCGCCACTGAAGGCGAGTGCCGATTTCGACCCCTGAGGTTGCGTCGATCACGACGCCAATAGCATCGACGACGCGGGCCGCCGAAAGCAATTCACCCACGAAATCGGGGTGGCCAGGACAGTCGATCAGGTTGATTTTGAGGTCTTTCCACTGGGTCGCAAGCAACTTGGAAGAGATGGTGGTCTTCCGGGCAAGTTCGGCGTCGTAGTAGTCGAACATCGAGGATCCGTCGTCAACCCGGCCAATACGGTTATTGACGCCGGTCGTGAATGCAATTGCATCGGCTAGACTCGTCTTTCCGCAACCCCTTTGGCCGGCCAGACACAGGGTGCGAATCTTATCGGTTGTATACTCTTTCACCGTTCTCCTCCAACCTTGCGCTCGAGCGCCTCAAAAAAACGTCAGAATTCGTTCGTGCGGGGCCATTTCATAAAGACAACTATTATATAGCACTCGGCGCTGCTTGTCAAGAAGACCGGTAAGTCCGCGTTAGACAAAGAAAAGGCCCGGCGCCCAAGCGCCGGACCTTCGAATCATCTGAGTAACACTTTTTAAGCCTTAGGTTTGATAGCCTCGATTTCAAGGGAAATCTCAACATCGTTGCCGGCCACCAAGCCGCCATTATCCAGCGCCTTACTCCAGCTCACACCGTAATCCTGGCGGTTGATCTTGGTCCTGGCCGAGAAGCCAGCGTGGGTATTCCCCTTGGCGTCGACGACCGTTCCCCCAAACTCGCATTCGAAGGTCACTTCTTTGGTGACTCCTTTGAGCGTCAGATCGCCGACCAGGGTGAACGCATTTCCGTCGCCGGGGACAACTTTCCTGGAGACAAATTCGATGGTGGGGAATTTGGCCACATCGAAGAACTGTTCGCCCTTCAGGTCCTGGTCACGGTACGTGTTGCTGGTATTCACCGAACCGGCCTGGATGGTGAATTTCACCGAGCCTGCTTTCAGGTCTTTGCCATCCCAGGTAAGGGTTCCGGCGAATTCGTCAAATTTGCCGTTGACCTTGGCCACAACCATGTGGCGGATGCTGAAGTCGACTGAAGAATGTGCGCCGTCGACTGTCCATTCGTCAGCCTTGGCGGCAGAAACAGTCAATATCAGCGCGAGAGTCAGTAATGAAAGGCGTTTGAGCATAACAACTCCTCCGATAATCGCAGACAATTGCACAGTGATTTAGTGAGTCAAACCAGTGCCCATTGTAACCGGCGGGCAGTTCCCTGGTTCCAAGAATGGGCCATTTTGCCGGCCGTTCACAGGGGTCAGCGGCGGAACAAGACGAGCAGTGCGCCTGTCACGTAGGCCAGCACCCACCAGATATAGGCAAAACGGGAGTACAGATGGAGTGCCCGCGAGACTTGTTCGGCGCCGCGCCGGCGGCGATGCCACCAGATCAGCGCTGTGTCCAACGTCATAGCTGTAAGAGAAGAATAGCCGAGGATTCCGTGCAGCGTAAAGGGAGAACTCGTGGAGCCAATGATCATGCAGGTGGTGGCAATGAAATCGAGTGTGACGCCGAGGGAGAGAAATTGAAGCACACGGTTGGAGACAAGGTGGGATCGTTGTTCCAGGGCGATGCCGATCGTATAACTTGCCAGGGCGAGATTCACGATGACGGTTCCGGTGACCAGAATTGGAGTCATAATTTAGTGGACGCTCCCGATTATTGACGACCAGGCGGAAATTTTGGACGCCAAGGTACTTTTTTTCCGCCTGGAGGCAAGCAATTTCCGGTTAATATTGTGGACCCATACATAGATTTTATTTGACACAGCCATAGAAACTACTATGTTTTTAGTGGCTACCAGTCAGGCGACATACGCAAGCGACGAATGGATTTGTCGAAAAACGGGCCGCGGGCGGGTCTGCCGAGGGGCGGGTGTCGTTCCAGCGGTCCATTGACAGGATAGTCCCCAACTCTGGGGTAAACGAGAACCTTGTCCGGGAGGTGTTGTTTACTCTAAAACAAAACTCAACTTTCGGGCTCGTCGCGGGCAACCGCGGCGAGCTTTATTTTTGGTTCTTCCCTGCCCTGCCAAAGCTACGCTGACGCACCGCTTCATACAGGCAAACGCCGGCGGACACCGATACATTCAGGCTTTCAACCTTGCCGGCCATGGGAATGCGCACCAGAAAATCACAATGGTCGGCGGTGAGCCGACGGATACCTGCCCCCTCGGAGCCGAGGACGATCGCAATGGGGCCGGTAAGTTCGATCTCGTACAAAGATTGAGAGGCCTCCTCCATCGTGCCCACTATCCATATCCCCCGCTCGCGAAGCTGATCCATAGTTCGGGCCAGATTGGTGACCGGAATAAAAGGCACTCGTTCAGCCGCGCCGCAGGCAACAGTCCGGACTACGTCAGTGATGGTAACCGATCGATCTTTGGGTGCGATCACTGCCAGCACCCCGGCTCCGTCGGCTGTCCGCAGACAGGCACCCAGATTATGGGGGTCCTGCACCTGGTCCAGGATAAGCAGCAGCGGCGCCGCCGGTGTCTGTTCGAGAAGGCCAAACAGATCGTCTTCGGAGTGGGTCTTGAACCGGGCCGTCAGATTGGTGTGACGGTGATGTCGTTCGCCCTGTGATCGTGGATTTTGTCCCATGCAATATCTGGACCTCGGCGTTACTGCCTTTATGAATCAAAACACGGAGAACTTGAAGTATTTTCTCGGATTCTTCTCTATGTCAGCCACCAGGGAGTTGATGCGCACGACAAGATTGGTGACCTCGACATAGAGGGCAGTGTCGCGCACCATGAGCCCCAGGCTGCCGTCGCCCTGGTTGACGTGCGCCATGATCGAGTCGAGTTTGGCCGAGGTCGCGGCCAGATTATCGTACAGGGCCGGGTCGTTCAGGAGGCGGCCGACGGTGGTATTCTTCTGGTTGATCGTTGTGGTGAGAGTATCGATCGACCGGGCGGTTTGTTCGACCGAGGAGAAGAGTCGATCCTGGTTTTTCTGCAGTCCGGCAGTGAGCGCGGTGAGGCGGTCGAGTAATTCGGTCAAACGGACATACATGGCATCGTCGCGAGCAATCTTACCCAGTGTCCCTTCTCCCCTGTTCATACGAGTCAAAAGAGAGTCGAGATTGTTGACCATCGAACCGGCGGAGGTCAGGGCTTTCTCGCCTTCCTTAAACATGGCGGTGACCTCGCCGACGTCACGGGTAGGGACTACGGCCATTTCCTCGATCTGGGGCTGGTCCAGGGTTCCGGGGATGACCTCAATATACTTGTCACCCAGAAATCCGATAGTCCCGAGCTGTACAGCCGCATTGGTAGTCATTTTCGACCAGACTCCCTTTTTTACGCGGCAGACCACCTGCACCTGGCGGATTGAATCGAGATTGACAAAGGTAACCGAGCGTACGTTGCCCACCTCGACTCCCGACATCCATACCGGCGAGCCGGTGACAAGGCCGTTGACGTTTCGAAAGTAGCAGGTGAATTTACCCTTGGATTCGAAGATCGACGTGCCGCCGCCGGACAGCGAGGCATAAAACGCCGCAGCTATGGCGAACATGATCAGCAAGCCAACCCAAAGTTTTCCCCATCCGACGCCTATAGATCGTTTCATCGTAGTATCCTCAAAGTTCTCTTTCCCTGACCAAGCGACGCACTATTGATTATTGACAAAACGTTTCTCCAGAACCTTTTCGAACGATTCGCGGAACGGCGCAAGAAAGTCTGTCACGCGCGGCTCCCGGGAGTCTCGAAGCTGCGACAGGTCGCCGTCAAAAGCAAGCATGCCATCGTCAATAACGAGGAAGCGGTTCGCGATCGAGAAGGCATCGGCGATTTGATGCGTAACGACGATGGTCGAGATGCTCTTCTCGGCTGTCAATTTGTTGATCAAGTGAAGGACGAGCTCGGTTGACTGCGGGTCAAGGCCGGTGGTCGGCTCGTCGTACAGCATGATTTTGGGATTGGTGGACAGCAGGGCGCGGCCTATGGCGACGCGGCGCTGCATACCGCCGGACAACTGCTCCGGAAGTTTATCGATGATTTCGTCGGCATCCAAACCGACAAAGCCGAGCATTTCTCTGGCCCGGGATTCGATCTCCTCCCATTTCAGCTTTGTGTGTTCGAGCAGATAATAGCCCACGTTCTCGCCGACGGTAAGCGAATCAAAGAGCGCGCCGTCCTGGAAGACCATGCCAATCTGCTTGCGTACTTCCCGTTTATGTTTCTCCCGCATCGTGCAGATGTTACTTCGATCAATATAGATTTCCCCTCGCTGTGGACACACCAGGCCGAGGATCAGGCGCAGGATGGTCGATTTCCCGGAACCGGAAGGTCCCATGATGACCGCCGACTCGTTGTCCTCGACCCGGAACGAAACATTCCTGAGAATCGAGCGCTCGCCGTAGCTGAAATCCACATTGCGCAGCTCGATCATAGGTATCCCTTAATCCAGGAAAAGACAACCTTGGTTACGAAGAAGTCGACCACCAGGATAATGATCGAACTCAGCATCACCGATTCGGTAGTGGCTCGTCCGACACCCTTGGTGCCACCTTCGGCAGTGAAGCCCTTGTAACACGATATAAAGGCGATGACAAAGGAAAAGAGAAACGGCTTCAACAAACCCACGAAGAGATTCCCGAAGATCAGGCGTTCTTTGACCGCTGACCAATACATGGTGGAGGTAACGTGCGAGATAAACAGCGCAATCACCCATCCGCCCACGAGCGCGACCACGTCACAAACGATTGTCAGCGCCGGAACCATTATGATGAGGGCGATCAGTCGGGGTGTGGCGAGCTTTCTGATCGGATCAATGCCGAATGCAACCATGGCGTCAAGCTGATTGGATGATTTCATGGCGCCGATCTCGGCGGTGATGCCGGAGGCGACGCGCGCGGCGATCATCAGGGCGGTCAAGGTTGGCGCCAGGCTCCGGATCATGGCTATGGACATGATTCGGCCGATATAATTCTTGGCGCCGAAATCGGCCAATTCAACGGAGAAAGCGAGGGCAAACCCCTGTCCGGAGAAGGTGCCGGTGAGAACAATCAGAAAGAGCGAGCCAACGCCGATCAGGTACATCTGCTCAAGGGTCTCCTCGACATAGAAAGGACGACCGAACAGCGAAGCGAGCATTCGCATCGAAAAGAAAAAGAGATTCTGGCTCTCAAAGGCAAAGCGCTTGAGACCGTTGTTGATCGCGCTTATAATAGCGGGCTCCTCCAGACTTCTTGGCAATGGTAGGCCCCGGCAGGCAGTTAGTCAAGCAATTTGCCCACTTGGACATAAGGGATCGATGACTTATATTTTCGACGATTACGGTTTGCTGACACTGAGGAATGAACTTGGCAATGTACAATACGGACGGGACCAAGCGGGGCCACGCAATCGCGCTATTTTCAGGGGGGCTCGATTCGGCGCTGGCGATCCTGCTGATGCTTCGCCAGAATATAGAAGTGACAGCGCTGACGTTCATGACCCACTTCGGGTGCGATTTGGGTGACCGCTCATCGTGCGGGTCCAACCCCTACCCTACCGCAGAGAAGTTCGGGTTCAACGTCAAGCTGATGCATTTGGGTCAGAAGTTTGTCGAGATTGTCGAGAAGCCGAAATTCGGGCGCGGGGCACACATGAATGTGTGTGTTGACTGCCGGATACTGATGCTCACTGAAGCCAAGAATTTCATGGAGATGACAAACGCCGATTTTATCATCACCGGCGAGGTCCTGGGCCAACGTCCGTTTTCACAGGTGCGCGACAAGATGTTCCTGGTTATCAAGGAGTCCGGCCTGCAAGGCAAGCTACTGCGCCCTTTATCGGCCAAGCTTCTCCCCCCGACCGACGCGGAGATGAGCGGACTCGTGGACAGGGAGAAACTGGAAGCGATCCGGGGTCGATCCCGCAAGCGGCAGATAGAATTGGCACGCGAATTCGGACTGGAGGATTATCCGAATCCTGCGTCCGGCTGTCTGCTTACAGACGCGGGGTATTCCAATCGGCTTCGCGACCTGCTGGCCCATACGGCACATGTGACTTTCGATGATCTCAATCTTCTCAAAGTCGGCCGGCATTTCCGGCTTGATAGTCAGACGAAAGTGATAGTTGGTCGCAACGAGACAGAGAATCGGCAGATAGTTGCCTATCGCCGGCCACAACACGTTCTGCTTGAAGCGGTTGATGTGACCTCGCCGACCACGCTACTGATTGGCCCGCCCACTGATGAGAATATTACAAAGGCGGCAATGATCACCGCCCGGTACACGCATGCTCGAAACGAGACCTCCGTTCGAATCGCTGCCCATGGATCTGAGCTTGAAAGAAATCTTGAAATTCAGCCGGCCAGCGAGCACGACTGTGATTGTGTCGCCGTTCGGTAGTCGAGTAGATTGATCCACAACAACTTACTCACCTCGTTCAAGGGTTGATATTTCGTTCAATTTCACTGCGATTCGTTCCGATATATAGGCTATCGGACCGTTTCAGCGTACAATACGTACGCCCCTGATGAGAAAATCCCGAGTGGAGGATATCTTCATGATGAGACTCATTCAGTTAACCATTTTTCTCGCTGTGATACTGGCCTCAATTCCAAAGGCGGCTGCTGATGTGGCGGTCAGCGCGACTGTCACCGACGAGGGTCTGAAGACATTTCATCTGGCGATAGGTGATTTTTTTAAGGTGTCTGGAGACGAGGTGGCATATGTTCGTGACCGGCATATTCCCGACGACGAGATGCCAGTGGTATTCTTCCTGGCGCGACGTGCGGAAGCCTCGCCGACTTTTATCGTGGATCTTCGCCTGGCCAGGATGTCGTGGATGGATATCACCCGCAAGCTCGGCCTGGGCGCAGATATCTATTATGTAGAGGTAAAGCACGCGCCCGGCCCGCCCTACGGAAGGGCCTATGGTTTCTACAAGGATACGCCCCGCAAGAAGTGGGGCACGATTGCCCTGGCCGATGACGACATCATCAACCTGGTCAACCTGAGGTTCATCTCCCAGCAATACCGTTACTCGCCCGATATGGTGATCAAGCAGCGCTGCTGCGGGCAAGAACTTCGTCCTGATCAATCAGGACGTCAAGATCGGCAAGGAGAAGCAGAAAAATCGGAAGGCACAGCAAGCGGCGTTGAACGACGATGACAGTGGCAAAGTGAACAAGGGGAATGCCAAGAAGAAAGAAAAGTAACCGCTGTTCGCTCAGCGTCAAAATGGCAATGCCGTCAGGAGTTTCACTTCCTGACGGCATTTTCGTTTGCCTAACTTTCCGACAATGCGTGGACGTTCAACCTACAGCTTGATCTCGCCGACCGCTTCTTCGACCGCCTCGACAATCGAACCGTCCCGGACAAGCGCCGTGACGATTTCGATATCGGGGTAAAGGACGCGATCATTGACGAGCTTTTTCAGCTTGCGACGGATGACCTTGTAGGCGGCCTCGGAGCCCTTACCGGCCTTGAGTGGACGCTTGAAGTCGAGTGCTTGCGCGCAGGACATCAATTGAATCGCGATAACGATTTCAGTATTGCGCACGATCTCGGTCAATTTGCTGGCTGTCACTGAGCCCATGCAGACATGGTCTTCCTGATCGGCTGACACGGAGATGTTGTCCACCACTGCCGGGTGCGAGAGTATCTTGTTCTCCGAGACGAGGGCGGCGGCCGAGTACTGGGCGACCATCAGGCCGCTGTTGAGACCACGACCTTCAACAAGGAAATCCGGGAGGCCGGACAGCACCGGGTTCATCAGGCGATTGGTATGACGTTCCGCCAGATCGGCAAATTCGGAAACAGCAATCGCCAGGAAGTCCTGCGCCATGGCTACTGCCTGTCCGTGGAAATTGCCGGCGGCGAGGTACTCGTCTTCTTTAGTGAAGAAGAGCGGATTGTCAGCGACACCGTTGGCTTCGTTGAGATGGGTCTCGGTAACGTACCGGATAGCATCGAGCGACGGCCCCAGGATTTGCGGAATGCAGCGGAGCGAGTAGGCGTCCTGCACTTTTCCTTTGTTGGCCGGGATCGTTTCCGATTGGGCGATAAGGCGACGGACGTTTTCGGCTACGACTTGCTGACCGCGATGGTTGCGAATCTTGTGCACGCGCGGATCGAAGGCGGCCGTGCCCGAGCTAATGCAATCAGCGGTAAATGATGCCGCGATGATGGCATTCTTGGCGAGCTTATAGATATCGTGCAGGGCGAGCGTGCCAACACCCGTGAAGGCCTGGGTACCATTAATAAGTCCGAGACCCTCCTTGTAGCTGAGGGTGACCGGTGCAATGCCGGCCGCTTTGAGCGCCGCGGCACCGGACATCTTCTTCCCCTGATAGTGCGCCCAACCCTCGCCGATGACTACCTCGGCCATCTGCGAAAGCGGCGCCAGGTCGCCCGAAGTGCCCAGCGAGCCCTTCTTATAAATTACGGGGTGCACCCCTTTGTTCAGCATTGCGATAAGCGTGTCGACAATCAGCAGCCGAACGCCCGAGTATCCTTTGGAAAGCGTGTTGACTCGGAGCAGCATGGCGGCCCGGACGTGATCCTCGGGGATCTCGTCGCCGACCGCTGCGGCGTGCGAGTAAACAATGCGCTTTTGAAGTTCTGTCCCCTGTTCGGGGGATATCATGATGCGGGCGAATTCACCGATGCCGGTGGTGACGCCGTAGATCGGCAACCCGGCTTTGACTTTGCGTTCGATTACCGCACGATTGGCCTTGATGGCCTGCTTGGCTTCGTCGGAGAGTTTGACTTTTGCCTTACCCCGGCAGACGGCCGCGATCTGATCGATGGTCAGATCGTTCCCGGTAATGACAACATCTTTACCTGCCATACCACACCTACAATTTCGATTTATGGTTGATGAATCTTATTACAAAAGTAGCGCTATGAAACGGATGAGCTATTCATCCTGGAGTCCGGAACCGGACAGAGCATTGTAGCATTTCGCAAAGGAACGGATTGGCTTTGGACGAACGGCCACCCTTTTGAATCGTAGAAAGACGCGATACATGGCTATGCTCCTTGCTGCAAATATAGAGCACCGAAATTATGATTGTCAATCGGTAATCAGTGACACATTATGTAGGATATTGGGCACGAATCAGATATGAGTCTTCGCTTCGTAGCATTTGACACCGAGACGACCGGCCTTTGGGCACCGGTCCATAATATTGTAGAGATTGGGGCGGTCGCTTTCTCACTGGAAGGTGACGATACTGAGAATTTTCAGACCCTGGTCAATCCGGGGAGGAAGATGCCGCCGGAGGTCATACGGATTCATGGGATTACCGATGACATGGTCGCCGGGGCGCCCCCGGCACCAGAAGCGTTGGCTCAGTTCTTTGCGTTTTGTGGCGATGACTCAGTACTCATCGCGCACAACGCCATGTTTGACATCTCATTTCTGGCCGCCGAGATCGAGCGGGCTCAGATTGCTTTCCCCTCCAATCCGGTGCTCGATACGGTGCAACTGTACCACAAGTACCTCCCCGGTCTGCCCTCCTACTCGCTGGAGTCACTATCGATCGGGCTCGGCTTGACCCGGCACCAGGAACACCGGGCACTTTCGGATGCGCTGTTGGTAATGGGGTTGATTCGGCGACTGGCGGATTCGCTGGGCGGGATGGAATCACGCGAGGCGGTCATGGCGCGATTTGGGCATCACTTTATGGCTGACGGGCGCATCGAGGAAGCAGTTTTGCCGGACGAGTTCGACGAACTTCGCACTGGCATCGCCAACCGGAGTCGGATCGAGATAGAATATGAATCGACCGGCAAACCGCCGACGACCCGTGTGATTCAGGCCAAACGAATCATGATGCAGAAGAATCAGTTTTACTTGTTCGCGTATTGTGAACTGGCCGAGGCGGATCGGACGTTTCGGCTGGACCGGATACTCCGGTATCGCGTGCTCGACAAATGATCTGCCATCGATAACGCGGACCGCATTTCTCCCTTTTTCACTTTTGTCCTGTTTCCCGCAGGTTGACCTTCCGGGAACCTTTCCTGATGCTTCCCGTTACAGGGAGCATCAGACATAACAGTCAAAACAATTTGAGGTGTAGATATGGCTTTCACTCTTCCGGAATTAGGATATGCGTACGACGCGCTGGAACCGTTCATCGACAAAGAAACGATGAACATCCATCACACCAAGCATCATCAGACCTATGTGACCAAGTTGAATCAGGCGGTCGAGAAGTATCCTGATTTGCAGACGCAGACGGCGGAGCAGTTGATCACGAATCTGAATGCTGTGCCGGAGGCGGTGCGGACGGCAGTTCGTAATCATGGCGGCGGGGTGGCCAATCACTCGTTCTTCTGGCAGCACTTGAAGAAAGACGTCAAGTTTTCCGGCGCGGCTGCGGAGATGATCACGAAGAAGTTCGGCGGGTTCGACCAGTTCAAGGAGCAGTTTTCGACGGCCGCGGCCAACGTGTTTGGTTCCGGCTGGGCCTGGCTGGTGCTCAATCATGGCGAGTTGGAGATCATGTCGACGCCCAATCAGGACTCCCCTCTGACGGTCGGCAAGAAGCCGATTCTCTGTCTTGATGTGTGGGAGCATGCATATTACCTGAAATATCAGAATCGCCGGCCGGATTATATCACTGCGTTTTTCAGCGTGATTAACTGGCAGAAGGCGGACGAGAATCTGTCACACGCAAAGAAGTAGTTTCTTTCCTGGTCCCATATTGCAGAAGGCAGCGGCCGCTCAGAGATGAGCGGCCGTTTGTATTTGTTTTGTTTTTGTTTGGGGGAAGGTTGTCGTTTGACGGCAGCGGCAGTCTGATAGGAAGGGGGGGGCGGTGCGGCGCTACTGATGACTGCTACTCCTCGGGGCTCCCCCACATTCTGATTTCGGGTTCGCCCGGATTTAATTCCTGGCTAATGAGCTCTTTGATACTCTCAAAGTGCTCCTCGTGAAAGCACATGATGCTCAGAACCTGTGTGTCAAAATTCCTGATGTAGAGATAATCGAACAGGCCCGCGAAACCGATCCCCCAGGGATCCCCCATCTTGTGAGTTGCGAATAGTTCGATGACATTCAATAGTCGAGATTTCGGGAAAAAACCGACGGACCACAGGGTATAGTTGTGAACCTGGGTCGTTGCATCAATTGCCCAGTGGGTTTCTTCTTCTGAGTACTCTCGTATAGTGAGAAATGCTCCTGCTGTTAGTGTTTTCCGTTTCAGCCGTTCTTCAATTTTGCGAAGGTCACGACCGTGTGCTAAGCCATGTAGGAGGACCATCTCCCCGTGATATCTGTCCGTTGCCATTTTGAGGAAATCCGTATTGTGGAATTTCCATGACCCGCCCAAGTCAAATGTCAGGTGAGGAGGTTTGTCATCGGAGGCATGCATGCGTTTTCGGCCCTCGGCTGAGGCTCCGTCATAAATATAATAAGGCACAGATTCTCCCTCTGGAGTCTCGCTATCGAGAATATTGCGTAACATAGCACCTCTTCTCCACATGACGCAATCGATTTGGGGGATGTTTTGTCCCGTGGATTCTGGCTCCTTCGGAATCGCGCTCTGCGCGTTCCTTCGGAGCCAGAATGACAATTCGGCGGTCGTCGCTTTCCGAGACCGCTGGTCATCATTTTACCTATCTCTCAATCTCTCAATCCCTCTCCCCTGACCTTCCCTGTCAAAATGGTATTGACAGTTCGGCTGGGTTGGGTATCCTTATACTGAACATTTGAGCAGTACCATTGCGCGCGACGTGAGTTGCTGGCGGGGCGGTGGACACTGAGGTCCTGAACCTTTAAGAAAAGGTTCAGGATGATAATTCGGGGGGTAGGTTCAGGATGACAAAGCGTGGGGGTTGTTGCAAATGGTGAGGCGGTGGACGCTGAGGTCCTGAACCTTTAAGAAAAGGTTCAGGATGACAAAGTGCGGGAAAAGATTCAGGATGACAATTCTGGGGGAAAATTATGGAAGCGCAGACAAACCGTCAGGCCCTCTCAGACCTGGCTCGTCAGATTCAAAACCGGTGGCCACAGGCTCTGTTTTCGGCGCAGGAGCCCGGTTTGGTGTTTGCCACCGGTCACCGGGAGTTTGATAAGTTGTTTCCGCACGGGGGGATTCCCTACGGTCAGCTGATCGAGATCACCGGCGGGATCGTCTGCGGCAAGACCAGTCTCCTCTTCATGTTGCTGGCGAAGATTACATCGCGCGGGATTGCCGCCTATCTCGATTACAGCAACTCCTTCTACCCCGTTGCGGCGGATGCGGCGGGGGTCGATCTGTCACGCCTGCTGGTAGTTGCGCCCGAGACGCAGGCAGGCGGGATTCGGATCGCGGAAGTTTTATTGAGCCAGAAAATCACGCGCGGGGTGGTGTTCGATCTGGTCGGCGTCAAGACCCGTCTGCCGGAAACCCTGGTGCACCGTCTGCGGATGAAAACCACGCGGGCCAAGGCGCTGGTGATTTTCCTCACCGAAAGCAAGGCCGACCTGCTCGCCCCCAGTGTCACATCTTTGCGTCTCGAAGTGATGCGCACGACCCCGAACCGCCTGCAGGTGACGGTGGCGCGCAGTCGCATCTCACCGGAAGGAATAACTACGGAGGTGGATATAGATGTCTGAACCGCGCATGGCCTGTGTGAGCATACCTGATTTTTCGGCCGAGGTATTGAT
The DNA here is from genome assembly GCA_963806185.1 of uncultured candidate division Zixibacteria bacterium. Lineage (GTDB taxonomy): Bacteria > Zixibacteria > MSB-5A5 > GN15 > FEB-12 > CAWDXE01. The sequence goes on from CAWDXE010000007.1 coordinate 1,008,347, forward strand.
ACGATACGAACCGGCGCTGAAAGGGAAACTGCTGGCGCTGACGGAGGTTGGCCGGCCCGACGCGCTGATTGTGGCCGTCAATCAGGCGGCAATTGAAGCCGGCGTGACGACGGAACTGACCGCCGCGCAGGCGGGTGTTCTCTGCCCCGGCCTGCTGATCCGTCGGCGCGATCTGGCGCAGGAGTCGAAAGCTGAGGAGATGATTGTCGAACGACTGCGCACCTTGTCGCCGTCGGTAGAGACAACCTCGCAGGCGGGGACATTCCTGCTTGACGCCTCCGGCCTGGAGCGGCTGCATCAGTCGGAGGAACATCTGGCGCGCAAGATACAGGCGGTGTTGCGCCCGACCGGGTATCCGGTGCGGGTGGGCATTGCGGCCAACATGTTTGTGGCGCAGGTGGCGGCGGAGGTCACGCGCGACGGCCGATCGACCCTTATTCCGACCGGAGGCGAAGAGGAATTTTTGCAACACCTGACAATCGATCATCTCAGGTTGTCACCGGAGATTGCGGAGCACCTGCACGATCTCGGCCTCTCCTCTATCGGTCAGGTAGCGGCGATCCAGGGAAACGAACTGGCGCGACGGTTCGGTGCGGCGGGGGCGACGATGGCTCATCATGCGCGGGGTGAAGAGTTGTCGCTTTTTGCGCCGGCTAAATTGCCGGAGGAGTTGTCGATCGCGCTGGTGTTAACCTATCCGGTGTTTACCGCCTCGGCGATTATCGCCCATACCGAGCAACTGCTGACAGAACTGTTTGACAAGTTGAGTCAACTGGCGCAGGGATGCAGTGAGATTGTGATCACCCTGTCGCTTGAGGATAAAACAGCGCCGGCGTTGACGGTAGCGCTGGAACGGCCGACGTTGTCGACGCGCAAGTTCATGCGTCAACTGCGGGCGATACTTGAAAAAACAAAATTGCCGTCGGGTGTAAACGGCCTCACTATCACCATTCCCAACCTGGCGGTTTTGATATCCGAACAGTTGGGGCTGAGGGTGTCGGGGATCGACGCGGCGGCCTCGCGACTGCCGGTCGACGTCGCAGGCATGCCGTGTCATCAGCAACTGACGGCGGCCCGACTGCAGTGTGCGCTTTTGCCGGAGAAGAGATTTCATCTGTATCCGCTGGGTGAGATTCAGGCGAAGGCGCGCGAACTGCCGGCGGGGATGCTTCACCCGTATACGGCGTCGCCGCTGAACGGATTGCGGCTGCTAGCCGAACCGCGACCGGTGGAGGTAACGATTGACGGCGACCGGCCGTGTGCGATGCGCCTGGGCGAGTCGGGCGATACCGATTACCCGGCATCAGGGGCCGTGGGAGCTTTCGGGCGGCTGGTGGAACACGTTGTACGAGCGGAGGTATTATGAGATGCAGATAGACAACGCGAATGCATATCTGGTGTATCGTGACGGAACAAACACGCAGTGGTTTGTGCAGGGAGTGTTTGATTGAGGGGGGGATTAACCAATGATCACAGTTTTTACAGAGTGCTATTGAAAAGTCATTGCGAGGCCCTTCTTAGGGCCGTGGCAATCTCAAATTCAACGGAGTCTTATGGCTATACATTCTGACAAATGCGAATCACACCGTTCTCTATACCGGTGTGACAAGCAACCTTCCCTCGCGATTATACCAGCATAGATTCGGCGTCATACCCGGCTTTACGCAAAAGTACCGTATATTCAAGCTCGTTTACTATGAGGAATGCGCTGATGTGCACGAAGCGATCATTCGAGAAAAGCAGATCAAGAGCGGTTCGCGGAACAGTAAGATCAAGTTGATAAACGCGGGAAACTCGGAATGGGTTGATTTGGGACTCGAGATACTTGAGGGGAAAGATTTGCCTTCTAAGGATACGAGCAAAGGGAAAGATCGTGATCATCGATAGATTTGAGATTGCCACGGCTCACTAAGAAGTGAGCCTCGCAATGACTCGTATCGGCACCTTGAGTGAAGACTTGCCTTCGAAGGATACGAACAATGGGAAGGATCGTGATTGTCGGTAGATTAGAGATTGCCACGGCGCGAAGCGCGCCTCGCAATGACTCGTATCGTCGCCCTGAGCCCTTCGGCTTCGCTCAGGATGAACTACGTCGAAGGGTGACGCTTTACGATTGAGGGCAAGAATAGGGCGTCAGGATCACTCGCTAAGAAGCGAGGATCCTGACCTACAAAAAGAGAGCTGATAGATTGCCACGGCTCACTAAGAAGTGAGCCTCGCAATGACCTTTGAAAAGTATGGCGTGAAAATGCTGATCACTATCCCTTGTCGGTACCCATGTCCTACGTCGAACTACATTGCCATTCCAACTTCTCCTTTCTTGATGGGGCCAGTCATCCGGAAGAGTTGATCGAACAAGCTGCCCGTCTCGGATATCCGGCGCTGGCCCTGACCGACCACAACGGCTTCTACGGAATCGTCCGGTTCAGTCAGGCGGCCAGAGAACATGGGGTGCGCGCCATCTTCGGGGCGGAGATTACGATTGAGGATAACCATCATCTCGTCCTGCTGGTGAAAAACGGCACTGGGTATGCCAATCTCTCGCACCTGCTCAGTGTTGCGCAGTTGGCCAACAAAAAGGCGGAAGCGAAGGTTACCTATCGTTCGCTGGCGTCGCACGTCGACGGTCTCATTGCACTGTCGGGGTGTCAGCTTGGCGAGGTGCCCTCTCTCCTGCTTCAGGAACGGGTCTCGTCTGCGCTCGACCCGGTGTCTGCTGCGCTCGAGGCGGCGAAGAGATATCGCGAGCTATTCGGCGATGGGAATTTCTTCCTGGAACTACAGCATCACAACTTACCGTCGCAGGAAAAGCTGTGCCGCCAGTTGGTCGCGCTCGGCAAGCAGATCGGCATTCCGGTTGTCGCCACCAACAACGTGCACTACGCCACGCCAAACGATCGCAAGATTCAGGACGTGTTGACCTGCATCAAGAATCATACGACGCTCGATCAGGCCGATCCCTACCTCTACCCCAACGCCGAACGGTATCTCAAGACGCCCCGGCAGATGAAGCTCCGTTTTTCATTTTGCCCGGAGGCGATCAGCAACACGCTGGTGATTGCGGCGCGGTGTGATTATTCGCTGGAGAGCCTCAAAACGTCGCTACCCGATTTCCCGGTTCCGGTCGGCGAGACTATCAACAGTTACCTACGCCGTCTGACCTACGAGGGGGCGAAACGACGGTACCGAGAGTTGACTGAGGTAGTGATCCGTCAGCTCGAGCATGAACTGAATCTGATCGCCAAGCTCGACCTCTCCGGCTATTTCCTGATCGTGTGGGATATCGCCCGGTTCTGTACCGAGAGCGGCATCCTGTGCCAGGGGCGGGGGTCGGCGGCGAATTCGGCGGTTTGCTATTGCCTTGGTATTACGGCAGTTGACCCGATCGGCTTAAAGCTTCTGTTTGAGCGGTTTATTTCCGAAGAACGCAAGGAGCCGCCGGATATCGATATCGATATCGCCAACAACCGGCGCGAGGAGGCGATTCAGTATGTCTATACCAAATACGGTCGGGAGCATGCGGCGATGGTGTGCGAGGTGATCAGTTATCGGGGGCGATCGGCGGTGCGGGATGTCGGCAAGGCGCTCGGGTTTTCACTCGACGAGGTCGACAAGCTGGCTAAACATCTCGGGCATTTCTCGGACCCTGAAGAGGTGCGTCAGCGGATCACGGAGGCAGGGCTCAATGCGGACAACAAGCGGGTGCGACTGTTGCTCGAGCTGTGCGGGCGGATTCATCGGTTTCCGCGACATCTGGGGATTCATGTCGGCGGGATGATCATCACCAAGAAGCCGCTGTCGGAGATTGTCCCGATCGAAAATGCCAGCATGCCGGATCGGAGCGTGATTCAGTGGGACAAGGATGATTGCGGCGACACCGGCATGGTCAAGATCGATCTGCTCGGGCTGGGAATGCTCTCCCTCATCGACTATGCCATTCAACTGGTGAAGAAACATCATGGGGTGACCATCGATCCGGCGACACTCGGGTATGATGATCCCAGAGTGTACGATCTGCTCTGTACGGCGGAGACGGTGGGGGTGTTTCAGGTTGAGTCGCGGGCGCAGATGAACTGCCTGCCGAGGCACAAGCCGCGACGGTTTTACGATCTGGTGGTCGAGGTGGCGCTGATTCGCCCGGGACCGATCCAGGGGGATATGGTGCATCCGTATCTGCGCCGTCGCAACGGCGAGGAGGCGGTCACCTATCCGCATCCGATCCTGGAACCGGTGCTGTCGCGCACGCTGGGCATTCCGCTGTTCCAGGAACAGGGGATGCAGGTGGCGATGCTGGCGGCCGGGTTTACGCCGAGTCAGGCCGATGAACTTCGCCGCGCGATGGGACACAAACGGTCGCACGAGCGGATGGAAGCACTGCAGCAACCGCCTGATCATGGGGATGCTTCAGCACGGTATCGGCGAGGAGGCGGCGACGCGAATATTTTCAGCAGCTATCGGCGTTTGCCGATTTCGGCTTCGCCGAGTCGCACGCGGCGTCGTTTGCCCTGCTGGTGTATGTGTCGAGCTATCTCAAGGTGTACTACCCTCGGGAGTTTTACTGTTCGCTGCTCAACGCGCAGCCAATGGGGTTCTACTCGCCATCGACGATCGTCTACGAGGCAATGCGTCGAGGTGTAACTATTCTGCCGATCGATATCAGTCGGAGCGAGTGGGATTGCACGATTGAGGAAGGCGGGGTGCGGCTGGGGTTCAGGTATGTGAAGGGATTGGGCGACGCGGCGAAAGAGGTCATCGAAGCGACCCGCACGGCACAGCCGTTTCGTTCTATCGAGGATTTTGTTTTCCGCACACGGCTGGATCGCGACTCGCTCGAGCAGTTGGCGCTGGTGGGGGCGTTTGATTGTTTTGGCCTGGAGCGGCGCGAGGCGCTCTGGGAAATGCTGGCGCTGGCCAATCAGACGCCGGAGGAAATGCGTCTGCGCGCTGAGGCCGCCACGCAAGTCGACCTCCCCCCTATGTGTGTGGGAGAAACGCTGTCGGCCGATTTCAAAGGAATGGATCTTTCCACCGGGCCGCATCCGATGACCTTGGTGCGCGAACGGTTGGCTGCACAGAAGGTGCTGACATCGCAGGATATTGCGCGGATGGCGAATTTCAGGCCGGTGACAGTAGCCGGTGTGGTGGTCATTCGCCAGCGGCCGGTGACAGCAAAGGGGTTTTTGTTCATCACGATGGAGGATGAGTTCGGATTTATGAATATAGTCGTGAAACCCAGAATGATGGAGAAGTATCGCAAGACGTTAATTTTCTACGGCGGGTTGATCGTAAAGGGGACACTTGAGCACAAGGATGGGGTGATCAATGTGATTGGGCATCATTTCGAGCCGCTGACCATAGCGGAAGCCACTATGCGGTCGAGGGATTTCAGATAGGTCTCAATACACAAACGGAATCAGCCGACTGGTATGCCGAGAGTACCCTTCGTATTCGGCATACCTCTCGCGCAACAATCGTTCTTCGGCGTTGATTCGCATCAGCACAAAGGTGGTCACCACAATCCCTACCCCGGCACTTATCAACGACAGGTGTCCGAGGATGCTCACCCACAGCAGCGACAGCACTCCGGCATACATCGGATGGCGAATGATCTTAAACGGTCCGCGACGAATCAGTTCACCCTCACCGGGATAGGCAGTGACTCTGATATGATGACCGCGAAAGGCCACCCGCGCAGATATGGCCAAGGCAATCGCCGCCAACTGGCCGACAATAACCCATGGATTGCGGCTAATAAGCGAACCGGTGACGAGAAGGATCGCAAAGCCGAGCAATACGATTAAAAGCGTATACTTCTCAATAAATGTCTTCATGGGTCGAACCCCTGACGAATACTCCTGCAAAGCCCCCGCCCTATTTGACGTGCAGGTAACGCGTACGGAGTATTTCGGCGTGATGACGTTCATGCCCGGCAATGATCCAGGCAAGCGCTCGAACGCTGACCGGGTTGTTCGAGGCGGTTCCTCGGCGCAGCCAGGCGTCGGCTCCAAAACTGCCAAGCAAGTCGATGGTGGACACGCGCAAATGGTCGAACTCGCTGGCCAGATCGGAAATCCTGCGAGAGCCGAAATCGCCGAAACGGACGAAATCATCCTGCTCCATGGAAGGCAGGGGAGTCTTGTCATTGCGGGCAATGCGCAGGGCGCGGTACCCGAATACGCGTTCGGTGTCAATCATGTGGCCGACCACCTCTTTGACGATCCACTTCCCCGGCGCGTAGGCGAACATACCCTGATCATCGGATAACCCCGACAGCAGCCTGACCGTATCGGCTCCCTGACGTACAAGAGTTGCGATAATGTCGCCGTGGGGTACGGCGCCGATGTACGTGTGATAATACGGGGCATACTCGTCGTCGGCCGGGGCGATAGCCCGAAAGTCGGGTGTCATGGTACAGCTCCTCTATTCGTTGTGTAGATGACATTAAGAAGCTTACCGGCGGGAGATTTCGCAAGCAGGATTTGAGTTGTTTTTCAGAATCGCATTAGAGGAGCATCGCGAAGGAAGTGTATGTGACGATGCTCCGCTTCGTCGGTGTCCGCTGCTCCGATTGGTTATATACGGGCGACAACATCGCGCCAGGAGATATTCGGCAAGTGCAAACCGCACTACAGCATCGGGGCAATCACTTGCATTGCTTCAGAAGATGTTCGAACCGGGACGACCTCAAATTCCACCAGATCGTCCCAATGACCTATCCAGACATCAAAAAACGTCGGGTTGTCGGTCTTCATGAGTTGAAAACAACGCGAGAACTCCAGATCGACCCAGCTGGCAACATATTCCAGGCCGTCCGGAATAGACCTACCCTGCTCTTTGGCGCGGCGGTAGATATCAATCGCTCCCGGGGTCTTGTATCGCTCGATAACCATATACAGCATGATGAAGATGCCTTTCTTTTGGAATGCCTGATCAGCGCGAAGCAGCGTCGACTATCTTGAGAATCGTGTTCCAGTTGCGAGTCGTGATGTTGCGGCCGAACCGTTTTTCCAGGTCGGCCATGACGTCGGTCGTCTGCATGACAGGCGAAAGCGTGAGCGTGAAGCAGACTTCCCTGTCAGTAACGCGCACGATTTGGTACCCACCTTGCGAAACCTTGGCGGAAAGCATGGCGGGGGTTGGCTTCTCAGACAGAAATGTGACGTATAGTCGAGTCTGCGGTGTGATTTTGATTCTCTTGAAGGGATTGGCCCCGACAAGTCTCTGCAAATCCTCGATTGTACGTGCAATGACTGATACGTCGCGTCCCAATTCTTCTCTAAGTGTCCGCTCAATGCGTGGGGTGAGTGCGGCGACAGTTGTGGATTCGGCACTGAAAAGAACATTCCCGCTGGAGAGAACAGTCCTGACGTTCTGAGAGCTGAGCGACTCAAAAGCGGCCTTGAGGTCGGCCATCTTGACCGAATTGTGGCCGCCGACATTGATGCCGCGGAGAAAGGCGACGTAGACCCGGTGTGATTGCGTCGACATCCGACCTAACCGGCCTTCTTTAGAATGACAATCTGCCCGGCGTGGTACAGATCGTGCTGAACGACGCCGTGGATCTGGACGTAATATGTCGAGGCGCCCCGCCGCGGCTTCATGGCCAGATCGGCGTCGGAGAGAGCACCCACCACTTTCACCAGCGCCTCGTGACGATCTGTGAGCACGGCGACTGTCCGTTTCCATTCGGCAGAAGTCGGGTTGACAATGGTCGGGAAGTTCTCAATCTCGGCAAAATTGGCCAGCTCACCGGTAATCCGCCGGCGCACGACCTCTTTCCAAGCGCCGATATGGTGTGCAATTTCCCAAATAGAGTGGGCACGAGAGATCGGTCGTGAGGCCGCACGAGCGGCAGTCACCCCTTTCAGCACCTCCATAACGGCCGGGCCATGCCAGGCGTCCCCGTAAAACCCCCTATTGAGTTGGTCGACTATTCGTTTGGTTTCACGCATAACATTCTCCTGCGCGCCAATATACATGGGCTGGCCGGAATCACGATATCACTTTCTCGTAGACTGCAAGTATCAACTCATCGGATAGACGTCCGCTCTACCGGCCGTCGTATGCCTTTTGCAGGGCGGAAATGTCGAGCTTGATCATTTGCTCCAGTGCGGTCATAACACGACTGGCTCGCTCGGGTGCATCACCGGACAACAGTTTACCAATGATGGTTGGGGTCACCTGCCAGGAGAGGCCGAATCTGTCGGTCAGCCAGCCACACTGAACGGGTTGGCCGCCATCGCACAGTTTGTCCCAATAATAATCGATTTCGGCCTGGGTATCACAATTCACCACAAACGATATGGCCGGCGACAGTTTGTAAATAGGGCCGCCGTTCAGGGCCATAAACTCCTGGCCATCGAGAGTAAATGCCACGACCATCACCGACCCGGTCGGGCGTTGTCCTCCCTCGACGTCCCTGACAACCTTGGTGATCCTGGAATTCTTGAAGACGGAGACGTAGAAGTTGGCGGCCTCTTCGGCATTGTCGTTAAACCAGAGGAAGGGCGAGATTCTTTGCAAGTTTGCCATCCTTTCGTAAAATTTTGGTCGTACTCCCGGGTACCGTTGGGGGGAATATAAGTGGATCGACCCGGTCTACGGAATCACTTTTTGCGAATGCAGGATAGGCCGATATTTCGCTGGCCTATGCAGAGTAAACGTATTTCACTTCGAAAGAAACAACAGGCACGACAACAGGAGATCAGGTGCACATGATGCAGAATACAAGTCCAAGCGATGAAACGGCCACAATCGAGAGAGTAATCAAGAGTTCGATCACCTGGGCCATGACCAAAGACAAGAACCTGCTGTACCGCTGTTTCGTGAATGATTCGACGCTATTCTACTTCAGCCCTGACAGAGCCGGTACCATTAAGGGATTCCAGCAGTTCACGAAGCTGGTCGACGAGCTTTTCATGAACCCGGCTTTCAAGGCAGTGCGATCGGAATTCAAGGAGCTGACCGTCAATCAGTCGAAATCGGGAGACGTTGCCTGGTGGTCATGCATACTCGACGACTTCAATGAATGGCAAGGCAAACCTTCGAACTGGGAAAATGTTCGCTGGACCGGCGTCCTGGAGAGACTTGACGGCCAGTGGAGGATCATGCAGATGCACTTTTCGTATGCGGTCGAGGACATGCGAAAGTGAAGCGGTGCGAATATCATTGCGACCGATCGTGTACGAAGTGACATTTGTTGGGGCAGGAGTGCATGGCTCCTGCCCTGCCGACGATGCGCGCTACAATGCGCCCAGTCCAATGATCTTTCCGTCAACCCAGTAGATGTCCGATTCGCCACTCGGTGAGCTATTGAGAAACAGATACTTGCCATCGCTCGAAACCATCGGACAAAGTCCGTTGATGCGTTTCCCGGCGACCTGTAGTTCAACCGGATCTCTCCACGTGCCATCCGGTCTTCGATAGGAAATCTTCAAATACAATCCGCCCGGGCTGTCGGGATCGGTTGTGGTGACAATCAGATAAGATTCGTCCGGAGCAATGAAGGGGCACATTTCCATATTCGGGGAATTGATGGCCGCGTCCAGATGTTCCGCCGGCTGCCATTGACCGCCGACGTACCTGGACACCCAAATATCGCCATTGCCGAGTCCACGCGGGTCCCCGGATGAGAAGTAGATGTTCCCGTTCGCGGCGACCGTGAACTGCCAGTGCAAGCGGTGACCGTCCAACCCCGTTTGCACACATCGTGGTTTTGACCATCCCGATGGCGTCCTGTCGACGTACCATATCCGGGCGGTCCTCCCCTCTCCAGCCGAGTCGTCGAGACGTCTGGAGAGGAAGAACAGCCGATTACCTCCCGGCTGAAAGTGAGGAACATCATCATTGATTCCCACGCTGGAGAATTCGGCCAGCCTCGGCACGGTCCAGTATCCGTTTTCCACGCGCGAAGTGAGAATCCCGCCGACGCTGTACCCGGAATCAGCGAACGCATATTCAGAGGACCAGTACGCCTCGAGTCCGTCGGGAGAGAATGTGATGCTTCCGTGCTTGAACCGACATGATGCTACAATGTCGAGGGCGAACGGCTGCAGTTCGTTGCCCTGTGCCTCTTGCCCGAAATATGGTCCCTGAGGGCGCGGGAAGTTTGGCTTCTCGATTGTGGCGCCAATTTGTCGCAAGAGCGCGGATGTCTGGTCTTTCTCGAATTCCACGGCGAGGCTCAAAGGTGTGTATCCAGCCAGGCTCTGGGCATCGGCATTTGCACCGCGTGCAACCAAAAGACTGCACGCTTGCGAGCGGCCGCGCTCAGCAGCGTAATGTAGGGGGATGCGACCGTAACGGTCACGGTCATCCACTTTGAGACCTCGGGCAATCAACAGGTCACACATCTCAGCGGACCCGCCCTTGGCGGCCTCGTGGAGCAACGTGCCGCCAGATCCGCTTCGCTCGGAGATGACATGAACTGAATCGACCAGCGCCCTGAACAAGTTGTCCATTCCGTGCTGGGCGGCCTCGGCGATCATCCCTTTGCGGGCGTCTGGTGTCGGCGGCAACGACGCGCCACGCGTTACAAGCAGGTCGGCGAGTGACCGAAAGCCCCGCCATGCCGCCAAGGATAGTGGCGTGTCACCGAATCTATCTTGTGCATTGATGTTGGCACCACGGTCGAGCAGAAAGGCGGCCATCTCCGGGTTACCGCGCTCGCGGGCGACCAGAAGCAGAGGTGTACGGCCGTAACTGTCAGCAGCCTCTGTTTTAGCGCCATGTAGAATCAAGAGGTGCGCAAACTCAAGACTTCCGCTCAGGGCAGCGATTTGGAGGGGAGTCGACTGTTCCCTGTTGGCAAGGTTGACGTCGGCCCCCCTTTCAATCAGCCACCGGGCCGCCTCAGGCTTGCTGTACAGCATGGCAAATAATAGGGCGGTCTGACCATTTCTGTCCTGAGCATTGATATCAGCCCCGGCGTTGATCAATAGTCCAAGGGCTCCGACCTGCCCGGCAACCGCTGCATTGTGCGTCGGCTGGCTGCTGTCCCTGTCGCCAATGGTAACGTCGGCACCCCGTCGCAGCAACTCCCGGACAAGACTCGAGTGTCCTTTGTATGCGGCGATGTTGAGCGAGGTCATCCCGAGTGAATCGCGAGCGTTCAGACTGTCGGAGTGACTATCCAGCAGAGATGCGACGGTCGCGGAATCGCCCGTCTCGACCGCTTCGTGGATACCTCCTGCCGTTTCAGACACAGCCACCAACAGCACAAGAATGGCAACAACTGTGATGCTCAGTACTGCGATGAGTCCTCTGAAGTGATTTCTCATATGGGCCTCCATTGCGTCCGGGCGACCGTCGGCACAAAGAGTCGATGCCGGCACAGACGGGTCGGGTTCGTCAGTGAGTTCTCACACGGTGTTTGAACCATTTCGTGTATGTCGGAGTCTACGGTTGACGGGGTCCAAGGTTGCGTTGGAGTGGCCCTGGAATCAGGAGGACATTGGTGCATGATGATGAAGGGGCAGCGGGAGTGTGTCTTCCCCAAGGTGCTTGTCGGATACGAGAGCTTGGCTGCGCACCTCGCCAAATGTTTATTGGATAGCATCGACCCACGCTATATATTATCGCTTATTGGATCAACACAATCTATCTCTTACAGGAGGATCAAATGCCGTCTCGCCTTTCGTCTGCCCGGCTGTCCGGACTGCTCTCCCTCATCGTTCTGGGGCTCGGAGCCTACGTCCAGGCGGCCACCCCTTCGTTAGTTTCCTATCAGGGTCGCTTGACCGATCTCTCCGGGACGCCGGTCGCTGACGGCAACTACTCGGTAGCCTTCACGGTTTACGACGCGTCCACCGGCGGTACCGCCCTCTGGACTGAGACGCAAAACGTGGCGACCGTCGGCGGACTATTCTCTGTCCAACTGGGGGCGGTGACTGCGCTCGATGCCACGGTCTTTACTGATCCTAATCGGTGGCTAGGGGTTAAGGTTGGCGCCGATCCGGAGCTTGTCCCCCGCACGCGCTTTACTTCTTCCCCGTACGCCGATCGTATCGCCACGGTCGACGGTTCCACGGGTGGACAGATCGCCGGGCCGGTCGAAGTTACAGGTGCGGGGTTCGGCAAGGCGCAGATCACCGATGTTGGCGGCGAGGGCGAAGCAATCTACCTGTGGCAGGAAGACGGCTTCCCGTTCATGGGGTTGGAGCCGGACGCCAACGGAATCGGTGGATTCTTCCGCCTTTGGGGTGGAAATCCCTCGAGCGGGATGTATGTCGACGGTAATGCTACGGGCGGCGGAGATTTGACGGCCAGCATATATGGGACGCAGTCCGGGACCATCTTCAACACCGGTCAGTCGGGTGACGCGTCGGTACAACTGCCCAACAGCGCGGTGGCGGCCAAGGAGATCCTCGATGAGCCGGGGCTGTCGGCCAATTACGCCTTCGGCAATATCGTACTCGGTCGAAGCCTTATGACCGATCTGGCCACGACCACGATCTCGATACCGGCCCCTGGGTATGTGCTGGCGATCGGAACGGTCGGCGAGTTCGATTTCAAAGGTACGACCGGAAATAACTGGGCATTTATCCAGATTGATACCAATTCGTTCGGGTCGATGATTCCGGACCTGACCACCATCGGCGCATACACATTCCCTGATACGAATTACTATTTCTATGCCTTCAGCGGGCAGCGTGTCATGTACTTTAGCGCCCCCGGCACCTACACCTTCCGAGTGCAGGCGTTGCAGACCAGCCTTGCGATACCAAGCGCGACCATACGTGCGTACCAAGCAAAGATCAGTGCCGTCTATATCCCGACGTCGTACGGCCCAGTCACCGTGCCGGTGCCGGGTAACGACGTTTCGCAGTTCGAGCAAGTCTCGAAGATGACAGGCAGCGATCGCGCGAGCGCGGTCGGACTGCCTATCTCCGACAATGTATACACGGCGGATCTTCGCGATCTGGAGCTGAAGGTGGCGCGGACGGAGGCCGAGGCGCAGAAGGCACGGGCGACACTTTTGGAGGCGCAGTTAAAGAAGCAGCCGGCTGTGCGAAATGTCGCAGGGGAGGCGGACAAGAAGTAGAGTGTGGCGTACCACCAAGGTGCGCCACTTTTTGAGACACTTCATCGTAAAGCGGTGAGGTACGGAGATGAGCGACTGGTGGCGGCCACGGGAGGACGGGTATGATATTCGCAATCAAGACCGAGATCAAAGATCCGCGTGCGGCGACGTTTACCTTTCGCGCGCAAAAGACGATGTATGGCGGCAAGCAGATCGCCAGAAATGATATGATCTTTCTTTTCGCGAGCGAGAACGAGGGCGGCTCGGGGCTCATCGCCCGGGGACTCGTCACCGCAGCCACACCGATTCCGCTGAAGACCGGAGTCGCCCGCCAGACCCAGCGCGTGAGCATCACGGTGCGTCGCACCGCACTTGCCAAGCGACGGCTGGGACGGAGCGAACTCAAGCCTTTCTCAGACTGGACGGACGGTCGGCCGGAGACGGAGCTGAACTTCAAGTACTATCGTCAGGCAACCAACAAGATTGTCGGCATCTCAGAAGAAACGGCGGCGTTCCTCGATCGGTTCTTTTGACGCGGCCGATTTCATTCAGCTGGCCTGGACTCCCCCCACAGAACTTAGACTTTCAGCGAGCCTCGGAAGCCTCGATCGGCGTAGTAATATCCGTGTGTGGCGCACCCCATGGTGCGCCACTTTTTGGGAAACCTCACCGTAAAACGGTGAGGTACGGAATCAGAGATGGCTACCGCCTCTCAGGCGGCGATGCCGAATAGTTTTCCAACCCCAGCTGTTAACGCCATAGCCAGAGCACCCCAGAGGGCAACTCGCCCTACCGAGGTCAGCACGGGGGCACCGGCGGCCTGGGCCGCCAACGCTCCGAGGCCGGCAAGACAGACAAGTGACGAAATCGATACTACGGGCACAACGATACTCTGAGGAACCAACACAGCGGCCAGCAACGGAAGCACAGCTCCAGCCGTAAATGTGGCAGCGGACGTCAACGCCGCCTGTATCGGTCGAGCGCTGAGAACCTCAGATATGCCCAGTTCGTCATGGGCATGTGCACCTAAGGCGTCCCGTGCCATGAGCTGTTCGGCAACCTGCTTGGCCAGGGGCGCGTCCAGTCCCCGCTCAACGTAAATTGCCGCCAGTTCCTCCGCTTCAAAGTCGGGATCGTTGGCAAGTTCTGCTTTCTCGCGCTCCAGGTCGGCTCGTTCCGTATCGGACTGCGTGCTGACCGACACGTACTCGCCTGCGGCCATCGACATGGCGCCCGCAACCAGACCGGCGAGTCCGGCGGCGAGTACACCACTCCGGCTCATTTCGGCCGCCGCAACGCCGACCAGAAGACTGGCCGTGGAAACAATACCATCGTTGGCGCCCATGACCGCGGCGCGGAGCCACCCAATTCGTTGTGTTCGATGTCGTTCGGGAAGATGCATTGCCATTCCTCACTGAGTCGTTTCCCAAGTATTGGGAGACATTGTGTCGTCAAGACTGTTGGCGACGGTGATATGTCAAGGTAAGACGCACTATGCCGGATGACAATGGCATTTTGCGTGGCGTCCCCCATGATGCGCCACGGGTAGGCGGAGGTATCTCAATTTCATCGGAGAGGATGGAAAGAGCGGCTATCTGCCCCGGGGCTATTGGGCGATCTTCTTCCATTCAGCCAAAGTGCGGCCATCGCCGGCCGACGTACTGAAATCGGCTGGACGGTCACTGCCGGGTCCGGCGTAAATGGTCCGAAATATTCCGCTCGTGAACTCATAGAGCCCGCGCTGTATTTGACCGGCGTGGCCGCCGTCGGTGATGTAATAGTCAATTTTATGAGGCGTTGTCGAGTCATCCACCTTGACCTTCGCTTTGAGAAATAACTGCCCCCCAAACGTGACCGTCGTCTCAAAGCCGCGATAGGTTCTCCGGCCCGACTGCACCATCCTCTTGTCCAAGGGCATTCCATCGCGCACACAGGAAACCATCGCCCACTCACCCTCAAGTTCTGGTCGTGATGCAAATTCGAGAGCACCGAAGTCCGTCGACGATCCCGACGCCTCTTCCCCGCCCTCGGATGCCCGGACAAACGTTTCCAAAGCGTGACCACTCTTCGGTGAGGTGGCGAGTCCGGTCGGCCTCGTTTGGCTGGTAACAGTCAGGCAGACAGTCCAGGTGTCGCCGTCGAGTTTGAATATGCCAAGCGAAGCCCTCCCCTTCTCCGGACCGTCGGTGAAATTCATATCGAGTTGGGCGGGCGTTACAGCGGTATTTACGGTGAAGTTGCCCCGGTAGGTAGCACCCATGCCGATCGCGACAAACTGGGTGCCCTCGATAACCATCTTTGCGCCGGTGAAGGCGCCGGCGGGCAGTTTGCCGCCGTCCATCTCGAGGGCGGTGATATTCCAGGTTCCCTGCAAGCTCTTGACCGTGTCGTTCACGTGATGGTCTCCTTTTGCCGTCACAGATGACATTGTGTCCCGGACTGGTATAATATACTAGTTTAGTACATGATTGACAAGGGGGCAAAGAGACGGCGATGACCGGCTGATTTGTAATCTGGAAGTCGGAGATGTTCGGAGAAGGCGTAACAAGATACCCCGCCGTGAAGCGGTGGGGGTACCGAGTTCAAGGGGTGGGCTACGGCACTACCCGGCCGCCGGCTTTGGTTTGACGCCAATGATAAGCAACCACAACGTCAGTGCCAGCTCGCCGAGTAAAGCTGGGAATGCGTATTTGGAGACGACCTCATAATACTCCGGCAGAAGCAAACCAGTGAAGCACATCACGACATAAGCAGTACCGTTGATGATAAGCCAAACACCCACGATGCGCGGCAGAAAACCCGACCGGTAGACCAGCACCCCGAGAGGAAATAGCCAGATTCCCCAGAATATTTCCGCAAGAATAGACGTCTGATTGCTCAGATGAATACACATCATGGCCCATACGTCACGCTGCGACTGGTCAAGCACGGTCAGAAAGTCGGCGCCGCGCACGAGTTCGAGCGTTCCGATCTGGAGCAACTGACTCACGAACGATTGGGGAAGCTGCACCAAAACCAGAATCACCATGAGTTTAGCAAGCGGGCGGTTCACGTCTTTGAGCAAACGGTACAGAGCCAGGACGAGGATCATGAAGATGACGGTGGATACGACACTTACTGCGATGTCGACCCGAAACAGGGTCTGATGGGCCAGGATGTTGCCGGCGGTGGCCGCCGCGTCTCCCCGCACTATCAGCTTGCTGGGGACATACATCAGGTTGAACAAGCCCGTGAATACCAGGAGCAAGTACAATACTCCCGCGATACGTGCTTTCTTCTGGGTTGGATTCATGTAGTTCCTCGTCGTTGTTCGTTCAAGGATAGTACGCGACGCACGGCAGTTTGTTTCAATTGGCCGCGTGGGCGGATGGGGGTGTATTAGGGCGGAACTCTATTGCGATGGTCAGACGTCCAGACCTAGGATGGCGCGTGCGATAGTGGTTGAATTCAAGGAAAACGAAAGAGAGTTCCGCCCTTCTTACCGCCCTGTGCGCGGCGTACCCCCAGGCGCGCCACCGGGAGGAGACGGGATCGCAGGTGTGCTACTGGGTGCTCGGGTCGGCAAGAAAGGCAGAGCACGGGCAACGGTTAAGTGGTGTTGGCGATTGAAGCTGACCTACAAACTCGCTAACAGCCCGGTAAGGGTGTGGCAGTGATAAACAAATAGTCAATCAGGCGAGTCAGGTCGCCAACATCGACACCTGTTGCACCGTCCAGGTCAGCCTCCTGTTCGCAACAGAGCGCGGAGTAGGAAAGGAACAGAAAATCGATCAGCCGCGTCAGGTCGCTTATGTCCACCCAATCGTTATCCGCTGTCGAGCAGTCGACATTACCACGGCCTTCGGTATTGTCGCAACAGACGACGGCAGGTCGCAGTTTCTCGATGACCTGGGCATCCACCCACCAAATGTCTCCATTGAGGAAGAAGAACAGATATTTCCCGTCGGGAGAGAGGGTCGCGCCCCCCGCGCTCGGATCAAAGCCGTGGGCCGTCAGATCGATAGCCACATCCCAGGTACCGTCCGGTTTTCGGAAACTGACATACATGTAGCTGCCGCCCTGCACATCGAATATGATGTAGCTTCCATCTCGAGCGATACAGGGATGCGCCTGAGCTCCGTAATGGGCGCTGATGTTTATTCGCTGATAACTCTCAAACAGACCGTTGTTCAGAGTCACCTTAGCAAGATAGGTTTTGCCATCGATATACAGAGAGGACATGTCGGTCACGTAGATGTTGCCCATGGAGTCTGACGAAACAAACATTCCCTGGCCGGCACGTTGGGGCTCCGTCCAGCCGGCTGATTCTCGTGTCGTTACCCAGACCTCAGGCAACGTGCTTCCTCTCTGCCAATTGAAGTACAGTGAAGCGTTGTCATACGTGATACAGGGTTCAAAGGCGGGATATCCGGCGGAAAAGTCAACCGGTTCGGGGGCTGTCCATCCTGAGTCGACGACCACGCATTGATAGATTGTTGCAGTCGTTACTTCGGAAAAGCGATAGAAGTAGTACTCACTGTCATTCGATGCGAAGGTGCCTGAAAATTCAGTGTATGCCGGAAGAGAGACGATTCCCGGCGCGAACACCACGGGCACCTCGCCCGGAAGCTCCTGGCCGAGATACGGTCCCGGAGTATCGAGTGCAGCACTATGACTTTCTTCGGGATAACCGGAGGCAGCCAGTATGGCCGAGACGGCCAGGACAAGACAAACCAGCGCAAATCTCACGGATCAGTATCCTCTCTTCATGCCATATGTTGCCATGTAACACGTTTATTGGATGGACGAACGATGATTTCAGGTTGTTGCATCGACGGGAGAAAGAGTTAAGAAATGACTAGTGGTTTCTTGTCTTATCCACATTTATGCGATATTCTTTGTCCCCGTTCTCGAAAGGAATGATTCTGCCGCGATACGGTATGTGAACGCGAGAATTGTAGGGCGGAACTCTTTTGCGATGGTCAGAAGTTCAGCTTTTCGAATGGACGTACGATAGTGGTTGAATTTGAAAACAACGAAAGGGAGTTCCGCCCTACGGACTGCGCTACTGCCGATGGCAAGATAGCGCGAACGCAGGACTCCTGCCCGACGAACCAGATTCTTGACACTCTCCGTTGAATTGCCATTGTTACCCCATGCTTCCGGAATATTGGGCGATTATCGGCGCCATCATCGGCTCGCTCGGGGGCTTCTACTATCTATACGAAACCATCGTCGGCACAACCCAGCCCAACCGCATCACGTGGCTGCTCTGGGGGATCTTCCCGATCGTCATCTTCGTGGCGCAACGGGCACAAGGCGTGGCGGATATATCATGGACATCGTTTGTGGCCGGCCTTACGCCGTTGCTGATCGTGGCGGCATCGTTCTTCAACAAGAAAGCCTACTGGAAAAGTGAGCCGCGCGATTACTACCTGATGGCCGCGGCTATCGTCGGCATCATGCTCTGGGCCATCACGGACAATCCGAACCTGGCCCTGTTGTTCTCGCTGTTGGCCGATATGCTGGCCGGCATACCGACACTCATCAAATCATATCGCCATCCGCAATCGGAGAGTTGGATTGCCTATACTATCAGCACATTCGGCTTTGGGATATGCGTGATGTCGGTTCAAACCTACAACTTTGAAAATGCTGCTTTCGTAGCCTACGTGTTTGTCCTTAACGGCGCTTGTGCGGTGCTGGCCTCGCGGAACAGGTAGGGCGGACCCCGTTTTCAATTCGTCAAGGGGTCCGCCAGACGTGAAAGTCGAGAATAGCAGATGGCAAACCCCTTGATCAATGGGAAATGGGGTTTGCCCTACGTCACTGCGGAGAATCATGAGGAGATCATAGCATGAAAATGACCGATTGCCCGTTCAAGCCGGTTGACTGGAGCAAAGTCGAGCTGGAGGTTCACAAAGGGGATCAGGGCGAAGCGACCTGGAGAACTGAACGTGCGGACCGTTGCGCGTGCGCGTGGTGGACTACTCCCCCGGGTACGTTGCCGACCATTGGTGCAAGAAAGGACATGTGCTGTTCGTGATGGAGGGCGAGTTGGAAACGTCGCTCGAGGACGGTCGGAAGTTCGTTTTGAAGAAGGGCGAGGGGTATCTTGTGGCGGATGACGTCGCGCCACACCGGTCGACGACGAAAAGCGGGGCGAGGTTATTTATTGTGGATTGAGTGGGGCGAGGTCGACGGGGGTCTCGGCCACACTCGGCACGCGGATGGGAGTGCATGCCTAAAGGAAGGGGGAAAGCCGCAGTAAGCACAATCCGCCTGGTGGGTTTAGGCGAGGCCAAATCAGAAAAGTGGCATGTGCCCATCTGATTCCTCCTCTGCCTGGGACGCAAGTTTTTGATTGTCGGGATGGGCATCGCTATGGCATTTGATACAAAGCAACTGCAGATTGTCGAGAGAATGATCGGGCCCAGTCGAGATAGGCACGATGTGATGAACATGCCCGCGGCATTCAACTTTCTGGCCCCAGTTCTCCAGATGCTCGAGCAAGTCAATTTCAGCAACCCCTAGCACTCGTCCACACTTCTCACATTTACTAGCAGCCCTAATGATTATGAAGGCGCGCCGAACTTGCCAGTCAGGAGGGTACGTGGGATAGAATCTGTATTTTTGATCTGTGTCAGAATGCCATTTCTTGGTTTCTTTGGGGAGGACGACGCGCTTGCGGTAGTTTGACCAAACTGCGCTGATGATAAGCCAGACGATGAAACCGGCGATCATCGCAAGCTGATCAGCATCCTCACCATCATGATCGAGCGGCGCCAGAAGTGGGACGCCAAACGCTACTCGGTCAGCTGATCGAGCGTACTCCGCGCTCGGTCCTGGACCGAGCGCATGCAAAGCCAAAAGACCGGTGAGCGGACGGGGTCAAGGCCGTCAGCCGCCGAAGGCTGGGGCGCGCCGCGCCAGCCTTGAGGCCGGCCGATCACTGGTCTACGTAAAACACAGTTGCTCCCCGGTGACCGGCCTTTCTTGCCACCGTCATCCGCGAGAATGGCTTCCCGCGAACTTGACTCAGGGTCGGGGTGCCAGGACCACACGCCTTCGCCGTCCGCATCGTGCGCGCCCGTCAAGCGCGCGCCTTGCGTCCACCGCATCTCACCGCAACGTTCGTAGACGATCGCGAGCCGCCCCTCCTTTCGGGTGAGACGGGCAAAGCTAAAGCGCTGATTTGCGCCGCATGTGAAGCGATTTATTTTTGATTCTGCGGCTTGACACCCAATTCGGAAAATCAGAAGTGATTTGCCCGTCGGGTTGTTTTGTCGCAGGCGCGACGCAGGATTTCGCTTGCGCGCGAGGCGAAGCAGTTCACGCTTCGCAAGTTGGCTGGCTGGCGCCGACGCGATAGGATTGCGAAAGAAACGGCGGAGCACGCTGAAGCTAATCCGCCCCACGAGCTGTTAGCGGCGAATCCAGATCTTCTCGCCGGTCACCGGGTTGATCCCGTAACTTGGCCGATCGTCATCGTCGATGTCGTCGGGGTCCGGATATTGCGGAGGAGCGCTGCCGCGTGTCGCAACCACGCGCGGGTATCGGACCTTCGCCAGCTTTGTGCCCTTCGCTTTCAGGCTCACGCGAAAGTGCCAATCATCGCCGTAGTCGAACAGAAACACCATGGTGTGGCCGATCTCCGCAAACGCCTGTGAAATCCTGGTTTTCTTAACGCCGCCGACGCCCGGTGCGGCATCGCCCATATCGGCGAACAGTTCGTATCGGGGAAGCGTGCTCATCAGGGTGGTGGGCTTGAGCCCGCTGTAAAAGCCAAAAGCGTGATCGAATTCGAAACCAAATGCCGTCACGATTGCCTCGGCAAGCGTGTAGAGCGATTTTGACGGCTCGATTTCGATATCCCGGTAAATTGACATTTTACCGTCAAGCCCGGCGCGCAGGATAAAGGTGTCATTCGACGTCATGTCGGACCTGCCAGAATCGCTGCCGAAATCGTATCATTACTTCGGCAGCTGCGAGGGCCGCAGCAGCTCGTACGGTGGGTTAGCGAAGCGTGACCCACCGTTTCCGGAGCGATATCCCGGTGAGAGATGGGGGACTACGCTCCGCTACACGCCCTGCGGGCCGGCGCGGGGCGCGGCAGTTCGTTCGCTGAACCCCAGCCTGCCACCCAGCTCTTCACTTCATCAGAGCGGCACGGCGGCGCAGCCCGCTGGAAGCGTCGAGCCGCCGGCGGTCCTCGCCGATATCCGGCCCGGTAATATCGACCACGGAATCGAGCAGCGCCACCGCTTCCGCGAGCACCGCCGCGACATCCTGACCGCGCTCGTCGGCCATTTCGCGCAGGCGCGCATCGGTGTCGGCGTCGATATCCAGCGTGCGGCGGATGATGTTCATGGCGGAAGAATAATGGCGGAGGGTGATCTGTTCGAGATCCTGACTGGCCGCATGAGAGGCACAGGTCCGCAGGGTGGGTTAGATTAGCGAAGCGTAACCCGCCGTTTTCCGGTCGGCAAAGTTGGCGGACTGCGTTACGTTCATCTACCCTACCGTCCGCAGAGGGAGCAAATACATGAGCACGATCGAACATCCCCGCACCGAGGGGCTTTCGCAAAATCCGGCCTACTCGCATGTGGTCGTCGCCTCGGGAAAGCGCACGATCTACACGGCGGGGCAGGTGTCGATCGACGAGCGCGGCGCGCTGGTCGGGCCCGGCGACCTCGCCGCGCAAACGGCGCAGGTGATGCGCAATGTCGGCCTGGCGCTCGCCGCCGCGGGCGCGGGCTACGCCGACATCGTCAAGATCACCACCTATGTCGTGAACTACAAGCCCGAGTATCGAACCGTCGTCGGCAAGGCGCGGGCCCCCTTCTTCGCGGGCGGAACGCCGCGGGCCAGCACCCTGGTCGGAGTCGCGGCGCTGGCGATGCCTGAGTGGCTGGTCGAGATCGAGGCGGTCGCGGTCATTGACTAACGATCGCGACGTGCGATGGGCCTCGCTAAGGCTCACCCATCCGCGGGGCTGGCGAATCGGTTGAAGAAGGACCGGGGTGGTGTTTGTTCGGCCAGCGAGGATCCTGAAACACTAATTTTCCTGGACTTATTTTGAAGCCAAGTCTTTATTATCAATGGAATAATAGTATTCATTTTGATTTGGCCAAGGGACTGTATCAATTGAAAGATGATGACAGACGAACTAAATCCTGATTATTTTAATACAGTCTATGATCAAGCCATCTCACTTTTTAATGATCTTTTCTCAGATGAAGATACAATTCTTTTGGTTACGAATGTTTATCAGCACAGGGATTATATAAGAAGAAGTAAAAGGAAAATCAAGGTCTATAGTCATTACATAAAAAGCAAAAATGTACGATTTCATTTAAAGCAAGAAACACTCCCCTATATGTTTGATGACGAAGAAGAAGCAGGGGATTATTGTACTTCCCAATTTTCATTGGAATGTCACAAACGGGATATTTCGTATCCATTGCTCATAAAAGCAATTTGTAATCAGGATTTTCCTTCGTTAAAACCAAGATTAAGTAATCCATATTATAGATACGATCCAGATATATTTTTCATTAATGTCACAAAAAATGTGATCCTTTACATTTACGATGATAGGGGATGCGAGGTCATCGCAAGTGATATTGAAACAATACGCCCTATATATGAGAAGTATGTTGATTGGATTGATGAATATTGTCGTGAAGAGATAGACCAACGTTTTGGTGTAAATTAGGATATAAAAAAGCAGTTCTTTATTCAATTTGGGTACGATTATTATATGTACATTGGGGCGAGTGAAGACTGTGCGAAAGCTAAAGAGGTTGTTAAGGAAACTGGATTATTTATTGAGGACTTCAAATCTCCTTATCTATCGAATTAATAAGTAGTGGAGGGTATTAATGGAGAAAACGCAAGTGATGGTGTATTTTAGTATGTTTGCAGATGAATTTCCATTAGATGCTGTAACAAAACAATTGGGTATCGAACCAACGGAAAGTTATAAAAAAGGTGACATCATAAAGAAAATATCTCCTACAGAAAATCATGTAAGAAGTTATACTCGTTGGAAGCTAAGTACAGGTTATCAAGAATCATTGGATGTAGGCGGGCAAATGGATATGATTATCGATCAAATTGGCGACAAATCAGCGGTTATTAATGACCTAAAAAGGCAATTTGGATTAGATTGCAGGTTTACCATTGTCATTATAATGAACAATGGCTATACACCTGGCTTATATTTAGATCAATCCATAATCGCATTTGCCAATAGCATCAATGCTGATTTTGATATTGATTTGTACGCAAACTCTTATGATGAAGTAGCCGAATAAGTGAGGAAAGGACAAATTTAGGTAATCTTATGGAAATATCATTAATTAGACATGGAAAATCGAAGCATATAGAAAACAATATAGTAACTTGTAAAGAATTCGTTAAATGGGTAGAAAAGTATGACAATAGTGGGGTTTTTGAAGAAAAGGATTATCCGTCTGAAACGCTGAAAAAAATAGCAACAGCAAGCATCGTTATCACAAGTGATTTGACAAGATCTGTTGAGTCAGCAAATCTAATCATTCAAAACAGGAATACAAGAGTGGTTACGGATGCATTATTCCGAGAAACAGAATTACCTGTTCCTTCGAGGAATTTGAAGTTCAAAATGAGTGCTAATAGTTGGGCAGTGATCTTACGATGTCTATGGTTTTGCGGTTATGCAAGACAAAATGAGTCTTTGGCGAAAGCGAAACAGCGGGCTAAAAAGGCATCCGAACGTATTAGTTAAGTATGCAGAGGAGCATGAGTCGGTTGTTTTGGTTGGTCATGGATTTTTTAATAGGTTAATTGCTGTAGAACTAAAGAAAATGGGCTGGAAAGGTAAAAGAAAGGCAACTGCTAAACACTGGCATTGTACGACCTATTCGTTATTTAGCTAACATGGAAAGAATATAAGCATATTGGTTTTAAAAATAGTGATACTTTGGGTTTTATGATTTATGTGAATGCGTAATTCAAGATGGGGGAAATAAAGTTGAGAAAATGATTAAGTTTTTGTTCTTTTCACTATTAGTATTGCTTTTATTAAGTGGATGTAATTCAAATGAAAAATACCAATAACGATATTTTTCAATTCATAGATTGTTTGTAGGTGATAATAGTGCAGTAGGAAACATTATGAATCATCTACCAGGAGCGGAGCAATTAAACGGTTTTGAACTTAAAACCAATGAAGAACCGTATGGAATCATTTTAAATTATGACTGGATAGAATCAGAGCAAGAATATAAGGATACAGTGGCATACAATGTAACATTTTATTTACTTTATAAAAAATGTTGATTGGATAACATTAATTCAATATTGGTGAATATACAATTTCAAGAATTCTACATGAGTGGTATGGAAAAGAATTAAGTGGAACTCAAAACGAAGATGAACTAAGAGACTTATACAAGAATATTTAGAAGACGAAAACAAAGTTAATCAGTTATTAAATGAATCATAAGTGGGTGCTAGAATAGAGAAAAGAGATTCAAGAAAAAAGAGTACAACAATTTTGCTTCTTTTCTCTTGTTTTTCTTCTCTCCACTTCTTTCTCGTGTCTTTCTCTCAACGTTCAATGTTAAAAGGGAATACAATGCTTCCAAGAAAGATTGGTTGCTTACCATTGATATCATAGTCTCGGAGACTTGCTCTTATAATTTGGTTATTTTCATAGGTATTAAAGTAATATTCACATGTGTTTGTATTGATAAAAGCAATATATTTTGTATAATCAATCGGTTCCTCTGTTCGTTAGGACGATACCTTTAGGAATAAATACACTATTCATAATATGAAAGCAGGTCATAATAGCGTCAGAGCGGTTTTCGGGAACCTCCACATGTGTTTTTAGAAATGCTGTGCGAACGAAACGCTCAGGGGATGTGAAGCCTCCAGGGAGTTGTATGGTTCCTGTACCCTGGCCGAAAGGAGTTAATGATACATTTCCCCATTTCACTTCCTTTTGTTGAGTTGTGGAAACATCCATATAATTTCTCAGATTGGTCATATGCCAGTTAAAATCAGGACTATTTGCCATAACTCCTATAGGGTTATTAATAATCTCAAGACCGTTTTTCGTTTGTTCAATCACAACACATTTGCCATTTCTATCGGTTGCCATCCAATGTAACGGAGCAGCTTTTTGTGTAACAGGATCCGCTATACCTACAATACTGATGTTTTCTAATAAAGCCTTTAAATCATCCACGGAGCCGCAACGTCCCAAGATATAATGGAGAAAATCTAAAGAAGCAATCTGTTCTTTATCCTCTATTGGTAAATCATAATTTGCATAACCCTCAAAATATAAGACTGCCGCGGCAAATCCTTGTTCATTTACACCATCGAAAAAACCTAACATACCATCTGTTTCTTGACCAATACTGATAAAGCTATAGTGATTAATATTTTTTTTCATTGTTATAAGGCTATACCATTCATAATTTCTCGGTATTACATAAAGTCCAGGTTCAATCGGATAGGAAAAATCCATCGTTCTTCCAAAGAAGTTTTCCCCTTGGTTTGAGTGTAATGTAATAGCGGTACACATACCGTAAAACCTCCAATACTATAATTGTCATCTTCATACTTTATGTTTTGAAGGTAAATAAGATGCTTTCCACTCAAACACTACTCTTACTATTTCAGAATTTCTTTCAATCTATCATTTTCCTGCTAAAATTATCAAAATACGAAACGCAAGATACCTCGTTTATTTTTCGAAAATACAACTTAGGTCCTAGTCGATAGTTAGGCTCTAGTTGGTTAAACTTTTACATTTCATTTTGTATGATTAACTTAAGATTTTAACTAAAACTTGTGCATGTTCCCTGTGTAGGAAAGATTAATGCAAGGATTGAATCTAATTTTTGCTCAGAAGTTAAATATATTTTGAAAAATTTAAGAATTTCTTAAGGAAAGGATTAACCTCTTCTTAAGTTTTTCAAAGTATATTGATATTTGAATAGTTTCTTTGAGCGTTTGAAAAGGAGAATGGATGATGATAGAAAAGAAGATATATATTTTATTGACAGATACGGGTACATTATTTACAAAATTAATAAAGTTATATACAAAAAAACCATATAATCATGCATCCATATCCTTTGATTCCGAATTATCAGAGGTATATAGCTTTGGTAGGAAAACAGCTCGAAACCCATTTATTGGCGGGTTTGTAAAAGAAGATGTGGACAAAGGTTTGTTTAAAGAAGCCAATTGTGCAGTCTATGCACTTACAGTAAATGAAGTTCAATTGCAAAAGATGAATTGCTATATAAAAGAAATAGAAGCACAAAAAGGAGAATATCGCTATAATTTATTGGGGCTATTGGGATTTCTACTTAATAAGCCCATTAAAAGAAAAAAGGCATTTTTCTGCTCTCAGTTTGTAGCAACCGTTTTAAAAGAATGTAACATCATTGATTTTGGAAAATCACCATCACTTGTAGCACCTAATGACTTGCAGAAGGTATCTAAATGTCAATTGGTGTATGAAGGAGAGCTAAAGACTTATCAGAATAAAGGTATAGGTGAAAACGTACATGTTTCTTTCCATTTTATACCTGCTGAAATGTAATACACGTAAAAGGGTGTACAAAAACGACCGGTGGAAAATGTTGAAGAACTTCTTTATTGTTTTTTTTTGAATAGGTTTTTGCAGCGATTAAATGAATTGGACAACCAAGGACAATGTGGTTAAAATGAATGAAATAATGATATCGACTGAAGCTGACGGAGTAAGTGTAAAAATATTTCAAAGCAAAAGATTGCTAAGAACAGTCTCCTAGGGATATTATGCCTTTTAGGAGTTTTTTTGTTTTTTAAGGCAACGAAGGAACATTTTTTTAGAGAAGAAACAGCATCAGATGAAAGGACATGACGATGGAAAATAAACATACTACAGGTCATTTATTAGCTGTACTTACCATTTTAATTTGGGGTACAACTTTTATTTCTACTAAAATCTTATTAAATGATTTTACTCCCGTTGAGATTCTGTTTTTTCGTTTCATATTGGGGTTTGTTGCATTAATGATTGTATACCCACACCGGATGAAGGTGGTTAATAAAAAGCATGAACTCTTATTTGCAGCTGCTGGTTTATGCGGCGTTACGTTGTATTATCTGTTGGAAAACATCGCGCTCACGTATACAATGGCTTCCAATGTAGGGGTAATCTGTGCATTAGCGCCATTTTTTACTGTGATTGTTGCTTATTTGTTTTTGAAAGAAGAACCGTTGCGGCTCAATTTCTTCTTAGGATTTGTCGTTGCCATGGTCGGTATATATCTAATTAGTTTTAGCGGTGCTTCCAATTTTCAACTAAATCCGCTAGGTGATTTATTGGCGTTTGTAGCTACCATTATTTGGGCCGTTTATTCTGTGTTGACGAGAAAAATTAGTAGTTTCGGTTATAATACGTTCCAAACGACAAGAAAGATATTTTTCTATGGAATCTTATTCATGATCCCGACTCTGTTTCTATTCGATTTCAAACTGGGGTTGGAGCGATTTGCAAATCCTATTAACCTATTTAATCTTTTATTTTTGGGTCTGGGTGCTTCCGCTCTTTGCTTTGTAACATGGAACTTTTGCGTTAAAGTATTGGGGCCTGTAAAAACGAGCGTCTACATCTACATGATTCCAGTCATTACGGTGGTTACATCCGTTATCGTATTACACGAAAAGATAACAGGGTTGGCTGCAATAGGAACACTTCTAACATTAGCCGGGCTGTTTCTTTCAGAGGGCAGGATCTTTTTAAAGAAACGAGCTTCAAAAGAAAAACAGGGGGATCGTTATGTTTCATAGCTTTGCTACTAAAATAGCTTAATAGAATTTTGTAATTGATATAACAATAAAGGAACCTACAAAAGTAACAATTTGACATTTTTGTTGGTTCCTTTTTTATATCCGTTCTGAAGTGCCCAAAGATGATTCTGTTGATTATTCAGGACTGTTTTTGTATAGTTTGTTGTTAAAATCCAAAGGCCGATTTTAACGTAGAAAGAGCTATTTTGTGCATTCAAATTGATTCTTACGATCTTTGAAAAAGTCGTAGAAATATCTTACATTTTCCAGTTCAGTCCATTTATATGTTCTCAGAAGGGGAGCGTCAAGATTATAAATCTTTGCATCTAGTGTTCCCAGCATAAAAGGAGAATGTGTTGCTATAATAAATTGACAGTTAAAGAATCTTGCCAGTTCTTTGATTTCTTCGGCCAACTTAATTTGGTTTGTAGGTGAAAGAGATGTTTCAGGTTCATCGAGTAGGTATAAGCCATTAGGGGTAAGATACTCATCAAATATCTGCATGGATGTTTCTCCATTAGAATACTTTTCATTGGCAAACTTCATAATCTCGATTTGTTTGTACATTTGTGAAGAATGTTTCAACTCTTCTAATTGCTCCTTCGTGTATCCCAATTTAGAGTGTTGGTAAAGGTAACCTTCCTTAAGAATTGCCTCCTGCTGAATCTTTTTAATTTCATACAAAATATCTTCGCTTTTGATGTACAAACTATTTTTCGGTATTCGATCTGACTCCCCGTCACTATTATAGTCACCTAGGCTGTATGAACAATCCGATATGTAATCTAACGGGTATAAATTATAGCCATTATTTGTAAGTCCTTCAGCCCCTGTAATATTCAGCTTGTTTGCTATTAAATTTAACAGTGTGGACTTACCGGAACCGTTGTTACCATACAAAACTGTAATGTTTTGAAAGACAAACACTTCACCAGTTATTTTTCTAAACACATTATATGGATAGGCATTTGGATGCTTGACTGTATGAGGAGAAAGTTTAAAGCTTTTTAAATAGATCATATGGGTAAACCTTCCTTTGGGAAAAATGAATAGCTATAACCAATACTATCAACATTTTATCACGTTTGCATGATGTAACTCTTTTCTCAAAAATAAAGTCCTATTTTAACAGGAAAATAATCCCTCAATGATATTGATTGAATTATGCCTTTTCTTTTGCAAGTTTTTTGTAAACCAATATACTTACAAGTAAGATTGGAATTTTTATTAAATATGGAAGGGTGATAAGTATGACCTTAAAGATTGCTTCAATTTGGAGATATCCTGTTAAGTCGATGATGGGAGAAGAATTAAACGCCTGTGAAATCACGGAAAATGGGTTACTAGGTGACAGAGCTTATGGAGTCATTGACAATGAAACTGGAAAACTTGCGAATGCTAAAAATCCACAAAAATGGCCAAATATGTTTCAATATCGAGCCAATTTTATTGAACCACCGCAAAAGACTACTGCTATTCCACCGGTAAGAATTACTACTCCAAATGGTTCTTCGATTGTTAGCACGGACGAAGAAAAAAATACATTGCTTTCAAACAGCTTTAATCGAAACGTTCATTTGGCAACTCCATCTTCAATGGATGTACAGTTTGAGGGATATATTCCAGAAGAAATCGAGGAACTTGATGACAAAGGTACGATTTTCACCAGAACTTCACCAAACGGCACGTTTTTTGATATTGACAAAGTTCATATTATTACAACTTCAACGATTAATTACTTAAGGAAATTGGCACCGGAAAGTAGAATTGAGGCAAGGCGGTTCAGACCTAATCTTATTATCGAGGTTCCGAATACGGATGCTTTTGTAGAAAATGATTGGGTAGGTAAAACCTTAACGATTGGCAATGTACAGCTCAAAATTTCTCAGGAAACAAAGAGATGTGTAATGACAACATTGGCTCAGGGCGATCTTCCCAAAGATCCCAATGTACTAAGAACAATTGTGAGAAATAACGCTGGAAGCTTTGGGGTTTATGCTTCTGTGGTGAAACCTGGACAGGTGAGCATCGGGGACAGAATTGAGATTGATTGACATACGGAACACTTCCTATTTCTTGAAAATTTCCCATAAAAAACTCTGTTGGGCTTCCCTAAACTAAAGTGGTAACCGTAGTGCATCTACTGAGATTGAACTTTACTTTTGGTAGGCACGAATCACATATTTTCTGGCTGTTTTCGTAAAGTTTGTTGTTAAAATCCAAAAGCCGATTTTAACGTAGTAATAGCTATTTTGCGCATTCGTATTAAGTTTGCAGCTCTTTTCTCAAATTAAGCACAACATAAAGCTTTTCAAAGCAACAAAGTTTGAAAAAGAGCTTTACCTTATGAATCTGTAGGGGACTGAGTCCTACTTTCGTACTCGATCCATGATGAACGGTTATTTATTTTGAGGTATTTTCAATATTGAACTTTCTTATAATCGCAATGAAACCTCGAACAAACAAAAATGTGATAACTAACGTTAAGTATGTAATTAACCAATTCCAATTTTTTTTGTATCTTATTAGATTAGTGTTCTTCTCTAAAATGACCTCCAAAACCGTCATCGGTGTACTATAAATAAAAGACTGTAAGAAAATAGAATGAAGATTCGATTTTTCAGATGTTCGATTATAAAACACACATAGTATGGGGAAAAGTAAATAATCAAATAAAATACTCGAATCAAAATACTTTGACATAAGACGGACAGGATAAGAAATTTGTTTCTTTTTTACAATGATTTGGTCAAGAAAACTGGAAATGTAACCTTTTAAAAAAAATATTAAAAACCAATCCTTTAATTTTTCTCTTTTAAAAGCAAAAGGAATTAATAAAAGTCCAACCCCTAAAATGATTCTCAATAATTTCTTTTGCATAGAATTATACACCCCTAAAATAAATACTATCTTTTGTTATCTTTTGTTTTATTGAGTTGTTTTATTCAATATTAAGTGAGTTGACGCAAAGTTCAAGATGGATTATTTGACGGTTCCTTTTTAGGAATTAGTCCAATAAACTTTTTAAATATTAATTGGGGAAATGTTGTAACTTTTATTAAGGAAGATTATGATGAAAAATGACTGTAAAGTTATTGTTCTTATTTTTTGTTATGGGAGGTCTTTATAAATGGATAATAATGATATATTAATTAGATTAAGATATGCTCTGGATATAAAAAATTCTGATATGGTAGAGATATTTAAACTCGGCGGTGTTGAATTGCAAAAAGAAGAAGTGCTTAAAATACTGAAAAAGTCAAATGAAAGTGATATTGAAGAAGTAGATGATGATCATGATACAGATGAAAATGAAGACCGTATAGAATGCGATAATAACATGTTAGAGGCATTTTTAAATGGCCTGATTATTTTTAAACGAGGAAAACAAGATCCAAAACCAGACCAGCCTAATAGACCAGCGCAGTCTTTAAATAGTAATGAAAGTGTTAATAATATCCTGCTAAAGAGAGTGAAAATAGCGTTGGCATTAACAAGTGAGGATATGCTTGATATTTTAGCAGCAGCAGACGTCATCATAACAAAAGGAGAATTAGGCGCTGTACTAAGAAAAGAAGGACATCGGAATTATAAAGTTTGCGGTGATCGATACGCTAGGAACTTCCTAAAAGGATTAGCTTTAAAATACAGGGGATGATAAGGTTCCAGCAAAACCAAGAATATTGATTGTGAAAGGGTTAAAATAAGGAGTAGAACTGGTTTAAATTCAAATAGGATTCTATTAAAATAGAGGCTGCTTATGAATAAACAGCCTCTAAACAGATCCATCAAGAAACGATCGATGTTTCACGATTTCAAACAAAGTGACGTTTTATCTAAACGAGGCGAGCTTCTCTCGGGTTAACAAAAGATCCTGTATTTTAAACGAAAATAATTACCGTAACAATCAGATTTCTGACTTCTAACCCTAACCGAATCAACGGGTTCAAATAATGACTTAAAATTTTTCAACATTTACAAAGGTGTCAAAAAATGCATAGTTATGAAAAACAGATGATGCTTCTCTTGAAACTTCCTGCTTTGCAGAGATAAGATCGTTAATGGAAATATCTGAATCAGGATACCAGCCTTGATAGACCATCACAATATCCTTTGGAACTTGTTTGCTGCATACGGCTTTCATCTCAATGCAAGCTTGATCATTGTAAACCTTCACAATATCCCCGTTTGTTATTCCTATATCTGTGGCCGCTTTTGGATGGATGACCGCAAATGCTTCTTTCTCATCGGATAGGTTTAAAAAATGAAATTGAGAGTTAAAGGCATATGGATGGTGAGGAGTTATGAACCAAAAAGGATAATCTCTTGATGGCAATTCGCCCATCCTAGGTTTAAAATCTTTAGCTTTGTTAGTGTAACACTGATTCATTCTAGTATCAGAAAGATCTCCTGTCATGCGTCTTTCCTTCAAATCTGATAGGTTTCTAATCGAATAACGCTGAAGTACCTCATGATTGAATTGGGCATTTAGATATTCCTCTTCTGAAGAATAAATAGGAAAAGTACAAAGTGATGGCAATTGCTCATTCAGCCTTTTTGCTAATTCGGTCATGATCCACCATTCACTTCTGCTTTCATAATAAGGCGATAGGGCTTTTTCATTTAACGCAATTTCTCTATGCCACCAGCTTACAATGATATCCATTTCTTCAAAATGGGTGGTTGTTGGCAGGATGAGATTGGACATTTGTGCTGTTGGTGTCATGAACTGATCCACCGTTACAACGAATGGAATATCCATTAGAAAGCGCTTCATAGCTATTGAATCGGGTTCTTGAGTTAATGGGTTTGCACATGAAACCAATAACATTTTAACAGGTTGATCCCCTACACGATTACCTATCATTTATATTCATGATTCGATTTTTCCCTACTAATTTCTCAGGTGTTTGATTATTAAAAATCATCGTGTCGTTAACTCTAGAGTAGATACCCCCACCGATTTTCCCAATATCTCCACGAATCGTAGCTAATACTTCAATGAAACGCAACGTTTGATTAAAGTTGGAATGCTTTTGCAGCCCTGTACCGATTACATAAGAAACCGTCTTAGCATCTGTAAGCCAAGTCAACAAAAGGCTTAAGGCCTCTTTGGATACATCACAATTCATTAAATAGTCTTCTTCATCTATTTCATTTATGCTATGAATCAGTTCATTGATTTCAATAGAATTCATTTCAATAAAACTCTTATCACAGGCATTTTTTTCGATCAAATGTTTTATTAATAAACTGGCAAACGCTCCATCTGTACCGGGTCGTAATTGAATATATAAATCAGCTAACTCCGCTGTTTGTGTATAAAGCGGATCAATGACGACAATTTTTGCCCCTTTTACTTTTGCTTCTATTATATAAGGGATGAGATGAATATTGGTTGCAGCAGGATTAGCTCCCCAGATGATAATCATGGAAGCCTCTTTGATGGCAGAAGGGTCAGGCCCATTCACCGCAATCGTATCAGACTCAATAGTATTTAATCCCGAAAATAAAGATGAGGAACTAAACATTCTTGTTGTTTCACCAAGATTCGAAAAAAAGTCATCTGTTACATAATGATGCACGCCGATATTTCCAGAACCTTTAAACAAGGCTAACAGGGAGAAAGCTGTCAAATTGATGATGAATATTCAATAATTCACGAATCATGAGTTGAAAAGCCTTTTCCCATGTAATTTGAATATATTTTCCCGATCCTTTTACTTTTTGGTAGTAAGGGTATTTTAAGCGATCCCGATGATTATTTTTTTCTGCATAAGAAAATCCCTTCGCACAAAGTTTTCCCTTTGTATAGGGATGATTGATATCACCTGCAATATGATGAATGGAATCATTTTCTATATGGGA
>CAWDXE010000008.1:0-121638 GCA_963806185.1 uncultured candidate division Zixibacteria bacterium
GTTAAAGAAAGATTCCGGATTGCCCGCATCCCGACAGGGCGACGTCTCCTGAATATGAAAATCGTTGCTCGCTGGAGCGACAAACAGCGGATCGGCGGAAATGTCGTGCAGCCCCGGGGTCGCTCCGTCACCGTAGTTCAGACCGTTTCCCCAAATGTCATTGAAGTCCAACCCGTAGATAGCGCCCTTGACGCCGTAGAACTTGCACTGCGCAACGATGTTGCCGCTGACTTCAATATCCGCCGCCATCGTCAGGATACCGTTGTCGCAATTCACGATCGTGTTGTTCAGAATGGAGGCCAGCCCCTTCCACAACGAAATGCAGAAGTCACCGGTATTGTTGTAGAACAGGTTCCGCCGAATCTCGACTGCGGCCGCAACACAGCTCAAGGCTCTGACCATCTTATTGTCTCGGAAAATGCAGTCCTTGATTCTCGGTCGGGCGAAATGATCAACCAGAATGACCGCTCGCGGCTCGGCCGTAAGCATACTGTCGTATCCGGTGAACGTGAAGCCGGAGATTTCTGTATCGATCGGTTCCGTGTTGATCATACTGAAAACCGGCAGGAGCTGATTGGCCGGGCGAAGCGTGGTGACCAACGGACCATTGGTGCTTCGCACGGTCAGCTTCTTGCCGTTGAAGACCGCAAACGTCTCGTAATCGCCCGGATGCACGAGGATAGTGTCCTTGTCCTCCGCCGCGTTGATGGCAATCGTGACGGTCGAATAATCTTCAGGAACGTAATACGTATTGGCTGACACCGACCCTGCGGCCAACAGCAGCAGTAAAGCCGGAGCGAACCGGGCGACGCGAAGTGAGTCGGGACGTGATGCGTGCATACAGTCGGTAAGTATACCCTTCAGCGGGCTCTGGGTCAATGGTCTGGGCAGGGATCAGCGGAGGATCAGGTTGTCGATCAGGCGAACACCGCGGATTCTCACCGCCAGCGAGCAAATCGTGCCTTTCACGATCGCAGGTGTAGTCGCCAGCGTGCTCAGTTGGGTGAACGCAATATAGTCGATTTGCGCATCGGAGGCCGTACCTCGGATCACGGCGCGCATCTCCTTTTCGATCATCCGGGCGCGCTTTTCACCCGAGGCAACCATCGCCTTAGCCGTGCGCAGGGCATAAAAGAGGCAGATCGCCTCCCGACGACCGCCAACATCGAAGTACTTGTTGCGCGACGACATCGCCAGTCCGTCAGCCTCGCGTACAGTCGGTGCGATGACATACTTGATCGGATACCCCAGGTCGCGCGTCATCTGCTTGAGTACATACGCCTGCTGGTAATCCTTCTGACCGAAAACCGCGACATCCGGCCGGATGATGTTGAACAGCTTTGCGACAATGGTCGCGACACCACGGAAATGTCCCGGCCGCGATGCCCCCTCCAGTACCTGTGTCAGGTCGGATACGTCGACCCAGGTCTGGAAGTCGGGCGGGTAGATCTCGTCAGAGGTTGGAATAAAGACGATGTCGCCACCGGCTGACTTGATCTTCCTGATATCACCCTTCTCATCGCGCGGGTATTTGGCTAGATCTTCGTGCGGGGCAAACTGGGCCGGGTTGACGAAGATGGTCGTGACTACAACGTCGGCTTCTTTCCTAGCGCGACGGATCAGTGAGAGGTGTCCCTCGTGAAGGAATCCCATGGTGGGGACGATGCCGATAGTTGTCCCCTCCGCCGCCAGTTTGCGCGAGAGGGTCTGCATGGCTTTGATAGTTCGGATGATGCGCATAGGTCCTCTAAATCATTGGCTGCTAGGTGAGTACGAGAGATGCGCCGCTCGATTCCTGTTAGAATGTGATACCGGGCATAAGATTTATCTTAACTTTTCGAAGAAATTGTCGTTAATTTGAGTGATGCTCGAAAGGGCAGTTACTCCTCGCCTTTACGGCGTAGGACAAGGCTTCTTGTCCCGTGGGCCCGTTAACCACGGGACTTTTTTATGGAATTCGTCTACATCCTCTAACATAGTTCCTCAGTTGTGCAATTGGGCAACAGTAGGCCGTTCGAAAACTGAATCTACCGCCATCTCGGCCGCGCAACCAGACAATATATTTCTGATCCCAAAAGATGTATGCGCGCTTCAAAATGCCTGCGCGTGGACTACCCCAACACTCAACGCCATTAAACAACTTGGATACCACCGGAACAATCCACCGAATCCTTGCAGCCCGAGTCACATCAAAGACGCTCTTATCGTCTGGGTACATAGACCGATCACGTGAACAAAAGAATGCGTGAGAGAAATAATTGTCATAGATGACATACTCGAGTCCATCGTGAGTGTTGTGGAGACCTATCTTGCCGGTGCTCGTAGGGACGTTTAGGATTTCAGTCTCGAAGATTGCCATCGTGTAAGATTGGGCATCCTGAATAGAGAGCGATTCCAAGTTCAGCAGGAAGTTGTTGGGCTCAGAGTTCAACATCTAGATCAATGCGAAACAAATTGAACTTTTGGAAGGAACGAGCTGTGGCCGTGTTCAGTGAGTTCCAACCCATCGCGCTTGCCAAGATATCCGTTATCTGCCGCTTGCCCGAATCTCGGCGAATTGCGTCATTTGCTGAAGCCGCAACCGCCCCGGTTAAGACATCACAAAGTTGGCTGAGACGCGATTGTCTCGAATTGATCGGTTCTAGCAATCGTACTGTACCGGTTGTGCCCAGCTTATTGTTCAAGACATTACGGAGTGTAGTCAGCCTGTTATCTATTGAATTCACCTTGTGATCCAAAAGAATGTCATAGCTATGTTCCGGACTCAGCCAATGAATCAAGAGTTGATAATAGAACTTGTAGAATCCGAGCTCTTGGTCGCCCTTGTGATACACGTCAATGTCGACTCTTTGCCGGTCAACGATGATCGCTCGGAATCGAACCTGCTGCTCTTCCAAGAAGACGCGAACAACCTCCACGTAAGGTTGCACGAATGAATCACTGACTTTGGACCATTTGGCCTCAGATTCGCCAAATCTCTCGCGCATCAGGTTGTTGAGTCTGGCTTGAACGATAGGCTTGCCAGTACGTGGAAGCCAGAGGCTCCCGAGGACCATATATCTCCGGGCCTCTGAATTCGTGTGAGAACTTTCGTCGCAGTAGACTATGAAATCCATAGGTAAGTCAATATCGTCGTCGCCGTTCAATCACTTCAAGCGTTCTTCAGCCGGCACCCCATCCCCCTCCCCAAACAACGGCTTCTCGTCACCAATCCGGTGACTGTCCTTGATACTGCGAAGTACGACATACCCGCGTGCCTGCGCCGCCGCCACCACTGCCAGCATGTAGCCGATTACCGTGCAGAAAATCAAGAAGAGCATCGCCGCCATCGCATAGCTGATCGCCGATTCTCCCGATCCGCGCAGCCAAGGATTAATGGAGAAGCTAAACGGCACGCCCGGGAATACTTTGCAGACCTGCCCAACCAGTCGGTGCTCAACCGGCAGATGTGCCAAGCCGGACAGTACCAGCCGTCGCAGATCATCTCCCCCACCCAGAGAGCTCGACCAGACCAGGAACTGGACTGCGCGAAAACAAAAATAGGCGAATATGAACCCACACACCTTGGCCGCGACAAACGAATACGCCGTGTACACTCCCCAGCGAAACGGCTGGCGAATTAGCGTGGAAAAGGTCTCGAGGATGGCCGTGAATGCCTCGCCGTGTCGGTCGGCCGCAGCCACCGCCGGCAAGAGCAGGAAAGTAAGCGTAAACACGAATACTATGAACACGGAAAACAGCGCAATGATGAAATTCGGAATCGCAAAAAGCAGGACAAAGAGCCAGTCGCCCAGTAACGGTATCCGCGTCACCAGACCAAGCAGCGCAAAGAGACCGACAATAAACAGCACGAACGCCGCAATCGCCAGTTCGGCCAGAAAGATCTGCTTGAAGCGATCGACCGCGAACCGAATTGCCGCTCGCGCCGAAAGGAAACGATTGCCCCGCACCGATTCGATATTGATGATCGCCACCCCAAGAAAGCCCAGCATGACCAGCAACGCCGCGCCGATCAGTCCGATCCCGAATACTCCCTGCGCGATCGGTCCGTGAAAAATGAACTGCTCAAGAGGAAACAAGCCATAGGCCGACTGGACGGCGGACAAGTCCTCGCCGTCAATCGCATACGCCAAATAGGCAAACAGATCGTACCAGAGAAACCCCACGACCAGAAACAGAGTCATGACGAATATCTGTTTGGCTGACAGCGCCCGCGCCGGCGCCCAGAGAATATCGATGAAATTGTACCGCGGACGAACGTCCATGACGGTAAATTGGACGGGTGAACGGGCCATGTCAAGTTGTTTCGCAGATATCCCGGTCAGATATGAAATTCAACCACGTCGCCGTCGTGAAGCTGGTAATCACGCTGGACCCGCTGTCCCTCGAATACCCCTGTCCCCCAGACCCGCGCAAACTTCAGTTTGGCGGCAAAGTCCTTGTGAATCGACGTCGCCGCATCTTCGACCGTCCCCCCCATCGGCAATATGACCGGGGCGACCAGTGCCACATCGTGCCCAATCTGCTTGGTGTAGACGCGAACAATGGCCAGACTGTCAAAAATCGCCCGCCGGAAGCGGGTTAATGACTCATCGTCCAGCACCGACGTCCGCACGATCGGACAGCCGGGGAACAATGATTGCAGGGTCGCCAGCGCCGCACTGTCATCGCCGCTATCGATCTCCTTGTGCGCGCACACGAGCGCCTTCTTCACCGAAATGCGTGCATCGTCATTCGGGACGTCTTTCGACGGCCGCAGCCAGAGCCGCTTTTCGTCCAGTTTCTGCAGAAGGAATTGGAGACTTGACTGAAGGTCAGGCGAGGTAACGTCGCAGACCGGCACGACCACGTCGGCGTTGCGAATCAGATTGGTCATGTACGGTTCGTATTGTTCGTGCGAGATGGGCGGCGTGTCGATCAACTGAATCTGGACCGTCTCAAACGTCATCATGCCGGTCAGCGGCTCGCGCGTCGTGTAGGGGAAATCAGCCACCAGCGGTTTTGCGTGCGTCAGACTCTCCAGCAGCGACGATTTGCCCGTGTTCGGTGGCCCGATCAGAATAACCTGCCCCGCGCCCTCGCGTTCTATATGGTCGTGCGTGACATGCACTTTCGCGCCGACCGGCCCCTTGACGGGGCCCTCGATGTCCTGCTTGATCCTGGAAATCTTGGCCTTCATCTCGGCCTGAAGCTTGTCGGTCCCCTTGTGTTTGGGCATGATCCGCAGGAGCTCTTCGGCCAGACGGAGCTTCTCCCTGAGATCCTTTTCGGCGCGGAATTCCCGCTCCAGCTCGTAGTATTGTGGAGGCAAATTAGCCGGCATACATATATGTATATATTGGGAGCCGGCGCGACGCAAGCCGAGTTGTCAGGACTGTTTGCGGGTCGGTTGCCGTCGCCCGCCCGGCTGTAAAATCTCCGCTATAGCTTCACACACGAAGTCAACATCGACCGGTTTCAAGCCGGGGTACAGAGGCAGGGTAACTATTCTCCGCGCCGCTTTGGCAGTATTCGGATAGTCCGACAGCTTGACACCCAGCCGGCGATAATAGCTGAAACTCGGAATCGCGTAGTAATGAATCCCGCATTCGATGCCGCGCTCGGCCATCCGGGCAATAAACTCGTCACGGCCGAAATCCAGCCATTCCAGTTTCAACTGGATGATAAACAGATGCCACGCATGCGTAAAGCTCTCGGACACCTCCGGCAGGATGAGATAATCCTGCAGCGACCGCAGATTCTTCAGATACCTTTCGGCCAGTTTTCGTCTCTGTTCCTGAAGCGTGTCCAGCCCCTGCAACTGACCCAAGCCGACCGACGCCAGTATGTCCGACATGTTCGCCTTGTACCCCAGACCGACAACGTCATAGCCGATACTCCCTGTCTGCCGCCGCTGGTACGCATTGCTGGTAATCGCATGACGCGACAACAGGCGAACGCGATCAGCCAGTGTCTTCGTGCCCGTGAGTACCATTCCCCCCTCACCACAGGCAAGGTTCTTGGTGACATAAAACGAATGAACAGCCATGTCTGCCCATTGCGCCGGCGATTTCCCATTGTACTGCGCACCGAGCGAATGAGAGGCATCAGCAATCATAGTCAGTTTGTGTTTCCGACAGATCGATCTTAGAGAATCGTAGGCGACCGGGCGGCCGGCGATATCAACCGAGAGTATTGCCTTCGTTTTGCGGGTGATACAACGGGCTACCGACTCGGGATCAATCAGCAACGATCGGGCATCGATGTCCGCAAACACCGGACGTGCCCCGGCCTGGAGAATGACCGATGTGCTCGCCACAAACGAAAATGGCGAGGTAACTACCTCGTCACCCTGGCCAATCCCGGCGGCTTTCAGCGCCAGAAACAAGCCGGCCGTGGCCGAATTGACCGCGACGCCGTATTTCATCCCTTCGCGGGCAGCCACCGCCTCTTCCAATGCCCGGCACTTCGGGCCGGTCGACAACCAGCCGGAACGAAGCGTCTCGGTCACCATGCGTATCGTAGCCGGGGAGACGGAGATATCAAAGAGAGGGATGTTTCTTCGCTTCATTGATCAACCGATCGTAAAGTTGGGCCATTACATCAAGGGAACGCGACCAGGCGAAATTATCACGGGCCATGGCATATCCATGGGACCCCAGTCGCTGCATCAACACCCGGTCGCCGGCAACTTTCAGTATTGACTCTGCCAAAGCTTCCGGATCGTCCGGCGGCACCAGGAATCCGGTCACACCGTCCCGCACTACTTCATGCACGCCCCCGACACTAGTAGCGACCACCGGCCGACCGCATGCGGCGGCTTCGAGCGCTGCGACACCAAACGATTCCATGCGCGAAGGCATCGCCAGCAAGTGCTGCGTCTGAAGAAAGGGGTAAATCTGCGACCGGTCAAGCCAGCCGACGAATGAGACAGCATCGACGATTCCCAGTGAATTGGCCAGCGCCTGCAGGTCCTCAGTCATCGAACCTCTCCCCGCCAAGTTGAGCCGCAGGCTGGGCATCTTCGCACGCGCCTTTGCGAATGCTTTCATCAGTATATCCGGGCCGTAGATCATCCGGTGTGATTTGAGAAAGCAGATGTTCACAATTGCACCAGGCGGGAGCGACGGGCAGGAAGGCGGGACATCGACGCCAAACGGAATAACCTCAACCGCCGCGCTTATGTCCGGAATCAGCCGGTTAATCTCTGACTTCAAGAATTCGCTGGTAGCCGTGACAGCCGTCGCCCGACCGACGACACGTCGAAGAACCATCTTCCCCCACCAGCTCTTGCCGAATACGGTTACATCACTTCCCCAGACGGAAACCACGTTTGGCTTGAATCCGCTCCGGTCCGCCCAAAGGCCGAGCGAACTGGCGTAGTGCGCATGGACAAGATCAGGATTAAAATCCTGAATGTGCCGCCGCACCTGCGACATCTGCAGTAGATAATCCAACTTGCCTGCACGCGGGAGAATAACCGTGTCGATGCCGTCAATCGGATCGCCGCCGGGCGAAATCAGCCGGACAGCATAGTCCCGCTGCGACAATCCAGTGACCCAGCGCTGGATGTGCACTGAATCGGACCAGCCGAGTATGACTATTCTTGCCTTAGCCACTTCGTTCCTCAACATCGTCGTTGCGGCCACGACCGAACGAAAGAAACTGCTTCAGATCAGCGCGCGGACCGATGAGAGACAATACCGGCAGATAGATCCCAAGAGTAATGACTCCCGTGATTCCAAGTCTGCACGCGGCCGCGAGCAGA
Organism: uncultured candidate division Zixibacteria bacterium; assembly: GCA_963806185.1. GTDB lineage: Bacteria > Zixibacteria > MSB-5A5 > GN15 > FEB-12 > CAWDXE01. The sequence goes on from CAWDXE010000008.1 coordinate 7,748, forward strand.
CCATGCCCGGTAAACATTTGTGTCACCATCGCACCCAGGAGGACGTTCACCAATAGCGCCACAGCTCCGGCAATGAGGACTCGCACGATACCGTTACCCAATGCACCGGCGATCGGGCGTGCCGTCTTGCTAAGGGTAATCGTAACCAGGCCGAGGGCAAAGACGATCTGCGCCAGGCTCGTCGCGGCCGAGATCCCGGCGTAACCAAACGCTTCGACAAGAATGAACGTGCCGCCGACTTTCACCACAATTGCCAGAATCGCCACCACCAGCACGCGCTTTGCCCAACCTGCGGCGTAACAAGCCCGAAGCGAAGTTGAGACGATGAAGAGTGTCACCACGGCCGGTATCCACGGCTGCATGACGGTCACCGTCTTTGTCAGCGAGGTTTCATCAAAATGTCCGCGCAGAAATAGAATCTGCACAATGTCGGCCGTCCCCGCAAAAAGCACGACGGCAATCGGCACTGCGACCATCAGGCCGCTGATGATCGATCGGTAGTAGGCGCGTGAGAATCTGGCAGGATCGGACGTAGCCGTCGCCGAGAACAACGGAAATGCGACAGAAGCAATGGCGAAACCGACGATTGAATCCGGCACCTGCACCAGCACCTGGCTGTAATTGAGCGCTGCGACAATGCCTTCGCCCTGCGGAATGGCAAACCAGCGATCGATAAGGAAATATGAACGGTTGATGACTTCCACGACGAGCAGGACGCCCAGCGCGTTCATGGCAGTTTGAATCGTCTCGCGATCGACCCGGGCCGTCCAGTTACTGAACGGTCGCCAGGGCAACGTTCGTGTGCCGAGATACACGACCATGATGGCCGAACCGAGCAGCACTCCCACCGCCAAGCTCATCCCGCCAAACGTCGGAGCAAGCAACATCACACAGGCTATCAATACAACATTGTCAACCAGTTGACAACCAGCAGCGTAGGCAAACACCTCTCTTGCGTTCAGCATGGCCCGGAAGAGCGATGCCATCGCGGCGAACACGACGGTCAAGGAGAGAATTCGAAGGTAATAAACCACCTCCCCCTGCAATTCCGGGGGCAACTCCTGTACATAGGGACGAACCAGGAACGGCGCAAGAAACACCAGCGCCACGGCAATGAGCGCGGCCAGTCCCAAGGTCAGATTGACGGTAGGCCAAATTGACTTGTCGAAAATGCCCGACTCCACCTTACCGCGCATACTTCTTGTCAGAAGCGGGACAGCCAGATAGAAGGCGGCAAAATCGACCACGCTCGAAATGAGCACGGGAAACATCGAGCCGAGAAGAAAGAGATCGTAATCCCGGGAAGTGCCGAACCGGTCCGCAACCACCATCTCCCGCCCCAGACCGACCACGCGAGAGGCGACGACCACGGCCATAATACCCAGGACTGCGTTGCGACGTGAATCTGCCATTGGGCAATTATACCATCTCTTGACCGCTGGGCAAACAAAACCGCCGGGGAGCATCCTCACCGGCGGCCGACTCTCAGACGAACACCTAAGCCAACAGCTTGCGGAGTGTCACGATGACCTCTTGCTGCTCGGCCTCGCTCAATTCCGGATAAATCGGGATGGAGAACACTTCATCAGCCGCCCGACTCGAAATTGGAAAATCGGTCGGTTGGTAACCGAGATTCGCAAAACAATCCTGCTTATGAAACGGCAGCGGATAGTAGATCATCACGCCGATCCCGGCTGCTTGCAGCCCGGCTTCAACCTTCTTGCGCTGACTCGAGGCTAACGTGTACTGGTTATAGATGTGGAATGTCGAATACGCTTTCTCCGCCGGCAGACGCAGGCCCGGAATCCCCTTGAGGGCATCAGTATACCTGTGGGCATGTTCCCGCCGCTTCTCCGACCACTTCTTCAAATACGGAAGCTTCACCAGCAACACCGCGGCCTGTATCGTATCGAGCCGCGAATTATACCCCACCACCCGATGGAAGTATTTCGGATTCTCTCCGTGCGCCCGCAGCGAGCGACAGTCGGCATTCCCCTGATCGGTATTAGTGACGATTATCCCGGCATCACCGGCCGCACCAAGATTCTTGGTCGGATAAAACGAGAAGCAGCCGAAATCTCCCATTGAGCCGGCCTGACGCCCCTTGTACTCAGCGCCGATTGCCTGCGCGCAGTCCTCGACCACTTTCACGTTGTGCTTCCGGGCGATCTCCAATATCGGATCCATGTCGGCTACCTGACCAAACAGATGCACCGGCATAATTGCCTTGGTCTTCGACGTAATCGCGGCCTCAAGCTTCTTCGCATCCATGTTGTAGGTGTCTTCTTCGATCTCAACAAACACCGGCTTGGCACCGAGCCGCGACACTACTCCGGCTGAAGCGAAAAACGAGAAATTACTTGTTACGACTTCATCACCGGGACCAACACCGCAGGCGCGAAGCGCGATCAGCAGGGCGTCGGTGCCCGAAGCAACGCCAATGCCGTGCTTGACTTTGCAGAGGGCCGCGATTTCCTGTTCGAGCTTGGGGACCTCGGGACCGAGAATGTATCGCCCGTGCGCGAGCACGTCATTGACCGCTTTCTCGAGCGCCGGCTTGAGGTACGCATATTGACGGGACATATCTAGAAGTGGAACTGCCATACCGACCTTTATTCCTTCCAACCTTGATTTTCCAGCAACTGCTCCTTGGGAACGTCGCGAAATTCCTTCGCCGGTACACCGGCGACTATCTTGCGAGGCGGCGTATTCCTGGTGACCAGCGCTCCGGCGGCAACCAGCGTATCCTGCCCGATTTCAATGCCCGGCAGAATGGTCGCCTGCACTCCGATGCGAGCCCCTTTCCGGATCGTTACTCCCTTGAAGTGCTTGAATCTCTCTTCAGTGCGACCGATGTAATTATCGTTCGACGTGGCTACACCCGGTGCGACAAAGACGCGATCCTCAAGTTCACTGTACGCCGTGATATATACGTTTGTTTCCAGCTTCACGTATCGTCCGATCTTGCAGAAATTCTCGATCGCCACGCCCCGCCCGACGATGGTGAAATCACCGACCGTCACATTCTCACGCACCGTCGACAGATCAGCAATCAACACCTTCTGACCGATCTCACACCCGCGGTAGATCACGACGTGGGTGCCGATTATACAATTCGGCCCGATCTTCGCCGCCGGCAATTCCTGCTCTTTGGTGGTGGCCGAATTGGCGGCTTTCATCGGCCGTTTGCCGATAATCGTACCGTCGTCTATCCGGACATTGTCACCAATGACGGTGCCATCGTGAATGATCACGTTGCTGCCGATCTCGCACGCGCGACCGATCGACACCCCGTCGCCGAATTTACAGAAATCGCCGTAGCGTGTCCCCTCGCCGAGACGAGCGGATGACGAAACTACCGACGTGGTCATACTGAGGTCCTTTGTCTATCTGAAGTAGCTGCTTGCGCATTCTTGCGGCGTACGCCGGGGATCCAGCCGAAAAACGTATTGACGACGTACGCCATTCGGGCGTGATCTTCGGGGTGCTCGTATCCGAGTCGATCGAGGTACCCCATGATCGCCGCCAGTCCAATGGCAATGAGAAGTGAGAATCCGAAAGTGACGCCCACGATGAGTGAGCGGCGCGGGCGACTCTTCACCTCAGGCACTCGCGCTCTGTCGAGCACCGATATGGTCGGGATATTCTCCGATTCCTGAATCTTGGCCTGCTCCAGCAAACCGAGCAGGGTCTCATACAGCGATTCGCTGACTTTCACCGTGCTGTACAAGTTTTCGTATTCGCCGCGCAACCGGGGAATGGCAGAGACAGCAAGAGAGAAATACGATGTGTCGGTCGTCCCCTTCTCAAGCTGCGACAATTGCTGCTGGACGATTGTGCGGCGCTGTTTTTGTTCTTTGAGATTGGGGTTGTCACGGCCGACCAGTTGCTCGGATACTTTGATATCCAGATCGATCTTGGCCAGAGCGATCTTCAGCTCCGTGGCCTGAGCGATGGCCAGCTGGGTTTGTTTATCGAAATCAACCGCGCGATACTGATTCTGAAACGCCTCCAGGGCAGCTCGCGCCGAGTCAAGCTGGTGTTTCACGGCCGTCAGACGACCCTGAATAAATTCGCGATTGGCCGCTACCCGTTGCGTGGCGATACGACGATTGAGATCGTTCAGTTCTTCAACATAGGTATTGGCGATATCGGCGGCCATCTGCGGGTCGCGATCCTCCACCTTGATGCTGACCAATCCCTCCTCAGTGACCCGAAACTTGGCATGGTCCCACAACTCGTTGTATGTCTCCATCCGATTGGGCGACTTGTATCTGGTCTCCAGCCCGAATTTGTCGATGACTTTGTCGGCCAGTGATCGGCTTTTGAGCATGCGGGCGTAGACATCCGAGGGTGTGACCAGCGCAGGCAAATTGAGACCGCCCGTCACCGAGGCTACTTCCGCCAACTGGGTCATGCCCGGCTGCCGACACGGTATTTTCTTTCGGGGGGAGAAGAAGCGCCTCGGCGCTGTACCATTTCGGCAGAATCATCGCCACGCCCGCCGACAGGAGAGTCAATACTATCACAAACCCAAGGATGAACCGACGATATTGGGCCAGGAGTTCAAGAAACAACCAGAGATTGTTGCCCCGGTCCGTCATTGATCTCCCCCTTCCCACGATACTACCAACTCGTCGCCGTCAGCCACCATGTCGCCCGCCCGAATGTCCAGGCGCATACCGGTTACCCGGTTGAGACGTTTAATGCTCACCCGCAGGGCCGTCTTCGGTACACCACCCGCGGCGTCAATATAGGCGCCGGCCGTTTGTCCGGCGGCAAACGGGAGAAATCGTGAACCGGAAGTCGCCCCGGTAACCGTCACATATCCCACTCGTGCCGGCACGACAACGGAGTCAAAAGGCTGCAGAGTCATCGTGGGCGTATTAAACATCGGATATCGCTCGGTGCCCTCAGGTAATGTCTTGCCGTCTTCCGCACGCCGGAAGACAGTTATGCGGTCTTTATTCGCTACTCCAGTCATACCGCCGACCGCGGCAATAGCGCCATCGACCGTCATATCGGCCCGGTATGCCAGCGATCCGGGTTGGGCGACGGCGCCCGAGACAACGATCCCGCGCTGCTGCAGTGCCTGCACCGACGGAGGGACAACAATATGCTGACCCGGTTTGACCGAATCGGACAGCCTGAGGTGTTCGGTCGTATTTGCATAGTGAATGAACGAAGTGTCCGCGGAAGACCGCAATCCACCCGCCAGCAGGAGCACGGTGCGTAGATCATCACCCGCCGCCAGCTCAACAGTTCCCGGCCTGTTCACTTCGCCCCTGATCACTACCGATTGTCCGGAGAGAGTCGGGACGAATACACTCCGCCCGGAGTAGAGCGGTGGGTTGCCCGTGGGATCCCCCAGGGCGAGTGCCCTTTCCAGGTCGACCCGAACCGTATCAGCTCCGCCGGAAAATACGATTCCCCGCCGCGATCCGCCGGGCAATATTCCGCCGGCCAGCGCAATTACATCGCTCACGGTCTGTGAGCTGTACACGCGATAGGTGCCCGCACTGCGCACGGCTCCGGTAACGGCGATGGAAATAGGCCTGGCTTCAGCGACACTGATGACGATCTCCCGCGCCCGAAAATACTGAAGCAGAGGTGCGGAGAGAAGCTGCCGCGTCTGGGCCAGTGTCTTGTGCGCGAGGTCGAATCGACCCAATCCCGGATCGGTCACGGCACCCTCGGCGTCGACAACTAATTCCAGCGGCTTCAAGGTTGTTCCGATAAAACTGACCGTGAATTTCTCACCGGGCCTGATCAGATACGTCTCGGGATTAATTGGCTGATCAAAATTCTGCCAGGCCTGCTGCGGCAGCAATGAGTCAATCGTCGCGGACGATTGAGCATGACCCGAAACGGCAACCATTAGGGCGAGAAGAGAGAAGAATATGGGCTGTTGATACGGTCTTGACATGTTTTGTATTCCACCGCCCTCAGGTCGGGGCGGCACGCAGAATACCCAATCGGATCGGCAAAGTCAACCCTTTGCCGATCCATGGGATAGCGACTTACCTACCAGTAATCTCGGGGATATCGAGCGAGCGATCCTCGGCCGACATCGGCCCGCGAGCCAATCTCCGGTCATTATAGACCACGGCTGCTTTCACGAACTCCCGGAACAGCGGATGTGGTCGCGTCGGGCGTGATTTCAATTCCGGGTGGAATTGGACGCCGACAAACCAGGGGTGATTGGGTATTTCAACGATTTCCACCAGGCGATTATCAGGCGAAACACCGGCCATCACCAGCCCCTTGTTGACCAGCATCTCTCGGTAGACATTGTTTAACTCGTAGCGATGACGATGGCGCTCCGATATCTGCAGCGACCCATAAGCCTCGGCCGACTTGGAACCCGGCTGAAGTACGCACGGATAGGCGCCCAGGCGCATGGTCCCACCGAGCTCAGTGACGCCTTCCTGATCCGCCATCAGGTGAATGACCGGATGCTTGAGATCCCGGTAAAACTCAAAACTATGTGCATCTTCAAGCCCGCACATGTTCCGCGCGAATTCAATGGTGGCGCATTGCATGCCGAGGCAAATGCCGAAGAAGGGAATATTATTCAGGCGGACATATCGAATCGCCTCGATCTTTCCCTCCACCCCTCGTTCGCCGAAGCCACCGGGTATGAGCAACCCGTCAATGTCGCCGAGAAATCGCGCCGCCCCCCCGTGCTTGATGTCCTCGGAACTTACCCAGACCAGTTCCACTTCCGCGTCGGCCGCCACCCCGGCGTGCACGAACGATTCGATGATCGACTTGTAGGCGTCTTTGAGATTCACGTATTTACCGCAAATGGCGATTTTGATGTTCCGTTTCGGATGCTTGATTTTGTCAACCATCGCTTCCCAGTCGCTCAGATCGGGCTCCGGCACCTTCCACCCGAAGTGATCACACACAATCTGGTCGAAATGCTGAGCGTGATAACGCAAGGGGACTTCGTATATCGTGGAGACATCCTCAGCGACAATGACCGACCTGACAGGCACCGAGCAGAACAGGCTGATCTTCTGGCGCAAAGATTCGGATATCGGTTTCGTCGAGCGGCACAAGAGCACGTTCGGCTGAATGCCAATCTCGCGCAGTTCCTTTACCGAATGCTGGGTCGGCTTGGTTTTGTACTCCCCCGCCGATGAAATATACGGCACCAACGTCAGATGCAGGTAGAGTACGTTTTGCGGCCCTTCCTCAAGTCCGATCTGGCGAATGGCTTCCAGAAACGGAAGCGACTCGATGTCGCCCACGGTACCGCCGATCTCGGCGATCACGACGTCCACCGGATCGGCACTGCGCAGCAGCGCGCGAATGCGGCTCTTTATCTCCTCCGTCACGTGCGGAATAACCTGAACGGTGGCGCCGAGGTAATCGCCGCGCCGTTCGCGCGTGATGATCGTGTTGTAGATCTGGCCGGTGGTGACGTTGTTACCCTTGGTCTGGGCATTGTCGAGAAAACGTTCGTAATGACCCAGATCGAGATCGGTCTCCGAACCGTCGTCGAGGACAAACACCTCGCCGTGCTGGAAGGGGTTCATGGTCCCCGGATCCACGTTGAGATACGGGTCAAACTTGATATTCTGAACGCGCAGGCCGCGCCGTTTCAACAGCAGGCCGAGTGACGCGGCGGAAATCCCTTTGCCGAGACTCGAGACTACCCCTCCGGTCACAAATACGAATTTCGCTTGTGCAACTTCCGACATCCGTTCCATCCTACCTGTATAATGCATCCAACTGCTTGACATCCCTGGGCGCATCGATCGAAACCGAGCGCATGTTCGTCGAAAACACCCTGATCGCCGTGCCGTGCTCGAGCAGGCGCAATTGCTCCAGCGATTCGGCCCTTTCGAGCGGCGTGCGCTTCCATGTGCCATACGCGCGCAGCACTTCACTGCGATAGAAGTAAACACCGATGTGCACCATGTACGGGAATTGCCCCACGGCCGTCCGATTGTCCGGGCGCTGCAAATGGGGGATCACCGAACGCGAAAACCAGAGCGCCCGACCATCGCCGTCGGTCACCACCTTCGTGCAATTCGGGTCATGCAATTCCTGATCCGACGTTATCCGCCGTGCCAGCGTGGCGCAGACAATCGATCGCTCCCGTTTCATCGCCGTCACGACCTTGTCCAGCACGGCCGGCTTCAGGCCCAGGTTGTCCGCCTGGACGTTGACGATGATATCACCGCCGAACCGCTTCAAAACTTCGGACGCACGGTCACTGCCGGTCTGATGTTTTGCCGATGTCCGCACTACGGTGGCCCCAAAGTTTTGGGCGGCATTCATGATTTCTTTGTCCGAGGTCGCAATGACCACCTCGTCAATGCGGCGGGCCCGGCGCACAGCGTCCCAGACATAAAAGAGAAGCGGCTTCCCTCGATACGGAAAGAGAACTTTCCCCGAGAAACGCCGCGATCCCAATCTCGCCGGTATGACCGCACACACTCTTTTCGACATCACCCTATAACCTTGGGTACGTGGAAGTACTCCTCATCTTTGTCAGGTGCATTGCGCAACACGACTTCGCGCGGCAACGACGGCCGGATTTCGTCAGCCCGAAACACATTTTCCGCCTTGATGAATTGATTCTGCGGCTCGACGCCGGTGGTGTCCACGGCCTGAAGCTGGTCAATATAATTGAGAATAGAACCCAGTTCTCGCGTGTAGAGTTCGACTTCGTCAGGAGTGAGAGATAGCCGGGCAAGTCGGGCGATGTGCTGAACTTGGTCCTTACTTAGTGGCATGGGCTATGATACGAACGCCCTCCCGCATCGTCAAGCCAAAACCGGCGGCCGTTTCGTTCCGAAACATCACAGAAAAAGTCATTAGGGGCTAAAGACTTGGCCGGTTCGTCCGAAACAATGTGTACGAATATTAAACAGAAGGTTGTGATACGAGATGATTTCGCTACCAGTTGCATCATCCGGGCGTGTTAACGTACACGCAGATCGTCACTTATCACGATTGTCCCTCCCCTCCGAACCCGGTCACATTGCCGATATCGAGTCCTTACTATTTGGCCTGGCAATGCGCGGCCACCTATCGGACCGTGAGCGTCAGTTACTTGACGATCTAGGAAAAAACCATTCGGCAGTCTTCCTGTTGAAAAACGAAACCTACTTGCACCCCGAGGACCTTGAACTCTTTCCCCCACAGACTCTGCACGAGACCGTCCCGTGCGGTATGGATGGTCTGTTTTCGCAGATGATTCGCTCACCCCGTTTCGAGGCCGCCTTCAGAGTGCATACGACCGTCATCAATCCCGGCGAAACATCGCCCGTCATGTTCGGCATGTTCGGCCCCACTCAGTTCCAGCGTGAGACGCAGGATACGTTCGAGCGCCTGGCCCCGCTGTTTCGCTCGGCTTGGCGTATTGCGTACGTCGCATCGGCCCGGCTGACCTCGAACTGGCTGTCAGACCAACCGTTGCTCATTCTCCACCGTACCTCCGGTCGTATCATCGCGGCCAACAAATCGGCCATGAATATGCTGGGCATGAACGAAGGCGAGCTGGTCGATCAGGAATTCACGGCCGTCCGTCGACGCCTGGCTTCGGCCCTTGGCCGTTCGCGCCTCACCATGGATAACATCAATGAAGGCTCACTCTACCTCTCGCTGGTCACTATCATTCGCGACGTCGCCACCCGCGAGCGCAGTGCTTCGTACGTGACCGACGGCTTCCTGCATCAACTGCGCAATCGCATCACCACGCTGGGTACCAGCGCCTGTCATCTCGAAGCTATGACGAGCTGGAAATCGCAGGCCGATGAGTCGGAGTTGGCCAGGCTGATTTCCACCGAGACAGCCGCCCTCGACAACCTCGTCGGTCGATTCAGCCTCCTCACTGATTACGATCGTTTGCCGCGAGTCGAGTGTGATCTTCGCCATGAGCTACAGCACGCCATCGAATCAGTCAGGAGCGACGCCCCGGCGTCGTACACTTTCGGCCTTGATACCTCTTCCGTCAATCTGCCGACTTTGCGGTGTCCCCAGACTGCTCTAACGTATCTTCTTGAATCCATCCTGCGCACCCACATTGATCACGGTCAGGCCGTCTGCCGCACCGGCATCAGCGTGGCTGCCGACAAGGAGCATGTCACCTGTCAGATAACGACGTCCGTGGCATCAGTCGGCGATCCGGTCCAGTTCAGCCCCATTCCACAGCAGTATGCCGAAGCCCTGGCCACGGCCATGGGCATCGACCTCGTCCAGGAACGCAGTGTCGTTGAACCCTCGTTAACCACTAATCTCATCATTCACCGCAACCAGATTTGAGCCTATGAAACCGACCGACCGCAACATGCAAGTTCTTATTGTCGACGATCAGCCGGCCAATTTGCGGCTGCTCAATATGATTCTTTCTCGCCAGGGGTACGTGATCCACGAATCCACCGATCCCGCTTCGGCGCAGGCAATTCTGGCCAGGCAAAGTATTGATGTCGTAATCACCGATCTCATGATGGGTGAGCAATCAGGGCTCGACCTGATTCGATTCGTCCACCAGAACTACCCCGGTATCGAATCGATCCTCTTGACCGCTTACGGCAGTATTGAGACCGCGGTCGAAGCCATTCAAGCCGGCGCCTTCGATTATATCACCAAACCGTTCTCCAACAGTCAACTCGCCCTCAAAGTCAAAAAGGCGATCGAGCGAAAGTCGATGAAAGAAGAACTGGCTGTTCTCCGTCAGCACGTGGCGATGAGCTACGGTTTTGACAACATCATCGGGATTTCAAAACCGATGATTACGCTCAAAGAAACCGCCATGCGCATCGCCGACACCGACATTACAGTCCTGATCACCGGCGGTTCCGGCACCGGCAAGGAGCTGTTCGCGCGCGCCATTCACCATCATTCGCGACGCCGCAACGGTCGGTTTGTGGCCATCGATTGCAGTGCCATCCCCGAGCACCTGCTCGAATCCGAACTGTTCGGCCACACCAAGGGGTCGTTTACTTCAGCCATCAATCATCGTAAGGGACTTTTCGAAGAGGCCGACGGCGGTACGATTTTCCTCGACGAAGTCGCCAACATGCCGGCCGCCGTGCAGGTGAAGCTCCTTCGCTTCCTGCAGGAGCCGGAGATTCGCCCGGTCGGATCTTCCGATTCAAAACGAATCAACACCCGGGTGATTGCCGCCACCAATCGCGATCTCGGCGTCATGGTCCAGCAGGGACAATTCCGCGAGGACCTCTACTACCGATTAAATGTCATTCCGCTCTATCTACCCAACCTGATCGATCGACCGGAAGACATAGAAATCCTGATCGAGTATTTCCTGCGCAAGATCTCCGCCGAAATGAATTGCGAGAGCTTCACCATTTCCCGCCCCGCCGTGGAAAAACTCCTCGGCCATCATTGGCCCGGAAATGTCCGTGAACTGGAAAACACCCTGAAACGGGGCGCGGCTCTGGCGACGAGCAAACATCTCGACGTCGATGACATCATGTTCATCGGCAACGACTCCCGCGAGATAGCTCCGGTCGGCCCCAGCGTGCAGACGCTCACGATCAAGCGCGGCCTGCTGGGCGACAGCCAGCGAACGTTGATTCTGAAGGCGCTCGATACGAACAAGTGGAATTTCACGAGGACTGCCCAGGACCTGGGCATCGGCCGTACGACCCTGTGGCGTAAGATCAAGAAATATGATCTGCGTCCCGAAACAGGTGAACTGATCGAGCAGGATTAGCCGCCGGACGATTGCAGCGCCTGCTGCCGTGCCCGAGCTTTCCTGATCTCATAGCGGGCCCGGTTGTGCTCGTCGTTGGTCCGCGAGAATCGGTGCCCCCCCGTACCATCTGCCACAAAATACAAATACGCGCTCGTATCCGGATAGAGCGCCGCTCTGATCGCCGCCAAGCCCGGCGAATTGATCGGCGTCGGTGGCAGTCCGTATCGCATGTAGGTATTGTAGGGCGTCTCAATCTGCAAGTCGCGCTTCAGTAACGGCCGTCCCAGTCCACCCAAACCATAGATCACCGTCGGATCGGCGTCCAGCCGCATCTTCAATCTCAATCTATTGTGATACACTGAGCCGACTTTTGGTTTCTCGGCGTCGAGCTTCGTTTCAGCCTGAATAATCGAAGCCAGCACCATCGCTTGTGCGCGGGTCAGGCCGTTGGGCAACTGCGCCGGCCAGATCGAGTCAGTCTGGCGATGGTACATCTGCACCATTTCCTCAATGACCTGCTCGGTCGGCGTCCCCCACGGAATGATATACGTTTCCGGGTATAAATACCCTTCGAGATGCGGCAAACTGTTTCTGGCGAGAAATGCGGAATCCCGGTTCAAACGCATGACCTCTGCGGAGTCGAGTTCCAGAAGCTTCTGCATTGCCGAAGCCACTTTCCAGATTGGCGCCCCCTCGTAGACGGTCAGCTTGATTTTCACGATGTCGCCCAGATCGAGCTTCATGAGTACGTCGCCGGCCGACACCCTTCCCGTAAAATCATAACGTCCGGGGACAAGGCGCGTGTCAATATGCCGCCAGACGGCCGGATATCGAACCGCCGTTTTGTTCCGAATGATTCCCTGGGTGGACAACTGATCGACTACCGCCGCAAACGTGTCGCCCGGCTTGATGATTACTTGGACCACCCGATCTCCCAGATCGACCGGCCCATAGTATTGATAGAAGAAGTAACCGGCGATCGCCGCCACTACGAGCACGACGGCCAGCCCTCCCCAGGCGACCCCTCTGAGAAACCGACGTGACAGTCTGAACGCCATCAGCAGACCCCACCCCAGCGCGAGCACCACACCGATGGCCAGTATTCCGATAGTAACCAGAGCATACCAGATATACTCCCAAACCGGGTGGCTGGTTTTACCCTTTCGGCTGTTCATCGAGAAACCGTTGAAGAATTATCACGGCCGCAATGCGGTCCAGCCGCCGTTTGTCTTTGCCCGTCTTTTTGCCATGCGCGTGGATGACCGCCGCCGCCTCGCTCGACGTATGTGACTCATCGACCCGGTGAATCGGCCCCGTGTATGTTTTGGCGATTTCATGCCAGAAACGAATCGATTTCTTCACACATCGGGCTGATATCCCCCGATGGGTATCTCGGATAGCCGATCACGAGCGCATCGGGGGTGTATTCCTCAATCGCCTTGCGGATGGCGGCGATTGCTTCCCGCTTCGATTTCACCTCGATGGTGGCAATGGCCGAGGCGATGAGTCCTGTCGGGTCGGACTTAGCCAGTCCAATCCGACGGCGGCCGTAATCGATGGACAGAGAATGTGCGATCGTAGCGGGTCATGGGGGTAAAGCAAAGGGATTGTGTCGCGGAAGTCAAAATCAAACAGCGCGGCGCAACGTGTCCTTACGCTCCATCTGTCATTCTGGACCCGAGAGACACATGGCGCAACCTGAAATCGAGCGGTCCAGAATCTCGGTGTCCACCACCCTCCTCCGTTTGTCATTCCGGAGCCTGCTTCATAGCAGGCCACGGAATCCATGGGGTCCAGCCTCAACGACGCGTCTGCTCCCGAAACCGATTGGATAACGTCACCCGCCCGTATTATATGTGTAGGCACAGAGGGCGACGATGATGAAGCTAATGGTCTTGTCCGTAGTCGTACTTATATTCTTATTCACGGGTTGTGCATCATATTCCGTGACTCTCGGCGTGCCGAGTCCGTACCCCACCCTCGCCGGAGCGGTTACAGCGGCGACAGTAATGGTACGATAGAATCTGCGGGTCCGACTTATGACACCCGGGTATTCGGATTAGTCACGAAACCCATTACCATTGTGGGGATTTATGGCCGAGACAAGACCCGCATCCTAAGTAACGGAGACTACTTCCTGTATCTCACCGACACTACCGAGTTTCAGCCCGTTCCGGTGGTACTTGTGGGGCTGAACATCACCGGAAACATTTGGAATACCGGGGAATTGAAATGCACGCTCTGATGTTCCGCTCTCGTTGAAGAATTGCGGATTTGCCGGTTTTGGGTTCGCGCTGTACGTAGAAGCGGAGATGGTCGCCGAGGGCAACAATCGACTCTTGTGTGTTCGATTCTTGTGGGCGTGCTGTATATACAACGGGATATTACTATTTCTGGACCGCCGAGGGGGGATGCTTTCTTACCAATTGCCTCTTTCGCTGGAATACAATAGCGGTTGAATCATGATATGTCAATCCTACGACGATCCAGGTTCACGCGCTGTACGTTTGGACGCAATCGGAATTGCCGTGAGAGCAGATCAGACTTGCACGAATATTCTTCTTGATTCAAACCTATTCATGGCGATTCGGTCGCAATTCAGAATGTCAGTTCGATCTGGCCCGCGCGAAATCCACGCTCGACGACAACTGGATCTTCTTCGAGATCCCAGCTGAGATTTTCGAAGGACCGCTTGGTCCGTACGGTTCACTCAATGATCAGTCGATAATCTAGAATTCAGCACGTATATCGGGGGACTGGATGATGACTTCGCACCGGCATCGCAATCGATCCTCGCTTTTGCGATCAGGATTTGCTGGGACTTAACGTCTCTTCGCTTTCACCGTTACTTACCCCTAATAACCCGTCTGGTACTCCTATCGGCTTCTACACCGGCATCGGCTGCTACTGCGGCGACGTCGATGCAACTGGACAGGGACCGGATATCGGCGATCTCACCCGCTTGATTGACTTTCTATTCCTCACCAACACTGCAATCGAACCGCCCGAAGCCGGCGAAGTTGACAGCGAAGCGGGCGTCGACATCGGGGATCTGACCTATCTCATCACCTACCTCTTCCTGCTTGGCCCCGCACCCGGGTGCTGATCCTGATGGTGTCAATCCAAGGGTCGAGTTCCCCCTTCACCAAAATTAACACCTTGCCCCGAATTACTGAAAACCCTATACTCCCCCGAACGTACAAACGTTACCAGCCCGACAGACCTTTGAACTTTCCGGTCAGTCCGGCCGTTATTATGTCAATCATGTCACTTGTGATAGAAGGAACACTGATGAAACGGATATTCTTGGCCCTCCTGCTCCTGCCAATTATGGCTGTGGCAGCCGAGCGGTCTCCCGCCGCCTTCCAGAATGAGATTTACGCGGCCCGCGATAGAGTCCTCCCGGCGCTGGTTCATATTCAGCCCATCATCAAGGATTTTCAGACCGGCGAACTGAAAAAGCAGGCCGTCATCGGCTCCGGCATTATCTTCCACCCCGACGGGTATGTTGTCACCAACTACCATGTCGCCGGCAAGGCCGAGCGGATCATCTGCACGCTGTTTGACCGCGAGGAAGTCCCCGCCACCTACGTCGGCGGCGACCCGCCCACTGATCTGGCAGTTATCAAGCTCGATCTGACCGGTTACAAAGGCAAACTCCATCTTGCCGAGTTTGGCAACTCCGACTCAGTTCAGGTCGGACAGTATGTTATGGCGATGGGTTCACCGCTGGCTCTGTCGCGCTCGGTCTCGGCGGGCATTATCTCGACCAAAGACCGGTATTTTTCTACCGACGTCCGTCTCCCTTCCGGTGAACCGACCGGCCTATTCAATCTCTGGATTCAGACCGATGCCGCCATCAACCCCGGCAATTCCGGCGGCCCATTGGTTGACCTGAACGGCAATGTTGTCGGTATCAATTCTCGCGCTACGTTTATGGCTAATTCGCTCGGCTTCGCCATTCCCGTCAATGTTGTCAAGGCGGTGACGAGCGGCATTCTTAAGAACGGCAAAGTGACGCGCAGTTGGATCGGTGTCCACATCCAGGCCCTGCAAGAACTCGAAAACTACTTCGGCACCGAAAAGAATGTCGGCGTCCTGATTTCATCGGTCGACCCCGGCTCACCCGCTGAAGAGGCTGGTCTGCAGGCAGGCGATGTAATCCTGAAAGTCGACGGCCGGCCGGTTTCGGCGCGGTATGTCGAAGAACTCCCGCCGTTTTATGCGCGTATAGCTGAGCACGCTCCGGGAACACAGATTGCTCTGGACGTGAAGCGCGACGGCAGCGAACAGGCGATGACACTCACCGCCCGGGCGCTCGGCGAATTGCAGGGTGAGGATTTTGAATCATCGCAGTGGGGCTTCACTGTCCGCGAGATCACTCGCCAGATGCAAATCGATAATCAGTTGACTGACACCGCCGGCGTCTACGTGGCCGGCGTCCGCAACGCCGGTCCGGCCGAAAGCGGCGGACTGCGCCGCCGCGATATTATCACCCAGGTCAACCGCAAACCGATTGTCAATCTGGCCGACTTCACGGCGCTCTACAACCAGCTCTCCGGCACCGACGAAAAGAAGGTCCTCCTGACCGTCAAGCGAGGCACTGCCACCCGCCTGGCTGTCATCAATGTTGATAAGAAAGGAATGGGGGCGTTCCATGAAGATAATTAAGACGTTGCTTTTCACAGTCATCACATCGCTGCTGTTCCTTGCCTCCGGGGCAAACCTGTCGGCTCAGACCTTTGACTTCACTCGCGTCGAGCAGGCCGCCCGCGGCTTCCTCGTCGTCGTCGACTTGAAGATTGATATCTCGCTCGGCACGCAGAACGACGAACAGGAACTTCGCTTGCTCGGCACGATCGTCACCGAAGACGGACTGATGATCTTCGACGGCGCCTTCCTCGCTGAGGAGAATATTCTGTCCTCAGCTTCGGGGATGACCGTCAAGACCAGTCCCAAGAAGATCACCGCCACGATGCTCGACGGGAAGAAATACGACGCCGAATACATCGGCACCGATCGGTTCACAAAAATCTCCTTTGCCCGGCTGAATGCTCCGGGAGTCAAGTTCAGCCCGGTTCGCTTTGTGTCGAACAACAAGTTTCGCGTCGGTGAATGGGTGTCGCTCTACATGCTGCTGCCCGAATTCGTGACGCCGCCGATTGCCGGTGATGTCGGCATGGTAGCCTCGATTCTCGAAACGCCGGAGAAGATGCCCCTCACTATCGGTTTCGGTCAGTCACAGATGACCTCTGTTCTCTTTAATGATCGCTACCAACCGGTCGGTGTGCTCGGGTCGCTGATGGACCCAAGCTCCGCCTCGTCTGATCCCTCGGGTATGCTCAGTAGTTTCGGCGAGAGCGATGTACCGCTGTTGGGAATTATCACGGGTGACCGCCTGATGAAAATGATCGCCTCACCGCCTCAGCGTGGACGAATCGACCGCGCCTGGCTTGGCATCACTCTGCAGGCGTTGACGCCCGACCTGAGGGAGATTCTCAAACTGCCAATCGAGCACGGCATCATTGTGAATGACGTGGTCGAACAATCGCCGGCGTCAAAAAGCGGCCTGGCGGTTGGCGACGTGATTTACGCGATCGACGGCGCTACTGTCCCTGTGGACCGCGAGGAAAAACTCCCGCTTTTCCAGCGCAAGATCGCTGAGATGCCGCCGGGCACGACCGTGAAATTTTCGGTACTGCGGCCGCATGACGATCGCGATGCGGACAGTATGAAAGTCTCTGTTGTGCTCGAGAAGGCTCCCATCGGCGCCACCGATGCTCAGGAATACGAGAACAAGGATCTCGAACTCACCGTCCGGAACCTGGTTTTCGCCGACTACACCTACTTCCGTGTCAGTCGCGAGCAGCTGCAAGGGGTGGTGGTTTCAGAACTCAAACAGGGGGGCCTGGCGCAAATCGGCGGACTGGAGATTGGCGACGTGATCCAGCGGGTCGGCAGCGCCCCCGTCAGCACCGTCGACGAATTAAAGACCGTGCTCGAACAGGCGATTACGGAACGCCAGCCGACCATCGTCTTTTTCGTCTTCCGCGACGGTCGGACGCAGTTTGTGAATATCAAGACTGACTTGAAGCCGACTGAATAGGTCTATCAAGCCTGAACTTTGTAACGGCGGGCAATTCACTGCCCGCCGTTTCTTTGCCCCCTTGCGTCACTATCCGCGCCTCACTATATTTGATGCGGTTAGCCGCAGATAGGCAACCGTCTGCGCAATGTGGCTGCAACGAGATACTGTCCAAGACTTTCTTCGCGCGCCGTCGACCCGACTTGCGGACTTGAGCCATCTGATTACCTGACTTGCGATTGGACCTCCAGGGTCTTGTCGGAAATGATTACGGTTTGCACACTTCTGCAAAGTCGTCGACAGGCACAGGGTTTGCACTTACCCAGTTCCGGAGATCGGATTTCTATCCGCTCCACAAAACGAGGAAAGTAGGAACTGGTTTTACGAAAGGATGATTACCATGATGCGACAGCTGACGATGCTCACTCTGGGAGTGCTTCTGGCGCTGACGCCGCTGGCGATCGCTGACCCTCTGGTTTACACCGGTGTTATCTCGGTCGATTCGATCCAGGTAGTGCCGGGCACGCATTTCAGTCTCAAGGTCAGGATATCCAACAATAATGCGTCCATCTCTGCCATCACCATTCCGCTCCGGTACACTAATCCGTACCTGACTCTGGACTCGGTGTCTTTTGCTGGCACTCTGAAGGGATCATCCTTCGACGGTATAGTCAACGACAATTCGACCGACAAGACGGTGCAGATAACGTATCTGCCGACTACCTATTCCAGCCCCGTCTCATCCTTCTCCAGCGCGTCCGGTACGCTCGCCGAGCTGTGGTTCAACGTCTCCGCTAGCTCACCCGCCCAGGTGATTAAGGTCGATTCTGTGCTGCACGAGGAGATAATTTCTGGCATCTCCATCTGGACCCGTGTCGAGGCTTCCGACCCGTCCGGCACTCAGACTATCTGGCCGAGTTTTAATGCCGGCACTATCGTCGTTGGCGTCCCGACTGGAGTTGACGATACTCGCGGCAACGGCCTGCCGACCGAATTTGCCCTGACCCAGAATTATCCGAATCCGTTCAACCCGAGCACGGTGATCGACTTCGCTCTGCCAGCCGCCGGCAACGTAAAGCTGGAGGTATTTAACCTTCTCGGTCAGCGCGTGATCACGCTCGTTGACGGTTACAAGAGCGCCGGCAACTATTCCGCGACCTTTGAGGCCAACAATCAGCCGTCAGGCGTCTATTTCTACCGCCTTGACTACTCCGGCGGCTCTCTGACCAGGAAAATGATACTCCTCAAATAAACCTCTTCCCCGTTTTGCCGACAATAGCAGGGATAGCGCGTAAAGCGCTATCCCTGTTTGTTTTTGCGTGGGCGGCAAGAAAACTATGGCTCAAGTAGCCGAACCAAAAAAAGAGAAGAAACTGCAGATCGGCGAATACACGTTGACCGGCAAAATCGGTCAGGGCGGTATCG
This sequence comes from uncultured candidate division Zixibacteria bacterium, assembly GCA_963806185.1. Lineage (GTDB taxonomy): Bacteria > Zixibacteria > MSB-5A5 > GN15 > FEB-12 > CAWDXE01. The sequence continues at coordinate 26,935 of CAWDXE010000008.1, forward strand.
CCGAAATCTTCAAAGGTGTCCAGGAATCACTCGGCCGCGACGTAGCCGTCAAAATCCTCTCCTCCGAGCTCAGCCGCGACCCCGATATTGTCCGCCGCTTCGAGCGCGAGTCGATGGTTATCGCCCGGCTCAACCATCCGAACATCGTCCACGTTATTGACAAGGGGTACGCCGGCGGCCGGTACTATTTCGTAATGGAATTTGTCGATGGTACCTCGCTCCGGGAAGTAATCGATTCACCCAAGGTCCCCAAACGGACCAAGCTTGAAATGATCGCCCAGATCTGCAAAGCGCTCGATTACGCCCACAAGAACGGTGTCATCCATCGCGACATCAAACCGGCTAACATCCTGATCGACCGCCAGGGCAATCCCCGCGTTGCCGACTTCGGCATTGCGCAGATCATCGGCACGCCTGACAGTGAAATGACCTCGTCCGACGTCATCATGGGCACGGTCGCGTACATGTCACCGGAACAGAAAGTCAGTTCGACCAACGTCGATCACACCACCGACATCTGGGCCATCGGCATCATCATCTACGAGATTCTGACCGGTAAGAAGCCGGAAGGCCGCTTCCGCATGCCCTCCGAAATCGATCCGTCAAACGGCCCGGCGATGGATGAGATCATTCAGAAATGTCTTGCCGTTGAGTCGAAGGACCGCTACCAGTCGGCTGCCGAATTGAAGGACGAAATCCTCGAAGCCATCGGCGGACGCCAGATTGGCTCGGTCGAAGAGGTCACCGCCAACGGCGCCGAATCATTTATCGGAAAGTGCAAGTATCTCGACACGATCAAAGAGACACCGTTCGGCTCGACCATCCTTGTCGAAAACAAGGTCAACAAGAAGCTCTACGTCATCAAGAAGCATTCCCGGGGCGAGGCCGGTCGCAAGGAAGCCAAGTTACTCGCGACGATGAAGCACAAGAATATCATCAACATCCTCGGCTCCGGCGGCGAGATAAAGAACACGGTCATCATTTCTGAATATGCTCAGGGTGGATCACTGGCCGATCGTATGGTGCGCAAGTACGAATGGCCCAAGGCGATGGAGGTCATGCTCGAGGTTGCCTCCGGGCTCGATTTCGCCCACAAGAATAATATCGTGCATGGCAATGTCCGGCCGTCAAACATCCTCTTCACTGCCGCCGAGGAAATCAAGCTCTGCGACTTCGGTCTGCCGGTACATTATGATGACAAATCCAAGAAGAACTGGTACGCCGCGCCGGAACACAAACAATCCAAACAGGCCGATATCTACGCGCTCGGCGTGGTACTGCATCAACTGATGCTCGGGCGGACGCCGCAGTACGACCCGATGGATAATCTGAAGCTCGACGATGCCCGGATGCAGATTCCCGAGGCGATTCAAAACGTTCTGGCCAAAGCGCTGGCCGTTCGCGTGACGAACCGGTACACCTCGTGCGCCGAATTGCTCGCCGACTGGGAAGATTTCCGCCGTCAGCAGGATGAAGCCCGCAGGCGCCCGATCGTACCGGACGAGCAATCTGCGCCGGCAAAAAAACCGCTGCCGACCTGGGCGGTGGCAGCGGCTATAGCGGGCGCTATTCTAATAATCGTGGGCGTGGTGCTGGTAATCGTACTGTAGTCAATGGCCGTTGCCGGCTGACGTCTCTTTAATCCTCTCCAACTGGTACAATTCAATCGCCTTCCCGAGAATGTCGGCATAGGTCGTATTATGCCCTTTCAACCACGCCAATTCCTGTTGGGCCAGATCGAGCTTGCCAAGGGCCAGGTAGGTTTCCGCCCGGTACTCGCGCGCTTCCGCAAAATTGGAATCGAGCGCGATAGCCTTCTCATACGCCGCCAACGACTCCGGCAGCTTGCCCGTTTTGCGGTAGCAATAGCCGAGATTGTTGTGTGCCTCTTTCATTTGCGGTTTGAGCTCGATGGCATCCTTGAAGTCGCCGATCGCTTTCTCGTACTCTTTGCGCGCCTTGGCGTCGGAGGTCGCCCGGTAATTGTACGCCGATGCCGAATCCCCTTTGGCGACGATTTCTTTCGCCTTCTCCATGTGCTTGACGCCGGAGTTGTAGTTTTCGACTGCTTTCTTTGAATCGTCTTGTGCTTGTTCCTCGGGGCTTTTCTCTTTGGAGCCGATCGCGAAACTGAGCGACGCCGCCGCAAGTACGACGGTGAATATGATACCTATGAACCGGGCTTTTGCCATGAAACTATCCTCCTTGGTTCGGATAGATATGGAAACAGCAACTAGGGGCAGTTGGTTCGCGAGGAACGAGCAGAAAGATTCCCCCGCATTGTCATTCAGAATCCTGACGGGGCAAGACTCTCTTGTAGGTCAGGCTTCTATTTCCATTTGATCAAGAAGCCTGACAGCCCGACTACAGATTCGCCGGCGCTTCGCCTAGCAGATTGCGATAGTAGTCCATGACTCCCTCGATAGTCCGATCTCCCCTTGCCGTAGATCACGAATTGCTGCAGAGTGCAGCGAGGCGCCGGCTTGGTCACTTCTGCGGAGTGCGATAGTCATAAAAAGGAGGTGGCCGCCGGGAGAATTACTGTCTCCCTGGAAGAGAGTATCGGCAATAGCCATAGCGGCATCCAACCGATCCATCTTCACATATACCAAGCCAAGCCCTTCCAGGACATACGTCAGTCGTTTGTCAGCACGACGAATGATCAGGAATTCGCGTTCCGCTTCGACCAGACGGTTTGTGTTCAGATAGAGCTGGGCGAGATCATTTCGAAGTGTCGGCATGTTGGGAGAAAGCTGGAGAGCAGTTTTGTAGTGCGACTCCGACTCCTGGTTATTCCCCACCCTGGCATATGCCACACCCACCAAATGGTGAAAGTCCCAACGGTACGGATCAATCACCAGCAACTTAAGACCGATGGCAAGGGCGCTTCCCGCATCGCCCTTCATTACAGCGTCTGATGCCTTTCGGAATTCTTTGTCCTCAGGAAAAACGGATTCCCACCTCATGAGAGTTGCTTGCGCTTGTTCGATCCTTCGGGCATCACGCAGATAATTGTTGAGTACGACCCAACCTGAGTGGTCCTTTCGTCCGTAGAAATCCAGCAAGGCACCGAGTCGACGGGCGGGGTCGTTGCCCCAGACATTCGGCGCAATAGCCAATCCCGCGAGAATCATACAGACGGCCGTGTACCCCATCACGAAACCGCGCGACGGGGGTCGCCGCTCCACAATTTGGTGCAGCACAAGTAACACGGCTGGAAGTAGCGTAAATGAGAACAGGTCCCAATCGCGAGCCATACCGAGCACCGGGTCCACCAACATAAGGAGCGCAAGCGCCGGCAGTGTAATGAGCAGTAAGAACTTGCTGGTCACGTCATGGGCGATCAACGGGCGACTCCGCAGCCACAGCCATAGCAACGCCAAAGCTCCGGGGAAGACGTATATCACCAAGTTGGCTATATCAAGGATGTGCCTGGCCGACCAGATCGCGTACTCCGGCGACCGCGGTCGCCCGGTGAATGGCGGAAGAAACACAATCGCGAAGTCGAGGCGCGTTCGGTAGAGCCACACGTAGACCGCGGCTCCGATTACCACCGCTATCGCTATCCCAATCCCAATTCGCTTCCAGCTCAGCCAATTTGGCTTGGCGGCCAGCAACACTAAGACAGTTCCCGGAAACAGCACCAGCGCCTCCAGGTGCATGGCCGCCGCCACCAGAAGGGCGAGTACCACTTGCCATCGTCCGCAACCGGTCGCCAACGTCTTTAGGGCAGATGCCAAATACCATGTCCCCGCCGCCCAAAGCATCGGATAAAACTCGATATATCCGAAAAACAACATGAGCGCGGTTGATCCAAAGAGTGTCACGAAAATGAGGATACGACCGACAGCGTCTCTCCCAAGCAGCTTGGCAATGACAACGAAGAAGTAGACAGTTACGGCCCCGCTTAGGCAGGACAGCAATTGAATGGCTCGCATGGCCGTATCGCGGTCATAGCCACCCATCGCGGCTTGAAGCCGGCGGATCAACTCAACCGACAAGATTTCCGTCGAGCGGCTATAATAGGTCTCTCCCTGCCCGAAATTAGCCAGAATCGTGTACCCGTCACCAAGCAGAAGCGACTTTCCTCGAAGTACGAAGAAGATCACTCCGCAGCCGATCGCAAGCCCTACGACCGGCCATGCACCCCGTTGAAACAACAGAATCCCGACGGTATCGAATTGTCGGTCAAAGCTATCTGGAAAAATTAGCCCGAGAAGACAGGCAAACAAGGCCAGTGCGAGAAGCCCCCAGCACCACACGGGAAGGAATTGAAGATGATTGACTCCCCAGAGATACTGCCCCCCGACAAGGGCGGCGATACCAGCCAGAACCAGCGTGCCGATCAAGACGACAATAGCCATCGAATCGCGCGAAAACATATTGACCGCAATATATACTGTATTCCGTCGCGACGGCAGGGATCTCATTCAGTCCACAAAAAAAGCCGCCCGGCTTTCACCCGGCGGCTCGTCTTTCCAATGTCCGTGCGTCCTAAATATCCAGGTTCCGCACGTACTTCGCATTCTGCTCGATAAACTCGCGACGAGGCCCGATCTCCGTCCCCATTAGCGTCGTAAACAAGTGGTCCGCCGCCCCTGCCTCCTCCAGCGTCACCTGCAAAAGCGTCCGCGTCTCCGGATCCATTGTGGTCCGCCACAACTGTTCCGGATTCATTTCACCAAGTCCCTTGTACCGCTGGATATTCACTCCCTGCGACGGCATGGTCTTGAGCAGTTTGTCGCGCTCCTCATCCGAATACGCGTACTGCTCCGACTTGCCATGCTTGAGCCGAAAGAGCGGCGGCTGGGCGATATAGATGTACCCCAAATCAATCAGGTCTTTCATATACCGGAAGAAGAACGTCAGCAACAGCGTCCGGATGTGCGACCCGTCGATATCAGCATCCGTCATGATGATGATCTTATGATACCGCGCCTTACCGGCGTCGAAATCCTCACGTATACCGCATCCAAGCGCGGTGATCAGTGTGCGGACCTCGTCATTCGACAGAATCTTGTCGATCCGCGCCTTTTCGACATTGAGAATCTTCCCCTTCAAAGGCAGAATCGCCTGGTAGCGGCGATCTCTCCCCTGCTTGGCGGAGCCGCCGGCCGAATCACCCTCGACAATGTAGATCTCGCACGATTCCGGATCGGACTGGCTGCAGTCTGCCAGTTTGCCCGGCAGGGCGGCGCTGTCGAGCGCCGTCTTGCGGCGGGTCAGCTCTTTGGCCTTGCGCGCCGCTTCGCGTGCCGTCGCGGCCATCACCAGCTTATCGACAATTTTCTTGCCGACCGACGGATTCTCTTCAAAGAACTCGCCCAGGTATTCGTTGGTCAGCGACTCAACCAGCCCCTTCACCTCGGAGTTGCCAAGCTTGGTCTTGGTCTGACCCTCGAACTGGGGATCGCGCACCCGCACCGACAAAACGGCGGTCAGACCCTCCCGGCTGTCGTCGCCGATCAGCGAGAAACTCTCTTTCTTGAGCAGGTTGTACTTGGCGGCGTAGGTGTTGATCGAACGGGTGAGCGCCGTCCGGAAACCGGTCAAGTGCGTGCCGCCTTCAATTGTGTTGATGTTGTTGACATACGAGTGCACCGATTCGGAATACCCGTCATTGTACTGCAACGCGATTTCCGCCTCAACATCATCCTTACTGCGTTTGAAATAGATCGGCTTGTTGAAGAGCGTCGTCTTGTTCTCATTCAGGTATTCCACAAACGACGCCAACCCGCCCTTGTACACGAATGTTTCGTCCTTGTCGATGCGATGATCCAGGAGCTGGATCGCCAGCCCCTGATTCAGAAACGCCAGTTCGCGCAGTCGCGAAGCGATGATGTCGTACTTGAATTCAACTTTGGAGAATATTTCCACATCGGGATAGAAGCAGGTCCGCGTGCCGGTCCGTTTCCCTTTCGCCTGTGCGATCTGCTTGGTGGGAGCGACCGGAATGCCGCGCTTGTAATCCTGGCGCCAGACGCCGCCGTCGCGCGTCACTTCAACCCAGCACCATTCCGAGAGCGCGTTAACCACCGACACACCGACGCCGTGCAAGCCGCCGGAAACCTTGTAGCTCTCATGATCAAACTTGCCGCCCGCATGAAGCGTGCACATGACCACTTCGAGCGCGGAAACCTTCTGTTCCGGATGAAGGTCGACCGGGATGCCACGACCGTTATCGGTCACCGTGATCGAGTTGTCGTTGCCGACCTCCACAATCACCTTGTCGCAATACCCGGCCATCGCTTCGTCAACCGAATTGTCTACCACCTCGTACACCATGTGGTGAAGCCCACGCTGGCTGACGTCGCCAATGTACATCGCGGGACGCCGACGGACCGCGTCGAGCCCCTTGAGCACGGTAATCGTGTCGGCTCCGTAATTGCCGTTACCGTTTCCTTCAGTTTTCTTTTTGGCCACTTTGTCCAGTTCTTCTATCTTCGTTGCCATCGCTTAACGTAGTCCTTTCTCATCTCGCACCAGCCGCAATTTCTTCACCACGTGGCCGTTTGGAAAGGATTGAACTCGCTTGAGAATCATTTCTATTTCCATAGCCATCTGCTGCCGCCAACCGTCATCAGGGACCGCCACATACAGCACTCCGTCCTCAAACCGGATTGCTCGGGCATGCTTCGCGTAGTGTTCACCGACGATTTCAGGCCACCGAACGACCGCCGTCCAACCGCCAAACGAATTTCCCAATCCCAGCGACCTGATGACGCTGTCGATAATCCCGCCGATCTGAGGCGGTGTTTTGGACGGCCGAACGTGCTTTCCTGTCGTCATTGCTCCCTGCAGTTAACTGAACCAGAAGCATAACAATTATAGTAACCGATAGCAAGGAAAAAGGTTCCCATCGACCAAGTATAATACATTGTATGTCAACAAGTTGCGATAGTGCGAGCGGACCTGCTCAAATGTGATGTTTGACCCCTTTGAACAGCCTCCGGCGTAGGTCCAAACGGCGCCTAATATCGCCTGTGACAGACCACATTTGGGCCAAAAAAACGGACCACCGATGGGGTCGGCAGTCCGTCTGGGGTTGGGAAAAAGGGTTGTGAGAGATTGGGAAATCTATTTGCGCTTGGTGATCCTTCCGGAGCCGGAGACATTGCTCGAGACATTCTCCGGCGACCCATAATACTCTATCGAGCCGCTCCCGGATACCTCCGCTTCAAGTGATACCTTGGCGAATACCTCGGCGTCACCTGAACCGCTGATCGTTACCGTCACATTGTCCGCTGCCAGATCAACGGTGTGAATACTGCCGGAACCGGACAAATCGACATTCAGATCGCCACAGGTGCCACTGGCCGTGAAAGTGCCGGAGCCGGACTGTTCAAATTCGAACTCTTCGGCCTTCATATCTATTATTTCAATCTCACCCGAGCCGCTGATCGATATACGGTCAAGTGCTGTTACCGTGATCTCCACCTTGCAGTTCTCATGGCTGGACCAGCTACCTTCCGACGACAGGTCGAGCGTGCGACCGTGCACCTTGGTCTCGATCTGGTCGATCAGATTGTCGTCAAAGGTCAGCGTGACCTTCTGCGTCGGTCCAAATCGAACAGTAATGTCAAACGCCCCATCCGATTCAATGCGGGTAAACGAACCGACATCGCGGGTCTCGGTCGTCATCTCGCCCGAACCGCGTACGGTCTTTCCCCAGAAACCGGATTTGTGTGTCACTCGGTCGGCCAGCGCGTTCGAGGCCAGCGCCACCAGTGTCACAAGCAATACTCCGTACCCTGCTTTCCGCATCTCTATACTCCTGTCTGGAAACGTAGCAACTACCGTCTCTACGGACGGGGAGCGGCCAATGTTTCACCCCTAGCGCAGATAAATCGAATCGATATACAGGGCAAAACTGTCCGCCGGCTGATGGGCAAACAGCTTGAAAGAGGCGATATGACGCATATCCAGCTCCCGATCCGCCGGTCCGTTCTTGACGTGCGACAAGGGGAGGGCGTACCTGTTCACACCGGGATGCACAACCAGCACACCATTAAACCGGTCGGCATACCGTTCGTCGTGATGGCTATCGTGGATGCGGGTTGCTATCACCGTGGAGTCGGATAACGGTGAATAAATGCTGAATATCAGTGAATCGTAGGCGGTCCAGTCGGGGTGGCACTCCTCGAGCGCAAACGTGGGGTACTCACGCGACCAAAATGTCAGTTTGAGAGCCAGGTCGTCCGGTTGCGAACTTGCCGCGGGTGGCCAGGGAGCAAACTCCTTGTGAGCATCGTTGACAAAGACGAACTTCCTCCCCCAGCGACTGTCGAAGTCACACAGCACCGGCAGATGAGCGGTGCGATAGAGCGAGGCAATCCCCCAGTCGAGGGTCGGCAGGAATACCCCAAACAGCGATACTCCGGCGATCATCAGAAACGCCGTCGCTCTGCGGCGCACGCCGGCCCTCTCTTCCTCGTTGAAAAACGGATCGACCAGGGCGAACAGCAACAACATCGACCAGGCGCCCACGACATCGCGGTAGAAATCGTTCAAATCGGCGTCCCGCCCGATAAACGCCTGGATAATTTCGGTTGTCATCCCGATGCCGGCTGTCACCCCAAGGGCGAACAGGTAGTGCAGCCAGTGCCGGATCCTTTCAAACACCAGGTGGAAAAACCAGACAAGCACCACGGCCGTAAGGCCAAACAACGGCGCATGACAGGAATTCTGAAACGCCCGCCAGAAAAACGTGCGCTCCGGCAGCGGCAGAAAGAAGAAGATGAGCGTCAGCACCACGAGGGCGATGAAGATGTATAGAAACTGAATCTTGTGTGGTGATTCGGCGACACGACGTAACATGCGGAAAAGTATGCGCACTTGAGTTGTTCTCGAGCAAGCGAAAAGGCGCATTTCACCGGCCAACTATTGCTTGCCTCGCTTGGTGACGAGGGGTATTATCGATCTCATGGAGACCATCGCCGCCCGTTTCCAACTTGTCGGCACCAGACTGAAGCTGCGGCGGTTCCGCCGCGAGGATGCTCCCGCTGTCTTTGCCTATGCGAGAGATTATGAAGCCGGCCGCTACACCCACATCCCGCATCCGTACACGCTGGGCGACGCCGATATTTTCCTCCGCCACACCATTCGCTGTTACCGGACGAAAAAGCAGATCACCTTCGCTATCGAACTGCTCGAGAACAGCCGCGTGATCGGCGGCATCGGCCTGCACAATATCGAATTTTCCCGCCAGAACAGCGAGATGGGGTATGTCATCGGCAAGGAGTACTGGGGGCACGGGTACATGACGGAAGCGGTCGCCCTGATGACGAATTACTGCTTCACTCAGCTCAAACTGCACCGCGTCTACGCACGGGTCTTCCATCCCAACCTTGCGTCTGCAAGGGTGCTTGAAAAAAACGGCTACAGTCTGGAGGGCCGGCATCGCGAGGCGATCTACCGCGAGGGTCAGTGGCTGGACGAATTGGTGTACGCCAAGCTGAGATCGGAAGATCGACCGTCGCCAATTGAATCGCTTTGAGTTTTTTGTTGCTTGCCTTTTTGAGTTCGCCGATCCTTTCCCCCATGTCACGCATCCAGACTCCACCACCCGGACGGCTCGTTGTGTCCGTCCTCTATTCCTCGATCGACGCCCTGGCCGATTCGCTCAAACTGCTCGAACGCCACTTCGGCCGCGTCCAGTGCGAGACCACCGAAATCGAATGCTCGGACAATACCTACTCCGAAGAAATGGGCCAGCAGCTCTGGCGCCGTTTCTTTTCCTTCGAACGAATCGTCGCCCGCGATAGTCTGCCTGAAATCAAGGCCACCTGCCACAAAATCGAGGAGGCCTTCGGCGACCGCGTCGACGACTACACTTTTAGAACCGTCAACCTCGACCCTGGTATTCTCACTCCCGAGAATCTGGTCATGGCCTCACATCGCGATTTCAATAACCGGATATATCTGGGCAAGGGCGTGTTCGCCGAATTGACTTTGATCTACGGCCGCGAGGGCCTGACCCGTCTTCCCTGGACCAATCCGGATTTCTGCACCGAGGAATCGGTCGATTTCTTCCTCCGGGTACGGGAAACTTTCAGTGACAATATCCCTGTTCGTCGCCTCACCCTCCCCCTGCGCGGGCTCCAAGCCGGCTGATTTTCCGACCTTTACACTCTGAGACCGTTTTTTTCTTTCCATCTGGCCACAGGTAACGCAAATTCGGTCTGCCAAAGTATTGGCACCGCTGCCGTTGCGGGAACGGATATGCTGCAACCGGTTACAAAGGGTATCCATGGATAAGTTCGTCATACAAGGACCAGCAACCATAGACGGGAAAATTAAGACCGACGGCTCAAAAAATGCCGCTCTCCCGATCATCTCCGGCGCTCTGCTCATCGCCAACGGCGAGACAACGATCCGCAACATCCCACCGCTCCGCGATATATTCACGCTGATTGCCATGCTCGAGTACGTCGGAGCCAAGGTCACCTACGACCGGGACGCCGAGGTCATGACCATCAACGCCAAGACGTTGACCCAAAATACCGCCCCTTATGAATTGATGCGCCAAATGCGCGCCTCGTTCCTCGTCCTGGGTCCGCTGCTGGCTCGAATGGGGGAAGCTCGGATTTCTTTACCCGGCGGCTGCTCACTGGGCGCCAGACCGGTCGATTTCCACATTAAAGCGTTCGCCACGATGGGCGCAAAGATTCGCGAAGAAGCCGGATATGTGATCGCCCAGGCCAAACCGCTGCTTGGCGGATCGATTTATTTCGATCGTCCCTCCCATACCGGCACCGAAAATGTCCTTTTCGGCGCCGTCCTGGCCCGTCACAAGACTATCATCACCAATGCCGCCTGTGACCCGGAAATAGTCGATGTTGCCAATTTCCTGAATCAGGCCGGAGCAAAGATCCACGGCGTCGGCACGCCATACATCGAAGTTGAACCGGTCAAAAAACTCAGCGCCGTCGACTACTCGGTCTGCGGCGATCGCCTGGTCGCCGGTACCTATATGTTCGGTGCTGCAATCACCGGAGGAAAAGTCGAAGTTACCGGGATCGACCCGGTTCAACTGACTATGGTTAATCACAAGCTGGTGGAGATGGGCTGCATTGTCACTACCCGCAAAGCGAGCATTGTGGTCAAAGCGCCCAAAAAACTCGGACCGGTCCAGGTCACTACCTTTCCTTTCCCCGGCTTCCCGACCGACCTTCAGGCCTGCATTATGGCGGCCGCTTGTGTGGCCTCGGGAACCTCCCATATCCGCGAAACTGTTTTTACTGATAGGTTCAACCATACGATGGAAATGCGCCGCCTCGGGGCCGAGATTACCATTGCCAGTGACGAGGCCATCATTTCGGGAGTCGATCAACTTCGCGGCGCGGAAGTCATGGCCCCGGATATCCGGGCCGGCGCCGGCCTGGTGCTGGCTTGCCTCGCCGCCGAGGGTAAATCGGAGGTCCGACGTGTCTACCATATCGACCGAGGGTATTTCCGGCTCGAGGAACGTCTGCGCTCCATCGGCGTGGATATTGAACGGGCCGACGACCGTGGGGCGGAGTGAACAACTGGAATGTGAAGGCTGACGTTTCCATTGGTAATGACCGATAATACGTATTGAGCCCGAAAGACCGGCTGGACGACCGGTTGCACGACCCGCCCGGACGGATCGTCTCATTAGAAGAGGATGTTTGTCATGAAGAAAACGTTAGCTGCGTTTCTGGTTTTGCTCGCGATCCTGCCCGTATCAGCTCAATCCCAGGAAACGTACTTCGGCAAAAACAAGGTCCAATACCGCGATTTCAACTGGAAATTCATCCAGACGCGACGGTTCGATATCTACTTCTATGATGACGCGTACCCGATCGCGAAGTTCACCGCCGACGTCCTTGAAAAGGCCTACGATGAAGTGACGCGGGAACTGGATTACCGTATCCAGCGACGCGTCCCGGTCTTCGTTTACATCTCACACAACGATTTTCAACAGACGAACATCGTCTCCGAATTGCTCCCTGAAGGTGTGGGCGGCTTCACCGAGGCCTTCAAGAACCGCATCGTCATCCCCTTCACCGGCTCCTTTGAGGATTATCGCCACGTCCTCCACCACGAATTGACTCATGCCGTCGTTTACGATATGCTCTTCGGCGGCAACCTGGCGTCGATCATCTCCCGCCAGCGTCTGTTCAACATGCCGCTCTGGTTTGCCGAGGGGTACGCGGAGTATTCTTCGCGTCACGGCTGGGACTACCAGTCGGACATGTACGTCCGCGACGCCACCATCAACGGCTACCTCACCCCGCCCGATTATCTGGGCGGCTTCCTCGCCTACAAGCAGGGACAGGCGATGGTGAAATACATCGCCGACAAGTACGGCGAAGACAAGCTGGGCGATCTCATCCAGAAAGGCAAAGTGCACCTCAGCATGAACAAGGCGATGAAGGCGTCGATCGGCGTCTCAGAGGAGGACTTCTACAAGGAGTTTTCCAAAGAGATGAAACGCCGCTACTGGCCGGAAATCGCCAAGCGTAAAGAAGCCCCCGATATCAGCAAACAACTCACCAAGGCGCGTGAAGACGGCTCATACTTCAACGAAAAGCCGGTCTATACTCCCGATGGCGGCCGCATTGCCATCTTCTCCGACATCTCCGATTACACCGAGATCATCCTGATCTCTGCTCTTGACGGTAAGAAGATCGAGTCGCTGGTGAAGGGCGAGCGATCAGGTGACCTTGAATCACTGCATTCTTACGTCTCCGGCATGTCGTTCTCCCCGGATGGCAAATCGCTCGTGTTCGTCGCCAAACATAAGGGGCAGGACGCGCTGATGTTTCTCGACGTCAAGGATAAGGACGTATATAAGAAGCTCCGCCTCCCCTTCCGCGGCATTGTGTCGCCCGCCTGGTCTCCTGACGGCAAAAAGATCGCCTTCTCCGCGCTCAGCGACAATACCCGCGACCTGTACGTCCTCGATATCGCTTCTGAATCTTTCCGCCAGATCACCGACGATCGCTTTGACGACGTCGATCCGACCTGGATGCCCGGCTCCGAGGAACTGATTTTCACATCCGATCGCCCGCACCCGCAGAATCCGGTCCTCAACAACATGGGCCACCCGTATGTTAAATCCGACTCCGCCTTCATGCCGGGCGGCTTCGCCTATGGCACCTACAATCTGTTCCGCATAGATGTCGCCAGCGAACGGATTCAGCCGGTCGACGTCGGCCCCGGCTCCAATCGCAATCCCGACGTGTCGCCGGACGGCCGAAAAGTCGCGTTCATTTCAAACCGAAACGGCATCGATAACATTTACATTGGCATGCTTGATTCCGCAAAGAACTATGCCGTGACCGATTTGCTTACCGGCGCGCACGATCTGTCGTGGGCGCCCGATGGCGACCGCATCGCCTACTCCGCCTTCTTTCAGGGAGCCTTCGACATCTTCGTGTTGAAAGACCTTATCCCCGCCGGAGACAATGGCGTGCTCACCCCCACCGATTATGTCCTGGGCAAGTACAATCTGCTGCCCGGTGCGACGGCATCACGTGACTCCGTCAAAATCACCGCGCCTGATAGCGCGATCATTCGACCGCCCATTCCTTTGGGCGCATCAGATACCCTCGCACATGTCGCCGATTCGACCGGCAATCATATCGCAACCAGCGACACCACCGTGCTTGCCGCCAAACCGTCAGATACTGCTGTCACCAGCACTGGAATTATCGACGACGAGTACGTCTTCGTGAGCGATCGAAAAGATCCGCTTGATTCCCTCCTGGCCCCCATCCCCCGGGATAGCCTCGGCAATACCCAACCGCTGGCCGAACCGCCGTCCTTTGATTCCATCCCTCCGCCGCTCCCGAGCGGCGAGTACGACATAAAGAAATACTCGGTGAAATTCACCCCCGATTTTGTCGGCGGCGGCTTCAGCTACAATACCTTTTTTGGTGTCCGCGGTCAGTCATACTTCGTCTTCTCGGATTACCTGGGCAATCACCAGATTTACGTGGCTCTGGATCTGGTCAATACGATCGATCAGTCGTTCATTCAGGCCTATTATTTCAATAACACGCGACGGGTTAACCTCGGCGCCGGGTTCTTCCACACAAAGAATTTCTATACCGACAACCGGGACTATCTCTTCTCCGATCGATTCTACGGCATCCAGGGCTTCGCCCAGCGGCCGTTCTCGATGTTCAGCCGGCTGGAATTCGGCGCCTCCCAGTACTTCATCGATCGCGAGTACTACGACATTCAGGACACTCGCCCCAACCGGAGCTCGCAGGTGACCACTGGCCAGCTTTCCTGGGTGTTCGACAACGTCCTCTGGGGATACACCGGTCCGATCAACGGTCGTCGCGCAAAAATCAGTCTTGACGGCGGCGTCAATTTCTTCGACGCGGGCGACATAGAATTTTACTCAGCCGAACTCGACTACCGCAAATACTGGCACATCAAAGGACAAGTGTCGATGGCTCTCCGGTTCGCCGGCGGCGCCTCCTTCGGTCGCACACCGAAACTGTATTTCCTCGGCGGCACGACCAACTGGATCGGATCACGTACGCTCGACGCCCAGGTGTACGAAGTGGAGAATCTGTACTTCTCCGAAGTGATCACCCCGGTGCGCGGCATTGACTACTACGATTGGGCCGGCGATCGTTTCGGCCTGATGAACTGGGAGTTGCGCTTCCCGCTCGTCCAGGTACTGGCTATGAAATACCCCTTGCCGATCGTCCTCACCAACATCACCGGTGTCCTGTTTACCGACGTCGGTTCGACCTGGTATGGCAATGATTTCAAGATCGGCACGTCGGAGGGTGGTCGTAGTCGCTTGCTCGACCTGCACACCGGCTTCGGCGCCGGTCTTCGCCTGAACCTGTTCGGCCTGGCCTTGCTGCGCTATGATATCGCCTGGTCGACCGATTTCTACAACATCACGAAATCGCCCAGTCACTATTTCTCGCTGGGCGCCGACTTCTAATCGAATCCTCGAACGTTCGCACAAAAAAACGCAGTCCCGTGAGGAAATGGGACTGCGTTCTTGCTGTTGTAAATTTCCTGTCAATCTTAGCTGTGCACTGAGCAGAACTTCTTCTTGCCGTCAGTGAACCGCTTGCACGCCTTGCCGGCCTTGGTCTTGGCGGCGCAGCGCATTCTCGGCGCCTTTCTCGCCTTGGCCTTCTTGGCTCTCTTCTTGGTTGCCTTTTTAGTCTTGCGCATTGTGAAGCGTCCTCCTTTGTTGCAAAGGCTGATAAAAAGCAATGGCTTGCCTCAACTTATGTCAAGTATAAAAGTGGGCCCCGAGCACCATGCCTTTTCGCGTCAAAACTTGCGACTTCCGCGCTGTGTGAGCGCCTGCCCCTTCGCACAGAGCGGACAGGCCTGCGCCTCCCAGCTCTCCGCCGACACCGAGGCCAGCGCATAAAAAGGATGTTCTATTCGCACCGCCCCGCCGGAACGATCCAGCAGTACGCCGATACCGACGATTTCCGCCTCGTACGACTTGACCAAATCAACCACCTCAAAGATCGATTTGCCCGTCGTCAGCACGTCGTCGACAATCACCACTTTCTGCCCCTTGTCGAGCGAGAAACCGCGATTGAATACCCGCCCGCCGTTCGGACCCGCCTCAGCGTAAATCGATTCATTACCCATATACCGGGCGACATCGTACGCGATGATAATACCGCCCGTGGTCGGCCCCACCACCGTCACCGCCCCCGTCCCCGCGAACCGATCCGCCATCAGCTTGCAGATCTGCGTGCACAAGGTCGGATTCTTCAGCAACGTGAACTTCTCGTAATACACGTCGGAATGTCGGCCGGACGTCAGTTTGAAATGTCCCGTCAACAGCGCGCCGGAGCGCTTGAATAATTCCAGAATATCAGCTTCTTTCACCGGTCCTCCTCGATGATAACCATAGCTACGGCATGTGATTTTTCGTGGCTAAGAGTGACATGGATGCGCGCCGACAGCAATTTCTGCTGCACCGCCTGCGGCAACGACATGGCCGGACGGCCGCTGGTATCATTGAGTACCTCGATCGCACTCAAACGCGGTCGAATGTGCAGGTACTCGCCAAGAGCTTTGATGGCCGCTTCCTTGGCGGCAAACCGCCCGGCCAAAAAAAGCGACTTATCCGCTCTTTGTTGGAATGCCATTTGCTCCCGACGACCAAGCAGTTTGTGCACGAGCCGTTCGCCGTACCGCGCGTGAAGCTGCGCGATTCGCTCGACATTGACGATATCTACACCGATGGCGCGTATCATAAGTGGTGATACCAAGGTACAGGTTCCCGACAAAATTCGCAACGCCCCGTCAAAAAGATGTTGCTTCGATCATTGAAGCCCCTATCTTGGTCATACGATAAGACACTGGAGAGAGAAGTCATTTGAAAATCTCTAACACCTGTCTTATGAAGGTCGTCTCTTCGACGCTGCGCAACCGCCGTGACCCGCTCGAAAGATCGGTAGCGAAAGCAAGACGCGAGGAGTGGCTGTAAAAACCCTTTACCGTACTGGTAAGTGGAGGTTTTTTTCAAATTGCAACTCTCTCCATAAATTCGAAACCCGCCGCAAGGCGGGTTTTTCATTGCCCCTCACGACCATAATCGGCCGTTGACATCCGCCCCACCCCCTGCCATCTTATTATATAATCCTGGAGTTGCTATGCGGCTTCTCTACACGATCCTGATCATCTCACTCGCCACCCTTTTCGGGTGCGGCCAATTATCTAACTCAGGCCCGGGCGGTGAACTCGAACCCCGTCCGCTGATCTCGTCGTCCTGTTGGACCCTGCACGTCCAATTGGGCGAACGGGGACGAATACCACAGGCCACCGACGATTCTCTCGGGTATACCGCCAGCCGCTCCAAATTCACCCGCTCCGACAAACTCGCGGAGTACGCCGACAAGCTTCGCCATCGCCTTTCCGAGAAGTACGGCCTCGTTATCGCCGACAACTGTTATGAAAGCGCCGCAATCGATATCACCCTGTTCGTTTCGAATCTGAGAGTACGCTACAAAGACAAAGCCGAGTCGGTTGAGTCGTCCTCGGTGCCCAACGATCCAACCGAAGGCCGCTTAAGTCGACTCCACCAGCCCCCACCGTCAAAGGAGGTCATCCGATCATTTGACGGCATAATGAGGATCGAGGTGCAGGTGATGAGCCCTGTCGGTGATACCGTCGATCAGTTCACACTGTTTGAAAATACGGGCGCCAAGGGAGTCGCTGACACTACGGCTGCCCGACTCCGCTTGCCGAAAAGATGAATGTGGTAAGATAAGAGCTACTCGCCCTGCGCGATGACCGCCTTGATGGCGCCTTCAAAATCCGTACCGAAGCCACTACGATTGACCAGGATGAAGTAACACTCCGGACCGCCGGAGGCAAAGTAGAGTCGATCCCGTTCCAGCTCCAGCACGCCCTGCCGCCGATTGATACCTACACCGGGCATCCGGCTGAATACCTGCACTATCTCCGCCATCCCTTTCAACACCGAGGCGAACTGCTTACGGAATTGATCAGACATGGCGCCGCCGATGAAATTCCCCTCGTTGTCGACCCGATAGACTCGAACCACTCCCTCAATTGCCTGCAGTGCCTCGACCGTATCGAACGTAGCCGTCTGCACCTTCATGTGCCCGGATTGATCGTCATCCTTGGCGTACGATTCACTCTGGACAATCGTGACGACCTCGGCATGCTGACGCTTGATCGTTGCCTCCGCCCGTTGCTGCTCCTCGACAGACTCGATGGCCCGTTCCAGCGGGCGCTCGATCTTGTGCACCACCCGACCCTCTTTGAGAATCGTGGTGGTAATACGCGGCCGTGGTCTCGACGCATACTCGGTTTGCACCTGCATCGAAACCTCACCATGTTTCACCAGCGAGGTCCGTCCCGCCGGAATGAATGTCATGCCGCTCATATCAGTAAACTGCGCCGCCGTTTTGGCAAACTACTCCCTAACGTATTGTTATCGACAGTCTTAACACTGAGAATAACCACAATCTTTGCAGAGGTAACAGCCGGAATCAAACACCATTGAACTGCCGCACTCCGGACACACCTCCGGCGGTTGCCCATGCGATCGCCCATCTTCGTCCAGCGGCATACCAAAATGCTTGTTCAAAATTTGCGCAATAGCGTCCGGAATCGAAAACACCCGCGCCCCACCCGAAAAAACCTGATTGGAACCGCCAATACCTCGAAGCTGACGCGCCACCTGCCCCACCGATACTCCCGACCGAAGCGCCAGCGATACCAGCCGGCAAATCGCCTCGGTGTCGGCCATCGTCGTATACCCCGACTTACCAATATGGGCAAATACTTCAAACGGCCGGCCGTCATGCACGTTGACCGTCACATATAGATTACCATACCCGGTACGGATCTTCTCGGTAAACCCGGTGAGTATGTTCGGCCGACGCTCCACCTTGGCGGCATTCTCGTTGTCCCCTTGCTCTGCCTGAGACGCGACTGTCGATAACACCTGGTTGGGGCGGGAATTGTCCCGATAAATTGTTACTCCCTTGCACCCGAGAGTATACGCCTGTTCGTACGCCGCTTTGACGTCCAGGCGAGTCGCCTTCTCCGGCAAATTGATAGTCTTTGAAACCGACGAGTCGCAGTTCTTCTGAAATACCGCCTGCATCCGGACATGGTCCTCCGGTGACACGTCAGCCGCCGTAAGAAATATCGCCCGCAACGACTCCGGTATCTCCGGGACATCCTTTATCGACCGTCGCGAGGCAATCGTCGCGACCATCCCCTCGGAATAGAAATTCTGCTCCTTGGCCGCCCGCTCAAACAGCGGATTCAGATCAAACAGTCTCGTCCCTTCCATCACATTTCGCTCGAACGCAATTGCATAGTACGGCTCGATGCCGCTCGAACAGCCGGCAATGATCGATATGGTCCCGGTCGGGGCAATGGTGGTGACAGTGGCATTGCGCATCGCCACCTCTTCTCGCCTGTAAATCGACCCCTCCCAGTTCGGAAATCGCCCGCGCGTCCTCGCTAACTCCGACGAAAATTCCCGGGCGTTCGTTTGAATGAACGACATGACCGTCTCACCCAGCGCTTGCGCTTCGGGACTATCGTATGGCAGCCGCAGCCTCACCAGCATGTCCGCCCACCCCATCACCCCCAGACCGATACGCCGGTTCTTTTTGGTCTGCCGCTCGATTTCAACAATGGGATACTTGTTCTGGTCAATGACGTTGTCGAGAAAATGCACGCCTCCCCTCACCGCCTCGCGAAGGCGCGACCAGTCGACGCCGCGCGACGGATCAGTCACGGCATATTCGCCGGGCAGCGGCTCCTTGACAAACAGACCGAGATTGATGGAACCAAGGTTGCACGAATCATACGGCGGCAACGGCTGTTCACCGCACGGATTGGTCGCCTCAATCGTCTCCGAGGGCGAAGTCGGGTTGCCCGCATTCATCCGATCAATAAACACGATCCCCGGCTCACCCGTGCGCCAGGCATGGTCAATGATCTTGTCGAAAACCTCCCTGGCGTCCAGCCGGACTTCGTGCCCCTCCACCACATGAACCGCCTGCGTGTGGGGATTCATCAACGGATAAGTCTTCCCTTCGTGTACGGCCACCATGAACGAG
Organism: uncultured candidate division Zixibacteria bacterium; assembly: GCA_963806185.1. Lineage (GTDB taxonomy): Bacteria > Zixibacteria > MSB-5A5 > GN15 > FEB-12 > CAWDXE01. The sequence goes on from CAWDXE010000008.1 coordinate 46,515, forward strand.
TCCGTGACCGCCACGGAAATATTGAAATTGGTGACTTCCGACGTATCGTCCTTGCAGGATATGAAATCCAGAATATCAGGATGGTCGACCCGCAGAATGCCCATGTTGGCGCCGCGCCGGGTTCCCCCCTGCTTGACCGCCTCCGTCGAAGCATTGAACACTTTCATGAATGATATCGGTCCGGAGGCTACCCCCGATGTCGACGCAACCACGGAATTCTTCGGACGCAGTCGCGAAAATGAAAACCCCGTCCCGCCGCCCGATTTGTGAATCACCGCCGCCTGCTTGTTGGCCTCGAAGATCTCCTCCATCGAGTCACCCACCGGCAATACAAAACAGGCGGAAAGCTGCCCCAGCGGACGGCCGGCATTCATGAGCGTGGGCGAATTCGGCATGAATTCGAGCGCCGCCATCATCTCAAAGAACCGGGCCGCGCTCCGCTCCACCTGTTCGTCGTTCGCTCCGTAATTGCGATCGGCCTCGGCAATGAACCGAGCCACCCGCAGAAACAACTCCCGCGGCGATTCGATTACGCGGCCTTCCTTGTCCTTCACCAGATACCGTCGCCGCAAAACCGTCAGGGCGTTAGGTGAAAGTCCGATTTCCTTTTCGTACCACATCATATCTTCTATCCGTATCGGTCCTATATCTTGTTTCGGAATGATCTCTCTCTTAGTATAACACGCCCCCGACCAAAATAGTGTCACTTTTCGGCCCGCCAGCACTCTCGCTTATCCCTTGGCAAACAACCAGTTAGACTCATTGCGCTGTGGCATTTCCAAAAGAAAAGCCGGACCATGACGGAGTACAGTCACAGTGCCGGCTTCCCTACTGGAGGAAAAATTCTTAAAAGGGCTGCAGCGTGAACGAACGAAGCCGCTCGTCCAGTTTGATCCTGATCTTGTTGTTCAACGTATCAAAGCCCGGCGATCGTAATTCGCCACCATGTTCTTCAAAACCCATCTGCTGAGCAAGATAGTCGGCGTAATCCGTGCCGGTGATCTGAATACCACTGGTGTTTGGCACGCGCAATTTAAGCTCCGAGTTGTCCCCGAGAATATCCACGTCAACATCCTTCTCCAGGTCGCCCAGCTTGACATAAATCTCAGCGTCGTGCGCCTCCAGACGCAACTGCTTGAGCGGTGTCGTGGCCAGGTTGAGATGAATGTTCGAATTATCACCTGAGCAGTTGAGCACGAGCGGCACCAGCTTCGAGAACGACAGATACCAGTCATTGATATCTTCCATATCAACCTTGACCATGCCGCCAAATAACTTGGTCCGTCCACCGGTCATCTCGATCTTGCCCGTACTCCCTTCGACACTGTAAGAAATGTCAGGCTTTTGCGTGTACTCCTTAAACCGCGCGTACACTAGATCGTCGGTAGCGTCTCGGACCGTCAGGTCACCGCCGCCAAGCTGAATATCCGCTACCAAGTTCTGCACCGACGGATCATTATCCTGTTGGAATACTTTCTCCGACATGAATCGCTCTTCATCCGATCCCGTACCGGTCCAGGCAACCCAGATGAACCCCGCCACCATCGCCACCGAAGCCAGATATGAGATGAACTCGAACCGCGTCTTGGTAAAAATCTTCTCGACCCCGACGGCGATCAGGAAAAACGGCAGGAACGAAACGACGTAGATCCAGAAGTGCTCCCCGATCACATTGGCATTGCGCAGCAACAGCAGCGCCCCGATCAGGATGAGGATCATCCCCCAGCGAAACCGTGCCGGTGTCATAACGTCGTCCCTCCGTTGTGCGCCCCGCCGTTACTATACTGAGTCGATTTGCCGTTCCGCGTCTTGTGCAACAACAGGAACAGTCCCACGATAATCAGCAGGATGGGCCATATGCTGTGAAAACTGAACCACCAGAAAAACTTGCGTACCAAAAGGATCAAACCCAGCAGCACCAGAAACAGCCCGGGCAGGTAGCGCCAGATGCTCGACTCTCGGTGCATCGACGGCATGGTCGGCGGTATGTCCGCCGTGGTCGATTGCCGTGCTGTATTCGGATACGGGGCAGGCTGGATCACCACCCAGCAGATGAGGTAACCGATGAAACCGACACCAAACGACGCCAGTGCGATCAGAACCATGGCGATTCTGACAATCACCGCATCGATATCAAAATACTCGGCCAGACCGCCGCAAACACCGGCGATCTTCTGATCGGTCACTGAGCGATACAGTCTCTTTGCCATAGTAGCTTTACCTCCAGTCTACTCTGAAGATACGAGCCGGCTCGGCAAAAGGTTACAGGCGAACGGAATTACTTTCCGACCATGAGACGGTCCAGGAGAACCCGCGCCGAGTCGCGATTGGCGGACTCTGGGTTATCGGCAATTTTACGGAGGTGATCGGTGGCCAACCGGATTTCAGCGGAATCCTGCCCTAGTTGGGCAATCTGATACCAGGCTTCAAGGTACATCAACTCGCGCTTGGCGGATTCGTCCGACGCTGCCACATTCCCCTTGGCTCGACGATCTTGCTGCAGAGCATTGGGGGCAACCGCATTGAACAACCCCTTGGCCTGTCTGTCTGACAACATCGGCTCGAGCGAATCCCTCACCGCCCGCCAACGGTCCAACTCGGCGTGATTCATGTCGCCAATTGAATCGATTGCCGGCATCGCCTCATCCGCCGCAATATCCGGCCGTGGCGACCTCGCTAGGCCGGCTGTCTGTAAGTTCTCCGGGGCGGAGTTCGTGTCAATGACATCTTCGCCGCTTGGTAGCGCCGCCGTTCGCTCTTCAAACTGCACAGCGGTAGTGGTTGCTGCCGGTGAGACTCGAGTCATCCCAGGTTGAGCACTCGATTCCTTTTCGATTTTTTCCTGCTTGATCTGGCTGGCCGGCTTGTTTACGTCCGGTTCCGCCTTGCGCATTCGCCCAGACTCTTCCTGAGTCTTGTCGTCGGCGATTTGCTCTTCATCGATCGGTTCCTCAGTCGGCACGACCGGCACGGCCTTCCGCAACGATTGCTCGGGCATTACGGGGGGTGCCTGAATCGTGTCGGTGATCATCGGCTTGGGCGCCGGCGCCATCATCTGTTTCTCGTTAAGAAATCTGTCCTTGTTGACAGCGATAAACGTGATCAACACCGCCGAGGCCGCCACCGCCGAAATCTTCCACCCCAATCCGCGCCACACTGACTTGCGAGAAATCGGCGTCACTACCGTCTCGACAATCCCCAGCCTTTGTTCGATCTTCTGTGCCGCCTTCTCCCAATACAGATCGTCGCCCAATTCCGCCTTGTCACGCACCAGTTGATCAAACCGTTCGAGCCGATCGTACAACTTTCGGCACGACTCGCATTCTTCCAGATGCCGCCGAATCATCTCATGCTCATCGGCGGGCAGACCTTTGTCGCGATAGGCGGAAATGCGATCTTCAAAATAGGCGTGGTCCATACAATCTCACTGGACAGTCATTCCAGCAAATCCTTCAGTTGCTCCATCAGCAGTTTTCGAGCGCGATACAATCGTGAGTCAACCGTCCCCGGTGGGATCTTCAGGTAACTCGCTATGTCGGTATACTCCATATCCTCAAAATGCCGGAGGACAAACACGGTCCGATAAGCAGTCGGCAGGGCGGCGAGCGCCTTGTAGAAACGGCGTTGCGCCTCGTCATCCATCATCTTATCCAGCGGCCCCAGATCGGCGGTCGACGGATCAAAACCGATATCGGAAAGCTCCTCCAGCGACTCCTTTTTCTCCTGGCGCGTGATCTGATTGTAGGCCAGGTTGCGGGCGATGGTCGACAACCAGGGGTAAAACGACGCCCCCGGGCTGAAAGTCTTGATGGCGCTGTACGCCTTAACAAACGCCTCCTGAACTATATCCTCGGCCTGGTCGAACGACCCGGTCAAACCGTAGACAAAGCGGAATAAGCGCTTCTGGTGCAGTCGGATAAGCTGGCCAAATGCCCGCCCATCGCCGTACTGCGCCTGCTCGATCAGCTTCGCTTCTTCGAGCGGCTTCTCCGACTTTGGTACCCTTGGGGTTACGTTTTCTTCCACGGTTTTTTCTGATCTGCTAAGCGGTCGATGGTGACATGATCCGCAATATTACCTGCTCCACCGCCAGCTCCTGGCTGGGGGGCTGACGTCGAAGATCGGCATCCAGTTCGGCCAACGCTAATAGAATCTGCTCCAGTTGGGCGCTCGAATACTTCCCCGCCTGTTGTCGGTATTTCCCCGCCAGCCATTGCTGATTACCCGGTAGCGGCTGATTGTTTTTGGCCAGGTATAACGCTAGGAAATGTTTCGCCACCCAAAAAACAATGCCCGTCGCCCCGTTCCCGTCGGCAAAGAGCTGTCGCACTTCTATGAGCACCTGCTGCTTATTCCCGGCCACGATCTGATCGGCCAGGTTGAAGATGGAATAGACTTCATACCCGGAGCAGACCCGACGCACCGTCTCCTCGTCGATCACCGCCCCGGCCGACGCATACGATATCAGCTTGTCGGTCTCGTTGTCGAGCGCTCCCCGATTGCCCGCGATCATTCTCGTCAACTGCGCCACGGCATCGCGATTAATCGTCAACTGCGCCTTAGCCAGCTTCCTGGTAATCACGGTTGCCATCTCCGCCTCGGAGAGCTTTGGAAATTCCACCACCTCCGCCACTTGCTTGACGGCCGTGATAAAAGCCGAACTCTTCTTCGGCACACGCGCCGACGGTGTGCTCAAGCACGATCACCCGGTTCGGATCGGTGGGCGAAAACATCTTGAGTATCTTCTGAAGATCGGTCGGCTTGTAGTGCTGAATATCCGACACGGCGATCACCTGCTTCTCGCCCAACATGGGGAAAGCGGCCAGCTCGTTGATCAGGTCGGCTGCCCCGGTCTTGCGCCCGTCGAGACGACGGTAGTTGGTCGAGCGCTGGGTTCCGGGAAGGAACTGCGTGGCAATGAACTTCTCTGCTTCGATGATCCGGTAGTCCTCCGGACCAAAAAAGTAATAGACCGGCTTGAACTTGCCGGCGGCGATATCATTGACCAGTTGTTGAGCGGTGGTGACGACCACCTTTTCGCGAGCCATGCGCTAAATAAGCGACAGCCGCAGAAGATGGTCAATCGAAAAGGGAATCGAAGACGGAGTTGTCGCGCGACGGAATCCAGTCGACGGAAAAGCGATATTTTTGACGGTACTTGACCGTCTTCTCGAAAAGCGGCAGAAACTCGTCGGGAATCGCCTCGCGACCGTTGAGTTGGTTGATCAGATTGAGATTGTCGCCGTATATGCTGAACGTATGGTTTGAGAAGTATTTCTGGTTGGAGTCGATAAACTCAAGGAGAGCCAGCAACGACGCCAGATCGTTGTGGTTCTTGTCGACCCCGGCAAACGGTGCTTTGAACCTGATACCAACATCCGGGATATGAAAAATCACCACGGCCGACTTGCCGGCCGCTTCCGGATCCGGCAGCTCAACGGCGCCAAAAAAACAGTCCATGCCTCAAGACAAGGCAAGCCGTATGCCCTTACCGACCGACCAAGCGAGGACTCGTCCGGTTCAAATTACCCATTGTCAAACAACAGCTTAGCCAAGCCGAACCAACTATGGTCACGCCGCCAGTGCAACCTGGTTCACAGTTTTTGCTCCTGTGACCGTCATTCTACTTCTTCTTCCGGGCCGCCTTCCCCCCGGAAAACAGCGGCGGATGAAGCTGGTGAAACCCCGTCGCTTCCTGATATGCCCGTGCCACCGCCAGCACCGTCGCCTCATCATATAACTTCCCCAAAAACGTGATACTGACCGGTTTTCCCGTCGAATCAAACCCGTTTGGCACCACCACGCACGGATTGCTTGTCAAATTGGTCAAAAGTAGATTATTCCCCGAAAACGCCGGCGCCACATACACGTCGATCGTGTCCATCAACCGCCCCATCTCCTCGATCATCTTCGTCCGGAACCTGTTCGCCTGGATGTACTCCACCGCCGGCACCAATCGGGCCGCGCGAAAGACATTGGGCCAGGCGTCCCGTACCTGCCGCACCAGAAGGGTATCCCGGTCCGATCGAGTCAACTCGTCAAATGCCGCTGCCGCTTCCAGCATGCAGTATGAGTGCCATCGCTTCGATTGGCGCCTTGGGCAGACTGATCTCATGCAGCTGCACTCCCATCTTGCGCAGCGCATCAAGCCCGGCCATGTCCTGCGCCAGCATCGGCGTATCGTTGGCGAAATCTTCCTTCAAATATCCTATCCGCAACTTCGTGATATCAATGGTCGGCGTATAGTTGTAGGCAGCACTGATCAACGACGGATCAACTTTGTCCGGCCCGATGATCGCATCAAACACCACCGCGCAATCCTCTACCGACCGGCAGATCGGTCCGATCTTGTCCATCGACCACGACAATGCCATCGCCCCTGTCCGACTCACCCGACCGTAGGTCGGACGCAGCCCGGTCGTCCCGCATACGGTCGACGGCGACACGATCGATCCCCATGTCTCTGTCCCAATCGCAAACGGCAAGCAATCCTGCCGATACGGCCGATGCTGATCCCGCCGATGATCCGCTCGACCCTTCCGCCGTATCCCACGGATTGCGCGTCATTGCGCCATACCAGACATCACCCCACGCCAACTCCCCCATCGACATCTTGGCGACCAGGATCGCCCCGGCGGAATCCAGTTTCCTGAATCACCGTCGCATCCTCGTCGATCACCTGATCTTTGTACGGCACCGATCCCCAGGTCGTCTTGTACCCCTTCACCGCCAGCAGGTCTTTGGCCCCATACGGAATGCCATGCAGCGGCCCGATGTAATGCCCTGCCGCAATCGCCCCGTCTACCATCGCTGCGCGTTCCAGCGCCCGCTTCTCGGTCAGGGTGATGACGCAATGAAGCACCGGATCATACTTCTTCAATCGATCTATGAAGAGCTGCGTGAGCTGCACCGATGTCACCTGCCTGGTCCGAATCAACTCACCAAGCTGCCTGACTGTGTAAAACGCCAGATCATCCATCTTTTTGGGCATCGCCACCGGCTCGATCGGACTCAGTTCAATCGGGCGGTCATCAGTCTTGACGACAAATCCGACCGGTCTCGGATTAAACTGCACTGCCGGCCAAACTTGATTGGGAATATTCAGCGCGTGCAGTTTTGCATACGACCGGAGATAATCGCGCAGGTCGCCGAGCATGCTGTCGCGCTGGGCGGGAGTGAAGCTGATATCAATCAAATCCTCGTATGCCGCAACCTTGTCAGGCACGACTTTCATCGTGTCCTGGGCCTTCAGGGTTCCTGCCATGAACAGCATGGCCGCAAAGAGCAGGAATTCTCCAAGTATCTTCATCGCCGCTCTCCTTATGGCAACCTCTCATACAACCGCACTGCAAATCTATCCGTCATCCCGGCTATGTAGTCCGCAATCACCCGTTCCTTCTGCTCCGTCAGAAGCATCTCCTGATACCGTGGCGGCATCATGTCCGGGTAATCGTTCAACTTCGCGTAGAGCGTTTCCAGGATTTCCCGCGCCCACTCCGCCAGACGCTGCAATCTCTCGTGACGGTACAGCTTCTCTTTAAGCAGGCTCTTCAACTCCGACACATGCCCCTGCATCCCGTCGGAGTAGCGGCAAATCCGCTCCGTCGACGCTCGCAGTGCGCTCACCGACGTTATTGCCTGTGCGGCGATCTGACGGTCGGTCTCGGCCAGCACATCACTCGCCACCACGTTCACCAGCCAACGTACCAACGTATGCCTCCTCTGGTCCGAAAGTCGCTGACTGTCGACACTATCGAAGAGCCCCTGAGACAGCGGCGGTACGTCGATCGACCAGATTGACAGGTCTCGCAAATCGGCCAGCGAAATGATTCCCGCCCGCACGCCGTCATCGATGTCATGCGCGTTGTACGCGATCTCATCGGCGATATCCACCAGCGATGCTTCCAGCGTCGGCCGCTCCTGCGGCTTGAATTCTGCAGGTATCGACTTGTGCTTGCTCTCGTGCTTGACGATCCCCTCGCGCACTTCGTACGTAAGATTCAACCCCGGATGATCATCATACCGCTCTTCGAGCAATTCCACGACTCGTAGTGACTGCAGATTGTGATTGAACCCGCCATGGTCGGCCAGCAGGTCGGCTAGCACATCCTCACCCGCATGTCCAAACGGCGTATGACCCAGATCATGCACCAGCGCAATCGCCTCGGTCAAATCCTCATTCAGCCCCAAATTCCGAGCCAGCGTCCGGCTGATCTGCGCCACTTCAATAGTGTGCGTCAATCGGGTCCGGAAGTGATCCCCTTCATGCGGCAGAAAGACCTGCGTCTTGAATTCCATCCGCCGAAACGCCGAACAATGGATGATCCGATCCCGGTCACGCTGAAACGCGGTCCGCAGCGGATGCGGCGGAATCGGATACGCCCGCCCGCGCGACTCGGCCGCCCGCGCCGCGTAGGGGGCGAGATCGCGCCGCTCCCGAAGTTCTATATCCTCGCGTCTATTCAAATTCCCCTCCGGTCGTACGACGCACCGGCCGCGGCCCGACACTGAATCCCACCGTATGCGTCAGGCCAAGCGCCGGATGAATGGACACCAGATACGAGAGCGAAATCGACCGCACACCAATATCGAAGCCGCCACCATACTCGAGCGGCTCAGTCGAAATCCCCCAGTGCAGCCCGGCCGTCGGTGACAACGGTATCCTTTGCCCCAGGGAAAGCCGAGGATCGGCTCCCTTCACAAATCGCCCATTGACCTGCGTCGAAATACTCCCCTTACCGATCAATTCACCGTGCAAATTGCAGGTAATCTCGGTCTTATCGCCGCCATCTTCCAGTGACGGGCGCGTCAGATTGTCCAGTGCCAGCGCCAGGAACAGCTTCTGAAACCGCACGGCGCCGCCGACCCCGATCGTTGCGGCATCAAGCCCGGCATAACCGGCGCCAAATTCAATCTTCTCGACCGATCCGGTCAATCCGAACACGTATCGCTGATAATTCCACGCCACCGTTCCCTTGAATATCTTCTCCGCATACAATTCGGATTTCCCGAACTGCGATCCGCCCAACGCAAAGGTCACCTGCTTCCACCGGTAGGCCCCGGCCATGTACATTTGATCCAGATCGCTCAGCTCAAACCGGCGGTTGTACCCTACATCAAACCGATACTCACCGATCCCGATCCCCCCGGTCGGCACCGACGCCAGGTCGAGTCCGGTCGACTGCGACAGGAGGATCGCCCTTCCCGCTCCCGGCCCGCGCGAGGACACCAAGTCAAACGACCGCGCAGTGATTGACGCGAGAAGCAAAGCGAGTATGATGATGACAATTCTCATGGCGCAATCACCACCGTCTTCTTGATCGATTCCACACCAACGCTATTGAAGTAAACAATATATATCCCCACCGGCTGGCGCACCCCGTCGTCTCCGCGCCCGTCCCAGCGATACTCCTCTTTCAGCGTGGAGGCATTGTCCTCCAGCACACGAACTTTTCGCCCCTCTCGATCATATATCTCGAGCGTGTACCCTTCCGCAGCCGTAGCGGCCGCCGTGAGAACCGCCTCATCCTCGATTCCATCTCCATCCGGCGAAAATATCTGCGGAAGAATCGTCAATCCGATCCGCTCGCTGGCCGGCGTCGTCCGTATCGTGTTCGACCGCCCGGGCGTCCCGCCGCTCGAATCCGACCTCGCCCACTCCCCGTCGCCGCTCGGCGTCTCCTTGCGACTCAGCGTAACATTGTCCGTATACACCTCGGTGTATTGTCGGCGATCCCCCTCGTATCCAAACGTGTCCGTCAGCCGGGCGATGTCACCGCCGTCGTTCAGTTGCGCCCAATCGGACGGCTGGAACAACTGCCCATTGAAACTGGGGTAATAGGTCCGAAAAGCTGCGCTGTCCTCAGCGAGCACCAGATACTGCTGCGCCGCCACCTTGAACGATGAATTCGCTATCCGATACAAATTGAGCGCATCGCCGAGTTGCCAGCCGCTGATGTCAATCGAGTCGGTGTATACGTTGTGAATCTCGACCCACTCCGACGTCAGTCCCGCTTCCGGATTCGGCAAGATCTCGTTCAACCGAACCGGCGGGAAATCCCTTCCCGGCGCTACAATAAACGCCGAGTCGTTGCGCGCCCGATCATCCGATCCCACCCTCCCCACCAGCGGCGCGTACAGTTCGGGCAGGTCATACCGCACGGCCAGCAGTGAGCTGTACCCGGTATCAATCGGCTGCAAGAATTCAAATGTGATCAGACTATCGGCCGACACACTCCCCGGCTTCTGGTAATAAAGTGAAACCGTGCCGTTGCTGATCGTCACCAGACTCCGATTCGTAACAAAGTAACTAATGACCGTCCCGTCCCCCTCAAACGCTGCCTTCAGTGAATCAAGCGACAGATCATTGGGCAGTGGCGTCACCGAATTGACATACCCCGGCGTCGCATGCGCATAGTCCACCGATTGTCGCACGACATTCGAACCGGACTGGGTGCGCTCCCACGAGTATCCATCTTTCCCCGCCGTCGTCCACCAGAGCTGTGACTCGACCGTCGTCAACAACACCACGGTGACCGTATCGGCACTGTTCGTCAGCGAGAAGGAGCCCTCCATCAGCCGGTATGTCGGAATGCCCGCCCCCTGCCAGGCCGCCTTAAATGCCAGCGAATCGGCGGCGAGAATCAGATACTGCCCCGCCCCAATCGAGCCGTTGAGTGATAGCGATGAGGTCCCGATGAGCACAGAATAGAAACCGAGATTGATGGACGCCGCCCCATCATTGTACAGCTCGATCCACTCCAGAGCGGTGTTGCTCCCCGGCTCGTTCGCCATTGCTTCGTTGACCACGACACGCGCCGCAACCGTCGAGGACAGGACCAACAAGAGGAGTACTAAGACCGCAAACCGTTTCATCGCTTTCAGAACCTCGAAATGCCTTCGAGCACGATTGTCGTGCTTCGCTTCTGCACTTCAGCACGACGATAGCTCTGCGCCAGCTTAACGCCAACTGAAAAATGCTCGATCAATTCCTGCTCGCTCCGAACAAAACCATACCAGTATGCCAGTCTACCGCTTTCGATCCGGCCGAAGTTCGACCATGCCTCCACCAGACCGAAGCTTTCCTGCTCGTAGCGCAATGATGTAAACACCGTCCAGTAATCGTTCCTGTCCGTCTGCGTCGTATATCCCACGTAGCCGCGTACGTTGAGTCGACTGCCCCGATATCTCGCTTCAAGCCGACTCCGTTGGCGATCCGCATCCCCATCTTCGCCCGGCTCGAACTTCCGTGCCCGCCGCCCTTCTGTCTCCACCTTCAGGGCCACTTGCCGGGAGAGATCGCGGCTGACACCTGCTGATATTTCCAGCAACGATGTATCCCGATTGAATGCCCCATACGCCAAACCCACGTCCAGACGCCAATCGTCAATCGGTTCCGTCGCAAACTTGATGATCCCGCCGCTCTGGCCCGCGCGACGCGTCGTGCCCGTGAATGCAGTTTCCTCGTCTGTCCAGTCGCGGTAGACCCGCATCGCCTTGCTTCCACCTGTCAGGTCCGAGTACTTGTCACTGTATGCCCAGCCGGCGAGCCTGATATCCCCCCACGCCCCGCGCTGACTTCCTTCGACTACGCCACTGATCGATGACGAGTGCTCTTCTCCCTGACCTGCCAACTCTGCCTCAATTGCCCCCGAGCGGTGTAGCCACCGCACATTTAGCCCAAGGGAACTGATCGTTGAATGTCCATCCGTCGATCTGTTCCTCAAGCGCGTGACACTCGCCAGTACCGACGGCTGAATGCCCTTCCGCTGCATTGTCGCGACACCCGCTGCTGTGCTGATCGCATACCCGGTGTCCCGCACCTGTGACACCAGCCCTTTCCACAGCACTCCACCCGACTTCCCCTCTGCCAGCACACCGTTGTAACCCCCATTATCCGGATACAACCAGGACTCCCCGCTTATCCTCGCTTCATAGTCCAGCAGTTTGCCGCGATGGCCGATCACCGTCCCCAAACCAAACCGCCCGGTAAATCCACCCACGACCACTCTGCGAAGCTGTCCTTCGGCATGTCGATACTCCAGATTCCGCTGCGTTATTCGCTCGCGCCCGGAGTATTCCCGCTGCACCTGCAACCGCGCAAACCAGCGATCGTCAAGGGACAGTCGCACCGAAGTCCGGTACCGACTCCGCTTTTCACCGTTCGCCTCAACTCCGGCTCGGTGTGAGATAAGGCCGCCCCACCCATGCGCATCTGGCGCAGTCAACGCAAATGGCCGGACCTGATCCGCCGTTAGCAGGTCAAGCGTGTCGTCCGGCTGTCGCAGCGCCAGGTTCGGGATATCATCGAACAGATACGTCTCCCACGGCGTGACGCCAAACGCCAGACACTCCAGCAATATCAGGTATTGCTGGTAATCAATCTCCCCTTCGCGCCATGCCTCGTATACTTCGTCTTCCGAGGAAAGCACGACTGACGATAATTCCTGCCCCATGCCGGCACCCGCCAGCAGGAACATCATGATGACAACGCCCGTGTAGCGCACGACTGCCGCTAATTCAGTTTATACCTGGTCAGCTTGCGATATAATGTCCGCTCGCCAATGCCGAGCTTGCGAGCGGTGAGTTTGCGATTGCCTCTATTGTCGCGAAGTACCTTTTCGATCAAGGCACGTTCCATCGCCTCCATACTTGTCTCGTCACCCTGCGCCGGGACCACCACGTCTGTCCCGATCGACCCCTCGCTCGGCAAGTGGGCCGTTATCAGATCGCGCAAAAGACGAACTTCATTCCCCAACGACAAAATTGCCCGGTAGATCAATTCCTGCCCGGCCTCTTCCACCGAACGTCCGGTCGCCACTGGTACATTCGACGCCACCGCATGCTGCTCGGTGACGAATCTTTCCACATCGTCAATCTCCACCAATGCCCCCGGCTTGAGCGCCGCCATCCGGGTGGCGAAATTGCGCAGTTGCCGTACGTTGCCCGGCCAGTCGTAGCGCGAAAGTGTTTCCAGCGCCGAATCGGTGATGCTTATCTTGGTCTCACGCCAGAAATGCTGTAAGAGCGCCGGAATGTCTCCCCTCCGCTCATACAATGACGGCAACACCAGCTTCACGACACTGATTCTGAAATAGAGATCCTCCCGAAACTGCCGCTCGGCGATTGCCTCCGTCAAATCGCGGTTGGTCGCCGCTACGACCCGGACGTTGGCGCGACGGGGTGTCGACGACCCCACCGGATAGTACGTCCCATCCTCGAGCACCCGCAAAAGCTTCACTTGCGTGTCGGTCTTGGTTTCGCCGATCTCGTCGAGAAAAACCGTGCCTCCCTCGGCTTTGAAAAACAACCCCTCTCGCTTGGCTACCGAACCGGTGAACGCACCCTTCTCATGACCGAACAACTCGGATTCGAGCACTCCTTCAGCGAGCGCCCCGCAGTTGATCGCCACAAACGGATGCGAGCGACGGCCGGAGTCATTGTGCAACGCCCGCGCCACCAGCTCCTTACCCGAACCCGAGGCCCCCACAATCATCACCGATATGTCGGTCGGCGCCACCCGCTGGATCGTGCGGGCAATCCCCTTGATCTGCGACGATCGGCCAACTATTTGGTAACGATCCAGCAAGTCCTTGTCGTCGAGAATCTGATGAATTCGCTTGTCAATTCCCTCCTGGCCGACGTCGCGCGATATGATACCGTCGATAAATTCCCGGCGACTCTCGGGCACCGTCTGTGCCGACACCAGCCAGATTTCCGTCAGCCCGTGTGAACGGCGCAGCTTGGCCGCAACCGTGGCATTGATCTCCACACGGAGCTCGTCGACCAGAATCAGGTCCACCCGCCGCTCTCGCACCGTCTGATACAGTTCCGACAGCTCGGTCACCACCGGGCCCAATTCGGCCCATGCGATTTCCCGCTCCGACTTTCCCTGTTCGTTGGTGAATACGATGATCCTTGTGCGGCCGCTTGACTGACTCACCTTTACTTCTTCTTTCTCAAACGGCGCACGGCGCGCTCCGCCTTGCGGCGAGCCTTCCGCTCGTTCACCATGCGCGTCCGCTCCTGCTTGGTCGGCTTCGGGATCTTCACCGCCTGCTTCTTGAGTACCTCAGGCAAGTACAGATCAATCTCGCTCTGCACCGTGTCCACTTTCAGCACGCCCACGCGAACGGCGTCACCCAATCGGAATGATCGCTTCCCCCGCCGTCCGAAAATCCGGTAATTGGGCTCATCGTACACATAGTAATCGTCGTCAATCGTCGATACCCGGACCAGTCCCTCGACCCCCATCTTGGACAGGCGAACAAAGAACCCGTACGGCATCACTCCCGACACCACACCGTCATACTCCTCGCCGAGATGATTCGCCATGTAGGCTGCCTGCTTCACCTTCACCGCCTGCCGCTCGGCTTCCTCTGCCGCTCTTTCCGTCTCCGAGCAGTGCACACCCACGTGGTCGATGACACCATCGATTCGCCTGGCATACGTCGCCGGGTAACTCCCCTTCCGCCCCTTGCGCAACAGCCGGTGTACCAGGAGGTCCGGATACCGGCGTATCGGCGACGTAAAATGCGCGTAATGCGTAAACGCCAACCCGAAATGCCCGATATTCACCCGCTGATAAACCGCCTTCTTCATGGAGCGAAGCATCAGCTCGTTGATGAAATCCGACTCCGGCGTATCTTCCAGCTTCTTGAGGAAGCGGGCAAAGTGAATTGGCTTCAGATTCGGTGACACCGGGAAACTGTGTCCGAAGCGCTCGACGAGGGCCGAAAAACCCTCGAGTTTGTCCAGCGCCGGTTTGTCGTGGACACGGTAAAGAAAGGACAGCCCCTTGCGGAATTGCTCCAGCGCCACCGCCTTGTTCGCCGCCAGCATGAACTCTTCGATCAGCCGGTGTGACTCCAGTCGCACCCGACGTCCCAGATCAATTACCTCGCCTCGCTCATTCATGACAATCTTCGATTCCGGCAAATCGAAATCGAGCGACCCCTCCGCAAACCGCCGACTGGTGAGAATAGTCGCCAGTTCACGTGCGAGCACAAGACTGTCCGCGATCGGTTTTGTCTTTGGCGTCATCGCCCCCGTGTCAAAAAACCCCTGCACCTCTTCGTAACTCAGCTTCGCTCGCGACTCAATCACCGTATCCGCCAACCCCCAGCGGAGCATCTTTCCTTTCGTGTCAAACTCCATGGTACAGGTAAACGCCAACCGCCGTCGATCCGGCCGCAGCGAACACACATCGTTCGAAAGAATCTCCGGCAGCATCGGCACTACCGTGCCCGGCAGATACACCGAGTTGCCGCGGTCAAACGCCTCCGTGTCCATCGCCGTGCCTTCCAGCACGTATGCCGACACGTCGGCAATATGCACACCGAGACGATAACCAACCGACGTTCGCGCAATCGATATGGCGTCATCGTGGTCCTTGGCGTCCTCCGGATCAATCGTGTACACGATCTCTTTCGTCAGATCGACTCGCCCTTCCGGAATCTCGCTCAAATCCGCAGCCGCCGCGGCCTGTTCTGCTTCGTTCAGCACCTCCACCGGAAATGTCTGCGGCAAGTCATATGTCCGCATCACCGTCAGCATGTCCACACCCGGATCGTTGGGGTATCCGAGAATCTCGGTGATCCGCCCGATCGGATTCAGGTGCGGGTCGTCCCATTCCAGAAACTCTGCGACTACTTTCTGCCCCTCCTTCGCGTCCAGCGTATCATTCTCCATGAGATAGATATCGCGATGAATTCGCGGATTGTCGGGCACCACATACCGGAACTCGCGTGAACTCTTAAACAGCCCGACAATCAGCCGCTTGGCCCGTTCGATGACCCGCACGATCTGCCCGCGCTGACGACCGTTGATCTGGCCGTTCATTCGCACCATCACCTTGTCGCCATCCATAGCCGTGTGAAGATCAAACGACGGGATCAGGATGTCTTCCTCCACCCCTTCGCGCACCAGAAAACCGGTTCCCGACCGCGTCATCTCCAGTTTGCCGATGACCACATTCAGCTCCCGCGACTGACCAATGCGTCCCCGTTTAAGGTGCACCAGTTCGCCTTCATCTATTAGCTGTTTGACCGTCTTCCGAAATTGGGGGTAGTCCTCGCTGGATATCTCCAACGCGGCGGCCAACTCCTTGAGTCGCATCGGATGGCCGGCTTTGGCGGAGATAACGCGTAAGATAGTCTTGGGATCCATGTGCATGTCAAAAACATACGGGCCAACTTCCTGCCCGTCAACGGAAATCGTAACTGACCGGCCAAAATGGCATAGTGACAAATAGTGACAATGCGCCCGGTCTGCCGCCGGCTATTCCGCTTTGCCTAGAACTATTCATGGACATTATCGGTACAAATATTCCATATTGCCCATGCGGCTTCTTCGGCCGTTCGATCACCGTCTCAACCCGTTGCCCCGGATGCGGTGTGCGCTCCGGAAAGGAGTTCGTATGAATCGTCAGCAAGTGTACAAGGAGATTGAAGAGGCTCTCGGCCTGGTACCGACGTTTTTCAAAAACGTCCCCGACAGCACGCTCGAACTGGAATGGCGTCTCATGAAGACGGTCCAGATGGACGAGGGACCCGTCCCCAATAAGTACCGGGAGCTGATGGGCGTTGCCATCGCGTCCATCACCAAATGCCGCTACTGCGCTTACTTTCACACCGAATTTGCCAAACTTAACGGCGCCACACCGGCCGAGATCGAGGACGCCATTCATTACGCTAAATCGAGCGCCGGATGGAGCGCCTACATCAACGGCCATCAGCTCGACTTTGATCAGTTTAAGCGGGAAATCGATGGCATCTGCTCACATGCTCGCAAACAAGTGGCCGGCGCACGCTGAGATGCAGCTACAACTCTATAATATTGTGAGAAGTCCTCAGAAAAGATTCGAAGCCCCGCACCGCGCGGGGCTTCGCCATGAGAAGTGAGATAAGAAACCTAGTGGCCGTCTTCGGCGTCATCATCATCGGTACCCGGTGCCATCGGCGCCATACCGTGCCTGCAACCACGCATCCCGCCAAGACCGTCCTTGCAGCAATCCTTGCGAAGCTCGTCGAATTTCTTCACCTGATCGGCCGTCAGCACACCCTTCATGGCCGATCTGTGTGCATAGTTGGCTTTCTGTAATTCTGCGCGAAGACGCGAGACCTCGTCGATCGCCCTATTAACTTCCGCCGTCGGCGCCTGGTCGCGCATGGACGAGGTGAGCTTGATTTCCGCTTTCTGTAGAGCGGCCCGACGGTCGATGTTTTGCACCTGATGATCGGTCATCATCGCTTTGAGCTTGTCCCGCTGTTGATCGGTCAACTGGAGCTGATCCGCAAGTTGCATCAACCCACCCGGACCGCCACAATTGCCCATGCCTCTCATGCTCATGCCCATGCCCCGCCCCATCATGCCTTTTCCGGCATGCATGCCCGCCATCTGGCCGCCGCCCATCGCGCAGTCGTTCTTCCCCTGCTGGGCGACCAACACCAGCGGCAGCAATAACATGGCCAACGCAATGAGAATAGTAATTCGTTTCATAAATCCTCCGCAAATTAGAATTTGTCGTCGTCAAACTTCTGTTTTGTGCTGTCTTCCCGATGATCGGGCTCCGGCGCTTCCCGTTCCCGGAATCCGCGCAGTTGCTCGAGCATTTGCTGTTCGAATCGTTCGTGGAAAATGATAAACTTGGCCCACTGGGCTCCGCTCAGTATCGCCTTGAATTGTCCCAATCGCTCCTGCCGCGCCCGCCAACTTTGCTCCTGCAAGTTGATAATGCTGTCCGCCATGGCCGTCAGAGTCTTCTCGCTGGCTTTGCTCTGCTTGATCAGATCAGCCAGCCGGCCCACCAGGTCGCGCTCTTTCTGATCATCGTCGCGCTCATCCTTGCGCATCTGCCGATACTTCGAGATGAACTGCGCCTCCTGATCCTCCTTCAAATCCAGCAGTTCGAGTAGCTTGAGCAAACGGAACTGCTCCAAATGGCGCATCTGCCTCATGCCCGGCATCCGTCCGCCCTGGCCGGGCCCGGGCCCCTGTCGACCGCTCATCATCGGCGTGTCGGGCGCCGCCTGCGCCAGGAGCATTCCGCAGACAGCCGACGCACCAGGTGAAACACACGGTGACTGCGCTGCCGCCGTTACGCCAAACAGTAAGACCATCGCCACCGGCAGGATGATGCCCTTCATAACAAATCCTCTGCCTTGAGATTGTTCTGCAAATATTCCATTTCTTCGACGGTCAAATCCTTGAGCAACCGCTCACCCGGCTCGCCCACCTTCGAGGTATAGTCATCGATCAATTGCGTAACCGTGGATTCGTCGATATCGGCATCCGACGTGTCGGTTTGCGCATACAGCGCTAAATCGTCCGCTAAGACGACCGAATCGCCAAGCGCAATCGCCGGCGTCTGGAATTGCTGACGTCCCACCTGGTATGAGACAAACGAACTTCCCACTACCAGCACCACCGCCGCAGCCACCTTGAGTAGTCCGCCCAGCGGCCAGCTGCGTCGCGCGACCGGTGACGTCATTCGCTTCAGGACGTCTCGCTCGATCACTAGCGCGGTATGTGAATCGGGAGCGAACTCTGCATCAGTGCCCAGCGCTTCCGATGTCCCTGCCAGCTCCTCCCACCAGCGGCGACACCAACCGCACGACGCCAAGTGCTCCTCCAGATCGGCCGGAACATCCTGCCCCACCCAGAGCAGCAGTTCATCTTGTACCTGTTCGCACGACATCATCGCCACCCCTTCTCAACAGCCGTTTGCCTGAGTTTCTTGACCGCCTCACGATATAGTGTCTTCACCGTTCCCACTGCCTTCCCGGTGGCCAGTGCAATCTCTCCGAATTGCATCTGTTTGTAAAAACGCAAATCAAAGACCACCCGCTGCTGCTCCGGCAACGAGGCCATAAACGCCAGTACCTGCCGGCGCAGCCGTTCCTGGTGCATCGGCCGGTCAGCCGTCTCGCGTGCAATCAGGCTCTCCGCCGGAACCGCTTTGTCAAGCGGCACGTCGCGGCGACCCTTCTCAATCGCCGACAGCGCCTTATTGGTGGCGATCCGATACAACCAGGTCGAAAACTTCGCCTCCTGCCGCCAGCCGGAAAGGTGCTCCCACGCACTCACAAACGTCTCCTGCGTGAGATCTTTCGCCGTCTCGCGGTCGCCGGTCATCCGATAGGTATATGCGTACACGCCATTCATCATAAGCCTCATCACTTGCGCAAAGGCGTCGCGATCGCCGCGCGCCGCCGCAATCGCCAGGGTCTCTATTCTTTCGTCCTGGTCACTGGTCATAGCGCAATTGTCTGATGGAAAGACCGCCGACACCAGAAAAAGATTAATGTCCGGCCGAAGAGCAAAAGAAAACCCCGCGACATCGTCGCAGGGTCATAAGAGACAACAGGATAGCCGCGTCAGTCCTTGCGGCTCCGCTCCAGCACCTTGGTGTACTTGTTGAAATCCTCGATCACCCGCCCACAGCCGCGAACTACGCAGCACAACGGATCCTCGGCCACATTCACCGGCAGGTTGGTCTCCTGACGAAGCCGCTTGTCCAGCCCGCGCAAAAGCGCCCCTCCGCCCGTAAGCACGATTCCCCGCTCCAGAATATCCGAAGCCAATTCCGGCGGCGTCTGTTCCAGGGCCTGACGGACCGCTTCCACTATAATGTCGAGCGTTTCGGAAAGCGCCTCGCGCACCTGAACCGAGGAAATCTTGAGATTCTTGGGCACGCCCGCCACCAGATCGCGACCCTTGATCTCCATGGAAAGTTCCTTCTCCAACGGAAACGCCGAGCCGATCTTGATCTTGATGTCCTCGGCTGTCAACTCGCCGATCAGCAGATTGTAATTCTTCTTGAGATAGTTGATGATGGCGTCGTTAAACTCGTCGCCGGCGACACGAATGGACGTATCATTGACGATACCATTCAGAGCAATGACCGCAATCTCAGACGTTCCACCGCCAATATCGATGATCATGATCCCCGTCGGCTGATCCACTGCCAGGCCGACGCCTATCGCCGACGCCATCGGCTCCTGGATCAAAAAGACCTCGCGAGCACCGGCGTTTTCAGCCGAGTCGCGCACCGCGCGCTTCTCCACTTCGGTGATTCCCGACGGCACCGAAATGACCACTCGCGGCTTCATCAGATATTTGTGTTTGACCACCCGGCGGATAAAATCGGCAATCAGCTTTTCCGACATTTCAAAATCAGCGATCACGCCGTCTTTGAGCGGTCGAATTGCCTCGATGCCACCAGGCGTACGCCCGGTCATCTCCTTGGCCGCTGACCCGATCGCCAGTATCTTGCCGGAGCTCTTTTCCACCGCCACTACCGAGGGTTCATTGAGAATGATCCCTTGGTTCAAGACATAGACCAGTGTATTGGCGGTGCCAAGGTCTATGCCGATATCGTTGGATAGAAAATCAAAGAATCCCAAGCCGAAGTCCTTTAGTGCCTTAGCGTCCTGCTGCGCGGTTCTCTCCCCACCCGGTGAACCAGACTCGGGTTAGTTTAGTAGGTATCACTCTGCAAGGCAACTAAAATCCACCGTTCCAGTACTCCATTTGGACATTATTCGTTTGCCCAACCGAATGCCCGGTAAGAATTTCCTCCCAGCCGCCGATACCTGTCATCATAGCTTGATTCCGGGACTAGATATATGGCATTCATCGTCTGGCAGGGCAATTTCTCGACCAACGTACCTCAAATCGACGATCAGCACAAAACTCTGATCGCTTTGATCAATCGTCTGGAAAGATCCGCCGCCTCTGAGTCCGAAGGCGAGGAAATCGCCGTGGTCCTCACCGAACTCGTTCAATACACCAGGAAACACTTTGCCGACGAAGAGCGCTACATGCGTCATATTAATTATGCCGGCTTTGACCGACACAAGAAGCTGCATGGAGAGCTTATCAATAGCGTGGTCGACATACTCCAGCGCCTCAAGGCCGACCGTGATCTCAGTGCCTTCGAATTGCTCTCCTTCCTCAAAGACTGGCTGATCAACCACATCCTTGCCGAAGATCGCAAGATCGGCCGCGCCACTGTCATCGACGCCCGCTAATCCTACCCAACCATTCGAGCTCCAGTTATCTCGGGAAAAACAAGGCGCCGGCGTCCTGCAGGAAGTGGGCGATTATGCAGGGCCAGAGCGACCCGGTGCGAAGGTACAAGAGTGAGAACATCAAACCGTATATTGATATGACCACCAACCCCGGCAAACCTTGATACGTGTGACAGATGCCAAACGCCAGCGCCGACACCAGGGTCGGAATTAACCATGATTTGAATTTGAACACCAACCGAAGACGCGTCATCAGGTAGCCGCGGAACGCTATTTCCTCACAAAACCCGGCCGTCATCGCCACCACTACCCAGACCACTTTGCCGATGGCCCCCTCAGGGATCATCAATCCCAATTCTCCGGGCATAGGATAGCCGATTTGCGCCAGCCCCCACGCGACCCCGGAGAGAAGCAGGTTAGCCACCAAGAGAAACGCAACCGCATACAACAGCCAGATCCCGCGCCACTCGCCCAGACCCACACCACGCAGTCCGGTCTTCTCGACATACGTGCCGCTGAAATTGACGGCGAATATGCTCCATTGTAGAATCACCGTCGCGATCAACATGATCAGCAGCAGCGGCTGCGTCAGGTCTTTCAGCAATTTCATCGGGTCTTCACCCGTGCCAATGGCCGAAATGCCCGGATATATGACTGCCAGTAAAATGAGATTGGCCCAAGTCAGCCAGGAAGTGCGAAAATCGGCGTTGCCCGTGTCGTATCTGAATTGAGCGTGAGCCGGTTGAGTGTCAATCGGCAGGACCGGATCGGAATCCGGTAGCGGATATCGTGAGTACTGATCCAGGAGGGTTCTTCCTTGAGCTACAGCGTAGGTGTCTGCGGCGTGGTGGGGGGATGTTTTCGCTTGAGATTGCTCACCAGGATAGCCATGCCAATTATGATCAGGATGGCCGGCCAGCTATACTCCAGTTCCGGCAGCACGCCGGTTGACACTCCGAGTAGCAATAGGCCCAGCCCCAGCCAGATGATGCCGCTGATCAATGGCCGACCTTCTTCTCTAGCCTTTCTGCGCGCTAATCGTCGTTCACTTCTTGTCATATGTCGCTCCGCCTTATGATACGTAAAAACAGTCACTTGGGGCACAGTTTCTTTGTCCGCTTTCCCGCCGCAATGTGAATCACGTGATATGAACATCGGCATTTTCCCCAAAATCGATATGACCGCCATGTGGTAGCCCGGCCACCCTGTCGTTTGCCATGTTGGCCCAAACGAAAGGAGCCCACATGCCCAAGCGGCTTTGCTATCGACAATGGCTGGTCAATTACGGCTTTGACCCCCGCGAAGATCCACCGACCGACAACCTCCTCGTCTACCAGTCGGGTCGCCCGTTGTCAGTCGATGACGAACCTATGCCGGACCAATCCACCACCGACCCCCAGCCGGCAGAATCCATCGACACCCTTATGGTCCGCCGGGCGGTTGCCCGACTGCGGGACGACGAACGCGATATCATCGAACGATACTACTACATGGGCCAGAGCTTTCAGCAGATCGCCGAATTGTTGGTCTGCGCGTCTATCATTGTCGAGCGCCGTCATCGACTCGCGCTGGCCAGACTGCGACGAATTCTCGAGCCCTGGTTTCTGCGCGGCGACACCGCCGGTCTCGAACCGGCCTGTCGCATCTGCCGATCACCGCACCGCAGAGCTGTCGAGGTCGTCATTTGCAGTAAGACCAATGAGGAAAGCTATAAGCGCGTCCTGCGGATTATCCGGACGCAATTCGGCCTTAAACTCAACCATCCGCATGCGCTCATTCACCACCGCAATTTCCATATGAAAGGGGAGAACTTGTGACACCCATCAATCCGGTCGTATCGGTGCGCGGCGATCACTCCATCAATCTCACCATCTCATACGAATTGAAAGAGCGCATCGAGGCCCTCTCCAAATCGTATGATCTTTCGATGGCCGACACCGTTCGCCAACTGCTTCGTCTTGGTGTGCCGGTTCTGGAAGGAATGGCCGATCTGCAGTTACATTGGCTTCGCGAATATGTCGCCGCCGCCGACCGCTTGCGCGAAACAAAGGGCATTCGCGGCATCTGAAACCAGTTGGCACCACATCTCGGCTGTGTCCAGGGACGCTGTAGGGCGGAACTCATTTTCCATTCGACAAGAGTTCCGCCTCATATCTTCCTCCCTTTCACTCTGGGAGAAAGCCGGCGTGAGGGCGGGCAAGAAGTAGGTCAGGCTCCCTGTGAGCCTGACAGTGAGTGCGTCCATACTGCACTTGTCATTCCGGACCTCCGGTCCGGAATCCATGGGGCCTATCGTTCGTTGCGTCAGGTCCTGCGCCGAGTCCGCGAGGCGTGTGACCTGACGGTCCCTTGAATGTCGCATCCTTAGGCGGGGCCCATCCCCATACCAATGCGAGAACCAAACGAGCACTCTCCGTCGCACTGAGCGAAGTCGAAGTGCGACGAGACGATCTCCTCCTCCCTCTCCCTTTGCGAGAGGGCCGGGATGAGGGCCGATAGGTCGCACGAGAAGTAAGTCAGGCTCCCTGTGAGCCTGACAGTGAGTGAGTCTATACTGCACTTGTCATTCCGGACCCCCGGTCCGGAATCCATGGGGCCCATCGTTCGTTGCGTCAGGTCCTGCGCCGAGTCCGCGAGGCGCGTGACCTGACGCTATTCTCTCCTCCCTCTCCCTTTGCCAGAGGGCCGGGGTGAGGGCCATTGAGCGATATGGTTCCACATTCGCCCTACCTGAATATCTCGTCGAAAAATCGCTGCATGTCCATCCACGAACGAACATCCGCCTGTCTGTCGTACGCCAAACCAGTCGAGGGATCTCCTGTGTTCCCCGAATTCGTGAATCCGTGCACCGCCCCGCCGTACAGATTCAACTCCCAGTTGACCTTTGCGTCATTCATCTCTTTGGTAAATGCGGCCACGTCCTCCATGGGCGAAAACGGATCGGCGGCGCCATGGCAGACCAGCACATTCGCCTTGATATTCCGGGCATCTTCCGGTGATCCCGATTTCAGGTTGCCGTGGAAGCTTACGACGCCGGCAAGGGGATATCCCGACCGTGCCATCTCCAGCGCCATTCCGCCACCGAAACAGTAGCCGATTGCCGCCAGTCGCGTCGTGTCGACCAGCAGTTGCTTCTTGAGTACTTCCAACCCAGCCAGGGCTCTGACTCGGGCCATCGGGCGGTCCTGATAAAATTGTCCCGCCATCTTTCCGGCTTCTTCATTGGTCGTCGGCCGAACCCCCTTACCGTACATGTCGATGGCCATCGCCACGTACCCAAGCTGCGCCAGCTGTTCAGCCCGACGCTTCGCGTAATCATTGAGCCCGTACCATTCGTGAATGACGACCACTCCGGGCCGCTTGCCCGACAGCGTACTGTCATAGGCCAGGTACCCCTCAAGCACAACGTCGCCGTCACGGTACTCCACCGTCTGGGTCTTCATCTGAGTCTCTCCCTTGGCCAACCCGGCCACCCAAAAAAGACACAAGAGAACTGCCGCTCGCTTCATCGCTTCTTCCCTTCCTGAGATTGTAATGGCCGTGTCAAACCGCGTTAGAATTGTCCCGATTAACGGAAGGCTGACGATCCTTGTCAAGTCTTACCCGCGCCAAAGCCAGTTCCACAAATGCACTAGACTGTACCTGCGGCAGTTCCAGTAACCGACCTCGGCAGTCGATCGCCCACCTGCGTAACTCAGTGCCACAGAATACCCTCCCACCACCGGAATTTGACATCAGGTGTCCGGAACGCCACCCCCATTAAAGACCCGCACAGTCGCCGATCTCAAAGGGCATTCCATTGTGCTCCAAGACCTTCAGTATTTCCAACCGGCCCAAAAGATGAAAACATTTGCGTAACCGTTGCACTGACAATTCCAGACATCTCGGCCCCCAGCCATACCTCATCCCCGAAATCCATCTAACTAATTGCAGGACAACACGATATTATTCGCGCGCAAAATCCAGACAATTGGCACACGTATTGCCATTACATACGCCGGATATAACTGTATTCAGGTTTTGAAGTCACGTCTAGATACTCGGGAGAACGAGACAAATGAAAAAGGTAATCTTTCTTGGGTTGCTGACCTTGGGGGTGCTGGCCATCGCGCCTGCCTCACAGGCCTTCAACTACCACTACAATCAGGTCTTCGCCAACGGCAGCACGCCGTTCGATGCCAACAACAACACGGCCCCGGGCTTCATCCCGTATCCGACCGGTGTTGGTCGGCCGTCGCCGAACAAGAGCGGTGAGGGTGGCGAGTTGTTTGACCTCGAGGGCCTGCAGGTCAAAGAGAAGAACAACAAGGTGTACATTGCCATGGCCAACTCCTTTGGCTGGCAAGCCTATTCCAAACAGTACCGCCGCAACTACTGGATGGGTGACCTGTTCATCGGTGTCGATGGCAAGAAGGACAAATTCGCCATCAACATCAACAACATCGCTACTGGCGGCAGCACTAAGAAGCTCGACTTCTATACCCTTAACGGTGGCAACACCAAAGGTCTCCCGTCGGTCGATGGCGGCTACTGGAACAAGTCCAGCGTCTCGAGCAAGATCGGCGCTTTCGAAGTGAAAGACCTGAGCAAGGGTAAACGCGGTAACGCGGTCGATGCTTATCTTGGCTTCGCCAAGGATTACGAGAAAGTTGACGGTAAGATGGGTGGCAATGGTAATACCTACGTGTGGGAATTCTGCTTCGACAAGTCCCTCCTGGGCGACTTCAAGCAGCTCGACTTCCACGCGGCTCTGGCTTGCGGCAACGACCTGTTGCTCGGTCAGTACTGCGCCCCGGCCCCGCCGCACTCCGTTCCTGAGCCCACGACACTCGCGCTCTTTGGATTGGGTGCCGCCGGCCTCGGCATGATCCGTCGTCGGAAATAGTAACTCGCTCCTGAGTTCTGGACTAATGACAAAGCCCCTCTGCAAAGCGGGGCTTTATTTTTTGGGCGATTATTACTCCTGAGACCACAAACTACTCGTGATCCCGATGACTCAGCTTGTTCATCTTGGCGTGAAACGCCACCTCCGCCGTCGTCACCATCTCCTCGACATCCATCATGCAACTGTTGAACACCAGGTCGTAGTGCGCCGGCTCGTCGATATCCGCCTTGAATAAACGCGCGATAAATTCCTTGCGCTCCTTATCGGAAAGTGATATCCGCCGCTCGGCGTCACCCGGCGCCATACTGCTGTAGCGAACCAGATTATCGATCCGCCGATCTTTCGGCGCCACCACGCGAATATGAAATCCCACCGTCGGCCCCAGGATAAAACTCGCCCCGCGCCCCATCACGATAACACCACCGAGGTGCGCCATACTTTGGATGATCCGATACAGATGCCGCAGGTAATCACCGGAATCAAACGACTCTCCGGTGATCATCGATTCGACCGTCAGCTCCAGCCGACCGCGAAGTTTGTCATCGAGCGACTCGACAACCCGCTTCCGATAATCTGATGATGTGCAGATGGCGTCGATCACCTCGCGGTGAAGACGCTGATACCCGAGTCGTTGGGCCAGGCGAGATCCGAAGTACGATCCCCGACTGCCGGACTGGCGACTTATAGTGACGATCGGTAATGGTGCCTGACGAAGTGCCGGTTCGGCGTCTTTGGGGCGATGCTCCAGTTCCCAGCGCAACAACTGACGATTGATGATCGCGTCAATTGATGTCATGTCGCATCACACTCCTGTTATTAATATATACGAAACAGGACGTTTAACGACAGATTTTCTTTGGCCCCGCCATCTGTTAGGACAACAGAGATTTAATTAGTCGAATATCTCGACCTTGAGGCCTATGCAGTCGCCTCATTCAGCCGGTCGGCCACTGCTCTCCAGTTCACCACATTCCACCAGGCCGTGATATACTCGGCCCGGCGATTCTGGTACTTTAAATAGTAGGCGTGTTCCCAGACGTCGACCCCCAGAATCGGCATCGTCCCCCACATCGCCAGCTTGTTCTGGCTCTCCGCCTGCGTGATGACCAGCCGCCCGTCCATCGGCCGATAGTGCAATAGTGCCCACCCGCCCCCTTCGACCTTCGCCGCCGCTTCGCTAAACTGCTTGCGGAAGACTTCGATGCCGCCAAAGTCCGCCTTGATCCGCTCCGCCAGTTCCCCTTCCGGATCGCCCCCGCCGCCGTTTTGAGCCGGTGCCATCACACTCCAGAAGAGGCTATGCAGGTAGTGCCCGCTGTAGTTGAACGACAAACTGCGCGACCAGTGCTGAATCAACGCGAAATCGCCCGCCGAGCGCGCCTTGGCCAGCTCCGTGTCGGCCTTATTGAGCCCATCGACATACGCCTGGTGATGCTTGCTGTGATGCAGCTCCATCGTCTGCGCATCTATATGTGGTTCAAGCGCACTATACGCATACGCCAGCTTAGGCAATACGGCCGGCCCCGCTGTCGGCATCGCCTTCTTGCCAGTGGTGGCCGGAGTTTGCGCCAGAAGTGAAATCGGCGCCTGCATCATGGCGCCTACTGCGACGGCCGTCCCGGCCGCTTTGAGGAAGGTTCTCCGTTCCGAGTCCATGTTGCCTCCCGTCGCTTGTGGGGCGACTTAAAGATGTACTGATTTAGACTATGCTAGTAAACACCCGACCGCGCCGCCGGTTCCATCATACCCCCTTGTCATTCCTGACCTTCCCCTACTTGTCATTCCGGACCCTCACCATTGTCATTCCGGACCGAAGGTCCGGAATCCATGGGGTCACACTTCCCACTGCGCTACGCCCTAACCCGGATACCGGCTTTCGCTGGTACGACATGGACGGAAATGCGGCCTGTCTACTCGATCACCACAATTTTCCCGATCTGGTTGCCTTGCGACGACTCAATCACCCAATAGTAAATGCCCGACACCGCCAGCTGGGTGTTGCGCGTAATCAAATCCCAGTAGTCATGCGAGGCTTCAGGATCATCGGGCGAATAGTTGTGATGAATTTCTTTCACCAGATCGCCATCAAGTGAGAGAATCGAAATCGTGCATTTGGCGGGGAGGTTGCCAAAATTGATCCGTCGCGCGCGATCGTACCAGAGGGTCTGGTCGCGATTCTCAAACCCCTGTGCCTCGTAGTTGCCATCGTAACGGTACGGGTTGGGCCAGACATACACTTTTAGCTTGTCTGCTAAGGCAGCATCGGGTGTCGGAAGAGCGTAGGCGGCAATAAGATTGTTGAGTTTGCTCGACTCCTGAGCGGGTAGTCCGCCCAGCGCAAAGCCAAAGTCAAACGCCGTCACAACGACTTGATATTCTACGGTAGGTAACAGGTTATCAATCGAATATTCGTATTCGTAGTATTTCGGGAGGTCTCGGCCATGCTCAGATGTGAGCATGTCGTCGGTCCAGAGGGTGGTGTCATCGGGAGGGTACACGGCATCCGGGTAGGCTTTGCGAATGCCGTCGGGACGAGTCAGGCTCGACTGATTGAAATCCTGGGCCTCGAAACGATAAAACGTGTCATTGACCACGAGTGGATGATCACGAGTATAGATCGTCGGCTCGAAGTCGGGGTCGTCATAGAGAATACGCAGAGAATCGAGCGACAACGGTAGTTCGGTCGCTTTCCACTCCCAGTTTCCGTTTTGTAGTTGGATCAGCTTGTAGCGTTGATAATTGTCCGCATCCCACGAAGTCAGAAGACCGAGCGATGACAACCGGGTGTCCAGCCCCATGTACACACGGTACCCCTCGAAGTCCTTCACTCTGGTAAACGGGTCAGGCGTCATCTGGCTGTAATATCCGTTCCAACGGATGGTCAGCTTGCCGTTCTCAGGATAGACTCGGACGAGCGGCGCTGACGGAGGCACATCGGCTCGCCAGTCCGGGACACGGTCCCCCTCGTACCAGAAAGTATCGCCGTCGCACATGGTGAATTTGCCGAAATACCCGTCGCCATCGGTGTCGACCCCCGGATTGTCGTACACCCACCCGGCCCAGCGGGCATTGGTAGCGAGGCGGGAGAAGTCGAGCGAACTGTAGAGCCAATAGGGATGATACGGATCCCAGAGATTTTCGTAGTCCGTGGGTAGGACGTGCACCGAATCGCCAGCCACGATAGCGAAGACGAACGAGCACTCTTCTCCCGGAGACAAGTCGACGGGGCCCGCCGTAAACTCGCCGAACGTAAGTTCGCCATCGGCGATAATTGCAGCGTCAGGCGGAGGCGGCTGATAACCCTGAAATGAGTGATCAACGGCGGTGGTCATCTGATCGTAGTCAACTTCACCGTTGCTGATCTTGCGGTAATATCCGGCCATAGGGGACGACCATGTGGGAATTTCGTGCCCACGCATGGTCGGATCGAAGTGGGCTGGGCCGTTGGGCCTCCCTGTCTCCCAGTTAAATGACAGGGTAAATTGAGGACCGCCGAATTGCAGAATGGAGATACCGACCGCTCCTCGCGCTGAACGAGCTGACCAGTTCCCATTTTCCGGATTGCCGTCGTTGTCCAACAAATAGACAACGTTGGGATGGTCGATTATCCCGCATTGTTCATGGGAAGGGTACGACCCGAGAAAACCTACAAGGCCGTTGTGCCGTTCGGTTGCGAGCCCGTCATCAAACGCCGCCCCCAGGGCATAAAAGAAAAACCCGGTGTAGACGTTCTTAATCGGGCGGATACCCACATTAGTCAGCACACACTCGACCAGGATAACGCCTCGCAATCGTTCAGCAGCCCAGGCGCTGGACCGCTGGAAAACAGCTAACCCCATCGGCTGGTGATAGTAGTCCGAGATTTCATCGCGCATGGTGGTATCGTTGTACCAGCACAGGATGTCCAAATCTGAACGTGCCTCGGGTGAGTAAGATGCCCTGGTCGGATCCTTGGTCTGGAAAGCGAATGTTGAGTGCGGATAAGGATCGGGGTCAAAATCGAAATCGGAGACGATGGTATCGTTGTCGACTATCCCGCCGATGATGAGTCGAGGTTCCAGACGGAAGACTATCCGACTATCGCGGGGAAAAGAAATGAGAAAAATTGAATCATTGGACAACGGGTCATACGCTATTGTGTCGCCGAACCGACCGGTATTGGTGAGAGCCAATTGCAGGTTGCCTTGATTATGGGCCGTGATATCCGGCGGCGGGACAGGTGAATAATCGTTGGTGGCAGCCGAGACAGATAGAACAAGGCCAACGACAAGTACAGACTCCGCAGCCATGTTGAGCAAGAAACGGCGCACACATGCCTCTACGGTATGTCCCATGATGTTACCGGAGCGACAATTCGTCTATCATCGCTCCGGCTCGTTTCTGCTCAGAAATCAAAGCAGCCTTCGAACACCCAAGTGACTTCCACGCCCCCTACAACGCACGGCTCTTGACAGTGCGGCGGCTCCGTCTCTGTCTTCATGTAGTATACCCACATTTCTCGGCACGGTGCGGGACAGCAATGTCCGTACCGAAGGTCTGGAAGACTGCACCCCTCACAACCAGCAGGGGGACCAGGATTGCAATCACCACTTGCCGACACGGGCCCCGGCAAGAACGTCAACAACGCCCCGAATGCGAGAGAACACACCAGGGCGACTGACAACGATTTCCATTTCGTCATGGACACCTCCTTAGCCCGATTGGGGCTCGAACAAGTAGCTGATTACAGCTGAGTCCAAGTTCTCCTTGAACCCAACCTCAATGGCCGAAATCACTCCACTCTCATCAAGACAATAGATCGTTGGGTACGCATTGAGAAACTTGTTTTCAGAAAAAGATATTGCATCGTACCGAAATAACTGCGCAAATCTCAAGAGTTCCCGATAGCCTTGAGTCAAATCCCCCTGGGACCGGTCAATCCCTACTAGGACACTCGTATTGGAACTAGTTTCAGGGTTCAGGTTGAGCCGAAGGTAGTCGAGCAAGTCATCGCACCGTTCGCAGCCGAGCGAGATTAAAACGACAACTCGTCGCTGGTCACCAAGAATATCGGCGAATTCAACTCTCTTGCCTTGAACTTCTACCGAGTCCAAAGGGAACAAGTCGCCCACACCTATTGCCAAATCCTTGGCTGTATTCACGTGCATTGTTGACTTGTCCTGGCCCCGGGATGTCCGAGCAGAGGCGTGAGTTGTCCATCGGGATACTTGCTGGGCAAGTAGAATACCGCCTGCAATACCAGCCACAATCACGATGAAAAGCGACAGGCGTTCAGAGAATCGACCGTTCGAAATGATATTTGCCATAGGGAAGTCCCGCAATCAATGGTCATGACTACTAATGTTAAGAGTGCGACTCCACGATCGAGTTTGTCAAGTGAAATCGCGGCGTGCGGGAGAAAGATGACCTTTTAAACACTACAAGGGGTGCCAACTGTCAGATTCTGGCAGTGAAAGCACCGTTCACTGCCAGATTTTGACAGTGAACGCCCGCTTTGCTTGCGCTGAATT
This sequence comes from uncultured candidate division Zixibacteria bacterium, assembly GCA_963806185.1. Taxonomy (GTDB): domain Bacteria; phylum Zixibacteria; class MSB-5A5; order GN15; family FEB-12; genus CAWDXE01. The sequence goes on from CAWDXE010000008.1 coordinate 77,942, forward strand.
GTGCTCCACCCATAAAAAAACCCGCCTGACGGCGGGCTCTCTGTGTATTATGGCATCTAATGTCTAGCTGATTCTCGTCTTGCGTCCCCCCCTCACCCCAGCACCACCGCCGTCCCCGAGGCGCACACCATCAGCATCGACCCCTGCCCCACTGTTTCGAAATCCAGATCGACCCCGATCACCGCATTCCCCCCCATCGCCTGCGCTTGGGCAGTCATTTCGTCGATCGCAATTTCCTTCGCGCGCTGAAGTTCCTTTTCGTACGCCGCCGCTCGTCCGCCCACGATATCGCGAATCCCGGCAAAGAGATCTTTGAAAATGTTCGCACCCAGGATTGCCTCACCCGACACCAATCCCAAATACTTCGTGACCGGTTTTCCCTCAACCACATTTGTCGTAACTACCAACATATCTTACTCCTTCGTTGTCAAACCCAGCGTCCGGGCCGCCGCTACAGCGGCATGATACTCGTCAAATTCCGTCGTGCTCTGCATCAGATCCAGCACATACTGCGCCAGCGGAGATTTCCCTGCCGCCACATGGGTGCGAAAATCACCATGCGTTCCGGTGCAGCCGATCACCGCGCCGTCCGCAACCCGGTCGGCCGCGATCTCCACTCTTGTGCCGTCACTGAAATCAATACGCAGGAGTATCGCTGAAGATTCAGAAATCGGCAGATCACCAAACCGCATCGTCGCCGCGCGTCGATCCACCGAAAACTTGATCACGCCTGCCGTCGCAACGGCACTGTCAAGCACACCCAGTCGGTACAACAGCCATCCCCCCAGCAACAAGTGACTCTGGTCACTCAGCGTCGCGACTTCATAGCCGGTAGGATAGATCGACGGATGATTGCGCTGGTAGTGACCAAACATCGTCGACAACATCTCCCGCACCGGCAACGTCGCAAACCAGGCGAACGGCAGGAAGGCGTGATGAATCTGTTCCGACGGAAAGGGACTGTCGCCCGACAGATAGAAATCCGACAACTGCATCACCGTCCGGTCGAGCTCCGCCGGCGATTGCCCGGGTGAAAAATCAATGGTGATCACCGGAATCGACGGCACCACCAGCGACCGTATCGCCCCCGGGATATCGACAATCCGCTCTTTCGCCGCGAGAATCTCAATCACTTCCCAGCAGATCATACCTTTGGTCTCCGGATGAAGCCGGCAGGCGGTCCGGACAAACGCGCCATAGGTGGGAAAATCATCGATGACTATCAGCAGGGTGCGCGACGGGTGCAGTTCGGCCAGGGCGTATGCCACGGTTTCCGCCTCAGGACGGGTCCGCGAATCGGTGATGACGATCGTGTTGGCCAGGCATAGCTTGCTCCAGCCACGATCAGCCTTCTCACCGCCTCCGGCATTGCGCCAGATTTCGGCCAATCGCTTTTCGATTAACTCAGCGCTCACCGGAAGAAACCCGCCGTCAAACGTCTCTTCTGCCGCGGAATGCCCGTCGCTCATAGCCGGTGCCAGGTGTGACCGTCGCGAGCCAGCAGATCATCTGCGGCCGTCGGCCCCCATTCACCCGCCTCGTAGGTATGCAAGGGAAGATTGTGCCAATATTCTGTGATCCGATCGATCATCTGCCAGGACAATTCCACTTCATCTTCGCGCGCGAACAACGTACCGTCCCCCGTGAGCGCGTCGAGCAGCAGCCGCTCGTAGGCCTCGGGGGTTGGTGTGCCGAAGGAACTGTCGTACATGAAATCCATTCGCACTGGCGATACACGCACCGCTTGGCCGGGCACTTTCACCCCGATTGACAGGGAGATCCCTTCATTCGGTTGTATGCGAAGTCGAAGGATATTGGGATGCGCCAGATTGACGCCCGCCTGATCGAAAATCTGATGCGGCGGTGCCTTAAACGTAATAATGACCTCCGTCGCCCGCTTCGGCAATCGCTTCCCCGCCCGCAGGTAGAATGGTACCCCCGACCACCGCCAGTTGTCGATGAACATCCGCAACGCTACATATGTGTCGGTGAGTGATCCCGGCGCTACGCCCGGCTCCTTCAAATACCCCGCCACGCGCTCTCCCCCGACTGACCCGGCGATATACTGTGCCCGTACTACATGGTGGCCCACTTCGTTCGGATCAATACTGCGCAGTGAGCGCAACACCTTCGCCTTTTCATCGCGAATTGCCGTGGCGTCAAATGTCGCCGGCGGTTCCATCCCTATTAATGTAAACACCTGCATGATGTGCGACTGGATCATGTCGCGAATAATTCCTGCGCTCTCGAAATACCCGGCTCGCGACTCCACACCCAGCGACTCCGCCACCGAAATCTGCACGTTGTCGACATACCGCCGATTCCACAGCGGCTCGAATATCGAATTCCCCAGGCGAAAGACCAGAATGTTCTGCACCGTCTCCTTGCCCAGATAGTGATCGATACGGTACACCTGCGGCTCCGCAAACACCTTGTGCACGATCCGATTCAGCTCTTTCGCCGATTCCAGGTCATGCCCGAACGGCTTCTCCACGACGATCCGCCGCCATTTCTCCCCTTCCGCCGTCGGTGACACCAGCCCCGCTTCATTGAGATTCGTCACGATATCGTCAAACGCATCCGGCGGCGTCGCCATGTAAAACAGGCTGTTCTCCGGAACCATCCGCTCTTGCGCCGTCTTCCGGCATCGCTCCGCCAGCACGCGATAGGCCGACTGGTCCTCGAACTTCCCCTGCACGTATCCGATATTCGCGACAAACTGAAGCAACTGCTCTTCGCTGTCCGGCTGACGGCGCGAGTACTTTCGAATCGCTTCCTGCATTTCCGCCTGGAAATGGGCATCGGTCCAATCGCGGCGGGCGAAGCCCAAAATGCAAAACGGCTCCGCGAGGAAGCCGTCCTTGTACAGGTTGAACAGCGCTGGTATCAACTTTCGCTTGGTCAGGTCGCCGGTCGCTCCGAAGATCACGAACGAAAACGGCCCCGCCTGCCTCTGCCGCATGAACCTGCTGAGAAATGGATTTCCTATCGTCTGACCCGGCGTCGATCGCTCCGCCATTACCCCTCCCGCTCTTTCACCGCGTGTCCGCCAAACTGATTCCGCAACGCCGCCAGCACCTTCCCCGAGAACGAATCCTCCTGGCGCGATCGAAATCGATTCATCAACGCATACGTCAACGACACCGCCGGCACATCCCGATCGATCGCTTCGATCACCGTCCATCGCCCCTCGCCGGAATCAGCGACATACCCGCGAATTTTATCAAGCTTAGGATCCTCCCGAAACGATGCTTCTGCCAGCTCCAGCAGCCACGACCGCACCACGGATCCCTGGTTCCAGAGTCCGGCGATCGCTGCAAGGTCCAACGTGTACTCCGAGGCGTTGAGTATCTCAAACCCCTCGGCGTACGCCTGCATCATTCCGTATTCGATGCCGTTGTGGATCATCTTCACATAATGCCCGGAGCCGCTCGGCCCGACATGCAAGTAGCCGTTGGGCGGCGCCAGCGTCTTGAAAAGCAGTTCGCACGCGGCAAATGCCTTCTTCTCCCCGCCAATCATCAGGCAATACCCGTTCTTCAGCCCCCACACACCTCCGGACGTACCGGAATCGAGCAGCTGAATACCTCTCTGCTTCAGTTCCTGCGCGCGCCGTGTTGTGTCGTGAAAATTCGAATTGCCGCCGTCGATAACAATGTCGCCCGCGCTCATCTTCGCCGCCACGTCGCCAATCACCTTGCCGGTGATTTCGCCCGACGGTACCATCACCCAGACGACCTTTGGCGACGGCAGCGCTGCCAGCAACTCTTCGAGCGAGTGTGCCCCCGAGGCTCCGGCCGCTTTCGCTTTAGTCACCACCTCGGGCGAAAGATCAAACGCCACAATCTGGTGCCCTCCCGCCATGAGACGGGAGATCATGTTGAAACCCATTCGGCCTAGTCCGATAAATCCGATTTTCATACCTTGACTCGCGCCTCGCGAATAATCTCCCGTATCCGGCCGGCCACCGCTTTCGCATCCATGCCCAGCATCGCGTACAATTCGTCGGGCGTGCCGGAGGATCCGTAGTGCGGTGCGCCTATCTTCGTCAACTTGGTGAAAAGCTGATGGTCATACATCGCCGATGCAATTGTCGCACCCAATCCCGACTTCACGTTATGATCTTCGAGCGTCACGATGTGCTGAAAGTCAGCCAGCATGCGCAAATCGTCGACGTGCAGATCCGACCAGTCCGAAACCGACACCAGCGCGATTCGGTGACCCTCGCCGTTCAGCGCCGACCACGCCTGCATGGCATACGCCAGCATATTCCCCGCCGACACCAGCACCACAGTCTCCCCTTTGCGGATGCTTTCCATCCGGCCGTACCGATAACTGATAATCGCGGCCGAAATGCGGTTCCCCTGCATCATCGGTAATGACCGGGATGACCGCCCGCCCCATGATGACCGCAAAGTTGCCGGGATGGCTCAACACGTATCGCACAATCCGATCGGTTTGATTCGGATCGGCCGGCGTAATCACCTTCCAGCCGAATGTCGAATTGAGCAGCGAGAAGTAATCAATACACTGATGCGTCTTGCCGTCCTCGCCGACGTTGATCCCCGAATGCGTGCAAAACAACTTCACGTTGCCGTGATTAATGTCGTTCAGCCGCGCCTGATTGTAGGTCTCATCTATGCCGAAGACGCCGAAATCCGACCATATTGCCAGCGCCGTCTCCGCCGACAGAGCGCCGACCGTCGTGGCCGTCGAATGTTCCATAATCCCTGACTGGATGAAACTGTCTGGGTACTTCTTGGCAAACCCATCAGTCTTTACCGATTTGGCCAGATCACAATCGAAGACCGCCATCACAAATCCCGGGCGCCCCATGTTCGCGTCGGCCACAGAGACCAGCGCCTTCCCCCACGCGCTCCGATTGTCCGATTTGTCAGCGGCTCCGTACTGAATCGGCTCGCCCGGATTGACCTCCGGGAACGGCGCAAGCTTCGTCGCAAATGGCGGCGGCGGTCCCTGCTTCCGTCGTGCCTTCAGCGCGTCCACGTCATTGGGCACCGGATTCCCCAGCGCCGCCAGTGCCTCTCCCATTTGCTCGGGCTTGATTGCCGCGCCATGGTAATCTTCCTTGTTTTCCATGAACGGCACACCCTTCCCCATCACCGACTTCGCCAACAGCATCACCGGCGCCTTTGCTTCGTGGGTCGCATGATAGAGCGCGTCATACAATTGATTCAGGTCGTGCGCATCTACCTCAAGCACCTCCCACCCGTCAGCCACCCAATCCGCTTTGATATTCTGCGGCATGATCTCGCTGATGCGACCCGAAATCTGCAAATGATTGAAATCCACGAGCGCGGTCAGTTTGGTCAACCCAAACTTGGCCGCCATCCGGCGCGCTTCACCAATCTGCCCTTTCTGCTGCTCGCCATCGCCCATCAGGACATATGTATGGAAATTCTGCTTCGACAGACGCCCGTACAGCGCTTTGCCGACGCCCACCGACAGCCCCTGCCCCAGGTTGCCGGTATCCCACTCGATCCCCGGCACCGATCTTTCCACGTGCCCCTCGAACGGCGATCCGCCCAGCCGGAATCCCCACAACGCCGGCTCGATCGCGAAAAAACCGGCCGCCGCCAGCGAAACGTATGCCCCCGGTGATGTGTGACCGTGAGAAATAACGATCCGATCGCGGTCGTCCCGATACGGGTCGCGCGGATCGACATTCGCGAGATTGTACAAGGTCACATACATCTCGAGCGACGACATCGATCCCCCCGGATGTCCCGAGTTCGCCACGGTCGTCATTTTGAGAATCTGACCTCGGCCAACGCGGGCCATTTCGGTCAATTTAGTATACCATTCAGGCGCGAGGTGGCGCGCGCGAAAGCCGCGCCACATATCAAATGATGCCACGATCAATCCTCTCCTATCGCAATATCGCCTTCAGCCGTGTCATGAATGTCTGCATCCCCTTGGCCACGTCGCCTTCGAGGGTGATCAGAAGGACCGGCACTTTGCGCTTGAGCAAGGCTTCCATATCCCCGATCGCCTGGGCCGTGATCAGATGTCCGAATCCGAATTCGCGCCCCGGGATCGGCAGCGCTTCGTATTCCTTCCGGATGAAGATGATATACATCCCCATGCGCGGCCCACCCTTATACAACTGACCGATCGAGTGCAGATACCGCGGACCATACCCCCGCAACGTCGGCAAACCGCTCATATGCCGGAGCGATGTCCGCAGTTCCGCCATTGCCTTCTCCGTCTGCGGCGTCTCACGAAAATAGCCGAGAACGGAAAGAAACGAATAATCGCGCTTGGCGCGGGCAAAGAACTGGCGGATCAGGGCCGTCTCCGGCTGCTTGATGCGGAACGAATCCGACATCCCCGCGCGAAGAATCGAGACACCCTCGTATGTCGACGCCACCGCCGGCATTCCTATCTCGCCGCTCACCCGGAAATCATTCAGAATGGTCGTGGTATTGCCCTTCGCCTCGGTCACGTTCGGTTCGTCGAACGGATTGACGCCGACGAGATACCCGGCAATCGCGGTCACCGTCTCCCAGAACAGGAATTGCCCGCCGAAATTCGTCTTTGATCCGAGTGTGATCACGGCCCACGGAAGTTTCTTCTTGGCGAAATCGTTGACGATCGACTGGTATTCCGCCACCTTCTCGCCGGGCGCCTCCAGCATGATCGCAATGCGATCCAGACTGTAATCGGCCGGCTTGCCCAGAGGCTCGCTGTCGATCGGAACCGTTCCCTTGTTATCCTTGCCGATAGACTCGGCAATCAACTGCTCGATCCACGGCACCAGCGGCTGAGCCGACTTGGTCGCCAGGAATGTCAGCTTGTTCCATCCCCCAACGGCGCCTCCCGCGATCAACGCCGCCAGCGCCACGGCCGGGTTTGCTTCTCCTTCGGCCGCGAATAGCATCTGCCGCATCGCCGCCGCGTCATCGAGCATCGCTTCCAGATCAACGCCGGTGAATGCGCCCGGGACCAGTCCGAAATATGACAGCGCCGAATACCGCCCACCTATGTCCGACGGGTTGATCCAGACCTGCCGATACTTCATCTTCCGGGCGAATTTCTCAAGCTCGCTCCCCTTGTCGGTGATCGCCGTAAACTGCCGGCCGACCTGCTTCACTTTCAGATCGCCCAGCCGCTTGATGAAATACGCTTCATGCGACCGCGTTTCGATTGTCCCGCCTGATTTCGAGGCGACAATAAACAGCGTCTTCTTGATGTCTGCTTGCTTTTCGACAGCCAGAATGGCCGCCGGATCAGTCGAGTCGAGGACCTGATAGGAATCAAAGCCTTTGCGTGGTCCGAACACTTTCCCCAACAAATCCGGACAAAGTGACGATCCGCCCATGCCCATCACCACGACGTGCCGCAAGCCGTCCCGATGAACTTCGTCGGCAAATGCCTTGATCGTGTCCACTTCCGGACGCAGCTTCAACATCACATCCACCCAGCCGAGACGATGGCCTATGCGATGGCGAATCTCTGCACGCCGTGAAAAGGCCGTGGCGTCGCGTTCCAACAGCCGCTGAGCGATATCGGTCCGCTCACCTAGCTCCAGCGCCCGTTCAAACCGCGAACCGACTATTCCCTCTGATACCTCAACAAATCCCTTGTTCGTGCCTTTGGTTCGTTTCAAAAGAGTACCCTCTACGTTCGAAGAACTGATGCGATCAATGTTCGTCGATCGCTTTCCTTAAAAAATCCTGTTCCCATCACTAATATATCCGCACCGGCATCAAGTACCGCTCCGGCCGTAGATCGGTCGACGCCGCCATCAACCGAAATCTGTGTGCGAAGGCCGTGCGAGTCAATGTAATCCCTTGCCGCGCGAATCCGTGACAGACTCGCCGGTATGAACTCTTGACCGCCGAATCCGGGAAAGACCGACATGATCAACAGCAGGTCAAATTCCTTCAGATACGGCAACACGCGTTCGATCGGCATGTCCGGGTTCAGTGAAATACCCGCCTCAACGCCCAACTTCCGGAGCTCGTGCACAACCGAAGTCGGCTCAGGGTGAACCTCGAGATGAAACGTGATCCGATCCGCTCCCGCCTCGACGAACGCTTTGAAATACCGCTCCGGCTCCGACAGCATCAAATGCACGTCGAGATACAGATTCGTCAGACGATCAATCGTTCGGACAATGCCCGGACCAAACGAAATATTAGGTACAAAGTGGCCATCCATGATGTCCAGATGCAACATCGAAACACCCGATGACTCGGCTCCGGCTACCTCCTCAGCCAGATGTCCGAAATCCGCGCCCAGAATTGACGGGGCAATGGTTGGCATAAGACACAATAACGCCCCGGTTCCCGTCAGGGCAAGCGAAAATCGCCTATCAACGACAGGATAGATCGGATATGTTTGTCCTTATTCCCGCCCGCGCGCTGCTCCGCTATTCTGTTTCTTTGTTTCCTCACCCGTAACCGGTATACTGATTTATGCGCGCCGGCCCTGCCCCATCCCAGACTCGTGAAATCGCCCTGCTCGCCGCCGGGGCCTTCTGTATAAGTCTGTCGCCAATCTTCGTTAAGGCTATCGGGCTAGGACACATGGGCCCTACGGCTATCGGCTTCTGGCGGTTGATTCTGGGCGCCTTCGGCTTCTTCCTTATCGCGATTGTCACGCGGAGGTCATTAAAGCTCAGCCCACACGCTCTCCTCTGGGCCGCTCTCGCCGGGCTCTCCTTTTCCTTTGATATATTCCTCTGGCACCGCTCCATCCTATTGACTGGCGCAGGCATGGCCACCATTCTCGGCAACACTCAGGTCTTTAGCTCCGCTATTTTGAGCTACTTTCTTTTCCGCGAACGATTGAGCCTCCGCTTTTTCATAGCCGCCGTCATCGGACTCTTCAGTGTATCGCTGCTGGTCGGAATCTTTAGCCAAACTGTCGTCTTTACCCCCGACTACACACTGGGTGTGACCTTTGGCCTGGGAACCGGCTTTGCCTACGCCGGTTTCATCGTCGGGTTGAAACGAGGCTCCCGCGTTGAACCACGACCGGACCCCATAGTCTTCATGGCCTGGTCTTCATTGGTCACCGCCGTCTGCCTTGGTATCGCCGCACCGTTCGAACATGGCCTGTTTTTGCCCGGCTCCCTCTTTGATTGGACTATGTTGGTTGGATTGGGGCTGATTGTCCAGGTCTTCGGCTGGTGGGCAATTTCCTGGTCACTGCACTATATCGAAATTCACCGCGCCTCGCTGATCCTTCTTCTTCAGCCGACCCTCGCTACTGTGTGGGGTGCGATTATCTTTTCCGAACATCTCGATCTGTTGCAAATCCTTGGCGCCGTCCTCACCCTGACGGCCATCTACTTCGGCTCGATCCGCCCGGAATCCTCCTCCGACAGCAACACTATCCCCGCCGACCATCTGGTGCAAGGGTAGAACAGACTCATTCCGGTATCCGCCCCCTACGGCCTCCCGAAAAACCAGTCCGCGTCGTGTGTGATATAGGCGCTCACCTGCATCTGCATGATCACCGTCGATTGCGTCTCTCCACTCCGACTCCCTGAATACCCGATCGGGTCAAGTACCACGCTCTTAGGTCCCTCACTCTTGACCGGCCCCAGGCCGGATCGGAATCGAAACAGATTCTTCGCCATGTACCCGAGATACTCATGCTTGCTGTACGGATCGCCATTGTAGTCGATCGCATCCCAGATGCCCACCGAATCTCCCCGCTCCAGGGCCGCTCTGAATTCCAACGGACTCATCCAGTTTCCGGCCGTGTCAGTGACACGAACGTTGTACGTCGGATCGGTCAGCACCCATTTCCCCATCGTCTCGGACCAGACCATCACCACCGAATGGCAATCCCCATCAGCCGTGTCAAACGGCAGACATGCCAGTACGCGCGCCGTAAACCCACACGCCAGGTACGCCTGACAGAGCATCCCCGCCAGCGCCCCACAATGCAGCCCGCGCTGCTCGCTGTCACAAATCTTGATGATCTCCACCGGATCGGTTGCCGCCGGCTCCTCGTGCTGACCATCGTGCTTGATCCGCCGGTGTACCCAGCCCAACAGATTCTCGATCTGCGACCCTTCTCCGCCTGCTCCCATCACGCTGTCCAGCCCAAAGGTCGTCCGAAAATTCGTCAGGTGAGAATCGGTCGACGCCGGGTAAGCAAACGCCGGGATCTCCGCCGCTCCTACCCGTTCGAATTGATTAAACTCTCTAAGGAGTTTCAGCTTCGGCTCGCGATGAACATACCAACCCATAAACCGGACCACCAATTGCATCGTGTCCGTCGGCCGGACCAACCCAATCGTCACGGCGTCGGCTGAACACTCGACCACCACCGAATCCGTTCCACTGACAAAAATCATCGGCTTCTCGTCATACGTGTTAACGGTATCGTGCATTCGCAATTGCGCTACCGGCACCGTCGCCAGGAATGATCCACTCTTGACCGTAATACTGTCCGCCGCCACGCGCAGGTATGCCTTGATCGGATCCGGAGGTTTCGACGCCGTCACGCCGGCAACACCGGCCAACAGCAGAATTGCCGCAGCTATCGCTTTCCGCATATGCCACCTTTCAAACGAAACCCCGCCGGAAATTACTCCGGCGGGGAATACACTGAGAACGAATGTCTTACTTGCGCAACTTCGTCTGCGCGTCCACCACCGCGATTGCCGTCATGTCGACAATCTCGTTGACGTCGAGCGTGGTATGCAGCACGTGCAGCGGCCGCGAAAGGCCCATAAGAATCGGCCCCACCGCCATTAAGCCGCCGATCCGCTGCGCCATCTTGTAGCAGATGTTGGCCGCATTCAGATCGGGGAACACGAACACGTTGGCCGGCTCCTGAAGACTGCTGAAGGGGAAATACTTCTTGATATAATCCGGCATGACGGCCGTATCCATCTGCATTTCTCCCTCGACCACCAGGTTCGGCGCCTTGCGCTTGATGATCTCCGTCGCCTTGGCCACCTTGCTCGACTCCGGATACGGCGCGCTCCCGAAATTCGAGAACGACAGCATCGCGACTCTCGGCTCAATATTGAAGCTGCGTGCCACGCGCGACGCACACAGGGCGATCTCCGCCAGCTCTTCCGCCGTCGGATCGACATTCACCGTCGTATCGGCAAACATGTACACCTGATCCTTTTGAATCATGGCGAACAATCCGGACACCCGCGTCACGCCTTCTTCGAGCGGAATGATCTGCAGCGCCGGACGAATCACTGTCGGATATTCCGACGATACGCCGGACAATACCGCGTCGCAATCCCCCTGGTCGAGCATCATCACTCCGTAGTAATACCGGTCGTTCACCGTCCAGTACGCCTTGTCGTAGGTCATCCCCTTGCGCGCACGAATCTCATGCAGCCGCTTGGCGTAGGCCTCGCGCTTCGGCGACGTGACCGGATCGATGATCTCAAGACCGTCAATGTCAATCTCGTTCGCCGTCGCCACCTTGCGGATTTCTGCCGGATCGCCCAGCACGGTCGGCTTCGCCAACCCTTGCTCGGCCACCATATTTGCGGCCCGCAAAATACGGGTCGACGTCCCTTCCGGATAGACCACCCGCTTCGGATCCTTGCGCGCCTTGTCGGTCATGACGCTCATGATGATGCGTCCCTTGCCGATCCGCTTCGACAACTGCTCGCGATACTCTTCGATATCCACCTTTATCTGCGCCACACCCGTCCGGATTGCGGCCTCGGCCACCGCCGATGCTTCCCACACCAGAATGCGCGGATCAAACGGCTTCGGAATGATATATTCGCGACCGAACTTGAAGTACTCTACGCCGTACGCCCGGGCTACTTCGTCCGGTACGTCCTGCTTGGCCAGATCGGCCAGCGCCTTGACGGCGGCCTTCTTCATCTCTTCGTTGATCGCCGTCGCCTGTACGTCCAGCGCGCCGCGGAAAATGAACGGGAATCCGAGCACGTTGTTCACCTGGTTCGGATAGTCCGAACGGCCCGTCGCCATAATCAGGTCCTTGCGAACCGACATCGCCAGCGGATAGTCAATTTCCGGATCCGGATTCGCCATCGCAAAAATAATCGGATCCTTCGCCATCGACTTCACCATCGCCGGCGTCACCTGGTCCTTCACCGACACCCCGACAAACAGATCGGCATCCTTCATCGCCTCTTCCAGCGTGTGCATCGACGTCTTGCGGACAAACTCAGCCTTGTACTGGTTGAACTTGTCGCCACGTCCCTCATACATCACACCCTTCGAGTCGACCATCACCAGGTTCTCATGCTTCACACCCAGTGAACAATACAGCTTCGCACAGGCAATCCCCGCCGCGCCGGCGCCGGAAAATACCACGCGAACCTTATCAATATCCTTTTTCACCAGTTCCAGCGCGTTCAACAGCGCCGCACCCGAGATGATCGCCGTCCCGTGCTGATCGTCGTGAAACACCGGAATCTTCATCGTCTTCTTCAGTGTCTCTTCGATGTAGAAACACTCCGGAGCTTTGATATCCTCAAGATTGATCCCGCCAAAGGTCGGCTCCAGAAGCTGGCACGCCCGGATGATCTCATCCGCGTTCTCCGTGTCCAGCTCAATATCAAACACGTCGATATCAGCGAATCTTTTGAAAAGAACTCCCTTTCCTTCCATTACCGGTTTCCCGGCCAGCGCTCCAATATTCCCCAGTCCCAGCACCGCGGTACCGTTGGACACGACCGCTACCAGATTCCCCTTGGCTGTGTAACGATAAACATCCGACGGATTGGCCGCGATTTCCAGACAGGGCTGGGCCACACCCGGCGTGTACGCCAACGACAAATCCAGCTGGGTCGTGCACGGTTTGGTCGGAGTGACCTCGATCTTCCCTCGCTTGCCTTTAAAATGATAGTCGAGAGCCTGTTGTTTGGTAATCAGCATAAAATTTCTCCGCTATAATACCCGCAGACAGGTTGGTTATTTTTTTCACAAAGACGAATTAATGACCCACTTTCGTCCCCGTCAAGCTCATTATGCATTCTCTTTTTGTTCCAATTGGTCCTGCAATCTGATCCCGCTCTCATTTTCCCTTGTCTGAGAACATCTTCGTAAGCACTTACGTATAAAATATGGCACCGGTTGACCGAACCTTGTATACTGAAATATGCCGTCAAATGATCTTTTAACACAGTTGGGGCCATTGGCTTTTGCGACCCGCCTGCGTCGCCTCGCCGATCGCCTTTCGCGCGATGTCTCGCACGTGTACGAACAGCTCGACGTCATCTTTGAGGCCCGCTGGTTCGCCGTCCTTTATCTCCTGCACCAGGAATCGCCCCTCCCGCTTACCACCGTCGCCCATCGCCTGGGCCTCACCCATCCGGCCATCAACCAGGTGGCTGCCGAAATGACCAAGGCCGGTCTTCTTCTCTCCGGCCGGGATCGGGCCGACAGCCGCAAACGACTCCTCCGCCTGAGCAAAAAGGGAATGTCCGTCGCTGTCACACTTCAGCCCGTGTGGAAAGACGTTGCCGACGCTACCGAGGATTTGCTTACTCGGCACGCCGGAACACTTATGATCCAGATCGATGCTATCGAGCGCGCTCTCGACGATCTCGAAATGTTCGACCGGGTCATGAACCGAATTCGCGATCGGCTGATGGCCTCAGTCGAAATCCTCCCCTTCGCGCCCAGATATCAGCCGCACTTCAAATCGTTAAATCACGCTTGGCTCGAAAAACATTTCACGGTTGAGAAATCTGACGAGGAGATGCTGTCAAAACCGGCTTCCGCTATCATTGACAGGGGTGGCATCGTCTTCTTCGCCCGCATCGACAACCAGATTGTCGGCTGTATCGCCATGCTGCGCCACGATGCCACCACTTTCGAACTGGCCAAACTAGCCGTCTCACCAGAAGCGCAGGGCAAACAAGTTGGTCGCAAGCTCTGCCTCGAAGGCATTAAGTGGGCCCAATCGCAGGGCGCCGTCACGATCATCCTCCACACCAGTCCGAAATTAACCGCCGCCATTCAACTATACGAATCACTGGGCTTTATTCGCTCCGCTGACCCTCCGGCCGCCCCGCACCGTCACCAGCGCGAGACCTTCATGATGATTCGCTCGCTTCACAATCCTGTCACTGCATAAGGGGTGATGTATGTCTTCCCGTTACATCGGCTTGATCCTGGCGGTCCTCATCAGTATGAGCCTGCTTCTGTCCACTGCCTCGGCGCAACAATCGGCCCAAATGAACATCAACGGCAAGCAGCGCGCTGTCATTGTCGATTCCGTTGCTCTCGCTATCGAAAGCACCTACGTCTTCCCCGATAAGGGGAAAGCCATGGCCCAGCTCATCCGCCAGAATCAGAAGAAGAAGGCATACGACACGATCTCCACTCTTGGCAGCTTCGCTTTCGCCCTGACTACCGATCTTCGCTCCGTGACGCACGACCTGCATATCGGAGTCCGGCCTATCCCTCCCGATGCTCCGTCGTCTCGCCCCGACGACACTCTCACGGACGATTTGAAACAACAGGTTATCGCCAGTGAGAGAAAAGCGAACTTCGGCTTCCAAAAAGTCGAAATCCTCGATGGCAACATCGGCTATGTCGACATGCGCTCTTTCTGCGAGGCTGAATGGGCCGGCCCGACGGCTATCGCCGCTATGAATTTCGTCGCCAACACTAATGCCGTCATCTTTGACATGCGCTACAACGGCGGCGGCGATCCTTCAATGTGCCAGCTTCTCATGAGCTACTTTCTCGACAAGCCGACTCACATCAATTCCTTCTACGAGCGCCGCCTCGACAGCCTGCGCGAATTCTGGACCTACGCCGATGTTTCGGGCCCGCGTATGACCAATACGCCGGTGTATATCCTTACCAGTAACCGAACCTTCTCGTGCGCCGAGGAATTCTCGTACGACTTCCAGTCCATCAAGCGCGGCACCGTTGTAGGCGAGACCACCGGCGGCGGCGCTCATCCGGTGGCATCGTGGGACTTCGCCGACTTGCATCTTGAAGTCCGTGTACCGTACGGACGCGCGATCAATCCCGTCACCAAAACCAACTGGGAAGGCGTGGGCGTCAAACCGGACATTGAATCATCGGCTGAGGCAGCTCTCAGCGTGGCTCACGTGAAGGCGCTCGAAGAAGCATTGTCGAAGACTACCGACGAGGCGACCAGGAGCGAACTGTCCTGGGCCCTCGACAACTTGAAATCACAATACAATCCGGTTGTTCTGAACGAAACGGAGTTGACCGTGTATGCCGGCACGTATGGCCCGCGTACGATCAGTGTCGTGAATGGCGTTTTGCAGAGCCGCCGCCCCGGCGGCCCGGTTGTCGTCCTCCTGCCAATGGGAGCCGACCTGTTCCGCGCTACTCAAGGCCCTGATCTACGTATGAAATTTGTCCGCGACGGTTTCGGAAAGATCGCCGAGGTCCAGTTACTCACACCCGAGGGCATGATCGATCGCGCCCCCAGACAGCCTAACTGATAGACCCGTTGATTAAATCCTGATATGCGTGGCGTACGTCCCGTGCGTTTCCCAATGTGCGTGGCGTACGTCCCGTGCGCCACGCGAATCCCCTTCTTCCCGCCCCATCATGCCGACCAATCATGTGCCGTCAGACCCCCGTGCCTGACGGCAAGTGGGGCTGTCGTAGGTCAGGATCCCCGCTTCTTAGCGGGTGATCCTGACGTTCTATTTGAACGCAGCGCACTGCCTGTGACAAGTTGCCTCAAACCATGTGACACTTCACAGCGGCGCATGACCTGACACTCTTCTCTTTCCCCTCTCCCTCTGGGAGAGGGTGAGGGCCGACAGGGAAACAACCTCCGTTTACCGCCCCCAGAGCAGAATCTAAGCGCGCCGACACTTGTGGTCGTACCCATCTTCGAACCAATACTCCCACAACTACTTATCATCCCCAATTGTCGGCTCCTCACAACAATCTTTACTCCCCCGTAAACTATTAAACCAGAGGGATTTACTCTCGAACAAGTTGACATCAGCATCGATCTTAACTATACTTGCCCCTGTAAGTTGCGAACTACCCAGCGGAGAGGAAATTGGAGGCCGGAATGTCAACATTTGTGAAATCTTTCTCAAGATTCCGACAATATTTGTCGACTTTCTCCACATCGGGCTTCGACTTCCTTCCCGACCGCCCTGATCGCCCGATCGTCCGGTCGCGAGGCATATGAGGGTGTAATGAGCAACGGTTACTATCTTTTGGCCCGGTTCACCAACTCCGAAAAATTGCTGCCGGCCGTCAAATTGCTCTCCGAAGTTTCCGGCATCATCCGGTGGGACGCTGTCGACGGCCAGCTTCATCTGGTGGTTCGTACGGATGACAATGTCCAGGCTTCCGTTGTCCGCTTCACGGCGCTCGACGAATACGCGCACATTAAGACGGCCCGCCTGCTTTCTGACGATCCCCGCAAGAATGTCAGTAACAACAGTACCCTGCGCGCCTATCTCTTCGTCGAAGTTGAGCCAAGATATCGTGAATCCGTCCACTTAGCCGTCGCGACCCTCCCCGGGATTCTCTCGTGTGCTGCCACCGAGGGCCCCTGCGATATCGTCGCCCTCATGACCGGCCCCACCCTCTCGGCGATCGACCGCGTCATCGAAGAACAAGTGCGCCCAATGGACGGCGTCTTGCGCGTCAAACGGGATCGCGTCATCAACCTGGAACAGCTATAAGGAACGACCATGGCCGACCAACCCGCCGATCAGTTCAAACCGTTCAATGTCGACTTGTGGAAGCACGACGGCCATGCCGGTGCGCTGATTCCGCTTCTGCAGTCAGCGCAGGATACCTACGGTTACGTATCGCGAAAAGGCGATTGACTATATCAGTCACGTCACCGGCATCCCGGCCGCCGACATCTACGGCGTGGTCACCTTCTACGCCCAGTTCCGCACCAAACCGCTCGGCAAAAATGTCATCAACATCTGCAACGGCACCGCCTGTCATGTCAACGGCGCAAAGATGGTGTACGACATCATTCAGGACGAACTGGACATTACATACGATGAAACCAGCGATGACGGCAACTTCTCCCTGCTCTCGGTCGCCTGCATCGGCTGCTGCTCGCTGGCTCCGGTGATCACCATCAACGCGAGACGTACGGCCGCCTCAACTCCGCCAAACTTCGCAAAGATCATTCGTGAGTTCAAGATGCGAGTCCGCAAGGCGGCCCAGAAGGAAACCGCCGGAGGTGTCCGAATGAAGACAAGTCATTGTCGGTCTCGGTACCTGCGGCATTTCCGCCGGCGGCGAAAAAGTGTATCGCGCCTTTCAGGATGAATTGAAAGAGCACCCCGACGCCTTCGAGCTTCGCGAGACCGGCTGCATCGGTATGTGCTACCGCGAAGTGCTCGTCGAAATCGGCAACGGCAACGGCGCCAATAACCTGTACGCCGAGGTCACTCCCGACCGTGTCGGGCGGATCGTCGATGAAGATATTCTCAACGACAAGCCGATCGCCGAATGGCTGGTGAATACCGACCCGCACGAAATGGGTTTCTTCGACAATCAGATCCGCATCGTTCTGCGCAACTGCGGCAAGATTGATCCCGGCTCAATCGACGAGTACATCGCTCACGGCGGCTATAGTGCGCTCTCGAAAAAGTCGCTACAGGAGATGACTCCGCAGATCGGTGATCGAACGAAGTGACTCTGTCCGGGCTGCGCGGACGCGGTGGCGCCGGATTCCCGACCGGCACCAAGTGGAAAATCACCGCCGGCGCTCCCGGACCAAAGAAATACATCGTCTGCAACGCCGACGAAGGCGATCCCGGCGCCTTCATGGATCGCTCGGTGCTCGAAAGCGATCCGCACGCCGTTCTCGAAGGGATGATCATCTGCGGCTTCGCCATCGGCGCCGACGAAGGATACATCTACTGCCGCGCCGAATATCCCAAGGCGATCGCTCGCCTCCGCCAGGCCATCGCCCAGGCCAAGAGCAAAGGACTTCTTGGTCGAACATTCTCGGCACTGATTTCAATTTCGAGATCAAAATCAAGGAAGGTGCCGGCGCCTTCGTCTGCGGCGAAGAAACCGCTCTCATCTTCTCGATCGAAGGCAGGCGCGGCATGCCCCGCTTCCGCCCACCGTATCCCGGCGATGTCCGGCCTCTGGGGCAAACCGACCAACATCAACAATGTCGAGACCTTCGCCAATATCCCCTGGATCATCCTCAACGGCGGCGCCGCCTACGCCGCCTATGGCACGCCCGACAGCAAGGGCACGAAAGTCTTCGCCATGGCCGGCAAGGTCAAGCGCACCGGCCTGGTCGAAGTCCCCATGGGGATGACGATCAATCAGATCGTATTCGATGTCTGCGGCGGCATTATCGACGACCGCAAATTCAAGGCCGTCCAGATGGGCGGACCATCCGGCGGCTGCATTCCCGCCCGCATGTGTGAGATCCCGATCGACTACCAGCAGATCAACCAGACCGGCGCCATCATGGGTTCCGGCGGCCTGATCGTCATGGACGACACCACCTGCATGGTCGATGTCGCCAAGTTCTTCCTTACCTTCACGCAGGCCGAATCCTGCGGCAAGTGCACGTTCTGCCGCATCGGCACCAAGCGGATGCTGGAGATTCTCGAACGGATCACCATGGGCCAGGGCACCATGGACGATCTGGACAACCTCGACGAACTGATCGAGCCAGATCAAGGCCGCCTCGCTCTGCGGACTCGGGCAGTCAGCTCCCAATCCGGTGCTGACGACGCTGAAATACTTCCGCGAGGAGTATGTCGCCCACATCATGGACAAGAAATGCCCGGCTCACGTCTGCGCTCCGCTCTTGACCTACACGATCAACGACGCCTGCACCGGCTGCGTCGTCTGCGCCCGGGCCTGTCCGACCGAAGCCATCATCGGCGAAAAGAAAATGAAACATGTGATTGATCAGGACAAGTGCATCAAGTGCGGAAAATGCTTCACCGTCTGTCGCTTCGATGCGGTGGTGAAGGAGTAAGCCATGGCCAATGGTTACACTTACGATAAATGGCGCCGCGGTCACCGCCTCACCTGACAAGACCATTCTGCAGGTCTGCAAAGATCAGAAGATCGACAACATTCCGACTCTCTGCTACGACGAAAAACTCCCGCCGTTCGGCTCCTGCTTCCTCTGTGTCGTCGAACTCGAGGGTCAGAGCCGGCTCTTCCCCGCCTGCTCGACCAAAGTCAACGAGGGGATGAAGATTCACACCCGCTCCGAGAAAGTGTGCGCGCCCGCAAGACCTGCCTTGAACTGCTGCTGTCCGATCACTACGCCGACTGCTTCGGCCCGTGCCGGTTGAAATGCCCGGCCGATGTCGACATCCAGGGGTACATGTCGCTGATCAATCTCGGGCAAATTCAAAGAAGCGGTCGCCTTCATCAAAGAAAAGAACCCGCTGCCGTCTGTGTGCGGACGCGTCTGCACGCGCAAGTGCGAGATCAACTGCCGCCGCATTCGCTGGTCGATGCGCCGGTCGGCATCGACTTCCTCAAACGGTATGCCGCCGACCAGGACATGATCGGCCAGATGTGGCAGCCTGAGACGAAGCCGGACAACGGCATCCCGGTCGCGATCATCGGCGCCGGCCCGGCCGGCCTCACCTGCGCTTACTATCTGGTCATCGAAGGTTATCGCCCGACCATCTTCGAATCGCTGCCCGACCCCGGCGGCATGCTTCGCTACGGCATTCCGGAATATCGACTGCCCAAAGATGTCCTCGACAAGGAAATCAACTGGATCACTCGATCTCGGCGTTGAACTGCACACCAACAAGACGCTCGGCAAAGACTTCACGATGGACGATCTGTTCAAGCAGGGCTATCAAAGCCGTCTTCGTCGGCCTCGGCGCGCAGATCGGCAAACCGATGCAGGTCGAAAACGAAGACGTCGCCGGCGTCCTCTCCGGTGTCGAGTTCCTCCGGCAGGTCGAGCTGAAGACCAATCCGCAAATCGGCGGCCGTGTAGTTGTCGTCGGCGGCGGTAATACCGCGATCGACGCCGCCCGCACTTCGCTGCGCCTCGGCGCCGACGAAGTCATTCTGCTCTATCGCCGCACTCGCAAGGAAATGCCGGCGAACGAAGTGGAAATCGTCGCCGCCGAACACGAAGGCGTCAAGATGGAATTTCTCGCCGCCCCGGTTCGCGTTCAATGTCGAAAACGACCGCGTGTTCCGAAATCGAATGCATCCGCATGGAACTGGGCGAACCGGATTCCTCCGGCCGCCGCCGCCCGGTTGAGCAGAAAGGCTCAGAATACACGCTCACCGTCGACTGGGTCATCTCCGCCATCGGCCAGGAACCGGATCTCACCGGCGTCGACAACGACGGCAACGGCAGCATCAAAGTCACCAAGTGGAAGACGATCGAGGCCCACAAAGGCACCTTCGATACTGACCGTCCCGGGCGTCTTCTCCGGCGGCGACGTGGTCACCGGCCCGGCCGACGCTATCGACGCTATCGCCGCCGGCCGCATGGCCGCTCGCGCTATCGATAAGTATATTCAGACCGGCATCGTCGAACCGTTCACCGATCGATTCGAAAGCAAGCGCGACAACTTCCACAAGATGACCCGCAGCGATATCCCGCAGGTCGAGCCGAGTGAACGACACTCACCTGCCGGAGCGCTCGGTCATGGAACGCATCCACACCTTTGACGAAGTCGAACTTGGCTACGACGACCAGTCCGCCCATAGCGAAGCGCTCCGCTGCGCCGAGTGCGGCTGCGATGTCGGCCTCGCCGTGCATCTTGCAGGATTACTGCACCGAGTACGGCGTCGATCAGAAACGCTTTGTCGGCGAGTTCAACCGGTACAAAGTCGATACTCGCCACCCGTACATCAAAATCGATTCCAACAAGTGCATCCGCTGCGGACGGTGCGTCAATACCTGCGCGGAAATACTGAATGTCTCGGCGCTTGGGCTTTGTCAATCGCGGTTTTCGCACGATCGTCAAACCGGCCATGGAAAAGGCGCTTCACGAAACCAACTGCGTCTCGTGCGGCAATTGTATCGACGTCTGCCCCACCGGCGCGCTCGTCGAGAAGATGCCGTTCCGCCGCTCCGGCCCGTGGAAGATGGATTCGCACTTCAGCGTCTGCAACTACTGTTCGGTCGGCTGCAATATCACGCTCAAGGTCAAGACCCCCGATATCTTCTTTGTCACCGGCGCGCCGCTCGATCTCGGACCCAACCGTGGGGAGCTCTGCGTCAAAGGACGCTTCGGCTATCAGCAGTATCTCGACGGCACCCGTCTCACCAAACCGATGGTCCGCAAAGGGGGCAAGCTGGTCGAGACGACGCTGGGACGAAGCCATCGCGGCCGCCGGCGAAGGGTCTGAAGAATATCCGCGACACACACTCCGCCGACCACCTGATGGTCTCCGCTTCGCCCAAACTATCCGACGAAGAACTATATCTCGCCGGCCGCCTCGGCCGCGCCGCGCTCGGCACCAACAATATCTGCGTCGTTCCACCATCTGGTGAACGAGGCCGACTACCACGCGCTCGATGAGATGCTCGGCAGCACCGCTCGCCACTGCCACCGAGAATGATGTCGCCGACGCCGATCTGTATATTTTCCTCGGCGGCAATCCCACCTATCGACAATCCGGTTCTCGGCTGGCAGATGAAACGTCGCATGCGTCACGGCGCACAGGCGATCGTCATCAACTCCGCCGAAATCGATCTGGTGCAGTATGCCTCGGTCTGGGCCGACGCCCGACGCGGCACTGCCACGCTCCTGCTCAACGGCGTCATGGCCGAGCTGCTTCGCCGCAATTCGATCGACGAGTCATTCATCGCTTCCCGGACAACCAACTTCGAACAGGTCAAAGCAGCACCTGCTCAAGATCGATCTCAATGAAGTCGCTTCCGTCACCGGTGTCGAACCGACAATCATTGCGCGAATGGCCGATCTGCTGACCGACCGCTCGAAAAAGATCGTCGCTTGGTACAACCTCGACAGCCGCATCGACCGCAGCTCCGGCGACCTGCAGGCCCTCGCGACGCTCATGTTGATGCTCGGCAAAATCGGCACTCCCGGTTCCGGCCTTGCGATCACTTCCTCGCAGACAAATCACACCGGCCTGATGCTCTCCGGTTTCAGCAACCGCCTCCTCCCCGGTGGCGCCTCGATCAAGGACAGCGCCCGCGTCCATCAGGTCGGCGCGATGTGGCGCACGAATCTAAGTGAAGTGATCGCCCGCTCCGGAGTCCACCTCAGCCGCAAACTGCGCAGCGATGGCATCCGCGGTGCCCTCGTCATCGGTGAGAATCCTGCCGCCGATCCCAACTACAACGCTTGGGCCAACGCCCTCGAATTCCTGGTCGTCGCGGACATCTTCGATACCGAAACCGTGCAGATGGCCGACGTTTTTCTGCCGCTGGCCACCTTCCTCGAAACCAATGGTCATGTCACCAATTGGGCCGGCGCACGACAAGCTATCGCATCCGATCGGCGAACCAAAAAGTGGGCAGTCCGGTTCCGATCTGCTCATGCGCCTTTGTCACGAACTTGGCCACGAACTGTCGGCCAAGAGTCACGACGAGCTGGCCGCAGAACTCGAATTCGTATTGCGCTATCGTGCCTCTGGCTTCGCGACTGCTGACGGCAAGGTCGCACTTCCTCCTTTACTCCCACCACGTGCAGTCGGTGTCGGCTCGGGTACCAACTGTTCTCGTTCTCGATGCCAGGATGCAAGAGCGTATGAAACTCATCCGAGCCTGACGGAGAAAATTCTGATATTTTGATTTGCGGGGGTGACAGCCCCCGCAAATCCAACGAATAGTATTCGGCTAAGCTAAAACATAACAACAATTTAGCCGATATAAACGTATGAAAAGTGCTTGGCCGAATTGAACTCGTGTTGTATATTGTTCGGCGAGTAGAGAAATTGACCGATGAATATTCTTAAACCGGAGGTAGAAATATGTCGGACGTAAGAACTGCCAGCCGCACTGCCTTTGGCTTTTCGCAAGTTCCTGATTCGCAAATCTATGATTTCGAATCCACGTTTGGAGCACACCACTACGGCCGCCTCAAAATGGTCGTCCGTAAAGCGGAAGGCGCGTGGCTTACCAATCAAGAGGAACATAAGTTCCTGGACTGTCTCGCTGCCTACTCGGCTGCCAACCCTGGCCACCATCACCCCGCCGTCGTCAAGGCGATGGTCGAGGCTCTGCAGGGTGGCTACGGTTCGGTCATCTCCAACGTCGTCTACACCGACTCCCTGGGCATTTTTCTTAAAAAACTCGCCACGCTCGTGCCGCAACTGGGTCCCCGCTTTGGCGCCAACGGCAACAAAGTCCTGCCGAAAAACGGCGGCGTCGAGTCGGTCGAAACCGCTCTCAAGTGCATGCGCTATTTCGGCTACAAGCACAAAGGGGTGCCGGACGGTAAACAAGAAATCATCGTTTTTGACAATAATTTCCACGGCCGCATGATTGCCGTCATCTCTTTCTCCACCACGCCGAAATATTACACCGGCTACGGGCCAACTCTGCAGGGCTTCAAGTCGGCTCCTTTCGGCAGCCTTGACGCCGTCGAGAAACTGATTAACAAGAATACCGTCGGCATTCTCGTCGAGCCTTCCCAGGGCGAGGGTGGCATGTACATCCCGCCACAGGGCTTCCTGAAAGGACTGCGCGAGCTGTCCGACAAGCACGACCTCATGCTCGTCTTCGACGAGATCCAGGTCGGGCTCGGCCGCACCGGCAAGATGTTCTGCTTCGAGCACGAAAACGTCGTTCCCGACGGCATCATCCTGGGTAAAGCCCTGGCCGGCGGTCTCGTCCCGCTCTCCTGTTTCCTCACCAACAGCAAAATTATGGATATGTGCTTCCAGCCGGGACAGGACGGCTCAACTTTCGGCGGCTATCCGCTCGCCTGTGTGGCCGGTAATGCGGCGCTTGATGTCATCGTCGGCGAGGATCTCCCGCAGCGCTCCGCGCAGATGGGCAAGATTCTCAAAGACAAAATCGTGGCTATCGCCGCTCGTTCGTCGCACGTGAAGGAAGTGCGCGGACGGGGCTTGTTCATCGGCATCGAAGTCAAGAACGGCGACGCCATGGTGTATTGCCGCAAACTTCTCGACTTGGGCGTCCTGGCCAACGATAGTCACGGTCATACGATTCGCATTTCGCCGCCGCTGATTATCAACAACAGCGACATCGACTATCTCGTCGAACGACTCGAGAAGGTCCTCGTCGACTAATCGATATCACGTAGGTCGGGTTCCGACGCGAGCCTCGCTCGCGGAGAAACCCGACAGTAGGCAAAGTAGGTCAGGCTCCCCGCGAGCCTCACAGAAGGAAAACAAATCTGTGCGGTCAGGCCCCGTACCTGACCGCACTTTGCATTTGAAACCTGTGGCTGGCGTACGTCTCGTGCGCCAGCCGACCCAAAACATGCTTCTGGCATTGTCATTCCGGACCACCGGTCCGGAATCCTTGGGGTGCGCATTCCATTACTGCTCGACATCTAAGTTACGCAATACCTCTCTGTGCCCCTCTCCCTTCGGGAGAGGGCTGCGGCGGGTACAAACCGGATAACATGGTTTACAGATTAGACCGGGAACATGGTCTAGCACTCAGTTTGTCGGCAAGGAGGAATTGCCGATGGCTTGGAAGGAGACTAGTGTGGTGGAAGAACGCGTACCGGATTTATCAGCGGATCGGCTGCGAGCGGGCGGTACACCAAGATCGGTTCGTTGGGTCGCAGGACTATGCGATCAGATCGACCGACGGGGGACAAGTGGATTTGGCGCACGTGTGACGATGCCATGGTCCGTGGGGTACTGGTGGATCAGTCGCGACGACCGCATGGGCATCCGGCCACGATAGCAGAGCGACAGCGTGCGATGACAGTCGGCCTTAACGCTCGGCGAACGCACCTGGACTGGGGTCCGAAGACAGGTGGTGGACTGTGCTACGAGGCGACATCGTTCGTCCGGAGCGCTGTACGCCGCTGTACAGCACGAGTCGATGAGATCGTTCTGGGTCGTCGAAGCGGTTGGTCCAGGCGCGACGTCGCCGACGCCGGGTGGCGGCCGAATACCGCCACGTTGGACGGTCGGTGCGCCACAGGCCAACGCGCAGTGGAGTCCGCCGACTATCAAGGCGGGATTTCGCCTTGCGGTAATGGTCGGCGGTGTTACACGCTGACGACCCAGTGACAACTACAGTCGCTTTGTGCTGGCCTGTCGAGGGATGGCCAGCGCCGCAGTATCGCCTGGTGCGGCCGTGGTTGTGAATGGGTGTTTCGTGAGTACGGACCTGCCGCAGGCGATCCGGACGGATAACGGCGGACCGTTTGCTTCGCTGGCTCTGGGTGGCGTGACCCAGCTGTCCAAGTGGTGGATTCGGCTGGGCATTCGGCCCGAGCGGATCAACCGGGAAAACCGAATCAGAACGGCGCGCCATGAACGGATGCATCGCTCGTTGCGAAAGTGGCGTACATCCCATCCAAACGACGATGGCGGCTCAGCAGCGACAGTTTGACCGCTGGGTCGAGGACTGTCAACTGGGAGCGTTCGCACGACAGCGTTGGGACGACAGACGCCGGGGAGCCAGTATGAGGCATCACCCCGTCACGTGTCGCCTGACCAGCTGCCGGACATTCCGTATGCGGCTGCGGACGTCATCGTACGGCAGGTGCGTCAGAACGGCGAGATCAAATGGCGCGGTCGGTTGATCTACATTTCGGATAGCTGCGACCCAGCGAACCGATCTCGGGTTCCGACAAATCGCAGCCGACCGCTGGGAGATCCGGTACAGCGTTTCACCTGCTGGGCTATTTGAATGAGCGGCAAGCTTCCTACCATGCCGAGCGACCTGAGAGCTAGGCATGGACAACAAGAAAAAGTGTAAACCATGTATCCGGTTTACCGTGTACACCATCTCCGTTCAGGGAGAGGGCTGGAGTGAGGGCCTGTAGGAGCTGAGAGTCCTTCATGTCAGGCTTCTTGATCAATTGGACAAAGAAGCCTGACCAAGCCCTTTCAGTCAGTCCTCTTCAATCGTCATCTAAACAATCGTCTTCACTTAAAACGAACGACGTCGCGCAGCGTCACCCTGAGCGCAAGTCGAAGGGTGAGTCTTGCCTCGTAGGTCAGATCCCCGCTTCTTAGCGGGTGATACTGACGTTCTGTTCTTCGCGACTCGCGCAATCGTCGGGCTGAGCATCGAGGCATGATTCGTATGCGAATCCCCCCTGGCTAGCCGCTTTCGCGGGTATGACAGGCGCGAAGCATACTATGACATTGTTGAAACGAAGTGGGGCGGCAAGGCAGAGGTCAGGCTCCTCTGTCAATTTGACAAAGAAGCCTGACCAAGCCCTTTCAGTCAGTCCTCTTCAATGGTCATCTAAACAATCGTCTTCACTTAAAACGAACAACGTCGCGCAGCGTCACCCTGAGCGCAAATCGAAGGGTGAGTCTTGCCTCGTAGGTCAGATCCCCGCTTCTTAGCGGGTGATACTGACGTTCTACTACTCCGTTTGCGTCACCTCCCGCGCCTCGTCTTCGCGGCGCGTGACCTGACGCGACACCAAACCACATGTCTACAAGCCTCACCGTCAGGGGCACAAGGCCCCGGACCTACTGAAAGTTCACTCCCCTCTTCCCCCTTCTCCCTCCGTGGGAGGGCCGGAGTCAGAGCCGGCAAGACGTGGAGAAAACATATCTTCTCCCTTGCTTGACGACCTCTCCATTCTCCCCTTGTCCCTTCCCGCGATCAATCCTATCTTCTCGCCATGCTAGCCCAATTGGCCGAATTGCTTGGCCGCACCAACCATGTCGTCGCCCTGACCGGCGCCGGCATTTCAGCCGAATCGGGCGTCCCCACGTTTCGAGGCAAAGAGGGGCTGTGGGGAAAATTCAAACCCGAAGATCTCGCCACCATGACTGCCTTCCTCGCCAACCCGAAACTGGTTTGGGAATGGTACAACTGGCGACGCGAATTGATCGCCGAGGTCAAGCCCAATCCCGGCCACTTCGCCCTGCATGAGTTCGAGCAGATTCTTCCCGATTTCACCCTCATCACGCAGAATGTCGACAACCTCCATCAACTCGCCGGCTCGACGTCCGTGCTCGAATTGCACGGCAATATCTACCGCAATAAGTGCGCGGACTGCAACGCACCGTTCAATCCCGATGTCGATATCGACCCAAAGCAAATCCCTGCCTGCCCCGCTTGCGGGGGGAGGATTCGCCCCGATGTCGTCTGGTTCGGCGAAATGCTCGATGATAGCATCACCGACGAGGCTTTTTGGCGGGCCGAACAGTCGGAGGTCTTCCTCTCCATCGGCACCTCGGCCCTGGTGCACCCGGCCGCCTCACTTCCATTAGTTGCCAAACGAAACGGCGCAGCGTTAATTGAGGTAAACCCGGACGAAACTCCGCTTACCGGTATTGCTGATTTCCATGTTTCCGAGTTGTCCGGGCAGGCTTTGCCCAAATTGGTGCATCTAATGAGACGACGTATGATGCCGCCCCGGACTGAACCGGACCGCGAGGATCGAGTATAAGATTGGACACGGGAATCACATGCGCATGAATCGTCTTCACTTGCCCCGCCTGCTGCTGCTCGCCATTGTTTTGACAATCGTCGGACTCTCCTCCGGCTGCGGCGTCTATTTCAATACCTTCTTCAACGCCAAGAAAGCCTTTAACTCCGCCGAGAAGGCCCGGCAGAAAACCGGCAAGGGAAGTCAGGTCGATTACAAAACCGCAATCGACAAATGCCTGAAAATTATCGAGAACAACCCGAATTCGAAATACTACGACGATGCACTGTATATTCTGGCCGTCTCCTACTACCACACCGGCCAGTACTCTAAATCGGAACGCCGCTTCCGCGAAATCCTGGCCAACTTCCCGGATTCCAAATTCTCCCGCGAATCCAATATGTATCTTGCCAAGTCCCGCCTCGAACTCGGCGAAATCACCGAAGCCATGGCCCAGTTTGAGGAGATTTTCGCTTCCGACTACAAACGCCTGGAGAAAGCGGAGGCCGCCCTTGCCCTGGGCGACTACTATACCATCCAGAAAAAATACGATGAGGCTCTCAACTACTACCTGGCCATCCGTGATTCCCTCGGCGATGAACCCGAACGCAAAATAGCACAGATCAAGATCGCCGATAACCACTTCGAAGCGTTCCGTTTCAGCGACGCTCTCAGCGCCTATCTGCAGACCCTCGGCATGAAACCCACCAAGGCCGAAGAATACCATGCCACGTATAACGCCGCGATTTGCTCCTATCGCCTCCAGCGCATCGACGAGGGAATCGAGTATCTCACCAAACTCTCCAAAGACCCCCTCCTCTTTGACTCGCTCGAGACATTGCAAATGACCATCGCTGAAGGTCAGGAACTGCAGGACGAACTGGCCTTCGCCGAGGCTACCTACACCAAGATCGCCTCGTCGACCAAAAATAGGCTCCGTGAAGCTCAGGCCTGGTATCGACTCGGCCTGATCGCCCAGTACAATTACGATGATCTCGGTACGGCTCGTACGTACTATGACAAGGCGACCAAGGCGTCCCCCTCCAGCGACGAGGGCAAGGACGCACTGCAACGATCCTCCGACATCACCAAAGTCGGCCAGTTCAGCGCCCAGATCAAGACCGACTCCACCGTCTCAAGCCAGGAGACCATCGACAAGATCGCCAACACTCAGATCAGCCTCGCTGAGCTATACTGGTATCAGCTCAACAAGCACGATTCAGCCATGTACGAACTGCGGTATCTCATCGATTCGTTCCCGACCGCCCGCAACGCCCCGCGCGCCATGATGGCTCTCGCCGGTATGATTCGGGAGGAAAATAGCGACACTGCCGGAGCCGATTCCATACTCAAGGAAATCATCGTCAAGTACCCTAAGTCCGACTATCTTGCAGAGGTGATCGATGAACTCGGTTTGAGCGGAACCGCTGCCGATACCGGCTACGCCTACGCCGACTATCGCAAGGCCGAAGATTTCTTAATCGACAGCGCCGACCTCGATTCCGCTCGCTACTACTACCAGCGCGTCACCGACAACTATCCGGACTCCAGGTACAACCTGCAGGCCCGCTTCAATCTCATCTGGATTACCGATCAATACGCCAGCCCGGGTGATTCGTCACTGGTCTACGCCTACCGTGACTTCCTTGATTCTTTCCCCTCGTCTCCGCTGGCAGCCGAGGCCCGCAGTCGTCTCGGCTCGGGCGGTACTCTCGCCTCCGCCACACCGGGCGACACCACCGACACCACCCAGCTCGCTCAGGCGCCTGATTCGACCGGCGCCCTCGAGGGACTTCCGTCTGTGGCCTTCGGCAGCGACACCAGCAACACCTACCGTGATCCGCTGGAGGACGTCTATATCGGCCCGGAAGGTGATAGCATCGCCATCATCCCGGAAGATGCCGGCCCGACCCAGACTGACGAGCCATTCATTTTTCCACAAGAGGCAATCAGCCTTCCTGATCTCGAATTTCTCCTCTACTTCCAGGTGAAGCTTGATTTTTCCGGCAAAGTTGAACAATATATCCTCAAGGTTCGCACAACCAGTGAGGAGATCAACATCAACGCCAGCAAAACCGTCGCCTCGATGACCTTCAACATGCTGAAGATCAGACCCGAATACTACGGCAAATGGATGGTCTACAAATACCTCATCAAGAAACCGGATTATCTCAGATGACACCTCGCCCGAATACCGAAGACACCCTCGTCAAAAAAAGTCGCAATCTCAAGGGCGGGTATTTCGCCCTCACCCTCGGCCCGTACACCCGCGCCAAAGACTGCAAACCCGGAAGTTTCGTCCACGTCCAACTGGTCGCCACCGAGGTCTACTTCCGTCGCGCCATGAGCGTCGCCGCCATCGACCCCGCTCACAGTGAAATCGAAATCATCTTCAAGATCTTCGGCCGCGGCACCAAACTGCTCTCCACCTTCGCCCCCGGCGCCCGCGTCAACCTTCTCGGCCCGCTGGGAGTCCCGTTCGCTCTCCCCAAAAAAGGTGAAGAGATCATTATGGTCGCCGGCGGCGTCGGCTTCCCCCCCTTGATGTACCTCGCATCGCACCTCGCGAAATCCGGCTTTGATCCGAAAAGAATACACTTCTTCTACGGCGGCCGCACCCAGAGCGATATCATCGAGCGCCCTCGGCTCAAAAAGATCGGCCTCACCTTTCACCCGGTTACCGAGGATGGTTCCGTCGGCGACAAAGGTCTCGTCACTCAGCCGGTCGAAAAATTCCTCCGACTCCATGCCGGCAGCAAACTACGCCTGTACGGCTGTGGTCCGGAAAAGATGCTGAAAGCCACCGACGATCTCGGCGTGAAATACAATATCCCCGGTCAGGTCTCGCTCGAGGCACCCATGCCGTGCGGCATCGGCGTCTGTCTTGGCTGTGTTGTCAATCTCCGCAAAGGCGGTCACGCCCGCGTCTGTATGGACGGCCCCGTCTTTAACATCGGCGAGGTGCTGCTGTGACTCCCGACCTTCGCGTAACCATCGCCGGCGTCGAATTCGCCAACCCGATCATGACCGCCTCCGGCTGTTGCGGCTACGGTGAGGAACTCGCGCTCATGTATCCCCTCAGCAAACTCGGCGCGCTGGTCACTAAGTCGATTACCTACAAACCTCGCCTCGGCCATCCGCTTCCGCGTACCGCCGAGACCGCTTCCGGCATGCTCAATGCGATCGGCCTGGCCAACGTTGGCGTCGATGCCTTTATCACCGATAAGATTCCTTTCCTCGAAAAACAGAACACGAAGATCATCGTCAACGTCGCCGGCGCCAAGGTGCAGGAGTATGTCGACATCTCCGCTCGCCTCAACGATCTCCCGCGCGTCGATATGATCGAACTGAATATCTCCTGCCCCAACGTCGATGAAGGCGGCATGGAAATCGGCGTCTCGCCGCAATTGACCGAGAAGACAATCGCCGAGGTTCGCAAGGTTTTCAAACGCCCCATCGTCGCCAAACTGGCCCCCAACGTCACCGATATCACTGTCATCGCGCGAGCGGCTGAAAGCGGGGGCGCCGACGCGCTGTCGGTCATCAACTCACTGGTCGGCACGTCCATTGACATCGATACCTGGCGCCCCCGGCTCACCAACAACAAGGGCGGACTCACCGGCCCCGCTATCAAGCCGATCGCTCTCGCCATGGTCGATGCTGTTCACCAGAAATGCAAACTCCCGATCATCGGCATCGGCGGCATCGCCAATTATCGCGACGTCATCGAATTTCTCCTGGTCGGCGCCACCGCCGTTCAGGTCGGTACGCAGTTGTTTGTCGAACCGGATGCACCGCTCAAGATCACCCGCGGACTCAGCGATTATCTAAAATCCAGGAAAATCGCCTCCGTCACTGAACTCGTCGGAAAAGTAAGGAAATACTAATGAAGGCGGTCAAAGACCTCATCAAGATTCAACAGCAGAACAAGTCAATGATCTGCCTCGGCATCGATCTCGATCCCAAAAAACTCCCGCAGGGATACGGCGAATCGTTCAAAGGAATGTTCGAATTCGCCCATCGTATTATCGATGCCACCGTCGATCAGGTCTGCGCCTACAAACCGAATATGGCCTTCTTCGAGGCGATGGGCCCCGAGGGATACTCGTTGCTCCGCCTCATCGTCGAACGCATCCCCCCGGACGTTCCGGTCATTCTCGACGGCAAGCGCGGCGACATCTCGAACACCGCTCAGCACTACGCTCAGGCCCTCTACGAAAAGTACGGCGCGACATGGGTGACCATCAATCCGTACATGGGCTACGATTCCATGCGCCCCTTCCTTGAATACAAGGACAAGGGTGTGTTTGTCCTCTGCCTGACTTCCAATCCCGGCTCGAAGGATTTTCAGATGCTCAATGTCGACGGCAAGCCGCTCTATCAGGTGGTCGCCGAAAAAATGAACTACTGGAACAAAGAGCAGAACTGCGGCCTGGTCGTTGGCGCCACGCATCCCGATCAATTGATTACCGTCCGTCAGGCGGCGGGTGACATGCCGCTGTTGATCCCCGGCGTCGGCGCACAAGGCGGCTCGCTCGAGGAATCAGCCCTTAACGGTACGGATCATTTCCGCAAACCGGCCGTGATCAACGTCTCTCGTTCCGTGTTGTATGCGTCGACGGACAAAGATTTCGCCGCTCGTTCCCGTGCGGAATTGCAGCGATTGAATCGAATTGTTGAAGTGCTTCGTAACGGTCAGTCAGCCGGCACGACCGACCAATCCCAGGCTCAGCCGGCAGTCGCTGCTCCGGCCACTACTTCAATTCCGCCGGTGGTGGTTACTGCTCCCGAGACAACTCCGCCCCCGCCCGAACCTTCTGAACCATCCACCACTCCGCCCCCACCCAATACGCCTTCGTAAATTGTCATCCTGAATCATTCCCCCCCACCTTGTCATCCTGGATCATTCCCCCCCACCTTGTCATCCTGGATCATTCTTATGATTCAGGATCTCGTTGTCCACCCAACTTGCCTACGCAGTCATCGCGAGGCGCGCTTCCCCCGCAAATCGTCATCCTGAACCTTTTCCCAAAGGTTCAGAATCTCAGCGTCTGCTCGACGACCAATCGTGGCAATCTCGCATTTCTCCTTTGCGATCATTCCCATGATCGCCGCCTCGAGCGCAGACGAGAGGCGACCTCCTCACGCCGTTCCGTCAGATCCCGCGCCGAGTCCGTGAGGCGTGCGACCCGACGGAATCCCCACGTCCCCCAGCATTTATGCCGGGGTCTCTATGACTGGCGTATCTCTCGAGCGCCGGCCTCACCCTTCGGAGTAGCAAACGGGCATTGAATCCCTGCCAGGGAACCAGCTTACGTTGGTATGACCATTGTGGCCAACATAGTTGCAGTGCATTGGGGCACCCCTTTGATTTCGCTCAGGATGAACTTCGTCAGCCCCCAATCCATTGTCGTTTGTCATAAATGCAAAGAGCAGAACCCGATCATCTGTGATCAGGATTCCGCCCTTGAAAATGAGTAAGTGAACTTCAACCTATCGAAGTGTCCAGAGCGATATGCCCAATTGCACAGAACCGGATGGATTCGTGAAATCCCCACTGCCCACGGTCAACCCGATTTCGGTATAAACGAATTTCCACTTCCAGTGATAGTTGCAGCCGATATACGCCCAGGTGTCCTTGTCCGAACCATCGACAATCTCAGAATAACCCACGCCCAATGACACAGCAGTATATGAGTTCTTACCCGGTCGAACCCCTCTCACTCCGCCGACAAAAATCCCGCCGACATGATCATTTGCCTCTCCCTCAATATATCCGCCGGATACAACACCGCCCCACCCCGCTTGACTGAAGCGCAGGATCGTCAGGTTTAGCCCCGCAGGTGATCCCAGAGTCAATGCTATCGACCCCCGCATCGGCGGCTTGACGGTTTCCTCAAACTGTTCCGAATGACTTGAAGCGACAAGTACGGCGACGACCAGACATATCATCGCCGTCACAACACGACACACTCTCGATCCCATAGTACAAGACCCCTTGATGCAAAAGCCAGTGTATCGTCAATGTAGCGCTAATAGTCCGCAATGACAAGTGGAACCCCCTACCCCCTCCGATGAAACACCAACCCCGCCCCTTCGACCTTCACGTACGCTTTCTTACTCACGACCCGATTCCGCAACGACAGCGCCATTCCTCGACGGATCATCGTCCGCTTCACATCGTACGCCGTCCCTTCGCACGTCAGCCGTATCCGATCGGAAATCGCCACCACTGAGATCAAGTCCCCCGCGCACCCGTCGAACCGCTGCGTCGCGTTGTGCAATAGCACGATTTCATGTCGCGCATTGTAAATGCGAATTTTCGGCCGATACCGCGCCAGCGGATGCCACTCCGCCAGCGTCAGCAGCATCAGATTCCCCAGAAAATGATCCGGCTCACCCATCGACGGCTGCACGATCGTGATTTCCTTCGGCTTCTGCGCCAGCGACCATTCCAGCGCCAACTGTGCGTCAGTCTTGTCTTTCTTCGACGGATGTTTGATAAGGATCGTCTTCGTGTGTATACGCTTCGTGGCGTTGGCCAGCGAATCCAGATCGCCGATCAACAGTTGCGGGGCCATCCCCGCCTTCTCAAAAAAGCGGTGCCCGCCGTCGACCGCAATCGTCACCTTGCCGCGACACAACTTGCGATACAGATCGATATATTTTGATTGGTAAACGCCGTTCAGAAACATGATGTGCGGACGCATGCTCAGGCCATTTCCAGAACGACCCCACCCGCACCCAGCAGCGCCGCCTTTTCTTCGATAATGATCCCCACCGGCATGTTCTTCAGGAGCGCCTCCATCTTCCCCTTCTTCACGAACCGCTCCATAAACCGCCCGCCGTCCAACAACGTGATGATCTGCGGCGCGATCTGCCCACCCACGTAAATGCCGCCGGTCGTCATCCCTTTCAGCGCCAGGTTGGCCGCCTCCGACGCCAGACAGTCGATAAATATATCAACCGTCTTGATGGCCGTCTCATCTTTCCCCGACAACGCCAATTCGATAATGAGGCCCGGCAATTCATCCGCCTTCTCGATCTTCTTTGATGCTTTGTGCCCCTGCGTCTCCGTGAGGAAGTAGTAAATCTTCTCCAGCCCCGTCCGGCTGATCACATCTTCCGCCTCAACATGCCCCTGTTCGGCGTAGATATACTCCCACAATTCCATTTCAAGCTGGTTACCGGGCGCAAAATCCGAGTGCCCCCCTTCCGATGCATACGGGTGAACCTCGTTCCGGTCGCGGTAAATGAGCGCTTGCCCCAATCCGCGTCCGGCCGCAATAAGACCCAGATTCCCGTTCGGTCCGTGCACCCCTTCGTTGATCGTGAAAAACCGTTCCGCCGAAAGGTGCGTCAAGCCGTACGCCGTCGCGACGACGTCGTTCACCAGCCGTACGCGACCGACGGAAAACTGCTTCTCGATATTGTCGCCGGTGATGTACCACGGAAGGTTGGTCGTCGTCACCGTGTTCTTGAGCACCGGGCCGGCGACGCCAAAGCAGGCGGCGCTGATCGGCCGCGTGTTTCTCTTCAGGTACAGTTTGAGTATCGATTCGAGATTGGAGAAATCGCGACTCACGAACCGCTTATGATCATACAACTCGACTTCTGCCTGGTTGTTGCGCACTCGCGCAATATCTGTCGTCGAACCGCTGATATACCCCGCTAGGAGATCGGCCATTTTGCTACTCGCGCATCCTTTGGATCAATGTGTGCTGCGGCGGCGCGCTCTACAAACCAACGTGTCTCCTTGGCGGCCACTCGGCCGGCCGGGACTGATTCCCCTGATTCGCCGGGATTCAACGCCCGCCGAACCGCCTCCGCCTTGTCGGATCCGGCTACTAGAAAGAATACCGCGTGCGAGGCGTTGATTAACGGCAGGGAGAAACTCAGCCGAAACGACTTTTTTGCCGTCACGTACGGCGCGATGATAAATCGGTCGCTGGGGGGGTCGAAGGCGAAGTCGGGAAACAGCGACGCCGTGTGCCCGTCGGCGCCAAGGCCGAGGAACGTCATGTCAAATCTCGATACCCCATCGAGTTGCGGCAGAACCGAACGCATCTCCTGCTCGTAGATGGCCGCTTCCTGCCCAATATCATCTGCTTCGCCGCGCATCCGGTGAACGTGATTGTGGTCAATACCCAGCGGCCGGAAGAGACCTGTTTCCGCGGCTAGGTAGTTCGAATCAGGGTGATCCGCCGCTACAGGCCGTTCATCGGAGAAGAAGAATTCGGCCCGCTGCGACAGGATTTGTCTCGCCTCCGGTATCTGTACCAGTTTCTGGTACAGTAACTTAGGCGTATTTCCACCCGACAGCGCGATCATGAATCGCCGGCCTTTGACCGCTTTGACGCGGCGCAGGAGTTCTTTAGCGACAGTTTCTGCCATCAGGTCTTTGGTTTTGATGATATGGATAAGAGTCATATTACCAACAATGTACGATTGCAACGCTCCCGTCAAGTGTACACCTGGATTCCTTTTTTCGACGACCATGCTCCCCGTTTTCGGTAGCAAACCGCTACAGATTGCAGATCGGGGCTCTTTGTAGAGGATATTGCACCGAAAGATGTCCCCCTATTGTCATTCTGGAGTCTGACAGGGCAAGCGCGAGCTTGGCCTGTCCGGCTCCAGAAACTCGTCGTCCACCAATCTCCCCCTTCAGTGGCTGGCGTACGTCTCGTGCGCCAGCCACATGTTCCGACCCTTTGTCATTCCGGACCCTTGGTCCGGAACCCATGGGCCCGAACGATCAATGACCGGCCTCCATCTCGCCCGCCAGCCCCGATCTTAATTGTTGACAACCAAGCCCACAAACGCGATGTTATAAATAGTCATCCGTCATCCAATAACCCATACGGTATCGACGGTACATGTATGAAGATTCAATCCATCATACTCTGCAGCCTCGTGTTGCTTTGCGCCTCAGCCTCGGCACAACAAGACCCGGACGACCCCGGCGCAGCCGACACGGTGAAATTTATCTGCGACTCTCCCGATCTCTACAGCGGCAAACTCGCCTTCAAACTCGATCTCCTCTTCTATCACGATGTCGACATACTCCGCGCGGCGTCGCTTGGCATCGAATGGGACAATGCAAAGGTGATTCTCGACTCGGCGATCGTCGATCCTGCGGCGAAGACTGCCTTTGGTGGTTGCAGTTCAATGTGGGAACCACCCTGCTTTTCGTTGGTGCCTGCGGAAATTGAGCGCGCCAACCAATTGCGCACCATTGGCGCCTCTGGCTTCACCATCACCGATATCGGCCTGTCGCCTGATCCCACCGGACCGCAGCTGATCGTCACCTACTGGTTTCATGCGGAGAATTGGCAGCAGTCTGATACTGTCACTTTTGATACGGCCGCCTTTTCCAGTTTCTCAAGACTCAGTTTTCTGGGTTCGTCGCGCAACGACTACACTCCCGTTTTCGCCGGAGCGGTGACTATCCGCGATGCTTCAGCCCTTTGTTGTTCCGGCCTGCGTGGAAATGTCGATTGTTCGGCAAGCGACACGCCCGACATCGGTGACCTGAGCGCTTTGATTGACCACCTGTTTATCTCGTACGGCCCGGTCTGCTGTTACGGTGAGGCGTCGATGGACAATCAAGCCGGCGTCGACATCGGCGATCTGACCGCCCTGGTCAATTTTCTTTTTATCTCGAATGTTCCCCCGCCCTCGTGCGAGTGACGAAGTCTCAGGCTCTTCAGAACGAATGATGGCTGGCGTACGTCTCGTGCGCCAGCTGCCTTGCTCCCATCAATTGTCATTCTGGAGTCTGACAGGGCAAGCGCAGGCTTGGCCTGTCTGGCTCCAGAATCTCGTCGTCCACAAATCTCTCCCTTCAGTGGCTGGCGTACGTCTCGTGCGCCAGCCTCATATCGCGATTCATTGTCATTCTGGACCGAAGGTCCAGAATCTCGTCGTCCACAAATCCCCCCTCTGTCATTCAGTGGCTGGCGTACGTCTCGTGCGCCAGCCTCATATCGCGATTCATTGTCATTCTGGGCCAACGGCCCAGAATCTCGTCGTCCACAAATCCCCCCTCTGTCATTCCGGACCCTTGGTCGGCACCCACGGTCGGAGTTTCTCAAAACCCAATCCACTGCGCCTCACGACACTCTTTCAGTTTTCTTGATTGTAGGTCGAAACCCTTGCGGTTTCGACCGGTGGGGCAAGAAAGTCTCCCGTAGGTCAGGATCCCCGCTTCTTAGCGGGTGATCCTGACGCTCTGTTCTGTAGGCGCCGCACTGGCAGATGGCATCACTGAGCGGAGTCGAAGGGCGATTGTAAGGGTATCCCCCTACTTCACCATCACCACCCGCTTTGTCTGCACGCCGTACTTCCCAACAGCTCGCACGAAAAACACTCCCGACGGCGTACCCTCCGCTCGCCACGTCACCCTATGCTCACCGGCCGACATCTCCTTGTCCAGAATTATCGCCACCTTCTGCCCCAGCGCATTGCACACCTCGATCGTGACGTGCTGGCGTTCGTCGACCTCAAAGGGAATCGTAAGTACGGCATTGAACGGATTAGGGTAAGGAACGGAGAGACGGAAGGTCGAGGGAAGTTCTGGCTGGCGTGACTCGTCCACATCTGTCGGATCTTGCCACCCCGCGTAAATGTACACTCGGCCATTCATCACACTGTAGTTGGAAGCGATAGCGAAATCATCAATTCCATCACCGGTGTAATCACCGATCCCAGCTACCTCGATGCCGAAATCAGTGTGACAGCACGGCAAATCGGTGACATGCATGACCCAGTCTGCAGTGGCGTCCATCTGCGTCCCCCCCAGGTACAGCCGGACCTCCCCGACCGATAGTAGACTCGCGTAGCGGCTTGTGAATACATCCGCATATCCATCGTGATTTATGTCTCCGGCCGGAGCTATTAGCTTACAGTATTCCATGAAGTGAACGTCTGGTATCGTGTCTATCGCCGGGCCGCCAAAGTAGATGTAGGCAGTACTCTCCGGCCATGTCAGCGGGCCGGTTAACAAGTCCTCAAAGCCGTCGCCATTCACATCGCCCGCATTCTCAACTCCTGCCCCATACCAGTTCCTTGTCTCGATCCAGTCTCCGGGATAGGCTATTGTGAAGTCAGGGATAGTATCGATGCTGGTACCGCCCCAGTAGAAATATACTTCTCCGCGTTCGTGCAACTGATCCTGACGAGGGAAACCAATGGCCAAATCCACCGTGCCATCGCCGTTGAAGTCACCGGAACACATGTCCCACCCAAAGGCGTAGTTGGTGCCTCGCCGATTGGGAGGGTAGAAGGTCAGGTCCGGAATCGAATCGGCGCTCGGCCAACAAGCATGGAGGGCAACGCTAATGTTGTCGTCACGCCAATAACTGATCTCTGGTCTACCATCGAGATTCAGGTCGCTCAGAAACGTGATGTTCTTGAGTGGAAGAGGAGCGTCCACGCCGAACCACCCATCGCGCAATGTGTCCATCCCGGGGCCGCATATATACAAATTGGCTTTCCAGTGATGAGGTGTACGTGACAATATGGCCGCGTCATCGTAACCGTCCCCGTTAACGTCCAGAACTCGCGCGATGTCCGGTTGCAATGAATCGATCGTAATGACCGGCGACCCGTTCACAACATTGCCCCCAAAATACAGCGACACACGCGGCGGAAAACGGAATATCCAGACATCATCGAAGCCGTCCCCGTTCTGGTCCCCTGCCGCGCGGATGCACAGCCCGAACAACGTGGAGTCTTGGATGTAGCCGATCAACTGGGGCGCTTGCGCGCTGGCTCCGGCGACCAGCAAAACCGAAAGAAGAATTCCCCACCATATCGTCTTCATCTACCTCTTAGTATACATTCGTTTACCCATCTTTCCAACCCCTAATCCCCCCGAAAGGCCCCCCATGCACCCCACCACCGTCAAACTCGCCACCCCCGCCCCTAAACTCACCACCTCCCGCCATCTGGGCAACATTCTCCGATGGTCCGCCTCCGACCCCCTCAACACCCGCTACCGCACCCAGCTCTACCGCTTCCTCACCGATCAGATCCCCCTCATCAACGCCGCCATATGGACCTGGGTCCGCCTCTCTGCCGCCCCCGGCTCATGGAAAATTCCCAACGCCGGCGCCGCGATCGAATCCAAAGCCCTCGCTCGCCTCGAAACGCTCAATAGCCGCCTCTTCGGTTCGCCGCACACCCGCCCCGTTTCCATCGACGCCATGCTCCCCGATCTCTTCGCCACGCTCTTTCGCGACGGTCTCTTCGGCGGCATTCTGACAGTCGCGCCCGACGCTTCCTCCGTCGATCGCTTCATCCCCATCGACCCCGCCGATATTATCCGCGAAGATGTCAACGGCAAGCCCGCTCTTTTCCTCGAACGCGACACTACCCGCATCCCACTCGACCGCCCCGACTTCTACTACATCCCTTTCGCCGCTTCGATCTCCGAGCCGTTCGGCCGCTCCATTCTTCAAGCGATCCCCTTTGTCGCCTACATCGAACAACAACTCGTCGATGACATGCGCCGCTCCTCGCACAATGCCGGCTTCCACCGTCTGCACGTGAAAATCACTCCCCCGGAACGCATCTCCGGCGAATCCGACCAGGCTTACACCGAGCGCATCAACGAATACTTCGATGCTACCGTGGAGATGATCCGCTCGCTGCGATATCGACGACAACCCGGTCACCTGGAACAATGTCGAAATCGATTACATCGGCCCCGACCGTTCGCGCGACGTCGCCAACAGTTGGTTCATGTCCCACCGCGCTATGATCGAGGATATCTGCGCCGGCGCCAATCTCGCTCCGTTCCTGCTCGGCTACTCGTACGGCGCCACCACCACCTGGTCATCATTCAAATTCGACGTCGTCATGCGCCAGGTCCGTTCGCTTCAAGCCGAGGTTTCCCGCTTCCTCGAATGGATCGGCAACGTCGATCTCGCTCTCGCCGGTCTCGACACTCGCTGCCGCTTCGTTTTCGATAACACCTTTGCCTATCAGGCCACCGAGCAACGTGAATGTCGAAACCGCCCGCATCGACAACATTCTCAAACTCCACCAGGCCGGTCTGCTCGACCTCAACACCGCCAAAACGAAAGTGAACGACCTCCTGTGATTCCCGCTGACATACAAGAGGCCTGGCGGCGCGGTTTCCGCGACATCCCCTTCTTCGCCCAGCACTTTCTCGGCGTCACTCTTCACGACGGCCAAGTCGCCTGGCTTGCCAACTCCACCCAGCCCGAAAACGTCTTGGTCACCGGCAACCGCTGGGGCAAGTCGTTCGTCTCCGCCGTCAAGCTTCTCCACCACGCCATCTACCGGCCGCGCGATCTGAAGTACGACGACTGCGGCCGCTACCGCGCCGTTGCCGCCTCCATCACGCAGGATCAGGCCAACCTGATCTTCCGCGATATCGTCCGCCTACTGCGTCGTTCCGACGGGCTGTCGGAATTCGTCGAGGAAATCCACCGCACCCCCTACCCCGTGATCACCTTTACCACCGGCGCGACTGTCGAAGCACGAAGCACCCAGAACAAGGGCGAATACCTGTTGGGGAACGACTACGACCTCGTCATTTTCGACGAGGTCGCCTTCGACCCCGACCCCGAATATGTCGTCGAAGAAGTCATCATGATGCGCCTCGCCGACCGCGCCGGCACGCTCGATCTCGTCTCCACCCCCAACGGCAAGAACTGGTTCTACCGCCGTGCTCGCGACATCATCGAAAACAAACGCCGTGGCTACTTTCAATCCGGCGACACCCGTCAGAACCCGTACCTGTCGCACGACTATCTCGATGACCGCGTCGCCTGCTTCTCCGACACTCGCCTGCACCAGAACATCATGGGTGAATTCGTTGACTCCGGCGGCGAATTGCTCCGCACTGAAATGATCGATGCCGCTCTCTTGTCCGCCCCCGCCGCTCTCGACCGCTTCACCACTCCGCTCTTCATCTCCGGCTGGGACCTGGCCCGCAAACAAACCGCCACCGTCGGCATCACCGTCGCCATCGAGAACGGCCTTGCCACCGTCATCGCCCTCGAACGATTCAAACGCTTTGATTGGGCCGTGGTGATTGAAAAAATCAAACAGCGCCAGCAGGAATACCCCGGCGCCCTTGTCATCGACGCTACCGGTCTTGGCGACGTTATCGCCGAACAACTGTCCGACTATCACCCCGAAACCGTCATCTTCACGCCCTCCACCAAGGCCGAGCTGCTGACCAATGTCGAACTCTTCCACGCCCAGCGCCGCGTGCGCTACAATAAATGGCTGCTCCCCGACGGCCCCGGCCGGGTCTGGTCATTCGACGACGAACTCCGCGCCGCTCGCTGGGACGACAACAATCGTTGCGACGCTCTCATGGCACTCGCTCTCGCCCTCTGGCCCTTGCGTCAGCGCCCGAAACACATCTTGCAGCCCCGCGTCGGCACCTTCTGACATCGGCAGGCAACTGCGCACGCCTGCACCCCCTTCTTGACAGCCGCAGGTTCCCCCGCTATTGTATGCCAATGATGTCGCAACGTAATGGCCTGATAGGTCTTCCTATCCCTTCTTGCTTCACCTCGAGGCATCCGCGTCCAATTCGCATAATAGCTCTGTTTAAACGAGGAATCCCATGCGCAAAGGCGTAATCTCTGCTGTCTCGGCCTGCTTTTGGCCGCGCTCTTCTGCAACGTCGCTCTGGCCCAGGTTGCCACGCGGCCGCACTATCCGGTCACTCTTATCGACCCGGTCGTCGACGACTACTGGGGTGTGAGTATACGTGACGAATACCGATGGCTGGAGAATCAGTCCGATCCCGCCGTCGTCGTCTGGACGCAGGCACAAAATGACTTCGCCCTCGCCACTATCAACAAGTACCCGGATCATGACAAGATCAGAAACTACCTCAATAACATCTACAATTTCGAAGCTCCGAACTACTTCGGCATCGTCAGTCGCCCCGGCATCCTCTTCGCCTACAAAGATGCACCGCCCAAACAGCAGCCGCTGATCATTACGCTCTCCGTTTCCGCCGATACTTCTTCGGCCAAGGTAGTCTTCGATCCGTCTGCGTTCGATTCAACCGGCCAGACCGCCGTCGACTGGTTTGTGCCTTCGCTCGACGGCCGCTTGGTCGCGATGTCTCTCTCGAAAAACGGCAGCGAGGACGGCTCGTTGTACATCTTCGAAACCGCCACCGGCAAGCAGCTTCCCGACGTTATCCCGCGCGTCCAGTTCCCCACCGCCGGCGGCTCCGTCTCATGGAACGCCGACAACTCCGGCGTCTTCTACACTCGCTTCCCCGCGCCCGGCGAAAAGACGGGTGACGACATTCACTTCTACCAGCAGGTCTGGTTCCACAAACTCGGCACGCCGATCGACAAAGACACCTATGCGCTCGGCAAAGAATTTCCGCGCATTGCTGAAGTCGCACTGGAGTCTACTCCCGATGGCAAATACTCCATGGCGACTGTTTCCAACGGCGACGGCGGCGAATACGAACACTTCGTGGCCGGCCCCGACGGCAAGTGGGTGCAACTGACCAAATTCGAGGATCAGGTCACCTCCGCAAAGTTCGGCCGCGACGGGTCCCTCTATCTTCTGTCGCACAAGAATGCCCCCAACGGCCAGATCTATCGCCTTCCGCTCACCGATCTCGAGCTGGAGAAGACGACCTTGGCGGTGACCGAATCGAAAGATGCCTCCATCATCGACTTCTGCCCCGGCACCGACAAGATGTACATCGTCGATATGAAGGGCGGCCCCTCCCAATTGCGCGCTGTCGATCTCCACGGCGGTCAGCCATCCGTCATTGCCACCGAACCGATTTCCTCCGTCGGCGGCCTCGAGTGGGTCAGCGCCGACGAAATCCTCTTCTCGCAGTCGTCGTACACCAAACCCGGTGCCTGGTACCGGTACGATCCATCCAAGAATGAACCGGTGCGCACCCAGCTCGTTCGTCAGTCAAAAGTGAACTACGACGATTGCATCGTCACCCGCGAATTCGCCACCTCCAAGGATGGCACCAAAGTGCCCTTGAATGTCTTCCGTCGCAAAGACGCGCAACTCACCGGCAATAATCCGACTATCCTCTACGGTTACGGCGGCTACGGCATCAACATGAGTCCCGGCTTTTCCATCTGGACGCGTCTCTGGTTGGATCACGGCGGCATCTATGTCGTCGCCAATCTGCGCGGTGGCGGAGAATTCGGCGAGACCTGGCATCAGCAGGGAAATCTGACGAAAAAGCAAAACGTCTTTGACGATTTTGCCG